>NZ_JAJONF010000007.1 GCF_021462265.1 Streptomyces shenzhenensis | reverse complement strand
GGACGATCAATCGACTGAAGCAGTCCCGGGCCGTTGCCACGCGTTACGACAAGCGCGCATACGTGTTTCACGGCACGATCACCCTCGCCTCGATCAGGCTGTGGTGCCTCCCAGACCGCTACCGCACGGAGCCGTAGAGCCGGGCTCCCCGGCCAGTGGCAGTGCGGGCCAGAGACGCCAGCTCAGCAAGGTGGCTAACGGCCTCGCCTTCCTCGACGAACTCCCCATCGACCCGCCGCAGGTGCGACCACTTACGAGCCACATCTTCAAGTCGCAGCGGATCCTCAGCCGCGAGCAGGGCCTGGAGCCGCTTCGACATCACGAAGACGTAGCAGCCATCGTTCGTGATCTCAGTCAGTACCTGCGGCTCGCCGGCCCGCATGAGCTCTTGCGGACTGTCTCCAGTGAAGAGGCTCTCCCACTCGACTACAGCATCCGCAGGATCGTAGATACCCACAGGAACGATCTTGAACGCTGGGCGCGGACTGAAGCCCTTGACCGCAGCCGCCGACTCGTCATCAGGCGCGATGAAGAAATCTGCCCACTCATCCACTCCCGCATCATGCCCGGTACTCAGACCACATGACCAGCAAGATCCGCCGGACAGGTCCTAGCGGCTACGGCCCGGACAGCATTGACGGGTGCCTTCCTCGGTGCTGTCCGCCAAGCGTCGACGATGCGCTGCAACACCCCGCCGGAGACCCTCCGCCCGACCAGAGGGCCGCTGGCTTCCGGGCCCGGCATGGCTGGTCCCCTTTCGAAACGATGACCTGGGGGTGCCACTGGGCCCCGAGAGACGCCGTCGCGATGCCTTCCTAGATCAACCACCGTCCTATGGGCAGATCATCGAGTCGTTGCGCGCTACCGTGATAGGTCGGTGACCGTACGTGTGGAGGAGGGGGACGGTGCCACAGTTCAACGCCCGCAGCAAGGCCATCAACCCCAGCGCTTACAACGCGTTGGCCGATGCACTCTGGTTGATCTACTGGAACAAGGACCACTTTGAGGGCTACATCCGGGGCATGTTGCAGGACTATAGCGAGCTGCTAGCCCGGCTCGACTTCAACCGGACGAAGCGTGAGACAGCCTGGCAAGTAGTGGAACTTCTGCGTGCCAATGAGGCCCGGTACCTCGACGTAAGCGTGGCACTCATGCTCGACATCGCCGCCATGGACCGGTTCCCGAACCTTGAGCGGCAGGTGGACGGTGCCGAGAAAGTAGTCAAGGCCAAGGCAGCCGTTGCGGAACTGCGGCGCTGGACCGGCAAACAGCAAGAGGTTATCAAGGAGCATGAGGCCCATGCTGCGGCCATCGCCGCGAGTGCCAAGCAGGCCCAAGACAATAGAGCGTTTGCCGAGGCCCATGAAGACCTGAAGCAACAGTTCTTCGTGATGCACTCCGCCACGGACCCACACCAGCGGGGGACGGCTTTCGAGGGCTTCATCAACGAACTGTTCGCGCTGTACGACCTGGAGCCGCGGGCGTCATACAGCCTGAAGCACGAGCAGATCGACGGCGCCTTCATCTACGACACTGACCACTACGTCCTTGAGGCCAAGTGGTGGAAGGAAGCCATTGGTCGGCCGTTGCTCGACGTCTTCAAGAGCAACATCGAGCGCAAGGGAAAGAACACGCTCGGCCTGTACATAAGCATGAGTGGCTATACGGCCGATGCGCTGGCCGTCTACGGCTACAGCACACCGTTCATCGCCATGGACGGCACCGACTTCATGGCCGTCTTGGACCAGCGCATCCGACTGGACGAGCTGATAGCCCGAAAGAGGAAGCACGCCAGCCAGACCGGCCATTGCTTCCTACCGGTCTCGGAGATCTTCTTTGGGTCTGAGTGAGCGGCCCCAAACTCTGTCCGCCCCTATGACGGCGACGAGTTGGTGCCGATACTGCCTGTCATCGAGTCGCGTCATCGCCCCGCCGGCGCGGCTTGGTGCTACTGGGCAACAGCTACCGCGGGGCCGGGCCAAGAACCTCCGGCTCGTCTACTTGGAATGTCAAGGCCAGTATCACGCGGGCGATGGCGACCGCTCCGGCGCCAGGCGAGCGGCTCCGTGACAGAACGAGCAGGAGTAGACGGTTGCCTCGGGGGTTCAAACCCCTCGGACCCACTCCACCTCGGAATGCACAGCCGAAGAGCCGCCAGGCTGCGGCAGGGGCGTTCGCTGCGTCTCTCGCACGATCCCCTGCCGCACACTCCGAGTGCCGAGCGCCCGTAGGACGGCAGCCGTCTCTTCCTCGTTGCCGTCCTCCAAGGCCTCCACGATCCGCCGCAACGCCTCACTCACGTCAGTGCGCGTGTCCGCTGGTCGGGGTGTCCTTCTTGACCGTCAACGGCAGCAACTTCTTGCCGCTGTTACTTACTTGTGGCCAAGTATCCATCTGCGGGCACACCCCGCAGTCGAAGCAGGGCGTCCAGCGGCAGTCCTCGACCTCTGTCTCGTCGAGGGCGTCCTGCCAGTCCTCCCAGAGCCAGTCCTTGTCCAGGCCCGAGTCGAGATGGTCCCAGGGGAGGACCTCCTCGTAGGTGCGCTCGCGGGTGGTGTACCAGTCGACGTCCACGCCGAAGGGGGCGAGGGCCTTGTCGGCGCAGGCCATCCAGCGGTCGTAGGAGAAGTGCTCGCGCCAGCCGTCGAAGCGGCCGCCGTCCTCGTAGACGGCGCGGATGACGGCGCCGATGCGGCGGTCGCCGCGGGAGAGGAGGCCCTCGACGATGCCGGGCTTGCCGTCGTGGTAGCGGAAGCCGATCGAGCGGCCGTACTTCTTGTCGCCGCGGATCTTGTCCCTCAGCTTCTCCAGGCGCGCGTCCGTCTCCTCGGCGGAGAGTTGCGGCGCCCACTGGAAGGGGGTGTGGGGCTTGGGGACGAAGCCGCCGATGGAGACGGTGCAGCGGATGTCGTTGGAGCGGGAGACCTCGCGGCCCTTGGCGATGACCTTCGTCGCCATGTCGGCGATCTGGAGGACGTCGTCGTCGGTCTCGGTGGGCAGGCCGCACATGAAGTACAGCTTCACCTGGCGCCAGCCGTTGCCGTAGGCCGTGGCGACGGTCCGGATGAGGTCGTCCTCCGAGACCATCTTGTTGATGACCTTGCGGATGCGTTCCGAGCCGCCCTCGGGGGCGAAGGTCAGGCCGGAGCGGCGGCCGTTGCGGGTCAGTTCGTTCGCCAGGTCGATGTTGAAGGCGTCCACGCGGGTGGAGGGGAGGGAGAGGCCGATCTTGTCTTCCTCGTAGCGGTCGGCCAGGCCCTTGGCGATGTCGCCGATCTCGGAGTGGTCGGCGGAGGAGAGGGAGAGCAGGCCCACCTCCTCGAAGCCCGTGGCCTTGAGGCCCTTGTCGACCATCTCGCCGATGCCGGTGATGGACCGCTCGCGGACCGGGCGGGTGATCATGCCGGCCTGGCAGAAGCGGCAGCCGCGCGTGCAGCCGCGGAAGATCTCGACGGACATGCGCTCGTGGACCGTCTCGGCGAGCGGGACGAGGGGCTGCTTGGGGTAGGGCCACTCGTCGAGGTCCATGACGGTGTGCTTGGAGACACGCCAGGGCACGCCCGACCTGTTGGGGACCACGCGGGCGATACGGCCGTCGGGGAGGTATTCGACGTCGTAGAACGCCGGGATGTAGAAGGAGCCGGTCTTCGCGAGGCGGAGGAGGACCTCCTCGCGGCCGCCGGGGCGGCCCTCCGCCTTCCACTCGCGGATGATCTTCGTCATGTCGAGGACGGCCTGCTCGCCGTCGCCGATGACCGCCACGTCGATGAAGTCGGCGACGGGCTCGGGGTTGAAGGCCGCGTGACCGCCGGCCAGCACGATGGGGTCGTCGACCGAGCGCTCGCGCGACTCCAGGGGGATGCCGGCCAGGTCCAGGGCCGTGAGCATGTTCGTGTAGCCCAGCTCCGTGGAGAAGGACAGGCCGAACACGTCGAAGGCCCGCACGGGGCGGTGGCTGTCCACGGTGAACTGGGGGACGTCGTGCTCGCGCATCAGCGCCTCGAGGTCCGGCCACACGCTGTACGTGCGCTCGGCGAGGACGCCCTCCTGCTCGTTGAGCACCTCGTAGAGGATCATGACGCCCTGGTTGGGCAGGCCGACCTCGTACGCGTCCGGGTACATGAGTGCCCAGCGGACGTCGCAGGCCTCCCACGGCTTGACCGTGGAGTTGAGCTCTCCGCCGACGTACTGGATCGGCTTCTGCACATGCGGGAGCAGAGCTTCGAGCTGCGGGAACACAGACTCAGCGACCTGGGAGGCGGCGGCTTCGGCAGGCATCTCGCGGACCTTTGTGAGGTGGCTGGGGGGCGCCCCCGGCCGGTGGCTGGGGGAGGGTGACCATCAAGCCTAACCCGGTCGGCGGCCTGCCCCGTACGCCCGGATCACAGGGGTGCCTCGGCCTTGATGTTCTCCCAGGCGTCCGGTGCCCCGGCCTCGACCGCCGCCGCCCGCTGTTCCTCGCGGCCGTACAGCAGCCCGTAGGTGAACGCGCTCTCCCCGGCCGCGTGGGCCACGGCGGACAGCTCGCGCAGCGTCACGCGGGCCATCACGCTGTCCTGGTGCTCGCCGAGCATGCTCTGCAGGGACTTCATGGCCTTGGTCGTCGTCCTGGCCGGTTTGCCGAGGGCGGGGTCGGCCGCCTCGGCCGCGTAGCGGGTGCGCTTGGCCTTCTTGCGGGCCTCGTGCAGGCCGAGGTCGCGGTCGTGGCCGGGGGGCTGGGCCATGGCCGTCTCGATCAGGTCGGTGACCTTGTCGAAGTCTTTGTGTACGGCCTTGGCGAGGACCTTCGCGGGGTCGCCGGCGGCCGCCTTCAGCAGGGGCGGGTCGGCGGCCAGGGCGTCCAGGGTGTCGAGGAGCGTCAGGTAGCGAGCCGAGTCGAGGACGCCGAGGAGCCGGGCGCGGGAGCCGTGTGCGCTCGCCTCGGCCCAGTGGTGCAGGCGGTCGTGGACGGGGCCGTGGACGAGGGCGGGGGGTACGTCGGCGAGGGCGGACAGCAGGCGTTCGGCGAGGACCTCCTGGTCGCGGCCGACGCCCAGTTCGCCGGCGAGCCATTTCAGCTCGTCGGCGACGGGGTCGGTGACCTGGCGGTCGAGGACCTTGCGGAAGGTGCGGAAGGTGCTGCGCAGCCGGCGGGTGGCGACCCGCATGTCGTGCACGCCCTCCTCGGTGTCCAGGCGGACGGCCGGGTCGAGTTCGACGATCGCGTCGCGCTGGGCGCGGACGTAGGCCATGACGTGGTCGCCTGCCGTGACCGGCGGGGTCGTGCCGGTCTTCGGCGGGCGGGGCTTGCCGCCCTTGGTCTCGGCCAGGGCGCGGGCCAGTTTCGACGCGGACTTCGAGGGGCGCACGCCCGCTTTGCCGAGTCGTTTCTCCACCTTGTCGAGGAAGGCGGGGTCGCCGCCGTCGGCGAGTTCCACCTCGATCTCGGTCCACTGTGCCCTGCCCTCGCCGCCGAAGAGCCGGTCGGCCCGGACGCGGTCGACGCTCACCTCGGCGAGCAGGGCGCCGTGGGCGTCGACGAGGTGCTGGATGTCGCGGGTGGTGCGCAGCCGGACCACCGGGACCAGACGGCCCTCGCGGACCCGGGAGCGGGTCAGGGCGGCGAGTTCGCCGGGGAGCGTGTCGGAGAGGGGGGCGTGGATCTCGTCCCGGACGCCGGGGGCGACGGGGAGTTTGAGGTGCCAGCCGGCGTCGGTGCCTCCGCTGCGGCGGCGCAGGGTGACCTTGGCCGAGGCCAGGCGCAGGTCCGAGGTGTCGTGGTAGGTCGCGTCGAGTTCGGCGGTGCCCTTGTCGACGACGTTCGCGACTCCGGCGACGCCGGTCAGGTCGGGCAGGCCACTGTCATCGGATTCATACTTGCGCTCGATTTCACGCTTCGTGTCCGCCATGAGTTGAATCTAGTGCGGGGGCCGCCGCAGGGGCAGGGGCCAATGCGGGTAAATCAGAGGAATAACGGATGGGAATGAGAGGTGAACACGCCGGGTGGGCGTGTTCACCTCTGCGGGTTCCCGGGGTGCGGCCGGCTATGCCGACATCGGCCGCTGCACCCTGATCGACTGCAGCAGCCCCACCGCCACCCACACCGCGAACATCGACGAGCCGCCGTACGACACGAACGGCAGCGGAAGGCCGGTGACCGGCATGATGCCGAGGGTCATACCGATGTTCTCGAACGCCTGGAACGCGAACCACGCCACGATCCCCGCCGCGACGATCGTGCCGTACAGCTCGGTCGTCTCGCGGGCGATACGGCAGGCGCGCCACAGGACGACGCCGAGGAGCAGGATGATCAGGCCCGCGCCGACGAAGCCCAGCTCCTCCCCCGCGACCGTGAAGACGAAGTCGGTCTGCTGCTCGGGGACGAACTGGCCGGTGGTCTGCGAGCCGTGGAAGAGACCCGCGCCGGTCAGGCCGCCGGAGCCGATCGCGATGCGGGCCTGGTTGGTGTTGTATCCGACGCCGGCCGGGTCGAGGCTCGGGTTGGCGAAGGCGGCGAAGCGGGCGATCTGGTACTCGTCCAGGATGTGCAGCTGCCAGATGGCGACGCAGCCGATCACGCCGGCGGTGAGCAGGCCGAAGACCCAGCGGTTGGAGGCGCCGGAGGCGAGCAGCACGCCGAGGATGATGGTCACCATGACCAGGACCGTGCCGAGGTCGGGCATGAGCAGCACGACAAGGATCGGGACCGCGGCCAGGCCCAGGGACTGCAGGACGGTGCGGTGGTCGGGGTACTTCTTGTCACCGGCGTCCACCCGCGCCGCCAGTATCATCGCCATGCCCAGAATGATCGTGATCTTCACGAACTCGGCGGGCTGCAGCGAGAAGCCACCGCCGAAGACGATCCAGTTGCGGCTGCCGTTGATGGTGGCGCCCAGCGGGGTGAGCACCGCGAGGATGCCTAGCAGGGAGAGGCCGTAGAGGATCGGTACGGCGTTGCGGAGCTGGCGGTGGCCGACCCAGATGGTGCCGATCATCAGGGCGAGCCCGATGCCCATGTTCATCAGGTGCCGGACCAGGAAGTAGTACTGGTCGCCCTGGTTGATCTCGGTGCGGTTGCGGGTCGCCGAGTACACCAGCACCGAGCCGAGCAGGGACAGGGCGACCGCCGCCAGCAGCATCGGCCAGTCCAGCCGGCGGGTCAGCGAGTCGCGGGCGAAGACCCTGGTCCAGCCGGGGCGTGCCGGGCCGTACCCGGAGACGGAGAAACTGTTGACGCCGGTCATGTGAGCATCCTCCGGCTGCCCCGCCTGCGCGGTCGCCTGCGGGTGGTGCGGTTGCCCGCGGACGGGGAGGCCGTGGTGGCGGCCGGGGTCTGTCCGTTGCCGGTGGTCTTGTCGCCCTGCTGGGAGAAGACCTGGAAGTCCTTCGCGGGGTCCTTGGAGATCTTCGGGGAGTCGATCGTGCCGTCCGTGCGGACCTTCGGCAGGCCCTGCTGCGGGGTGTAGAGCAGCGCCTTCGACTTGTCGACGGAGCCGTCGGCCGCCACGCCGTACAGCGCGCTGTAGATGTTGCGGACCGCCTCACCGGAGGCACCGGAACCGGTACCGGCCTGGGAGATGGTCATGATGACCGTGTAGTCCTTGCTGTAGGTGGCCAGCCACGACGTGGTCTGCTTGCCGTAGACCTCGGCGGTACCGGTCTTGCCGTGCAGGGCGATCTTGTCCTGCGGCCAGCCGCCGAACTTCCAGGCCGCCGTACCGCGCGTGATGACGCCCGCGAAGGCCTCGTCCATGCCCTTGATGGTGGCCTGGGTGACCGGCAGCTTGCGCACCACCTTGGGCTTGATCTCCTGGACGGTCTTGCCGTCGGCGCTGATGATCGCCTTGCCGATGGTCGGCTGGTACTCGGTGCCGCCGTTGGCCACGGCGCTGTAGATCATCGCCTCTTGGAGAGGCGTGACGAGGGTGTCGCCCTGGCCGATGGAGTAGTTGATCTCGTCGCCCTCGCGCATCTTGTTGCCTTCGAGGCAGTTCTCGTACTCGATCTTCTGGACGTAGGTGCCGTCCTTCTTCCCGGACTTGCACCAGGCGTCCTTGTTGGCCTTCCAGTAGTCGATCTTCCACTGGCGGTCGGGGACGCGGCCGGTGACCTCGTTGGGCAGGTCGACGCCGGTCTCCTTGCCGAGGCCGAACTGGTGGGCGGTCTTGAAGAAGTAGTCCTTCGGCTGGCCCGGCTTCGGGTTGATGCCGCCGTCCTTCTTCCACTCGCGGTCGGCGAGGCCGTAGAAGACGGTGTCACAGGAGACCTCCAGGGCGCGGCCCAGGGAGATGTCGCCGAAGTTCTCGCCCTCGAAGTTCTTGAAGACCTGGCCGCCCACCGAGTAGGAGCTGGTGCAGGGGTAGCCGCCGTCCCAGGCGTAACCGGCGTTGACCGCGGCGGCGGTGGAGACCACCTTGAACGTCGAACCGGGGGCCGCCTGACCCTGTATGGCCCGGTTCAGCAGCGGGTAGTCGGAGTCCTTGCCGGTGAGGGCCTTGTAGTCCTTGGCGGAGATGCCGCCGACCCACGCGTTGGGGTCGTAGGTCGGGGCGGAGGCCATGGCGACGATCCGGCCGGTCCTGGCCTCCATCACGATGACGGCGCCGGAGTCGGCCTTGTAGTTCTCGTGGGTGATGCTGTCGTACTGCTGGCGGGCGGCCTTCATCGCCTTGTCCAGCTCGTTCTCGGCGACCCGCTGCACCCGGGAGTCGATGCTGGTGACCAGGTTGGAACCGGACTGGGCGGCATCGGACTTGGCCTTGCCGATGACGCGGCCGAGGTTGTCGACCTCGTAGCGGGTGACACCGGCCTTGCCGCGCAGTTCCTTGTCGTACTCCCGCTCCAGGCCGGAGCGGCCGACCATGTCGGAGCGCAGGTAGGGCGAGGAGGTGTCCTTGGCCTGCTGGATCTCGTCGTCGGTGACCGGGGAGAGGTAGCCGAGGACCTGGGCGGTGTTGGACTTGCCGGGGCCCGGGTAGCGGCGCACCGCCTCGGGCTCGGCCGTGATGCCGGGGAAGTCCTCGGAGCGCTCGCGGATCTGCAGGGCCTGCTTGGCGGTGGCCTCGTCGGTGATCGGGATCGGCTGGTACGGCGAGCCGTTCCAGCAGGGCTGGGGGGTCTTGGCGTCGCAGAGGCGGACCTTCTGCATGACCTCCGTGGGGCTCATCCCGAGGACGCCCGCGAGTTTGGTCAGGACCGCCTTGCCGTCGTCCTTCTGCTTGAGCAGGTCGGTGCGGGAGGCGGAGACGACCAGCCGGGTCTCGTTGTCCGCGAGGGGGACTCCGCGGGCGTCCAGGATCGAGCCGCGCACGGCGGGGTCGACGACCTGCTGGACGTGGTTGCCGGAGGCCTCCTTCTGGTATTCCGCGCCCTCGCGGATCTGCAGGTACCACAGGCGGCCGCCGAGGGTGCCGAGCAGGGAGAGGACGAGGATCTGGATGACGACGAGCCGGATCTGGACCCGTGGGCTCCGACCGGTCTCGGGAATGTTGGTCACTGGGCTGGCTCCCCCTCTCCCTGCACACCTGCGCCTGCGCGTACGAATGATGAACGACGGACCTGTGAGGCCGCGTTCCGCCCCGGTGCACCCTTTCGGGTGAACTGCCCCGTGTTCACAGGCGCTTGACCCCCTTGATGCGGCCGACCCGGACGGTGCGGGTGCGGACCTTGGCCTTGAGGCCGCCGAAGCCGCCGCGCCGGCCGCCGATGCGCATTCCGGTGCCGGAGGAGATCCAGCCCGCGGAGATGTCGCCCGCCCTGCCGCCGGAGTTGGCCTCCGTCAGCGGGTCGTTGTCGGCGCGGCGGGCCAGGGCCATGACGCCGGGGACCACGAACGGGGCGAGCAGCAGGTCGTAGAGGCCGGCCGTGACCAGCAGGCTGGTCATGCCGACGTGCCGGGCGGCGGTGTCGCCGACGAGGGCGCCGACGCCCGCGTACAGCAGGGTGGAGCCGATGGCGGCGGCGACCACGACGAGCATCGGGCCGGTCGCGGACTTCAGGCGGCCGTTCTCCGGCTTGATGAGGCCGGCGAAGTAGCCGACGACGCACAGCACCAGGGCGTAGCGGCCGGCCGCGTGGTCGGCGGGCGGGGCGAGGTCGGCGAGGAGTCCGGCGCCGAAACCGACGAGGGCGCCGCCCACATGGCCGTACACCATGGCGAGGCCGAGGACGGTGAGCAGCATGAGATCGGGGACGGCGCCGGGCAGGTGGAGGCGGGCGAGGACGCTCACCTGGATGACAAGGGCGACGACGACCAGGGCGGAGGAGAGCAGGATCCGGTTGACACGCATGGGGGATTCGCTCCTACTGCTGCTGGTTGTTGGTGCCGGTGCCGTTGGGGCCCGCGCTCGCGCTCGCGGACGGGGTGACCGTGACGGTCACCGTCGGGGTCGGGGTCGGCCTGGGCTTGGCCGGGAGCACCTCGTCACGTGGGTCCTTCTTCGGTGCCTCGACGACCACGCCGACGACGTCGAGCTTGGTGAAGGACACGAACGGCGTGACGTACAGGGTGCGGGTGAGGCCGCCGTTGGACGGGTCGACGCCGGTGACGGTGCCGACCGGGACCCCGGGAACGAACGGCTTGTCGTTCTGGGAGCCGAAGGTGACGATCCGGTCGCCCTTCTTCACCTCGGCCTTGCCGTTGAGGAGTTCGACGCGCAGCGGGCGGTCGCCCTGCCCGGAGGCGAAGCCGAGTTCGTCGCTGCCCTCCATGCGGGTGCCGACGGTGAAGTCGGGGTCGTTGGCGAGGAGCACGGTGGAGGCGTCCGGGCCGACGGTGGTCACGCGGCCGACCAGGCCGTCGCCGTTGAGTACGGTCATGTCCCGCTTGATGCCGTCGTTGTAGCCGACATCGATGGTGATGGTCCAGGAGAAGCCCTGCGCCGACCCTATGGCGATGACCTGGGCGCCCTTGATGCCGTACTGGCCCTCGGCGGCGATGTTCAGCATCTTGTCGAGCTGCGCCAGGCGGCTGCGGTTGCGGTCGCCGCTGCCGAGTTTCGCCTTGAGGGTCGCGTTCTCCTTCTCCAGCCGGGCCAGCCGGTCGTGCCGCTCTCCGGAGTCACGGATGGCGGAGACGGCGTTTCCGACCGGGTCCACCACCGTCGACGTGCCGTTCTCGATCGGGCCGAAGACCGCGGCCGCGGCCTGCCGGGCGCCGTCGACCGGGGAGTTCCTGCCACCTCGGATGTCCACTGTGATCAGCGCGAACGCGATGGCGATCAGCAGCACCAGGAGCAGCCGGCTCTCTTTCGTGTCCCTCACGTGCGGCGGCCGTGCCTTCCTCGATAGGAACTTGCGGGGCTTGTTGCGAAAGCTTGTGGAGCATGTGGGGGGTGCGGGGAGGCTTGTCGGTGTGGGGAGCTCGCCCTGGGCGAGCCTATGCCTCCATATCAACGATCCGCCGCACGAGGGGAGATCATCTCGTACGGCGGAATCGAAGAGTTACGTCATCTGCGCGGCTGGGCGTCCAGGACCTGCTGGAGCGCCTCGAACTCCTCGACGCATTTGCCGGAACCGAGCGCCACGCTGTCCAGCGGGTCCTCGGCGATGTGGATCGGCATGCCGGTCTCGCGGCGCAGCCGCTCGTCCAGACCGCGCAGCAGCGCTCCGCCGCCGGTCAGAACGATTCCCCTGTCCATGATGTCGCCGGACAGCTCCGGCGGGCACTTGTCGAGGGTGGTCTTGACGGCGTCGACGATCGCGTTGACGGGTTCCTCGATCGCCTTGCGGACCTCGGCGGCGGAGATGACCACGGTCTTCGGCAGCCCGGACACCAGGTCCCGGCCGCGGATCTCGGTGTGCTCGTCGGAGTCGAGTTCGTACGCCGAACCGATGGTGATCTTGATCTGTTCGGCCGTCCGCTCACCGAGGAGGAGGCTGTACTCCTTCTTGATGTGCTGGATGATCGCGTTGTCCAGTTCGTCGCCGGCGACGCGGATGGACTGGGCGGTGACGATGCCGCCGAGCGAGATGACCGCGACCTCCGTGGTGCCGCCGCCGATGTCCACCACCATGTTGCCCGTGGCCTCGTGGACCGGCAGGCCGGAGCCGATGGCGGCCGCCATGGGTTCCTCGATGATGTGCACCTGGCGGGCACCGGCCTGCGAGGACGCCTCGATGACGGCACGGCGCTCGACTCCGGTGATTCCGGAGGGCACGCACACGACGACCCGCGGGCGGGCCAGATACCGTCGCTTGTGGATCTTCAGGATGAAGTAGCGGAGCATCCGCTCGGTGATCTCGAAGTCGGCGATCACGCCGTCCTTCAGCGGGCGCACGGCGACGATGTTGCCGGGCGTGCGCCCGATCATCTTCTTCGCCTCCGCGCCGACCGCCAGGATTCCACCGGTGTTCGTGTTGATCGCGACAACGGACGGCTCGTTGAGTACGATCCCGCGACCCCTGACGTACACCAGCGTGTTGGCGGTCCCGAGGTCGACAGCCATGTCACGGCCAATGAACGACATTGAGTTCCCCATCAGGATTCGTCTGGCCTTCCCGGGAGCTTTTGAGGGCATTTCAGGTCGGCGAAGTGGGTGCTGTGGCGTGAAGGCTTACATCGTAGACGCGCCTGCACGAACACTGCGCGAGGGTCTTCGCCATTGTCAGCACGTACCGAGCCGCCTCGCTTGTGGAGACGGGCCAACGGGGCCACTCGTTCCCCCGATCGGCACGCATATGCCGAGGGACGGCCGAAATCGTCCGGCCGTCCCAGGTCATGCAGCCCACTGGACTGACGCCTCGTCAAAAACGTCCACGAAAACTCCGTACGGGCCCGTTCCAGGGCCCCGGAGAGGCTCGGGCCTGTCTGACAATTCCCGTCTGCCGCGCGACGCCATGCACGCTCCCCCAGAGGGGGTACCCCCACTCGCCGCACCGGGCGCGGACCCGAGTACGTCCAGTACGAGGGCCCACGCCCGGCACGCCGAGAGCACGCACCTGACGCCGCGAGGCCGCCCTTCGGGCGACGACGGGAATGGTCAGACAGGCGCTAGGTCCGCTGCGAAGGTGCCGTCTGCCGCGCGACGCCCTTGGGGCGACGACACCACTTTCGCGACAGGCCCTACGCGCGGCCCGGGAAGAAGATCTTGACCTCGCGCTCGGCGGACTCCTCCGAGTCGGAGGCGTGGATCAGGTTCTCGCGGACGATGACGCCGAAGTCACCGCGGATGGAGCCGGGCGCGGCGGCGATCGGGTCGGTGGGGCCGGCCAGGGCGCGGATGCCCTCGATGACCCGCTCGCCCTCGACGATCAGGGCGACGACCGGGCCGGAGGCCATGAACTCGACCAGCGGCTCGTAGAACGGCTTGCCGACGTGCTCGCCGTAGTGCTGCTCCAGCGTGGCGCGCTCCAGGGTACGCAGCTCCAGCGCGGTGATCTGCCAGCCGGCCTTGCGCTCGATACGGCCGATGATCTCGCCGGTCAGGCCCCGACGGACGGCGTCGGGCTTGAGCAGGACGAGGGTGCGCTGGGTCACGGGAGGGCTCCTTCGGTACTGGCCGGGTGCGGTGAGGAGAGGCTACAGGGCTGGTCTGAGCGTCCGTTACTCAGTGTGCGGGTCGGCTGGTCCGGCCGCCTTCGGGGGCTTGCCGCCCCCGGACCCCCGCCTCGGCCTGGACGCCCTCGTCCTCGAACGCCGGACAGGCTGAGATGTGGCGCTGTCCGGCCTTCGTCCTCACGCTCCCGACGGGCTGTCGTGCGTGCTCTGCGCCGCGGAGCGGGCCTTCGCCTCGTCGATCTTCTTGCCGTAGTGCACCGACGCCCACCACAGACCCGCGAAGACCGCGCCCAGGAAGTACATCGTCGGCACGAAGACACCCGAGGCGACCAGCGCGATCTGCAGGGCCCAGCCGAGGGCCACGCCGCCCGGCCGGGTGATCACTCCGCACAGGGCCACGCACAGGACCATCGCGATGCCGCTGACCAGCCACACCGTGGAGGCGGACAGGCCGGGGTCCTTCATGGCGACCAGGGCGGCGAAGCCGATGACGAAGAACTCGCCGATCAGGGTGGAGGAACACAGCGTGCGCACGGTCAGCCCCTCCCCAGGAGCAGGCGGGCCTCGCCCACGGTGATGACGGAGCCGGTGACGAGCACCCCGCCGCCGGCGAACTCGCCCTCCTCCTCGGCCAGCGTGATCGCGGCCTCCAGGGCGTCGGGCAGCCGCGGCTCGACCTGGACACGGTCCTCGCCGAACACCTCGACGGCGATCGCGGCGAGCTCGTCCGCGTCCATCGCGCGGTGGCTGGAGTTCTGGGTGACCACGACCTCGGCGAAGATCGGCTCGAAGGCCTCCAGGACACCCCGGACGTTCTTGTCGCCGCTGGCCCCGACGACGCCGATCAGCCGGCTGAAGTCGAAGGCCTCACCGACGGCCTCGGCGGTGGCCCGCGCCCCGGCCGGGTTGTGGGCGGCGTCGAGGACGACGGTGGGAGAGCGCCGTACGACTTCCAGGCGGCCCGGGGAGGAGACGGCCGCGAAGGCCTTGCGGACCGTGTCGGTGTCCAGGGGGCCGGGGTGCTGCGAGCCGACCCCGAAGAACGTCTCCACCGCGGCGAGCGCGACGGCCGCGTTGTGGGCCTGGTAGGGGCCGTGCAGGGGCAGGTAGACCTGGTCGTACTCGCCGCCGAGACCGCGCAGGGTCAGCAGCTGGCCGCCGACGGCGACCTGGCGGGCGACGACCCCGAACTCGAGGCCCTCACGGGCGACGGTGGCGTCCACCTCGACGGCCTTCTTCAGCAGCACCTGGGCCGCGTCCACCGGCTGCTGGGCCAGGATCACGGTGGCGTCCGGCTTGATGATCCCGGCCTTCTCGGCGGCGATCTCGGCGGTGGTCGTGCCGAGCCGGTCGGTGTGGTCGAGGTCGATGGGGGTGACGACGGCGACGTCCCCGTCGATGACGTTCGTGGCGTCCCAGGAACCGCCCATGCCGACCTCGACGACGGCGACGTCCACGGGGGCGTCCGCGAAGGCCGCGTACGCCATCCCGGTGAGCACCTCGAAGAAGGAGAGCCGGTACTCCTGCTGGGAGTCGACCAGCTCGATGTACGGCTTGATGTCCTGGTACGTCTCGATGAACCGCTCGGCGGAGACCGGGGCGCCGTCGACGCTGATGCGCTCGGTGATCGACTGCACGTGCGGGCTGGTGTAGCGGCCGGTGCGCAGGTCGAAGGCGCCGAGCAGGGCCTCGATCATGCGGGCGGTGGAGGTCTTGCCGTTGGTGCCGGTGATGTGGATCGAGGGGTACGACCGCTGCGGCTCGCCCAGCACGTCCATGAGGGCGGCGATCCTGGCGACCGACGGCTCCAGCTTGGTCTCGCCCCAGCGGGTGGCGAGCTCCGCCTCGACCTCGCGCAGGGCCTTGTCGACCTCGGGGTCCTCGGGCCGGCCGGGGACGTCGGCCTGCTGCCGGCCGCCCTGCGTGCGCAGGGTCCGGCTGCCGGCCTCGATCAGCGCGAGATCGGGGTCGCGCTCCGTCTCGGCCTCGACGATGTCGTCGAAGTGCTCGTCGAAGCTCTCATGGGGGTCGTGCGGAGGCAGATCACTCACGGGACCAGTCTACGGAGCCCGGCGAGCGCGTGGACGCGCCGGTCGCCGGCAGCGCCTGCTCGCACCAGATCGTCTTGCCCGCCGCGGTCTGCCGGGTCCCCCACCGCCGGCTCAGCCGGGCCACCAGCAGCAGGCCCCGGCCGCCCTCGTCGAAGACCCGGGCCCGCCGCAGATGGGGGGCGGTGCTGCTGCCGTCGGACACCTCGCAGATCAGCGTCCCGGTGTCGCGGATGAGCCGCAGCCGGATCGGGGAGCCGCCGTAGCGGATGGCGTTCGTGACGAGTTCGCTGACCACCAGCTCGGTGGTGAACGACAGTTCGTCCAGTTTCCAGGCGCCGAGCTGGCCGGTGGTCAGGGTCCGGACCCGCGCGACGTGCTCGGGGTCCGCCGGGACCTCCCAGGTGGCCACTCGGTCGCCGGGCAGGGCGCGGGTCCGGGCGAGCAGCAGGGTGACGTCGTCGGCGGGTTCGCCGGTGCGCAGCGCGGCCACCACCCGGTCGCAGGCCGCCTCCAGCGACTCCCCCTCCTCGGACGCCGCCAGCGCGTGGCGCAGCCGGTCCAGGCCGTGGCCCAGGTCGAGGTCGCGGGAGTGCACCAGGCCGTTGCTGAACAGCGCGAGGGTGGCGCCCTCGGAGAGGAGGAGGTCGGTGGTCTCGAACGGCAGCCCGCCGAGCCCGAGCGGCGGGCCGGCCTGGCCGGGAGCCGGTTCCACCGCGCCCTGGGGAGAGATCACGAAGGGCAGCGGATGGCCGGCGCTGGCCAGCGAGCAGTGCCGCGAGACCGGGTCGTAGACGGCGTACAGGCAGGTCGAACCGACCTCGCCGGCCTGTTCCCCGGCGCCGTCCTCGAGGTGCAGGACCAGGTCGTCCAGATGGGTGAGGAGTTCGTCGGGGGGCAGGTCGACGTCCGCGAGGGTGCGGACCGCCGTACGCAGCCGGCCCATGGTGGCGGAGGCCTGGATGCCGTGGCCGACGACGTCCCCGACGACCAGGGCCACCCGGGTGCCGGACAGCGGGATCACGTCGAGCCAGTCGCCGCCGACTCCGGCGCGGGTGCCGGTGGGCAGGTAGCGGTAGGCGAGGTCGACGCTCGGGGAGGCGGGCAGGACGTGCGGCAGCAGACTGCGCTGGAGTGCCAGCGCGGTCTCGCGCTCCCTGGCGTAGCGCCGCGCGTTGTCGATGGCGACCCCGGCCTTCGCGGCGAGTTCCTCGGCGTCGGACAGGTCGTCCTCCTCGAACGGCGGGGAGTCCCGGGTGCGCCAGAAGACGACCACCCCCATCAGGACGCCCTGTGCCGACAGCGGCGCGGTGATCAGCGAGCGCATGCCGTATTCGAGGAGGCGCTCGCTGCACCGCGCGTCGGGAAACACCGCTCTGCTGGTGACCCGCAGATCGGCCATGAGGGCCGCGCCGGTGCCGCTGCGCCGGACGCCCCCGGGGGGCGGGTCCACGGTGATCGGGGCACCGGCCGCGGCCAGCGGTGAGTCGTCGCGGACACCGCCTCGGGCCACGCGCCGCAGGACGGTCTCGGCGGCCGTCGGCTCGGCGCCGCGCAGTACGGGCTCCTCCACGTCGACGGTGACGAAGTCGGCGAACCGGGGGACGGCCACCCGCACCAGTTCGTCGGCGGTCTGCCCGACGTCCAGGGTGTTGCCGACGGCGGTGCCGGCGTCGTAGAGCAGCCGCAGCCGCCGGTGGCTCTTCTCCAGCGAGCCGGCCATGGTGTTGAACGCCGCCTCCAGTTGTCCGATCTCCCGGCGCCCGGAGAGCGGTACCCGCGCGCTGAGGTCTCCGGCGGCGAGCCGGGTCGCGAAGCGGGCCATCCTGCGCACCGGCCAGACGATCACCCGGGTCACGTAGGCGCCGAAGGCGACGATCAGGACGACGGCCACGGTGACGCCGGCGGACGCGGCGATCGTCAGCATGCGCATCCGGGCCTCCAGCGCGTTCTCGCGGTGGTTGATCGCGAGGCGCTCGTCGTGGAGGTAGCGGGAGAACTGGCCGCGGAGCGCGTCGAGCCGCTGTTTGCCCTCCAGCGTCCGCGCCGTGCTGCTCGCGTCGGGATCGCCGCGCCGGGCCGCGGCCACGAGCGGGACCGAGTAGTCGTCGACGAAGGACTGCCCGGCCCGCTGGATCTGCCGGGCGAGCTGCCGCTGGGAGGGGGACGTGCTGATGTCCACGAGCCGCTGTGCCTGCGCGGGGAACGCGGCCCTTCCGGTCCGCCAGGGCGCGAGGAACTCGTCCTGGCGGGTGATGACGTAGCTGCGCTGCCCGCCCTCCATGTCGAGGACGATCCCCTGGACCACCCCG
This sequence comes from Streptomyces shenzhenensis, assembly GCF_021462265.1. Taxonomy (GTDB): domain Bacteria; phylum Actinomycetota; class Actinomycetes; order Streptomycetales; family Streptomycetaceae; genus Streptomyces; species Streptomyces shenzhenensis. The sequence goes on along the minus strand of NZ_JAJONF010000007.1, from coordinate 277,583 downwards.
AGCTGGTCCAGGGCAGGCCGGCCGCTGCGGGCGGAGAGCAGGGAGTGCCGGGCGTCCTGGATCGCCAGCACCAGCATCAGGAAGACGAGGCCCATCAGCACGGCGAGCAGGGCGCCCGCGACAGTCGTCAGGGGGACCAGCCCCCGGTGCGGAGGTGTCCTCGTTCGGCCCCTGCGCTGCATGTGGGCGTTCCCTCCGCCACAAAGCACCAAAGCGGAACATTAAGGTCATGTTCCTTCTTTTGGATTGTAGGGCGGGACCTTGCGCGCGGGCGCCCGGCAGCCCCAGGGGAAGGGGCCGCCGGGCGCCTGCGGGAACGCCTCGGTACGCCTGTGAGGGCGCCGCTTCGACTACGCCTGCGGAAGGCGGTCCAGCTGGGCCTGGATGCGCGCGATGTCCTCGTCGGCCTTCGCGAGCCGCGTGCGGATCTTGTCCACCACGTTGTCCGGGGCCTTCGCCAGGAACGCCTCGTTGCCCAGCTTGGCCGTGGCCTGGGCCTTCTCCTTCTCGGCGGCGGCGAGGTCCTTGGCCAGACGCTTGCGCTCCGCCGCCACGTCGATGGTGCCGGACAGGTCCAGGGCGACCGTGGCACCGGCGACCGGGAGGGTGGCCGTCGCCGCGAAGGCGTCGCCCTCGGGCTGCAGGCGCAGCAGCTGGCGGATGGCCGCCTCGTGCGGGGCGAGGGCGGTACCGTCCAGCGTCAGCCGGGCGGGGACCCGCTGGCCGGGCTGCAGGCCCTGGTCGGCGCGGAAGCGACGGACCTCGGTGATGACGGACTGCAGGCTCTCGATCTCCCGCTCCGCCGCCTCGTCCCTGAAACCGCTGTCGGCCGGCCAGTCGGCGATCACGACCGACTCGCCGCCGGTCAGCGTCGTCCACAGGGTGTCCGTGACGAACGGGACGACCGGGTGCAGCAGCTTCAGGGTGACGTCGAGGACCTCGCCGAGGACGCGCCGGGAGACCTCGGCGCCGCGGCCGCCCGCCTGGAACGTGGTCTTGGACAGCTCGACGTACCAGTCGAAGACCTCGTCCCACGCGAAGTGGTAGAGGGCGTCGGAGAGCTTCGCGAACTGGAAGTCGTCGTAGAACGCGTCGACTTCGGCGACCGTCTTGTTCAGGCGGGAGAGGATCCAGCGGTCCGTCGCCGACATCTCGGACGCGTCCGGGAGCGGGCCCTGGACCGTCGCGCCGTTCATCAGCGCGAAGCGGGTCGCGTTCCAGATCTTGTTGGCGAAGTTCCGGGACGCCTGGACCCAGTCCTCGCCGATCGGCACGTCGGTGCCGGGGTTGGCGCCGCGGGCCAGGGTGAAACGGACGGCGTCGGAGCCGTACTTGTCCATCCAGTCCAGCGGGTCGACGACGTTGCCGAAGGACTTCGACATCTTCTTGCCGCGTTCGTCGCGGACCAGGCCGGTCAGCGCGATGGTCTTGAAGGGGACCTCGCCGTCCATGGCGTAGAGGCCGAACATCATCATCCGGGCGACCCAGAAGAAGATGATGTCGTGGCCGGTGAGCAGGACATCGGTCGGGTAGAACTTCCGCAGGTCCGCGGTCTGTTCGGGCCAGCCGAGGGTGGAGAACGGCCACAGGCCGGAGGAGAACCAGGTGTCCAGGACGTCGGTGTCCTGCTTCCAGCCCTCCGCCTCGGTGCCGGGCGGCTCCTCGTCGGGGCCGACGCAGACGACCTCGCCCTCGGGGCCGTACCAGACGGGGATCCGGTGGCCCCACCACAGCTGGCGCGAGATGCACCAGTCGTGCATGTTGTCGACCCAGTCGAAGTACCGCTTCGACATGTCCTCGGGGTGGATCCTGACCCGCCCGTCGCGGACCGCGTCACCGGCGGCCTTCGCCAGCGGGCCGACCTTGACCCACCACTGCATGGACAGCCGCGGCTCGACGGTGGTGCCGCAGCGCGAGCAGTGGCCGACGCTGTGGACGTACGGCCGCTTCTCGGCGACGATCCGGCCCTGCGAACGCAGCGCGGCGACGATCGTGGAGCGCGCCTCGAAACGGTCCAGGCCCGCGAACGGGCCGTGGACGGTGATGACCGCCCGCTCGTCCATGACGGTGATGGACTCCAGGCCGTGCCGCTGGCCGATCGCGAAGTCGTTCGGGTCGTGGGCCGGGGTGACCTTGACGGCACCCGTGCCGAACTCCGGGTCGACGTGCGTGTCCGCGACGACGGGGATGGTGCGGTCGGTCAGCGGGAGCTTGATGTGCTTGCCGACGAGGTGCCGGTAACGCTCGTCGTCGGGGTGGACGGCGACGGCGGTGTCGCCGAGCATCGTCTCCGCGCGCGTGGTGGCGACGACCAGTGTCTCCTCGCCCTCGCCGTACCTGATGGAGACCAGCTCGCCGTCGTCCTCCTGGTACTCCACCTCGATGTCCGAGATGGCCGTCAGACAGCGCGGGCACCAGTTGATGATGCGCTCGGCGCGGTAGATCAGCTCGTCCTCGTACAGCTTCTTGAAGATGGTCTGGACGGCCTTGGACAGGCCTTCGTCCATGGTGAAGCGCTCACGGTCCCAGTCGACGCCGTCGCCGAGCCGGCGCATCTGGCCGAGGATCCTGCCGCCGTACTCCTCCTTCCACTGCCAGACGCGCTCGACGAACGCCTCCCGGCCGAGGTCCTGACGGGACTTGCCCTCCTCGGCGAGCTGCTGCTCGACCTTGTTCTGGGTGGCGATGCCTGCGTGGTCCATGCCGGGCAGCCACAGCGACTCGAAGCCCTGCATGCGCTTGCGCCGGGTCAGCGCGTCCATCAGCGTGTGCTGGAAGGCGTGGCCCAGGTGCAGCGAGCCGGTGACGTTGGGCGGGGGGATGACGATGGTGTACGCGGGCTTGTCGCTCTTGGCGTCGGCCCCGAAGTAACCGCGCTCCACCCAGCTCTCGTACAGCGGCCCCTCTACATCGGCCGGCGCGTACTGGGTCGGCAGTTCGGTGCTGGGCGCTGTGGGCTGCTGCTGAGCGTTCTCGGTCACGGGGCTCAGTTTAGAGGTGTCCCGGAGCTGTCCCGAAACGCGTTTGTTCTGTAACGGTGGGCACCCCCGCGCCGTGATTCCCCAGTGGCTGGGCCAGGATGTCAGGAACACATAAGCATCTGGAGGGGAACCCAGAGATGAGCCACAACCAGCCGGGCCCGTACGGCGGGCCGCCGCCGCAGCAGCCGGGACCCTACGGCCCGCAGCCGGGTCCGTACGGTCAGCCGCCGCAGGCGCCGCAGCCCGGCTACGGCTACCCCCAGCAGGCTCCGCAGGCCGCCCCGCCGCAGCCGGGTCCCTACGGCCAGCCGCCGCAGCCGGGCTACGGCTACCCGCAGCAGGGCGTTCCCCCGCAGCCGAACCCGTACGGTCAGCAGCCCCCGTACGGCCAGCCTCCCTACGGCGTTCCGCAGCCGCCGGCGCCGGGCGGCGGGAAGAAGAGGACGGGGCTGATCATCGGGGCGGTCGCCGTGGTGGCGGCGATCGGGGTGGGGGCGTACTTCGTGCTCGGCGGGACCGGATCCGGCGCGCTGAAGGACGACGGGCCGCACAAGCTGACCGCGCCGGCCTCGGTCCTGTCCGGCAAGTACCAGCGGTACGGCGCCCCCTCGCAGGAGAAGGCCAGTTCGAGCGACGCGAAGGACCTCGCCAAGGCCGGCGTCACCGACGCCACCTCGGTCGGCGCGGTCTACTCGACCATCGACCTGAACTCCCTCGACACCACCGACCCGACGAGTGTGGCCAAGGCGCAGACCGCCGAGAACTTCACCCTCGTCGGCTTCTACGGCGCGGTGAAGGACCCGCAGGCGGCGCTGGACGCCACCTTCACGCAGATGAAGGCGAGCAGTTCCTCCGACGACGGGAAGCTGGTCGGCGACGCGCAGTCCGTCTCGCCCGACGGCCTGGACGGCGCGGTGATGAAGTGCCAGCAGGTGAAGGGCAAGAGCCAGCTCACCGGCAAGGACCAGACGGCGTACATGTGCGTCTGGGCGGACTACAGCACCATCGGCATCGTGGAACCGACGGCGGGGGTGAGGACGTACACCCTGGACGAGTCGGCGAAGATCGCGGCCGATGTGCGCGGTGACGTGCGCGTCGCCAGGTAGCCGCCGGCGCACACGGACGCACGCTCACGCACGCGAAAGCGCCGGGCCCTCCTCCCAGGAGGGCCCGGCGCTTCGGCGTTGACGGGGTTACGCCGACTTCTGCTCGCCCGAGCCGCGGCCGCGCGCGTCGCGCGGGATCAGGGTCGGGTTGACGTTGGAGTGGACGACGTCGGCCGTGACGACGACGCGGGCCACGTCCTTGCGGGACGGGACCTCGTACATCACGGACATGAGGACTTCCTCCATGATGGCGCGCAGCCCGCGGGCGCCGGTCTGCCTCAGGATGGCCTGGTCGGCGATGGCCTCCAGGGCCTCGCGCTCGAAGTCCAGCTCCACGCCGTCGAGTTCGAAGAGACGCTGGTACTGCTTGACGAGCGCGTTGCGCGGCTCGACGAGGATCTGGAGAAGGGCTTCCCGGTCGAGGTTGTGGACGCTCGTGATGACGGGGAGACGACCGATGAACTCCGGGATCATGCCGAACTTGACCAGGTCCTCGGGCATGACGTCCTCGAACTGGTCCTTGGCCTCCAGCTCCCGCTTGGAGCGGATGGTCGCGCCGAAGCCGATGCCCTTGGCGCCCGCCCGGGACTCGATGATCTTCTCCAGGCCGGCGAAGGCACCGCCCACGATGAACAGCACGTTCGTCGTGTCGATCTGGATGAACTCCTGGTGCGGGTGCTTGCGGCCGCCCTGCGGCGGGACGGAGGCCGTGGTGCCCTCCAGGATCTTCAGCAGGGCCTGCTGCACGCCCTCGCCGGAGACGTCTCGCGTGATCGAGGGGTTCTCGCTCTTACGGGCGACCTTGTCGATCTCGTCGATGTAGATGATCCCGGTCTCGGCCTTCTTGACGTCGTAGTCGGCGGCCTGGATCAGCTTGAGGAGGATGTTCTCCACGTCCTCGCCCACGTAGCCGGCCTCCGTCAGCGCGGTGGCGTCGGCGATCGCGAACGGGACGTTCAGCATGCGGGCCAGGGTCTGCGCCAGGAGCGTCTTGCCGGAGCCGGTGGGGCCCAGCAGCAGGATGTTGGACTTCGCCAACTCGATGGCGTCGTCGCGGCCTTGGGCGCCGCCGTTCTCCCCTGCCTGGACGCGCTTGTAGTGGTTGTACACCGCGACCGAGAGGGCCTTCTTGGCGGGCTCCTGGCCCACCACGTAGCCCTCGAGGAACTCGTAGATCTCGCGGGGCTTGGGGAGTTCCTCCCAGCGGACCTCGCTCGTCTCGGCGAGCTCCTCCTCGATGATCTCGTTGCAGAGATCGATGCACTCGTCGCAGATGTACACACCGGGCCCTGCGATGAGCTTCTTGACCTGCTTCTGGCTCTTGCCGCAGAACGAGCACTTGAGCAGATCGCCGCCGTCACCGATGCGTGCCACGGTGTGCTTCCCCTTCGCCTGGGAGACGCCTGGACACTTTCGAGTCCAGCGGCTCCTGGTGCTGCCTTATGTCGACGGTACCTTGCCGGGCCCCTCGTACGGGCCCCCCTTGGCACGGTTCACTTTGACGTGCGCCTTGCCGTACGCGCAGCCAAACCGTGCCAAGGGCGACAGAGAACACATTCTCTGCCGGCGGCCTCTGTCAGCGGACCTCAGCGTTGTTCATCTTCCGGGTGGAGATGATCTGGTCCACGATGCCGTACTCGAGCGCTTCCTCAGCCGTGAGGATCTTGTCGCGCTCGATGTCCTCGCGGACCTGTTCGAGCGACCGGTTGGAGTGCTTGGCCAGCATGTTCTCCAGCTGCTCACGCATCCGCGTGAACTCGTTGGCGATGATCTCCAGGTCGGAGAGCTGACCGCGGCCGGTGGAGCCGGCCGGCTGGTGGATCAGCACGCGGGAGTTCGGCAGCGCCATGCGCTTGCCGGGCGTGCCGGCGGCCAGCAGGATGGCCGCGGCGGAGGCCGCCTGGCCCATGCAGACCGTCTGGATGTCGGGCTTCACGAACTGCATCGTGTCGTAGATCGCCGTGAGGGCGGTCATGTCGCCGCCCGGGCTGTTGATGTAGATCGAGATGTCCCGGTCCGGGTCCATCGACTCCAGGCACAGCAGCTGCGCCATGACGTCGTTGGCGGAGGCGTCGTCGATCTGGACGCCGAGGAAGATCACCCGCTCCTCGAAGAGCTTCGCGTAGGGGTCGTACTCGCGGATGCCCTGGGAGGTGCGCTCCACGAAGCGCGGGATGACATAGCGGGCGTCGGGCCGGGGGCCGTCGTAACGGGCGTCGGCGGCGCCGGGGAAGTTGGTCATGGGGGTGTTCACCGTCCTGGTGGCGTTCGGGGGGCTGGGGTATCGGCGGAGCGTGGCGTGGCCGGGCTCAGGAGGCGCCGGTGCCACCGCCTCCCGGAACACCGGAGGCATGCGTGATGATCCCGTCGATGAGACCGTACTCCTTGGCCTCCTCGGGGGTGAACCAGCGGTCGCGGTCGGCGTCGCGCAGGATCGTCTCGACCGGCTGGCCGGAGTGGAGCGCGGTCAGCTCGGTCATGGTCTTCTTGGTGCGCAGCAGGTACTGGGCCTGGATCTTGATGTCCGAGACCGTACCGCCGAGGCCCGCGGAGCCCTGGTGCATCATGATGTCCGTGTGCGGCAGGGCGAAGCGCTTGCCGGCGGTGCCGCCGGTGAGCAGGAACTGGCCCATCGAGGCCGCCATGCCCATGCCGATGGTGACCACGTCGTTCGGGATGAACTGCATGGTGTCGTAGATCGCCATGCCGGCGGTCACCGAGCCGCCGGGGCTGTTGATGTAGAGGAAGATGTCCTTGTCGGGGTCGGCCGCAAGGAGCAGCAGCTGCGCGGTGATCTTGTTGGCGATGTCGTCGTCGACCTGCTGGCCGAGGAAGATGATCCGCTCGCCGAGCAGCCGGTTGTATACCTGGTCGCCGAGGCCACCACCGATGGAAGGCTCGCCGGCGGCGGAGGGCATCAGATTCGTCACGTATCCACCTGCTCGTCTTACGACGGCGCCGGGCCGTCTCACGTTTCCGTAGCCGGGGGCTTGGCTGCCCTCGTACTCATGGACCCTAACGCGATGGTCCCTTCGGGGAATCCCGGTAACAGGGCTGTTCGCCGGGGGCGTAGTGCCTACGGCGGTGGGCCGACGGCCACTCGCCGTGGTTGTGAGGGTGCGCGGGCGTGCGTGCGGGTGCGTGGTCGGTCGCTCGCGCCCACGCGGCGGCAGCCGCAGATCAAGCACAGCCCCGCGCCCCTACGGGGCGCTGCGGCCCAAGGGATGGCAAAGGGGCCCCCGGGACGGGTCCCAGGAGCCCCTGTGCGCTGTTACGGGTGCCGTGGAGCTCAGCCCTCGGCCTTCTCCTCGTCCGTGGCGTCGGCGGCCTCGGCGGCGGCCTCAGGGGCCTCCGCGCCGGTCTCGTCCTCGTCGTCCTCGTCGTCCAGGTCGACGATCTCGCCGTTGGTGTCCTTCACCGTGGCGGCCTCGACCACGACGGCCAGGGCCTTGCCGCGGGCGACCTCGCCGACCAGGAGCGGGACCTGGCCGCCCTCGACGACCGCCTGGGCGAACTGGTCGGGGGACATGCCGGAGGAGGCCGCGCGCCGCATGAGGTGCTCGGTGAGCTCCTCCTGGTTGACGTTGAGCTTCTCCTGCTTGACCAGCTCGTCGAGGACGAACTGGGTCTTGATGCCCTTGACCGCGGCTTCCTTGGTCTCGGTCTCGAACTCCTCGGCGGTCTTGCCCTGGATCTCCAGGTACTTGTCGAGGTCCAGGCCCATCTGGGCGAGCTGGTGGTGCTCCAGGTTGTGCTTGCGGGTGTTGATCTCGTCCTCGAGCAGCTTCTCGGGGACCGGCACCTCGACCAGTTCCAGCAGCTTCTCCAGGACGCGCTCCTGGGCCTGCGTGGCCTGGTCGTACGTCTTCATGTTGGCGAGACGCTTGCGGCTGTCGGCCTTCAGCTCGTCCAGGGTGTCGAACTCGGAGGCGAGCTGCGCGAACTCGTCGTCCAGCTCGGGCAGTTCGCGGGCGGCGACCTGGGTGACCTTGACGGTGACCTCGGCCTCCCGGCCGGCCGCCGAGCCGCCCTTGAGCTCGGAGGTGAAGGTGGCCTCGCCACCGGCCTCCAGGCCCTTGACGGCGTCGTCGATGCCGTCGAGGAGCTCGCCGGAGCCGATGGTGTAGGAGACACCGCTGGCGATGCCGTCCTCCAGGACCTCGCCGTCGACCTTGGCCTCCAGGTCGATGGTGACGACGTCGCCGTCCTCGGCGGCGCGCTCGACCGGGGAGGTCGAGGCGAAGCGCTCGCGGAGCTGCTCGACCGACTTCTCGATGTCCTCGTCGCTGACCTCGACCGCGTCGACCTCGACCTCGATGCCGGAGTAGTCCGGGATCTCCAGGGTCGGGCGGACGTCGACCTCGGCGGTGAAGTTCAGCGTCTCGCCGTCCTTCAGCTCGGTGATGTCGACCTCGGGCTGGCCCAGAGGGTTCAGCTCGGCCTCGTTGACGGCCTCGGTGTAGAACTTCGGCAGCGCGTCGTTGACGGCCTCTTCCAGGACCGCACCGCGGCCGAACCGCTGGTCGATGACGCGGGCCGGGATCTTGCCCTTGCGGAAGCCCTTCACCGTGACCTGCTGGTTGATCTTCTTGTACGCCGCGTCGAGGCTGTCCTTGAGCTCCTCGAAGGGCACCTCGACAGTGAGCCGAACCCGGGTCGGGTTCAGGGTCTCCACGGCGCTCTTCACGGTTCGGTCTCCTTGTGGCTGACTTCTCGGGTTCCGCTGGCGCCAGAGGGGCCCGGCGGAGTTTCGCCGCCCGGAGGAGTTCGTAGGCCGCCGTCTGGGGGCCGGGACACGCGGGCGCGCAGCTTGCATAGTAACCGCAGCGGCTCAGGGCCCCAAAAGGCGATCAAGACGGACGCCGTCAGGTGGTGGTCGGGGTGGCGGGATTTGAACCCACGGCCTTCCGCTCCCAAAGCGGACGCGCTACCAAGCTGCGCCACACCCCGTTCCGGTGCGACACGTAGGGTACATGCCCGGGCCGCCCGCGTCGGACGCTTTGTTCACCCGCGTCCGCATCGCGTCGGGATCACGTCGGGATCGCGTCGGTGCAGACCAACGTGTTGGCCTCCCCGGCGGACGACCCGCTACGATGCCTTCTGTGCCGCGGTCACCGAGCTGCGGCACATGTGGTGCGGGCGTAGCTCAATGGTAGAGCTTCAGTCTTCCAAACTGACTACGCGGGTTCGATTCCCGTCGCCCGCTCTGATGGCGAAGGCCCAGGTGAGAGGTTGCGGACCTCCTCTTCCTGGGCCTTTCGCGCGTTCACGGGGCCCCAAGGCGCGGACGCCGGCCGCGCCGCGCTCGCCGGCGCGGTCAGAAGTTGATCGAGTTTATGGTCTGCGCCAGCGAGTCGAGGAAGCGCTGGATGGACGGGGCCATCCCGGTCGAGGCGAGGAAGAACCCGAAGAGGACGGCGACGATGGCGGGGCCCGCCTTGATGCTCCCCCCTCTCATCATCACCACAAGGATGATCGCCAACAGCAACACCACAGACAGTGAAATGGCCACAACTGATCACACCCTCGGTCGGTCCGCTCTCCGGCCCTGGGGTACGGCCCCGCACCCCCGTCAGATCCATCGTGCCACCAACCCGGCCGCACTATGCGGTTCGTGACACAACGTCGACATCGCGCCCCACACCGACAACCGCCCGCACTGCAATTCGAGAGCCCACCCGCCGGTGGATCCAGGGCAATTGACAGACATCGTTTCGGTGTCCACACAACTGGCGCGCAGCTCATTCGAATTATTGACACAGGCGCGACAAGAAGCGATCATCGCCGGGCGTTATGCGCCAATTATTCGGGATGAAAAGGGACATTACTGATGTAAGTGCCGCATGGAAGCGCATAGACGCAGGCATCTGCCGCGGTAAATCACCCGGTCCTTCACAGGCCGCCGTCGCCGTTTAGCGGGATTCACATCGGTGGTTTTACGGAATCGCACAGGCGACGCTAGGGTTCCGCAAATGTCCGACGCCGCCACGTACCCCGGTCAGAACCGAACACCGCGTCCCCCGGCCAGGCCGCCGGCGGACGGCCGGCGCGACGCGTTCTTCGACAACGCCAAGTACCTGGCGATCGTGCTCGTCGCGATGGGTCACTCATGGGAGCCGCTGAAGGGCGGCAGCCGCGTTCTGGAAGCGGCGTACTGCGTCGTGTACGCCTTCCACATGCCGGCGTTCATCGTCGTCTCCGGCTACTTCTCCCGGACCTTCGACATGCGCCCGGACCGGCTGAGGCGGCTGGTCACCGGGGTCGTCGTCCCCTATGTCCTGTTCGAGACCGCCTACTCGCTCTTCCAGCGCTTCGTCGTCGGCTCCCCCGGCCAGGACATCAGCCTGCTCGACCCCTGGTACCTGACCTGGTTCCTGTGCGCGCTGTTCGTCTGGCGCCTGACCACGCCCCTGTGGAAGGCAATCCGCCGTCCGCTGCCGGTCGCCTTCGGCATCGCCATGCTGGCTTCCGTGTCCCCGTCCATCGGCGACGACCTCGACCTCCAGCGGGTCCTGCAGTTCCTGCCGTACTTCGTGCTCGGCCTGTGCCTGCGGCCCGAGCACTTCCGGCTGGTGCGCCGGTGGCCGGTGCGGATCGCCGCGGTGCCGGTGTTCGCCCTCGCTCTGGTGTTCGCGTGGTGGTCGGTGCCGCGGATGAACACCGCGTGGTTCTACCACCGGGACTCCGCGCAGGAGCTGGGCGCGCCGTGGTGGTGCGGGCCGGTGATGGTGCTCGCCATGTTCGGCTGCTCGACGGTGCTGACGGCCGGCTTCTTCTCCTGGGTACCGGGCCGGCGGACGTGGTTCACGGCGCTGGGCGCCGGCACGCTGTACGGCTACCTCCTGCACGGCTTCGTGGTGAAGTACGGCGTCCACGAGGGCTGGTTCGATCCGGCGTGGCTGCACGGGCCGCTCGGCGAGATCCTCGTCACCGCGCTCGCGGGCGCCTGCGTGACGCTGTTGTGCACCCGGCCCGTGCGGCGGGTGTTCCGGTTCGCCATGGAGCCGGGCATGGAGTGGGCGTTCCGGCGGGACGCGGCGGAACTGGCCCGGGAGCGGAGCCCGCGGAGCGGGGAGAGCCGGGAGAACCTGTCGACGGCCCGCGCCTGACGCCGCTCGGTCCGCTCACGCGGGCAGGCCGAGGAGGGCGCGCATCCGGGCGTACTTCTCGGTCAGCCGGTCGCGGGTGGCCGCGTCCAGGACGGCGAGGCGGGCGGGGTCGGCGTTGTGCGCGAGGTCGGCTTCCTTGACGAGCAGGGCGCCGGGGGTCGCGAGGATGCGGCGGGCGTACGACTCGGGGGGCTCGCCGGGGTGCTTGGTGAGGGCGAGGACGACGGCCTTCGTGCGGGGGCTGAGGGCGGCCGTGTCCAGCCACTCCTCGGTCAGGGCGTGATCCTCGACGGCGTCGTGCAGCCAGGCGGCGGCGATCTGGTCCGGGTCGCCGCCGCGGGCGCGGACGCCGGCGGCTACGGCGGCGAGGTGCTCGGCGTAGGGGCGGCCGGCCTTGTCGGTCTGCGCCGCGTGAGCGGCTCGGGCGAGATTCTCGACCTCTGGGAGGGTGAGGGGGGTCGGGGTGGTCACGGTGCGAGTATCTCGTGGCCGACGTGGGGTGGGGACACTCACCGGCGCTTGCCGGGCACCGCCCGCGCCCACCCGTGCCGCCCTGGGGGCACCTCCCAGGCCCTTAAGGCTCTGGGGGAGGCACGACTGCCCGCGGCTGAATGAGCCCCGCCGCTGAACGAGCGCCGCTGCTGAACGAGCGCCGCTGCTGGACGAGCACCACTGCTGGACGAGCACCACTGCTGGACGAGCCCCGCCGCTGAATGAGCCCCGCCGCTGGACGAGCCCCGCCGCTGAATGAGCCCCGCCGCTGGGCGCCCCTTCAGGGGCGCGGGGAACTGCGCGACCAGCCCCCACGCACCCGCAGGCGCCAACGGCCCGCAGCCGCGACCAGCCCACACCCAGCCCGCAGCCGCCGACGGCCCCAGCTGCGCCCGCAAGGCCCTCGCGGAGGTCATCCTCGACGGCTACGGCGGCCGCCGCCCCGCCCAGCTCTCCGGCGGCCAGCGCGTCGCGACCAGCCCCCAGCCCGCAGCCGCACCCCGCACCGCGACCAGCCCGCAGCCGCAACCCGCAGCCCGCAGCCCGCAGCCCGCAGCCCGCAGCCGTCAACGGTCCGCCGGCTCCCCGTCATGTTTTCCGCGGTCCGGCAAGAGGGCCGCCGGCCTCCGGGCCCGGCGTGACTGTTTTCCCCTGTCGAACGGATGACCTGGTGGGGGTGTCACCGGGTCCGAGGGGCGCCGTGGGGACGCCCCCCCGGCCGCAGCGGCGGCGCCGCCGACCGTGGTCACCTCGCTGCCTCCCGGCAGATCAGCAGCAGCGCCCTGTCGTCGTTGACGTCCTTCGCCACCGCCTCGATCAGGTGCCAGGCGGCGCCGTGGAAGCCGCCGGCCACGTAGCGGTCGGCCTCTCCCGTCAGGCGGTCTATGCCTTCCACGATGTCCCGCTCGGACGTCTCCACCAGGCCGTCCGTGAAGATCATCAGGACGTCGCCGGGGCGCAGCGAGCCCTTCACCGGGTCGAACTGGGCGCCGTCGTACACACCGAGGAGGGGGCCCTCGGCGGCCTTCTCCTCCCAGCGGCCGCTGCCGGCGCTGAGCTGGAGACCGGGCGGGTGGCCCGCGGAGTACAGCTCGTAGTCGCCGGAGTCCAGGTCCAGGACCAGGTGTATGGAGGTCGCGAAGCCCTCGTCCCAGTCCTGGCGGAGCAGGTAGCCGTTGGCGGCGGGAAGGAAGGCGTGCGGCGGGAGGGAGCCGAGGAGGCCGCCGAAGGCACCGGAGAGGAGGAGGGCGCGGGACGCCGCGTCCATGCCCTTGCCGGAGACGTCCGTGAGGACGACCTCCATCGTGCGGCCGTTGTTCGTACGGGCCGCGACCACGAAGTCGCCGGAGAAGGACTGCCCGCCGGCCGGCCGCAGGGCCATCTCGCGGTGCCAGCCCGGCGGCAGCTTCGGCAGCTTGCTCTGCACCCGGATGCGTTCGCGCAGGTCGAAGAGCATGGTGCCGCCGCGCCGCCAGGGGACGCCGACCCGGCTGCGGAACTGGGCGGTGAGCAGACCGAAGAAACCGCAGGCGGCCACGACCAGGACCACGCCCGGGGTGACCCGGGAGGGGCCCTCGGTGTAGGGGCCGAGCCGTACCGACTCCACGATCAGCGCGGTGGCCGCCGCCGCGTACAGGCCGAGCAGGCTCGCCGGGCGCAGCAGCAGGCCGCCCGCGACGATCGGCAGGACCAGCGCGGCCGGGGAGAACCAGACCGGGTTGGCGAGGCTCATGGCCGCGAGGACCGGGACGGTCAGGAACAGCCCGATCAGGGCGATCCAGTCGGAGCCGTCGCCCCGGAAGTAGTCCACGGCGCTTCTGCGCACGCCGACGCGGGCCCGGTGCCACTGCACTTTCCACCGGGCCGGAAGCGTCTCGGCCTTCGCGCGCCGCTCTCGGTCTACTGCCATTAGTTCGGGACCCTATCCATCGGACCAGCCGCTTGGCACGGGAGGTCCCACTTGTCCCCCGTCCGAGGCTCGCCTTCGGGTGCGACTTCACAGTGAACTTCACCGGAAGCCCCCGCGTCGCCGTCCGGGAGAAATTCGCTGGCTCGTCTGCAACAGGCTTGGTAGGCATGGCTCATGGCGATCGAACCTGCGACCGAGTTGAAGGTGCTGCGTGCCGAGGAGTTCGACGGGTGGTGGGAGCACCTGGTGCGGGCCTTCGGCGCGGGTCCGACGCCGCCCGAGGAGCGCGATCTGGACCGGTCCCTCACGGAGCCCGAGCGTTCGCTGGCCGTCTGGGACGGCTCCGAACTGGTCGGGACGGCGGGGGCGTTCCGGTTCCGGATGACGGTGCCTGGCGGTGCCGTGCTGCCCACCGCGGGGATCTCCATGGTGAGCGTGGCCGCGACGCACCGGCGGCGCGGGGTGCTGACGTCGATGATGCGCCGCCAGCTGGACGACATCCGGGAGTGGGGCGAGCCGCTGACCGCGCTGACCGCCTCCGAGCCGGCCATCTACGGCCGCTTCGGGTACGGCGCCGCGGCCTTCCAGCTGCAGGCCGAGATCGACACGAGCCGGGTGACGCTGGACGTGCCGGCCGGCACCGGTGACGTACGGGTGCGGTACGCCGCCCCGGCCGACGTGCTCGGCGCGTGCGAGGCGGTCTACGCGCGGCTGGTGCCGCTGCGGCCCGGGATGCTGGCCCGGCAGGCGGGCTGGGAACGGGTCGGGGTGTTCGACCCGGAGATCGGGCGGGACGGGGCGTCGGCGCTGCAGTGCGTGGTCGTGGAGCGGGACGGGGAGGTCACCGGGTACGCCCGGTTCCGTACCAGGCTGGGCTGGTCGCCGAGCGGGCACGACGGCACGGTGTCGCTGGAGGACCTCGCCGCGCTCGATCCGGCGAGCGACGCGGCGCTGTGGCGGTTCCTGTTCGGCATCGACCTGATGTCGAAGCTGACGGTGCGGGGGCGGCCGGTCGACGACGCCTGGCAGTACCAGGTCTCCGACATCCGGCGCTGCCTGACGCGGGTGCGTGACATGGGGTACGTCCGTCTCGTCGACGTCGGTGCGGCGCTCGCGGCGCGCACCTATCAGACGCCGGTGGACGTGGTGCTGGAGGTGGCGGACGCCTTCTGCCCGTGGAACGCGGGGCGTTGGCGGCTGACCGGGGACGCCAAGGGGGCGTCCTGCGAGCGTACGACGGACCCGGCCGAGCTCACGCTGTCGGTACGGGAGTTGGCGGCGGCGTACCTCGGTGGCGTGTCCCTGCTGTCGCTGGCGCGGGCCGGCCGGGTGGGCGAACTGCGGCCCGGGGCGCTGGCGGAGGCGTCGGTGGCGTTCGGCTCCCCGGTCGTGCCCTGGCTGCCGCACGGCTTCTGACCTTCCCCCGCGGTCAGCGCCGCTGGCAGCCGGGGCACCAGAAGAGGTTGCGGGCGGCGAGGGCGGCGGTGCGGATCTCGGTGCCGCAGAGGTGGCAGGGCAGGGTGGCCCGGCGGTAGACGTACACCTCGCCGCCGTGGTCGTCCACGCGCGGCGGGCGGCCCATCGCCTCCGGGGTGTGCTCGGGCCGGACGGTGTCGATGCGGTTGTTGCGGACGCCCTCGCGCATCAGCGCGACGAGGTCGGCCCAGACGGCGTCCCATTCGGCGGGGGTGAGGTCCCTGCCCGCGCGGTACGGGTCGATCCCGTGCCGGAACAGCACCTCGGCGCGGTAGACGTTCCCGACGCCTGCGATGACCTTCTGGTCCATCAGGAGGGCGGCGATCGTCGTACGGCTGCGGGAGATCCTGCGGTACGCCGCGTCCGGGTCGGCGTCGTCACGGAGCGGATCGGGGCCGAGGCGGGCGTGTACGGCGTTCTTCTCGTCGTCGGTGATCAGGGCGCAGGTGGTGGGGCCGCGCAGGTCGACGTAGGCGGTGGGGCCGGCCAGGCGCAGGCGGACGGTGTCGGTGGCCGGGGGCGCGGGGGCGTCGCCGAAGGTGACCTTGCCGAAGAGGCCGAGGTGGACGTGCACCCAGGCGCTGTCGCGGAAGCCGAGGAAGAGGTGCTTGCCGTGGGCTTCGGTGCGGGTGAGTTCGGCGCCGTCGAGAAGGCTCGCCGCGTCGGAGAACTTGCCCTGCGGGCTGGTGACCCTCACGGGTCCGGTGAGCCGGCGGTAGTCCAGCGCGAGCCGGTGGATCGTGTGCCCTTCCGGCACGTCGGCGATTCCTTTCCCGCCCACCCACCCGGCTCGGTCGGTGGAAAGGCGAACGTAGAACGGGCCCGGCCGCAGCGCCCCGGAGGGGCGCGGGGCTGGATCCGGTTTGCGGCTCGCCGGCAGCCCCCCGCCTCGCCTCTCGGGCGACCGAGTCGGGCAGGTGGGTGGGCGGAGAGCCTACGGCTGCGGGTGGTGGCCCGGGACCGGCGGGAGGTCGCCCGTCGTCTCGTAGGCCGTCAGCATGTCGATGCGGCGGATGTGGCGCTCGTCCTGGGAGAAGGGCGTCTTGACGAAGGTCTCGACGAACTTGGTCGCCTCTTCCCGGGTGTGCATGCGCGCGCCCACCGCCACGACGTTCGCGTTGTTGTGCTGCCGGCCGAGCGACGCGGTCTCCTCGCTCCAGGCGAGCGCCGCCCGCACGCCCTTCACCTTGTTCGCGGCGATCTGCTCACCGTTGCCGGAGCCGCCGATCACGATGCCGAGGGCCTCGGGGTCGGCCGCCGTCCGCTCGGCCGCGCGGAGGCAGAAGGGCGGGTAGTCGTCCTGGGCGTCGTAGATGTGGGGGCCGCAGTCGACGGGGTCGTGGCCCGCCGCCTTCAGCCACTCGACGAGGTGGTTCTTGAGTTCGAAGCCCGCATGGTCGGAGCCGAGATACACGCGCATGGGATGAGTGTGACACGGGTGTGAGAGCGGGGCAGGGGCGGGGCCGGGCCCCGGAAACAGTGAGTGGCACCGCGGGACCTCGCGGGAAGAAGACCCCGTTCACCCGTGCGAGGGGCATGGCTGACCTGGGCCGTCGTCGCCGTGGCCGACGGGAGCGGCCGCGCCTGCCAGGGATGCCTACGGCGGCGGGGCCCGGGGTGCCGAGGCATCCCGGGCCCCGCCGCGGCCGGCCGGGTCAGCGCTTGTCGACGAGCTTCCATGCGGCCGGCACCGCGCCCATCGCCAGGGCCGCCTTCACCGCGTCGCCGATCAGGAACGGGGTCAGGCCGGCGGCGATCGCCGTGGACGCCGACATACCGGCGGCGTAGGCCAGGTACGGCACGCCGACCGCGTAGATGATCGCCTCGCCGAGGAGCATCGTGCCCGCCATGCGCAGCACTCCGCGGTCGGCGCCGCGCCGGGCCAGGGCGCCGACGACGGCGGAGGCGAGCATCATGCCGAGGACGTAGCCGAAGGAGACGGAGACGCCGGAGGTGCCGCTCGCGAACCACGGCACGCCCGCGAGACCGGCCAGCGCGTACAGGGCGAGGGAGAGCAGACCGCGGCGGGCGCCGAGGGCGGTGCCGACGAGCAGGGCCGCGAAGGTCTGGCCGGTCACCGGGACCGGGGAGCCGGGCACCGGGACGGCGATCTGGGCGGCGAGGCCGGTGAGCGCGGCGCCGCCGGCCACGAGGGCCGCGTCGCGCACCCGGGACGTGGGCAGGAGGTCGGCGAGGACGATGCCGGGGCGGGCGGACGCGGTGGCGGTGCTCATGGGGGACTCCGCGGGGTGAGGGTGGACAGGCAAGCAGGGGACACCGTGACGCTATCCCGGCCCGTCTGAGCCGAACACGTCAGCGGTCGACAAAGGGCGGAAGCGCCCCTTGGTGGACTCCCCACAAAGGGTGCGGGTCATACCGGGCACGGGGTGACGTCGATCACTGAGGCAGAGATGCCTCGCTCACGCCAACGGCACTGCACAGCCCTGTGGGGTTCCGCCAATCGATCCCTGGCGGCCTGAGGGGATCAAGGGCGCGGCGCCTGAGGCCGCGCGGCGCGAGACCGGTCCGGGACGACATCGTGAAGTCCGGCCGGAGCGCGACAGACTGTATAGGCGGGGCCCCGTGCGGTTGACATCCGGTCGCTGTCCACGGCGGTGGAAGAAGGGGAGTCTGTGCGCCCCAGACGTTGCCAGACGTCGCTTAGGCGGACAGGCGGATCCACCCATGTCGTCAGCACCTTCCACCAGCGCCCCGACCGCGCATTCGACCCCTCCGCACGGCCTCAAGCGCGGCGCGATCGGCCTCGGCGGCGCCGTGGTCATGTCCGCCGCACTGATGGGACCGGCGGTATCGGTCTACTTCAACCCGCAACTGGTCGCCGCCCAGGCGGGCGCGGCGACGCCGTTCGTCTTCGTGCTCTCCATGGTGGCCTCGCTGATCGTCGCCAACGGGATCATGGAGATGGCCCGCGAACTGCCCAGCGCCGGGGCGTTCTACACCTACGTCGCGCGGGGGGTGGGCGCCCGGACCGGCTTCGTGACCGGTGGGTTGATGTTCGTCGCGTACGCGCTCCTGGTGCCGGCCGAGCTGGCGCTCTTCGGCAACTACACGCACGACCTGCTGGGACAGCACGGCGTCCATGTGCCGTGGGTGGTGATATCACTGCTGGCCGCGGCGCTGATGACGCTGCTCTCGGTACGCGGGATCGGCGGCTCGATCAAGGTCGCGCTGGTCATGTTCTCCTGCGAGGTCGCGGTGATCCTCGTGCTGAGCGTGATCATCGTGGCCAAGGGCGGCGCCCATGGTCTCTCCGCGACGCCGCTGTCGCCCTCGACCTCGTCCAAGGGGCTGAGCGGGATCGCGCTCGGCATGGTCTACGGCGTGCTGTCCTTCGTCGGCTTCGAGGCGGCGGCGACGCTCGGCGAGGAGACCCACAACCCGCGCCGCAACGTCCCGCGCGGTCTGGTGTTCGCGGTGGTGCTGGTCGGCGTCATCTATTTGTTCTGCACCTACGCCGAGACCGTGGGCTTCGGCACCTCCGACGCGGCCGTGGCCAAGCTGGCCTCCGACCCGGCCCCGTTCACCACCCTCGGGCACACCTACGCGCCGTGGATGGACCTGCTGGTGGGGCTGGCCGGGATCTCCAGCATCTTCGCCGTCACCGTCAACTCCAACAACGGCATCGTCCGCATCCTGTTCGCCATGGGCCGCGAGGGCATGCTGCCCCGCCGGCTCGCCACCGTCAGCCCTCGGCTCGGGACGCCCGCGTTCGCGGTGTGCGCGCAGTCCGCGTTCGCGGTGGTGGTCACCGTCGTGATGGGCTTCTGGGTGGGGCCGTTCAACACCTACGCCTACCTGGGCGCGGTGCTGACCTTCGGCATCATCCCGGTCTACTGGCTGACCAACGTCGCGTGCATGCGCTTCTTCCGCAAGCAGCGTCCCGAGCAGTTCAAGCCGCTGCGGCACGTGGTGCTGCCCGTGCTGGCGATCGCGCTGATGGTCATCCCGGTCTACGGCAGCGTCTGGCCGGTGCCGGCCGCGCCGTACAACTGGTTCCCCTACGCGGTGCTCGGCTACATCCTGCTGCTGGCGGCGGTCGCCACGGTGCTCGGCCGACGGCGTCCGGAACTGCTGGCCCGGGCCGGCGAGGTGCTGGCGGGCGTGGAGGACGACGCGTGAGCACGCCGGATCTGGCCACGGCCCAGGCGCTGTGCGCCGCCGCGCTCGCGGCGGCGGGCGAGCGGAACCTGCTGGTCTCGGCCGCCGTGGTCGACGCCGGCGGCAACCTGGTCGCCTTCGCGCGGATGGACGGTGCCGAGATCG
The DNA here is from genome assembly GCF_021462265.1 of Streptomyces shenzhenensis. Taxonomy (GTDB): domain Bacteria; phylum Actinomycetota; class Actinomycetes; order Streptomycetales; family Streptomycetaceae; genus Streptomyces; species Streptomyces shenzhenensis. Next base: position 258,226 of record NZ_JAJONF010000007.1, on the reverse strand, counting down.
CCGGCACCGTCCTGGCCCCCGACAAGGCCTACACCGCGGTCGCCAACAGCGCCCCCACCCACGAACTCGCCCGGGCAGCCGCTCCCGGCGGGCCGCTCTTCGGCCTGCACGCCGCCGCCCACGGCCGTTACGTCATCTTCGGCGGCGGCATCCCGCTGTGCGGGCCCGACGGACGGATCTCGGGCGCCGTCGGCGTCAGCGGAGCCCCGGACCCCGCGGACGACGTCGCCTGCGCGGAGCGGGCGGTCGAGGCCTGGCAGGCGTCCGCCGCGTGGCAGGACGGTGCCGGGCAGGCGGGGTGAGACCAGGCGGGGTGAGACAAGGATCCGGCGAGGGAGGCACCGCTGCCGCAGGGGGGCGTCCACGAGGAGAAGCCGGACCTCCGCCCCCGCACCCGCCGACGCGGACGGCCGCCGGGCCCGGAAGGGGAGTCACAGGTTCCCCTTCCGGGCCCGGCGGGCTTTCGGACGACGATGGCCTACAGGTTGCTGAAGTCGGGGCCCTTGGTGCGCGTCCGCTTGATCTCGTAGAAGCCGGGGACGGAGGCGACCGCGAGGGTGCCGTCCCACAGGCGGGCGGCCTCCTCGCCCTTGGGGGCGGGGGTGACGACCGGGCCGAAGAAGGCGATCTGCTCGCCGTCGGGGCCGGGGACCGCGATGACCGGGGTGCCGACGTCCTGGCCGACCTTCTCGATGCCCTCCTTGTGGGAGGCCCGCAGCTGGGCGTCGAACTCGAAGTCCTCCTGGTCGGCGTAGTCGATCAGGTCGGCCGGCAGGCCGACGTCGGCGAGGGCGCCCGCGATGGCCTCCACGGTCGGACCCTCGTCGTTGTTGTGGATGCGGGTGCCGAGCGCGGTGTACAGCGGACCGAGGATGTCGGCGCCGTGCTTCTGCCAGGCGGCGGTGACCACCCGGATCGGCTTCCAGGCCTTGGTCTCCAGCAGCTCGCGGTACTCCTCGGGCAGCTCGTCCAGCTTGGGCTCGTTGAGCACGGCGAGGCTCATGATGTGCCAACGGACCTCGATGTCGCGGACCTTCTCCACCTCCAGGACCCACCGGGAGGTCATCCAGGCCCAGGGGCACAGCGGGTCGAACCAGAAGTCGACGGGGGTCTTGCCGGAGCTGGTCACGGTCTCGGACATGGCTCTCCTCGGAATACGGTCCTTTTGCAGCGGCAACACCGGCACCGGCCACCCCATTCCCGGTGCCCGCCGTCAGGGGCGCGTGGGAGGATCGGTGCTGTTCCGGCGTACCGACAACGATGTGCATCGACCAGAAGGAGTGCCGCCCGTGCCCGGTGAGAACCTGTCCCGCGACGAGGCCCGGGAGCGGGCCGCCCTGCTGTCGGTCGACGGATACGACGTGTCGCTGGACGTACGGTCCGCGGTCGGGGAGGGCCAGGACGAGCCGCGCACCTTCCGCTCGGTGACCACGATCCGCTTCCGCTGCAACGAGCCGGGAGCCGCCAGCTTCGCCGACCTGATCGCGCCGAGCGTGACCGCCGTGACCCTGAACGGCAAGGACCTCGACCCCGGCGAGGTCTTCGACGGCACCCGGATCACCCTGGAGGACCTGGCCGCGGAGAACGAGCTGGTGGTGGACGCCCGGTGCGCCTACTCCCGCACCGGCGAGGGCCTGCACCGCTTCGTCGACCCCGAGGACGGCGAGGTCTACCTCTACACGCAGTACGAGCCGGCCGACTCCCGCCGGGTCTTCGCGAACTTCGAGCAGCCGGACCTGAAGGCGCCGTTCCGCTTCGAGGTGCGGGCGCCCGAACAGTGGACGGTGTGGAGCAACGGGGCGGGTGAACTCGCCGACGGCGTCTGGCGGTTCGCGGAGACGAAGCCGATCTCGACGTACATCACGTGTGTGGTGGCCGGGCCCTACCACTACGTGACGGACTCCTACTCCCGCGCCCTGCCGGACGGCTCGACGCTGGAGATCCCGCTCGGCGCGATGTGCCGCAAGGGCCTCGCCCCCTACTTCGACGCCGACGACGTCTTCCTCGTCACCAGGCAGGGCCTGGACTTCTTCCACGACCACTTCGACTACCCGTACCCGTTCGGGAAGTACGACCAGGCGTTCGTGCCCGAGTACAACCTCGGCGCGATGGAGAACCCGGGTCTGGTGACCTTCCGGGAGGAGTACATCTTCCGGGGCAAGGTGACGCAGGCGTCGTACGAGGCGCGCGCCAACGTGATCCTGCACGAGATGGCGCACATGTGGTTCGGTGACCTGGTCACCATGGTGTGGTGGGACGACCTGTGGCTGAAGGAGTCCTTCGCGGACTTCATGGGCACGTTCGCGAACGTCGGCGCGACCCGTTTCGAGAACGCGTGGACCACCTTCGCCAACCGCCGCAAGGCCTGGGCGTACCGCGCCGACCAGCTGCCCTCCACGCACCCGGTCACGGCCGACATCCGCGACCTCCAGGACGCCAAGCTCAACTTCGACGGCATCACCTACGCCAAGGGCGCCTCCGTCCTCAAGCAGCTGGTGGCGTACGTCGGCCAGGACGCGTTCCTGGAGGGCGCCCGCCGCTACTTCAAGCGCAACGCGTACGGCAACACCCGGCTCGGTGATCTGCTGTCGGTCCTGGAGGAGACCAGCGGCCGGGACATGAGCGCCTGGGCCGGGAAGTGGCTGCAGACGGCGGGGGTGAACTCGCTGACCCCGCAGGTGCTGCTGGACGCCGAGGGCCGGATCGACGAGCTGGCCGTGGTGCAGGAGGCCGCCGAGTCCCACCCGGAGCTGCGCCCGCACCGGGTCGCGATCGGCCTCTACCGGCTGCGGGACGGCGAGCTGGTGCGGTACGCGCGCGCCGAGGCGGACGTCGACGGCCCGCGCACGGTGATCGCCGAGCTGGCCGGTGCCGAGGCCCCGGAGCTGGTCCTGGTCAACGACGACGACCTCACCTACTGCAAGATCCGTTTCGACGAGACGTCGCTGGCGACCCTGCGCGGCCACCTCGGCTCGCTCACCGACCCGCTGGCCCGGGCGCTGTGCTGGTCGGCGCTGTGGAACCTGACCCGGGACGCGCTGCTGCCCGCCCGGGACTTCGTCGACCTGGTGCTGCGGTTCGCGAGCCGCGAGTCGGACATCGGCGTGCTCCAGATGCTCCACGCGTGGGCGGAGTCGGCGCTGGTGCACTATGTGGCGCCGGGGTGGCGGGAGACGGCCGGGCGGCTGCTCTCCGAGGGCGCCCTGCGGGAGCTGCGGCAGGCGGCGCCGGGCAGCGAGCACCAGCTCGCCTGGGCGCGGTTCTTCGCGTCGACGGCGGCGGCCGACACCGACCTCCGGCTGCTCGAGGAGTTGCTGGCGGGCACGGCGACGATCGATGGTCTGGACGTCGACCAGGAGCTTCGCTGGGCGTTCCTCGAACCCCTCGCCGCGCACGGCGCCGCCGACGAGTCCGTCCTCGCGGCCGAACTGGCCCGGGACGACACGGCGTCGGGCAAGCGCCACCAGGTGCGCTGTCTGGCCGCCCGCCCGTCACAGGCCGTGAAGGCGCAGGCGTGGGCGCAGGTCGTGGAGTCGCAGGCGCTGTCCAACGCGCTGGTGGAGGCGACGATCGCGGGCTTCGCCCAGCCGTCGCAGCGGGAGCTGCTGGCGCCGTACACGCAGAAGTACTTCGAGGTCATCGCCCGGATCTGGGCGGAGCGCTCGATCCAGATCGGCATGGACGTGGTCCGGGGTCTGTACCCCTCCCTGCAGGACAGCCCGCAGACCCTGGAGGCGACGGACGCGTGGCTGACGGCCCATGCCGACGCGCCCCCGGCGCTGCGCCGGCTGGTCCTGGAGGCCCGGGACGACCTGGCGCGGACGCTGCGCGGACAGGAGTGCGACGCGCGGGCCGGGGCGGCCTCCGCCGACTGATCTTTGGCCAGAGGTCGCTCGCCGGGTGACCGTTACGCAATTCAGTCAATCATGGCCGTAACCCCTGGTCCCCACCCATCCGGACCAGGGGTTTTGCGTCCCTACTCGGCACCCGAACACCCGTCCTTTAGTCCCGTGTTGTCCGCATTCATCGACGAACACGTAACACCGGTTAAGGACCCGGCCGGCCCCGGGAATCCCGAGGTCATGACCCACAACACCCCGCTCTCCCCCCGCCCTCTGCGCCACCTGTCCGACGTCCACCGCCGGGTGCTGACGACGACTCAGCTCCGCTCGCACGGCGTCCCGGCCACCGAGATCGCCGAGCAGTGCCGGCCGGGCGGCCCCTGGCGGCAACTGCTCCCGGGCGTGGTCCTGCTCCACCCCGGCCCGCCGACCAGCGAGGAACGCCTGCACGGCGCCCTCCTGTTCAGCGCGCGCGAACCGGCCCCGGGCGTCCCGGCGCAGCCGACCCCCCACTCCCCGCACCGCCCGGTCTACGCGGACGCGGTGATCACGGGCCTGGCGGCGCTGACCCTGCACGGCTTCTCCGCGACCCCGCCGCTGCTCTCCCTGGACCATGTGGACGTCCTGGTCCCGCGGATGCGCCGGTTGCGCTCCATCTCCTACGTCCGGGTGCTCCGCACCCCGTCCCTGCCGGACCCCGTGCAGGTGACGGGCCTCCCGGTCGCGCCGGTGCCGCGCGCCCTCGCGGACGCGGTGGCGGACCTGACCGAGGCGGAGGCGGTACGGCGGCTGCTGACCGAGGCGGTGCGCGGCGGCCACTGCGAACCGGCGGCCGTGGTGCGGGAGCTGACCCAGGCCAAGCTGCTCTCCCGCCCGCATGTGGTGGACGCCGTGGAGTCGCTCGTCGCCGAGGGCCGGGCCATCGCGGAGGACCGCCTCTACCGGATGGTCCATGAGTACGGCCTGCCCGCCCCGGTCTGGAACGTGGACCTGAGGCTGCCGGGCGGCCCCCGTCTGGGCGGCTTCGACGCCTACTGGCCCGAGCAGGCGGTCGCCGTCGAACTGGACACCCGGGCACCGCGCCAGGGCCACCGGAAGGAAGAAGACGACGCCCTGTGGTCCGAGTACGCCCGCAAGCGGGAGCACCTGGAGCGCCTCGGCATCACCGTCGTGTACCTCACCCCGAAGAAGCTCCGCTCCGCGATGGAGCAGCAGGCGGCGGTGGTCCGCACGGCCCTGATGGCGGCCGGCGACCGCGATCCGGCCGCGTACGTGGTGGTGCTGCCTCGCTAGGCGCGGCGTCCGGGACAGCGAGGGGCCGCCGGTCCGGAGGGGGACCGGCGGCCTCTTCCCCTGTGGCGGGGCGGCTGCGCGAGAGGACCGCTCGCGGTGGGCGCGAGCGAGTCCGTGGGCCGGGGCTACTGCCCGCCGACGCCGGGGCGCAGTTCGTCGCGCACGTCGCCGACGACATGGGCGAGCAGGTCGGCGTAGGCGGCGATCATCCGGGTCCGGCTGAACCGCTCGCGGCTCGCCGCCAGCGCGGGAGCGAAGAGCTCTCTGTCGGCCACCGCCGCCGACCAGGCGAAGGCGATCGCGTCGGGGTCGAAGGGCGTCACGAACCCGTGTCCCTCGACGATCGACGCGCTGTCGCCGACGTCCGTCGTGACCGGGACCGCGCCGCACATCATGCCCTCGATCAGGCAGAGCGGCGCCGCCTCGCCGGAGGCGGAGGTGAGGGCGACGACGTCCGAGCCGGCGTAGACGGTCTCCATGTCGTGGCGTACGCCGAGCAGGTGCAGGCGGTCGCCGAGGGCGGCCCGGTCGGGGCCGAACGCGACCTCGATGTCGGCCCAGAGAGCGGGGTTGTCCTCGGTCATCCCGGCCCCGCACATGACGACGTGCCCGCCGCCCTCGCGGGCCAGCCAGGCCCTCGCCGCCCGCAGGAAGAGCGGCACGTTCTTCATGCCGGCGTACCGGGCGGCGAACACGACAACGGGGGCGCCGGGGGCGCCGGGCGCGGTGGCGGAGACGCCGAGGGACTCGCGGAAGGCGAGCCGTGCCGCGGCGTCCGGCCGGAAGCGGAGCAGGTCGACGCCGTTCGGGATGACGTGCAGCAGCTCGCCGGGGATCCCGGCGGCCTCGTACGCGTCCCGGGTGGACTCGGCGCAGCACACGCACGCCACGACGGTCCCGTCCGCGATGGCGGCCTTCAGTTCGTCCAGCGCCGGGCCCTGGTTCTCCGGGTCGGACCGGTGCAGGCAGACGACGACGGGACGGCGGGGCAGCCCGTTCTGGTTGAGCAGCGCGAGCGGCTGCTCCTTCAGCGACAGGATGACGTCGGCGCCGGCCATGGCCCGCGCCGTATCGGCCAGCTCGGGTCCGCTGAAAACCGACGCCGCGACGGTGCCGTCGACGAGCCCGGCGCTGCGGCCCAGGGAGGTGACCTCGATGCCACCGGCCGTAAGGGCCCGGTAACAGGCGTCGTCCTCCATGCGCTGCGCGGTGGCTTCCCGGTGGACCTCACCGTGCAGACTCAGCACCCGGTGCCACTGCTGTCCGCCCTCCACCAGGCCCAGCAGCACATCACTGTGCACGATCCGGGCTCCCCCGGAGAAAAAACCCTCGTAGACCGAGAGCACGCGAAGTCCGAGCCGAGCGCTCACACGACCACCAGCCTTGCACCAGATCGAGCCATCCCCGGGATCCGCGGGTTAGCCGATATGAGGCGGTACGGACGTTTCATTCGAATGAACGGAATGTCTCGTCCCGGAGTCGGCTGCGTTTACACGGCGAGCGCCCGGCCCCAGGTCGCCGGCAGCATTCCGCTTACCTCACCGCCACCCCTCTGACCTGGTGTTTCGCCAGGGCAGCCGGCTCCCCCGCGCGCTCCGGACGAGCGCGGCCGACGGCAAAGAATCGGCAAGCGGGACGTCCGGACGCGCGACGATGTCACCGGCGGCGGCGGGTGTTGAGGCGCGCGGCCTGGCGGGTCAGATGATCCCGCTCGGCGAGGTTCGTGGCCTTGCCGGCCGCCTCGGCGTACAGCCGTGCCGCGGTCGTCGGATCGCCGTCGCGTTCGTGCAGGTAGGCGGCGACCGCGGGGTACCGGGGCAGGGCGGCGTCCAGCCCGGCGAGTGCGGCGAGGCCGGCGCGGGGGCCGTCGGCCTCGCCGACGGCGACCGCGCGGTTGAGCCGGACGACCGGGCTGCCGGTCAGCGTGACGAGTTCGTCGTACCACTCGACGATCTGCACCCAGTCGGTCTCCGCGGCGGTGGGCGCGTCCGCGTGCAGGGCGGCGATGGCGGCCTGCGCCTGGAACTCGCCGAGGCGGTCGCGGGCGAGGGCCGCCTGGAGGATCCCGACGCCCTCGGCGATCAGGCGGGTGTCCCACCGGCCGCGGTCCTGCTCCGCGAGCGGGACCAGGCTGCCGTCGGGCGCGGTCCGGGCGGCCCGCCGGGCATGGTGGAGCAGCATGAGGGCGAGCAGCCCGGCCGCCTCGGGGTGGTCGACCCGGGCCGCGAGCTGCCGGGTGAGCCGGACCGCCTCGGCGGCGAGGTCGACGTCACCGGAGTAGCCCTCGTTGAAGACCAGGTAGAGGACGCGCAGCACGGTGGCCACGTCACCGGGCTGGTCGAACCGCACGCCGGCCACGGTCCGCTTGGCCCGGCTGATGCGCTGGGCCATGGTCGCCTCGGGCACCAGGTAGGCCCGGGCGATCTGCCGGGTGGTGAGTCCGCCGACCGCGCGCAGGGTGAGCGCGACCGCGGAGGAGGGCGTGAGGGAGGGGTGGGCGCACAGGAAGCAGAGCTGGAGGGTGTCGTCCGCGGCGGGGACCGGGCCGGGTGGCGGCTCCTCGTCCACGCGCTCCTCACGGCGGCGGCGTGCGGTGTCCGCGCGGGTCGCGTCCAGGAACCGCCGCCAGGCCACGGTGACCAGCCAGCCCTTCGGGTCCCGTGGGGGATCCGCCGGCCAGACCCGGATCGCCTCGACCAGGGCGTCCTGGACGGCGTCCTCGGCCGCCGCGAAGTCGGCTCCGCGGCGGACGAGGACGGTGAGCACGCTCGGTGTGAGGCTCCTGAGCAGTGCCTCATCCACCGGCGTGGCACTCCATGCCGCCGGGTGCCGCGGTGAGGAACGGGCGCACCTCCAGCCACTCGTGGATCGGCCTGCCGCCCGCCCCGGGAGCCGCCGACAGTTCACCAGCCAGTTCGAGGGCACGCTCCTGGCTGTCGACGTCGATCACCATCCAGCCGGCGATCAGGTCCTTGGTCTCGGCGAACGGGCCGTCGGTGACCGGCGGGCGCCCCTCGCCGTCGTACCGGACCCACAGCCCCTCCGGGGCGACGGCCTGGCCGTCGACGAACTCGCCGGTCTTCTCCAGCCTGGCCGCGAAGTCGTTCATGTACTGCACGTGGGCCGAGATCTCCTCGGGCGTCCACTGGTCCATGGGCACGTTGTTGACCGGGGCCGGGGCGCCGCGGTAATGCTTCAGAAGCAGGTACTTGGCCATCGTGGTTCTCCTCGGTACTGATGCGGCCCATTGTGGTCGCCTTCACCCCGGGGACGGAGCCGGTCACGGGTTCTCGACATCACCGCCGAAGATTTCTCGGGTCGCGCCGGAGTTCGTTTCTCCGCGGGCCGGCCGAACGGGTGTCAGCCCTTCTTCAGGACCAGCTCCGTGTTCCGGTCCGTCGTGTCGCCGCCGAGTGCCTTGCCGGCGCCGGGCGCGTTGAAGGCCAGCTCGCGGTAGAGGGCGGCGAGGCCGGTCTGGGACAGGTCGGAGAAGTCGGTGCGGTGCGGGGCGGCCGACTCGATCAGGGTGGTGAACAGGGAGATCGTGCCGTCCTTGTTGTCCGCCACCTCGACGACCCGGGCGAGCTGCGGGTAGTCGACGTGCGAGGCGGTGGTGATCTCCCAGAAGGAGTTGCCGTCGGCGGCCTTGTGCGGGGTGATGAGGTTGCGGTGGATGTGGCCGTTGACCCAGGCCAGCACGCCCGCGTGGCGGTTGAGCAGGGTGACCAGCTCGGCGCCGGTGTGGCGGCGTTCGCCCGGGTGGGCCGGGTCGGGGCGGGTGTTGGTCATCGTCCGGCTGGTGTGGTGGCTGAAGACGACCGCGTAGGAGTCCTTGTTCTCCTTCAGGGTCTTGTCCAGCCAGGCCAGCTGGGCCGTTCCGATCGATCCGTCGTAGTGGCCGCCCGCGTCCGTCGTGTCGAGGCTGATGCCGATGACGTCGTCGGAGATGCGGAAGGCGTAGTACTGGGTGCCCGCGGCCACGTTGGCGGTCGAGTAGCCGTGACCGACCGGGCCGAGGCCCTGGTAGGCCGGGTCCAGGTGGGCCTTGAGGTAGTCCGCGGCCGTGTAGGGGGCGCGCTTGTCGTCCGCGGTGACCGAGCGCATCGACCGGGCGTGGGCCTTGAGGAAGTCGCGGTAGCCGCTGCCCTTGGGGTCCTGGGCGCCCCGGATGGAGTCCTGGAGCTTCTTGGCCTCGGCGTCGGTCACCGTCATCAGCTTCTTGCCGCCGATCGCGAACGCGGCGAGGTAGGGGTCGGCGTGCGAGCCGAAGCAGCCGAGCGGCAGGGCGTCGTGGTTGCCGACCGTGGAGTACCAGGGGAGGTTGAGGCCGGGGCTGCGCACCTCGCGGATAGCGGCGGCCAGGAAGCCGGCGAGGTGCGGGAAGCCGAGCGCCTTGTCGTGGTCGCGGACGGTGGCGGACGCCTGCCAGTACAGCTTGAGGCCGCTGTTCTGGACGCCCTCGTAGTGCTTGGGGTCACCGGTGTTCGGGGTGATCCGGCCGCCGCTCATCACCTTCATGAACCACTCCAGTTCGGAGTGGGCGTTGTTGTCGGTGTTGTCGCCGGTCGTCATCACGAAGTGCAGCGGCGAGCCGGTGACCGGGGCGCCGCGCAGCGCGTTGACCCGCTCGACGAGCGAGATGGCGCCGGGCACGGTGAGCGCCTCGTGCGGGCGCCAGGCGTGCGGGTCGTGGGCACGCACGAACTCGAGGCGCACCGGGTGCTGAACGTCCATCAGATGCAGGTCGGTGAACTGCACGAACGCGGCGAGGGCGGTGCGGCGGCCGGCCCGGCCGGACTTGGCGGCGGCCAGGTCGGAGCGCAGCACGCGCGCCCAGCCGGCGCCGTCGCCGAGCCGCCGGTAGCCGGAGCTGTTCCGGGGCGCCGCGACGGAGGCGAGGGTGGTGCCCCTGGTGTAGGGGGCGAGGGGGGCCGCCGCGGCCCGGCGGTCCTCGGCGACCGGCTGCTGCTCGGCGGCCACGGCGGGGGCGGCCTCGCTGTCGGTGGGGCGCAGGGCGTAACCGACGCCCGCGGAGAGCGAGACGGCTCCGGTGGCGGCGAGCACGGTACGGCGGTTGATCTCCAGTGCCTCACGGCCCTTGTGGGCCGCGGAGGTGGCGACTGAGCGTATGCGCGACATGGCGCGATCTCCCCGAGTACGAACGCGTCGGCAGTGGTCGCGGGCGATCGCTTCCGCGAACTTCCCGCTCACTTCGGATCGTTGGCATCGGGGGTGACCTGTGCGTGAACGCGGCCGCAACGCGCAGCGCCGATCACCGTACGTGGATCAGGTCGGGTGGGAACCGGTCATGGAGCGGATCGCGGGCGTCCGGGACCCGGTTACTGCGCGTTCATCTGCCGGGGTAGCGGAGGGTCTTCGGCGCTCACGGCTGTTCTTGTGCGAACCGTCCCGCCGCCGGCCGCTCCCGCCACAGCCGCAGGGCGACGTCGATCAGCCGGATGTGCCTCAGGGACGGTACGGCGTCCAGGTCCTGCCAGGCGGCCATGTCGGTGGAGCCGCCGACCTCGTTCCTGAGTTCGCCGCCGGTGATCTCGCCGCTGTAGATGATCCGCACGCCGTGGTGGTCGGTGGCGGGTCGCCGCAGTCCCGCGCGGGGCAGGCTGAGGCGGTGGGAGTCGATGCCCAGCAGGCCGGTCACCTCGATGCGGTAGCCGGTCTCCTCCATGAGTTCGCGGCGGACCGTGTCGTACGGGTCCTCGCCGTGCTCCATGCCGCCGCCGGGCAGGACCCACTCGGGGGTGCCGTCGTCGGCCGGTGACCGGGCGAGCAGGATCTGACCGTCACGGACGCACACGGCGTAGGCCGCCACCCTGAGCTTCTCGCGCACGTCGGCACGGTAGGGGGCGCCATGGCCGGCGTCCAAGAGGATTTCCATTCACGGCGAGGGCACAGACAGTCGGTTCCCCACCCTGGATCGGACAGCCGTCACCTTCCTCAAATCCCCCTCAGGAAATCACCGGAACCTTCGCTACCGCCATGTCCCTGCCATACGGTCATCGTGTCCGACCGCCAACAGCGCGGTCCCCACCGGATAGGCGTTCCTTGAATACATCAGTACGCCGCACCATCTTTCTCTCCTCGACAACGCTCCTGCTGTGCACGGCTCTTACGGGCCCTGCACTGGCCACGGAGACAACTCCAGCCGCTTCACCGTCGGCGTCCGCCTCGGCCGACGACCCGGTCATCAACACGGCTCCGCCTGAGGAGCCCGAGGAGAGCATCTCGGAAATCCCGGACGACACCGCCGCCGATCCAACGGATGAGCCCACGGACGAGCCCACTTACACCGGCAAGCCTCAGCCCGGAGAGTCGACCAATCCCGCGGACTGCAGCCCGGCCCACGGCGTCTACGTTCCGACGGATCAAGGCAAGCAGTACCACCATGGTGTCGGGCCCACGAACTCGAACTACAACGGCACGTCAAGAACGGCGAGGTCGACGTTCACGTCGGAGGTGACGGGCGAGGTGGGTGTCGCCATCAGCGGCGACCTGGAGACCTCGGTCAATACAATGCTGGTCAAGATCAAGGCCAAGTTCAACGTCACCGTGTCGGCGAAGCTCACAGCCAAACTCGGGAACTCAATCTCCGTGGACACGCCAGCACACACGACCACGCACGCCAAATATGGCGTCTATCGGCTCAAACACACGGGCAAGACCTACGTGGTCCACCAGAACTGCACGAGCTCGCCGGAGCACACTGTCGTCAGCTACTCCCCCTATCGGGTCGGCTGGTATCTATGGGAAAGCTGAGGGCTCTCGCCGCAGCAGGGGGACTAGCCGCTGTGGTAATGCTGACTGGCTGCACCAGCGGTCAGGACGGCACGGCGCGTCCTCATCACACGCTCGCGTCCCACTCCACATCACCCACAGCGACATCGACATCGGGCCGTGCCGAGTACGTCCCCGGGGAGACCGTGAGCAGGGCGCCGGTCCTTCCCGAAGGAGAAATCGTCGCGCAGGTGGCGAATGCCAGCGGAAACCGCGAGATGGAAATCCGCGGCGGAATCAAGGCCGGGGCCCTGTCGGTCCTGGTGAATTGTCAGGGCCAGGGAAAACTCACCGTCTCATTGGAACCGGTCGGGCTGAGTTTTCCTCTCGAATGCGTGAACGGAGAGGTCAGCAGCACTTTCAATCAACTGGATCTGAAGCGTGACCGCGGACACGGAACGGTTAGCGTGACTGCTCCGTCCAGCGTCCGCTGGGCACTTACCGTCGGACGATAGGCGGATGGAGCCCGGAAATCACCACTGCCGGGCTCCGCTCCGCGAGTTGTACGACACCGGCTTCAAGAAGCCAAGACAGGTACCGCGTTCCTCTCCGCCGTCCGCGGCGCGGTCGCGGGCACTGGCAGCGTGCAGATCGAGAAGGTCACGCCATAGGCGACTGCAATGCCAGCGGACGGTGCCCCTGCTTCACCAGCGAGATGGTTCAGGGCCGCCCCGTCACCTCTGCCCGCGCCCACAGGCCAGGCCGTGAGGAACTCCGCCCGCCCGGCTCGAACCACGGACAGGATCCGTGTCTCCGCCCGGGACGCGAAACCGGACGCCCAGTGCGCCCAAGATCGTTCGGGGCGTGCCAATGAGACGGGCCGCTTCCCCCTCACTGCTCAGGGACGGCACGGGAGGGTCTCTGGACTTGGATGCGCCCCTCGCAGTGGGCGCTCGCGCCAAAAGGTGCAGGCACTGCAGACCAGGGAGGCCGGTACGCGAGTACGCGACCGGCTTCCTGGGACGCCTCGCAGCGCCAAGGGCTGGGCAGACACCGGCACTTCCGCTCCGGGACCGGACGAGGACCGGGGGTTTTCCCCATACGTTCATATCGATTCGGTCAACGTTCCCAAAAGACCGTGCCCTTGGGAAAAGCTGTGCGCCTACGCGCCGGACATGACCGTGTCCGGTTACTCAACGCTCGTTCCTTTACCTACAAGGGATGCAGATGACCCTCACCCCCCAGCACGACCCGATACCGGGCCACAGACGTCTGGGCCGGTTGGCCGTCGCCGTCGGTGTGGTGGCCGCGCTCGCCGCCGCCGGGCCGGTGCCCCTGGCCGCCGCCGCGGCCCAGGCCTCCGCCACGTCCGCCACCACCGCCGACCCCGGCGTCAAGTCGGCCCATGACAAGCTCGGTTCGGACGACGCCGAACTGCTCGCCGAGGCCAAGGCGACCAACGCCAAGAACGTCACGATGATGATCGCGACCGCGCCGGGGCAGACCGAGCAGGTCGCCCGGGAGCTGGACGCGGTCAGGGGCGGCTCGGTGGGCCGCACGTACGACCGGATCGGTTACGTCCGGGCCACCGTCCCCACGGGGCGGGCGGACTCGGCGATCGCCGCCGCCGCGAAGCTGTCCTCGGTGCACGCGATCGACCTGCGCCAGGAGGTCAAGCTCGACGACCCGACGGCGAGCGGGACGGACGCGAAGGCCGCCAAGTCGACGTCCTCCTACTCGGGGCCGAACAAGAACACCCCCGCCGAGAACCCCTACAACCCCTCCTTCGAAACGGGCGCCGTCGACTTCGTCAAGGAGCACCCGAAGGCGGACGGCCGGGGCATCACCATCGGCATCCTGGACTCCGGCGTCGACCTCGGCCACCCGGCGCTGCAGAAGACCACCACGGGCGAGCGGAAGATCGTCGACTGGGTCACCTCGACCGACCCGGTCAACGACGACGACGGCACCTGGCGGCGGATGACCACCTCGGCCTCCGGCCCGTCCTTCTCGATCACCACGGTCAGCCTGGGGACCGAGAACTTCAAGGCGCCCGAGGGCACGTACAAGTTCAACTACATGTACGAGTCCGCCACCACGGGTGGCGACATGAAGGGCGACCTGAACCGCGATGGCGACACCAGCGACGCCTGGGGCGTGCTGTATGATCCCGCCTCCGGTACCGCGCGCGTCGACCTGAACGACAACCTCGACTTCACCGACGACGTACCAATGAAGCCGTACAAGGACGGTTACCAGATCGGCTACTTCGGGACCGACAACCCGGCGACAGACGTCGTCGAGCGCATCCCGTTCGTGGTCGAGATCCGCAAGGACGTCGTCTACAACGCGTCCGGCGCGAAGGCCGACTTCGTCAACATCGGGGTCATCGAGTCCGAGCACGGCACCCACGTCGCCGGCATCACCGCCGCCAACGGCCTGTTCGGCGGCAGGATGAACGGCGCGGCCCCCGGGGCGAAGATCGTCTCATCGCGGGCCTGCACCTGGACCGGCGGCTGCACCAACGTCGCCCTCACCGAGGGCATGATCGACCTGGTCGCGAACCGGGGCGTCGACATCGTCAACATGTCGATCGGCGGCCTCCCGGCGCTGAACGACGGCAACAACGCCCGCGCCGAGCTGTACACGCGGCTCATCGACACCTACGGCGTGCAGCTCGTGATCTCGGCAGGAAACTCCGGTCCGGGCGCCAACACCATCGGCGACCCCGGTCTCGCCGACAAGGTCATCTCGGTCGGCGCGGCCATCTCCAAGGCGACCTGGGCCGCCAACTACGGCTCCCAGGTGACCACCAAGTACCAGCTGCTCCCCTTCTCCTCGCGCGGCCCGCGGGAGGACGGCGGCTTCACGCCGACCCTGGTCGCTCCCGGCGCCGCGATCAACACCACCCAGACCTGGCTGCCGGGCGCCCCGGTCGCCGAGGCGGGCTACTCGCTGCCGGCCGGCTACTCCATGCTCCAGGGCACCTCGATGGCCTCCCCGCAGGCCACGGGCGCCTCGGCGCTGCTGCTCAGCGCGGCCAAGGAGAAGGGCATCGCCCTCTCCCCCGCCGACCTGCGCACCGCCCTGACCTCGACCGCCGACCACATCAAGGGTGTCCAGGCCTACGAGGAGGGGGCGGGCCGGATCAACATCGTCGACGCGTGGGAGTCGATCCGCGACCACGCCACCGCGCACGACTACTCGGTCAAGGCGCCGGTCGACACCGCGATCGACTCCGCGCTGAAGACCCCGGGCTACGGCACCGGGCTCTACGACCGCGAGGGCGGCCTGAAGGCCGGGCAGAAGAAGACGTACGACATCACGATCACCCGGACCTCCGGCGCCGACCGGGCGGTCCGGCACCAGCTGCACTTCGAGAACAACGCCGGTCACACCTTCAAGATCCTCGGCTCCGACGAGGTGAAGCTGCCGCTGAACCAGCCGGTGACGGTCCAGGTGCAGGCGAGGGCGAAGAGCGCGGGCATCAAGTCGGCGATCCTGGAAGTCGACGACCCGCGGACCGAGGGCGTCGACAAGCAGATCCTGACGACCGTCGTGGTGTCGGCTCCGGTCGACTACACGTACTCGGCGTCGGGTTCGGTGCAGCGCAACAGCTCCACGTCGTACTTCGTGACCGTGCCGGAGGGCGCCAGGTCCCTCGAGGTCGCGATGAGCGGGCTCGCCGGCAAGAGCCAGACACGGTTCATCGCCATCCACCCCTACGGCGTCCCGGTCGACAACACCGGCACCCCGTACTGCTACAACAACTACCTGAATGGCAACGGCTGCGCACCGGACGTGCGTTCGTACGCCGATCCGCAGGCCGGGGTCTGGGAGATCGAGGTCGAGGCGCGCCGCACCTCGCCGCTGCTCGACAACCCCTACCGGCTGGACGTCACCGTGCTCGGCGCGGCCTTCGACCCGGAGACCGTGACCGTTCCCGAGGCCAAGGTCGGCACCCCGGTCACCGCCTCCTGGAAGGTGACCAACGAGTTCGCCGCCCTCGACGGCAAGCTGGTCGGCGGCCCGCTCGGCTCCTCGAAGACGACCCGCCCGGCCATCAAGGAGGGCGAGACCCAGGCGACGACGGTGACCGTGCCGGAGGGCGCGACGTCCCTGGACGTGGCGATCGGCAACGTGTCGGACGCCTCGGCCGACCTGGACCTGACCGTGTACGACGCGTCCGGCAAGCAGGTCGCGCAGTCCGCCGACGGCGACTCGGAGGAGGCGGTCTCCATCGCCTCGCCGGCCGCCGGGACTTACACGATCGAGGTCGTGGGCTACTCGGTCCCGTCCGGTTCCACCGACTACGACTACCGGGACGTGTTCTTCTCCACCGCGCTCGGATCCGTCACGGTCGACGGCTCGACGCCGGTCAGGCTCGGCACAGGCGCATCGGCCACGGTGACCGGCCAGGTCACGGCGGCCGCGGCGGCCCCGGAGGGACGTGAGTTCTTCGGGCAGGTCCGGCTGGTCAACGCGCGCGGCACGGCCGCGGGCGTCGGCAGCGTGAAGATCGAGAAGGTCACGCAGTAAGCACATCCGCTGGTGGGGGCGGGCGTCCGGTGGGGCGCCCGCCCTGTCAGCCGTCCTGGCACGTCGTGGTCCGCGACTCGGGCAGGTCGCGGACGATCCAGGTCCGCTCCGGGGCGATCTCCGCCTCCCCGACCGCGTACCGGTCGGGCACCTGCCGCCCGTCGGGGATGCCGACCAGGAGGCGGGCGCCCGTGCGGACCCGGGCGTCGGTGCCGGCTCCGAAGAGGAACTCCACCTCCGCGGCGGTCTTCGCGGGTTTGTAGGCGCGGGTCACGCGCAGCGTGACGCGTTCCTCGCCGGAGCCCGCGAGCTGCCGCACTCCGGTGACCGTGCCCTCGACGACCAGCCGGGCGCAGGCGAGGTAGCCGGGACCGCCGTCGTGTTCCTCGCCGCCCCGTCCCGGGGAGCTCGCCGCGCCGGCGGCCTTGTCCGCACTGGCACCGTTCGACATGGCTCCCGAACCGCCGTTCGCCGCCAGCAGCCAGCCGATGCCGAACACGGCCCCGGCGAACGCGGCCGCGAGGGCGCCGGCGAGACCGAGGGCACGGACGCCGGGGTGCGCCCGGCGCCTGCGGCGCTCGGCCGGGCGGGGCCGGGGCGCCGGCCGGGCGTCCGGCCCGGCGAGGGCGTCGCCGATGCCGGTGAGGTGCGCGCGCAGGAGGGCCAGGTCGGCGGTGGCGGCGCGGTGCTCGGCCATGAAGGCGGGGTCGGCCAGCTGTCCGGCGGAGAGCGGCTCGTCGTAGAGCACGGCGAACAGCGCGTCGGTCTCCACCCCGTCCTGGTCGCCGGGTCCGCCCCGGTCGTCGTACCGCTCGTGGTCGGCGGACATGTTCACACCACCTCGTCCTCGTGCAGGCGGGCGCGCAGGGCCCGTACCGCCGTGTGCAGCCGGCTCTTGACCGTGCCCTCGGGGATGCCCAGCTCCTCGGCTATCCCGCGTACCGGCAGATCGGCGTAGAAGCGCAGGACGAGGATCTGGCGCTGGGCGTCGGGCAGCCCGTCCAGGCCGCGGGCGACGGCGACGGAGAGCAGCCGGTTGTCCTCGCCCGAGGCGTGGTCGGGCTGGCGGAGGGAGGCGAGGCGTTCGCCGAGGCGTTCCTGGCGGCGCTTGGCGCGGTGCCAGTCCATCGCGAGCCGGGAGGCGACGACCGCCGCCCACGCCGACACGTCCCGCGGCGCCTCCTGGCCGCTCGCGGCCCGCTCCAGCAACCGCAGACGTACCTGCTGCACCCCGTCCGGCAGGTCCGCCTGCGGTACGCCGCCCAGCGCGAGCACCGCCCGCACCCGGCGCTCCTGGTCCGCGTCCAGCGGGTCCCCGTGCTGGTCCCCCTGGGCGCGGCGGGCCTTTCTGCGCAGCACAACCCACCCCCTCACCGCGTTTCCCCTACGACGCCCGGGCCCCCGGAAACGTTCGCCCCGCTCCCCGGAAATCTTTTCCGAGGCGTACGTCACACCGGCGCGCGGCGCAGTACAGCTTGCGGTACGACGGCCAAGTGGAGGTAATTTCTGCAGCTCAGCGGGGGTGCGGGCGGGAGTTCCACGGGGCGGGTGGTCCAGTGGGTGGGCGGGGCGCGCAAAGAACCCAAAGAATTGGACAGGCTGACCCGGGTCGGCCGCATGATGGAAAGGCCGCAGACACACGTCAACGTATGCAGAAGGAGTCGCTGTGAGGGTCGGAATCGTCGGAGCCACCGGTCAGGTCGGCACGGTCATGCGCGGGATCCTCAAGGAGCGGAACTTCCCGACCACGGAACTGCGCCTGTTCGCCTCGGCCCGCTCGGCCGGGACCGTGCTCGACGGCGTGACGGTGGAGGACGCGGCGAGCGCCGACTACTCCGGCCTGGACATCGTGCTGTTCTCGGCGGGCGGGGCCACCTCGAAGGCGCTCGCGGAGAAGGTCGCCGCCCAGGGTGCCGTCGTGATCGACAACTCCTCCGCCTGGCGCCGGGACCCCGAGGTCCCGCTGGTCGTCTCCGAGGTGAACCCGCACGCGATCGCCGACCGCCCGAAGGGCATCATCGCCAACCCGAACTGCACGACCATGGCCGCGATGCCGGTCCTGAAGGTGCTGGACGCGGAGGCGGGCCTCCAGGCGCTGGTCGCCACCACCTACCAGGCGGTGTCCGGCTCCGGTCTCGCGGGCGTCGCGGAGCTGCACGGGCAGGTGCAGAAGGTCGCCGCCGACGCGGACAAGCTCACCCACGACGGCGGCGCGGTCGACTTCCCCGAGCCGCAGGTCTACAAGCGGCCCATCGCCTTCAACGTGCTGCCCTTCGCCGGCAACCTCGTCGACGACGGTCTGAACGAGACCGACGAGGAGCAGAAGCTGCGCAACGAGTCCCGCAAGATCCTGGAGCTCCCGGACCTCAAGGTCTCCGGCACCTGTGTCCGCGTCCCGGTGTTCTCCGGCCACTCCCTCCAGGTCAACGCCCGGTTCGCCCGCCCGATCTCCCCCGAGCGGGCGACGGAGCTGCTCGCGACCGCCCCGGGCGTCGAGCTGTCCGACATCCCCACCCCGCTCCAGGCGGCCGGCCGGGACCCGTCGTACGTGGGCCGGATCCGCCGCGACGAGACGGTGGAGAACGGCCTCGCGCTGTTCGTCTCCAACGACAACCTCCGCAAGGGTGCCGCGCTCAACGCGGTGCAGATCGCGGAGCTGGTGGCGGCGGAGCTGTCGGCGAAGTAGGCACCGCGTTCGCGGGGGCGGTCACCCGGACCCGCCACGGGCCGGGTGACCGCCCCTGCCGCGGGTACAGCGTCCCTTGAGCATGGGCGGCCCCGATCGGGGGAGGCACCACACCATGACGAACACCCAGCAGGTCTGCGACGGCTCACACGTTCTCGACGGCAAGGTCGCCATGATCACCGGCGCGTCCAGCGGGATCGGGGCGGCCGCCGCGCGGCTGTTCGCCCGGGAGGGGGCGGCCGTCGTGCTGACGGCCCGGCGGGCGGAGCGGCTGGCCGCGCTGGTCGAGGAGATCGGCGCGGACGGCGGCCGGGCCCTGGCCGTGCCGGGGGACATCGTGTCCGCCGGGCACGTCGAGCGGGTGGTCCGGGCCGCCGTCGACACCTTCGGCCGCCTCGACTGCGCCTTCAACAACGCCGGGTACGGCACCGCGGGCACCGACCTGCACGAGACCGGCCAGGACGTCTACGAGCGGACCATGGACGTCAATGTGCGCGGTGTCTGGAACTGCCTGCGCTTCCAGATCCCCGAGATGCTCGAGAACGGCGGCTCGATCGTCAACACCTCCAGCGTCGCGGGGCAGCGGGCCACCGGCGCGTCCGCCGCGTACGTGGCCGCCAAGCACGCGGTCCTCGGGATCACCCGGGCGGCCGCGGCCGAGTACGCCGAGCGCGGCATCCGGGTCAACGCGCTGGTGGTCGGCAGCACCCGCACCGAGATGATGGACCGGGCCCTCGAGCAACTGCCGGAGCTGCGGGAAAGGTTCGAGGGCGAGACGCTCCAGAAGCGCATGGCCGGGCCCGCCGAGGTCGCCGAGGCCGCGCTGTGGCTGTGCGGCGACCGCGCCTCCTTCGTCACCGGCGCGGCGGTGCCGGTCGACGGCGGCACGACGGCGGCCTGACAGCGCTGACCAAGGGATCTCTGGGGTTTTCCCTAGACGCCCCGGGCCCCGTCCCGTGGAAGGATGGCGCAACCCACACATAACGAGGAGATGACCGCGTGCCTGGCACAAACCTGACTCGCGAAGAGGCGCGGCAGCGGGCAAAGCTGCTCACCGTTGACTCGTACGAGATCGATCTCGACCTCTCCGGCGCGCAGGAGGGCGGTACCTACCGGTCCGTGACCACGGTGCGCTTCGACGTCGCCGAATCCGGCGCCGCGTCCTTCATCGACCTGGTGGCCCCCGCGGTCCACGAGGTCACCCTGAACGGTGACGCCCTCGATCCCGCCGAGGTCTTCGCGGACTCCCGGATCGCGCTGCCCGGCCTGCCGGCGGGCCGCAACGTCCTCCGGGTGACCGCCGACTGCGCGTACACCAACACGGGTGAGGGTCTGCACCGGTTCGTCGACCCGGTCGACGAGCAGGCCTACCTCTACACCCAGTTCGAGGTGCCGGACGCCCGCCGGGTCTTCGCCTCCTTCGAGCAGCCGGACCTGAAGGCGACCTTCCAGTTCACCGTGAAGGCACCGAGCGGCTGGACGGTCGTCTCGAACTCGCCGACGCCCGAGCCCAAGGACGACACCTGGGTCTTCGAGCCGACGCCGCGCATCTCGTCGTACATCACCGCCCTGATCGCCGGCCCCTACCACTCCGTGCACAGCGTGTACGAGAAGGACGGCCAGAGCGTCCCGCTGGGCATCTACTGCCGGCCGTCCCTCGCGGAGTTCCTCGACTCGGACGCGATCTTCGAGGTGACCCGGCAGGGCTTCGAGTGGTTCCAGGAGAAGTTCGACTACGCGTACCCGTTCACCAAGTACGACCAGCTGTTCGTGCCCGAGTTCAACGCGGGCGCGATGGAGAACGCGGGCGCGGTGACCATCCGCGACCAGTACGTCTTCCGGTCCAAGGTGACGGACGCGGCGTACGAGACGCGCGCCGAGACCATCCTGCACGAGCTGGCCCACATGTGGTTCGGCGACCTGGTCACCATGGAGTGGTGGAACGACCTGTGGCTGAACGAGTCGTTCGCCACCTACACCTCCATCGCCTGCCAGGCGTACGCCCCCGGCTCGCGCTGGCCGCACTCGTGGACGACGTTCGCCAACCAGATGAAGACCTGGGCGTACCGGCAGGACCAGCTGCCCTCCACGCACCCGATCATGGCCGAGATCCGCGACCTGGACGACGTGCTCGTCAACTTCGACGGCATCACGTACGCCAAGGGAGCCTCGGTCCTCAAGCAGCTCGTCGCGTACGTCGGCATGGACGAGTTCTTCAAGGGCGTGCAGGCGTACTTCAAGCGGCACGCGTTCGGCAACACGCGCCTGTCCGACCTGCTGGGCGCCCTGGAGGAGACCTCCGGGCGCGACCTGAGCACCTGGTCGAAGAAGTGGCTGCAGACCGCCGGGATCAACATCCTGCGTCCGGAGGTGGAGACGGACGCCGACGGTGTCGTCACCTCCTTCGCCATCCGCCAGGAGGCCCCCGCGCTGCCGGCCGGCGCCAAGGGCGAGCCGGTCCTGCGCCCGCACCGGATCGCGGTCGGCCTGTACGACCTCGACGAGGCGACCGGCAAGCTGGTCCGCACCGACCGGCTCGAGCTGGACGTGGACGGCGAGCTGACGGCCGTACCGCAGCTGGCCGGCCGCCGCCGCCCGGCGGTGTTCCTGCTCAACGACGACGACCTGTCGTACGCCAAGGTCCGCCTGGACGAGGAGTCCCTGCGCTTCGTCACCGAGCACCTCGGCGACTTCGAGTCCTCGCTGCCCCGCGCGCTGTGCTGGGCGTCGGCCTGGGACATGACCCGGGACGCCGAACTCCCCACCCGCGCGTACCTGTCCCTCGTGCTGTCCGGCATCGGCAAGGAGTCCGACATCGGTGTCGTGCAGTCCCTGCACCGCCAGGTGAAGCTCGCCATCGAGCAGTACGCCGACCCGGCCACCCGTGAGGCCCTGCTCACCCGCTGGACCGACGCCACGCTGGCCCACCTGCGGTCCGCCGCGCCGGCCAGCGACCACCAGCTGGCCTGGGCCCGCGCCTTCGCGGCCACCGCCCGCACCCCCGAGCAGCTGGACCTCCTGGAGAGCCTGCTGGAGGGCACCCACACCATCGAGGGCCTGGCCGTCGACACCGAGCTGCGCTGGGCGTTCGTGGAACGGCTGGCGGCGGTCGGCCGCTTCGACGAGGCGGAGATCGCGGGCGAGTACGAGCGGGACAGGACCGCCGCCGGCGAGCGTCACGCGGCCACCGCCCGCGCCGCCCGCCCGACCGAGGAGGCCAAGGCCGAGGCGTGGGCGTCGGTCATCGACTCCGACAAGCTGCCCAACGCGGTGCAGGAGGCGGTGATCGGCGGCTTCGTCCAGACCGACCAGCGCGAGCTGCTGGCGCCGTACACCGACCGGTACTTCGAGATCCTGAAGTCGGTGTGGGACTCCCGCTCGCACGAGATCGCCCAGCAGATCGCGGTCGGCCTCTACCCGTCCCTCCAGGTCTCCCGGGAGACCCTCGCCAAGACGGACGCCTGGCTGGCCTCGGCCCAGCCCAACGCGGCCCTGGCCCGGCTCGTCTCGGAGTCCCGCGCGGGCGTCGAGCGCGCCCTGCGGGCCCAGGCGGCGGACGCGGCCGCCCAGTAGGCAGCAGCGGCCGGCCGGCCGGCCATCAGACGGTACGGCGGCGGGGCGCCCGGTGTGACGGACACCGGGCGCCCCGCCTCCTTCGCGCAGTGCCCATCCCCCAGGACGAGCCGAGTGCCCGGGACGGCGCCTGGCACAGCGCCGTCCCCGCGACGGCACGGGACGGCCGCGCCACCCTCGACACCAGGGCCACGGACTGCACCCTCGCCTGAACCGGTCACCCGAGGTGGGTGGCCAGCGCCTGCTCGATGCCGGGCGCCTGGGCGTCCTCGGCCGCCCAGGCCACGTAGCCGTCGGGGCGCACCAGGAGGGCCGTACGCCGGTCGCTTCGCCAGTGCGCCACGGCCAGCCGGTCGCCGTACCGCGCCGCCGTGCCCGTGCCGTACGGGCCGGCGGCGGGGGTGACCAGGACGAACCGGCCGCCGCGCAGGGCCTCGTACAGGCGGCCGCCGTCGGCCGCGGCGCCGCCCGGCGCGCCGGGCGAGGGCGAGACGTCGGGCGAGACGTCGGCCAGTGTGAGGTCGGGGACCCTGGTGCCGACGAGGCGGTGGGCGCCCCGCGGTGCGGGGTAGTGGTAGCCGACGCCGGTGACCTGGGCCATGATCCCGCGGCGGACCGGGCCGACGTGGCCGAGCGCGCGGATCAGTACGTTGCGCACGGCCAGCATGGGGCCCTTGGCCATCGCGAGGCGGACGATGGCACCGCTGCTGCGCAGGACCGACCTGCCGACCGGGTGCCGTTCGCTGTGGTAGGTGTCGAGCAGGGCGGGGTCCGCGTGGCCGTGCAGCACGGCGGCGAGCTTCCAGCTCAGGTTGGCCGCGTCCTGCAGGCCGGTGTTCATGCCCTGGCCGCCGGCCGGGGTGTGCACGTGCGCCGCGTCACCGGCCAGGAAGACCCGGCCGACCCGGTAGCTGGGCACCTGCCGCTCGTCGCTGTGGAAGCGGGACATCCAGCGGGCGTCGTGCATCCCGTAGTCCTTGCCCAGCGCCAGCCGGGTGATCTCCCTGACCTCGTCGAGGCCGACCGGCTCGTGGTCGGGGACGTCGCGGCCGCGGTGCCAGCAGATGACCCGGTGGTAGCCGTCGCCGAAGGGCGCCAGGAACGCGAACGCGTCGCCGACCGCGGCGGCCGTCAGCAGCGCCTCGGGCTTCTCGGCGAGCAGTACGTCGGCGAGGACGACCGACCGGATCGCCGACCTGCCCGGGAACGGCAGCCCGACCGCCTCCCGCACCACGCTGCGCATGCCGTCGGTGCCGACCACGTACGCGGCGCGCAGGCTCTCGGCACCCTTGACGTGCACGGTGACCCCGGCCGTGTCCTGGGTCAGGCCGGTCACCTCGCACTCGTTGCGGAAGTCGACGCCCGCCTCGGCCGCCCGGCGCTCCAGCACCTTCTCGACCTCGTACTGCGGCAGTACGAGGACGTGCCGGAAGCGGGAGGGCAGGGTGCCGAGGTCGAGGCTGAGCCCGTTGAAGAGGTTGAGGCGGCCGAGGGGCCGGCCGACGGCTTCCAGCTGGTCGGCGAGGCCCCGGGCGTCGAGCTGCTCCAGGGCACGGGCGTGCAGGACGAAGGCCCGGGAGAGGTTGCTGATCTTGTGGGGGCGCTTTTCGAGGAGGGTGACCGGGATGCCGGCGGCGGCCAGGTCACCGGCGAGGAGCAGGCCGGTGGGGCCGGAGCCCACGACGATCACACGGGCGGTTTCGGGGGCGGCGCCGGAAGGGGAGCCGGGGGTGCCGGTCGTGCCGTTCATGGGGGCCTCCTGGATGCCTGTGCCATGTTTGCCAACAGTTGTTTACCAACAGTTGTTTGCCAACGCTTGTTGACCCACGATTGTTGACCAACGCTCGTTGGCCAACAACTGTTGACCACCCTAGGCCGGGCTCATTTCACAGTCAACACTTGTTGGCCCACGCTTGTTGGCCCACGTTCGTTGGCCTACGCTCGTTGGCATGACCGGCACCCCCAGTAGAAGCACAGAGTCCGCGAACGGCCCGGCGGCTCGCCGCTCGGACGCCAGCCGCTCCGCCATCCTGGCCGCCGCCCGCGAGCGCTTCGCCGCCGACGGCTTCGAGCGCGCCACCATCCGGGCCATCGCCAAGGACGCCCGTATCGACCCCTCGATGGTCATGCGCTACTTCGGCAGCAAGGACGGCCTCTTCGCGGCCGCCGTCACGCTGGACCTGCGGATGCCCGATGTGTCCCAGGTGCCGCGGGGCGAGGTCGGGCAGGCGCTGACGGGCCACTTCCTCGACATCTGGGAGGCGAACGAAGAGCTCACCGCGATGCTGCGGGTCGCCGTCACCAACAAGGCGGGAGCGGAGCGCCTGCAGGGCATCTTCCAGGAGCAGGTGGTCCCGGTGGCGCAGCGGGTGTGCCCGGACCCGGAGCAGGTGGCGACGCGGGCGGGGCTGTGCGCGGCGCAGCTGATGGGGTTCGCCCTGACCCGTTACGTGCTGCGGCTGCCGCCGGTGGTGGCGCTGGCGCGCGCCGAGATCGTGGCGTGGCTCGGGCCGACCGTGCAGCGGTACCTGACCGCGCCGGTCCCCTGAGCGACGCGGTGTCCGACCGCGCCGGTCCTCTGGGCGACACGCCGAGGGCGCCGGTCGGCTCCCGTACGTGCGGCACGTACGGAGACCGGCCGGCGCCCTCGGTGGAGCGGGAGGCCCAGGTCCTACGCCTTGGCCTTCGGCTTGGTGACCCGGACCTTGGACCTGTCCAGCACCATCACGAGGCCGGCGATGACCGCGAACAGCACGAGCGGGATCAGGACGTAGAGGCCCAGCGTCTGGACGACGCTCAGGCCCTTGCCGGGGTCGTCACCGTCGTCACGCGCGAGCGCGAGGGCGGGCGACGACATGAGCAGCATCATCAGCGTCGTACCGGCAGCCAGGGCGCCGGCGCGCAGGGCGTTCTTCTTGTCCACGAAGCCAAAGTTAGCGGGCCGGCCTGGAGGGCGCGCGTCCGGGGTGCCCGTAAGCCGCCATCACCCCTCAGCCGGGAGGATTCCCGGAAAAAGGTGACGTGAACTGTCACCTTTGGCGGGCACCGTGGTGCCATGGACCAGGACACCTGCAACCAGGACCTCAGCGACCGAGACGCCGGCAAGCAAGACGTCGGCAAGCAAGACGTCAGCAACCAAGACCCCGGCACCGAGAGCACCGGCTCCCCGGACACCGGCACGCGGCTGGCCGGCCGGATCGTGCTGGTCGCCGGGGCCACCCGCGGCGCCGGACGGGCCCTCGCCGTCGAACTCGGCCGGGCCGGCGCCACCGTCTACGTCACCGGCCGCACCACCCGCGAGCACGCGAGCGAGGTCGGCCGGACCACCGAGACCATCGAGGAGACCGCGGAGCTGGTCACCGCGGCCGGCGGCACCGGCATCGCCGTCCCCACCGACCATCTGGACCCCGACCGGGTCCGGGTCCTCGTCGAGCGGATCGGCCGGGAACAGGGGCGGCTCGACATCCTCGTCAACGACCTCTGGGGCGGCGAGCACCTGCTCGTCGGCTCCGTCTTCGGCAAGAAGAGCTGGGAGACCCCGCTCGCCGACGGCCTGCGCATCCTGGACCTCGGGGTGCGCTCGCACGTGATCACCGCGGCACTCGCCCTCCCGCTCCTGGTCCGCTCGGACGCGCCGCTGCACGTGGAGGTCACCGACGGCACGGCGGTCTTCAACCGCCGCTACCGCGAGAACCTCTACTACGACCTCGCGAAGACCGCCCCGATCCGCATCGCGTTCGGGCTGGGCCAGGAGCTGGCGGAGTACGGCGGCACGGCGGTCGCCGTCACGCCGGGCTACCTGCGCTCGGAGCAGATGCTCAGCCATTTCGGCGTGCGAGAGGAGAACTGGCGGGACGCCGTCGCCCGGGAACCGGACTTCGCCGTCGCCGAGTCGCCGTACTACCTCGCCCGCGCGGTCGCCGCGCTCGCCGCCGACCCGGACCGGGCCGCCCGCTGGAACGGCAGGTCCACCTCCAGCGCGGAGCTCGCCAGGGCCTACGGCGTACGGGACGTGGACGGCAGCCGGCCGGACGCGCTGGCGTACTTCGAGGAGGTCAGGTTCGGCGGGAAGAACGGCTCGCCGGACGACTACCGCTGATCCTCCGGCGCCGCGTCGTACAGCGCGGCCAGGGCCCGCGCGTGCTCGCGGAAGCGGGCGCGCAGGCCCGCCGGGGCCAGCACCTCGACGTCCGCGCCCAGGGCGGTCAGCTGGCCGAAGGCGATGTCCTCCGACTCCACCGGCAGGTCGAGCGTGACCCGCCCCGCGGCGTCCGGCACGGCCGCCGCCGCGGACACCAGTGCCCCGGCCGCCCCCGCCGGGTCCGTCACGGAGGGCAGGCGCCGCAGGCCGCGCCCGGTCAGCCGCACGGTGACGGTCGTGCGCAGCAGCGCCCGGGCGAACCCGGCGGCCTGGGCCTGCCAGTGCGCGGCCAGGTCGAAGGACGGGTCGCGGACGAAGGGGTCACCGGCGGGCGCGGGCGACAGGGCCGTGACGCGGTCGACGCGGTAGGTGCGCCAGACAGCGTCCCGGCCCGTCGTCCGGCCGGCCGGTATCCGGCCCACGACGTACCAGACGCCTGCCTTCAGAACGAGTCCGTACGGCTCCAGCAGGCGGGTCACCGTGCGGGGCGGCGCGCCGTCGCGGCCCGGCCGCGCGTAGTCCAGCTCGACGGTGCGGTCGGACCAGACGGCGCGGGCCAGCTCCGGGAGCAGTTCCGGGGCCGACGGTTCGCGGAACCAGGCCGGGGCGTCCAGGTGGAAGCGGCGCACCGACGACTCGGCGGCCGCGCGCAGCGAGGGCAGCAGGGTGGCCGACAGCTTCAGCCGGGCCGTGTCGGCCGCGTCGGACAGTCCCAGGTCGCGCAGGGCCGTGGGCAGACCGGAGAGGTAGAGCGTCTCCGCCTCGGTGGGGTGGAGCGTGGTGAGCCGGGTCCGGTGGCCCGGCGCCAGCCGGTAGCCGCCCGCCCGGCCGCGCTCGGCCCGGAGGGGGACGCCCGCCTCCTGGAGGGCCTGGGCGTCGCGGATCACCGTGCGCCTGGAGACGTCCAGCTCGCGGGCGAGGGCGTCGGCGGTCATCCCTGGGCTCGACTGGACGAGAAGCGCCATGCGGATCAGACGGGCGGCACGCATGACTCAAGGATCCCGGACCGGCGCCCCGCCCCGGCCTCCGGCCACCTTTCCCGAGCTCACGGACCGGTCCGCGTCCACCCGGTCCGGGCCTGCCGGTCCAGGCCACCCGGTCCGGGCCTGCCGGTCCAGGCCACCCGATCCAGGCCTGCCGGTCCAGGCCTGCCGGTCCAGGCCACCCGATCCAGGCCTGCCGGTCCAGGCCACCCGATCCAGGCCTACCGGGTACAAGTCCGCCCGGTCCATGTCAACCCGTCCACGTCCACCCGATCCAGGCCTGCCCGGTCCGGCTCCGCCCGGTCCGCGTCCTCCCGTCCGCGGCGGGTGGTCACGGACCGGGCGGGGTCGTCAGGGCGTGGACGGGCTGTCCGTGTGCAGGGTCCGGAACAGCGCCCGTACCCGCTCCGAGGCCGTCAGCTCCTCCAGGGTCACCGGGCGGCCCTTCGTGTCGGCGACGGGGAGGCGCCAGTTCGGGTACTGGTCCCAGGTGCCGGGGAGGTTCTGGGGGCGGCGGTCGCCGACGGTGTCCGGGAGCCAGACGCCGATCATGCGGGCCGGGGTGCGCAGCAGGAAGCGGTGGACGGCACGGATCTCGGCCTCCTCGTCGCCGGACTCGGCCGCGGCGAGCAGGCCGAGCCGGGTCAGCAGGGCCAGCCACTCCGCGGTGTCGGCCGCCGCTTCGGCCCGTTCCGTCCCGAGCGGGCGGGTGAGCAGGCCGAGGCGGTCGCGGAGTTCGACGTGTTCGCCGGTGAGGCGCGCGGCGGTGGGCGGCAGGTCGTGGGTGGTGGCGGTGGCGAGGCAGTCGGCGCGCCAGCGGTCCGGGGGCAGGGGGCGGCCGTCGCCCGCCCAGTCCCGTTCGAACCAGAGCACGGACGTGCCGAGCACCCCGTGCCGCTGGAGCGTCTCGCGCACCCCCGGCTCCACCGTGCCCAGGTCCTCTCCGATCACCACCGCCCCGGCCCGGGTGGCCTCCAGGGCCAGCAGGGCCAGCATGGCCTCGGCGTCGTAGCGGACGTAGGTGCCCTCGGTGGGCGGGCTGCCCTGCGGCACCCACCAGAGCCGGAACAGGCCCATCACATGGTCGATGCGCAGGGCGCCGGCGTAGCGGAAGAGGGCGCGCAGGAGCTCCCGGAAGGGCGCGTGGCCGGAGGCGGCGAGGCGGTCGGGGCGCCAGGGCGGCAGCCCCCAGTCCTGGCCGCGGGCGTTGAAGGCGTCGGGCGGGGCGCCGACGGACATCCCGGCGGCGAAGTGGTCCTGCTGGGCCCAGGCGTCGGCGCCCGCGGGGTGCACGCCGACGGCGAGGTCGTGCACGATCCCGACCGGCATGCCGGCCTCGCGGGCGGCGTGCTGGGCCGCGGTGAGCTGGCTGACGGTGAGCCAGGCGAGGCGGGCGTGGAAGCCGACGCGGTCGGCCAGCTCGGCGCGGGCGCGGGCGGTCTCCGGCGAGCGGGGGTCGCGCAGGGCCTCGGGCCACCGGTGCCAGTCGGGGCCGTGCCGCTCGGCGAGCGCGTACCAGGTGGCGTGGTCGTCCAGGGCCTGCCCCTCCGCGGCGCGGAACGCGTCGTAGGCGGCCTGCCGGTCGGGGCCGAGCGGTGCGGCGGCCGCCGTGGCCAGCGCCTCGCGCTTCAGCTCCCACACCGCGTCCCGGTCGATGAGGGCGCCCTGGTCGAGGACGGCGGAGCGCAGCCGCCCGGCACGGTCCGTGACCGCAGGGACCGCGGTGTACTCGGGGACGGCCTCCGGCCGCAGGTGCACCGGGTCGGGGAACCGGCGGGAGGAGGGGCGGTAGGGGGAGGGGTCGGTCGGGGCTCCGGGTACGGCCGCGTGCAAGGGGTTGACCTGTACGAACCCCGCCCCGGCCGTGCGTCCGGCCCAGTCGGCCAGCTCGGCGAGGTCCCCGAGGTCGCCCATGCCCCAGGAGCGGCGGGACAGCAGCGAGTAGAGCTGGACGAGGATGCCGTACGAGCGGGTGGCGGGGGTGGGCAGCCGGTCGGGGGCGACGATCAGGTGGGCACGGGCGGTGCGGCCGTCGGGCGCGGCGGCGGTCAGCAGATGCACCCCGGGCGGCAGGTCCCGCACGTCCTCCCGGCTCTCCCCGTCCTCCGTCCGCACCTGAAGGCGGGTGCCGGCGGGCAGGCCGAGGGCGATCTCGCCGGTGCCCGCCCAGTGGACGACCGTCGGCGGCAGCAGCCGTCCGGCGAGCTCCCGCTCCCGGTCGGCGAGGGCGGCGCGGACGGCCTCCGGGCCGCTCGCGTCGACGCCCAGCGCGCCCAGCGCGGCGGTCACGGCCCCGGCGGAGGCGGCGACCGTACGGTCCGGGGCGGGGCTGTAGGAGGTGGCGACGCCGTGCAGCTCCGCGAGCCGGCACAGCCCCGGGTCCAGGGCTTCGTTCATCTACAACCCCGGCTCGCTGGTCAGCGGGACCGCGTCGGCCAGCGGCGGTTCACTGGTGAGGGGCTCGGCGTCGGGCAGCGGCGGCTCACTGGTCAGCGGGGCCTCGGCGCCCGCGCTCTCGGCGCCGGACACGTACAGGTGGGGCTCCACCTCGGTCCGCACCGGGGGTTTGAACTGGGCCGGGATCGGATGATGAACCGTTGCGGCCACGGCGGCCTCCTCGTCATGACGTCGGGTACGGCGGCGAATGCCGGGTCAGAGGAGCCCTACCCCGTCGTCGCGAGGGCACGCGTGACGGCCGGCCCCGCCCCGCGAACCGACCGCGTCCGGGTGATCGATAGAGACGGTGTGAGACTGTTCCGCCCCATGGGGGGCCACCGCGAGAACGACGACGCGGACGGGGACGCGGCACTGCTGCGTGCGGTCGCGGCCGGGGACGCCTCGGCGCTGGCCGTCCTCTACGACCGGCACGCGGGCTGGCTGCACGCCCGGCTGACCCGGCGCTGTGCCGACCCCGAGGTGGTGCGGGAGGTGCTCCAGGACACCTTCGTCACGGTGTGGCGGTCGGCGGCCGGGCACCGCGGGCAGGAGGCCGGCGGCTGGCTCTGGACGATCGCGGCCCGCCGCCTGGTGGACGCCGGCCGGGTCCAGGAGCGCGCGGCCCGCGCGCAGACCCTTCCCGCCCCGCCCGCCGTGGCGCCCTCGGCGGAGGACCGCGTCCTCACCGCCCTGGAGTACGGCGACGTCGGCACCGCCCTGGACCGTATCTCCCCGGAACTGCGCGAGGTGCTCCGGGCCACGGTCGTGGACGGCCTGACCACCCGGGAGACCGCCCGCCTGCTCGGCATACCCGAAGGCACGGTCAAGTCCCGCGCCGTCCGCGCGAGGGCCGAACTCCGCGCGGCCTTGTCCCGGTTGAACCCCTCACCGACGGGAGGCCCGGCATGACGACGGCCTGGCACGCCGCCGAGGACCTGGCCCTGCGCTACGCCGACGGCTCCCTGCCGGAAGCGGACGCCTGGTCCCTGGAGAAACACCTGGAGACCTGCACCGGCTGCGCGACCCGGGTATCGGCGGCGGTACGGGCGACAGCGGCGGGAGCGGAGCTGGCGGAGATACGGGGCTCGGTACTGACGGCGGCCACCACGCGCCCCGAAGAGGCGCGCGGCTCCGACCCGTGCGGCTCCGCCGCGCGGACACGGCCAGCCCCCACCGCACCGCGGCGGACCCCCCGCCTCGAACCCGCCCTCTGGGCCCTCGGCCCCGCCCTGCGAGGCACCTGGCTCCTCGCCCTGCTCTCCGTGACCATCGGCGCCCTCCTCCTCGATCACGCCGCGGGCTACGCCGCCACCCGCACCCTCCTCCTCACCATCGCCCCGGTCGTCCCGGTGTCCGGCGTCGCCCTCTCCTACGGCCCGCACGCCGACCCCCTGCACGAGATCACCGCGGCCACCCCTTCCGGCGGTCTCCGCCTCGCCCTCACCCGCACCGCCGCCGTCCTCGGCGTCAGCGTTCCCGCCCTGACCCTCACCGGCGCGGCCCTGCCCGCCTCGGGCGCCCCCGGCGCGGCCGCCTGGCTGCTGCCGGGGCTGGCGCTGACCCTGGGCTCCCTGACGCTCGCGTCATACGTCGGCTGCCGCACCGCGACCGCCGTGGTCGCCGGCGGCTGGCTGGCCGCCGTCCTCGTCCCGGCCGTCGCCGCCCCCGGCGGGCCGCTCACCACCCGGCTGGCCGGACGGCTGGCCACCTGTTTCG
Organism: Streptomyces shenzhenensis; assembly: GCF_021462265.1. Classification (GTDB taxonomy): domain Bacteria; phylum Actinomycetota; class Actinomycetes; order Streptomycetales; family Streptomycetaceae; genus Streptomyces; species Streptomyces shenzhenensis. The sequence continues at coordinate 226,285 of NZ_JAJONF010000007.1, read as the reverse complement.
ACGGCGTCCAGCCCGGCTGGGCCGCGGCCGCCGTCGTCTGCGCCGCGCTGCTGGCCGCCCGCCGCGGCGCCTACGACCATCTGGAGAACCGTTGAGCATACGAGTGACCGGTCTGCGCGTCCGGCACCGCGGGACCGTCGCCCTGGACTCTGTCGATCTCACGCTCGGCACCGGTGTGCACGGACTGCTGGGCCCCAACGGCGCCGGGAAGACCTCGCTGATCAGGGTGCTGGCGACCGTCGCCCGGCCGTCCGCCGGCCGGGTGGAGCTGCTCGGCCGGGACACCGCCGGGCGGCGCGCCCTCGGCGAGGTCCGCGCTCGACTCGGGTACCTGCCACAGGAGTTCGGCTACTACCCGGGGTTCACCGTCCGGGAGTTCGTGGCGTACGTGGCCTGGCTCAAGGAGCTGCCCGCGGCCGGGACCCCCGCCGCCGTCGAACGGGCGGTGGCCCGGGTGGGGCTGGCCGACCGCGCCGACGCGAAGGTCCGGACGCTGTCCGGCGGCATGGTCCGCCGGCTCGGTGTCGCGCAGGCGATCGTCAACGAACCCGACCTCCTGCTGCTCGACGAACCGACCGCCGGACTTGATCCCGAACAGCGCGTGGAGTTCCGGGAGTTGCTGCGCGAGTTGGGCGCCTCGACGACCGTGGTCGTCTCCACCCATCTGGTGGAGGACGTGGCGGCGGCCTGTACGGAGGTCACCCTCCTCGACGCGGGCCGGGTCGCCTACCGGGGCACACCCGGGGCGCTCGCCGCCCTCGGCGAGACCTCCGGCGGCCCCGGCGACCACCCCGTCGAACGCGGCTACACGGCGGCCCTGCGCGCCCACCGCGCGACGGAGGCGCCGCGATGAACGCCGTGACACAGACGAACGTCGTGACACAGACCCCGCTGGTGACCGAGGCCCGCCGGGGTTTCGCCCCCTGGGCCGGGCTCACCGTGCTGCTGACGCTCGGGGTGCTGCTCGCCGCGTCGGCCGACCGGTGGCAGGGCGGCTGGGCGGAGACGGCCGCCGAGCTGCACAACGCCGTGCTGATCACGGTCCCGGCGGCCGCGGCGGCGGGCTGCTGGCAGGGCGGGCGGGAGCGGCGGCGCCGTACGGAGGAGCTGTGGGCGACGGTTCCACGCCCGCCGTTGGCCCGTTTCCTGGTGGCCGCGCTGCCGACGGCCCTGTGGGTGGCCGCCGGGTACGCGGTCGCGGCGGGACTGGCGCTGCTCGCGACCTGGCCGTACGCCCTGGGGGACGGCCCACGTCCGGCGCTGGTGCCGACGGACGCGTGCGTGTCGGGGGCCGCGGTGCTCGCCGGCCATGCGGTGGGGCGGCTGGTGCCCGCGCGGCTCACGGCTCCGCTGCTGGCGATGGCCGGGTACGTGGGGCTGGGGGTGACGGCGGCCGCGCACGAGGGGGCCGGGCGGTATCTCAACCCGGCGTTCCCGGTCATGGAGAGCTGGGTGCCGGTGTGGTGGCAGCCGATGGCGATGGCGGTGTGGGCCGGGGGCCTGGCGGGAGCGGCCGTCCTGGCGTACGCGGCCCGGCGCCGGTGGACGGCCCTGCTGCCGCTGGCCGCCGCGACCGCCGCGGGCGCCCTCCTCGCGCAGACCGGGGACGGGCTGTGGCACACCGACCCGCTGACCCGGCGGCAGGTGTGCGACACGTCCGTCGCCCCGGCCGTGTGCGTCAACGCCCGGTACGCGGGTGCGCTCCCGCAGATCACCGATGCGCTGTCGGGTGTCACGGGCAGGCTGAAGGGCGTACGGAACCTGCCCGTGCGCTGGGAGGACCGCGACGGCGGCCCGCGCGACGACGAGGCGGAGCTGCCGTCGCTGACGCCGCTCGGCTGGTCGTTCGTGCGGGGGCGGCTGACCGATACCGGGGAGTTCGCGCGGGAGGCCGTGGGGACGCTGGTGCTGCGGGGTGACTGTCCGGACGACCGGCTGGGCGCCCGTTTCGAGCGGGCCGACGACGCCGTCGAGAACTACCTTGCGCCCCTCCCTTCCCGGCGGTACTTCGACGACCTGGACTCCCAGGGCGATGCGAGGCGCCGGGCCGCCCTGGCCGGGCGCCGCGCGGCCCGGGCCCGCCTGGCGGCCATGGGCGAACAGGAGCGCCGCGACTGGCTGTCGGCGTACTTCGCGGCCCGGGCCGCGTGCGACCCGAGCGGGGTGCCGGCCCTGTGACGTCCAACGGCCACCTGCTCCACGCCCGCTCCCGCGGCCTCCCCGCCTCCCTGGCCGCGCTCGCCGGTACGACCGGCTTCGCCGTCTGGGCGGCGGCCCGCCTGGACGGCTTTCTGGACCCCGACCGCCGCGTCCCCGTCGTCGCCCTGGCCCCGCTGCTGGCGGCCGCGGTGATCGGGGTGAGCCTGCGCTCGCCCTCCGAGGAACTGGACGGTACGGCCGTACGGCCGTGGTGGCCGCGGCGGCTGACCCAGCTCGCCGGGCTGACCGCGCTGTCGGCGGCGCTGCTGCCGCTGGCGGTGCTGGGGCATCCGGAGGTCTTCGGACCACCGGCCATGATCCGCAACACCCTGGGCTGTACGGGTGTCACGGCAGCGGCGGCCGTGCTGCTCGGCGCCCGCCTGAGCTGGCTCCCGGCCTTCGGTTACGTCAGTGCCGTCTATCTGGGCTCGGCGGGGGCGCACTCGGGCGCGGCGACGGTGTGGGCGTGGCCCATGCAGCCGGGGACACAACCGGGCGCGTGGGCCGCTGCCCTGGGGGCCTTCACGGTGGGCGGCGCGCTGTACGCCGTGCGCGGCGCGCGTCCTGAGGGCCCGCGCGGCGGCGGCTGACCGGACCTCACCCTGTGCGGTACGGATCCGCTCGCGCCCGGAGGGGGACGGCGGGTCAGGTCCTGCGGGCCGGGCGGGACAGGCGGATCGCCGAGACGAGGAAGAAGATCCCGCCGAGCGTGGCATAGCCGGCGAGGGCGGTCAGCGAGGGGTCGTCCTGGGTGGCGCTTCGGATGAAGGACGCGCCGGCGAGGACGGAGATGCCGCCGCTGAGGATCATGGGCCACTGGCCGCCCATCGGCCGGCGGGCGACGCCCACGAGGAGCTGGACGAGGCCGGAGACGACCGCCCACGCGCCCCAGACACGCAGCACGTCGGCGACGCCCGAGGTGCCGGCGACCGCGACGCCGACGGCGGCGAACACGCTGACGGCCATGTTGGCGTACAGGCCCTTGAGCGGCCCGGCGGCGCGCGCCGACCTGGCGTCGACGACGGCCGCGGCCACGTCGAAGGCGGGATAGAGGAACAGCAGCAGCCTGGCCCCGGCGGTGAGCCCGGAGCCGGACAACAGCAGGAGCGCGGCCCACGCGACGGCGAAGACGAAGCGGGTGACGTACAGCCGGCGCAGGGCGGGCGTGGCGGCGACGGACTCGGTGGAGGCGGTGGATGCCATGGGTTCTCCAGTGACTACGGGCAGGGACACGGATGGGGAGATCGGCGAGGGAAGACGAGAGAGAACGTTCTCTCTCCTTTCTGGCCCGACCCTGGCACACCTTCTCCACGAAGACAAGAGAGAGCGTTCTACCCGCTACCATGGGTGACATGACGAAGACGGAAGCCGGGACGGGCACCGGCAGGCGGGTCTCCGAGGCCCGGGAACGCCTCCTGAGGACCGCCGGGCGGCTCTTCTACGCGGAGGGCATCCACAAGGTGGGCGTCGACCGCCTGGTCGCCGAGGCGAAGGTCACCAACGCCACCTTCTACCGCCACTTCCGCAGCAAGGAAGACCTCGCCGTCGCCTACCTCGGCAGCGTCGACCAGGCGATCCGTACCCAGATCGGCTCCCTGACGGCCATGGACACGCCGCCCGACGGCATCCTGCGGGGCATTGGCGCGTCCCTGGTCGAGCAGATCCGCTCCCCCGGTTACCGCGGCTGCGCCTTCCTCAACGCGGCGGCGGAGTTCCCCGACCCCGGCCACCCGGTCCACCGTGCCGTCGTGCAGCACCGCGCATGGTTCCTGCGGACGATCACCGGACTGTTCGCCGAGATCTCGGCCACCCAGGCCGAGCACGCCGGGCGGCACTTCGTCATGCTCCGCGACGGCGCGATGAGCGCCGGCTACCTGGGCGATCCCGTCCTGGCCGGCGAGACCCTGCTGCGCGGCATCGAGGGACTGCTGCGGATCCACACCGCCCGGGGGCTCGACGAGCAGGCCGCCCCCGCCCACGCGCCCGGCCAGGCCGCCCCTGCGGCCGCGACGGTCTCCGGCATCGAGTGCTCGCCGCCCGGCGCGTGACCGCGGTAGACGCCTGACCGACCGAGGTCACGCGCCGGGCGGCGAGAGGCGGGGCCCGCCGGTGCCGGCAGGTGGGCGCGTCGCGACGGCCCAGGTGAGCGGGCCCGGCCGGGCGCCCCGTGCACGGCGGAGGGCCCCGTGGCCGAACCGGTGGCCACGGGGTATGCGAAGGCCCGGATCGTCAGGCGGAGATGCCGTCGATCCGGGCCAGGGCGTCGTCCGCGCCGTACGGCTGCAAGTACGGCAGCCAGCGCGGGTCCCTATGGCCGGTCCCGATGATGCGCCAGGCCAGACCGGTGGGCGGGGCTGGTTTGTGCCGCAGCCGCCAGCCGATCTCGAAGAGATGGCGGTCGGCCTTGACGTGGTTGCAGCGGCGGCAGGACGCCACCACGTTGTCCCAGACGTGCTGACCCCCGCGACTGCGCGGGATGACGTGGTCGACGCTGGTTGCGACGCCACCGCAGTACATGCACCGGCCCCCGTCGCGCGCGAAGAGCGCCCTTCGGGTGAGAGGGACGGGCCCCCGGTAGGGAACCCGTACGAATCGCTTGAGCCGGACCACGCTGGGTGCGGGGACTGTGACGGTTGCGCTGTGCATATAGGCGCCGGATTCCTCCAAGGCGACTGCCTTGTTCTCCAGGACGAGGACGAGCGCGCGGCGGAGCGGTACGACGCCGAGCGGCTCGTACGACGCGTTGAGGACCAGGACATGCGGCACGGGTGCCTCCTTGGGCGTCGGCGGCGCGTGGCTCGCGCCGGGACGATCTGTGGCCAGTCTCCCCTCATGCCTGGTGGACGCGCCACCATCTCCCGGTAACGGGCTGGGAGTGTTTTCGACCACACGGCATTCATCCCCCGGTCGCACCCCTTTTCAAGCGGGCCTGTTCCAGCAGGCCTGTTCAAGGGGTGGCGAGAACCGGTGGTGAGAAGCAGGCGTGAGCACGGTCTCTCCTCCTCCCAACGGCAGGGCCCACACACAATGCCCCGTTAGTGTGGTGTTCCTGCCCGTCCGGTGACCTTTCCGTGACCTTGAACGCCGTACCCGACCTTGTCAGCCGTACCGGAGGGCAGTAGCGCACCGCCTGGAGGTACCCGCCGTGTCCTTGCCCGCCGTCCTCACGGCCGCCGGTCCGTCGCCGTCGCCGACTCCCTCGGAGTCGGCGACCACGACCGTCCCCACGCTCCAGGACGCCCAGGAGAGCGCCGTGCACACGGCCAGCTGGGTCGAGCAGAACTGGTCGACGTGGCTGGCGATCGGGCTGAAGGTACTGCTGGTCGTGGTGATCGCCGTGGCGCTCAGAAAGATCGTGCTGCGGGCGATAACCAAGTTCATCGACCGGATGAACCGGACCGTGGAGTCGGCGGAGGGCACCACCCTCGGCGGGCTGCTGGTCAACGCCGAGCGGCGGCGGCAGCGCTCGCAGGCGATCGGGTCGGTGCTGCGGTCGGTGGCGAGCTTCCTGATCCTCGGCACGGCCGCGCTGATGGTGCTGAGCAGCTTCCAGATCGACCTGGCACCACTGCTGGCCTCCGCCGGTGTCGCGGGTGTCGCGATCGGTTTCGGTGCCCGGAACCTGGTCACTGACTTCCTGTCGGGCGTGTTCATGATCCTGGAGGACCAGTACGGCGTCGGTGACACCATCGACTCGGGGGTGGCCTCCGGCGAGGTGGTCGAGGTCGGACTGCGCGTGACCAAGCTGCGCGGCGCGAGCGGCGAGATCTGGTACGTCCGCAACGGCGAGATCAAGCGCATCGGCAACCTCTCGCAGGGCTGGGCCACGGCGGGCGTCGACGTCACCGTGCGGGCCAGCGAGGACCTGGACAAGGTCCGGGCCACCCTCGGCGAGGTCGCCGAGAAGATGGCCAAGGAAGAGCCCTGGAACGAGGTCCTGTGGAGCCCCATCGAGGTGCTCGGCCTGGACTCCGTGCTCATCGACTCCATGGTGGTCCGCGTCTCCGCGAAGACCATGCCGGGCAAGGCCCTGACCGTGGAACGCGAGCTGCGCTGGCGGATCAAGCGCGCGTTCGACGCGGCGCACATCCGCATCGTGGGCGGCGAGACGGCCGTACTCCTGGACGAGGAGACCCCCGACCGTGCCGCCGGGGTGGCGGCACCGTCGGCGTTCGCCGACTCGGACTCCCCGCAGGTGGCGGCGACGACCCCGATCGCCCCGCAGCGGTCGGCCACGAGCGGACGGTAGCGGAACGGTTCAGCACACTCGTTCGAGTGAACGAGCGGGGCATTCCGGCGCCGGGTGCCGTGAAACTCATCGTCCAGTTTCACCTGGCCGGACTGGACATGGCGGGGGTGAACGACGGCTTCCGAGTGCCCCACCCAGACGGTCGGACGATGGCTCTCGTCGTCCCGGACTTCTACGTCTGCCGCCGCAATCCAACCGAACTCGACGAGTCCTACCGCAAGGCCCACAGGGGCTGGTACCCCATCGACATGATCACCCTCGTCGGAGAGGTCACCTCGACCAACCACGAGACCGACACCGGTCCCAAGTTCCGCACCTACGCCGCAGCCGGCATCCCGGTCTACGTCCTCATCGACCGCCACACGAAAACGGCCCACTGCTACACCGACCCCGTCCTCCCCGGCGACGACCCCACCGAGGCCTACTACCAGACCGACGAGAAGGTGAACCTCGGCGACCCGCTGCCCCTCCCGGCCCCCTACCCCACCCTCGACACGGCCCCCTTCCGCGGCGACTGAGCGGCCGGTGCCGTGACCCCGGTGCGGGCGCGGGTCGATTCAGGCGATCTTCACAGACCCCCCTCATCGCCCCCGCATCCGTGATGATCTATGGTCACCCCACTACGGGCCCTTGCTCTGGAGCGCGACGTCGCCCGGGGGCCCGTTCCGAATGTGGGGAAACATGCGAAAGCTCGCCATAGGCACCGCCCTGACCGGCGCCCTGGCCCTGGCCGGCGTCACGGCGCCCGCCGCCTCCGCGGCCACGCCGAACCTGGTCTTCTCCGACGTGACCGTGAACAAGGGCAAGGCGATCGTCGTGGGCACCACCAAGACGGTGAACGTGCCGGTGACGTACACCCTCACCCGGCCAGCCGACCTGGTCATCGACAACAAGAAGACGTTCGCCGCGGTGATGCTCTACCGCGGCACGCTGAGGTCGCTCGCCAACGAGCTGGACCCGGCCGTCATGCCCACCTGCACGACGACCGCGACGACGGACACCACGGTCACCGAGAGCTGCTCCGAGAACATCCCGGTCGACCCGTACGAGTACCTGTACGACGCCGCGGACGCCACCACGTGGAAGGCCGCGGGCCTGTACGCCCACGTCGACGGCACCGCCTCGGACGACTTCCTCAGCTCCTCGTCCGAGGTGGCCGTCTGGGGCAACCTGACCACCGCCAAGGTGCAGCGGGCGGCCAGGCTGACCGTCGACGCCACCCCCGAACCGGCGGTCGCGGGCAAGACGATCACCGTCAAGGGCAAGCTGACCCGGGCGAACTGGGAGACCTCCTCGTACCCGGGCTACCAGGGCCAGAAGGTCGTCCTCCAGTTCCGCCCGGCGGGCACCAGCACCTACCAGAACGTCAAGGGCATCACCTCCGGCACCGGCGGCGCCCTGTCCGCCACGGTGAAGGCGTCGAAGAGCGGCTACTACCGGTACGTCTTCGCGGGTACGACGACCACCGCGGCGGCGACGGCCACCGGCGACTACGTCAAGGTGAAGTGACGGCACATCGCCACCGCGTGACCCGGCAGGGCCCGCCCGGATCCTCGGATCTTCCGGGCGGGCCCTTCGCCTGTCCGAGCCCAGGTAACGACTGGGTTGCCGCCCCGGCGGGCTATTGACGCTCCCGTTCCGGCGGCCTACGTTTTCCAGCCAACAGGAAACTTTCCTAACAGTGATCAGAGGATGACGCCTCCAGTGGGTCACCCGGGTGGACCGACCGCCCAGGTCACTGGGAAACTGAGCGGCTGGAAAGGCAGGTGTCGAACCCCATGGCAGGAACCGCCGGTACGCCGGGCACCCCGCGCGTGCTCCGCGCCATGAACGACCGCGCCGCACTGGACCTGCTGCTGGAGCACGGCCCGCTGTCGCGCACCAGGATCGGCAAGCTCACCGGCCTATCCAAGCCGACCGCCTCCCAGCTGCTGGCCCGCCTGGAGGCGGCCGGGCTGGTGCTGGCGACGGGCACCAGCGAGGGCCGGCCGGGCCCCAACGCCCAGCTGTACTCGGTGAATCCGGCCGCCGCCCACGCCGCCGGACTGGACGTCAACCCGGGCCGGATCTGGGCCGCCGTCGCCGACGTCACCGGCCGTACCGTCGGCGAGTACGAGCTGCCGACCCCCGGCCGGCGCTCCGCGCAGTCCGTCGTACGGCAGGTCACCGACGCCCTCGACGGCGCCGTGAAGGCGGCCGGGCTGGCCCGGGACGACGTCCACCGGGTCGTCATCGGCACGCCTGGCGCCTTCGACCCCAACACCGGCCGGCTGCGGTACGCCTCGCACCTGCCCGGCTGGCACTCCCCCGCACTTCTCGACGACCTCGCCGCCGCGCTGCCGATGCCCGTCGAGTACGAGAACGACGTCAACCTCGCCGCCATCGCCGAACAGCGGCTCGGCGCGGCCCGCGGCCACGGCGACTTCGTGCTGCTGTGGAACCAGGAGGGCCTCGGCGCCGCCCTGGTCCTCGGCGGGCGGCTGCACCGGGGCTGGACCGGCGGCGCCGGCGAGGTCGGCTTCCTGCCGGTGCCGGGGACCCCGCTGGTGCGCCAGGTCACCAAGGCCAACAGCGGTGGCTACCAGGAACTCGCCGGTTCGCAGGCCGTGCCCCGGCTGGCCCGCGAGCTCGGCATCGAGGACCTGCCGGACGGCCCGTACGACGTGGTGGCCGCCGAACTCGTCGCCCGCGCCGCCGACCACGTCACCGGGCCCTACCACCAGTTGCTGCGGACCTACGCGACCCGGGTCGCCACCGGTCTGGCCTCCCTCGTCTCCGTCCTCGACCCCGAACTCGTCGTCCTCAGCGGCACCGTCCTGACCGCCGGCGGCGAGGTGCTGCGCACCCTCGTCCAGGCCGAGCTGGAGGAGCTGGCGGCCGCCCGGCCGCGGCTCGTCGTCGGCGACGTCCGGGAACACCCCGTGCTGCGCGGCGCGCTGGAGAGCGCGCTCGCGACCACCCGCGACGAGGTCTTCGACACCTCGCGCTGAGCCCCCTCAGACCCCCGCACAACCACCACCTTCCCCGCTCACCGCCCGCCCCGGGAGATCTCGCCATGCGCATACCCTCCGCTGCCCGAAAGACGGCTTTTGCCCTGACCGCGGCAGCCAGTTCGCTGGCCCTGCTCACCGCCTGTACCGGCCAGTCCTCCTCCGGAGCCGACGACGACGCCTCCGCGGACACCACCATCAACTTCTGGCACGCCTGGAGCGCCCCGAACGAGGTGAAGGCGGTCAACGCGCTGATCACCGGCTTCCAGAAGGCACACCCAAACATCCACGTCAACGTCGTCAGCAACATGACCGACGACAAGATCAACCAGGCGCTGCGCAGCGGCGGCGACAAGGCCCCGGACGTCATCTCGTCGTTCACCACCAACAACGTGGGCAAGTTCTGCTCCTCGGGCGCGCTGGTCGACCTGAACCCGTTCTTCAAGAAGTCCGGCATCGACCCGGCGACGACGTTCCCGAAGGCGATGAGCCAGTACACCCAGTACGACGGCAACCGCTGCACGGCTCCGCTGCTCGGTGACGCGTACGGCCTCTACTACAACAAGACGGCGTTCGAGAAGGCCGGTATCACCAGCCCGCCGAAGACGTGGACCGAATTCAAGGCGGACGCGAAGAAACTGACGGTCCCCCAGGGCGGCGGCTACCAGCAGCTCGGTTTCATGCCGGACTACCACGGCTGGGAGACCACGACCGAGCACTACGCGGCCCAGTTCTCGCCGACGTACTTCACCGCCGACGGAAAGTCGGACATCGCCAAGGACCCCGCCTTCACCGAGGCGTTCACCCTGCAGAAGGACCTCGTCGACGAACTCGGCGGATTCCAGAAGCTGGAGAAGTACCGGGCGACCCTCGGCGACGAGTGGGGCGACAAGCACCCCTTCCAGACCGGTCAGGTCGCCATGCAGCTCGACGGCGAGTGGCGGCTCGGCATGGCGCTCGCGGCCAAGCCGAAGTTCGACATCGGCGTCGCCCCGCTGCCCGTGCCCGACGACCAGGCCGCCCAGTACGGCAAGGGCTACATCACCGGCACCATCGCCGGAATCGCCGCGACCAGCAAGAAGCAGAACGCGGCCTGGGAGTTCGTCAAGTACATCACCACGGACACGGACGCGGTGGTGAACTTCTCCAACGCCATCCACAACGTGCCCTCCACACTGGCCGCCCTGAAGTCGCCGAAGCTGAAGTACGACCCGCGTTTCAAGACCTTCCTGGACATCGCCGCCGACCCGGACTCCACGACGTCTCCGGCCTCCATCAACGGCGGTGTGTACCTGACGACGATCCAGAACTTCGGGTACGACTACGAGAGCGGCAAGGCCAAGGACCTCAAGTCCGGTCTGGAGGCCACGGCCGAGCAGATCGACACCGACATCGCCCAGGCGAAGTAGGACCGCGATGACCGCCCTCACGCTGGCTTCGAAACGCCGCCGGTCGGCACTGCGCACGATCGCTTTCATGTCGCCCTGGCTGATCGGTTTCGCGGTGTTCTTCGCCTACCCGCTGATCTCCACGGTCTATTTCTCCTTCATGCACTACGACGGCTTCAAGGCGCCGACGTGGACCGGCACGAAGAACTGGACCTACGTCTTCGAGCACTACCCGTACTTCTGGCCGGCGCTGCGCAACACGCTGTGGCTGGTGCTCGTGATGGTGTCGCTCCGGGTCGTCTTCGGACTCGGCGTCGGCATGCTCATCACGAAGATCAAGACGGGCACAGGGGTCTTCCGCACCCTCTTCTACCTGCCCTACCTGGCCCCGCCGGTCGCGGCGACCATGGCCTTCGCGTTCCTCCTCAACCCCGGTACCGGGCCGGTCAACTCGATCCTGGAGAAGATCGGCATCCCGGCGCCCGGCTGGTTCAACGACCCGGCCTGGTCCAAGCCGGCCCTGACCCTGCTGGCCCTGTGGGGGGTCGGCGACCTGATGGTCATCTTCATGGCCGCGCTGCTCGACGTGCCGACGGAGCAGTACGAGGCGGCGGAGCTGGACGGCGCCTCCGCCTGGCAGCGGTTCCGGTACGTGACGCTGCCGAACATCTCGCCGATCGTGATGTTCGCGGTCGTCACGGGTGTCATCCAGACGATGCAGTACTACACACAGCCGCTCATCGCCGGAAAAGTCGCCTCGGGCGTGATCCAGGGCGCGGGCACGCAGTTCGAGCCCGGCTATCCGGAGAAGTCGACGCTCACCCTCCCCCAGCTCGTCTACAACCTCGGTTTCCAGCGCTTCGACTACGGCTCCGCGTGTGTCGTCGCCCTCGTGCTCTTCGCCCTGTCCATGGTGTTCACCGCGTTCCTGATGCGGCGCCGGGGCGGTCTCATCCAGGCAGGTGACTGACGATGACCCAAGTGCTGGACCGGCCGGCGGAGCTGAAGGCCCCGGTGTCGGACGCCGAACGCACCGCACGCCGCAAGGAGGCGCTGAACTGGGTGGCGGTCCACTCCCTCGGCGTCGCCGCCGCCCTGTTCTTCACCCTGCCCTTCGTCTTCGTGTTCCTGACCTCGCTGATGAGCGACAGCCAGGCACTGAGCCGGGACCTGATCCCGCACACCTGGGAGTGGGGCAACTACCGGAAGGTGTTCGACACCCCGGGCTTCCTGACGTGGTGGCGGAACACCCTGGTCTACGCGGGCCTCGGCACCGTCCTGACCGTCGTGTCGTCGCTCCCGGTGGCCTACGCGCTCGCCAAGTTCCGTTTCCGCGGCCGCAGTCTGTCCCTGATGCTGGTGATCTCGATGATGATGCTGCCGCCGCAGGTCGTCATCATCCCGATGTACCTCTTCTGGGCGAAACAGCTGGACCTCTCCGGCACGCTGTGGCCGCTGATCGTGCCGATGGCGTTCGGCGACGCGTTCTCCATCTTCCTGCTGCGCCAGTTCCTGATGACGATCCCCAACGAGTACCTGGACGCGGCCAAGGTGGACGGCTGCGGCGACCTCAGAACCCTGCTCAGGGTGGTCGTCCCGATGGCGAGACCGGGCATCGCCGCGGTGGCGTTGTTCCAGTTCTTCTACGCCTGGAACGACTACTTCGGCCCCCAGATCTACGCCTCGGAGAACCCTGGCGCCTGGACCCTCTCCTACGGCCTGGAGTCGTTCAAGGGCATGCACCACACCGACTGGAACCTGACCATGGCCGCGACCGTGCTGGTCATGGCGCCCGTGATCCTCGTCTTCTTCTTCGCCCAGAAGGCGTTCGTCGAGGGCGTCACGCTCACCGGAGTGAAGGGTTAACCCTTTTATGCAGCATCTCCCCGGGGAGCGCGGTTCCCGATCGCCGCTGTGCGGCGGGCCGGACCCCCAACCCATGATCAACGTCTCCGGCATTCGGAAGCGAGGCACTCTCCAGTGAAACTCACCGTGGTCGGTGGAGGCTCGACCTACACCCCCGAACTCATCGACGGCTTCGCACGCCTGCGGGACACCCTGCCCATCGAGGAACTGGTGCTGGTGGACCCGGCCGCCGAGCGCCTGGAACTGGTGGGCGGACTGGCCCGCCGGATCTTCGCCAGGCAGGGGCACGGCGGCCGTATCGTCACCACCTCGGACCTGGACGCGGGCGTCGAGGGCGCCGACGCGGTGCTGCTCCAGCTGCGCGTCGGCGGCCAGGCGGCCCGTCAGCAGGACGAGACCTGGCCCCTGGAGTGCGGCTGCGTCGGCCAGGAGACCACCGGCGCCGGCGGCCTGGCCAAGGCCCTGCGCACGGTGCCCGTCGTCCTGGACATCGCCGAACACGTGCGCCGTGCCAACCCGAACGCCTGGATCATCGACTTCACCAACCCGGTGGGGATCGTGACCCGCGCCCTGCTCCAGGCCGGCCACAAGGCGGTCGGGCTGTGCAACGTGGCGATCGGCTTCCAGCGGAAGTTCGCGGACCTGCTGGACGTCACGCCGTCCGAGATCCACCTGGACCACCTCGGCCTCAACCACCTCACCTGGGAGACGGCCGTGCGCCTCGGCGGCCCCGAGGGCGAGAACGTCCTGCCCAAGCTGCTCGGGGAGCACGGCGACACCATCGCCGCCGACCTGAGACTGCCCCCCGCGCTCCTCGACCGCCTCGGCGGTGTCATCCCCTCCTACTACCTGCGCTACTACTACGCGCACGACGAGGTGGTGCGGGAGCTGCGCACCAAGCCGTCGAGGGCGGCCGAGGTGGCCGCGATGGAGAAGCAGTTGCTGGAGATGTACGGCGACCCGGCCCTGGACGAGAAGCCGGAGCTGCTCGCCAGGCGGGGCGGCGCCTACTACTCGGAGGCGGCCGTGGACCTGGCGGCGGCGCTGCTGGGCGGCACCGGCAACCCCTACCAGGTGGTGAACACCTACAACGGCGGCACGCTGCCCTTCCTCCCCGACGACGCGGTGATCGAGGTCCAGGCGGCGGTGGGCCCGGCCGGGCCGAGGCCGCTGCCGATCCCGGACGTCGACCCGCTGTTCGCCGGGCTCGTCGCGAACGTGACGGCATACGAGGAGCTGGCCCTGGAGGCGGCCCTGCGCGGCGGCCGGGACCGCGTCTTCCGGGCCCTGCTGGCCCACCCCCTGATCGGCCAGTACGAGTACGCCGACGCCCTGACCGACCGACTGGTCGCGCACAACCGGGAGCACCTCGCGTGGGCCTGACCGCAAGTGTCCTCGCCATCGACGCGGGCAACAGCAAGACCGACGTCGCGGTGGTGGCGGCGGACGGCGAGATCCTCGCCACGGCCCGGGCCGGCGGCTTCCGGCCGCCGGTGGTGGGCGTGGAGCAGGCCGTGGACGAGGTGGCCACGGCGGTCGCCGAGGCGTACGGCGCCGCCGGGGTCACCTCGGCCGCCCACGTGTCGGCGTGTCTGGCCAACGCCGACTTCCCCTTCGAGGAGGAGCAGCTGGCCGCCGCGCTGGCCACGCGCGCGTGGGGGACGACGGTGGCGGTCCGCAACGACACCTTCGCGATCCTCCGGGCCGGCGTCACCGAGCCGCGCGGCGTCGCCGTCGTGTGCGGCGCCGGCATCAACTGCGTCGGCATGCGCCCCGACGGCCGCACCGCCCGCTTCCCCGCCCTCGGCCGCATCTCCGGTGACTGGGGCGGCGGTTGGGGGCTGGCGGAGGAGGCCCTGTGGCACGCGGCACGGGCCGAGGACGGCCGCGGCGAGCCAACGGCCCTGGCCCGCGCGCTTCCGGCGTACTTCGGGTACGGCAGCATGCTCGCGCTGATCGAGGCACTGCACCGGGAGGAGGTCGAGCCCGCCCGCCGGCACGAGTTGACCCCGGTGCTGTTCGCGACGGCGGCAGACGGCGACCCGGTGGCGCGGGCGGTCGTGGACCGGCTGGCGCAGGAGGTGGTGGCCATGGCGGTGGTCGCGCTGACGCGCCTCGAGCTGCTGGAGGAGGAGACGCCGGTGGTGCTGGGGGGCGGGGTGCTGGCGGGCGGGCACCCGCAACTGGACGACGGGGTACGGGAGCTGCTGGCCGCGCGGGCGCCCAAGGCGGTGCCGAGGGTGGTGACGGCGCGGCCGGTGCTGGGCGCTGCGCTGCTGGGGCTGGACGTGGTGGGAGCGGGGGTGGAGGTGCGGGAGAGGGTGCGGGCCTACTTCGAGGGGTGACCCGTGGCGGGGCTGGGCGGGGGTGGGGACGCTTACCGGCGCTTGCAGGGTGCCTCCCCCAGCCTTCGGCCGGGGGGACCCCCAGCGCCCACCCGTGCCGCCCCAGCGGCACGACTGCCCGCGGCTTATGAGACACGGCTGGGCAGCGCGCCCCTCAGGGGCGCGGGGAACTGCGCGACCAGCCCCCACCGGGCCGCGCGCCCCCGTACGCACCGTCACCACCCCTCCGGAACCGAACCGATCCCCCCGGCGTATTCATGAGCAGGGGTTCCGCTGCGATCCGATCAAGATCCAGTGAAGGCCGGTGCCCAATGTCAGTCCGGGCGGCGATACTGGGCGGCGACCGGATGACCATGGGGGAGGTCAAGTGACACACCCGCCGACGAAGAGCGCGGCACCGCCAGGCACAGGCACCGCCCTGCCCGCGCAGCGGACCCGGCCCGGCACCCCCACGCCCTCCCGCCGCACCGCGTTCGCCGAGGGCGCCGACCGGCTCCGCGCCGCCGCCACCACCGAACCCGGCCGGCTCCGCCTCATCGGCGCCGTCCTGGCCGTGCTGATCGTCGCGTTCGGCGCCGTCACCGCCTGGCAGATGACCGACCGCGCGGCCGCCGCAGACGACGTGCTGCACCGCAGCCAGCCGCTGAGTTCGGGCGCCGCCGACATCTACCGCTCGCTGGCGGACGCCAACACCGCCGCCTCCAGCGGCTTCCTGGCGGGCGGTCAGGAGACGGCCGCGTCCCGCGCGCGGTACGAGAAGGACATCCAGACCGCCGCCGCCAAACTGGTCACCGCCGCCGCCAACTCCGAGCCCGGTTCGCCCTCGGAGGCGGCCGTGGCGAAGCTGAACACGCTGCTGCCGGAGTACAAGGGCCTGGTGGAGCGGGCCCGCGTGTACAACCGGCAGGGTTACCCGGTCGGCGGCGCGTATCTGCGGTACGCGAACGAGAAGATGCAGCAGGAGATGCTCCCGGCCGCGGAGGATCTCTACACCAAGGAGAACGCGCGTCTCGCCTCCGACTACTCGGACGCGACGCCGTACCCGTGGGCGGCGATCGTCCTCGGTCTGCTCGCGTTCGCCGCGCTCGCCTGGGCCCAGCTGCGCCACTACCGCCGGACGAACCGCCTGCTGAACCGCGGCCTGGTCGCGGCCTCGGCGGCCACCGTCGGCACGCTGCTGTGGCTGGTGGTCGGCCACACCGTCGCCCGGGCCGGCCTGGACGGCTCCTACGACCACGGCGTCCGTTCGCTGAACGTGCTGCACGACGCGCGGATCGCCTCCCTGAAGGCGCGCGGCAACGAGAACCTGAGCCTGGTGGCGCGCGGCGCCGAGACGGTCTCGGTCGGCGGGCGGACGTACGACGCGTACTACTACGACTTCGACAAGGACATGGCCGCGCTCGGCAAGAGCCTCACCGACGCCGCGGCGCTCGCGGACGACACGGCGGGCAGCAAGCCCGTCGTGGCGGCCGAGGGGAACATGAAGGTGTGGAAGGAGTGGCACGCCGACGCCCGCGCCGAGGACGAGAACGGCGACTACCAGGCGGCGCTGGACAAGGTGATCGGCACGAAGGACGCGACCGCCGAGTGCTTCGACAGCGTCGACACGAACCTGAAGAACGCCTTGGCCCATGAAGAGGCCCAGTTCAAGGAGCAGGCCACCCATGGCCGGGACGCCATGTCCGGACTGCCGATCGGTGCGGCCATGCTCGGCGTCGCAGCGGCGGCCGGCGCGCTGTTCGGCATCGGACGCAGGCTTTCGGAGTACCGGTGAGAGGGGGCGTGGCGATGTTCGTGCAAAGGATGCGGGCCTCCCTGCGCGGCTGGGGCGGGGTGGGCGCGATGGCGGTCGGCTGCGTCCTGGCGCTGGCGTTCGTCCTGCTGCTGCCGCTCACCCAGTCCGGCGGCGGGGGCGGGCAGGGCGAGGGGCTCGGCGGCCCGGGGCTGGCCACCGGCAGCCCGGCCAGGGCCGACACCTGCGTCGACTCCCAGGCGCAGGACGAGACCTGGGCGCCGTCGAGCGTGGACGGTCCGGCCATAGCGGCCATCAAGTCCCGTACCGGCGCCAGGCGGAAGCTGATCGTCGGCGTCGACCAGAACAGCTACCGCTGGGGCTACCGCAACCCGAACACCTCGGACGCGGAGCTGGAGGGCTTCGACATCGACCTCGTGCACCGGATCGCCCAGGACATCCTCGGCGACCCGAACGCGGTGCAGTTCAAGGCGATTCCGACGAGCCAGCGGATACCGGCGATCCAGGACGGCCGCGTCGACATGGTGGTGCGCACGATGACCATCAACTGCGACCGGCTGAAGGACGTCGCGTTCTCCGCGCCGTACTTCAAGACCGGGCAGCAGGTCCTCGCCCCCAAGTCGTCGTCGATCACCGGGTACAACGGCACGCTGGCGCACAAGAGGATCTGCACGGCGGCCGGTTCGACGGCACACACCAAGCTGGACGCCGACAGGAAGTCCGGGAAGCTGGTCGCCTCGGCGGACACCTCCACCACCGTCCCCAACCAGCTCGACTGCCTGGTGCGGTTGCAGCTCGGTGAGGTCGACGCGGTGGTCACCGACGGCGCGCTGGCCGCCAGCCAGGCCGCCCAGGACCCGACGGTCGAGCTCAAGGGCGCCGCCTTCACTACCGAGTACTACGGGGTGGCGATGAAGAAGGACGCGACCGATCTGGTGCGCCGGGTCAACCAGATCCTGGTGGAGTACCGGTCCGACGGCTGGCAGGCGTCGTACGACAAGTGGTTGTCGGCGACACTGGGAGCGGACTCGTCGGCGTCGGAACCGCCCGCGCCGCAGTACCTGCGCAAGAGCTGACCCGCACCCGCCGGCCCAGCCCCGACTAGCAAGCGAGAGGTGATCGATGGGCGTCACGGACCCCGCCGGGCCGGTGATGGACCGGGACGAGGTGGACCGTGCGCTGGCGCGGCTCGGCGCGGAGCACGAGGCGATCGAGACCTCGCTGCTCGCCCTCCAGGACCACGCGGGCCGCAGACTCCTCGAAGGCGCCGAGCTGACCGGGACCACCCGGGAGCGGTGGACGGCCGCCGAGGCCTCGATCACCCTGCTGTGGGCCTATTTCGACGCCTACACGGACGCGCTGCGCTCCGCCCGGGAGATCCGGGCCCGGCGCCGCTGGTCCAGCCGTGAGGACCTGGAGAAACTGACCGAGCTGCTGCGCGGCGAGTCGGTGACGGTGGCGGGCAGCGCGACCGCCACGGCGAACGCCCCGACCCTGCTGTCGGCGGCCGGCCGGCTCAGCGAGCGGTTCTCGCTGGCGGCCCTGGTCGACCGGATGAACGAGCTGTACGCGACCTCGCTGGACATGGTCGTCACCGCCGACGCGGTGTGGTCGGCGCTGCCCGCGCGGATCGATTTACTCGCCGCCGAGCTGCAGCGCACCCGCAAGCTGGCGCACTCCGTCGGCGTGCGCCCCGGCGAGCACCCGGCGGGCGACGACCTGGAGCGGATCACCCGGACGCTGACGAGGCTCCGTGCGGACGTCGTCTCGGATCCGCTGGCCTTCTGGGTTCCCGCGCAGGGGAGTTCGGCGCCGGGCGGCGGCCGTCCCGACACCACGGTGTACGACCGGGAGGCGCGGGCGCTGGAGGAGGTGCGGCGGGAGATCGACGCCGTGCTGACGGTACGGCAGGACGCCGAGGCCCGGCTGATCAGGCTGCGGGACGTGCTGTCCCGCGCGGACCGCACGCTCGCCGAGGCCCGCACGGCACGCGGTGAGGTGCTGGCGAAGATCGCGGCGACCGAGGTGCCGGTGGTCAGCGGCCCGCCGACCGCGTTGCAGGAGCAGCTGGCGACGGCTGCCGAGTACCGCAGAGGGGCCCAGTGGCACCGTCTGTCTCCGCTGCTCGAATCGCTGGAGCAGAAGGCGGAGGACGAACTGCTGCGCGCCCGCGAGTCGTTGACGGCGGTCACCGCGCCGCTCGCGGTGCGTGCGGAGCTGCGCGGCCGGCTGGACGCGTACAAGGCGAAGGTGGCCCGGCACGGGCTGGCGGAGGACCCGTTCCTGACCGAGCGGTACGACGCGGCCCGGCGGATGCTGTGGAGTGCGCCCTGCGATCTCCGGGTCGCGGAGCAGGCGGTGCTGCGCTATCAGCAGTCGGTGGCCGAGGCGCTGGGGGCGCCTCGGGTGCCGCGGCAGGGCGGGCCCGAGGACCGGAGGGGGGAGTAGTCGTGAGTCAGGCGGGAGAGACCTGCCAGCGGCCGGGCTGTGAGGGGTCGTACGAGGACGTGGGCGGCGGTGAGCTGTACTGCGACACCTGCGGCCTGGCGCCGGTCGTCGCGGCCGCGGGAGGGATGCTCGGCTCGTCGCCCACCGGGATTACGGCCGGCGGCAAGGACTCGACGGGCAGCGGGAGTTCGGGGACCGGCAGCGGGAGCAGTTCGCGTACGTCCTCGCAGTCCTCGAAGTCACGGCGGTCGGTCTCCGGGCGGCTGTCGCGGTCCGTGTCGGGCAGGTCGACGGGCCGTTCGGTGTCGGTGCGCAGCTCCGGTTCGTCGGCGAGCACGTCCGGGCGCAGCCGGCTGGGCGCGGGCCTGGTCACGGTGGAGCGGGTGCCGAAGCCGGACCCGCGCGAGATGGTCCTGGAGAACCCCGAGGTGCCGGAGCGGAAGCGGTTCTGCTCGCGGTCGGACTGCGGGGCGCCGGTGGGCCGGGCCCGCGGGGAGCGGCCCGGCCGGACCGAGGGGTTCTGCACCAAGTGCGGCAACCCGTATTCGTTCGTGCCCAAGCTCAAGGGCGGCGACGTGGTGCACGGCCAGTACGAGGTCGTGGGCTGTCTGGCGCACGGCGGCCTGGGCTGGATCTACCTCGCGGTGGACCGCGCCGTCTCCGACCGCTGGGTGGTCCTCAAGGGGCTGCTGGACACCGGCGACCAGGACGCGATGGCGGCCGCGATCTCCGAGCGGCGGTTCCTCGCGGAGATCGAGCACGCCAACATCGTGCGGATCTACAACTTCGTCGAGCACCTGGACCAGCGCACCGGCTCCCTCGACGGCTACATCGTCATGGAGTACGTCGGCGGCAAGTCCCTGAAGGAGATCGCCAACGCCCGCCGTACGCCGGAGGGCCGCCGCGACCCGCTCCCGGTGGAGCAGGCGTGCGCTTATGGCATCGAGGCCCTCGAGGCCCTCGGCCACCTGCACAGCCGCAACCTGCTGTACTGCGACTTCAAGGTCGACAACGCCATCCAGAGCGAGGACCAGCTCAAGCTGATCGACATGGGCGCGGTGCGCCGGACGGACGACGAGGAGTCGGCCATCTACGGCACGGTCGGCTACCAGGCGCCGGAGGTCGCCGAGGTCGGCCCGTCCGTCGCCTCCGACCTCTACACGGTCGGCCGTACCCTCGCTGTCCTCACCTTCGACTTCCAGGGCTACACGACCGTCTTCGTGGACTCGCTGCCCGATCCGGACACCATCGAGGTCTTCCGCCAGTACGAGTCGTTCTACCGGCTGCTGGTCCGGGCCACCGACCCCGATCCGGCCCGCCGGTTCGCCTCCGCGCAGGAGATGGCCGAGCAGCTGACCGGCGTGCTGCGCGAGGTCGTCTCGGTGCAGACCGGCACCGCCCGGCCCGCCCTGTCGACGCTCTTCGGGCCCGAGGTGAAGGTCACGGACACCGAGCTGTTCCCGAAGCTGGACGGGGACGTGTCCCGGCTGGGAGCGCGGCGCACGGCGTCCAGAACGCTGGCCCTGGACCCGTCGGGAGCGGCCCCGGCCGACCCGGCCCTGGTCAAACCCGTCGCCGTCCCCGCGGCCGCGCTCGCCCTGCCGGTCCCGCTGGTCGACCAGAGCGATCCGAACGCCGGGTTCCTGGCCGGCCTGTCGACCTCTCTGGTCGGCGAGGTCAGCCTGCTCGGCGCGCTGGCCGCGGCGCCGGCCCAGACGGTCGAGACCCGGCTGCGGCAGATCCGCGCCCTGCTGGAGAACGGCGACTCCGAGGCCGCGCTGGTGAGCCTCGGCCGGCTGGAGGACGAGCGGCCCGACGACTGGCGGGTGGTCTGGTACCGGGGCGTGGCCGCCCTGGTCACCGGCGACCACGAGGGCGCGGCGCTGTCCTTCGACGCGGTCTACGACGCCTTCCCCGGCGAGACGGCGCCCAAGCTGGCGCTCGGCCTGTGCGCGGAGGTGCTCGGCCAGCTGGACAACGCGGCCGAGTACTACCGGCTGGTGTGGGCGACCGACCCGGGCTTCGTCAGCTCCGCGTTCGGCCTGGGCCGGGTGCAGCTGGCGGCCGGGGACCGGCGTGGTGCCGTACGGACGCTGGAGTCGGTGCCGGAGGCCTCGATCCACTACACGGCGGCCCGGGTGGCGGCCGTACGGGCGCGGCTGCGGCACCGGACCGCGGCGGCCGACGACACGCCGTTCCTGGACGATCTGACGGCCGCCGCCGGGCAGATCGAGGCGCTGGACGCTTACGGTCTGGATCCGGCCCGGCGCGAGCAGTTGTCGGCGGAAGTCCTCGGCTGCGCGCTGGACTGGATACTCTCCGGAGGCCAGGACTCCCAGCCCGCCGTCGGCGGCCGGGTGCTGCTCGGCAGCGGTCTGGACGAGCGGGGCCTCCGCTTCGGCCTGGAACGCTCGTACCGCACGCTGGCCAGACTGGCGACCGGCGGTGAGGAGAGGATCGACCTGGTGGAACGGGCCAACCGTTACCGCCCCCGGACGTGGGTGTAGTTGATGTCGCAGATGCCCCAGCAGGCCGCACCGGCGAAGTGCCCGAGCTGCGCGGAGCCGCTCGAATCGGGTGACCTGTTCTGTGGCGCGTGCGGGTACGACCTGTCGGCCGTGCCCGCCGCGCCGCCGGACCATCCGACCCTCACCATGGGCGCCCCCGGTGTGGGACCCTCGGGTGTGCAATGGCCACCGCCCGAGCCGGAGGGCTCCGGCACACCCGCTGCCCCGCATCTGCCGACCGACCTGGCCGGCACCGACTCGGGCGGAAAGCCGCTGCCGGGGTCGACGCCGGCGCACGGCTCGCCGGACTCCCCGTCGCCGCACGGTTCACCGGCGCACGGCTCGCCGGTGTCGCCGGCCTCCGGGGTGCGGTTCGACCGGCCGCCGGAGCCCGAGGACTATCCGCTCCAGGCGCCGGACCCGCGGGTGGCCGCCTCCGCCTCCTCCACTGAGACCGCCGAGTCGGCCGAGAACAGTGAGACCGCCGAGCTGCCCAAGGTGTGCGTGGCCTGCCGCGCGGGCCGGGTCGACGACGACGGCTACTGCGAGAACTGCGGGCACGCCCAGCCCCGCGAACGCGACCACATGGAGCAGGAGGCGGGCCCGGTGGCCGCCGTCAGCGACCGCGGGCTGCGCCACCACCGCAACGAGGACGCGTTCGCCGTCGGCCACACCGCGCTGCCCGACGGCACCCCGGCCTCGGTGGCGGTCGTCTGCGACGGCGTCTCCTCGGCCACCCGCCCCGACGAGGCCTCCATGGCCGCCTCCCGGGCCGCGATCGAGTCGCTGCTGGCCGCGCTGGAGCAGGGCACCCATCCGCAGCAGGCGATGCACGACGCGATCGTCGCCGCCTCCCAGGCGGTCAACGCCCTCACGGAGGAACCCCCCTCGGCCCGTGAGCACGCCCCGCACCAGAACGCCCCGGCGTGCACGATCGTCGGCTCGGTCGTGGCTGCGGACCTGCTGGTGGTCGGCTGGGTGGGCGACAGCCGCGTCTACTGGGTGCCGGTGGACCGGAGCGCGCCGTCGGCCCGCCTCACCGAGGACGACTCCTGGGCGGCGCAGATGGTCGCCGCGGGCCTGATGAGCGAGGCCGAGGCGTACGCCGACGAGCGCGCCCACGCGATTACCGGCTGGCTCGGCGCGGACGCGTACGAACTGGAGCCGCACACCGCCTCCTTCAAGCCGGACCGGGCCGGTGTGGTGGTGGTGTGCACCGACGGCCTGTGGAACTACGCGGAGACGGCCGAGGAGATGTCCGAGGTCGTGCCCGCCGACGCGGCCCAGCGGCCGCTGCACGCGGCCCGGGTGCTGGTCGGCCACGCCCTGGACGGCGGGGGCCACGACAACGTAACAGTGGCGCTGCTGCCGTTCCCGGAACCGCCGCAGGGGGCAGGATCCGCCTGAGGCCACCGCAAAACGGCCGCAAACGGGAGACAGGCGTACGAGGACGAGGCGTACGGCGAAAGACGTACGGGGAAGCACGGGCGGACCGGAGGGGACCGGTCCGCACACCGTCAGCACCCACCACGCGTGGGGTGGAGGGGGAGCAGAGCAGTCATGGCCAATTTCTCGAAGTCGAGCGTGCCGCAGTTCTCGGTGGACGTGTACCAGAACGAGTACCTGCCGGACGGCGGCCGCGAGGTCAACGCGATCGTCACGGTGACGGCGACCGGCGGCGGCACCGTCGGGACCGCGGCCGGGGCGTCGTACGCCCCCGGGCAGGGACCGTCGGCCGGCGTGGCGGTCATGGTCGACTGCTCGGGCTCGATGGACTACCCGCCCACCAAGATGCGCAACGCCCGGGACGCCACGGCGGCCGCCATCGACACCCTGCGCGATGGCACCCACTTCGCGGTGATCGGCGGCACGCACGTCGCCAAGGAGGTCTACCCGGGCGGCGGCCGGCTCGCGGTGGCCGACCGCACCACCCGGGAGCAGGCCAAGCAGGCGCTGCGCAGGCTCAGCGCGGGCGGCGGGACGGCGATCGGCACCTGGCTCCGGCTCGCCGACCGTCTCCTGTCCTCCGCGGACGTCACCATCCGGCACGGCATCCTGCTCACCGACGGCCGCAACGAGCACGAGGCGCCGGAGGACCTCAAGGCCGCCCTGGACTCCTGCGCCGGACGGTTCACCTGTGACGCGCGCGGGGTCGGCACCGACTGGGAAGTGAAAGAAGTCACAGGGATCGCCTCCGCGCTCCTCGGCACCGCCGACATAGTCGCCGACCCCACGGGTCTGGCCGCCGACTTCACGCAGATGATGGAGACGGCGATGGGCAAGGAGGTCGCGGACGTCGCGCTGCGGCTGTGGACCCCGGTCGGCACCACCATCAAGTTCGTCAAGCAAGTGGCGCCCACCGTCGAGGAGTTGACCGGCCGGCGCACCGAGGCGGGGCCGCGCGCCGGGGACTACCCGACCGGCTCCTGGGGCGACGAGTCCCGCGACTACCACGTCTGTGTGGAGGTCCCCGCGGCCGGCCTCGGCCAGGAAATGCTCGCCGCGCGTGTCTCGTTGGTCGTCCCGCAGCCCGGGGGCACCTCCCGCTCGAGCGCAGCCGAGAGTGGGGGAGGAAGCGTCCAGAACCTCGGCGCACAGGGGCTGATCAGGGCGGTCTGGACGGACGACATGGCCGCCTCGACCTCCCTCAACCCCCAGGTCGCCCACTACACGGGGCAGGCCGAACTGGCTCAGGCCATCCAACAGGGTCTGGACCTCCGCAAAGCGGGCGATATGGATGGGGCAACGGCCAAACTGGGTCGGGCCGTTCAGTTGGCAAGCGCTTCCGGGAACGCGGATACTGCGAAACTGCTTGCGAAGGTGGTGGACGTGGTCGATGCCACGACAGGTACTGTGCGACTGAAGGCGAAGGTCGAGGAGGCCGACGAGATGACTCTCGAGACACGGTCCACAAAGACTGTTCGTGTAAAGAAGTGACCTGACGGTCCACACGCAGGATCACCCAGACAGGCTCAGGACGAACCTGACAGAGAGGGAAGCCCGCCATGCCGACCTGCCCGAACGGACACCAGTCGGGTTCCGACGACTGGTGCGAGGTGTGCGGTCACCGCATGGCCGGTGCCGTACCTCCGCCGCCCCCGCCGACCGCCGGCGGCTACGGCTTCCCGCCGCCCGCGCCCGGCGCCCCGGCCGGCGCCCCGATGGGCGGTGGCCGCCATCTGTCGGCCGTGCCGAACGGGGCCGAGCCGGAGCTGTGCCCGCAGTGCCGTACGCCCCGTGAGGGCGGTGCGCCGTTCTGCGAGGAGTGCCGGTGGAACTTCCTGACCAACACGGCCACCTCGTACACCCCGGCCGCCCCGCGCCCGCCAGCGGGCGGCGGCCCGGCCGCGCCCACCTTCCGGCCGCCGGCCCCGCCGTCGTTCGGCGGCGGCGACTCGTACGAGTACCAGGGTTCGCGCCCCTCGCAGATGAACCGCCCGGCCGAGCCGATCCCGTCCTTCGGCAGCGAGCCCTCGGGCCCGACACCGTTCGCGGGCGAGCGCGGCGGCGGCCAGTCCGCGTTCGGCGGCGGCGACCGCGGACGCCCCGGCCAGCCCGGCCAGCCCGGCCCTCCGGGGTTCGGCGGCGGCGAGCGTAGCCAGCAGTCCGGCCCTCCGGCGTTCGGCGGCGGCGACCGTGGCCAGCAGTCCGGCCCGCCCGCCTTCGGCGGCGACCGCGGCCAGTCCGCTCCCGCGCCCTTCGGTGGTGAGCGCGGTCCCTCCGCGCCGCCTCCGCCTCCGCCGTACGGCGGTGCCCCGGGCCAGAACGCCGGCGGCGCGTCCGCTTTCGGCGCCCCTCCCGGTGCCGGCCAGGCCTCCGGTCCCTACACCCGTGATCCGTCCGGCGGCCCCGCCGCCGGTCCGTTCGGCGGCTCGGACCCGTCCCGGCCGCCCGCCGGCCCCGGCCCGACCAGCGGTGGCGCACCCGGAGCCTTCCAGCAGTCGGCGCCGACCGCGCCGCCCGCCTTCCCGCAGGAGACCCGGCCGCCGGCCGGACCGTCCTTCGGCGGCCGGGACGACGACTGGGTGATCTCCCCTCCGGGGCAGGCCGCCGGCCCCGGCGCACCCGCCCGCCCCGGCGGTTACGGCTACCCGCAGCCCGGCTCCACCCAGGCCCCGCCCGGTCCCGCCTTCCCCCAGGCCCCGCAGGCTCCGGCGACCTGGACGGCGACGATCGGCCCGGACCGCGAGTACTTCATGGCGATGATGCAGCGCTCGGGTCCGGAGGCGGCCGGCCTCAACCTGCCGGCGTACTCCCCCGAGCAGCAGCGCACGCTCACCGGCAACCAGGTCACCATCGGCCGCCGCCGGCACTCCACCGGCGACACCCCCGACATCGACCTGTCGGTGCCGCCGGAGGACCCGGGCGTCTCCCACCAGCACGCGGTCCTGGTCCAGCAGCCGGACGGCAGCTGGGCGGTCGTCGACCAGAACTCGACCAACGGGACCACGGTCAACGGCGGCGAGGAGCCGATCCAGCCGTTCGTCCCGGTACCGCTGCAGGACGGGGACCGGGTGCACGTCGGGGCCTGGACGACGATCACCGTCCGACGGGGCTGAGGCGCAGCACACCGTTCACACCGGGAGAGGCCAGACAGACGGCCCCTCCCGGTCGTCCAGCCACGCCCACTCCCGGTCCTTCTCGACGCTCACCCCGAACCGCTCCCGCCCGGGCCTGCCCTCCCGCGCCCACACCTCGTACGCCTCCCGTGGACTGAGCACCCCCCGGGTCAGCTCGACCAGGAACTGGAACAGCTCGTCCTCAACGGCCCGGGACGGCACCCCGTCCAGATCTCCCAGCCCCGCCCTCGTCACGCCCCGCAACGGCACGAAGAACGCCGGGGACGGCAGGAACCTCCCCTCGGCGCGCCCTCCGCCCCGCACGGTCAGCGCCAGCAGCCCCGTGGCCACCGGCGTCAGGATCCGCGCCCCCTCCGTGCACTGCGCGACCCACGCCCGCGGCACGTTCGGCAGCGCACACGTTGCGATGATCCGGTCGTAGGGCGCCCGGTCCGGCACCCCGCGCGCGCCGTCCCCCGTGACCACGGCCGGCCGGTACCCCGCCGCGGCCAGGTGGCGCCGCGCGGACTCGGTGATCTCCGGCTCCAGGTCGACGGTGGTGACCAGGTCGTCGTCGCCCAGCCGACGCGCCAGCAGTGCCGCGTTGTAGCCGGTCCCCGCGCCGATCTCAAGCACCCGGTCGCCGTCGGCCACCCGCAGCGCGACCAGCATCCGTGCCATCAGCGAGGGCTGGCTGCTGGAGGAGATCAGCTCGCCGTCGCGCAGCCGGGTGGCCAGTGGTACGTCCTCGTAGGCGCCGCGCACCCACCGTTCCCGGGCCGCCGGATCCGGGCTCTCGCCCCATCGGCGCTCGTAGCCGCGCGCCCCGGCGACGTAGTAATAGGGAACGAACAGGTGCCGCGGCACCTGTGCGAACGCCTCCCGCCACACCGGCTCCGCCGCCCAGACCCCCTCGGCGTCGATCTCCCGCACCAGCGCGGCCCGTGCCATGGCCGCGAGGGCCTCGATCCCGCTGTCGTAGGCGCCCATGTCTCCACCCTAGGCGCGTGCCGTACCGCTGCCCGGGGTCCTAGGCCTTGAGTCCTGGGCCGCCCCGTCTGAGACCATGTACGGGTGAGAGAGATTCGGCGCGGCACGCTGCAGGAGAAGACCTTCTACGAGCAGGTCGGCGGGGAGGAGACCTTCCGCCGGCTGGTCCACCGTTTCTACGAGGGCGTCGCCGAGGACCCGGTCCTGCGTGCGATGTACCCGGAGGAGGACCTGGGACCGGCCGAGGAGCGGCTCACCCTGTTCCTCATCCAGTACTGGGGCGGTCCCACGACGTACAGCGACAACCGCGGCCACCCCCGGCTGCGGATGCGGCACGCGCCGTTCACCGTGGACCGGGCGGCGCACGACGCCTGGCTGCGGCACATGCGGGTGGCCGTGGACGAGCTCGGCCTGACCGACGTGCACCGCGAACAGCTCTGGAACTACCTCACCTACGCGGCCGCCTCGATGATCAACACCCCTGACTGACCGCCGTCGGCGCTCAGCGGACGCTGACGTCCAGGGCCCCGAGTCCCGCCCGTCGTACGGCGATCGACCCGAACGGCGTCCGCAGCCGCAGCCACGCCCCCGCCGAGAACAGCACGGCCTCGTCGCTCGGTCGCAGGAAGCCCAGTGCCTGCGCAGCGTGGACGGCCCGGACCGGCAGCGGGGTGGAGCCGACCGTCCGGGACCAGATGTCCCGCCCGATCCGGTCGAGTTCGGCCCGGGTACGGCCGTCCGGGGCCAGTTCCTCGGTACGGGACCGGAACTCACCGACCGCGGCGGCGACCATGGCCCGCAGTGCGTGCGGCGCGGGCAGTCCCGGCTCGGCCTGCCAGCCGCCCCGCGGCGGGAGCACCCCGGCCCACGGCGGGCCGGTCACCGGCTTCGGTACGGCGGCCGTGGCGGCCCGCTCGTCCACCGACTCCAGCAGCTCCCCCGCCGACACGGTCACGTCGAGTGTGACGTCCAGGCCGTCCTCGTACGGCTTGGCGAGCCGTACCGCGCGGATCGCCAGCACCTCGAAGGACGGCGGCCGCCCGAAGACGGCGAGCGCGGTACCGGCCGCCTGGAGCCGCACCGCGGCCGAGCGGTCGTAGTGGAGCAGCCGGGACAGGAAGGCCGCGAGATCCGCCGCCTCCCCGTCGTCAGCGAGGTGGAGCACCGTCATGCGGCGACGGCCTCCTCCTTGTCGTCGTCGCGGTACTCCTCCAGGAAGTCCCGCTCCTCGGCGGTGATCCGGCGCGGCCGGCCGGCCTCGAAGTCGAACGGCACGACCACCGTGGAGGCCCGCACGTAGACCAGGTCGTCGTCCTTCACCTCATAGGTGATGGTGAAGGACGCGGCCCTGATCTCGGTGATCCACAGCTCGATGTCGACCGGGTGGTGCCGGTGGACGAGCTGCCGCTTGTAGTCGATCTCGTGGCGCGCCACCACGGACCCCTGCTTGAACTCCTTGTCCGGGCGGAACAGGAAGTCGATGCGGGCTTCCTCCAGGTAGCGGATGAAGACCACGTTGTTGACATGGCCGTACGCGTCCATGTCGGACCAGCGCAGGGGGCAGCGGTAGAGATGACGCAAGACCGATCAGCCCCGGGTCAGCTTCTTGTGGGTGGCACGGTGCGGACGCGCGGCGTCCGCGCCCAGCCGCTCGATCTTGTTCTTCTCGTACGACTCGAAGTTGCCCTCGAACCAGAACCACTTGGACTCGCCCTCGTAGGCGAGGATGTGCGTGGCGACCCGGTCGAGGAACCACCGGTCGTGGGAGACGACGACGGCGCAGCCGGGGAACTCCAGCAGCGCGTTCTCCAGGCTGGAGAGGGTCTCCACGTCCAGGTCGTTGGTCGGCTCGTCGAGGAGCAGCAGGTTGCCGCCCTGCTTGAGGGTGAGCGCGAGGTTGAGGCGGTTGCGCTCACCGCCGGAGAGGACACCGGCCGGCTTCTGCTGGTCCGGGCCCTTGAACCCGAACGCGGACACGTACGCCCGGCTCGGCATCTCGACCTGGCCGACGTTGATGTAGTCGAGTCCGTCGGACACGACCTCCCAGAGCGTCTTCTTGGGGTCGATGTTGGCGCGCCCCTGGTCGACGTACGAGATCTTGACGGTCTCGCCGACCTTGATGTCGCCGGAGTCCGGCGTCTCAAAGCCCTGGATCATCTTGAACAGGGTGGTCTTGCCGGCACCGTTCGGGCCGATGATCCCGACGATCCCGTTCCGCGGCAGCGTGAACGACAGTCCCTCCACGAGGACCTTGTCCCCGAAGGCCTTGTTCAGCTTGTCGACCTCGACGACGATGCTGCCGAGCCGCGGGCCCGGCGGGATCTGGATCTCCTCGAAGTCCAGCTTCCGCATCTTGTCGGCTTCCGCGGCCATCTCCTCGTACCGCGCGAGACGGGCCTTGGACTTGGCCTGGCGCCCCTTGGCGTTCGACCGCACCCACTCCAGCTCTTCCTTGAGCCGCTTCTGCCGCTTGGCGTCCTTCTGGCCCTCGACCTTGAGGCGGGTGGCCTTGGTCTCCAGGTAGGTGGAGTAGTTGCCCTCGTACGGGTACGCGCGCCCGCGGTCGAGCTCGAGGATCCACTGGGCCACGTTGTCCAGGAAGTACCGGTCGTGGGTGATGGCCACGACGGTTCCCTCGTACTTGGCGAGGTGCTGCTCCAGCCAGTTCACCGACTCGGCGTCGAGGTGGTTGGTGGGCTCGTCGAGCAGCAGCAGGTCGGGAGCTTCGAGCAGCAGCTTGCAGAGCGCGACACGGCGCTTCTCGCCACCGGAGAGGGTGGTGACGGGCCAGTCGCCGGGCGGGCAGCCGAGGGCGTCCATGGCCTGCTCCAGCTGAGCGTCCAGGTCCCACGCGTTCGCGTGGTCCAGCTCCTCCTGCAGCTTGCCCATCTCGTCGAGCAGGGCGTCGGAGTAGTCCGTGGCCATCAGCTCGGCGATCTCGTTGAACCGGTCGAGCTTGCCCTTGATCTCGGCGACACCCTCCTGGACGTTCTCCAGGACGGTCTTCTCCTCGTTGAGCTCGGGCTCCTGCAGGAGGATGCCGACGCTGTAACCGGGCGAGAGGAAGGCGTCGCCGTTGGACGGCTGCTCGATCCCCGCCATGATCTTCAGCACGGTCGACTTACCGGCACCGTTCGGACCGACGACGCCGATCTTGGCACCCGGCAGGAAGCTCAGGGTGACGTCGTCGAGAATCACCTTGTCGCCGTGCGCCTTGCGCGCCTTGCGCATGGTGTAAATGAACTCAGCCAAGAGAAACCGTCCGGCATCTTGAAATCTGGCAGTGGGCAGATACACCCCATCTTGCCTGACGTCCAGCCTTGGGTGTTAACCCGTTTGGTTGGAGGGCTGTGACCTGCGGTTTCACCGCTGGCGGCGGTGACTCGCCTGTCGACGGTGACTCGTCTGTCACTTTCGGTCGCCGTTGCGTGCCCTCGGGAAGCGCCCCGGACGGCCCGGGGACGGTCCAGGAGCCAACCTGAGCCGGGGCTACTCGCGCCCGCGACGTGGAAGCACGGACGAAAGGAGCGGGACAGCATCCGGCGAGCGCCGGCTCCGCGTCTGCCGCCTGCTCCGCAGAGGGGTCGTCGAGTCGCGCGACGGGAACATCGATGGACGTCAGCAAATCCTGAGCGGCATCGAATCAACGCCTCGGAAGCCGCACCTCCTGCCCTTCCGGCCTGCGACCGTCCTCACCACGGATTCATCAGCGTGGGGCGCGCTGATCGGCTTGGCAGGCGTCATCGCGGGAGCCGGCGCGACTTTCGCCGGGGTCGTACACCAACAACGCCACGGGGCTCGCGCAGTGGAGATCGCCAGGCGGCGGGGTGACACCTCAACGGCGGCAGAGCGGCTCCTGTCGAGCTGCCGGCTGTGCAGCAGAATCCGCGGCGGGGTATCCACGGTGCCGCTGCGGACGAACTTCGAGGTGGAGACCGACCACACCTGCTACGCGACCGACCTCGACGTGCTGGTGCACAACACCTGTGGTGGGTACTTCGAGATCTACGACACCCCGGAGGACGCCGCCCGTGCGACGTTCACCGGAAAGATGGCCGCGAAGTACGGTTTCACCAAGGTGACCATCGAGGAGACCGTCGGCTCGCCCGGCGAGTACACAGCGGCGAAGGTGGTGTTCAGGAAGTGACCGACCGAACGGCGATCGTGGCCGGCCTGCGCCGGCTCGGCGAGGAGGGCCGCCCGGCCTCCGAGGCCGCGCGCTGGGTGATGCGGGAGATGGGGGACGACTTCAAGGTCTTCCAGCTCATGGTCCACTTCTTCAGCGCCTACCACGTCCCGGTGGAACGCCTCCGGGAAATGGAACGCTGGGAGGGCCTGGGCACCGGCGGCCCCCTCACGGACGCGGAGTTGGACGCGGTCATCGGCCCGCTCATGGTCCAGTAAGCACCGCCGTCCTGACGGGGCGGCGGTAGGGATTCTCAGTGCGGGGCGGTCACCGGACGGTGGCCGCCCCTTCCGTCACGGCTCGCCCACACCCGGCTGTCGCCGTCCGAACGGGACGTTCGGCCGCTGGCGCCCGCGGTCGAGGCCTGGCCCCCGGCCCGCGCCGCCGGACCGGATACGCACACGCTCCTCGCCGGCCCGGCGTCCTGAGCCGATCGACAGCACCGAGTCGTGCGACCACAGGGACAGGACGGAGTCCGAGGACGACGACGTGCGGGGTGCGGGTGAGGTGCTCATGCCGTCATGGTGCCCGCCCGGGAGTCAGCCCGTCTGCTGGTTCTCGCGCCGCCGCAGGATCACCAGGACCGCGCCGCCGATCACCACCAGGCCGATGGCCACGCCCGTGATCACGCCGGTCGCGGAGTCGCCGCCGGTCGCGGCCAGGTTGGCGTCGACCCCGGCGCCGCCGACCGAGGCGGGGCTGGGGTCGCTGAGGGTCTGGGTGGTGAGGCCGGCGTCGGTGCCCTGGGTCTTGCAGTCGAGGACACCGGTGAAGCGGCGTTCGAGGCCGTTCGCGCCGGTGATCGTGAAGTCGTAGGCCTGGTCCTCCTGGAGCGGGATGGTCACCGTCCGCGAGGTGCCGGCGGGGATGGTGTACTCGGTGCTCACCAGTTCGAAGGTGAACGGCTTGTCTCCGGTGTTGGCCGCGGTGATGTTCACGCCGCCCCGGGCGCAGTCCTTCTCGGCCGACAGCGCCGGTATCGCGCCCTGGCCCGCCCAGGTCGCGTTCGCGGTCGCGGCGACCGTCGACTCGCTGGAGCCGGCCAGGATCTGCGTCTGGCTGCGGCTGTCGGAGGTGAAGGCGCGGCCGACGGGGACCGTCGTCGACGCCTGGACGGTCAGTTCGGCCGAGCCGTCCGCGGCGTCGTCCGGGACCTTGAAGTACAGCTTGCCGCCGTCCTGGGCGGTGGTGACCGGCTTGCCGGCCTTGTCGGTGATCCGTACGCCGCTCAGTGCCGCGTCGGACGGCGGTATCACGGTGACCGTGCGCGCGTTGGTGTGGACCGTCACCGGGCCGAGCAGGCCGCCCGGCCGGCCGGAGACGGCTGCCGGGGAGAGGGTCAGCGAGGCCGGCGGCTCGTTCTGGCCGCGGGCGTTCCTCTCCAGGTAGTCGGCCAGCTTCTCGGCCTGCGGGTCGACGGCGTCGACGTCCGCGCCGTCCGAGTAGCGCCAGATCGCCACCTGGGTGCCGGCCGCCGCGTCCTGCTCGGTGAGGCTGCCGACCCCGGCCTTGCGGGCCAGCGCCGCGAGATCGTTGACCTGCGGGTAGGAGTTCTGCAGGATCCAGCGGATGTCGCCGGCGTTCTTGTTGGCGCCGAGCGAGGTGCCGCTCCACGCCGTCTCGCGGTATTTGGCGTCCCGCTGGGCGGGGTTGTGGAGGTCGACGCAGTACGTCTGGAGCGTGCCGCCGCCGTCCACGGACATCTCGAACAGGCCCGCGGCCACCTGTTCGTCGCCGCCGTCGCCGTGGACCACGGCCGCGCCGTAGGTCTTCAGCCCGCCCATGGTCGCCGTCGCCCCGCTCTGGCTCGCGGCGGTCCCGTCGTCGGCCGCGGCCCGGCCGGCGCCGGTCAGCGCGACGGCGGCCACCAGCCCGGACACCAGGGTCGCGGCGGCGAGGCGGGCCATGCCTCTCGCGGCCACGGCGGTGCCGTAGTGCCTGGTGGACGCGCGGGGCGCCGAAGGACCAGAGAACGCAGCGAGCACAGAATTCCCCTTCGAGCAGGACCCGTTGGAAGCGGGGGGGATGGTCCCACCAGCAGAATCAGCGGCCCCAGGGGCCACGCCCGGCATCCTATGGATCAGCCGGACCGGCCTTTCCCGGTGAGATGGTCCGATGAGCGATCCGATCCGTAATCGTTATCGCGGGAGCCTCGGCGAGCCTGGCTTGTCGGCAAATCCACCCGGTCACCCCGGCCGTGGCGCCGGCGCCGCGGAGTGCCTTCACCGATAAGCCGTCAAAGGGCGTTCGTACGTGGAGGGTTACACCACGTCACGTCACCGCCGCCGGTTCCGGTTCTGGTTCCGGTTGCGTCTGTGCGGACGTGCCGGAGGACTCCGCCGGTGTCTCCCAGTTCGGTTCCGGGCGCGGTGGCACCGGTGCCGGTGTCGTCGTGTCCGGCTTGCCGGTGCGCCGGAAGGCCGACGTACCGCGGGCCAGGTCGTGGCCGATCGAGACCGCGTCGATGTCGGCGGAGGTCCGCTGCTGTCCCTCCCGGGTCTCGGTGCGCACCTTCAGCCGCCCCTGTACGACGACCGGGTCGCCGACCGCCAGCGAGGTCGCCGTGTTGGTGGCGAGCTGCCGGTTGGCCCACACCGTGAAGAAGTTGGTGTGGCCGTCCGTCCAGGTGTTCTTCTCCCGGTCCCAGTAGCGCGAGGTCACCGCCAGCCGGAACCGCGCCGACGGTCCCGCCGCCAGTTCCCGGAACACCGGCTGCGTCGCCACGTTGCCCACCGCGCAGACCATCGTCTCGTTCATCACGAACCCCTCCCTCGCCCGGCCGCCGCGGCCGGGCGGATCCGCGTACGGGTCCGTCCCGTACGACTGTGTCCACCGCGGCGACCGCGTGCGGGGGATGCGTTCGTGCTCGTGCTCGCCGAATGTGTCCGGACGTGTCCGTGTGCGCCCGCATCCATCCGAGGCACATCGGGGTACCTCCGTGTACGCGCTGGTACGTCGAGGTGCACCCCATGTGCGCCGTGATCGCCGTGGGACCAGACTGCCGCCGCCGGCCCGGACCCGCCGGGCGCTGTGGACCACCGCCGGCCTGTGGAAAACTCCACCGCCCGGACGGGTGACCCACGCCCCCGGCCGGAGCCTGACCCCACCCAGGCCCGTCCGCGTCACCCGTCCCCGATCCGTCCGCGTCACCCGGCCCCGGCACCGGCGCCGCCCGCGACACCCGATCCCGGCACCGTCCGCGTCACCTCACTCCGACGCCCACCCGGCGTCACCTCACTCCGGCGCCCACTCGCGTCACCCTCCCGTACTGCTCCCGTACCTCCTGGTAGCGCAGCAGTTCCGCCGCCACCGGGTCCAGCACCCGGGCCCGTCCGCAGCCGGCCGCCGCCTCCCGGAGCCGGCGCTCGGCCTCCAGGCCGTACCGGCGGGCCGGTCCGCGGGCGGCGATCCGGCAGCCCCACTCGACCAGCGGTCCGCCGACGATCCCGGCGATCATCAGCAGCACCGGAACGCCCAGGTTGGGCGCCATCACTCCGGCGATCTGCCCGACCAGCCACAGCCCGCCGAGCACCTGGAGCAGCGTCATGGCGGCCTGGGCGAGCACCGCCACCGGCCACCAGCCCGGCCGCGGTGGCCGCCCCGGCGGCAGTCCGGCCCGTGCGGCCAGCTCGTCGAGCGCCTCCGAAAGACCCTGCGAACCGCGTACGGCCGCCTCGCGCACCGCCTGCGCCCAGGGGGCGGGCAGCCCGGCCGAGGCCCGCTCGGAGACCGTGCGCACCGCCTGCTCGACGCGCTGCCGCGCCGTGGCCTCCTCCTCCGGCTGGGCCTTCCGCAGGCGCCCGGTGGGCGGCTCGCCGCGCTTCTGGTACCAGCGCCACAACCGCAGCCAGGGTGTGCCGCAGGCCCGGTTGGCGTTGCGCCGCCAGGCCCGTTCGGCGGCCTCGCCGGCGGCGGTGGCGCCGACCGCGTCCGCGAGCCGCGCCGCGAACTCGTCGCGCGCCTCCTCGCTGAGCTCGGCGCGCCGCCCGGTGGCGTAGACCGGGCGCAGCCGGGCCGCGGCGGCGTCCAGGTCGGCGGCGACACGGCGCGCGGCCGCGCCCCGCTCGGACACGAACTGGCCGAGCACATCGCGCAGTTCGCCGACGCCGTCGCCGGTGAGCGCGGACAGCGCGAGCACGGTCGCGCCGGGGTCGCCGTACTCGCCGAGCGCGATGCCGTCGTCGTCGAGCAGCCGGCGCAGATCGTCCAGGACCTGGTCCCTGGCCTCGCCGGGCAGCCGGTCGGTCTGGTTGAGGACGATGAACATGACCTCGGCGTGGCCGGCCATGGGCCGTAGATAGCGCTCGTGGAGGACCGCGTCGGCGTACTTCTCCGGGTCGACGACCCAGATCACCGCGTCGACCAGTTTCAGGATCCGGTCGACCTGTTCACGGTGCTGGACGGCGGCCGAGTCGTGGTCGGGCAGGTCGATCAGGATCAGGCCGCGCAGTTGCGCGTCCGCCTCCGGGTTGTGCACGGGGCGGCGGCGCAGCCGGCCGGGGATGCCGAGCCGGTCGATGAGGGCCGCGCTGCCGTCGCTCCAGCTGCACGCGATGGGCGCGGCGGTGGTGGGCCGTCGCACCCCGGTCTCCGAGATGGCGACTCCGGCGAGCGCGTTGAACAGCTGGGACTTGCCGCTGCCGGTGGCGCCGGCGAGGGCGACGACGGTGTGCTGGCCGGAGAGCCGGCGCCGGTTGGCCGCCTCGTCCAGGACCCGGCCGGCCTCGGCGAGGGTGTTGCTGTCGAGGCGGGTGCGGGAGAGGCCGACCAGTTCGCGCAGTGCGTCGAGGCGGGAGCGCAGCGGGCCGTCGTACGCGAGCGGGGCGGGGGCCGGGGCGCCGGGGCCGCGGGTCTCCAGGACGGGGACGGCGGCTTTGGCGGTCTCGGTGACGCGGCGGGCGATGAGGCCGTCGTCCCACACGTCGTCGTCGTCGGCGGCGGCGGCGGCCTGATCGTCGTCGGCGGGCGGGGTGTCTTCGGCCGGCTCCCGTTGCTGGTCCCGCACGCGCGCGTGCGGCACGTTCTCGGTTCCGGCGGCGGCTTCGGCAGCCTCGGGAGCCTGCGGAGATCCGCCGGCTTCGGGGACCCGGGGGCGCTCGGTGGCTTTGCCGGTGTCCGCGGGCGCCTTGGTCCCCTTGGGTTCCTTGGGCGCCCCCTCGGCCCCGTCCCGGTGCTGGTCACCGTCCGGGACACGTGCCCGTACGGACTCCCGTACGGCGTCCGGTGCGGAGTCCGCCGCGGTCAGGCCGGTCTCGAAGCCGTCGGCGTGGTCACCGGTGTAGTCACTGGTGTGATCCATGCGTTTCATGTGATCCGTGTGGTCGTGGTCAGTGACGGCGGTCACCGGTCACCTCTCCTTCTGCAGGACGGACAGGGCGGCGATGAGTTCGGACTGGGGTTCGGGGTGCACGTCGAGGGCGTCCAGCGGGGCGAGGCGGCGCTCGCGTGCGGCGTACAGGACGCGGTCCACGTGCTCGTTGAGCAGCCGTCCCGCCCGGTCGCGCAGCCGCAGCGCGCCGTGGGCGCCGATGCGCTCGGCGAGCCGCTCCCCCGCCGCCCTGGTACGCCGTCCGCCGAGCAGCGCGGTGGCCACCAGGGCGGCGACGGCCTCGGAGTCCGGGGCGACGCTGCGGTCGAGCTCGCGCACCTCGTCCTCGGCGTACTCCTCCAGCTCGCGCCGCCAGCGCCGGACGGCGAGGCCGATGCGGTGCTCGGCGCTCTCCAGGGAGGGGTCGCGGTCGGCGAGTCCGGGGGCGGCGGAGGCCGGCTCGCGCCGCCAGGCGTCGTCGACGCGTTCGTCGGCGGCGGTGACGGCGCACAGCAGCAGGGCGGCGAGGCTCTCCGCCAGGGCGTCCAGGAGTTCACCGGCGGTGCAGTCCAGGGGGTAGGCGCGCCAGCGCTTGAGGGCGTCGCCGGCGAGGACGGCTCCGCTCTGCAGGCGTCCTCGCACGCGCGCGTGCTCGCTGTCGTAGGCCGTGTCGACGGCAGAGGTCAGGCGCAGCGCGGCGGCGTACTGGGCGGCGGCGGCACCGGCCAGCTCGGGCATGCGGGCCTTGAGGGAGTCGAGGAGGCCGTGGGCGGTGCGGGCCAGGGTGTGGCTGCGGGCGCCGGGGTCCTGGGCCTGGTGGAGGAGCCAGGCGCGCAGCGGGGCGACCGCGGTGGCCGGGAGCAGCCCGCCGCCCCAGGCCGACTCGGGCAGCTCGGGCACCGTGAACCGGGGTACGTCGCCGAGTCCGGCCTTGGTGAGGAGGGCGCCGTACTGCCGGGAGACCTCGGAGACGACCGTGTGCGGGACCCGGTCGAGGACGGTCACCAAGGTGGCCTTGTACTCCTTGGCGGTGCGCAGCAGGTGCCAGGGGACGGCGTCGGCGTAGCGGGCGGCCGTGGTCACCATCACCCAGATGTCGGCGGCGCAGATGAGTTCGGCGGCGAGGACGCGGTTGTCGACGACCAGGGAGTCGATGTCCGGGGCGTCGAGCAGGGCGAGGCCGCGGGGGATGCTCTCCGCGGTCTCGATGCGCAGCACGCGCCCGGGGTTCTCGCCGGGGAGGAGGAGATCGTCGCGGGGCTCCTGGTGCGGTACCCATTCGCGGGTGAGGTCGGGCAGCACGCGCATGCCGCTGAACCAGTGATGGTCCTCCGGATGGCAGACCAGGACCGGCGTGCGGGTGGTCGGCCGCAGCACGCCCGCCTCGCTGACCCGGCGGCCCACGAGTGAGTTGACGAGGGTCGACTTGCCCGCGCCCGTGGAGCCGCCCACGACGGCCAGAAGAGGCGCTTCGGGCTCTCTGAGGCGGGGCACCAGATAATCGTCGAGCTGTGCGAGGAGTTCGTCGCGGTTGGCACGCGCGCGTGGAGCCCCCGCCAGGGGCAGCGGGAAGCGTGCGGCAGCGACACGGTCGCGCAGGGCGGAGAGTGTGTCGAGCAGCTGAGGCCGTACGTCCAAGGTCACCACATGCGAAGAATGCCCAATTTTAGGGGAATTCTGAAGCATATAGACATGTCTGCGCGCCGACAGGACACAACGGGCGGAAGGGGCGACCGGGACGGAGGCACAGTCCAGGCATAACGAGTGCACAACACCCGGTGCGCCGGGCGCCAAAAGCGATGCACGATTCGTACCTGCCTGCGATTATCAGGACCGCTTCACTGAACCTCCACATTGAGCCACGGAGGCGAAGCAGCAGGGGCACGGATCAGCAAGTCCTATCCTTGTCCCCGGCAACGTCACGGACCCGCCCCCACCAGGGCAGTACGTACGAGGCCAGCACAGCCGGCCCCCGTAGCTCAGTGGATAGAGCAGGCGCCTTCTAAGCGCTTGGCCGCAGGTTCGAGTCCTGCCGGGGGCGCGCACGGCCCCTCACCTGCGGGAACGCGTGGGGGGCTTTTTCGTGTCCCGGATGCACATCGCTCCATGAGCAAGCGCCTTCAATCTATCCACGATCGCGAGTAACGGTGTAGCACCGAGTAGCACACCTTCGCTATCGTGGACAGCATGACAGCGCAGCCGGAGATCACTCAGCGCGATCTGCGCACCCGCTCCAAAGAGATCATGGACGCGGTCCAGGGAGGACAGGCGTTCACCGTCACCCGCGACGGACACCGTGTCGGCGAACTGATCCCGCTCCGCGGCCGTCGCCGCTTCGTTCCCCGTGCCGAGTTCGCGGCCATGTCACGCACCGCCCCCGACATCTCACTGGATGCCTTCCGCGACGACCAGGACGCCGTCGTCGAGCAGGAGTTGGACGACCCGTATGCCCGCTGAGCACGAGCAGGGATTGCTCGACACCAACATCATGATCCTGCGCAAGTGGATCGACGCCGGCGAACTGCCCGCCGAGATGGCCATCAGCGCGATCACTCTCGCGGAACTCTCGGCTGGGCCCCACCAGGTGCGCGGCACCGGCGAGCAGAGCGACTACGACGAACATGCCGAGCGGGCCCGCCGCATGGACGTCCTGCAGCGCGCCGAGAACGAATTCGACCCCATCCCCTTCGACGTGGAGGCCGCCCGCCTCTACGGCAGAATCTGCGCCGCCGTTGTCTCCGCAGGACGCAAGCCCCGTCGACGCATGGCCGACCTGATGATCGCCGCCACCGCGGCTGCCGAGCAACTCCCCCTCTTCACCACCAACCCCGACGACTTCAAGGGCCTCGACGACCTGGTCACCATCGTGCCCGTCACCCGGCCCGAGATCCTGCACGACCGGTAGGCCGCGAACGTGTCTTCGCCCTGTCCCCATCAGCCGGTACGAAGGCACGATGGACGGCAGTCGGCCAAGGGTCCCCCGGACGAGACCAAGCGCTTTGACGGCGTTCGTTCGCGAGCGACCAGCGAAGACGCAGGTGAGCACACCGCTCAGCCCCTGACACCTTCTAAGCGCTTGGCCGCAGGTTCGAGTCCTGCCGGGGGCGCTCTCCCCCTCCCCTGCCGCAGCGGGGATCCGGTCGGCGGAAACCGTTCGGCCGCCGCCGTCCGCAGCGCCTCGGGGAGCGCGGCCACCGCCGGCAGACGGATCACATCCGGCCACAGCAACGCATGGACCCGTCGCCGCGGGACGGCGGACAACGTTGTCACAGCCGCCGGGTGCCAGAGGCCACCGGTGGCACCGGGCTCGGCCACCGGTGGCGCCCTTCCGGGGCTCAGCTCCGGCCGACCAGATCGCTCAGGATCGCGGCCAGTTCCCCCACCGACTGCTCGCGCAGCAGGTGGTGGGCCGGTACCGGGATGTTCAGGGCCGACTCCAGGGTGCGCTGGAGGGTCAGCGCGGTGAGGGAGTCGATGCCCTGGGTGTAGAGGGGGCGGTCGCGGGCGATGCGGTGGGCCGGGGGGATGTCCAGGTGCTGGGCGAGGTTCCGGCAGAGGAACGTCTCGAATGCCGCCCGGCGGTCGTCGCCGGAGGTGTCGCGCAGGGCGCCCAGGTTCAGCGCGCTGATGGCCGGTATGCCTGACACTGTCTCATCGTCCTTTCGGGTGGCGTGGTCGGGGCTGGGAACTGCGCAGTTCGCGGGGGTCGGGGCCGGGACGGGGGCCGGCGCCGTCGGACCACAGCAGCCGGAACCGCCAGCGGTGCAGCCGCCAGCCGCCCGGGGTGCGGACCGCCTCGCCCTCGCTGTAGCCGCCGATGTCGAAACGGCCGTCCGGGTCCGGGCCGTCCTCGTGGTGCACATGGGACGCGATGAGGTGGACGCGGACGCGGGCGGTGTCCCCGGACACGTGGATGCCGTAGTTGGCGGCCAGGTGGTGGGTGCGGGCGAAGCGGGACTTGCGGTCGTGGTGGAAGGCGGCGGCCTGGTCCCGGCCCTCGACGGCGCCGACCGGGAACTCCAGGCGGCAGTCCGGGGTGAAGACCGTGGCCGGCCAGGCGGGGTCGAAGCCGTGGTCGTCCTGGGTGTCGAGCAGGGTGATGTAGCGGTCGATCAGTTCGGCGACCGCCGCACGGTCGGCGAGAGCCCCGAAGTCGGCCCGCAGTGAGTCGAGTTCGGAGCGCAGGGAGTCGAGTTCGGAGTGCAGGGCGGAGAGCGTGTCGACGCGGTCGAGGGGCGGGGAGGTCATGGGGTCCGTGACTCCGATTCGGTCGGGGATTCGGTCGAGGGGGCCGGTCAGCCGTCCGACCGCCGGTCATGCCGTCCTGCCGCCGGTCAAGCCGTCCGGGCCAGGCCACCGGTGAAGCGGCATGAGCGCCGGTAACACGGCATGAGGCGCCGGTAAGGCCGCACGACCGCCGGTCAGGCCGCACGGCCCGCCGGTCAGGCCGCTCGGCCGCCGGTGACGCGCCAGCCGCGGGGGTCGCGGTGGGTTGCCAGGCGTTCCGGGCGGCGCCAGGCGGCCACCGGGCGGGACTCCAGGGGGCAGGGGTCAACCGCGGCGAGGGCGGCAGCGCGAGCGAGCAGGACGGTGGTGAGGGCGGCGAGCTCGGCGGCGCTCGCCTGCCCCTTCACGACCCTGATGACCAGGGCACCGTCCGCCCCGCCCGGGCCCTTCGCGCGCTCCGGCGCGCTCACTGCGGCGGGTTGCCGTGCTTGCGGCACGGCAGGTCGGCCTGCTTGCTGCGGAGCATCGCGAGGGCGCGGATCAGGGTGGAGCGGGTCTCACGCGGGTCGATGACATCGTCGATCAGGCCGCGCTCGGCCGCGTAGTAGGGGTGCATCAGCTCCGCCTGGTACTCCTTGATCTTCTGCGCGCGGGTGGCCTCGGGGTCGTCCGCGGCGGCGATCTCCCGGCGGAAGATGACGTTCGCCGCGCCCTCGGCGCCCATCACGGCGATCTCGTTGGACGGCCAGGCGAGGGCGAGGTCGGTGCCGATGGACCGGGAGTCCATGACGATGTAGGCGCCGCCGTAGGCCTTGCGCAGCACCAGGGAGATCCGCGGCACGGTGGCGTTGCAGTACGCGTAGAGCAGCTTGGCGCCGCGCCGGATGATGCCGTTGTGCTCCTGGTCCACGCCCGGCAGGAAGCCCGGTACGTCGATCAGGGTGACCAGCGGGATGTTGAAGGCGTCGCAGAACTGCACGAACCGCGCCGCCTTTTCGCTGGCGTCGATGTCCAGGACCCCGGCGAACGAGGCGGGCTGGCTGGCGACGAGGCCGACGACCTCGCCGTCCAGCCGGGACAGCGCGCACACCACGTTGGTGGCCCAGCCGGGCTGGATCTCGAAGTAGTCGCCGTCGTCGACGATCTCCTCGATGACGGCCCGGATGTCGTAGACCCGCCCGGGGTCGTCCGGGACCAGTTCCAGCACCCGGTCGGTGCGGCGCTCGGCCGGGTCGGCGGTCACCGAACGGGGCGGCAGGTCACGGTTGTTGGACGGCAGCAGCGACAGCAGGTGCCGCACGTCCTCCAGGCAGCTGCGCACGTCGTCGTAGGCGAAGTGGGCCACGCCCGAGGCACCGGCGTGGACGTCGGCGCCGCCGAGGTCGTTCTGGGTGATCTCCTCGCCGGTCACCGCCTTCACCACGTCGGGGCCGGTGATGAACATCTGGGAGATGTCCCGCACCATGAAGACGAAGTCGGTCAGGGCGGGCGAGTAGGCGGCGCCGCCCGCGCACGGCCCGAGCATCACGCTGATCTGCGGGATCACCCCGGAGGCGCGGGTGTTGCGCTGGAAGATGCCGCCGTAGCCGGCGAGGGCGGAGACGCCTTCCTGGATCCGGGCGCCGGCGCCGTCGTTGAGGGACACCAGGGGTGCGCCCGCCGCGATGGCCATGTCCATGATCTTGTGGATCTTCTGGGCATGGGCCTCGCCGAGGGCGCCGCCGAAGATGCGGAAGTCGTGCGCGTAGACGAAGACGGTACGGCCGTGGACCGTGCCCCAGCCGGTGATCACGCCGTCGGTGTACGGCCGCTTCTTCTCCAGGCCGAAGCCGGT
Source organism: Streptomyces shenzhenensis (assembly GCF_021462265.1). Lineage (GTDB taxonomy): Bacteria > Actinomycetota > Actinomycetes > Streptomycetales > Streptomycetaceae > Streptomyces > Streptomyces shenzhenensis. The sequence continues at coordinate 183,436 of NZ_JAJONF010000007.1, read as the reverse complement.
GGCGCGGTGCCGGCGGAGCATCTCGACCTCGTTGAACGACCCCTCGTCGAGCAGGAGTTCGATACGTTCGTACGCGGTGAGCTTGCCCTTGGCGTGCTGGCGCTCGGTGGCGAGCGGATCGCCGTGCCGGGCGGCCTCCTTCATCAGGCCGAGCTCCTCGATGCGCTCGGCGGCGGTCCACTGACCGCGGTGCTCACGGTCGTGCAGGCTCAGGCGGTCGGTCTGCTGTTCGAGTGACATTGGCGGGTCACGCTCCCCAGTCGGATACTCGGGTGGTCACGCCCACGGGCACGCCCACCGTCCCGTCGGCGTCCAGGTCGACCGTCTCGCCCGCGTACAGCGCGGTCGGCGGCACCCAGCGCACGGTGACCTGGTCGGGCGCCCCGCCGCGCACCGCGACGGCCGCGTTGTGCCGGGGCCCGGACGGCAGGTCGAGGAGCGTCCAGCCGGCCGGCCTGCGGTCCGGGTCGGCGCCCAGGTAGTCGCGGCCGGGGTCGCGGGAGAGCCCGGTGCCGAGCGCCTTGAGGTAGGCCTCCTTGCGGGTCCACAGCCGCCCGAAGGCCGCGCGCCGTTCCCCGGCGTCGCCGAGCGCGGCCAGTTCCGCCTGCTCCCCCGGGTGCAGTGCCGGGGTGCAGACCTCGACGGTCTCCGCGCGCGGCAGCCGCTCCACGTCGGCGCCGACGACCGTACGGGAGACGGCGACCACGGCCATGCCGTGGCTGTGCGCGAGGGAGAAGTGCAGCGGCGGGTCGGGGTGGGCGACCGCCGGCCGGCCGTGCGGCTCGGCGCAGCCCGGGCAGGGCTCCCGCACGAACGGCACGTCCTGCGGGGGCAGCCCCAGATAGGCGCCGAGCAGCCGGCGCAGGGCGACATGCGCGGAGGCGTACGTCACCCCGTCCGCGGGCCGGACGAAGGACGCGGTCCGCCGGCGCTCCGGCTCGCTCAGCTCGGACAGGTCGAGCAACTCGGCCGCGCTCTCCAGGGCGGCCCGGCGGACCAGCCAGACGTCCAGCTGCCCGGCCGCGGGCCGTCCGGGCCCGGCGGTGCGGGGGGCCGTCCCGGACTCCAGGACCGGCATCTGCCCGATCACCTCGGGCTCGGCACGTGCGCGACCAGGTGGTGCTCGTCGCGGCCGGCGTGCTTGTGCGGGCTGTCCTCCGGGCCGAGCTGTCCGGCGAGGCAGTCGACCAGTTCGGCGGCGCTGTTGGCGCGCAGCAGCCGGTTCAGGTTGACGTCGACACGGAGCGCGGCCTCCATCCGGCGCTGGAGTTCCAGGCCGGTGATGGACCCGATGCCCAGGCTGTTCATCGGGCGGCCCACGGTGTCGATGCTCTCCGGGGCCACCCGCAGCACCCGGGCGAGTTCGCCGCGGACGTACGCGTCGATGAGCCGGGTGCGTTCGGCGAGGCCGACGGAGGCGAGGTGCGTGAGGCTGGGCGGCACCACCTCGACGATCTGGTCGTGCTCGAACTCGTAGTCGAAGTCGTCGAGTTCGTCGTCGTCCAGGTCGTCGAAGACCCAGGTCTGGGTTGTCTGGTCCATGGTCATTCCCCGTGGTGGAGTGAGGAGGGTGGGGGTGGGGTGCGGATCAGGCCGGTGAGGCCGACGAGCAGGCCCAGGAAGCCGAGGGCGGCGACCAGGGTCAGCGCCGGCCGGCAGGCGGCGGCCGCGGCGGCCGGACCCGCGCCGGGCGCCGGCGCGTGGGCGGCGAGCAGGGCGGCGACGAGCGCGACCGCGAGGAGCGCGGCGAGCTGTACGGCCGTCTGGTACAGGCCGCTGCCGGTGAGCCGGTCGGCGGGAGTGAGACGGGACATCGCCTGCATGTTGAGTGCGGCGAAGGAGAGCACGAAGGCGGCGCCGATCAGGAGGAGCGTCGGCAGCATCCGGCCCGGGTAGTCCAACGGCCATGCGTGCGGGCGCAGTTGCAGCAGACAGCCCGCGAAGGCACAGGCGGCGCCGGCCACGATGAGGCGCGGGGCGCCGAACCTGGCGACCAGGCGGCCGGCGGCCGGCGCGGTGAGCGCCGGGGGCGCGGCGGCCGGGAGCAGGGCGAGCGCGGTGCGCAGGGGGGACCAGCCGACGAGGGTCTGGGTCTGGTACGTCAGGACGAACAGGAGTCCCAGGTATGCCCCGTTGAGACAGGCGGCGCCGACGGCGGAGCGGATGAGGGCGGGGTTGCGGCGCAGCGAGGGGCCGATGTTCAGCAGGGGGTCGGCGGACCGGCGCTCGATCTGCCAGAAGGCCAGCAGTAACAGGGCGGCCGTGCAGAGCGGGCCGAGGGCTCTCGGGTCGCTCCAGCCGTGGGTGGGGAGTTGGGTGATGCCTTGGACGAGGGCGAGGAGGGCTCCCAGGAAGGTGAGGGCGCCGGGGATGTCGTAACGGCGGGCCGTCGTGGTACAAGTGCGGCGCCGTGGGGGCTGATCGCGCCCACGCGGCGGTAGCCGCATGTCCGACACAGCCCCGCGCCCCCTTGGGGCGCTCGCCTCGCCCCGACTCGAAGCGCTCGTGCCGGTTCCCTTTGGGGCGCTCACCTCGCCCCCACTCGAAGCGCTCGTGCCGGTTCCCTTTGGGGCGCTCACCTCGCCCCCACTCGGAGCGCCCGGGCCGACTCCGTCCGGGGAGCCCGGCGTCTCCCCCGGTACCAGGCGCAGCCCGAGCGCGAACAGCAGCAGTACCACCGGCGCCGGGAAGGCGAAGGCCCAGCGCCAGGACGTCTCTGTCAGCCAGCCGGACAGGACCAGCCCCGCCGTGAAGCCGCCCGCGCCGAACAGGGTGTAGACGGAGACCGCCCGGGAGCGGGGGCGGCCCTCCGGGAAGGTGCTGGTGATGATCGCCAGGCCGGTGGGGGCCGTCAGGGCGGCGCAGAAGCCCTTGAGCACGCGGGTGGCCAGGAGGAGCCAGGGGTCGTGGGCGAGGGCGCTGAGCGCGGAGGCGGCGGCGAAGGCGAGGAGGGCCGCCAGGTAGACGCGGCGGCGGCCGAGGAGGGTCACCACGCGGGCGCCGAAGAGGAGCAGGCCGCCGAAGCCGGCCGCGAAGCCGGTCATCGCCCACTGGGTGACCGTCGGCGGCTGTCCCAGGTCCGTGCCGATGGCGGGCAGCGCCACCACCGCCACGGACACCTCCAGCGCGTCGATGAGCATGTTGCCGGCGAGGACGAGCAGCAGCCCCCACAGCCGGGGGCCGAACCGCTCGTCCGGGCCGGCCGCGACCGGTGGCGGAAGGGTCCTGGTCACCGCGTCACCCGAGGAGCGTGCCGCCGCTCGCGTCGACGAAGGAGCCGGTGACCCAGCGGGCGTCGTCGGAGACGAGGAAGGCGACGACGTCGGCGACGTCCTGTGGCTCGCCGACGCGGTTGAAGGCGGACAGCGCGGACATGGCCTCGACGGCCTCGGGGATGTCGAACAGCGGGTTGCCGTTGCGGGTGATGCCGGGCGCGACGCTGTTGACGGTGATCCCGCGCGGACCCAGCAACTTGGCGTAGTGCAGGGCGAGTTGCTCGACGGCCCCCTTGCTCATGGCGTAGGCGATCTCGTCGGGGTTGGCGAACCGGGTCAGGCCGGAGGAGATGTTCACGATCCGGCCGCCGTCGGGCATGTTGGCGAGCGCCCGCTGGATGACGAAGAACGGCGCCCTGGCGTTGACGGCGAAGATCCGGTCGAACTGCTCGGGGGTGGTGTCCTCGGCCTTGACGCCGCCCATCACGCCCGCGTTGTTGACCAGGATGTTCAGCTCGGTCTCGCCGGTGCGCTCCTTGAGTCCCGCCTCCAGGGCGAGGAACAGCTCGTGGACGTCACCGGGCGTGCCCAGTTCGGCCCCGACGGCGAACGCCCGCCCGCCGTCCTTCTCGATCCCGGCGACCACCTCGGCGGCGGCGTCCGCGCTGCTGCCGTAGTGCACGGCGACCAGCGCGCCGTCGGCGGCGAGCCGTTCGGCGGTGGCCCGGCCCATGCCCCGGCTGGCGCCGGTGACGAGCGCGGTCTTTCCGGTCAGGTTGCCCATCTTCCTTCTCCTGACGGTCGGTTGTGGTGGGTGGAGGGTTGTGGTGGGGCGCGGGTCGGGTGCGAACCAGCGGGTCAGGGCCGGGAGCAGGCCGGCCGCGCCGTCGCCGGCCCAGGCGACGTATCCGTCCGGTCGTACGAGCACGGCGGTGTGGCCCGAGAGGGGGCCGGTGGGGCGGGTGACGACGGTGTCGACCGACGCCGACCAGCCCTCCGCCGCCGCGGCGAACGCCGGGTCGGTCACGAGCAGCAACCCGCGGGCCGGGCGGAGCAGTTCGGCCGTGCTCGCCCCCGAGTCGAGCCGCAGCTCGGGCAGCCGGGAGCCGGTGAGCGCGGCCTCGTCGCCCTCGGCGGCCCCGTACCGCACGTCGAGGCCGCTGATCATCCCGGCGAGGTGGGCCCGGACCTTGTCGTACGACGTGAGTTCGCCGACGACCGAGCGCAGCGACTCCACCTCGGGCCCGCCGAGCAGCAGCCGGGCCTGGGCGCGGATGTTGGACAGGACGCGGCGGCCGACGGCGTGCCGTTCGTCGTGGTAGGTGTCCAGCAGCCCCGCCGGGGCGCGGCCGAGGACGGTGGCCGCGAGCTTCCAGCCGAGGTTCACGGCGTCCTGGAGGCCGAGGTTGAGGGCCTGGCCGCCGATCGGCATCTGCTGGTGGGCCGCGTCGCCGGCGAGCAGCACCCGGCCCGCGCGGTAGCGCTCGGCCTGCCGGGAGGCGTCGCCGAAGGAGTTCACCCACAGCGGGGTGCCGTGGGCGATGTCCTCGCCGGTGACGTCCCGCCAGGCGGTCACGATGTCGGCGAAGCGGGTCCGCGCGGTGCGCGGCGGGGTGCCGAACCGGTGGACCATCACCCGCGTGACACCGTCGCCGCGCCGGGCGGCGATGGCGAGCCCGTTCGGCAGCCGCTGGAACCGCCGGTTCGGGATGTCGATGCCGTCGACGTCGGCGCGGATCAGCTCCCGTCCGGCGTCGTCGCCGGGGAAGGGGATGCCCGCGAGGCGTCGTACGGCCGACTGCTCGCCGTCGCAGCCGACGACGTACCGGGCGGCGAACTCCCGGCGGACGCCGTGGTGTTCTGCGACGAGCCGGACCCGGTCCGGTTCCTGCGCCAGCTCCAGCACCTCATGGCCCCGCAGCACCCGCGCCCCGAGCCGGGCCGCCCAGGCGCCGAGGAGTTCCTCGGTGCGGGTCTGCGGGACCTTCCACTGCCCGGGATGGCTGCTGGGCAGGGTGAGGTCGAGGGGGAGGCCGCCGAAGTGGCCGCGGGGCTCGTTCGGCGGCGCCTCGGGGTCGCTGAGACCGCCGGGCCCGTCCAGCAGGCCGCGCTGCCGCAGCAGTTCCATCGTCCGGGCGTGCAGGGTGGACGCCCGCGACTCCGTCGTCGGGGCGGCCAGCCGTTCCAGGACGGTCACGTCGGCGCCGCCGAGGCGCAGTTCACCGGCGAGCATCAGCCCGACGGGTCCGGCGCCGACCACCAGGACGTGCGTGTCGACCGCGTCGGCACCGGCCATGGGTCAGCGCCTCGCCTCGGCGTACGCCTTGGCGTGGTTCAGGGTGGCGCGGCTGTTGGTGCTGAGCGCGCCCCGCACGTACTCCCGGGCCTCGGCGACTCCCGCCTGCGGGCCGAGGATCTTCGCGATGTTCTCGGGGCGCAGCACGACGGTGTGCTGCGAGGAGGCGAAGGTGCCCTCGTCGGTCTCGCGGAAGGTCCAGTAGCCGGTGTGCAGGTTCATCAGGGCCGGCAGGGTGGTCTGCTTGTAGGCGATCTTCCGGCCGTCCAGGCAGACCCGGTACGACTTGGTGGTGTGCGTGGAGCCGTCCTTGGCGCGGGTGTCCATCTCCAGGGTCTGCAGGCCCGGGGTGTCCTCGGTGAGCCGGACGGTCGCCACGTGCGGCAGCCGCTCGGACCAGCGGTCGGCCTCGTTGACGAAGTCGTAGAGGTCCTTGGCGGCACCGTCGACCTGGACGGTGTCCTCGAAGGAGAACGTCAACTCATCAGAGGCGGTGGCGAGTTCGACGTTCGTCCGCAACGCGGCCAGCTCGGAGCGGGAGTTGCGGTCGACGGCCTCGTCGATCCAGGCCAGCCCCGCCGGGTCGTCGTCGACGGCGGTGTAGTCGTGCAGCAGCCGCACCCGCGAGGTCGCCTCGTCGAGCGGCTCGATGATCCAGGTGCCGCCCATGCTCGCGACGGGCGGGGCGGAGACGGTCTGGCGGAAGGTGATCCGCAGGCCCTCGGGGTCCAGCACGCGGCGCGAGGTCCAGTTCTTGGCCTGGCCGCCCGCGGTGGCCCAGATGCCGATCAGCTCCTCGTTCCCGGAGCGCTCCAGGTGGTCGACGTAGATGGTCGGCGGGAAGATCCGCGGCCAGTTGGCCACGTCGGCGATCAGCCGGTAGACCTCGGCGGCCGGCGCCGAGATCGTGATCTCGTGCTCGACTTCCTTCGGCTCGGACATGGGTGACTCCTTGAGGGTGCCGGGGTTTTCAGAAGTTGCCGAGGCCGCCGCAGACGTTGAGGGCCTGCGCGGTGATGGAGGCGGCGGTGTCGGAGGCGAGGTAGCCGACCAGACCGGCGACCTCCTCCGGGGTCGAGTAGCGGCCGAGGGGGATCTTCGCCGTGAACTTGTCGAGGATGGCGTCCTCGCTGGTGTCGTAGGCGGCCGCGTAACCGGCGCGCACCCGCTGTGCCATGGGCGTCTCCACGTACCCCGGGCAGACGGCGTTGACGGTGATGCCGGTGGGGGCCAGCTCGTTGCCGAGGGCCTTCGTGAACCCGACGACCCCGTGCTTGGAGGCGGAGTACGGCGCCCCGAGCACGACGCCCTGCTTCCCGGCCGTGGACGCGATGTTGATGATCCGTCCCCGGCTCTTGTCCCGCATGCCGCCGGTGGTGAGGACGGCACGGGTGAGGCGGAAGACGCTGTTGAGGTTGGTCTCCACGACGTCGTACCAGAGCTCGTCGTCGATGTCGGCGGTCACCCCGCCGCCGGACCGGCCGGCGTTGTTGACGAGCACGTCGACGGTGCCGTACCGCTCCACGGCGGCCCGCACGAAGTTCTCGATGGACAGCGGGGACCGCACGTCGAGGGTCGTGCCGTCGACGTCCAGCCCGTCCTCGCGCAGTTCCTTCACGGTCCGCTCGACGTTCCCGGCGTCGCGGGAGCCGATGAACACGCGGTGGCCCTGCTGGGCCAGCAGCCGCGCCGTGGCGAGACCGATTCCGCTGGTGGCCCCGGAGACCAGGGCGACCCTCTGCTGCTGTTCGGACATGTCTGCAGCTCCCTTTCAGGGGTATGGGAAGGCCGCCGGCGCCCGGTCAGGGCGGGCGCCGGCGGCCGGAGGGGAGGGGAGAGAGGTCAGGCCGCGGCGGCGACGTCACCGAGCTGCGCGTTGACGAGCGCCAGCAGCTCGCGGGGCGTCCTGGCCTCGGTCACCACGGTGTCGTCCAGCGTGATGTCGTACTCCCGCTCGATGCGCCCGCAGGTCTCCAGGATGGCGAGGGACTCGTAGCTGAGCTCCTCGAAGTCGGTGTCGAGGATGTCCCCGTCGAGATCGACGCTCTCGTCGGCACCGGCGGCCTCCAGCAGGATCCGCTTGAGGTCGTCCAGGGTGAAGGACTGAGTTGCCACGGTGTTCTTCCTTTCACGACTACGAATGGGAACGCCCGCCCTGCCGGCCCCGGATGTGGGAGAGACGGCGGGGCCGGGAGGACGGGCGGGTCTTTGGAGGGGCTGAGGTCAGCGGGGGCTGGGGGGTGGGGACGCTCACCGGCGCCGGCAGGGTGCCTCCCCCAGCCTTCGGCCGGGGGGACCCCCAGCGCCCACCCGTGCCGCCCTGCGGCACGACTGCCCGCAGCTGGGAAGCCGACGCGACTGCAGCGCCCCGTAAGGGGCGCGGGGCTGAGTCGGATGTGCGGCTCCGCCGCGTGGGCGCGATCAGCCCCCGCCGGCCCGCGGCCGCACCACGACGCGAACCCCACGTCGGCGGCCTACGCCCGCACGACCATCGCGGAGTTGAACCCGGCGTACCCCCTCGCCAGCACCAACGCCGTCCGCACCTCGGTCAGCCGCGGCTCGCCCACCACCAGGTCGAGGTCGTAGCTCGCCTCCGGCGAGACGTTCACCGTCGCCGGCACCACCCCGTCCCGGACGGCCAGCAGCGCCGTCGCCACGTCCAGCGGCGCCGCACCCGAGTACAGCCGCCCCGTCATCGTCTTCGGCGCGGTCACCGGCACCCCGTGCGGCCCGAACACGTCACTGAGCGCGTCGGCCTCCACCCGGTCCAGCTCCGGCACGGCCGCCGCGTCGGCGAACACGACGTCCACGTCGGCCGCGTCGGCGCCCGCGTCCGCGAGCGCCAGCTCGATCGCCTTGCGCAGCCCCGGCGGCCGCCCGGTCCCCGGCGCCGGATCGAACGTCGCGCCGTACCCCGCGATCTCCCCGTACACCCGGGCGCCGCGCCGTACGGCCGTCTCCTCGGCCTCCAGGATCAGGATGGCCCCGCCCTCGCCGGCCACATGCCCGGCCGCGGCGGCGTCGAACGGCAGGTAGGACCGGTCCGGCTCCTCCGACGTGGACAGCCGGTCGCTGGCGAGCTGCGCCACCCACCCCCACGGGCAGATGGACGCGTCGATCGCCCCGGAGACGATGAGCCGCGTCCCCTTCCGGATCTGCCGGCGTGCGTGCGCGAGCGCCTCAAGCCCGCCGGCCTGGTCGGACACGACCACCCCGCTCGGGCCCTTCATCCCGTTGCGGATGGAGATCTGGCCGCTGTTGACGGCATAGAACCAGGCGAACGACTGGTATGCCGAGACGAACTGACTGCCCTGGCTCCACAGCTTCTGCAGCTCCCCCTGCCCGAACTCGAAGCCGCCGGAGGAGCTGGCGGTGACGACACCCATGTCGTAGGCGGGCAGGTCGGCCGGGCTGACGTCCGCGTCGGCCAGCGCCCAGTCCGTCGCGACGAGCGCCAGCCGGGTCATGTGGTCGGTCTGCGCGAGCAGCCGGCTCGGCAGGTGTTCCCCGGCACTGAAGCCGGGCACCTCACCGGCCAGCTTCGCCGGATACCCGGACGGGTCGAACCGCGTGATGCGGCCGATCCCGCTCTTCCCGGCTCGGGCGGCGGCCCAGTAGTCGGTCGTGCCAAGGCCGTTGGGCGCGGCGACGCCGAGCCCGGTCACCACGGTCCGCGTAGTCATGCGGCCGCGCTCCTCTCCGGTCGGGCGAGCACCATCGCGCTCTGGAAGCCGCCGAACCCGCTGCCCACGGTGAGCACCGCGTCGGTGCGGTGCTCACGGGCGGTGAGCGGCACGTAGTCCAGGTCGCACTCGGGGTCGGGGGTGTGCAGGTTGGCCGTCGGGGGCACGACGTGGTGCTCCATGGCGAGGACGGACGCGGCGATCTCGATGGAGCCGATCGCGCCGAGCGAGTGCCCGACCATCGACTTGATCGAGGAGACCGGCGTCCGGTAGGCGTGGTCGCCGAGGCTCTTCTTGAACGCGGCGGTCTCGTGCCGGTCGTTCTGCTTGGTGCCGGAGCCGTGCGCGTTGATGTAGTCGACGGCCTCCGGGTTGAGGCGCGCCTCGCCGAGGGCGACCGTGATGGCCTCGGCCATCTCCGCGCCGTCGGGCCGCAGTCCGGTCATGTGGAAGGCGTTGCAGCGGGAGGCGTACCCGGCGATCTCGGCGTAGATGTGCGCCCCGCGTGCCCGCGCCCCCTCCAGCTCCTCCAGGACGAAGACGGCCGACCCCTCCCCCAGCACGAACCCGTTGCGGGTGCCGTCGAAGGGTCGTGAGGCGTGCTCGGGGTCGTCGTTGCGCGGGGTGGTGGCCTTGATGGCGTCGAAGCAGGCCAGGGTGATCGGGGAGATCGGGGCGTCGGTGGCGCCGGCGATCATCGCGCAGGCCGAGCCCTCACGGATCAGCTCGACGGCGTGGCCCACGGAGTCCAGCCCGGACGTGCACCCGGTGGACACGACGGTGGCCGCGCCCTCCGCGCCCACCGCCCAGGCCACCTCCGCCGCGAACGAGCTGGGCACCAGGTAGTTGTAGAGGTGCGGGACGGCGTAGGTGTGATCGACGAGGTCGAGCCGGCCGCCGTCGCTGACCACCCGGTACTCCTGGTCGAGGCCCATGGTCGCGCCGACCGCGCTGCCGATGCTGACCCCGACCCGGTAGGGGTCGGCGCCGGACAGGTCGAGCCCGCTGTCGGCGAGGGCCTCGCGGGCGCTGACGACGGCCAGCTGCGCCGCCCGGTCCATCCGCCGTATCTCCTGCGGGCTCAGCCCGTGCTCCTCCGGGTCGAAGTCGACCTCGGCGGCGACCCGGGACCGGAAGGAGGACGGGTCGAAGAAGGTGATGCCACGGGTCGCGGTGCGGCCCTCGCTGAGCAGGTTCCAGAAGTTCTTGGTGCCGACACCGCCGGGGGCGATGACACCGACCCCGGTGATGACCACTCGCCTGGCGTTCACGCCCGGCCCTCCCAGTCGTAGAAGCGCGTGGCGACCGCGTCGGCGGGGGACCGCCAGGTGGCGGGGTCGTACGCCTGGATGAACGGCTTCAGGTCCGCGCTGATCCGCACGAACCGCGGGTCGGTCTTGGCCTCCTCGATCAGCTCACCGCCGTTGTCGGTGTCGAAGTGCTGGAGGTGGAAGTACAGCCCGCGGTAGGCGAAGAGCTCACGGCGCCGGGTGCCCATGAGGTGCGGCATCTCGGTCCGGTCGAACTCCCCGAAGAGCCGGGCGACCTCCTGGCTGCTGCCCGGTTCCATACGGGCGACGATCAGGGTGCTGTGCATGAAATCTCCTCAAGGAAAAGCGCCCCTTCAGGGGCGCGAGGCCGTGCTGAATTTGCGGCTGCCGCCGCGTGGGCGCGACCAGCCACGACGGCGGGGCAGCCGCACGACGACACAACCCGGCACTCCCGGCGGCGCACTCACCGCGCAGGCCCGAACCACCGCTCAAGGGCCATCGGCAGATCCGCGTGACTGCCCGGCGCCGTCCAGGCCACATACCCGTCGGGCCGCACCAGCACGGCCGTGGTACCGGCCAGCGGGCTGCCGGCCGCCACCTCCGCGACCGCCGTCACCACATCCACCCGGTCCCGCCAGGCCCAGGCCCGCTCCCGCAACCTCTCGTTGTCGGCCAGGTCGAGCAGTACACCCCGCCCGGCACGCAGCGCCTCGGTGCTGGAGGCCACCCTCCGGTGACCGGCAAGCGGCACGTTGGGCAGCCGTCGGCCGAGCAGCGCGCCCGCGCCCCCGTCGACGTCGTAGCGGATCTCCAGCCCGGACACCATCGCCGCCAGATGCCTGCTGACCTCCGGATACCGGATCAGCTCGGTCAGCACGTCGCGCAGCGGCTGCACCTCGGGCCCCGACAGGAACAGCAGCCCCTGCGCCCGGGTGTTCATCATCAGCCGCTGCCCGACCGGGTGCCGTTCGTCGTGGTACGTGTCGAGCAGCGTCTCCGGTGCCCGCCCCCGTACCACCGCGCCCAGCTTCCAGCCGAGGTTCACGGCGTCCTGGATGCTGGTGTTCATGCCCTGGCCGCCGGCCGGCAGATGGATGTGCGCGGAGTCGCCGGCGAGGAGGATCCGGCCGCGCCGGTACTCGGTGACGAGGCGGGTGCCGTCGCCGAAGGAGGACACCCACACCGCCTCGGCGTGCGAGATGTCGTCGCCGGTCAGCCGCTGCCAGGCCGCCGCGGCCTCCTCCCAGGTCGGCGGCTTCTCGCGGCGCTGCGGCGGGGTGCCGCGCTCGCAGATGATCAGCCGGGTGATGCCGCCGGGCAGCGGCCCGACCATCACCATCCCGCCGGGCAGGGTCTCCCCGATCATCCGGGGCTCCAGCTCGATGCCCCGCACGTCGGCGAGGTACATCTCCAGCGTCGACGGCGTCCCCGGGAAGTCGAACCCGGCGGCCCTGCGGATGGTCGAGCGGCCGCCGTCGCACCCCACGAGGTATTCGGCGCGCAGCTGGTGCACCCCCTCGGGTCCGCGCACCTCGACCTCGACGCTGTCCTCCTTCTCCTTGACGGACAGCACCTCGTGCCGGCGCCGGATGTCCGCGCCGAGCCGGCCGGCCCACTCCTCCAGGACGGTCTCGGTGACCGACTGCGGGATCGTTTTGGCAGCCTGGTGGGCGCCGTCGAGGACACCGAAGTCGACCGGCAGGCCACCGAAGTGGCCCACGTTGCTGACCTCGATGTCCCCGAAGCGGGGCAGCAGTCCGCGCTGGTCGAAGACCTCCATGGTGCGGGCGGTGAAGCCGAGGCCGCGCGATTCTCCGGTGCGCGCGGGCAGCTTCTCCAGCACGATGACGTCGGCGCCCGCGAGCCGTAGCTCGCCCGCGAGCATCATGCCGGCCGGCCCGGCGCCCACGACGATGACTTGTGCGTCCATGACACTCCTCGGGAACGGTTCCGTACGGTCCCGTCGGGGAGACCGTCGGCGAAGACGAACTGTCAGCGGTACAGGCGCCCGATCGCCCGGTTGGCCACGCGCGCGGCCGCTGCGTGCCGCGGGTCGGGCGCCAGCGCCTCGTGCCGTACGGCCACTTCGGCGAGCTTGATGGCGTGCTCGTCGCCGATCTGGACCGCCTCGGCGAACAGGGCCGCCGGATCGGGGGCGTCCGGCAGCGGGACCGCGGGCCGGGGCACGGCGTGGAACCAGTCGAGCATGGTGCGGCTGACGGCCCGCGCGACCCGGTACGACGGCCACCGCTGGTCCGCCGGCAGGTGCTCCACCACCAGGCGTACGGCGGCGGGCCCGGTGACCGAGTGGATCAGCGGGATCGGATGCGGGAGCGAGAGGGTGGCGTAGATCCCGGAGAACTCGGCGACGAGGTCGTCCAGCGCCCGTACGACGTCGCCGCCGCCGTCGCCGCCCCTGTCACCGTCCCCCTCACCGCTCTCCTCGACCACGACCCCGCCCTCGGAGTACCGGGCCGCCCAGTACCCCAGGCCCTGTGCCAGTTCGGCGAGTTGCGGCCCGTTGTCGGGGCCGGCGGTCACCACCGCACGGACCGCGTGCGCGGTGCGGATCACCCCGTGCGTGAGCACCCCGGACATGCCGGGCAGCAGCCGGGGCCACCAGCGGGCCAGGACGTCGGTCCACTCGCCCCCGGCGAGCTCGCGCTCGAACAGGGTGGTCCAGTCGGCGACCCGGCCGAACTCGCCGAGCGCCTGCCGCCAGTCGGCCTCGTCGGCCGGGTCGAGGGTGAACCGCCGCTCGGGGACGTCGTGGAAGGTGTGGCCGCGCAGGTGTCCCTCCACCCAGCCGGGCACCTCGTCGGCGTATCCCATGTGGGCGAGGGCCTCGGCGGCCATCGGGGCGTGGTTGACGAAGCCGCGCCCGTGCTCGTACCCCACGGAACGCAGCCGCTCCAGCGCTCCGTTCATGGCGTCGGTATAGGTGAGTGCTGCCAAAGCGATCAGTCCTCGATCGGTCTTGATCAGTTCTGGATCAGTCCGTGATGCCGCAGATCGCGGCGCCCGCGGCGAGGGCCTGCCCGGCCTCGGCGGCGATCCCGGTGACGGTGCCGGACCGGTGCGCGGTGAGCGGCTGCTCCATCTTCATGGCTTCGAGTACGACGACCAGGTCGCCCTTCTCGACCCGCTGCCCCTCGGTCACGGCCACCTTGACGACGGTGCCCTGCATGGGAGAGGTGAGCGTGTCCCCGGAGGCCGCGGGCGCGGAACCTGCGGCGCCCCGGCGGCGGGCGCGGGGCGCGGCGGCCGCCCCCACGAGCGTCCGGTCCGGGACTCTTCCCAGGACCGCCGGCAGCGAGACCTCCAGCCGGTGTCCGCCGACCTCGACCACCACCGTCTCGCGGCCGGACTCCTCCGGTTCGGATCCGGCGGCCGGGTCCGCCGCGAAGGCCTCGATGTCGTTGACGAACTCGGTCTCGATCCAGCGGGTGTGGATCCGGAAGGGTTCACCGGTGAAGGCCGGGTCCCGGACGACCGCCCGGTGGAACGGGAGCGCCGTGGCCATCCCCGCCACGCGGAACTCGTCGAGCGCCCGCGCGGCCCGCTCCAGCGCCTCCGCGCGGGTGCGGCCGGTGACGATCAGCTTGGCGAGCAGCGAGTCCCAGGCGGGGCCGATGACACTGCCCGACTCCACGCCGGCGTCCAGCCGTACCCCCGGCCCCGACGGCGGCTCGAAGACCGTCACCGTGCCCGGCGCGGGCAGGAACCCCCGCCCCGGATCCTCGCCGTTGATCCGGAACTCGAACGAATGGCCCCGCACCTCGGGGTCCGCGTAACCGAGTTCGGCGCCGTCGGCGATCCGGAACATCTCCCGGACCAGGTCGATGCCGGCGACCTCCTCGGTCACCGGATGCTCCACCTGAAGGCGGGTGTTGACCTCCAGGAAGGAGATCGTGCCGTCCTGCCCGACGAGGAACTCGCAGGTCCCCGCGCCGACATAGCCGGCCTCCCGCAGGATGGCCTTGGACGCCCGGTACAGCTCGGCGGTCTGCTCCGGGGTCAGGAACGGTGCCGGAGCCTCCTCCACCAGCTTCTGGTGGCGGCGCTGCAGCGAGCAGTCGCGGGTCGATACGACCACCACGTTGCCGTACCGGTCCGCGAGGCACTGCGTCTCGACGTGCCGCGGCCGGTCCAGGTAGCGCTCCACGAAGCACTCGCCGCGTCCGAAGGCGGCCACCGCCTCCCGCACCGCCGACTCATAGAGCTCCGGCACCTCCTCCAGGGTCCGGGCGACCTTCAGCCCGCGTCCGCCGCCGCCGAACGCCGCCTTGATGGCGATCGGCAGGCCGTGCTTTGCGGCGAAGGCCACCACCTCCTCCGCGCCGTTCACCGGGTCCGGGGTGCCGGGCACCAGGGGCGCGCCGGCCCGCTGGGCGATGTGCCGGGCCGCCACCTTGTCGCCGAGGTCGCGGATGGCGGACGGCGGCGGCCCGATCCAGGTGAGGCCCGCGTCCAGGACCGCCTGCGCGAACTCGGCGTTCTCGGAGAGGAACCCGTAGCCGGGGTGGACGGCGTCCGCGCCGGTCTCCCGGGCGGCCCGCAGCACCTTCTCGATGTCCAGGTAGCTGGTGGCCGGGGTGTCACCGCCCAGGGCGAAGGCCGCGTCGGCGACCCGGACGTGCAGGGCGTCGCGGTCCGGGTCCGCGTAGACGGCGACGCTCGCGATCCCGGCGTCCCGGCAGGCTCTGGCCACGCGTACGGCTATCTCGCCACGGTTGGCGATGAGCACTCTGCGCATGTCAGGACGCCTGCCGGGTGTGCTGGAAGCGGTCCGCGCCGGTCTCCAGCGGGCCCAGGGAGCCGTCGAAGAAGATCAGCGGTTCCAGGCCGTGCTCGGGGACGCCCAGCTCCACCACCTCGCCGATGACGATGTCGTGGTCGCCGGCGGTGTGCACGTCGACCGTGGTACAGGTCAGGTGGGCGAGGGCCTCGCTGAGCACGGGCAGCCCGTCCGCGGTGAAGTGGTGCGGTACGCCCTCGAAGGCGTCGGCGGTGGCCCGGCGCCCGGCGAAGTGCCGGGCCAGCGGCTGCTGGCGGCCGGACAGGAAGTTCACGGTGAACCCGCCGCTCCGCTCCAGGAGCGTGTGCAGCCGGGACTGCTGGTGCAGGCAGAACAGCACCAGCGGGGGTTCCAGCGAGACCGAGGTGAACGAGTTGACGGTGGTGCCGTCCGCGTCGCCGTCGGGGCCGGTGGTGATGACCGTGACGCCGGTCGTGAACAGGCCGCACACGCGGCGCAGGTCCAGCGGTTCGACGATCCGGGTCTCTTCTTCGGCGCGGGTCAGCGACCGCGCTGCTGCGGACATGCGCATCCCTTTCTGGGAGGAGCCCTTCCGGGAGGGTCAGAGGAGCTTGCGGACCTTCGCGCCGGCCTTGACGATGCCGAGCAGGAACTCCCGGCCGACGCTGTTCATCTCGGCGGGCGCCTCGACGGAGGCCCAGTACAGGAAGCGGGCCATGGTCAGCGTGTTGGGGTAGATGAACCGCCGCTCCTCGTCCTTCCAGCCGAAGACGGGGTTGACGACCGGGGACTCCTTGAGCAGTCCGAAGACGATGTCGGCGGCCTCGTCACCGGTGAGCGCGCCGGCCTCGTACTTCTCGCAGGTCTCCGCGGTGGTCTCCAGGATCCGCTTGAAGGAGTCGCTCTGCGGCCACCACAGGCCCGGGTACGGCACCTTCTCCAGCTCTTCGAAGTGGCGGACGTCGTGGTCCTTGAAGTGCTTGAGGCGGGCCCGGGTCAGCCGCATGGTGCCGGGGGTGATGAAGGAGCCCCAGACCCGGAAGACCGCGTTCCAGAGCCGGAAGTGGGAGAACGCGATGAAGGAGCTGTTGACCAGGTCGTCGTTGTACTGGAGCAGACCCTGCTCGACGCGCTCGACGTACGCGAAGCGCTCGGCGGAGAAGTCGCCGTCCTTGAGGGCGGGGACCAGCCGGGCGGTGAGCGCGTCGACGACCTCCAGGGTGTTGGACAGGCCGCGGGAGAACAGCGGGTCGAGGAAGCCGGCCGCGTGCGACATCAGGCACCAGCGGTCGCCGACGGTCTGCTTGGAGGAGTACTGCAGCCGGTCGGTGGAGATCCACTCACGGACCCGGGTGGCGCCGTCGAACTGCCGCTTCACCGCCGGGTACTTGTCGAGGAATGACTGGAACTCCTGTTCCGGGGTGAGGTCCTTGGGCTTCGGGTACGTGCGCTCGTCCATCGTCAGCCCGACGCTGCACAGCGGGTTGCGGGACTTGGGGTGGTTGTCGAAGGGGATGATCCAGAACCAGCCGCGCTCGATGAGGTGGTGCATGGTGCCGGTGTGCCAGTCGGCCGGCGGGCGCAGCTCCTGCGGGTGGCCGCTGACGTCGTCGAACCGCTTGATGCCGACGTAGTGCGTGAACATCGAGCGGGAGTGGTGCTTGAAGCGGGCGGTGGGCTTGTCGCGCAGGTCGAACTTGTCGGCGAGGGGGGAGCGGAAGCCGGAGGCGTCCACCAGGTACTTCGCCCGGTACAGCTCGGGCTCGGCGCCGGGGGCGGCGCTGCGGCCGAGGACGGTCACACCGTCGTCGTCGAACTCGACCTCGTTCGCGCGCCAGTTCTGCCGCGGGGTGCAGCCGTACCTGATGGCCACGTGGAACATGAAGGAGTCGCTGTCCTGCCGGAACATGTGGCTGTTCTGGTGGAATATCTTCGGCAGGGCGAGCTGGGTGGCCTCGCGCGGGTCGGGCTCCTTTCCGACCTCGTGCTTCAGGAAACCGAAGTGCGCCTTCGTACCGAAGGTCGGGCCGATGTCGCGGGTCGAGGCCTCGACGCTCGCCAGGCTTTTCAGCTCGGGAATGTCATGGCGTTCGGAGAGGATGTGGATCCATTCCACGAGCTGCGGGGTCATGGACTCGCCGATGGCGAAACGCGGGTGCGCGGCCGCGTCGACCAGCAGCACCTTGGCGCCGTGCTTGGCCAGGATGGCACCGGTGACGGAGCCGGCGAGGCCCGAGCCGAGGATGATGACGTCGAAGGTCATGTCCTCGGGTGTGCGCGCCGGTTCCGGCGCGCCGTCGGTCTTCTTGGCGACCATGACTGTCTCCTTCGTCGAGGGGCGGTGCGCAACGGGAAATCAGCATGAAAAAAGGCCCCTCGCGGTTCTTCCGAAAGGAATTCGGAAGAACAGTGCGAAGAGCCTGAAAAAGGGCGTGGTTAATCCGCCGAATTAAGCGTGACATTCTTTGGCCGACAGGTCAACCCCTGGCGGGAACCGATGACTTGGCGTTCTCGGCGAATGCCGGTCCGGAATGCGTCGGGGCCAGGAGTTTCAGCAGGAGTCCGCGCAGTTCGTCGTCGCCGCCGGGGCCGAGCATCGCGGAGACGTCCGCGGCGAGCCCCGCGACGGCGCCGGCCACGACACCCAGCTGCTCACGGCCGAGGTCGGTCACCTCGAGGGCGTACCGGCGCCGGTCGTGCGGATCCCGCCCACGCCGGACCAGTCCCAGCTTGACCAGTTCGTCGACGAGTTGGGAGGCGGCGGGCCCGGTGATGGCGAGCAGTTCGGCGAGCCGCTGCTGGGCGATGGGACCGAGGACGTCGAGGGCGTACAGCGGGCCGTAGTGCCGCACCCTGAGTCCGGTGCCGGCCAGTTTGTCGTCGCCGTGTCTGCGCAGCCGGTGGTGGGCCTGCGCGACCAGGTACTCGGTGCCCTGCACGAGGGGCTGCGCCGACTCGGGCAGCAGCCGGGCCAGCAGCTCGTCGAGCCGGGCGGTCTCCTCGTCGGTGAGTACGGCGGTGAGCCGGGCGTCCCGCTCGGCGACCGCCCGCCGGCTGGCCTCGACGGCCTCGCGCCCCACATCGGTCAGGGAGAGCACGTACTGGCGCCGGTTGTCGGGGTTGCGGGTGCGCCGGACCTCGCCGCGGGCCTCCAGGCGGTCGATGACGCCGACCATGATGGTGCGGTTGATGCCGAGCCGCTCGGCGAGGTCGAGCTGGGACTCCCAGTCGCGGCCGGTGAGGGCGTCGAGGACCAGGAAGTCGCGGGAGTCGCCGCCGTCGCCGTCGTCGGTGGCGGAGAACTGGGCGTAGACGCGGCGCAGGAGGTAGCCGATGAAGCCCGTGAGCGAGTCCGGGAGGACTCCGGGCACTTCCGCGGTCTGCTCGGTCCCGGTCACCGGGCCGCGCTCCTCATCGCTCTCGTACCGCAAGACAGCACCTCCTGCCCGAGTATATCGACGGTCTCCCGGCCGGTCCGGCACCGGAAACCGGCGGCCCCGCCCGAGTCGTCAGGGCGGGGCCGCCGGGGCTGGTCACAGGGCGACGGGCGGGTGCTCGGCGTCCTGCTGCTGGGGGCGGGTGCCCGGGAGGGTGGCCAGGGCCACGATCAGGGCCAGCAGGTAGAGGCCGCCGCCGAGCAGGAACCCGTACGAGTAGCCGGTGGTGAGGGCGTGCGGGACGCTGCCCGGCAGCTCGTGGTCGGTGATGGCGGTGGCGGCCGCGGCGAGGCCGGCGAGGCCGATGGCGCCGCCGATCTGCTGGGCGGTGTTGACCAGGCCGGAGGCCGCGCCGGTGGCCTGCGGGGCGACCCCGCGGACGCTGACGATGGTGACGGCCACGAAGACCATGCCGAGGCCGAGACCGGCGACCAGCTGGGCCGGCAGCAGCGCGGCCCACGGGGTCTGGCCGGGCTCGATGAAGCTGAACCAGACCATGCCGGCGGTGCCGATCAGCAGACCGAGGGCGATCACGTTGCGCTCGGGCAGCTTGGCGAGCAGTTGCGGCCCGACACCGCCGGCCGCGATGCCCATGCCGAGGGCGAAGGGCAGGTAGGCGACGCCGGTGACCATCGGGGCGTAGCCCTTGACGACCTGCATGTAGAGGGTCAGGAAGTAGAAGGTGGCGAGCATGCCCGCGCCGACCAGGAACATGATCAGGTTGGCGCCGACCCGGCTCCGGTCGGCGAGCACCCCGCGCGGGATCATCGGCGCCGCGGCGGCGCGCTGGATGAGGACGAAGGCGAGGATCAGGACGAGGGCGACACCCAGGCCGATCAGGGTGACACCGTCACCGAAGCCCTTGTCGCCCGCGCGGTTGATGGCGTAGACGAACGAGCCGAAGCCCAGGGTGGCCGTGAGCGCGCCGGGCACGTCGACCTTGCCGCGTTCGCGCTCGCCCTCGGTGAGGACGCCGGTGCCGAACAGGACGGCCAGGGCGATCGGGATGTTGATGAACATCACCCAGCGCCAGCTCAGGTACTCGGTGAGCGCGCCGCCGAGCAGCAGGCCGACGACCGAGCCGAGGCCGCCCATCGCGCCGTAGACGCCGAGCGCCTTGTTGCGGGCGGGGCCCGCCGGGAAGGTGGTGGCCAGCAGGGACAGGGCGGTGGGGGCGGCGATGGCGGCGCCCGCGCCCTGGATCACCCGGGCGGCGATGAGCAGTTCGCCGCTCTGGGCGAGGCCGCCGAGCAGCGAGGCCGCGGTGAACAGGATCAGTCCGGTACGGAAGACCCGGCGGCGGCCGAAGAGGTCACCGGCGCGGCCGCCGGCCAGCAGCAGCCCGCCGAAGGCCAGGGCGTAGGCGGTGACGATCCAGCCGAGGCCGGACTCGCTGAGCCCGAGGGCGCTCTGCATGCTCGGCAGGGCGACGGCGACGATCGTGTTGTCGAGGACGAGCATGAGCTGGGCCGCGGCGATCACGAGTAACGCGAGTCCGAGTCTGCCGTCCTGCTGCGGCGGGGCCGCGGCCTCGGGGACGGCCTGAGTGCGGTCGTGCAGCGACATGGGGGGTCTCCGTGTCTGTCTGTGTCTGTCTGCGTATGTCGGCTGATGTCTGCGGATGTCTGCGGATCTCTCAGGGAGAGGGCGTCGAGCGGAGCCCTCGGGATCCGGTCAGCGGCTGGTGGTGGCGGTCTCGGGAGTCCAGATGGCGAGGCCCTCGTAGGCCTTGCGCCAGTCGTTCTCGTAGGCGTTGCGCAGCGGTTCGGGCATGTTGCCGAGGAGCTTGGCGGCCTTCGCGGCGTCCACGTCGTCGAGCAGCCAGGGCAGGTAGCGGACGGAGTCGTCGCCGACCCGGGTGCGCTGTTCGGCGGCGAAGGCCGCCCACTGCTCCTGGGAGAGGGTGCTGTCCATCAGCCGCAGGGCGTCCCGCTCCTCGTGGTCGAGGTGGGCGCTGAGCTGGGTGTAGAGGGTGTCGGTCAGACCGGTGAGGCGCTCCAGGCCCCCGTCGCGGTCGGCGAGGGCGGCGTCGATGGCGGCGAGCAGCGGGTCGATGACGCCGTGCTCGGCCTCCATGTCGGCGAGCAGGGCCAGTTCGGAGTTCTGGCCGGCCAGGGCCGCCTCCATCACGGGCCATATCTTCACGTCCTCGGAGACGTGGTGGATGGTCAGGAACTTCTTGAACAGCTCCCAGCCGACCGCGGTGCTCAGTACGTGCCGGGGGTCCTCGTCGACCCGCGCGGTGATCCGGGCGATGCGCTCCAGCTCGCGGCGGAGCGCGTCGTGGATCGCGAACATCATCGTCATGTCGAGGTTCTTGAAGTCCTGGCTCATCGGTCTCTCCCTCACTGCTCCGTCGTCGTACCGCGAGACTATCGTCAACCTGCTTATCTATCAAGCTTCCAACTAGCAATAATCCAACCATCAGGGCCGGAACTATTCGCCGGTCGGCGGCTGACGCCGCTGCCGCACCCGAAGGCGCAGGTCAGCGGGTTCTTGCTATCTCCAGGGCGGGTTCTTCCTGGCCGATTCCGGCCGGTTCCCGTCCGAGGTCCTCGTCGATCCCCTTGCGGATCCGGGTCAGCGCGGGGGTGGTCATGGCCGTGGTGAGCAGTGCCATCAGCACGAGGACGGTGAACAGCTCGGGCCCGATGACACCCAGCCCGAGCCCGATGTTGAGCACGATCAGCTCGGTCAGGCCCCGGCAGTTCATCAGCGCGCCCAGTGACATGGAGTCCCGCCAGTCCCGGCCGGAGAGCCGGGCCGCGAGCGTGCCGCCGCCCCACTTGCCGGTCACGGCGACCACGAGCACGGCCCCCGCCCACAGCCACTGCGTGCCGCTGCCGCCCAGCAGCCCCACATCGGTCTTCAGCCCGGTGCCGACGAAGAACAGCGGCAGCAGCACCGGCACCACGAAGGCCCGCATCCGGGCCGCGGTGGCCTCGGTCGGCCTGCTGCCGCGCGGGGTGACCACGCCGAACAGGAACGCGCCGAACAGCGCGTGCACCCCGATCCGGTCCGTGGCGTACGCGGCCAGGCTCAGCCCGCTGAACAGCACGACCAGCACCACACCGTCGGCGTACCGGCCTTCCGCCCGGGCGGCCCATCTGGCCAGCAGCGGCCGTACGACGAGGAACATCACGGCGGTGAAGACGAGCGCGTACCCGGCGGTGGTCAGGGCCTCCATGGGCGAGTTGCTCTTGGTCACCGCCACCACGGCCGCCAGCAGACACCAGGCGCTGACGTCGTCCACGGCCGCGCTGGCCATGGCGAGCGCGCCGATCCGGGTCCGGTACAGGCCCCGGTCGGTCAGGATGCGGGCCAGCACCGGGAACGCGGTGATGCTCATCGACACCGCGATGAACAGCACGAACGGCAGCCTCCCGGTGCCGGGCGGCGCGAGGTCGCCGTACATGCCGAGGGCCAGCAGCGCGCCCAGCGCCAGCGGCAGCGCGATGCCGGCCTGGGAGACGGCGACGGCCGTTCTGCTGTTCCCGCGCAGGGACTTGAGGTCGAGTTCGAGTCCGACCAGGAACATGAACACGAGCAGGCCGAGGTTCCCGAGCACGCCGAGGTACGGCAACGCCGACTGCGGGAACAGCCACGCCTGGGCGCCGGGCCAGAGCCAGCCCAGCAGGGAGGGGCCGAACAGGATGCCGACGAGTATCTCGCCGACGACAGGGGGTTGCCCGAGCCGCTTGAGCAACTGGGCACCGGCCCTGCAGGCAAGGATCACCACGGGCACCGCGACGAGCAGAGGGGTAAGGGGATCGGGGGCGGCGGCCATCACGTTCTCCTGTGAAAGGGGGGTCAGGTGACGTGCCCCGTAAGGGGCGCGGGGAACTGCGCGACAAGCCACGACGGCGCCACGGCCGCCCGACTGACGCGCCCCGTAAAGGGCGCAGGGAACTGCGCGACAAGCCACGTCGGCGCCGCGGCCGCCCGACAACCACGCGGGGCACCGCGATGCGCAGGAAGTGCCGCGATCCGTGGCGGACCGTCCACAGGCCCGATGCGGCTGATCGCGTTGTTCTGGACGCCGCTTTCAAGCGCCGTAAGGACGGGCAGCCTTGGCCTCGCGCAGCGCGGTCGCCCACCAGGTGAGCTGGTCGAGCATCAGCTTGGCCGCGGTCTCGGCCCCTTCCGGCTCCGCCGGAAACGTGCCGTCGGCGGCGTAGTGCTCCAGCACCCGCGGGAACGTCACGACGTCCTTCATCCCCACGCAGTGGAACTCGGCGAAGATCTGCCGCAGGTGCTCGATCGCCCGCGTCCCGCCCGCCATGCCGAGGCCGTAGCCGACGAAGCCGACCGGCTTGGCCTCCCACTCGGTCTGGAAGCTGTCGATGAGGGTCTTCAGCGGGCCCGGCACGCTGCGGTTGTACTCCGGTACGACGACCACGTACGCCTCCGCTCCGCCCAGCCGGGGCCGGAGCGCCGCCGCCCGCGGGTCGGCCGCGTCGAGGCTCGCCGGGAGCGGGTGCTCGGCGACGTCGACGACGTCCAGGACCAGGTCGTCACGGCGGGCGGCCACCCGCGCGAACCAGCCGGCGACGTCCGGGGCGAGCCGCCCGTCCCGGGCGGAGCCGACCAGCAGCGTCACCCGCAGGGGCCGGGTGACCAGGCCGGCGGCGGTCACCGCCGGGCCGCCGGCGCGGACGTCCGGACCGGCGTCAGCGCGAGGAACTCGGTGGCCTCGACCCGGGAGAGGATCCGCCGGGTCAGGGCGGGCATCTTCGTCGTACCGTCGTCGGTGAAGACCACCGGGCCGGTGACCTGGATCCGGCGGCCGCGCGTGGTGATCTCGCAGCCGCCCGCCGCCAGCACGTTCTTGACCCAGTCGGAGCCGGGCCCGTACGGCAGTGTGATGACGATGTCCGCGCCGCGCCGGAACAGCTTGACGGGGGTGGTGAACTCGCGCCCCGACTTGCGGCCGCGGTGGTGGACCTTCCCGAAACCGGGCAGCCGGCTGAACAGCGGCCCGACGAGATGGTTGGCGAACCGCCGGTTGAAGCGGGCGACTTTCCTGTCGATCGGCATGTCTCAAGTCCCTTGCTCGGTCGAGTCCTTCGGTTCCGTTGGGGATAGGGCCGGGGTACGGCGCCCGGCCCCCGCCGCCGTCAGCGGGGGCCGGGCGCCGGCCGGACGGGCGGATCAGGCCGCGGGCTTGCCCGCACCCGGGCCGCCGGCCGGACCACCGGCCGGGGTCAGCGGACCGGCCGGCCGGCCGCCGGACTTGAGGAAACGCTCCAGGGCGAAGTTGTCGACGATGCCCCAGCGCTCGGCGATCCGGTCGCCCTCGAAGCGGAACCAGATGATCGCCTGGTGCTGCACCTGCAGCCCGGTCGGCTGGATGCCGATGAACGGGCCGGTGTGCCGGCCGTGCATGACCCAGCGGATGGCGGCCTTGTCGCCCATCGAGATGAAGTCGAGGATCTCGTACTTGATGTCGCTGAACGCGGACTGCTGGATCCTGATGGTGTGCTTGAACGCCTCCGGGCCGCGCATGGAGTCGTCGTGGCTGCCGTGGTTGCGGAAGTCGGCGGTGAGGTAGCGGTCGGCGGCCGACAGGTCGCCGAGGTCCAGGCCCTCGTGGAAGACCTTCTCGATCAGTTCCTTCTGCTGGTCCGCGGTGAGCGTGGTCGGCATGGGTGGGTTCTCCTTGGCTGAAGTGGGCGTGTTTCCTCGGGTGTCGAGGGTCTGTCGGTCGACCTGGGTCACTCCCCTGGGCACGGCGCCGGTGGTCCACACGATCCGCAGCCGCAGCCGGTCGAAGCGCCAGCCGTCGGGAGTGCGCCGGGCCGTGCCGGTGAACCGGCCGCCGAGCTGGAAGTACTGGGTGGGATCCGGCGGCAGCGGCGAGCCGTGGTGCACGTGGGAGGCGATCAGGCTCCAGCTCAGCTCGGCCCGGTCGCCGTCGACGTCGGCCCGGGTCTCCGAGCCGTGGTGGTGGGTGCGGCCCCAGCGCGCCATGATCTCGGTGGTGAAGCCGGCCACCCCGGCGAGGCCCTGGTGGCTGCCGACCGGGAACGTCATCTCGATGTCCTCGGTGAACAGGGACCTCGCCCAGGTCTCGTCGAAGCCGCCCTCGTCGAGGCCGGCCAGATAGCGCCCGGCCAGGTCCCGCAGGCTCAGCACGTCGGTGAGCCGGGCGACCTCGGCCGTCATGACACCCGGCGCGCTTCGGTCCGGGCGTCCGTCGCGTAGATCACGACGTCGTCGGGGCCGTGCACGACGGCCTTGCCCTCGCCGGTGAGCGCGTCGCCGTCGTGCCGCGCGGTGATGTCGATCTGTATGTACGCGGCCCGGTGGCCGTTGGGGCTGATCTGGGTGACGTCGAGGTTGAAGTCCTCGCGCAGGGAGAACTCCAGCGAGTCGTCACCGGTGACGGTCCAGGCGCCGGTGCCGGAGCTCTTGCGCGTGGTGACCGAGAGCGAGCCGTCCGGGGCGAAGGCGACGGTGTACTCGTCCACCTCGCCGTCGTGCGTGACCGTACCCGTCCATTGACCGACGGGTGTCCAGGTGGAAACAGGCATCGACCACACTTCCTCAAGTCGGGGCGGAGAGAAAACAAGAAATCCGCGCCCCCGGCGGGGACACGGATTCGGATTTCGAGAAGGATGCCACGGGCGCGAAAGCCACAGCCCGCGAGAAGCGCCACCGCCATCAGGACATGGGGGCGCCGGAAAGAGTGTGACACCTCTGTTCGGATGCGTCAACGCCCCTTTAAATAAAGCGAGTTGACAGTTGGACGGGTAAACCGAAGAAGCCCCCGCGGCAGGGGGGACGGCCGCGGGGGCTGCTTCGCACCGGACCCCCGCACGGGTCCGGTTTCCTGGGGGTGGTCGAGAGAACGGGGCGACGGCGGAGAGTACGGCGGACGGTTACTCGAATTCGCTCCGGTAATGCGGCCGCACTTCGCGCCCGGTTATTCGGTCTCGTTGGCGCGGGCCAGCGCGAAGAGTTCGCCGAGGTCGTATTCGGCCCGCCGGGGGCCGCCGTACCGGGTGAGTTTGCCGCGGCTGGCCCATTTACGGATGGTCGCCTGGGTGACGCCCATCGCGAGGGCCGCCAGTTCCGTGGGGACCGTGCGCGGCTTCGCGGCCCCGCCTTCCGTCCCGCTCGCGGTACCGGTGGCCGGCCCGGCCGGCACGTCCGGCTCCGTCATGTCGTCGCCACCTCCCGGATCCGGCCCGCGACCAGCAGCCACTGCCGTGGCGGCAGTGCGTGGCCGGTGTCGCAGGTGACCTGGTCCGGCACCCGGTCGCCGCCGTCCGCCGGCAGGATGCCGTGGAGCGTCCCCGCGCAGCCGGGCCGGGTGCACGGGCCGAGGGCGAACCGGCGTACCGGGCCGGGGCCGAGCAGATGGCGGAAGTCGGTGCGGAGTTCGGCGAGTTCCTCGTCGAGGTCCACGCCCGCCGGGTGCCCGGCGAACCAGGGCAGCTGCCCGCGCAGGAACCCGACCAGCGCGGGCACCCCGCGGCCGGCGGGCCGGGCGCCGGTGCGCTCGTCCACGACGAGCCGCGCCCACGACGCCATGACCTCCCCCGTCCGGGCCCGCAGGGCCAGCACCCGCTCGTCGAGCACGATGCCGACCGTGGCGCGACTGCCGCTCACCCGCTCGCGCAGCACCGGCGCCCCGGGCACCAGCGCCTGGTCGCTCTCCCGGTACAGGTCGAGCAGGGTGCGCAGTTGGCCGTCGATCCGGTCCAGGCAGCGGACACAGATCCGGCCGCAGCGCCTGTGGCAGTCGCGGCTGGCGTGGCCGTCCGTGAGTCGCTCCGGCTCTCGCATTCCATCCCCCGAATCCTCGGTCCGTGTGGAACTGCCACCAGTCTCACGGGGCCCGGCGGGCGCTTCAACGGACGGCGGTTCAGGGTTCCCACAAACCTCCGCAGCTCTGTCAGCGGAGTGTCAAACCCGTGTCAAGTGACCCGATTTGATCATTATTACAAACAGACCTGTCTGATTGTCGACCACCTTGGATCACCGCTCGTCGCACATGTTTCCAGACAAGTATCGCTGCCGCCAGGGACGTTGGGATCCTGTGGAGATCATGAGGAGGCGGACTCCCGCCGGGTTCCTCCCAGGAAACAGGCATGGTTGTATGATTCTCACCACCATTGGCACCGGTGCCCGCAGGTGATGCATGTACCGGACACACTGTTGGCAGGGGAAGGCGGGTGCGACCTGATGCAGGCGCGATCCGAGCAAACGCGGCAGGCTCTCGTCCATGCCACCGCCGAGCTCATCGCCGACGGCCGGCTGTCCGACGCGGGTCTGGTCAACATCTGCCGCCGGGCCGGGGTGAGCCGGGGGGCGCTCTACCATCACTTCTCCTCCACCACCGCGCTGACCGCCGCCGTGTACGAGGAGGCGAGAGCGCGGGTGGAGGCGCTGACCGACGAGGCCTTCGCGGGCCCGGTGGCGGACGCGCCCAAACGCTTTCTGTTCGCGCTCGGCGAGGCCATGCGCACCGAGAAGGTCGTCCGCGCGGGCATGCAGCTGGCCGCGGACGGTTCGGCCGGGCCGCCCCGGCTCCGTGACGACCTGCTGGCCTCGGTCCACGAGCGGGTCACGGAGGCGCAGAAGGAGTCCGCGGAGCCGTCCGAGGACCTCGCGGACCTGGCCGTGGTGATGGCCGCGGGCATCGAGACCCTGGGACACACCGACCCCAGCTGGTGGGACGGCGAGATCACCCAGCGCCTGTGGCGGCTGCTGCGCCCGCTGTTCGACCGGGACCGGCCGAACCGGGGCGGCGAGCGCAGGATCTGAGAGTGGGCCGGTCACTCCGCGGGCGGCGTGGTGCGCAGCCGCCCGATCAGGCCCGGCGTGGCGAGGCCGGGCAGCAGGAACCTCCAGAAGACGCTGGTGCGTTGGGGAAGGTCGGCGCGGCCGGTGTAGGCCTGGGACATGATCTGCAGGCCGGTGAAGGAGCCGACGATGAGCGAGGCGACCTCGCACACGTCCACCCCCGGCAGGATCTCGTCCCGCTTCTCGGCCTCCTGGAGCAGCGCCAGGATGGTGTCCATGGACTGTTCGTAGGTGGTCTGCGGCGGGCAGTCGAACGACGTCTGCTCTGTCGCCAGCCGTACGCTCGCGCGCAGCACCGCGTCGTGCTGGAGGCGCCGGGCGAACTCCAGGGTCAGGTCGATCACCGACTGCAGCCTGATGGGCCGTTCGGGCACCTCCAGGGCCTCGGCGTGGGCCTGCACCAGGGCCAGCGCGATGGCTTCCTTGGAGGGGAAGTGATGGTAGAGGGACCCCCGGGTGAGTCCGGTGCGGGCCAGGATCTCGTTGGTGCTGGCGGCGTCGTAGCCGCGCTCGTCGAAGACCTGGGCCGCCGCCTCCAGGATCGACCGCCGTGATCGCTTGCCACGTTCCTGCTGAGCCATGCCAGATTCCTACGCTCTCCCACTGAATTCAACAGACTGGTCTGTATCGTAAGCCGCAAGGACAGCCTGCGTTCAGTACCGCGGCGGGAGTTGTCAGAAAACGGTTCCCGGGGCCGGGTGCCGGCATCCGGCATGACCTGGGAGAAGGGGGCTAGGGACCGCCGATCCGGAAACCGACCCCCCGGACGGTGACGATCCAGGAACTGGAGCCCAGTTTGCCGCGCAGGGTGCCCACGTGGGTGTCGACGGTGCGGCCGCGCGGCGACCACGCGTCCTCCCACACCTGGGCCATGATCTGACGGCGCGGGATCACCGTGGTGGGCTGCGAGGCCAGCAGGTGGAGGAGGTCGAACTCCTTGCGCGTCAGGTCGAGCGGCCGTCCGTCGAGGGTGGCCGTGCGGGCGCCCGGGTCGATGCGCAGCGGCCCGTGGGTGACGGCCCGGCCGACGGCCGGCTGGTCCGCCGGCTGCACCCGCACCCGGCGCAGCACCGCCTCCATCCGGGCCACTAACTCCCGGAATCCGTACGGCTTGACGAGGTAGTCGTCCGAGCCCGCCTGCAGGCAGAGCACGCAGTCGAGTTCCGAGCCGCGCGCGGTGACGGCGATGATGGGCAGGTCGCTGACCGCGCGGATGCCCCGGCACACCTCAAGGCCGTCGAGGTCGGGCAGGTCGAGGCCGAGCAGCACCAGGTCGGCCTCGCGGTGGCCGCGCAGCGCCTGGGCGCCGGTGGTGGCGCCGTGGGTGGCGTAGCCGTGCCGGACCAGCCCCTGCCTGAGCGTTTCGGCGGCCCG
Source organism: Streptomyces shenzhenensis (assembly GCF_021462265.1). Lineage (GTDB taxonomy): Bacteria > Actinomycetota > Actinomycetes > Streptomycetales > Streptomycetaceae > Streptomyces > Streptomyces shenzhenensis. The sequence goes on along the minus strand of NZ_JAJONF010000007.1, from coordinate 154,590 downwards.
CGGGTCGCTCTCGACGACCAGGACGCTCAGCGCTCCCGCCCGGGGCGCGCCGGACACGGGGACCGGGCGGGCCGAGTGCCCGGCCGGGTCCGAGTGCCCGGCCGGGACGACGGTGCCGGGCGAGCGGTGGTGCCGCGGCGACGGCGTCACGAGGTCCGCGAACTGGCGGTTCATCTGCTCCCCCTGAGGCACATCCACGTCATCTCGGACTGCGGGTTCACCCCAGACGGTACCAAACAGACTTGTCTGATTGTCAACTGGCGAACCCGAGGAGCGTGTCGCCCCGGCCGGCCTTCGACACTGCCATCGCGACCTGCAATTTCGTTGGATTACCGGACAAGTGGGAGGCCATCCTCCACTCAACCCTCACCGGAAAAGAATCAACCAAGCCTCACCGAATGAGGGTCAACCATACAAGGTTGTACGTTTTACGCTTGCAATTCCGACATAACGGCCAACCGCCGTTGACGGTCGAGCCCGCGAACATCCCGACTCGCACAAGAAATTGCCTGGACTCTTGCAGAACCGGACCGACCTGTCTGTATCTTGTTGCCCAGAACGTCGGCCACGGGGGGTGACAGCCGACGTACGGTCTGTTGCCCCCTCCCTCCGTCACACCGACACAGGAGCGCTGCACATGCCGCATCTCACCGAACGGGCCATCGCCCCGAAGCCCCTGCTTCCCGGACTGACCACCACTGTGCCGCGTGAGTACGTCCACCGCGCGGCCGTCTCCGAGGTCCTGCTCACCGGCTGGGAGCGCGACGTGTCCCCGCACGGCGACGGCTTCGACGGCTTCGTCGTCCGGGCCCAATGGCCGCGCAGCCACGCGCTGTTCGCCCCCGACGGCGGCTACCAGGACCCGATGCTGCTGATCGAGTCCATCCGCCAGATCGGATCCCTGCTCGCGCACGCCGAGTTCGGCGTGCCGTTCGGCCAGCAGTTCCTCATGTCTGACATGTCCGTGACAGCCGAGCCCGGCCTGCTCATCGCGGACCCGGTCCCCACCGACGTCGAGATGCACACGGTCTGCCGGGACGTGGTCCGCCGCGCCGGCCGGCTGCGGGAGATGCGCTACGACGTCACGGTGGTGCGCGAGAACGGGGCCCGCGCCACCGCCTCGGCCGCTTTCCGCTGCATGAGCCCCGAGGTGTACCGGAGGATGCGCGGCGAGCGCCCCACCACCACCGACCGTGTCCAGCCGGCCGCCCTCGACCCGGCCGCCGTGGGTCACGCCAGTTCCCGGCACGTCGTTCTGGGCCAGCCGGCGCCCGGTACGTACGGCAGATGGGAGCTGCGGGTCGACACCGCGCACCCGACCTACTTCGACCACCCGGTCGACCACATACCCGGCATGTTCCTGCTGGAGGCGGCCCGGCAGGCGGCGCACGCCCGCACCGGCGTGCCCTGCGCCCTGCTGCTCGGCGTGCGCAGCGAGTTCACGCGGTACGCCGAACTGGACGCGCCCTGCTGGATCACCGCCGATCCCGAGCCGTACGGCACCGGCGGCGACCTGCTGGTGCGGGTGCGCGGCAGCCAGCGTGAGGAGACGGTCTTCACCGCCGACCTGGTCCTGCGGCCCCGTGTCCGCTGACCCCGACCGCCCCCCGGGAGTGTCCCCGTGCCCGTTCTTCTCATCACCGGCGCGTCCGGGTTCGTCGGAGCCCATGTGACGCGCGAGGCCCAGCGCCGGCGGGCCGACCTCAGGCTCATGAGCCACCGCCGGGCCCTGCCCCGGTCCTGCTCCGGTACCCGGACCGTGCACGCCGATCTCCGCGACCCCCGCTCACTGCGCGGGGTGTGCGACGGAGTCGACGTGGTCCTGCACTGCGCGGCGCAGATCGGCGGCAGCGCCGCGGCCAACGAGGCGGTCAACGCACGCGGTACGGCGGCGCTGGTCGCCGAGGCGCGGCGGGCCGGAGTGCGCCGGATCGTCCAGCTCAGCACGGCCTCGGTGTACGGCCGCGGCACCTTCCGCGGCCACCGGCCCGAGGAACTCGCCCGCAACCCCGGCTCCGTCACCTCCCGTACCCGCGCGGCGGCGGAGGACACGGTCCTCGCGGCCGGCGGTGTGGTCCTCAGGCCCCATCTGGTCTTCGGAACAGGCGACATGTGGGTCGGCCCCAACCTGGCACGGCTGCTGCGGGCCCTGCCGGGAGCGGTGGCCGGCTGGCTGTCGCGGACGTCGGTCATCGGGGCACCGGACCTGGCCCGGCTGCTGGTCGCCACGGCGCTGGCGCCCGACGGGGCCCTGGCCTCGCGGGTGTACCACGCCGCGGATCCGACGCCGGTCACCGTCGGCTGCGCGCTGCGGGCGGTCGCCGACTGCGCGGGGATCGACTGGCCCCGTGCCGACCTCACCGTCGAGGGGGCCAAGGCGATCCTCGCGGCCAAGGGGGTTCCGCCGGACATGCTCGACATCCTCACGACGGATCACTTCTTCGAGGCCGATGCCCTCTGGTCGGAACTCGGACAGCGTCCGGGCGGAGGGTTCGCCACCTGGTTCGGCCGTACCGAGCAGTGGTATCGATCGACCCTCGCGACGAACTGACTCCCCGCCCGGCACCCGCTGCGCCCGGTACCGGGTCCGGTGGCCCGCACCGGACCCTTCAGGGCCCTTCGCCGGCGGGACCATGTCCCGGCCGGCACCCGGCCACGCGGCGCCCGAACGTGCTACGCGTACCGGTAGATCGCGCCGTGGTCCTCCATCTGCTGCGGTGTCACGTCCCAGGGTGGCAGCTTCTCCCGCCGTGCGACGATCCTGCCGTGCTGGGCGTCGCCGGGGGCGGGTGGCTCCGCGGGGAGGTAGCGGGCATGCGGATGGCGCCGCCGCCACCGGGACCACTGGAGATCGACGAAGGCGTGGTGCAGCCAGAACACGGGGTCGTTGACGGACGCGCCGCTGACCATGTGACCGCCCACCCAGCGGTGCACCCTGTTGTGGTTGCGCCACGAAGCCGGAGGGTGTCCCGGCCCCCACCCTTCCAGCTTGTTGCGGAATCCCCTGGGGGAGGTGGAGTTCCAGGGAGCCGTGTCGTACAGGGGGTCGGCGACGGCCGACTCCACGTCCCGGGACGTCGGCAGGGTGAGCGGATCGTGCGAACGGCCGAGATCACGCATGAGGTACTCGGTGTCGGTCACCCCTGCCGTGATGGTCCACCGGCCGTTACGGAACGCGAACGGCCCGGACGTGACCTGCCGGTCGGACCGCCGCCCGTCGCCTCCGAGCAGATCCTCGGTCCACGGTACGGCGGTCCGGGTGCGATTGCGGGTCCAGTCCCAGTACGGCACGGTCACCGACGCGTCCACGCGGCGCAGTGCCCGCTCGAAGTCCAGCAGGAACTTGCGGTGCCACGGCAGGAAGGAGGGGGCCATGTGGGCGGCGCGCAGGCCGCTCTCGCCGTCGGGCGTGTAGTACTCGATGTGCATGCGCACGTAGTCGTCGTACTCACCGCTGCGTTTGAGCTCGAGCAGCGCGCCCACGAACCGGCGCCGCTCGGCACGGGTGAGCGTGCTGACGTCCTTACGCGTGTACACCATGGACATGGTCCTTCGGGGTTCTCGACCGCTCACTGCGCCCGCCGCCGTGGACCATGCGGCCGTCGTTCCCGTCCGGCGCCGCCGGCCGCGCGGTGGGGCCGAGTTCGTCCACGGCGGCACGGGCGGCGAGGAGCGGGGTCGGGTACGACTGGTAGTGGTCGACCATGGTCATCCAGCTGCCGTCCGCCCGGCGCATCAGGGGCAGCGGGTGTCCGTCCACCGTGACGTGCCACATGGCGCGGCAGGGGTCCCCGGACGGGCCGGCACCGTGGCTCGCTCCGGTGATGCGCCGCCCACGGTACGTCTCGGCGAACCGTGCCTCCTTCGGAGCGGACCGCCCCGGCGACGGCGGGGCCGGCGCCATCGTCGCCATGGTTCCCGTGGCCAGCAGCCCCCACAGCACCCGACGCCGCCGCGTGGGCTTCGACGCGCTGTTCACCGGTACGGTCAACGCTCCTCCGAACTTCCCGTCGACTGTGGTTCCGGCACCGGCCGGTTCTACAGTCCGCCGATCAAACGGCCGACCGTGCGCTGGTGCACGGCGTGCCCCTCGTCCTTGAGGGGGCCGGGGAGGGCACCCTCCCCTTTCGCGGCGACCGTGTGCAGGGTCTGCAGCGGCTGCACGCTGACAGGCCCTCCGGTGACCTGCTTCACCACTCCGGCGAGACCCGCGTCCTTGGCCCCGGTGCCGCTGTGGGCGACGGCGGGCGTGGCCGCACCGGCCACCGTCAGGGCGCCGACGACGAGCGCGGCAGCCTTCATGGGCTTCATGGTGATTTCCTTTCATCGGTGAAACATGCGGGTCCGTGAAGAGCACGGCCCCACCCCGGTCAACGAGCCACAAGGACGCCGGAAACCCCCTCGCCGGAAAATTCCCCGAACGCATTCAATGCCCGCTTGCAGAAGAGACCGAAGGCCGACTCCGCGTCGTACGGAATCGGCCTGTTCGAAACCCGATACGCCGGTGAGCGCCGGTCAGAAGGCGCCGGCCGGCGAAGATCGCGGCATCGTCAGCCGCCCAGGGGCAGACCGCCGACAAGCGGCTTCTGACCGTTCAAAGCGCCGGTGGCGCCCTGCAGAGTGCGGTTCACCGGGCTGTTCTTCGTGACCCCGATTCCGTCCACTCCCTGGGTCACGCTCTTCACCGTGCCGTTCAGGCCGGACGGCGCGTCCACCGCGAACGCGGGTGCGGCCGCACCGGCCACGACGAGAGACCCGGCAACAACGGCGGCGGCCTTCAGAGACTTCATTGGTGTTCCTTTCTACGACGGGTAAACAGCCAGCGGGAATGCTGTCGTCGTAATCAACGAGCCCCGGACGATCCGGAAACCGGGCGGCCCGAAATTACCGAGTCCTCATATGAGATCCATGAGTCACGGAGCCCTTTCGGCACCGCCGCTCCGGAGTGCGCCGGAGTGGGCCGGAGTGAGGACGGCCACGGAGACCGACGGCATTCGATTCGGACCGCACCGGGACCCGCGGAACGCCCTGGCGGTCGTCGCGCAGGCGTGGGCGGTGGCGACGCCGACGCGGATGCCCGACCCGGCCCGGCGGCGATCCCGCGCGAGCGTGTCTTCCCGGCGCGGCTGCACCCGGCCGACCAGGGCGCGCCGGCGCGGCGGCAGTCCGCAGCGGCTCTCGCCTCAGGTCGAGTGCGGCCGGATGCGGAGGCAACGCGGTTCACGACACTCGGCCGAAAGTCAGAATTACGACACTTTCGTAGGTTTCGCCGGATTAGTACCACTAGCGTCTAGAGTTACTCACCTCCGGCGTGCCCCGCGCGGCGCACGCATCGTCTCCACGGCGTCCTCCCCTCCTCCTTTCACACCCTTCCGGAAGGCCCGAACCCGGTCATGCGCGACTTCCTGCTCTCCCCGCTGCGCCATGGGACGGTCACCGCCCTCGCTGTGGCCGGGATCCTGGCACCCGCCGCCCTGGCCGCCGCGTCCGCGGCGCCGCCGTCACCGGAGGCGGACCGCATCCCGTTCACCGAGCGGTACAACGCCCTCCAGCACGGCGGCATCGTGCGCGCCGCCAACACCTCCATCACCTGCCAGGCGGACCAGCCGGCCCCCACGACGGCGACGGCGGCCGCCTGTCCGGCGGCGCGCGCCGGGGGAACCGGGGTCAACGGCGCCTTCGACATGACGTACATCGACGTCGACCGGGACCCGAACACGTACAACTCCTCGCGCGCGGAGGTCCGTCTTCCCGAGGGATCACGGGTCAGCTACGCACGGCTGTACTGGGGCGGCAACCTCCGGGTCGGCGAGCAGAAGCCGCCGAAGGACAACGGGCGCGTACTGATCGCCGAGCCCGGCGGGGAGTACAAGGAGGTCCTCGCGGACACGGTCGTCGGCCACCGCGTGGCGAACGGCGCCGACGCCTACCAGGCCTCCGCCGACGTCACGGAACTGGTGCGGTACAGCAAGCCGGGCCTGTACACGGTGAGCCAGGTCAACGTGGCGAAGGGCAGGTCCGCGGCCGGCGCGTGGGGCGGCTGGACGCTGGTGGTGGCGTACGAGAACCCGGCGGATCCGCTGCGGCAGCTTTCTCTCTGGGACGGCTTCGACGCGCTGACCCCGACCGGGGAGGTCGAACTCGGGAAACTCGCCTGGCCGCTGCCCGCGGGCGCCGGGGGCAGCGCGGGCCTGGTGGCGTACGACGGTGACCGCGGCGTGCGCGGTGACACGCTCCGCCTCGCCACCACCCGCGTGACCGAGCGCGATGAGCGCACCGCCGTCACCGCGCTCACCGGTCCGGCCGGCCCGGCCGACGACGTCCTCGACTCGACGATCAGCCAGCCCGGTGCGGCCCAGCCGGACCGGGTGCCCGCCTACGCCAACACCCTCGGCTACGACTCGGACGTGTTCGACCTCGCACCGGCGCTGCGGGACGGCGGCGACCGGCTGGCCTTCCGGCTGACGTCCCGTCAGGACATGGCCTGGGCAGGTGCGTTCTTCGTCGCCGTCGACGCCCAGCGGTGAGACGTACTCCCCTGCCGAACCGAGCGCCACTGCGAGCGAGGACATCGCGTATGCATCTGTCAGCAACCGGCCCTCGACCCCGTGTCCTGCACGTCACGCAGCCCGTGGACGGCGGAGTCGCACGGGTCGTGACGGACCTGGTACGGGCTCAGCGCGCCGCCGGAGCCGCCGTCACGGTCGCCTGCCCCGACAGCGGGCTCACCGCCGAACTGGGCACGCTGGGCGCGGACGTACGGCGCTGGCACGCGACCCGGCCGCCCGGTGCGTCACTCGTCCGGGAGGTACGTGACCTGGCCCGCGTCGTCGGTGAGGTGCGCCCCGATCTGGTGCACCTGCACAGCGCGAAGGCCGGGATCGCCGGACGGCTCGCCGTCCGCGGGCGCCTGCCCACCGTCTTCCAGCCGCACGCGTGGTCGTTCCAGGCCGTGGACGGTCTCACCTCGGCGCTCGCCCTGCGGTGGGAACGGTGGGGAGCGCGTTGGGCCTCGCGCGTCGTATGTGTCAGCGAGGCGGAACGAGCAGCCGGCGTGCGCGCCGGGATCGAGGCCCGGTGGAGCGTCGTTCCCAACGGCGTCGATCCACGGCGGTACCGGCCCGCCCCCCGCGGTGCCGGACACCGCCGGCCGGCACCGCTACGAGGGCTCGACCCCGCCGCGCCGCTCGTCGTCTGCGTGGGACGCCTGTGCCGGCAGAAGGCCCAGGACGTCCTGCTGGAGGCATGGCACGAGGTCGCCCGCCGGGTGGGCGGCGCGCGTCTCGCCCTGGTCGGCGACGGACCGGACCGCGATCTCCTGCTCCGCCGGGCGCCGGCCTCGGTGCTGTTCGCGGGCGGCGCGGCCGACGTCGTCCCCTGGTACCAGGCGGCGGATCTGGTCGTGCTGCCGTCGCGCTGGGAGGGCATGGCCCTGGCCCCGCTGGAGGCGATGGCCTGCGGACGGCCGGTGGTGGTCACCGACGTCGCCGGCGCCCGCGAAAGCCTGCCACCCGCACTGACCCCGCGCTGCCTGGTCCCGGCCGGGAACCCGGCAGCGCTGGCCGAGGCACTCACCGCACTCCTGCTCGACCCCCCGCTGCGCGAGTCGCTCGGTCACCAGGGACGCGACCACGTACTCACCCGGCACGACGTACGGCACGCCACCGGGGCGATGGCGGACCTCTACCGCGACCTGATCGGCCCGTGGGCGGCGCCCCCCTCCGCGCCCACCTCGCACAGGGAGTCCATCCACTCGTGACCGCGGAAAGCACCGTTCCCCTCTCCGGCGCACAGCGTCTGAGCCACGGATTCTCGCCCGTCTCGGTCATGCCGCCACGCCGCGGCACCGCCCCCGGGTTCCGGTCCCCCGTCCGCGGGGCACCGGCCCGGTCCGCCTCGCCGGTTCCGCTGCTCGTCGCCGACGGCGCGGCCGCTGCGCTGGCAGGCCTGGCGCCGTTCGGAACAGCGCTTCCCGCGCTGTCCGTGAGCGTGCTCGTGGCCGCGTCGCTGTTGCTGCGGCCGGACGGGGCACGACCGCCGGAAGAGGGATTCCTGGAGCAACTGCCCGCCGTCTGCGGGCGGATCACGGTCGCCTGGCTGGCGCTCGCGGCACTCGTGGCGATGTACCGGCCGCAGCACACGCTGACCCTCGGTGTGCTCCTGGCGGGCCTCGCCGTGCAGATCGCGGCGAGCTGCGCACTGCGCGCAGCCGTGCACGCGAGGCGACGCGCGGCGCTGCTGCGTCACCCGCGCACCGCGCTCGTCATCGGCCCGGCGGCCACCGCCCAGGCCGTGGCCGCCGCCGTGCTGCGGCATCCGCGGTGCGGGGTGCGCCCGGTGGGCGTCGTGTCCGACCGGGCGAACGGCACCGGGAGTCTGCCGGTACTGACGACGGGCGAGGAGGTCCAGCGGGCGGTCATCCAGAACGGGGTGCGCGCGGTGCTGACCGTCCACCCTTCGGTGCGGACCGAGCAGGAGGCGCTGCTGCGGGCTCTGGCCGAGTCGGGCTGCCTGATCTGGGAGGTCGACGCGGAGACACCGTCGTACGGGCCGAGGGGCCGGCTGGCCGGGTTCCCGTGCCGGCGCCTGGAGATGACCTCGCGGCGCCGCGGCGGTGCCGGCAAGCGCGCCCTCGACGTCGTCCTGTCCGGGTCGCTGCTGCTGCTGGTCAGCCCGCTGCTGCTGGCCTGCGCGGTGGTACTGCGGATCTGTGACGGCCCGGGCGTGGTGTTCCGGCAGGAGCGGATCGGAAAGGACGGCAGGCCGTTCACGCTGCTGAAGTTCCGCACGCACCGGCCGGCCGACGCACACGAGGCGGCGACCCGGTGGAGCGTGGCGAACGAGCACGAGATGCGCCGGTTCTGCCGCATTCTGCGGCGCACGTCGCTCGACGAGCTGCTCCAGTTGTGGAATGTGCTCCGGGGGGACATGAGCCTGGTCGGGCCGCGCCCCGAACGTCCCTATTTCGTCACGCAGTTCAGCCAGAAGCATCCGGGTTACGCGGCCCGTCACCGGGTACGGACCGGCCTTACCGGCCTCGCCCAGGTGCACGGGCTGCGCGGTGACACCTCGATCGAGGACCGCTGCCGGTTCGACAACGCCTACATCGACAACTGGTCGCTGTGGCAGGACGTCTGCATCCTGCTGCGCACCGCCGCCGCGCTCGTACGCCCGACGGGAAGCTGACCACAGTGAGCCATCTCCCGGCCCCGTCGTCCCGTCGTATCGCCGCGCTGTTGCCGGTACTGCCCGCGGTCGCCGTGCTCGGCCTGCTGGCGCTGCCGCCCTCCTCGGCCGGCACGGACGGCCCGGGACCGGCCGATGTGGCGTCCGGGCTGGTCGTGCTGGTCTGCGTGCTCCGTCTCGTACGGGACCGGCGGCGCCCCCTGTCGCGGACCGCCGCGGTGGTGCTGGGCCTGCCGGTCGTCGGGGTCACGGTCGCCGCGCTGGGGGCGCCCTCGGCCGAAGGCGGGGTCATCGGCCTGGCCCGCTATCTGCAGATCTTCGTCCTGGTGCCGGCGGCCGTGCTGCTGCTGCTCCGGGACCGGGCGGACGTCCGGCTGCTGTCCTGGTCGTTCGTGGGGCTCGCGCTGTGGCAGGGCGCCGTCGGCGTGCACCAGTACGTCACCGGGACCGGTGCCTCCTACCGGGGCGCGCACATCCGGGCCGTGGGCACGTTCGGGCCGCAGGACGTGATGGGCATGGCGACGGTGGTCGCCGTCGGCATGGTGTGCGCGGTCGGTCTCGCGCTCGGGCACTCCCGCGTACGGCAGCGGGTCGGTGCCGCCGGGTGCGTGCTGGCGCTGCTGCCGCCGCTCGCGCTGTCCTTCAGCCGGGGTGCGTGGATCGCGACGGCCGTGGCCTGCACGCTGCAGCTGGTACTGGCCGGGCTGCGGCGCGCGCTCAAGGTCGCCGCGACCACGGCCGCGGCGTGCGTGGTCCTGGTGGGCGGCCTGGGGGTCGGCACCGAGATGCTGCAGGAACGGATCGACAGCATCACGCAGGTCGCCGACACCCCCGACCAGTCGGTCGCCGACCGGTACGCGATGTGGTCGGCCTCGACCGCCATGTGGCGCGAACGTCCGGTGGCCGGCGTCGGGTTGAAGGGATTCCCCGAGTACCGGGACGGCTACGCCTCGGTGGCGCTGTCGTCGGCCAGCGACACCGAGGGCGCGGGCTCCGCGTACCTGAGGCAGCCGCTGTTGTCACCGCACAACATGTATCTGCTGGTCCTCGGTGAACAGGGTCTGATCGGGCTGCTCTGTCTCGTCGGCAGCTGGCTGGCCCTGCTGGTGTGCGCGCTGCGCCGCCTGCGGCGGACGCGGAGCACGCCACGGCACGGCATGGACTGCGCGCTCGTCGCCTGCGGACTGCTGGTGTGGCAGCTGACCGACTTCGCCTACAGCGACATCGGCGGCCACTCCACGGTGGTGACCTCCATGGCCTTCGGGCTGGTGGCGTGGTGGGCGCTGGGCGGGACCGACGAGGAGGGTGCCGCGGCACCGGCCGCGATGCCGGGGACGGCCAAGGAGGCCGTCGCGCGATGACGACGACTGCGCGCACCCGGCGTGCTCCCGGCGCTCCCGGCGCTCCCGGCGCTCCCGGCGCTCCCGGCGCTCCCGGCGCTCCCGGCGCTCCCCGCGAGGATGCGGCCGGGCCCTCGGCGCCGGCCGACGCGCGGGCCGGGGAGCATGCCGAATCCGCCGCGGTCACCGGGGGCTTTCTCGCCAAGGCCACGCTCATCACCGCGTCGCTCTCGGTCCTCGGGGCGCTGCTCGGGCTGGTACGCGACCAGGCGCTGGCCCGCCTGTTCGGGGCGGGCAGCGAGACAGACGCCTTCCTGATCGCGTGGACCGTGCCGGAGTTCGCCGCCACCCTGCTCATCGAGGACGGGCTGGCCTTCGCGCTGATCCCGGCGTTCAGCATGGCGCTGGCACGGCGCACGCAAGGAGCGCCGGGGGATCCGGTCCGCAGCCTGGTCGCCACCACCCTGCCCCGCCTGTCCCTCTGCTTCGTCGCCGTGTCCGCGCTGACCGCCGGCGGAGCCCCCTACCTGGTCTCGGCGCTGGCCCCCGGCCTGCCCGACCCGCGTCTCGCCGTCGACTGCACCCGGCTGACGGCGACCTGCGTGCTGACCTTCGGCCTGGCCGGGTACTGCAGCGCGGCCCTTCGGGCGCACCGGCGCTTCCTGCCGCCCGCGTCCATCTACGTCGTCTACAACGCCGGCATCATCGCCTCGATGCTGCTGCTCGGCCCGGGCTGGGGCGTGCGGTCCGCGGCGGCCGGAGTCGCAGTGGGCGGCTGCCTGATGGCGGTCGTGCAGCTTCCCTCCCTGTGGCGGCAGTTGCGCGGCCGCACCGGCGCCGCCGCCGGTGCCCCGGCCGAGGCACGGCCGATGAGCCTCGCCCTGGTCGCCACGGTTCTCCTGTTCGCGCTGTGCCGTCAGTCCCAGGTCCTGATCGAACGCTTCCTCGCCTCCACGCTGTCCGCCGGGGCCATCTCGCACCTCAACTACGCGCAGAAGATCGCCCAGATCCCCATGACGCTGTCCCTGATGCTGTGCACCGTCACCTTCCCGCTGGTGGCGCGGGCCATCGCCGACGGCGACCTGGAACGGGCCCGGGACCGGGTGGAGCGGGACCTCGCCCTGGCCTCCTGCCTGGTGCTCCTCGGCGCGGCCGGAGTGATCGCCTGCGCCCCGCAGATCGTCCAGGTCCTCTTCCAGCGGGGCGCGTTCACCGCGCAGGACACGGCGGCCACGGCGGGCGTGCTGCGGGTGTACGCCCTCGGCCTGCTCGGCCAGACCCTGGTGGGAGTCCTGATCCGCTCCTATTTCTCGGCCGGACGGGCCACCTGGTACCCGTTCTTCGCCATGACCGCGGGCGTCGTCACCACCACCTGGATCGGGGTGGGGACCGTGGGCTCCTGGGGCGTGTCGGGGATCGCCGCCGCCAACGCGGCCGGCATCACCGTCACGGCGGCGCTGCTGCTCGTCGGTTTCGCGGGTGAGCCGGACCCCGCGGCCGAGGTCCCGGACGCCACGGCCGAGGTCCCGGCACCCGCGGCCGAGGTCCCGGCCCCCGGGTCCTCCTGCGGCACGGAGGACTCCGGAAGCGGTGAGCGGCCCGACGCCCCGGGCACGGTCGCGGTCCCGGCACCGGCACCGGCACCGGCACCGGCCGCGGCACCCCGGGGAGGGTTCATGCCGCACGGCGGCGCCCGCGGAGTCCCGATCCGGGTGCGGCAGGTACTGGCGGAGCTGAGCAGGCCCGCCCTGGCGGCCGCGGTCGCGACGACGGCGGGAACGCTCGCCGCGCGCGGGCCGGGCTCCCCGGTGGCCGGCCTCGCGGCCGGGAGCCTGACCGTGATCGCCGTCTTCGTCCTGCTCGGCCGGGCCCTGGGCGCCCAGGGCTGCACGGCCGTCTTCCAGTCCGCACACACCGTCACACGAAGGCTGACTCATGGCCGTTCCCACTGATTCCGCTGGTTCCACCGTCGTCAGCGGTCGTCCGGCGGTACGCCCCGGCACGGTGCCGTGGGTGGCGATGTACCACTCCGTCGGCGACTGCTCGGACGACCCGTACCGCATCACCGTCACCCCGGGGCGGCTGGAGCGGCAGCTGGCCTGGCTGCACCGACGCGGACTGCGCGCCGTGACGCTGCGCGAGCTGTTCGCCGCCCGTGCCCGCGGCGAGGGGCGCGGCCTGGTCGCTCTCACTTTCGACGACGGATACGCCGACTTCCTCACCCAGGCCCTTCCGGTGCTGCGCCGGTGGGACTGCGGTGCCACCCTCTTCGTGCTGCCCGGGCGGTTCGGCGGCGTCAACTCCTGGGATCCGCTCGGCCCGCGCAAGGCGCTGCTCACCGCGGAGGGCGTCCGGCACGCGGCCGCCGCCGGGGTGGAGATCGGCTCGCACGGGCTGACACACGTCGATCTCACCCGGGTCGACGACATCACCCTCGCCGCCGAGGCAGCCCACAGCAAAAAGCTGCTGGAGGAGCTGACCGACGGCGCGGTCGACGGCTTCTGCTACCCGTACGGCACGGTCGACCGGCGCGCGGTCACCGCCGTACGCGACGCGGGCTACGCCTACGCCTGCGCCATCGATCCCGGTCCGCTGACCGGCCGGCACGCCCTGCCCCGGCTGCACGTCGGCGAGAACGACACCTCCTGGCGGCTCCACCTCAAGTACCGGCTCCACCGGCTGCGCCGGCGTCCGGTGGGGGGCGTGTGACATGAGGGTGCTGCACATCATCACCGGCCTCGGCATCGGCGGCGCCGAACAGCAACTCCGCCTGCTGCTGCGGCATCTTCCCGTGGAGGGCGAGGTGGTGGCCCTCACCAATCCCGGTGCCGTCGCCGCCGGGCTGGTCTCCGACGGGGTCCGCGTGCACCACCTCGGCATGCGCGGCAACCGCGACCTTTGGGCGCTTCCGCGGCTGGTCCGCCTGATCCGCGCGGGCGGCTACGACCTGGTGCACACCCATCTGTACCGCGCCTGCGTCTACGGCCGGCCGGCCGCCCGGCTCGCCGGTGTCAGAGCCGTCGTGGCGACGGAACACTCCCTCGGCGACTCCCAGTTGGAGGGCCGGAGGCTGACCGCGGGCGTCCGGGCGCTGTACCTGGCCGCCGAGCGGCTCGGCTCCACCACGGTCGCCGTCTCCCCCACGGTCGCCGACCGGCTCAGGCGCTGGGGAGTGCCCGCCCCCCGCATCGAGGTCGTCCCCAACGGCATCGACCTGGCCCGCTTCCGCTTCGACCCGGTACGACGTCACCGCGCCCGCCGCCGGCTGGGGCTGCCGGACGAGGCGTACGTCGTCGGCTGTGTCGGCCGGCTCGCCGCGGGCAAGCGCTTCGACGTCCTGGTCCGGGCGGTCTCCCGGCTTCCCGACGACCACTGGTTGTTGCTGGTCGGTGGCGGCCCGCAGGAGAGCGTCCTGCGCCGCACGGCCCACGAGGCCGGCGTGGCCGGCCGCGTCGTGTTCGCCGGCGAGCGCCCCTACCTGTCCGACGAGGCCGACGGCCTCGACCTGCCCGCCCTCACCTGCGCCATGGACCTGCTCGCGTCGCCGTCGCCGGACGAGTCCTTCGGACTGGCCGTCGTGGAAGCCCTCGGGTGCGGGCTGCCCGTGGTCTACGCCTCCTGTCCGGCGATCGAGGACCTGCCCCCGCAGGCCGCCCCCGCCGCCCGGCGGGTCCGCGGCGGCCCCGAGGCGTACGCCCGTGCCGTCGCCGAGCTCCGCGCGGCCGGCCCCGGCCCTCGAACGGCCCCGGACGCCGCCCGCCGCTACAGCATCGCCCGCAGTGCCGCCCGGCTCATGGACGTGTACGCGGCCGCGGTGTCCAGTCCGTCCTCCTCCTCACCTCAGGGAGTCACTTCGTCATGACCGACAACCCCACGCGGCGCAGGCGGCTGAGCCACTCGGCCCGCCGGGCCCTGCTGGCCTGGTCGCTGCTCGCGGGCTGCACCCTCGTGGGCGGTGCGCTGGGCGGCGGCTACGCCGTGTACCGGGGCCCCGTGTACACGGCCACCAGCTACGTCGTCGTCGTCCCGACCGACCGCTTCGACCCGGGCACCGCGCTCGGTTTCGCCCAGGCGTACGGCCGGGCCGCCACCCAGCTCGCGGTCCTCCTGGACGCCCAGGCGGAGGCGCACGTGCCGATGCGGACACTGCAGCGCAGTGTGCGGACGGCGACCTCTCCGGACGCGCCGGTGGTCGCGGTCTCGGCGACCTCTTCGCGGCCCCGCCTCGCCTCCGGCATGGCCAACGGGGTCACCCGCGCGCTGGTCCGGCACGCGAACGGCACCAAGGGCAGCACCCACATCCAGCTCCTCGAGTTCTCCCCGGCGGTGCGGCCGACCGTGCCGACGTCCGCGTCGCCGGTGGTGACGTCTGCCGTCGGCGCGAGCGCGGGCGGCCTGCTCGGCGGGCTGTTCCTGCTCGCGCGGCCCCGCAGGCCCAAGGAGGAGGCCGTGCCCACGGCGCTCGTGCCGGGGCCGGCCGTCGCCGCCGACACCGTCATCGACACCGTCATCGACACCGCCGCCGACACCGTCGTCAAAACCGGCACCGCCACCACCGTCATCAACACCGACACCGACACCGACACCGCCGCCACCGCGGACACCGTCATCGACGCCGACGCCGCCGTCGACGCCCACTGACACCGCCCGGGTCGATCGTGCGTGCGACCGACACGCGCCGGGTTGGCACCAGCCCGGATTCCTCGCAAGGGAGGCAACTGTGCAGGACCGGTTCCCGCGCAGCACACACCGCCGGTATCCGGAGTGCGAACGGAGCACCCGGTGAGGCCCGCGTTCTCCACCGAACTCGTGACCGAAGCGTCCGCCTTCGCCGAACTCGCGGCGGACTGGGAGCGGCTGTACGCGCGGTGCGGCACGGCGACCCCGTTCCAGAGCCACGCCTGGCTGCACTCGTGGTGGCTGTCCTACGGCCGAAGAGGCCGGCTGCGGGTGTTCCTGGTACGGGAGGGCGGCGACCTGGTCGCGGCCGCTCCCCTGATGCTCCGGCGCCGCCCGCTGCCGGTGCTGGTCCCGCTGGGCGGCGACATCTCCGACCACGCGGACGTGCTCGTCGACGACGAGCGCGCCGACCGCGCGACCGCCGCCCTCGCCGACGGCCTGGCGGCCGCCGCCCGCACCGCGCTGATCGACTTCCGCGAAGTACGCCCGGGCAGCGCCGTCGAGCGGGTGTACGACCGTTGGGGCGGCCCCAGGCTGCGGATACAGGATTCCCTGTGCCTGGAACTGCCCGCCGTACCCATGGACGAACTGCTCTCGCGGCTGCCGTCCGGCAAGGCCCAGCGGGTGCGGGCCAAGCTCCGCAGGCTCCAGACGCTCGGCGTGCAGCGGCACGTCGTACGGCCGGACGAGGTGGACGCGGCACTGCGCAGACTGCTGGAGCTGCACCGGCTCCAGTGGCAGGGCCGGAAGGTGACGCCGGAGCACCTGCGCAGCCGGTTCTGCGAACACCTGGTGCGCTCGGTGGGGCCGATGGTGCGCTCGGGCAACGCGATGGTCACCGAGTTCCGGATCGACGACGACGTGGTGGCCGTGGATCTGACCCTGCTGTCGCGGCCGCTCGCCGGTGCCTACCTGTACGGCGCCCATCCGCGCCTGCGGGAACGCAAGGCGGACGTGGCGGTGATGCTGCTCGACGCGTGCACCCGGCACATGGCTGCGGACGGGCCGGCCACGCTGAGCCTGCTGCGGGGCGACGAGCCGTACAAGCACCACTGGCGGCCACGGGCGGTCCCCAACCACCGGCTGCTGCTGGCCCGGCGGCCCACCGCTCCGCTGATGTCCGCGGTCGCCTGGGACGTGGTCGCGCGCCGGCGCGGCAAGGAGGTGCTGCGCCGCCTTGCCCCTCGTGGTGACGGCGGCGGGCCGGCCCCGGAGGCCGCCGTCGGCCAGGACCGTCACCGGGCCCGCAACCACGACTCGGGGCGCAGACACATCAGCACGCCGGGCCAGTGCTGGAGCCAGTCACCGGTGTCCAGCGGCGAGCAACCGGTCGCGGGCGGCCGTGGCACGGATGTCGTGGGTGTGGCCGGCCCGGTGGGCCGGCCCGCGGAAGAGAAGAGGGCGGACCGGTAGACGAGGGACGAGAGGGAGTACCGGTTGCACTCCCAGACACCGTGAGGGCAGTAGTCGGTCAGCGTGTTGTACACCGGCTTGTGCTGGTCCATCCACGCAAGCATGCGCCGCATGTACACGGGGTTGTCGCCGTTTCGGAAGAGACCCCACTCGGGATAGGAAATGGGCTTGCCGTGGGATTTCGCGAAATCCACCTGTGCCCGGAGTCCGTAGGGCTCCGTCACCTGCTCGTCGAAGGAAAGACCGCGCGGCTGGTCGTACGCGTCCATTCCGATGATGTCGACCGTGTCGTCCCCCGGGTAACACCGGGTCCAGGCGACGGCGTCCAGACCGCGGCTCGGCGCGAAGTCGAACCGGAACCTCTGGCCCGGCACCGAACGCATGACGGTGACGATTCTCTTCCAGTACGTTTTCCAGGCCTCCGGATCCGGCCCGCAGCGGTGGGTGTAGGTCGTGCCGTTCATCTCCCACCCCAGCACCAGGACCGTGTCCGGGACCTTCGCGGCGACCAGCCGCTGGGCGAGGACACGGAAGTGCTGGTCGAACTCGCCGGCCGCGCCCTGCCGCAACAGCACGCGGACGGCGGCGTCGGAGAGGTTCTCCTCGTTGCGTTCCTGCATGGGCACGTTGAGGACGAACATCCGGTTGTCCTTCGCCCTGCGCCAGTCCGCCCACACCTGGAGGAAGTCCGGCTCGCCCTCGATGTTGCTCCAGCGGTCGCCCGGCAGATAGGTGTGCCCGACGCGCACCTCGGCACCGCCGAGCCAGTCGCTGAAGGACGCGATGCGGGCCACCCCCAGGGCGTCGGAACCGAGGAAGGCACCGTACGCGGGCGTCTCCTGCCGGGGCGTCGGGGCCGGTGTCCCGGTGGCCGGCGCGGACGGGACCTGCTTCGGCGGCTTGGAAACGGACGGGACCGGCGTGGCGGCGGGGACCTTCGCCGCCGACGGGGACGGTGTGGTCACCGGCGACGGTGTGGTCACCGGCGACGGCGTCGGGACCGGGGCGGGCGGGTGGGCCGGACGCGCCGTCACCGCCGCGAAGCCGGGGCCGGACGTCAGCGCCATCGCGGCGGCGACCGTCACGGCCGTCACCGCCAGCCGCCCGGTTCGGGTCCAACCGTGCTGTGGGGCCATTCCTTTTCCTCTCCGCTGCCGCACGACCGCGTCCGCGCTCCCGCGTTGCTGACGCTCTGTCATTTGAAGTCAGTCACATGAAATGGAAATCCGCCACCGTCCTATGGCTTTCGAGTGCCTTGCTCGCCCGGACGGGTGAGCCGATGCGAAGGAACAAAGCCCGTGTCACTGCTCGACATCCGCGTCCCCGCCGTTGTGCTGCGCGTGGACCGGAATCCCTTTCACCACGGAACACTGGGGGCCGTGCGTTCACTCGGCAGAGCCGGAGTGGAGGTACACGTGGTCGCGGATTCCACGGGAAGTCCCGTGGCGCGATCGCGTTTTCTGCACCGCATGCACGCTCCGCCCCCGCTCGGGGCCTCCCCGGGCCAGATCGCCGACCTGCTGCTGAAGGTGGCCGCCCAGATCAGGACTCCCGCCGTCCTGATCCCCATGGACGACGCGAGCGCGATCGCCGTGGGCCGCACGGGCGAGACCCTGGCGCCCTGTTTTCTGCTGCCGGCCGTCTCCGGTGAGCTGCCCGAACGCCTCGCCGACAAGGGCGAACTGGCCGCCCTGTGCGCGTCCGTGGGCGTTCCGCATCCGGAGACCCTGGTTCCGGACAGTCCGGCGCAGGCCGTCGCCGCCACCGTCCGGCTGGGCCTGCCGGCGGTGGCGAAATGGAGCCGGCCCTGGCTGCTGCCGGCCGGCAGCGGACTGCGCAGCACGACGGTGGTGACCTCGGCCCGGCAGGCGCGGGAGCTGTACGCGCGCGCCGAGGACGCCGGCAGCCCGTTGCTGCTGCAGCAGCGTCTGCCACCGGGGCCGGGCCGCGACTGGTTCTTCCACGGGTACGCCGACCGCTCCGGCGCGGTGCGGGCGGGCGGAGTCGGGCAGAAACAGCGGGCCTGGCCGCCCGGAGCCGGGCTGACCGCGGTCGGTCACTGGGCGCCGAACCCGAAGGTACGGGCGCTGGCCGAGCGGTTCACCTCAGAACTGGGCTACCGGGGCGTCCTCGACATCGACTTCCGGCAGTGCGGCACCACGGGCCGGTATCACCTGCTGGACTTCAACCCGCGTCCCGGTGCCCAGTTCCGGCTGTTCTCCGACGCCAGCGGCCTGGACGTCGTACGGGCCCTGCACCTGGACCTGACACACCGTCCGCTGCCGAGGGCGGCGCCGAGGGCGGGGCGGGCGTTCGTGGTGGAGAACTACGCGCCGTTCGCCGCGCTGCGACCGGCCCCGGGCGGACGTGAACTCGCCTGGCACGCACCGGACGACCCCGCCCCCGGCCGCGCGATGCGGGCGCTGTGGTGCCGGCACGTCTCGCACAGGCTGCGGCAGCGACTGCGCCCCGCCCCGGTGGCTCCCGCTCCGGCAGGCCCGGACTCCCGAAGAAGCACGTCCGCTTCGACCGACGACGAGAAAGCGAGCAGCTCCTGATGTACGACCTTCTAGTGGTGGGTGCCGGCCCGTACGGCCTGTCCATCGCGTCCCACGCGGCGGCCGCCGGGCTGAACCTGCGTGTGCTGGGACGGCCGATGGCCTCCTGGCGGGACCACATGCCACCCGGTATGTTCCTGAAGTCCGAGCCGTGGGCCTCCAACCTCACGGATCCCGAGGGCCGCTGGCGGCTGGACACGTACTGCGCCACGCGGGGGATGACGGCTCGTCACGCCGAACCGATCCCGGTGACGACGTTCGCCGCGTACGGTCTGTGGTTCGCGTCCAACGCCGTCCCCCCGGTGGACGAGCGCATGGTGAGCCGGGTGGCGGCCCATCCGGCCGGGTTCGAGGCGGTCACCGAGGACGGCGAGGTGCTGCACGCGAGGACGGTGGCGCTGGCGGTCGGTGTCATGCCCTTCACGCAGATCCCGGCTCCGCTGCGCCGTCTGCATCCCTCGCTCGTCTCGCACAGCAGCCATCACAGTGACCTCGAACAGTTCCGTGGCCGGGACGTCACGGTGATCGGCGGCGGCCAGGCGGCCCTGGAGACCGCGGCGCTGCTCGCCCAACAGGGCACTCGGGTACGGGTGATGGCCCGTGCCGACCGGCTGCAGTGGAACGATGTGCCGCCTCCCTGGCAGCGTCCCTGGTGGCAGTCGGCCCGCATGCCGCACAGCGGCCTGGGCTGCGGCTGGCGCAACTGGTTCTACGCCGAGCGCCCGGGCCTCTTCCGGCGCCTTCCCGAGTCGGTGCGCACCCGCGTCGCGGCCACCGCGCTGGGCCCGGCGGGAGCCTGGTGGGTACGGGACCGGGTGGAGCCGGTGGTGGAGGTGCTGCTCGACCGGGAGATCACCGCGGCGAGTGCGGTGCCGGGCGGGTTGCGGCTGGACACGGTCAGCCTGACCGGGGGGCCGCTGACGCTGGAGACCGAACACGTCATCGCCGCGACCGGGTTCCGGGCGACCCTGGACCGGCTCGGCCTGCTCTCCGACGAACTGCGCGACAGCCTCGCGACGACGGCCGACGGCTCCCCGGCCGCCGGGCGGGATCTGGAGTCCTCGCACCCGGGGCTTTTCCTGGCGGGCCTGCTCACCGCTTCCTCGTTCGGCCCCGCCATGCGTTTCGTCCACGGAGCCACGTTCACGGCCACGGCACTGGTACGAGGGGTGCGCCGCCGCCTGCGCGGCACACCGCTCAGCGACACGTCGCCCGCGCGGGTGGGATGGAGCGCCGCGGAAGCACCCTCCCGGGCACGCTGCTGACGGTCGGTCCCGGGGCCGGACGCGGCAGGTCCGACCCCCCTGCCGGACAGCACTACCGGCGGGACCCGGCCCGGCCCCGTCGGTAGAAGACGACCCCGCTGGCCATCAGGAACGCGGCAACGCCCGAGGCGGCCATGGTCTCGCTTCCCACGCCGGTCTGCGCGAGGGACGACGGCCACTCGGGACGTGCCGCGGGCGGCGTCGACGGCCTGGGGGCCGGGGTGTGCACGTCGTGAGCCGGCTTGGGCGGTGTCACCACCCGGGGCGGCGAAGTCGGCTGCGGCGTGGGGGGAGTCGTGGGCGGAGTCTCGTCGTCACCGTAGCCGCCGGTGACGACGTCGCCCTGGCCGCTGCCGGCACCGTGTCCGGCGATCGAGTCGGAGCCGCCCGCGTCGCCGTGTCCGGCGATGATCTCGGAGACGTTTTCCACGCCCTGCCCGACCACATGGCCGACGCCGTCCGTGTCGCCGTGTCCGGCCGTCTGCCCGGAGACGCTCGTGTCACCCTGCGCGGCCCCGCGGCCGGCGCCGCTGTCGTCGCCGTAACCGTCGACGCCCCGCTGACCACCGGTGCGACCGGGGTCACTGGCCTTGCCGACGGCACCGTGCTCACTGGTCTTGCCGCCGACGGCACCGTGCTCACTGGTCTTGCCGCCGACGGCACCGTGCTCACTGGTCTTGCCGGCGGCACCGTGCTCGGCGCTCCGGCCGGCACCCTGCGCGCCGTAGGCCGGCGCCACGTCGGCCTTCGCCGGCGCGGCCGCCGGGGCGTCGGCGGCACTGTGCCCGGGCAGGGTGTCGGGTGCCTCGGCCGTGCTCGCGTCGGTCCGCGAGTCCGCGAGCGCCGGGATGCCCCACAGCGACAGGAGGGTCGTCGCGCAACCGGCCACGATCATTCCCTTGCTCAGGTTCTGTCGCATTCTGGTTGTCTTTCTGGTCGAAGAAGAAGCTGGAAGAGGAAAGCGGGCGGCTGCCGGCAGGCGCGTGGTCAGTTCTTCTTCCGCCGCCCGCCGTGGCGCCGGGAAACAGCCTCACGTCTGCCGTAGTTTCGCTGCCATCTGATTTTCTGACTGGTCCAGTGATGGGATCCGGTGAAATGCCAGTAGCGGCATTCCGAGCAGAGGTAGATGCGGTCCGGGATTCTCTCCAGCAGCGGCTGCTTGATGAGCCAGCATCGCGCCTCGGATTCGGTGCGGAACGAGGCTTTCCCCGTCTGCGGACAGCGCGGCATGATGATCGAATTGCTCATGTCCCCTCCGAGGCGCGAACCGGCTCACACCCTCTTCAGCAGAAGGATGAACCCGATGGTGCCTCAGCGGGAAAACCCGTATCAAGCGGTAACCCCTCTTTCGGCCGAGTCGCGGCCGGTTTTCATCCGCCTGGCGCCATAGGACGATTGGTGTTAATTGCTATTGGCGGTCGGCGCTTTGATGTGAAAAAAGTCAGCGACCGCCATGACGGTCGCTGACTTCGTTGACCCATCTCCGCACACAGGCCCGGAATTTCACCCGGCCTGTCGCCGGGCTGCCCGGCCAATCACCGCTGCGGCGCGAGCGCGGTGCAGAAATTGCCGAGGTTCTGCGTAATGTCTCCGCCCACCGTGATCGGCGCGTTGACGGTGACCAGGGAGGACTGGAACGTCTGTTCGCAGTTCAGGAGTTGTGTGTTGGCGGGGGGCGGCTGACGGTCACACTCCGCCGCCTGGGCGGAACCCGCGGCCACCAGGCCGACGCCACTGATAACACCGGTCATCAGCATGACCTTCTTGAACCTGCGCACGTAACCTCCATGTATTGACTCTCGTCCGCCGCGCGGCGGGATGCGACCGACACGGCAAGGGGATGCCGAGCTCTTGTTGCTCGGCATCCCCTTGTTCGTGCGTGGACCCGACTGCCGCCGGCGTCCTGAAAAGCGGAACTACCTGACGTTCGCGCAGAAGTTGCCGATGTTCTGGTGCTCGTCACCAGTGACGGCACCACCGACGGGGGCGAAGGCCGTGCCCCCGGAGAATTCCTGGTGGCAGCGCGCGACCTGCAGGTTGTCGACGATGACGTGCGGACCGTCATTGGCGCTGGCGACGCCACCGCCGACCACGCCGATGCCACCGACCATGAGCGCGACGGCAGCGGCCTTCTTGAGCTTCTGCATGATGTCTCCGATTTCTTCACGCACACGACCCTCCTTACGGACCGTGTCCGACTCGTCACAGACAATAACATGCGCTTCATCTAACGCCACATTCCAGACACGCCCGTTTGAGTGGCACTAATAGCGCCATAAGGCCTATAAATCACGCAAACCGCCTCACTGGCAGATCACGGACCCCGGCCCGCCGGGCCACACACGGCAAAGAGCCTCTGGCGGACACGAGGAGAACGAGTTCGCACACGCCCGCCCGCACCCACCGAAGGCCCGGCACACGACGGAGGGCCGGCCTCGCGCAGCAGCACGAGACCGGCCCCCGGCAACACCCCTGATCAGCGCTCAGCGTTGACGTTCGCGCAGAAGTTGCCGATGTTCTGGTTCAAGCCGCCGCCGATGTCCGCGACGTTGGAGGGAGCGAAGGCGAGGCCGCCATCGAACGACTGCCGGCAGTCCGCGACCTGAAGGTTGTTGACGGCGACTTCGGGGGACGGGTCGTCGCAGCCCGCCGCGTTGGCGATGCCTCCGCCGGCAAGCCCGATGCCGCCGACCATGACCGCCACGGCAGCGGCCTTCTTGAGCTTCTGCATGATGTCTCCGATTCCTTCACGCACACGACCCTCCTTACGGACCGTGCCTGACTCGTCACAGACAATAACACGCACTTCACTTAACGTGTCATTCGAGACATACTCCATCGAGTGTCACCAACAGGCCCATAAATCTTGAAACTGGCCATATTCCGCACACAACGAGGAGCCGACCTCGCGCGACAGCACGAGACCGGCCCTCCGAAGCACCTCTGAAATCAGCGCCGAACGTTGGCGTTCGCGCAGAAGTTGCCGATGTTCTGGTTCAGGTCGCCGGTGACCGCGCCGTTGACCGGGGCGAAGGCGGCGCCGGCGTCGAACGTCTGCTCACAGTCCGCGAGCTGAACGTTGTTGGCGGCGACGTCAATCGGGTACGGGTCGTTGAAGCCCCCCGCGCTGGCGACCCCACCACCGGCAAGCCCGATGCCGCCGACCATGACCGCCACGGCAGCGGCCTTCTTGAGCTTCTGCATGATGTCTCCGATTTCCTCACGCACACGACCCTCCTTACGGACCGTGCCTGACTCGTCACAGACGATAACACGCACCTCACTTAGCCCCACATTCCAGACACACCCAAGCGAGTGCAATCAATCGACCTATTAACTCTTTTCGGACAATCGGCTCTTGTCGGGGGTGCACACCACGGTGCTCACACCGTCGGTCCGCAGCGTGGCGCAGACCTGAGGGACCTTGGGCACGGTGAGGGTGACGGTCCGTTGGACGCCGGCCTGGACGGCCTCCTGGAGACTCGCGAGTTCGACACCGCCTGCCGCGACGCTCACGTCGACGGTCCGCGCCTGACCGCAGTACAGGCTCAGGCTGATCTGACTCACCGTCGGGGTGCTGAATTTCTGGATGCCCACGGCGCAGGGAAAGTCCCCCGACGCGGCCTGCGCGTGCGCGGCGGTGAGGAGCGGCGCGGAAGCCACGAGCACGGTGGCAGCCGAGCGGAGCATACGGCGAGGCATTGGTCCTCCCAGGAGTTCATCGGGCCCGCCGCCCACGACGGCCGGGCCTCTGACCACGGCGCCTGACATGTCCTTCATGCGCCTTTCGGGGAGGCATACCGTGAACGGATCCGGCTTCTCACGCGAGCAGGGCCGATCGGGTGGGTGGCCGAAGGGGACCCGGACGGCGCGGCGGCGATCGCCGTGTCAGCCGCGGTACAGCGCCTCGATCTCGGCCGCGTACCGGGCGCTCACCGCGTGCCGCTTGACCTTCAGGGACGGGGTGAGCAGCCCGTTCTCCTCGTTGAACTCGCCCTCGACCAGCGCGAAGGCACGGATCGACTCGGCGCGGGAGACGGCCAGGTTGGCGTGGTCGACCGCCTTCTGCACCTCCGCCCGCATCCGGACGTCGCGCACCAGCTCGGCGAGCGGGGTGTCCGGCGGGAGCTTCCGCACGGACAGCCAGTGGGCGACGGCCTCCGGGTCGAGGGTGATGAGCGCGGCGACGAAGGGCCGGTTGTCGCCGACGACCAGGCACTGGCCGACCGGCGGCCGGCTGCGCAGCCGGTCCTCCAGCACGGCCGGGGAGACGTTCTTGCCGCCGGAGGTGACCAGGATGTCCTTCTTGCGGCCGGTGATGGTGAGATAGCCGTCCGCGTCGAGCTCGCCGAGGTCGCCGGTCTCGAACCAGCCGTCGTCCGACAGCACTTCGGCGGTCGCGGCCGGGTTGTTCCAGTAGGACCCGAACACCACGGGGCCCTTCACCAGCACCTCGCCGTCGTCGGCGATCCGGACGGCCGCCCCCGGGATCGGCTGCCCGACCGTGCCGGGGCGGGGCTCCAGCGGCGGGACGATCGTGGCGGCCGCGCTGGTCTCGGTCAGGCCGTAGCCCTCGTAGACGACGATCCCGGCCGCGTGGAAGAACAGGTTGAGGTCGCGGTCGAGGGGTGAGCCGCCGCTGATGGCGTACCGCATCCGGCCGCCGAGTTCCTTGCGGATACGGCGGTAGACCAGCAGGTCGTACAGCGCCCAGGCGGCGTACAGGCCGGGCCCGGGTCCCTTCCCGGTGCCGAGGAACTTCTCCAGGTGGGCCGCGGCGAACCGCACCCCGATCCGCTCGGCGCGGTCGAAGGAGGCGGCCCGGCCGATCTTCTCCGCGGTCGCCCGCCCGGTGTCGTGGATCTTCTCGAAGAGGTACGGCACCCCGACCACGAAGGTCGGCCGGAACTCCCGCAGCGCGGGCCTGAGTTCGTCCGGCTTCACGCTCGGGAAGTGGCCCATCTCGATCCGGCCCATCAGACAGGCGAGCTGGAGCGTACGGCCCAGGATGTGGGCGAGCGGCAGGAACAGCAGGGTCGAGGCGGTCTGCCCGGTGACCGCCTGGAAGACGGGGTGCAGCAGCTCGACCGTGTTGGCGGCCTCGGCGTGCAGGTTGGCGTGGGTGAGGACGCAGCCCTTGGGGCGGCCGGTGGTGCCGGAGGTGTAGCAGACCGTGGCGACGGTGCCGGGGGTGAGGGCGGCACGGCGCCTGGCCACCTCCTCGTCCGGGATCCCCTCGCCGAGGAGAGTGAGGTCGGCGAGCGCGCCGCCGTCGAGTTCCCAGGTGCGCGGGGGGTGCGGGTGGGAGGCGGTGCCGGTGATGACGGTCGCCGTGTTCTGCGGGGTCTCGGTGACGACGTGACGGGCGCCGGAGTCCCGGACGATCCAGTCCACCTGGTCCGCGGAGGAGGTGGGGTAGACCGGGACGGGCACACCGCCGGCCGCCCAGACGGCGAAGTCGAGGACCGTCCACTCGTAGCGGGTGCGGGACATGACGGCCACACGGTCGCCTGCGGCGACGCCGGCGGCGATCAACCCCTTTGCCACCGAGGTCACCTGGGCGGCGAACGCGGCCGCCGTGACGGTGCCCTCGCGGCGGCGGATCGCGGTGGCGTGGGGTTCCTCGGCCGCGTTGGTGTACGGGAGGTCGGCGAGGGAGCCGGTGGTGAGCGGGGCGGCGAGAGGCGCCCTACACGCCTCCCGCACGACCCCGGCCTCGTCCTTGACGACCTCGACCTTGCTCCGGTCGGCCAGGTCGGTTCGCTGACGTGCTCGTCCGAGGTCGCCGCGTACGCTCATGGTGCGTCAACTTACTCGGAAGTAAGAAGAGGTCAATGGGTCGCGCCGTAGGAGATACGGTTGTACGCCGGGTGCGGGTGCGTTGTGGCTGGTCGCGCAGTTCCCCGCGCCCCTTTAGGGGCGCGGCGCCCCTAAAGGGGCGCTGCCTCGCCGATCGCTGTGGAGAGTTCGGCTACGTCCTTGTCCTCGGTCACCCTCGCCAGGGTTTCGGCCCGGGACTGCAGCTTCGTCAGGCCCGGTGCTCCCGGGAGGTGGTAGTCGCCGCCCGCCAGCGCGTCCGCGAAGTAGGCAGCCACCGCGGTCACCTGGAAGCGCGGGGAGGCCGACCAGACGTCGTCGTGCAGGGCGCCGGTCTCCATCGCGCCCGTGTTCTCGTGCGGGGTGCGGGTGTCGGGGTCCAGCCAGCGGACGGTCGCGGTGGCGAGGTGGCCGTCCGTGCCGGGGTTGGTGCGGACGGCGTACAGGGCCGTGACCGTGTGGCCGGGGCCGATCTCGCCGCCGTCCACCCGGTCGTTGCGGAAGTCCCGGTCGGCGACCTTGCGGTCCTGGTAGCCGATCAGGCGGAACTCGGCGACGGTGTGCGGGTCGAAGGCCACCTGGGCCTTGGCGTCGCGGGCCACCAGGTCGATGTTCTGCGGGAGTTGACGGCAGAAGACGTCGGCGGCGGACTTGGTGCCGGCGACGTACACGGTGTGGCCGTCGCCCTTGTCCGCCAGGCGTTCCATGAGGGCGTCGCCGTAGTCGCTGCCCACTCCCACGCCGAAGAGGGTGATGCCGTACTCGCGGCGGTCGCCGTCGATGCGCCTGAGGATGGCGTCGGGGTCGGTCTCGCCGTCGTTGGCGAGGCCGTCGGAGATGAGGACGACGCGGTTGGTGGCGTTCTCGCGCAGGCCCGCGACGGCGGTGGCGTAGCCGGTCTCGACGCCCTCGCCGAGGTTGGTGGAGGAGAGCGCCTCCAGGCCGTCGACGGCGTCGTGGATCTCGGCGCGGTGGCCGCCGAGGCGGGTCATCGGCAGGACCTGTTCGGCGTGCTCGCTGAAGGTGACGAGGGCGACCGAGTCGTCGTCGCGCAGCCGGTCGGTCATCGTGTCCAGGGACTTCTTGGCGAGGTCGAGGCGGCCCGGCTCGTCCATGGAGCCGGAGACGTCGATGACGAAGGTGAGGGCGGCCGGCGGGCGTTCTTCGGTGTCGGCGGGGCGGGTGGCGAGGCCGACGCGGACCAGGGACCAGTTCGGCCTGCTGGTACGGGCGCCGTCGACGGTGACCGTGAAGCCGTTGTGTTCGGGGGTGCGGTAGTCCTGGCGGAAGCTGTTGACGAATTCCTCGGGCCGGATGGTCGAGGGGTCGGGGCGGCCGCCGTCGGCGAGGGTGCGGCGGGCGTAGCCGTAGGAGGCGGTGTCGACGTCGAGGGCGAAGGTGGAGAGGTGGTCGGAGGACGGGGCGGTCTCGTCGCCCCGGGCCTGGGAGGGGGCGGGGGCGCGGGTGTGGTCCGGTCCGTTGGAGCGGTTGCCGCCGTCGCCCGCGCAGCCCGCCAGGAGCAGGGTGCCGGCGGTGGTGAGGGCGAGCAGCGCCCCGTAGGTCCGTCGTCGTGTCCGGTGTCGGTTCATCGCGTGTGCCCCCTGTGCCGGTCGGAGTCGACTTCCTGACTTGTCATCGACTCTGACGGCACCGAGGGCCGGAACGTGCGCCCCGATGCGTTGCGGATGGATCTCGAAGCGGCCACGGACCAGGGGCTTCGAGGCCGGAGGGAGATCGTCCGGTGACCTAGGAGACGATGTCCTTGCGGGCGAAACCCCTGAAGGCCAGGGCGAACAGCACCAGGGCGTACGTTATCGACACCGCGGTGCCCTGGATCATGCCGGACCACTCCAGGTGCGGTTGTACGGCGTCCGCCCAGGCGAACTGCCAGTGCGCGGGCAGGAAGTCGCGCCAGTGGCCGAGGGCGGTGACCGCGTCCAGGACGTTGCCGACGATGGTCAGGCCGACCGCGCCGCCGACCGCGCCGAGGGGGGCGTCGGTCTTCGTGGAGAGCCAGAACGCCAGTCCCGCGGTGACCAGTTGGGACAGGAAGACGTACCCGATCACGATCACGAGGCGCTGGGTGGCGGTGGTGGTGTCGAGTGCGCCGCCGGTGGGGATCTGGAGCGGGCCCCAGCCGTAGGCGGCCGTGCCGACGGCCAGGGCGACCAGGGGCAGCAGGATCATCGCGGCCAGGCTGAGGCCGAGCGCGACGACCAGCTTGGACCACAGCAGACGGGCCCGCGGCACCGGTGCGGCGAGCAGGTAGCGCAGGGAGGACCAGCCGGCCTCCGAGGCGACCGTGTCCCCGCAGAACAGGGCGACCGGGATGACCAGCAGGAAGCCCACCGACACGAACAGGTTGACGGCGGCGAAGTTGGCGCCGGACGCGGTGGCGGTGTCCAGGAGGGTGACCTGGCCGTTGCGCTCGCCCGGCCGGCCGCCGACCGCGAACGCGATCAGCAGCACGAAGGGCAGTACGGCCAGGATGGCGCCCATCACCAGGGTGCGGCGCCGCTTGAGCTGGCGGACCAGTTCGACGCGGAGCGGCAGGGTGCGGCCCGCCCGGTAGCCGGAGGCGACCGCGGACTCCTCGGTGAGCGTGCTCATGCGGAACCTCCTATCAGGGTCAGGAAGGCGTCTTCCAGCCGGCGGTGCGGGCCGACCGATGCCACCGGAACGTCGAGCCGGACGAGTTCGGCGACCAGCTGCGGGGCGCTGCCGCCGGGCTCCAGGCGGACGAGCAGGCCGTCGTCCGTACTGGTCACGGTGGCCACGCCGGGCAGCGCGGCCACCTTCTCCACGACCGGTTCCGCGACGGGGGTGCCGGTGCCGACGAGGAGGGTGTCGCCGGAGCCGATGATCTCGGCGACCGGCCCGGCCTGGACGAGCCGGCCGCGGTCCATCACCACGAGGTGGGTGCAGGACTGCTCGACCTCGGCGAGGAGATGGCTGGAGACGATCACCGTGCGGCCGGCGGCCGCGTAGCGGATCATCACCTCGCGCATCTCGCGGATCTGCGGCGGGTCGAGGCCGTTGGTGGGTTCGTCGAGGATGAGCAGGTCCGGCAGGCCGAGCATGGCCTGGGCGATGGCGAGGCGCTGCCGCATGCCCTGGGAGTACGTGCGGACCGCGCGGGCCAGCGCGTCGCCGAGGCCGGCGATCTTCAGGGCCTCGTCGAGGTGCGCGTCCTCGGGCGGGCGGCCGGTGGCCTGCCAGTAGAGCTCCAGGTTCTCCCGGCCGGACAGGTGCGGCAGGAAACCGGCGCCCTCCACGAAGGCGCCGACCCGGGAGAGGACGGGGGCGCCGGGGCGGATGGCGTGGCCGAAGACCCGGACCTCGCCGCCGTCCGGCTTGATCAGGCCCATCAGCATGCGCAGGGTGGTGGTCTTGCCCGCCCCGTTGGGGCCGAGGAGGCCGAGCACCTGGCCCTTCTCGACACGGAAGGACAGCTCGCGGACCGCGTACCGGTCGGCCGAACCCGCGTAGCGCTTGCTCAGATCCGTTATCTGCAGGGGCACTCCGGCCAGCTCGGCGGCCGGTGCCGGGCCGGCGGCAGTGCGGCGGCGGCCGGTCAGCAGCAGGGCCAGGGCGGCGACCGCGCCGGCCAGCGGCAGCCACCACACCCAGGCGGGCAGCGGCGCGGCGGCCGTGTCCACCTGGGGTGCCGTCGGCACGCTCAGGGCGCCCTTGAGGGAGACCGTGTAGGTGGCCGGGGCGGTCGGGGAGGCGTAGCCGAGGTCGGTGGAGGCGAGGACCAGGCGCAGCCGGTGGCCCTTCTGCACCTCGTGGTCGATGGCCGGGAGGGTGACCGTGACGTCCTTGCCGGCCTTGGCTCCCTCGACGCGGACCGGGGCGACCAGCTGGGAGGGCAGCACCTGCTGGGTGCCGTCCGGGCCGACGTCGTACACCTTGCCGAAGAGGACGGCGTCGTCGGCCGTCGAGGCGATGTGGACGGTGGCCGTGGGGGTGCCGGTGATCTGCACGGTGTCGGTGACGGGCGCCGAGTCGAAGCGGGCGTACTGGCCGGGGAAGTCGAGGGAGACGCCGACGCCGAGGGAGGAGAGCTGGGCGAGGCCGCCGGAGCCGCCGAGGCCGGGCAGCGCGGAGACGCCGGGCGGGCTGGCGCCGGCCGGGTTGTCGACGCGCTGGGTGCCGCCCTTCAGCGCGATGTCCTTCCGGTGACTCTCCAGACCGGAGTAGCTGTCGGCGCTCGCGCCGCGCAACTGGGCGGCACCGTCGGTGGAGTCCAGCCCTCCGGTACGGGTGATCCGGAAGCCGGGCCCGGTGCCGGTGGCCTTGTCGCCCTTCAGATACCGGTCGAACCATGCGGTCGTCCGGGCCTCGACACGGCTGGTCTCCAGGTCGCCGCCGTCATGGCCGCCGGCGATCCAGTCGACGTCCACCGGGGCGCCGGCCGCCCTGATCGCCTTCGCCGCCGCGTCCGACTGGGAGAGCGTGAACAGGGAGTCGGTCTGGCCCTGGAAGAGCAGGGTGGGCACCTTGATGCGGTCGCCGACGGCCGACGGTGACCGCTCTTCGAGAAGCTTCACGGCCGCCGCGTCCGGCTTGCCCGACTCGGCGACCCGGTTGTACATCGCGCACAGCTCGGGCTGGAAGTCGGCGCAGCCGCCGCCGGTGTTGAAGAAGATCCCGGCCCACAGCTTCTTGAAGACGCCGCCCGGGAACAGGGCGTCGGCGAGGTTCCAGTACGTGATGGAGGGAGCGATGGCGTCGACCCGGTGGTCGTAGGCGGCGGCGAGGAGGGAGATCGCGCCGCCGTACGAGCCGCCCGCCATGCCGACGCGTGGGTCGCCGGCCCTGTCGAGCTGGACCTGGGGCTGCTTCGCCAGCCAGTCGATGAGCCTGGAGACGTCGGCGACCTCGCCCTTGGGATCGTTCAGGCCGATCTTCCCGGTGGAGGCGCCGAAGCCGCGGGCGGACCAGGTGAGGACCGCGTAGCCGTGGCGGGCGAGGTCCTCGGCCTCGGTGCGCATGCCTTCCTTGCTGCCGCCGAAGCCGTGGGCGAGGAGGACCGCGGGGCGCCGGCCGGTGCCGGACGTGGTGAAGAAGGAGGTGTCGAGACGCACCCCGTCCACCGCCATGACCTTGTCGGCGCGGTGCACCGGGGCCGGGCCGCCGGAGGCGACGGCCGTCCACGTGCCGGCGCCCACGAGCACGACGACGGCGGCCGCGGCGGACAGGAGCCGTCGCGGCCGCCGGAGCAGGGCTCGTAGGCCGGGGGGTCGAAGATCCATGCTTCAACGGTACGGGCAGGCGGTGACGTCCGATGCCGACGCCGGGGTGAACCCCTGGCCATCCCTGGGAAGTACGGCGGCGCCGACCTGTACTCCGGGTGCGGTATGCCGGGGCGACCCCCACCCGCCATCGAATCATCTGAACCAAGAACGTCTTGCATCAGATGTTCTTGGCTCGTACGGTTCTCGGCATGACACCTCTCCCCCGGCCGCCCGCTTGGACAGCGCCGTTGCCGCCGGCCGAGCCGCCGGCGGACATGACCGTTCACCACCTGCCCACCGGCACGTACGAGACCCGCGCGGCCCTGGCCTTCCGCGGCGGCTCGTTCCGCGACAAGCGGCCCTTCGCCGCCTCGGCGGTCCTGGTGCGGCACCCGAAAGGAGATCTGCTGATCGACGCGGGCTTCGGCGCGGCCGTCGCCGAGCACATCGCGATGCTCCCCCGCTTCGTCCGCGCCCCCTACCAGGCGGGCCGCACCGCCGCCGAGCAACTCGACGCCATCGGCTACGACCGCGGCCGGCTGCTCGGCGTCGTGCCCACCCACGCGCACTGGGACCACGTCGGCGGCCTCGACGGACTGGGCGGCACCCCCCTCTGGATGAACAGACTCGAACGCGAGTACGCGGCCGCCGACCCCGACGGCAAGGTCTACCGCCAGGTGTCCCGGGGGCACGAGATCCACGAGTACGCCTTCGCGGACCGGCCCTACCTCGGCTTCCCCTCGACCTACGACGTGCACGGCGACGGCTCGGTGGTCATCGCCCTCGCGGGCGGCCACACGACCGGCTCGGTGATTGTCTTCGTCACCCTGCCGACCGGCCCGCGGTACGCCTTCGTCGGCGACCTCACCTGGCAGATCGACGGCATCCGCCGGCCCGCCGAACGGCCGTGGCTGATGAGCCGGCTGGCCGACAGCGATCCCGCGCAGTTGCGCCGGGACCTGCTGCGCATGATCGCCCTGGACGGCCTGCTGCGGATAGTCCCCGCGCACGACCTCGGCTCCTACGAGGGCATCCCCCTGCTCGTGCCCGACCCCGCGGCACAGGCCCGCCCAGGCCGGCACGCATGACCGGCCCGAGCCCCGGTGCCGAGTCCGAGATCACCTGGCTGCTGCACCGGGCCGCCCAGCACATGCACGGCGTCACCGGTGACCAGGCCGCCAGACACGGTCTCCAGCTGCGCGACTACATCGTGCTGAGCGCCCTCGACAAGACCCCGGACCTCACGCAGGGCGAACTCGGCAAGGCCCTCGGCCTGGACAAGACCACCCTGATGAGCCAACTCGACGGGCTGGAGCGCCGCGGCCTGGTGGTCCGCCACACCGATCCCCGTGACCGCCGCCTGCGGATCCCGGCGATCACCGAGGCGGGCGAGAGGCTGCGCGCGACCGTCGCCGAGGCGTGCGACGCCGCCGAGGCCTCCGTCCTGGACGGCTTCGGCCCGGACCGGATCCAGGACCTGCGCCGCATGCTCTTCGCGATCATCGGGGACAGCGAGGACCGCGGATCCTGCCTGTGACCCCACCGGCCCACGCCCCCTGCTCTCCCCGAAGGAGGACCGACGACAGCCGGGGCATCCGCCGGCCACGCCGTCTGCCGCGGTGAGGGCACCACCGCCGTCGGCGTCCTCACCGAGCTGTGGAAGACGTCCGAGGACGTCACCCGCGTCCCCTGCACCTGGCGCTGACGGGCGGCCCGCCAAGGCCCCGCGCCTGGACGCGCCGCTCCCCCATGACCCACGGCTTGATCAAGGGGGTCACGGGGGAGGCGTCCTCGGCGAGGGCGTGGGCCCGTCAGGCCTGCGCGTCCTCCGGGATGGAGACCACCCAGTGGGTCTCCTTGCGGGGGCGGAGGTAGAAGGCCCAGTAGAGGGTGGCCGTGGCGGTGATGCCGCCGGTCCAGAGGAGGTAGCTGGTTTCCTGCTGGGTGAGGATGTAGCCGAGGACCACGATGAGGAGGACCGGCATGGCCGGCCACAGGGGCATGCGCCAGGCCGGGGTGTGCTTGTGGTGGGCCCGGCGGGAGAGCAGGGCGGCGACGGCGACCAGGAGGTACATGCCGGTCACCGAGACGCCCGTCACGCCGTACAGGGTGTCGAGGTTGACGAAGCAGAGCAGGGCTCCGGGGACGCCCACCGCGAGGGTGGCGACCCAGGGGGAGCCGAAGCGGCCCAGGCGGGAGAGGGCGCTGTTGACCGGGGTCGGCCAGGCCTTGTCGCGGGCCGAGGCGAACAGGACGCGGGAGTTCTGGATGACCATGACGATGCCCGCGTTGATGATCGCGAGGGCCACGCAGAGGCTGACGAAGGTGCCGACCGCGGAGTTCGACCAGGCGGTGACCATGGAGCTGATGTCGCCACCCGTCAGGGCCTTGATGTCGGTCGCGCCCATGGTGATCGCGGCCACCGGGACCAGGATGATCACCGTGGAGATGGCGAGGGTGGCGAGGACCGTGCGGGCGACGTTGCGGCGCGGGTCCTCCAGTTCCTCGGAGAGGTAGACGGCCGTCGAGAAGCCCTGGGTGACGAAGAGGGCGATGGCGAGGCCGGAGACGACGAGCATCGCGGTGACCGTGGTGGTGTGGCCTCCCGTGTCGGCCACCTGCATGGAGGTGAGGCTGCCGACCCCGCGGTGGCTGTGGGTGAAGCCCAGGACGGCCACCAGGCCCGCCGCGATGACCTCCAGGACCAGGAAGATGCCGGTGATCCAGGCGTTGGCGCGCAGGTCCAGGAGGCCCGCGAGGGTGGCGAGGAGCATCACGCCGGCGCCGGTCATGGCCGGGTCCAGGTGGACGATCGGGGCCAGGTAGTCGGCCGTGCCCATCGCGATCACCGGGGGCACGATCATCACGACCAGCAGGGAGAGGACGAAGACGAGCCAGCCGGCGAGCCGGCCCGCCATCGTCGAGACCATCGCGTACTCGCCGCCCGCGCTGGGGATGAGGGTGCCCAGCTCGGAGTAGCAGAACGCCACGGCGATACAGAGGAGGGAGCCGATGGCGATCGTGAGGGCGGTGGCGGTCCCGAGGGAGCCGAAGAGGTCGGGGACGACCACGAAGAGCGTGGAGGCGGGGGTGACGCAGGAGAGGGTGAGGAGGGTGCCGCCAACTACTCCGATGGAGCGCTTGAGCGTCTTGGGACTGTCGGACGCCTCTGTGACGGCGTTGTCGACAGGGCGGAGCGTGTCGGTCATGCGGGCGGTTCCGATCGACTCGTGCGGATGCCTCCGGCGGTTGGGCCGTGCTGCATGGAACCCCGACGAAAACCATTGCGTCAATGGCCGTTTACCTTCGGATTCCGCACTTGTAAAGCGACGTGCATCACATCGCTTTCGCAGGAGGAGAAGGCGATATGGCTCAACCATCAAGCCTTCAGGTCGCATGACCTTGCTTTCAAAGGCTATGAACACAAAGAACTTAAGGCATCCGTTTCATCCCATCGAAACGATAACCGCAGCGGGGCGGGCAAAAAAAGTCGAGGCCGTCCGGTATCCGGACGGCCTCGACGAGGCGAGCGGTCGCGCTCAGTGGTTGCGCGGGAAGCCCAGGTCGACGCCCGCGGGGGCGTCCGCCGGGTCGGGCCAGCGGGTGGTGACGACCTTGCCCCGGGTGTAGAAGTGCGTGCCGTCGTTGCCGTAGATGTGGTGGTCGCCGAAGAGCGAGTCCTTCCAGCCACCGAAGGAGTGGTAGCCGACGGGCACCGGGATCGGCACGTTCACGCCGACCATGCCGGCCTCGATCTCCAGCTGGAAGCGGCGGGCCGCGCCGCCGTCCCGGGTGAAGATCGCGGTGCCGTTGCCGAAGGGGGAGGCGTTGATCAGCGCCACGCCCTCCTCGTAGGTGTCCACGCGCAGGACGCACAGCACCGGGCCGAAGATCTCGTCCTGGTACGCCTTGGCGGTGGTGGGCACCTTGTCGAGCAGCGAGATGCCGATCCAGTGGCCGTCCTCGAAGCCCTCGACCGTGTGGCCGGTGCCGTCCAGGACCACCTCGCAGCCCTCGGCCGCCGCGCCCTCGACGTACGAGGCGACCTTGTCGCGGTGCACGGCCGTGATCAGCGGGCCCATCTCGGACGTCGGGTCGCTGCCGGGACCGATCTTGATCTTCTCGGCGCGCTCGCGGATCTTCGCCACCAGCTCGTCGCCGATCGCGCCCACCGCCACGACCGCGGAGATGGCCATGCAGCGCTCGCCGGCCGAGCCGTAGGCGGCGGAGACGACCGCGTCGGCCGCCGCGTCCAGGTCGGCGTCGGGGAGGACCAGCATGTGGTTCTTGGCGCCGCCCAGGGCCTGGACGCGCTTGTGGTTGGCGGAGGCCGTGGTGTGGATGTAGCGGGCGATCGGGGTCGAGCCGACGAAGGACACCGCCTTGACGTCCGGGTGCTCCAGGAGTCGGTCCACGGCCACCTTGTCACCGTGCACGACGTTGAAGACGCCGTCGGGCAGCCCGGCCTCGGCCAGCAGCTCGGCGATCTTGATCGACGCCGACGGGTCCTTCTCGGACGGCTTCAGCACGAACGTGTTGCCGCACGCGATGGCGATCGGGAACATCCACATCGGGACCATCGCCGGGAAGTTGAACGGCGTGATGCCCGCGACGACACCCAGCGGCTGCCGGATCGAGGAGACGTCGACACGGCTGGCGACCTGCGTGGACAGCTCGCCCTTCAGCTGCACGCTGATCCCGCACGCCAGGTCCACGATCTCCAGACCGCGGGCGACCTCGCCGAGGGCGTCGGAGTGCACCTTGCCGTGCTCGGCCGTGATCAGCTCGGCGATCGCGTCCCGGTTGGCGTCCAGCAGGGCGCGGAAGCGGAACAGGATCTCCGTGCGCTTGGCCAGCGACGACTGGCCCCAGGTCAGATACGCGTCCTTGGCGGCGGCGACCGCGGCGTCGACCTCGTCGACCGACGCGAACGCGACCTTCGTGGTCACCGCGCCGGTGGCCGGGTCGGTGACCGGCCCGTAGGTGCCCGACGTGCCGTCGACGGACTTGCCGCCGATCCAGTGGTTGACGATCTTCGTCATGACCGGTTACTCCTTCACAGATGGCGGCGTCGGGTCGAGACGTGCCGTTCGTAGAGCTCACGTGCCTTGACCGCGGCGGATCGGGCCGCGGTCTCGGCCACAGGTACATCCCACCAGGCCTGCGCGGGAGGCGGGCCCGACACAGTGTCGGCCGTTTCGGTCTCCACGTAGACACATGTGGGAGTGTCGGCGGCCCGCGCCTCGGCGAGCGCCGCGCGCAGGTCCCGTACGGTCTTCGCGCGCAGCACCCGCATGCCGAGGCTCGCCGCGTTGGCGGCGAGGTCGACGGGGAGCGGGGCGCCCGTGAAGGTGCCGTCGTCCGAGGGGAAGCGGTACGCGGTGCCGAACCGCTCGCCGCCCACCGACTCGGACAGACCGCCGATGGAGGCGTAGCCGTGGTTCTGCACCAGCAGCACCTTGACGGCTATCCCCTCCTGCACGGCGGTGACGATCTCGGTCGGCATCATCAGATACGTGCCGTCGCCGACCAGCGCCCACACGTTGCGCTCCGGCGCCGCGAGTTTCACCCCGATGGCGGCCGGTATCTCGTAGCCCATGCACGAGTACCCGTACTCCAGGTGGTACTGGTCGCGTGACCGCGCCCGCCACATCCTGTGCAGGTCGCCGGGAAGCGAGCCGGCCGCGTTGACCAGGACGTCCGTCTCGTCGACGAGCGCGTCCAGGGCGCCGAGGACCTGCGGCTGGGTCGGCCGGACGTCCGGCTCGTCGGCCTCGTAGCAGGCGTCGACGCGCTGCTCCCAGCGCTCCTTGTCCTCGGTGTACTCGGTGACGTACGAGTCGGCGGTCCGGTGGCCGTCCAGGGCCTTCCTCAGCTCCGCGAGACCGCTGCGGGCGTCGGCGACCAGCGGCAGACCGGCGAGTTTGTGGCCGTCGTACGGGGCGATGTTGAGGTTGAGGAAGCGGACGTCCGGGTTCTCGAAGAGGGTGCCGGAGGCCGTGGTGAAGTCGGTGTAGCGGGTGCCGACGCCGATCACCAGGTCGGCGGTGCGGGCGAGTTCGTCGGCGGTGGCGGTGCCGGTGTAGCCGACGCCGCCGACGTCCTGCGGGTGGTCCCAGCGCAGCGAGCCCTTGCCGGCCTGGGTGGACGCGACCGGAATCCGGGTGGCCGCGGCGAACTCGGCGAGGACGTCCTCGGCCCGGCTGTGGTGGACCCCGCCGCCGGCGATGATCACCGGCCGGCGCGCGCTCCTGATCACCTGCACCGCGGCGGCGAGTTCGGCGGGGTCGGCGCCCGGCCGGCGTACCGTCCACACCCGCTCGGCGAAGAACTCCTCCGGCCAGTCGTACGCCTCGGCCTGGACGTCCTGCGGGAGCGCGAGGGTCACGGCGCCGGTCTCGACGGGGTCGGTGAGGACGCGCATGGCGGCGAGGGCGGAGGGGATCAGCTGCTCGGGGCGGTTGATCCGGTCGAAGAACCTCGACACCGGGCGCAGGCAGTCGTTCACGGACACGTCGGCCGCGTACGGGACCTCGAGCTGCTGGAGGACCGGGTCGGCGGGGCGGGTGGCGAAGACGTCGCCGGGGAGGAGCAGGACCGGGAGGTGGTTGATCGTGGCGAGGGCGGCGCCGGTGACGAGGTTGGTCGCGCCCGGACCGATGGACGTGGTCACGGCGTGGGTGGCGAGACGGTTCGACTGACGCGCGTAGCCGACCGCCGCGTGCACCATGGCCTGTTCGTTGCGGCCCTGGTGGTATGGCATCTCGTCGCCGTGCTGGAGGAGTGCCTGGCCGAGCCCGGCCACGTTGCCGTGGCCGAAGATGCCCCAGGTGGCGCCGATCAGGCGGCGGCGCTCGCCGTCCCGTTCGGTGTACTGGGCGGCGAGGAAGCGGACAAGCGCTTGCGCGACGGTCAGCCGAATCGTCATCGGTAACCCTCCGTATGGTCCGGGTGGAAGCAGATCCGCCACTCCCGCGTCGCACCGGGCCCCGCCATGACGTTCAGGTAGTACATGTCGTGCCCGGGCTGCGCGATCGACGGGCCGTGCCAGCCGTCGGGAACGAGCACGGCGTCGCCGGAGCGGACCTCGGCGAGGACGTCCGTACCGCCCTCGCGGGAGGGGAATACGCGCTGGTACCCGATACCGTTCGGTCCGTCGATCTCGAAGTAGTAGATCTCCTCCAGCTCCGACTCCTCGCCCGGCCGGTGCTCGTCGTGCTTGTGCGGCGGGTACGAGGACCAGTTGCCGCCGGGTGTGATCACTTCGACGGCGATCAGCTTGTCGCAGTCGAACGCGGACGCGGAGGCGAAGTTGCGCACCTGGCGGGCGCTGGTGCCGCTGCCGCGGTCTTCGACGGGGACCTCCGGCGCGGGGCCGTAGCGGGCGGGGAGTCGTCGCTCGCACTTCGCTCCTGCCAGGGCGAAGCGGCCTCCCGCGCCGGAGGCGATCTGGACCTGGGCGTCCCGGGGCGCGTACACGAAGTCGGAGACTCCGCTGAACACGCTCTCCCGGCCCAGGATCTGGAACTCGTTTCCCTCTGTTCGCACCGTACAACCGCCCTGGAGCGGAAGCACGATCCACTCGCTGTCCCCGGTGGTGAACAAATGCGTTCCCCCCGGGGCCAGTTCGACGATCCGCAGACTGCTGTGCGCCCAACCGGCCCGCCGGGGATCGATGTCGAGCGCGTACTGCGCGTTCGCGGTCGCCCCCTTGGCGAGATGCAGTTCGTTGGTCGTCATTTCCACGCCCTCACAGGAGTCCGACGGCGGTGTCCACGGCGGCGGCCACGTCGCCGTCCGCCGGGTACAGCAGCGAGCGGCCGACCACCAGGCCGCGCACGGTGGGGAGTCGGAGGGCGCTGCGCCACTTCTCGTAGGCGCCGGCCTGTTCCTCGACGGTGCCGCCGACCTCGCCGCCGAGCAGCACGGCGGGGAGGGTGGACGTCTCCATGACCCGGGCCATGTCGTCGGGGTCGTCGGTGACCGGCACCTTCAGCCAGGTGTAGGCCGAACTCCCGCCGAGACCCGAGGCGATGGCGATCGACCTGGTGACCGCCTCCGCGGACAGGTCGTTCTTCACCCGGCCCTCGGGGGTGCGGCGGCTGATGAACGGCTCGACGAAGACCGGCAGCCGGCGCGCGGCCATGTCGTCGATGGCGCGGGCGGTGGACTCCAGGGTGGTCAGGGAGCCCGGGTCGTCGTAGTCGATGCGCAGGAGCAGTTTGCCGGCGTCGAACCCGAGGCGCTGTATGTCCTCGGCGCGGTGGCCGGTGAACCGGTCGTCGAGTTCGAAGGAGGCGCCCTGCAGTCCGCCGCGGTTCATCGAGCCCATGACGACCTTGCCGTCGAGGGCGCCGAGCAGGAGCAGGTCGTCCAGGATGTCCGCGGTGGCGAGGACGCCGTCGACGCCGGGCCGGGACAGCGCCAGGCAGAGCCGCTCCAGCAGCCCGGCCCGGTTGGCCATGGCGAGCCGGTCGCCGCCCACGCCCAGGGCGCCGCGGGCCGGATGGTCGGCGGCGACGATCATCAGCTTGCCGTCCTCGTTGAGGAGCGGACGGCGGGTGCGGCGGGCAGCCGCCTCGGCAATGGCCTCGGGGTGGTGGGTGCGGGTGTGGACGAGGGCGGAGACGTCCACCTTCACCTGCCCGGCGGAGGCGCCGGCCCCGCCGTCCTGGTGCGCGCCCGAGACGCGGCCGGCCCTCACAGCACCGCTCCGGCGGCGAGCGCGGCGTCGATCTCCTCGGGGGTGGGCATCGCGGAGGAGCACTCCAGGCGGGAGGCGACGATCGCCCCGGCCGCGTTGGCGTGCCGCATGATCTTCTCCAGGTCCCAGCCTTCGAGCAGGCCGTGGCAGAGGGAGCCGCCGAAGGCGTCACCGGCGCCCAGGCCGTTGAGGACGTTCACGGGCAGCGGCGGGACCTCGGCGCGGTCGCCGTCGCGGCTGACGGCGAGGACACCCTTGGGCCCCTGCTTGACCACGGCGATCTCGACACCGGCGTCGAGGAGTGCCTGGGCGGCGGCCTGCGGCTCGCGCACGCCGGTCGCCACCTCCACCTCGTCGAGGTTGCCGACGGCGACGGTGGTGTGTCTGAGGGCCTCGGCGTAGAACGGCCGGGCGGCCTCCGGCCCGCGACGGGAGCCGTCGACGTCACCGCCCCAGAACATGGGGCGCCAGTCCAGGTCGAAGACGGTGGTGCCCGCCTTGGCGCGGTGGGCGAGGGCCGCGAGGGTCGCCGTGCGGCTGGGCTCCTCGCTCAGGCCGGTGCCGGTGACCCAGAAGACGCGGGCGTCCCGGACGGCGTCGAGGTCCAGCTCGTGGGCGTCGATCTCCAGGTCGGGGGCCTTGGGCTGCCGGTAGAAGTAGAGCGGGAAGTCGTCCGGCGGGAAGATCTCGCAGAACGTGACGGGGGTGTTCAGGCCGGGCACCGGGGTGACCCAGCGGTCGTCCACGCCGAAGCCCCGGAGGGCCTCGTGCAGGTAGGCGCCGAAGGCGTCCTCGCCGGTGCGGGTGATGACGGCGGTGTTCCGGCCGAGGCGGGCGGCGGCCACCGCCACGTTCGTCGCCGACCCGCCGAGGAACTTGCCGAAGGACGACACCTGGGCGAGCGGGACTCCGGTCTGGAGCGGATAGAGATCCACCCCGATCCGCCCCATGGTGATCAGGTCGTACGCCATCGGCTTCCCTTCGTCATGCCTCTCCCGTGGTTTGTAGTCGGGGACAGGAGGTCGTGTCAATGCTTTGTCCGGACATTCGGACGAGAGTTGGGCCGGCCCACGTCTCAGCCACGTCACAAACACCCCCCTTGCGTCACACATGTCACGCCTACGCGGGTCCTCGGTCACACCAGGTCGACAGCCGCTTGCCCACAGTCACGCTGCGTCGTTCACCGGGCACAGGCTTTGTGATCGCCAGCGCAGCGCCCGGCTCCCCCGACGACCGCCTCCGGTCGCCCCCGCGGTGCGCGCAGGGAGGTGCATCTCATGACCGACCGAAGGCTCTGGTCATACAAGGAGATCGCGGCGCACATCCGGGTGCAGCCGGACACCGTCCGCTCCTACCGCAAGCACGGACTGCTCCCCCCGCCCGACCACGTCGAGGGCGGCAAGCCCTACTGGTACGCCGACACGGTCCGCGCCTGGGTGGCCTCCCGGCCGCGCAACCGAGGCCGCAGAGACTTCTGAGCCCCGGCGCCGGCTCCCTCGGCCACTCCTCGCGCACGGCGGCGGCGCGCCGCGCCGGTCCCGGACAGCCACTCCTGCGAACCACCCGGACTGCGACATGCGGCGCATCTGCCTAAAGTGCGGCTAAACGGCACTGATTCGAGCCGACGAGCGCCACCCCCGTACCCGCAGGAGCACAAGGGGACCCGCCTTGACCCACTCTCCGCAGTCCGGCCGGCCGCGGGCCCGTATCCCCGGCCCGCAGCAGCCGCCACCGCCGTACCCCCGTATCCGCGCCGGCCTGTGGAAGCGCTGCCTCGGTGGTGGGCTCGCCCTGTGGGCGCTGACCGCCGTGATCGCGTACGTGACGGGGAAGGCCGCCCTGCTGCCGACGCTGATCCTGCTCGGCAGCTTCCTCGTCCCGGTCGTGTTCGTGCTGTGGGCGTACGAGCGGCACGCCCGCGACCTCGGGGTCAGCGCGATCCTCGGCTGCTTCCTGGCCGGCGGCGCGCTCGGGCTGCTGGGCGCCTCGGTGGCCGAGTCCTACCTGGTCCGCCCCTCCTGGGGGATGTTCGTCTGCGTCGGCCTGGCCGAGGAGGCGGTGAAGCTCGGCGCGCTGGTGTTCGTGCTGCGCCGGATGCCCGGGATCCGGGGCATCCGGGCCGGGCTGGTGCTCGGCGCCGCCGTCGGCCTCGGCTTCGCGGCCCTGGAGAGCGCCGGGTACGCGCTCGGCGCCGCCGTCTCCACCGCGGGCCTCGATCCGCGCGCCCTGATCGAGACGGAACTGCTGCGCGCGGTGCCGGCCACCCTCGGGCACGGCCTGTGGACGGCGATCACCGGCGGCGTCCTGCTCTCCGCCCGCCGCCCGAACGGCCGTTTCCGCCTCACCGCCCCGGTCGTCTCCGCCTGCCTCGGGGCCGCCCTGCTGCACGCCCTGTGGGACTCCACGCACGGCATCGCGATCTGGCTGGCGGCGTACCTGGCGGGCACCGCGGTGGAGCGGCGGCTGTTCGCCGCGGGGTACGTGCCGGGCCCCGGCCCGGCAGAGGAACACCTCTTCACGGTGTTCTCGCTCGGTCTGCTGGTACTCGTCGCACTGCTCGGCGTCGCCTGGGTGCACTCGCTGGCGCGCC
This sequence comes from Streptomyces shenzhenensis, assembly GCF_021462265.1. Lineage (GTDB taxonomy): Bacteria > Actinomycetota > Actinomycetes > Streptomycetales > Streptomycetaceae > Streptomyces > Streptomyces shenzhenensis. The sequence goes on along the minus strand of NZ_JAJONF010000007.1, from coordinate 111,797 downwards.
GGTGCCCCTCTTGGAGAAATACCCCCTAGGGGTATAGTCTGGCGACAGTGGGGCTCTCTCATGGGCCCCATCGGCCCCACCCGCCTCGACGAGGAGAACGACATGACCGCCCAGACCGACACCCCGGGCTCCGTGACCGCCGTCTACAAGGTGACCGGCATGAGCTGCGGACACTGCGAGGGTTCCGTCTCCGCCGAGATCTCCGGGCTCCCCGGCGTCAGTTCGGTGACGGCCGTCGCGGCCAGCGGCGAGGTCACGGTCGTCTCCGCGGCCCCGCTCGACGAGGAGGCGGTCCGCGCCGCCGTCGACGAGGCGGGCTTCGAGCTCGCCGGCCGCGCCTGACCGCCCGCACGGCACGCACCACGAGCAGTACGCACGACGGAAACGCATCTCTCCGCCGGGCCGTGCCGACCAGCTGATACTGGCTCCGTACGGTCCGGTCCGTTGTCTGGAGTCCGGACATGACCACCAGCACCACAACCAGCACCACAACCAGCACCGCAACCAGCACCGCACAGACACCGACAGCCCCTCCGGGCCCGGCCGGTGATTCCGCGGTCGAGCTGCTCATCGGGGGCATGACCTGCGCCTCCTGCGCCGCGCGGGTCGAGAAGAAGCTCAACCGGATGGACGGCGTCACCGCCACCGTGAACTACGCCACCGAGAAGGCGAAGGTCACATACCCCCAGGGGGTCCAGGTCGCCGACCTGATCGCCACGGTCGTCAAGACCGGGTACACCGCCGAGGAGCCCGCGCCCCCGGAGCCGGAGCCGCGGCAGGACACCGAGACCGCGCCGGATCCCGAACTCGCCGGTCTGCGCCACCGACTCCTGGTCTCCACCCTGCTCGCCGCCCCGGTCGTGCTGCTCGCGATGGTCCCGGCGCTGCAGTTCGACAACTGGCAGTGGCTGTCGCTGACGCTCGCCGCCCCGGTCGTCGTCTGGGGCGGCCGGCCGTTCCACCGCGCCGCCTGGACCAACGCCCGGCACGGCGCCGCCACCATGGACACCCTGGTCTCGGTCGGCACGCTGGCCGCGTTCGGCTGGTCACTGTGGGCGCTGTTCTTCGGCGACGCGGGCATGCCGGGGATGCACGACGAGTTCCGGTTCACCGTCTCGCGGATGGACGGCGCGTCCACCGTCTACCTGGAGGTCGCCTCCGGGGTCGTCGCGCTGATCCTGCTCGGCCGCTATCTGGAGGCGCGTTCCAAGCGGCGCGCGGGAGCGGCCCTGCGGGCGCTGATGGAGCTGGGCGCCAGGGACGTGGCGGTCCTGCGGGCCGGGCGCGAGGTGCGGGTCCCGGTGGCGTCGCTGGCGGTCGGCGACCGGTTCGTCGTACGGCCCGGGGAGAAGATCGCCACCGACGGCACCGTGGTGGAAGGGGCGTCCGCGGTGGACGCCTCGATGCTGACCGGCGAGTCGGTGCCGGTGGACGTGGCCGTCGGCGACGCCGTCACGGGCGCGACCGTCAACGCGGGCGGGCGGCTGGTCGTCGAGGCGACCCGGATCGGCGCCGACACGCAGCTGGCCCGGATGGCGAGGCTGGTGGAGGAGGCGCAGAACGGCAAGGCCGAGGTGCAGCGCCTCGCCGACCGGATCTCCGCGGTCTTCGTCCCCGTCGTCATCCTCCTCGCGCTCGGCACCTTCGGGGTCTGGCTCGGCGTCACCGGGGACACGGCCGCCGCGTTCACGGCCGCCGTCGCCGTCCTGATCATCGCCTGCCCGTGCGCCCTGGGCCTGGCCACGCCGACCGCCCTGATGGTCGGCACCGGGCGCGGCGCCCAGCTCGGCATCCTCATCAAGGGCCCGGAGGTGCTGGAGTCCACCCGCCGGGTCGACACCGTCGTCCTCGACAAGACGGGGACCGTGACCACCGGGCGGATGAGCCTCCAGGAGGTGTACGTCGCCGAGGGCGCCGGCCAGGACCACGCGGACGAGGTGCTGCGGCTCGCGGGCGCCCTCGAACACGCCTCCGAGCATCCGGTCGCCAGGGCGATCGCGGCCGGCGCCGCGGAGCGGGTCGGAGACCTGCCCCCGGTCGAGCACTTCGAGAACGTCCCCGGGCGGGGCGTACGCGGGCGCGTGGCGGGCCGCGAGGTGGCCGTGGGGCGCCTCTTCGACGTGGTGCCCGAGGAGTTGGCCCTGGCCCTCTCCCGGGCCGGACAGGAGGGGCGGACGGCCGTCCTGGCCGGGTGGGACGGGCAGGCACGGGGTGTCCTCGCCGTCGCCGACACGGTCAAGGAGACCAGCGCCGAGGCGGTGCGCGAGCTGCGCGCGCTGGGGCTGACGCCGGTGCTGCTGACCGGGGACAACCGGGCGGTGGCCGAATCGGTCGCGCGGGCGGTCGGGATCACCGAGGTCGTCGCGGAGGTGCTGCCCGAGGACAAGGTGGACGTCGTACGGCGGCTGCAGCGCGAGGGGCGGACGGTCGCCATGGTCGGCGACGGGGTCAACGACGCGGCCGCGCTGGCCACCGCGGACCTCGGGCTGGCGATGGGCACCGGGACGGACGCGGCGATCGAGGCCGGCGACCTGACCCTGGTGCGCGGGGACCTGCGGGTGGCGGCGGACGCGATCCGGCTCTCCCGGCGGACCCTCGCCACCATCAAGGGCAACCTCGTGTGGGCCTTCGGCTACAACGTGGCCGCGCTCCCACTGGCGGCCGCGGGGCTCCTCAACCCGATGATCGCGGGCGCCGCGATGGCCTTCTCGTCGGTGTTCGTGGTGACCAACAGCCTGCGGCTGCGCACCTTCCGGTGAAAGTTACCGCCGGTTCGCCGCAGTGGATGTAGGAGTCCCCCTGGAGTCCAACGCGCGCCTCACATAAGCTCTTCACAAGGCTCGCGCATCATCCTTACGCTTGAGTCCCGATCACCGTATCGGGGCTCTTGCGCATCCATCGGACCGATGCAAGAGACGCAGATCACAGTGATGTGAACGTAACCATCGAAGGGCTTCGAAGGTCTAAGTTGGCGATGTCAGGGATGCGTCTTGGGGGGCGCTGACCTGGCATCTGGGGATGTCTTGGGGGACTTCCTCAGAGATGCGTTGCCGGGGCACGGACGACGGGAAGCTTTGAGCGGCCCTCCCGTGCGGTGCGGGTCCCGGCAGATCGCACCGCATCACTGGATGTAAGTACGGCGAGTTCTGCTCGTTGTGCTCAACGCAGCGATTCAGGCGCTGCCGTACCGAGCGCCCGGCCGGATCCCGTGGGGGGAATCCGCACCGGGACACGGGAAGGCGCCCTGGTCGCCGGCCCGTGGGGGGACCGGCGCTCCAGGGCGCCTTCTGCTTAGCTCTTTCGGGGCCTGTTCGCCTCCGCCTCCGGGGCGCCGCAGCCGGCGCCCCTTCGGCTCACTCGCCACAGGCACGGCCGCGAGGGCCGTGCGCCGTCGGCGGCGTCGGGAAGGGTCAGCGCTCCTCGACCGGCACGAAGTCGCGCTCGACGACGCCCGTGTAGATCTGGCGCGGACGGCCGATGCGGGAGCCCGGTTCCTTGATCATTTCCTGCCACTGGGCGATCCAGCCGGGCAGCCGGCCGAGGGCGAACAGGACCGTGAACATCTCGGTCGGGAAGCCCATGGCGCGGTAGATCAGGCCGGTGTAGAAGTCGACGTTCGGGTAGAGGTTGCGCGAGACGAAGTAGTCGTCGGAGAGCGCGTGCTCCTCCAGCTTCAGCGCGATGTCCAGCAACTCGTCGGACTTGCCGAGGGCCGAGAGGACGTCGTGCGCTGCCGACTTGATGATCTTGGCACGCGGGTCGAAGGACTTGTAGACCCGGTGGCCGAAGCCCATCAGGCGGACGCCCTCCTCCTTGTTCTTCACCTTGCGGATGAAGGAGTCGACGTCACCGCCGTTGGCCTGGATGCCCTCCAGCATCTCCAGGACGGACTGGTTGGCACCGCCGTGCAGAGGGCCCCAGAGCGCGGAGATGCCGGCGGAGATCGACGCGAACATGTTCGCCTGCGACGAGCCGACCAGGCGGACCGTCGACGTCGAACAGTTCTGCTCGTGGTCCGCGTGCAGGATCAGCAGCTTGTCCAGGGCCGAGACGACCACCGGGTCGAGCTCGTAGTCCTGGGCCGGCACCGAGAACGTCATGCGCAGGAAGTTCTCCACGTAGGAGAGGTCGTTGCGCGGGTAGACGAACGGGTGGCCGACCGACTTCTTGTACGCGTACGCGGCGATGGTCGGAAGCTTGGCGAGCAGGCGGATCGTGGAGAGGTCGCGCTGCTTCGCGTCGAACGGGTTGTGGCTGTCCTGGTAGAAGGTGGACAGCGCGGAGACCACGGACGACAGCATGGCCATCGGGTGGGCGTCGCGCGGGAAGCCCCGGTAGAAGTTCTTGACGTCCTCGTGGAGCAGGGTGTGCCGCGTGATCTCGTTCTTGAACGTGGTGAGCTCGTCGACCGTCGGCAGCTCACCGTTGATCAGCAGGTAGGCCACCTCCAGGAAGGTGGAGCGCTCCGCCAGCTGCTCGATCGGGTAACCGCGGTAGCGGAGGATGCCCCCCTCGCCGTCGAGGTAGGTGATGGCGGATTTATAGGCAGCGGTGTTGCCGTAGCCGCTGTCCAGGGTCACGAGACCGGTCTGGGCGCGGAGCTTCCCGATGTCGAAGCCCTTGTCGCCGACGGTGCTGTCGACCACCGGGTAGGTGTACTCGCCGTCGCCGTACCGCAGTACTACAGAGTTGTCGCTCACGTCTTCCCTCACCGACGTAGTGCCTCATCTTCGAGGTGCCCTGACTGTCTCTACCATCCCCCATTTGGCTCAGGAGAGTGCACTCGGGGTCGACCATTGGGCCCATTGGCGGCACTCAGTGCCGCCAACCTGCTCATCCTGCCCCCTTGTCTCCCCATCGGGAAGGCCCTTGTGACCTTCACGACTCATTTGATCGATCATTTTTCGGGAGATCCGCTCCGGCCGAGCCGGAAGTCCAGGGCCGTACAGCGCCGGCCTGCTGAAACCGTCCGCACCGCCTGCCCGATCGCCTTGCGCGAACCGACGAGGACGACCAGCTGCCTGGCCCGGGTGACCGCCGTGTAGAGCAGGTTCCGCTGGAGCATCATCCACGCTCCGGTGGTGACCGGGATCACCACGGCGGGATATTCACTGCCCTGTGAACGGTGGATGGTCACCGCGTAGGCGTGCACCAGTTCGTCCAGTTCGTCGAATTCGTACGGCACCTCTTCATCTTCGTCCGTCAGCACCGTGAGGCGCTGCTCGACCGGGTCGAGCGCGGTGACCACGCCCACGGTGCCGTTGAAGACGCCGTTCTCGCCCTTCTCGTAGTTGTTGCGGATCTGGGTGACCTTGTCCCCGACCCGGAACACCCGCCCGCCGAACCGCTTCTCGGGCAGGTCGGGGCGGGCCGGCGTGATGACCTGCTGGAGCAGTCCGTTGAGCGCGCCGGCGCCGGCGGGCCCGCGGTGCATGGGGGTGAGGACCTGCACGTCGCGCCGCGGGTCGAGCCCGAACCTGGCCGGGACCCGCCGGGCCGCGACGTCCACGGCGAGCCTGCCGGCCTCCTCCGTCTCGTCCTCCACGAAGAGGAAGAAGTCCTTCATGCCGTCGGTGACGGGGTGCTGTCCCGCGTTGATCCGGTGCGCGTTGGTGACCACGCCGGACTGCTGGGCCTGCCGGAACACGCGCGTGAGGCGCACCGCCGGGATCGGGCCGCCCTCCGCGAGCAGGTCCCGGAGCACCTCCCCCGCCCCGACGCTGGGCAGTTGGTCGACGTCCCCGACGAAGAGGAGGTGCGCACCGGGGGGTACGGCTTTCACGAGCTTGTTGGCGAGGAGGAGGTCCAGCATCGACGCCTCGTCCACGACCACCAGGTCGGCGTCCAGCGGCCGGTCCCGGTCGTAGGCCGCGTCGCCGCCCGGCTTCAGTTCCAGCAGCCGGTGGACGGTCGACGCCTCCGCTCCGGTCAGCTCGGCGAGCCGCTTGGCCGCACGGCCGGTGGGGGCGGCGAGCACCACCTTCGCCCGCTTCGCCCGCGCCAGCTCCACGATCGACCTGACGGTGAACGACTTGCCGCAGCCGGGCCCGCCGGTCAGCACCGCGACCTTCTCCGTCAGCGCCAGCCGGACGGCGGCCTCCTGCTCGGGGGCCAGTTCGACGCCGGTACGGCCCTTCAGCCAGGCGAGCGCCTTGTCCCAGGCGACGTCCTTGAACGACGGCATCCGGTCGTCGTCGGTGCGGAGCAGGCGCAGGAGCTGGGAGGCGAGGGCGACTTCGGCCCGGTGGAAGGGGACCAGGTAGATCGCGGTGACGGGTTCGGCGTCGGGAGTGGGCCCCGGGAGCCTCTCCCGTACGACCCCCGGGTCCGCCCCGTCCTCGGGGGGCGCCGCCAGCTCGGCGAGGCAGTCGATGACCAGCCCCGTGTCGACCTGGAGGAGTTTCACGGCGTCGGCGATGAGCCGTTCCTCGGGGAGGTAGCAGTGCCCCTGGTCGGCGGACTGCGACAGCGCGTACTGCAGCCCCGCCTTCACCCGCTCCGGACTGTCGTGCGGAATCCCGACGGACTGGGCGATCTTGTCGGCGGTGAGGAACCCGATCCCCCACACGTCGGCCGCGAGCCGGTACGGCTGGTTCTTCACGACGGAGATCGACGCGTCCCCGTACTTCTTGTAGATCCGCACGGCGATGGACGTCGACACCTCGACGGTCTGGAGGAAGAGCATGACCTCCTTGATCGCCTTCTGCTCCTCCCAGGCGTCGGCGATCCGCTTCGTCCGCTTCGGCCCGAGACCGGGCACCTCGACCAGCCGCTTCGGCTCCTCCTCGATGATCCGCAGGGTGTCCACACCGAAGTGCTGGGTGATCCGGTCCGCGAACACCGGCCCGATCCCCTTGACCAGCCCCGACCCCAGATAGCGCCGTATCCCCTGCACGGTGGCCGGCAGCACGGTCGTGTAGTTCTCCACGGTGAACTGCTTGCCGTACTGGGGATGCGACCCCCAGCGGCCCTCCATCCGCAGCGACTCCCCCACCTGGGCACCGAGCAGCGCGCCGACGACCGTGAGCAGATCACCGGCGCCTCTGCCGGTGTCGACCCGGGCGACCGTGTAGCCGTTCTCCTCGTTCGCGTACGTGATGCGTTCGAGCACGCCTTCGACGGTGGCGAGTCGTCGTTCGCCTGTGGGGGTCCCCGCCTGCTGAGCCATGATCCGACGGTACTGTCCGGGACTGACAGTCAGGAGCGGGGTGGGGTACACGGCCCGCTCCGTGATCGTCGGCAGCCGCCCGCGATGGTCGCAGCCACCTGTCCGTGCGGCTTCTACCGCAGGACGGCGTCCACGTCGCCGGTGCAGACGATGGCGCACTCGCAAGGATCCGTGGAGGGTCGGGCCACGGCGTCAGTGCCGGTCCGGGCCCCTTGTGGGCGCGGACCGGCACACGCGGGTCGATCGATCCCGTCAGCGGCCGTGGCCGCCGTCCTGGCCGCCACCGCTGTGGTCGCCGTGTTCGACGATCGTCCACGGGCGCATCAGATCGTCGTCCTCGTGTTCGAGAATGTGGCAGTGGTGGATGTACGTCGCCGGGAGCTTGGTACCACTGCCCGGAATCGACGCGATCGTAGCCGTCGGCGGGGTGAATTCCTGGATGATGATTCTGGTGACCGTCTCCGGATAGGATTTGAAAGTGTCCTTGTTGGACCGTGCTTCGTCCGGGTCCGGCGGTACCGGTGGGCCGGTGAAATAGTTCTCCAGCACCGGCAGGTCCTTCGTTTTGCGGCCACCGTCAATCCACTTGTCGTAATCGGCCTGGTAGGCGGCCGCGTCGATCGGCTGCCTGTCCAGCACCTGGAAGTTGACAAGGTGGACGTGCATCGGGTGGGCGTCGTGGTTGGGATTGATGTATTCCCAGATCTCGGTCGAGCCCTCCTCGATGAAGTCCTGGGACGGCGCCTCGAACGGCACCGCGTTGAACGTCATGGTCCTGAACAGCTGGTGCTGGTACACGACCCATTGCCGGCGACGGGTGTGCGGTTTCGGCTTTACCGGTGCGGGTGTCGGCAGCCTGAGTTCCCTGGGCGGCCTCGACCTGTCCGCGCCTCCGGACAGCGGTTTGGTGACCCGGAATTCCATGATGTCCCGGATTTCCGGCCCCTCACCCGGCATGCCGGGGTAGTGGACCGGCGCGTGGTAGTTCACCAGTCTGACCTTCGTACCCATGCGCACCTGGCTGAAGTCGATGATCAGGTCGTACCGCTCGGCCGGCGAGATCAGGAAGTTCAGCATCTGCAACGGGGCGCGGAAACCGCTGTCGGTGCCGATCAGCCAGAACGGCAGTTGGGCCTCAGGCACTGCGTCCCTGGGCTGGGTCTCGAACCTCAGCCGCCAGAAACGCTCGTTCGAAGCGTTGAGAAGGCGCAGCCGGTAGCGTCGCGGCTCGACGGTCAGGAAGGGGTACGCCTTCCCGTTCACGATCGGGGTGTCCTCGCCTTCCTGCAGGGTCATGGTGTAGGCGAGCGAGCCGTCCGGGTGGAAGGTCCGGTCCTGCAGGATGAGGGGGACCTCGAATTCGCCTCGCGGCAGCCCGAGCCGCTCGTCGGCGGGGTCACCGATGCGCCAGAGCCCGGCCAGGCCCGCGTAGATGTTGAGGCTGGTCATCCCCATGCCGTGATCGTGATACCAGAGCATGCACGAACGGTCGTGGTTGGTGTAGGCGTAGATCGCTTCGTTGGGTGCGACCCGGCCGGGTTCCAGGGTGGTGTAGTGCGCGGCGTGGATACCGTCCGGACTGAACGACTGCATCGGCATTCCGTCGGACTGTGGCGCTGTGAAACCGCCGTGCTGATGTACGACGTTCCACACATTGACATTCGAGGGAAAAGGCAGGGCGGGCTTGTAGGGAGGCGGAGGGGTCGGGGTGAGCTCGTCGCACCCGTTGCGGATGGCGTCGATCACGAACTGGAACAGGTGGGTGGTCGGCAGCTCGTTGCGGTATTTGACGACCGTGGGACGGTCCGTGCTCACGCTGATGGTTGGCCCGAGGTAGCCCATGCCGGTCGGCTTGTGCGGATCGTGCGGGTTATTGGCCCAGTAACCCCACACGGTTGCCGGCCCGAGATCCCGGTGGAAGCGCCACGAGTCCTGTCGCATCGTGATCTCGTAGTAGTCGGCGCCCGGATAGGCGGAGGGATCCGGGACGGCTGTCAACGGCGTGGGAAGCGGGTCGACATACTTCTTCAGCGGAGGGGTGTGCGGGATCGGACCGCCCGGACACGTTGCCTCGTGAGCCGTCGCCGCATACGCCCGCGCTCCCAGAACACCCTGGGGAAGCATGGCCGCACCCCCCATGGCGCCGGCCATGAGGAATTTCCTTCGCTCAAAAGCCATCTTCTCCAGCCTTCCATCGCCTCAGGTGACGTTCCAGACAGAGATACAGGCCTGGTTCGGAGCGTGCTGCGGTGCGCCGGTCCGCTCTGCCGAAGAGCACCCGTTCAGCCCTTTCAGCGCTGCCGCTCCAGCGCGAGGAAGGCGGCAGACACACCGGATCGGCGGACCGTCAGCTGTCCACCCACCGGGTTGCACAAGCGGCGCGCGTGATCGGCGAGCGTCGTGGCCCGTTCACATCACGACCGTGGTGTTCCTCGTGTGGCTCGCCCACTCCCGGCGCGCCGCCCAGCAGTTGTCCCCCGAGGCCGCGGTCCCGAGTCCGGGCTGGATGGTCGTCGCCTGGTTCATACCGGTGGTCAACCTCGTCGCCCCGCGCCGGATCGTCCTCGACATCGGCCGCGCCGGCTCCGCGTCATGGGAGAAGCGGGAGACGACGCTGGTGAATCTGTGGTGGGCCGCCTGGGTGGCGCACGCGCTGCTGCTCGTGGTGGCGAGCCGGGTGGCCCCCGGCTCGCTGGCCTGCCTCGTGGTGGCCGAGGCCTGATGCTCGCGGCGGCCGTGCTGGCGGGGCTGGTCATCGAGCGGGTCACGGTGCTGCAGGGTGCCGCGGCTACCGTCCGGGCCAGCCCCCTGACTTGATCCCCTCGACGAAGACAGCGAAGGCTCCTGCGGGGAAGGTGAGGGTGGCGCGGGCCGGGGCCTTGGAGTCGCGGACGGCCGCGTGGGTTGGGGTCGTGGCTATCTCGACGCACTCATTACCGTCACCACCGCCGGAGTAGGACGATTTCCGCCAACTATCGGGATTGGTCATCGCCGCCTCACAGCTCCTTGGCCAATCTGTTGATGAAGTCACGCGAACGCTCGGCGTCGAGTGACACGGCCTCCAGTTTATGGAAGCGAGCCCGGAAGGCGTTCAGTTGAGCCTCAGAGTCGATGAAGACGGTGCCGTGAGGAGCGTCACGTACGACTGTGTCCAGCTTCGGGACGGAACCGCCCACGTAGGTCATCGCGCTACCAGCTTGAGAGAAGCCGTCCAAGTCGAAGGGGATCACCCTCACCGAAATGTGATCCGCATGCGAGAGTTCCAGGATGCGATCGAGTTGAACTCGTGACAGCGCACGATCGCCGACCCTGATGCGGAGAGCTGCTTCGTGGATCACAGCCTGAAGGGGGATCGGTGCGGGGCCCTCGATGATCACACGACGCGCCATGCGGTGGCGTACGCGCAACTCAAGTTCATCTTCGGCGAGTTCCGGAATCCTGTCGGAGAACACGGCGCGGGCGTAGCCTTGCGTCTGCAATAGACCTGGCACGTACGTGATGGCCACGTGCCTCTGAAACCGGGAGTGGTGGTCCAGCTCAGCCAGATCGAGGAAGGAAGTGGGTAGCAACTCTCGGTACTCCTCCCACCACCCCCGCGTCCGGTCGGTCGCCATCGCCACCAAAGCGTCGATGAACACCTCGTCCGTACAGGCGTAATGGGATGCGAGACGACGCAGTCGCTGCTCGCTCACACCGGACAAGCCCGCCTCGATCTGACTGATCTGCACGTTGCTCACCCCGAGCAGCTTGGCCGCCTCGCGCGCGGTGAGACCGGCCGCATCGCGGAGTCTGCGCAACTCCTTTGCCAGACGCAGTTGCCGAGCCGTTGGTTCGCGCCTGGTGCCCATCAACCGCTCCTTGCTCCAACGCATCTGCCCGTGCGACTCGTTCGAGGTCAGATTACGCGACCGACTTGCCCAACCGAAACTTTCAGGTCTACCGTCAGTGACGCACCGCACACGCAGCGGAAGTGCACCGCCCCGTCCTGCCACGACGGCCGCGGCAACGCCACCCTGCCGGAAACTCCCCCGCGAACAATGGAGTTGATGACGCATGCCCGAAGCCTGGGAGTACACGCTCACCATCCCCAACGACCTGCGCGCCGTCCCCGTCAGCCGGCACACGCTCAGACTGGTGCTCACCGCCCATGAGCTCGTGCCCTCCCTCGACGTCGCCGAACTCCTCGCCACCGAGCTGGTCTCCAACGCCGTACGGCATACGAAAGGCCCCGCCGCCCTGCGCATCCGCTGGTCGCCGCCCGGCACTCTCCGGATCGGCGCGTGGGACGCGGACCCCGAACCGCCCGAACCGCCGGTGCCGTTGGAGCGGCTCGGGGAGGTGGAGGAGGGGCGGGGGCTGGCGCTGGTGCGGGCCTGTTCGGATCTGTGGGGCTGGCAGCCGCTGTCGCGGTTCGGCAACAGGGGGAAGTACGTGTGGTGTGAGGTCGCCGCCGCGGTCCCGCTGTACGGTGGCGCCGGCTCCCGCTGATCACGCCTCCACTCGTATATCGCGTTGTGGGTCCAAGGCGGCCGCCATAAGGTCACCGGCATGTCTGTACGTCTGCGTATGCGTCAAGCACTGCCGGAAGCCATGCGTGCCCATGACAAGGTCGCGGTGAGCGCCCTGCGCTCTACGCTCGCCGCTCTGGACAACGCCGAGGCGGTGCCCGTGGCCGAGACGGAGCTGCGTGGTCTGGCCCTTGAGGCGTCGCCGGTCGGAGCCGGTGCCACCGAAGCGGCGCGGCGAGAGCTGAGTGAGCGCGACGTGGTGGAGGTCGTGCGCGCCGAGGCCGCCGAGCGACTGGAAGCCGCGGAGCAGTTGACCGCTCCCGCGCACGCCGACCGGGCCGGACGGCTGCGCGCGGAGGCCGCCGTGCTGCTGCGCTTCGTCGACGGGACCGCGCGGGACTACTGAGCGCTCGCGGCGGGACGGACGACGATTTCGTTGACGTCGACCTGCGGGGGCTGGGCGACGGCGTAGGCGATGGCCTCCGCGACGGCGGAGGCGGGGAGTGCCACGGCGCGGTAGGTCTTCATGGCCTCCCTGGCGGCGAGGTCGGAGATGGTGTCGGCGAGTTCGGACTCGGTCACGCCCGGGGAGACGAGGGTGACCCGGATCGCGCCGGTGGACTCCTGCCGTAGTCCTTCGGAGATCGCGCGGACGGCGAACTTGGTGGCGCAGTAGACGGCGGCGGTGGGAGAGACCTCGTACGCCCCGACGGAGGCGATGTTCACGAAGTGGCCGCCGCCCTGGGCGCGCATCACGGGCAGGGCGGCGGCGATGCCGTGCAGGACGCCCCGCATGTTGACGTCGATCATCCGGTCCCATTCGTCCGTCCGCAGCGCCTCCAGCGGCGAGAGCGGCATGACACCGGCGTTGTTGACGAGCACGTCCACGCGGCCGTAGTGCTCACGGGCGGCCGAGACGAAGGCCCGGACGTCGGCGGCGTCCGTGACGTCCAGCCGCCGGAAGGCCGCGGTGCCGCCCGCGGCGGTGATCTCCCCGGTGAGCGTTTCGAGACGGCCGGTGCGGCGCGCTCCGAGGAACAGGCGGTGGCCGTCGGCGGCGAGCCGGCGGGCGGTCGCCTCGCCGATCCCGCTGCTCGCTCCGGTGACCGCCACGACCTTGGGGGTGTCTGTCGTCGTCATGTCTGCTGTTCCTCTCGGTGGAGCACGGGGTGTCCGTGGTGGCGCGCTCCGTCGCGGATACCGCCCACCCGGCCGAGTCTGGGCAGGCCGGAGGCGGTCGGCCAGGGTGGGTGCTGCCCAGGTGCGGTACACCCAGGCAGCGCTCCGCACCGGCGCCTAGCCTGGCGGCATGACCGGCAACCACCTGGGAGAGTTCCTGCGCGCCCGCAGAGCGGCCCTGCGGCCGCAGGACGTCGGGATGGCGAGCCACGGCGTGCGCAGGGTCGCCGGACTGCGCCGCGAGGAGGTCGCCGTCCTGGGCGGGGTGAACGTGGACTACTACACCCGCCTGGAACAGGGCCGCGAACGCCACCCCTCGGCCCCCGTCGTCGACGCGCTCGGCCGCGCCCTGCGGCTGGACGCCGACGCCCTCGCCCACCTGCACCGGCTGGCCGGGACGGTGCCCGGCGACCAGTTCGGCCACACCACGGACCGGGTCGGTCCCGCACTTCGCCAGCTGATGGACGGCTACCCGGGCGCCCCCGCGTTCGTCGTCGACCAGACTCTGGAGGTGCTGGCGGGCAACGCCCTGGCCGACGCTCTGCACTCACCCTTCGAGCCGGCGGACAACCTGGCCCGCATGGTCTTCCTCGACCCGGCCGGGCGGCAGTTCTACACCCGGTGGACCGAGACGGCGCAGACCACCGTGGGTCACCTGCGTCAGGCGGCCGGTCTCGACCCGGACCACCCACGCCTGCGGGAACTGGTCCGCGTCCTCACCGAGCACAGCGCGGACTTCACCCGTCTCTGGCACACCCACGCCGTGCGCGGCAAGACCCAGGACGCCAAACACCTGCTCCACCCCGACGTCGGCCCCCTGACCCTCACGTACCAGGCCTTCGACGTACGTGACGCTCCGGGCCAGCAACTCGTCGTCTACCAGGCCGAACCCGGCAGCCCCAGCGCCCAGGCCCTCGCCCTGCTGGGCTCGCTCCACGCGACCTCGGACCAGGACGCCAGGTAGCCCCGGCGGGCCGGCGGACCCCGCGCGGGCGCCCGATTTTCGGATGCGGGGGTACCGCGCGGCCCCCTAGGCTGCGCCCGCGGGAAGGGCCGGGCGACGTAGCGGCCGTCAGCGGATCGGAGAGGCCCGGGACATGACCAGTCAACTGTTCGCGATCTGCTTCAACGCGACCCGGCCGTCGGGCCTGGCGCGGTTCTGGTCCGGGGTCCTGGGCTGGGAACCGGCCGACGGTCCGGACGGCGATGTCGCGATCCTCCCCCCTGACAGCGCCGGTTTCCGCATCCGTTTCCTGCCGAGCCAGGAGCCGAAGACCGGCCAAAACCGGGCCCACTTCGACCTGACGAGCGCCTCTCCGGAGGAGCAGCGGCGGACGGTGGCTCGGGCGCTGGAGCTCGGCGGGAAGCACATCGACGTCGGCCAGCTCCCGGAAGAGGGGCATGTCGTGCTCGCCGATCCGGACGGCAACGAGTTCTGCGTCATCGAGGCGGGCAACAAGTTCCTCGCCGGCACCGGCTTCATCGGAGCGCTGGCCTGCGACGGCACGCAGGAGGTCGGCTACTTCTGGAGCAGGGCGCTGCGGTGGCCGCTGGTGTGGGACCAGGACCAGGAGACCGCGATCCAGTCGCCCGACGGCGGTACGAAGATCACGTGGGGTGGCCCGCCGGTGGCACCGAAGACGGGGAAGAACAGGCTGTTCCTCGAACTGGAGGTGCCCGCCGACGACGACTGGGCTGCGGAGGTCGGCCGCCTGGTCTCGCTGGGCGCGACGCGCACGGACAGCGGCGCGGGCGCGGACAGCGGCGCAGGCACGGGCGACGGCGCAGGCACGGGCGACGGCAACCGGGACCGCGGCGGCGACCGCGACCACGACCACGACCGGAACGGCGACGGCGACGGCGACGGCGTCCTGATGCTCGACCCCGACGGCAACGAGTTCCGCGTGCGGCGCCCTCGGTAGCGGGGCAGCGGGGCTGTCGTCGCCCCCTGGCCGCCACGGCTCGCGGGACGACTCGGGCTGCCGGCCGCGCGCAGGAGCCGAGCGTAGGACCCCGTCCGTTCCGGTGGCGGGAACGGGCCGGGGCGGTGATGGTGGGCGGCGGGGAACTTTTTCGCGCGCAGGGAGTCGCACATGCCTGAAATCACCACTCCGTACGCCACCGGCACCCCGTGCTGGGTCGATCTGATGGCGCAGGACCAGCAGGCGGCGCTGGACTTCTACCGTGACCTGTTCGGCTGGCAGGGCGAGGTCGGCGGCGCCGACTTCGGCGGGTACGCGGTCTGCACGCTGCGGGGCAGGCCGGTGGCGGGCATCGGCGCGGCCATGGCGCCGGAGGGGCAGCCGGAGCCGCCGACCGTGTGGACCACCTACCTGGCCAGCACCGACGCCCAGGCCACCCAGGACACCATCGTCTCGGCCGGCGGCACGCTGATCGCCCCGGTGATGGACGTCGGCGCCATCGGCCGGATGCTGATCGCCGCCGACCCGCAGGGCGCCGTGTTCGGGGTGTGGCAGCCGGGCGAGTTCCACGGTGCCGGGGTGGTCAACGAGCCGGGCGCGCTGATCTGGAACGAGCTGAACACCAGCGACGTACCCGGCGCCACCGGCTTCTACGGCGAGGCCTTCGGGATCGAGATCCAGCCGATGGAGGGCGCCGGCGGGACCTACTGGTCGCTGAACGTCGGCGGCCGGAGCGTCGGCGGCGCCGCCCGGCTCGGCGACGACCGGCCCGGCGTCCCGCCGCACTGGCTCACCTACTTCGCCGTCGACGACGTCGACTCCACAGTGGACGCCCTCGTCAAGCGCAACGGCACGGTGATCGCACCGCCGTTCGAGATGATGGCCGGCCGCATGTCCGTGGTCGCCGACCCGCAGGGCGCCGTCTTCGCGGTCTTCAAGCCCAAGCCGATGTGAGCCGCCGTGAGACGCCCTCGGCAGAGCAGCCCCCTGCCGCAAGCGCCAGGTCCTGCCCCCCTTCCGCTTTCCGCGCGGGCCGGGATACCCCTGAGGTGACCGGCGGGACGGGAACGGAAGAGGACGGGGCCATGGGGATCGAAGAGACCGAGCGGGACTGGCGGGTGGACGGGCGCTGCACGAACTGCGATGTCGCGCGGCAGCTCGCGCCGGGGCTCATCGGGGAGGTGGCGGGGCGCTCGGCCGTACTGCGCCAGCCGCGCGACCCGGCGGAGGCGGCACGGTTGCACGCGGCGGCGCACGCCTGCCCCACCCGGTCCGTCCGGCCCCCGGGCGGGCGGCTGGACCCGGCCCGGGATCCGTTCCCGATGCCCCTGGACGACGACACCGGCGCAGGCGGCGGTACCGGCTCCGTGCTGCTGTGCGGGCACAACTCCCCGCACACCGCCGGCGCCAACTCCTACCTCCTGCGCCGCCCCGACGGTACGTCGATGATGATCGACACCCCGCGCTTCAGCCCCGCGCTCGCCGCCCGCTACGAGGCGCCGGGTCCCGTCACCGACGTACTCCTCACCCACCGCGACCACGCAGCGCACGGCCGCCGGTACGCCGACAGCTTCGGCGCCCGGCTCTGGATCCACGAGGGCGATCTGGACGCCGCCCCGGACGCCGACCGGGTGCTGCGCGGCACCGCTCCGGCCGAGATCGCCGCCGGCGTCCTCGCCGTCCCCTGCCCCGGGCACACCCGGGGCAGCGTGCTGTACCTGGCGGACGAGCGCTACTGCTTCAGCGGCGACAGTTTCTACTGGGCCCGTACGACGGCCGACCTCGAAGTCGCCGACAGCGTCACCTGGTACTCCATCCGCGAACTGGCCGCCTCGCTGACCCGGGCCGCCGACCGGCTGCGCTTCGAGTGGCTGCTGCCGGGACACGGCGACCGCCGCCGTCTGCCCCGCGAGGAAATGACCTCCCGGCTACGGCACCTGGCGGCCCGCACCCGGGAACTCCGGCCCCGCCCTGTGGACTTCACCGCGGTGCGCTGGTGAGCTTCCTGCCGAAAAGGCGTTTGACGCCCGTCGGCGGCACACGGTCGGATGACGTCGATGAGCACAGGGCAGACGCATCCCGGCACGCACCCCGTCGACGACGACCTCGTACGGCGGCTGGTCGCGGGGCAGTTCCCGCGGTGGGCGGGACTGGCGGTCGAGCGGTTCCCGTCCGGCGGCACGGTCAACGCCATGTTCCGGCTGGGAGACGACATGGCCGTACGGCTGCCGCTGGTGCGGGGCGGGGCCGACGACGTGCCGAAGGAGCGGGCCTGGCTGCCCCGGCTCAGGCCCCACCTGCCCACGTCCGTCCCTGAGGTGCTCGGGGCCGGAGAGCCCGCCGAGGGATTTCCGTGGCCGTGGTCGGTGTACCGGTGGCTGCCGGGGGAGAATCCCGAAGCGGGAGCCCTGAGCGAGCCGGTGCTGCTGGCCGGGGACCTGGCCGGGTTCGTGGCGGCGATGCGGAGCATCACCCTGCCGGGCGCGCCGCGGGCGCACCGCGGCGGGCCGGTCGCCTCGCTCGACGCCGGGACCCGGGCGGCGATCGGGGAACTGCGCCGAATCCCGCAGGAGGGCATCGACTGCGATGCCGCCGCCGCCGTGTGGGAACAGACGCTGGCGGCCCCGGGCTGGGACGGGCCGCCGGTGTGGTTGCACGCCGACCTCATGCCGGGCAACCTGCTGGTGGACGGGGGCAGGCTGACCTCGGTGATCGACTTCGGATGCCTGGGGGTGGGCGATCCGGCCTGTGATCTGTTCCCGGCGTGGAATCTGTTGCCGGCGGACGCGAGGGAAACCTTCCGCGAGGCGCTGGGCGTGGACGACGCGACCTGGATCCGCGGCCGGGGGCGGACTCTCTCGCAGGCGCTGATCGCGCTGCCGTACTACCGGAAGACGAACCCGGCGATGGCGTCCAACGCCCGGCACGTGATCCGGACGGTGCTGGAGGAAGGCTGAGACGGCCGCCCGCCGGGACCGTGCGGCAGCGGACGGAACCGGGTTGGTCACCGTCCGTGCCCACAGGGAGCTGTTCCCGGCGGGCTGTCGTTGCCGGACCGGCGACTACGACTCGGCTACGACGATGTAGAGCGTCACCGCCGCGAGGAAGGGTCCGGTGGAGAGGTGGTCCAGCCAGCGTCGTGCCCCTTCCTCGGTGAGATGTCCGGCGGCCACCGCGCGTCGCGTCGTCCGCTCCAGTCCGAGGATCCGGTCGGCTGCCCGGGCGTCCCGGAATACGTGGGTGATCGGGATGACCGAGGGCACCGTGAATCCGGCCTGTGTTGCCAGTCGGGGGAGCTGCCTGCCGATACGGGAGTTGCGGATGACCTGGTCCGTTACGTACTGGGTGTAGGCGCGGGAAAGGTCGCTGTCCGGATGGTCGACGGTCAGGGTGTCCCAGTCCGGCTCACCCATGACGAGCCGTCCGCCGGGTCGTAGCACGCGGTGCATTTCCCGGAGCGCTCGGGTGGGGTCGGCGACGTGCTGCAGTACCCGGTCCGTGCGGGCACGGTCGGCGGTGTGGCCGGGCAGCGGCAGGTCGTGGAGGTCGGCGAGTCGCACGGTGACGGTGTGCTGGTCGGCGGTGCGTTCCCTGGCGGCGTCGACCGTGGTCTGGTCGTGGTCGACACCGATCACCGTGCCGGTGGCGGTGACGGCTTGGGCGAGAGAGGCGAGATCGGTGCCGGGGCCGCAGCCCAGGTCGAGCACCGTTTGGCCTGGACGGATGTCGAGTTCGTCGAGCATGCGCCCCTTGTAGGAGCGGCCGAGGTCGGTCGCGGCGACCCGATCGAGGTAGGCGATCGGGTCGGGGGTGGCGGTCTCGAACGCTGTTGAGGTCATGGGCGCCAGTCAACCAACTCCGGCGAGCCGACGGGGTCCTGACCGTGAGCCCGCGGTGCCGACCGCCAGGAGCGTGGAAAGGTGATCCGGGTGGGACGGCCGGCCCGCCGGCGGCCCGGGAAGTGCCAGCGGGACGCCCGGTTGGTGGCGGTGTTCTGGGCCGCGCGCGTCGTTCGACCGGGCGGTGGTGCGGCTGGTGAACAACCGGTTCTGCCGCACGGGTCACGACGCCGGCCCGGATGGTGGCCGCGGTCCGTCCCCGGCCGGTGCGGTGAGGTGCGTGGTGGCGTCGTCCATGGTCTCCCGGATCTGCCGGGCGAGGGTGTGCCCGCCGGGGCCGTCGGTCCAGCGTTCGAAGGCGACCTTGAACGCGGCGATCCCGATCTCGGCCGCGAGGGTGGCGGTGGTGGCCTCCAGACCGCGTTCGCGAAGCGCGTCGGCGAGGGTGGAGGCGAGTGAGGCCAGTTTGGCCAGTTCGCGTTCCTGCAGTTCGGGATTGGCGGCGATGACGGCCTGCCGCTGCCGTACCAGTTCCGCGCGTTCCTCGAAGACGGGAGCGGCTTCGGTCAGGGCGTGGGCGATCACCTCCAGCGGCGCCAGCGGGCCGGCGGCGGTGGCCGTGGCGTGCGCGAGGACGTCAGCCAGGGCGTTGGGCTGGAAGAGGACTTCCCGCTTGTCGGCGAAGTGCCGGTAGAAGGTGCGTTCGGTGACCTCGGCCCGGGCGGCGATCTCCGCCACGGTGGTGGCGTCGAAGCCCTTGTCGTTGTAGAGCTCCATCGCCGCCTGCTCCAGGCGGCCTCGCGCGTCCGGTTTCCATCGGCCCATGTTCCGATCCTACCCACCGATGTCAGAATCTGACATCAGAGTGATGACAGAGCCTGACATGGGCGCTATCGTGATGTCACGAACTGACATCACTGCTCTCCGCGCAGGCCGGGGAGCGTCCAGCAGGAAGGCGCATCATGCGCGTATTCGTCACCGGAGCCTCCGGACATGTCGGCTCCGCCGTCGTCCCCGAACTCCTCGCAGCCGGACACCAGGTCGTCGGGCTGGCCCGCTCGGACAGGTCCGCCGCCGCGTTGACCGCTGCCGGTGCCGAGGCGCACCGAGGCGACCTCGACGATCTCGACGGCCTCGCATCGGCCGCCGCCGCAGCCGACGGCGTCATCCACCTGGCCTTCAAGCACGACGCCATGTTCGCCGGCGACTTCGACAGCGCGGTCGCGGCCGATCTGCGCGCCGTCGACGCCCTCGGGGACGCGCTCGCCGGCACCGGCAAGCCTCTGGTGACCACGTCGGGAACCATGCTGCTGGCCTTCGCGGGACTGGCAGACGCCGCCACCGAGGCCGACGCGCTCGACGCGGGACCGCGGATCGACGCCGAGAACGCGGTGGTCGCACTCGCCGAGCGCGGCGTCCGCTCGTCCGTCGTCCGGCTCGCTCCGACCGTGCACAGCCCGCTCGACCACAACGGCTTCATCCCGACCCTCGTCTCCATCGCCCGGTCCAAGGGCGTCTCGGCCTACGTCGGCGACGGGGCCAACCGCTGGCCCGCCGTGCACACGCTCGACGCGGCACGCCTGTACCGGCTGGCGCTGGAATCCGCGCCGGCGGGGTCACGGCTGCACGCCGTCGACGACGAGGGGATCACCTTCCGCCAGATCGCCGAGGGCATCGGCCGCGGCCTGGACCTCCCCGTGGTCAGCGTCCCGCCGACCGAGGCCGAGGCCCACTTCGGTTTCCTGAGCGCCCACGCCCAGGCCGACAACCCGTCCGCGAGCACGCTGACCCGGGACCTCCTGGGCTGGAAGCCCGTCCAGCCCGGCCTCGTCGACGACCTCGGCCAGGGCCACTACTTCGACGCCCCCGCGACCACCCGGCGCTGAGCCCGCCCCCCTTCTCCGTCCGCCCGGCCCCGCGCAACCGGACGACCGGCCCCGCGCAACCGGACGACCGGCCCCGCGCATCCGGACGGCCCGGCGAAACCGGTCCGAACGACCCGCCATCCCCCCTGCACGACCGGCTGCTGTGCGGCCGCGAGGAGACGAACGACATGAACGCCGAGAACACACACGAGCGGATCGACCCCGAACTCGCCGAGGCACTGAAAGCGGTGCCGATGACGGAGGCGGGGGTGTTCGACGTCAGCGACCTGGAGGGCACGCGCGCCGGCGTCCGCGCCTTCGCCGAGGCGATCGCGGCCCAGACACCGGACGAGCCGTCCGTGTCGGTCGAAGAGGCCGACGTGGTCCGCCCCGACGGATCCACCCTCCCCGTCCGGCTGCTGCGGCCCATCGAGGCAGCCGGGCCGCTTCCGGTGCTGCTCTGGTTCCACGGCGGGGGGCAGGTCCTCGGATACGCGGCCCAGGACGATCCCACCCTCAAGTCCCTGGTCCTGGAGGTCGGCTGCGTCGTCGCCTCCGTCGACTACCGGCTCGCGCCGGAGGCTCCCGCCCCGGCCGCCGCCGAGGACGGACTGCTCGCCTATCGCTGGCTCCGCGGTCAGGCGGCCGCGCTCGGCATCGACGAGGACCGCGTCGCCCTGGCCGGGCAGAGCGGTGGCGGCGGCATCGCCGCGGCCACCGCGCTCATGATCCGCGACCAGGGCGAGCCGGCGCCGCTGTTCCAGGCGCTGAGCTACCCGATGCTCGACGACCGCAACACCACCGCTTCGAGTCACGAGGTCACCGACATCGGCATCTGGGACCGCGCGACCAACATCCTGGCCTGGAACCTGATCCTCGGGGACCGCGCCGGCGCCGACGAGGTGCCGCCGTACTGCGCGCCCGCACGCGCGACGGACCTCACCGGCCTGCCGCCCACCTTCGTCGCGGCCGCCGAACTCGACGTCTTCCGCGACGAGGACCTGAGCTACGCGGCCAGGCTCCAGGCCGCCGGCGTGCCCGTCGAACTGCACCTGTACCCCGGCGCCTACCACGCCTTCGACCTGTTCGCCCCCGAGGCCGCGGTGAGTGCCGCGTACGTCCACGCCTGGTACGGATACCTGCGCCGTCGGTTCGCTGCCCGTCAGCGCTGAGCGCCCGGTTCGGGGCCCGGCCGCGCGGTGCCGGCCGGCAGGCCGCCGCCCGGACCTGTGGAAACCCGGCAACCGCCGCCGTGCCGTGTCACTCGGTGCCTGCCGCGGCGCCCTCGGGCCGTAGCCGTACGGTCCGGGCCCGGAGGTGTGCGCGCTCTCCCTGGTGGCCCAGGAGGCTGAGGATCTCGACGGGGTTCTCGTCGGCGTTGCCGAACCAGTGGGGGGTGCGGGTATCGAATTCGGCCGCTTCACCGGGCCCCATGACCAGGTCCTTGTCTCCCAGGACCAGGCGCAGGCGGCCGTCGAGGACGTAGATCCACTCGTAGCCCTCATGGCTGGACTGCTCGGGCTCGGGTGAGCGCATCCTGGGCGAGATGATCAGTTTGTAGGCCTGCAGACTTCCTGCTCGCCGGGTCAGCGGCAGCATGGTCATGCCGTGGCGGGTGACGGGCTTGAGCCGCAGGCGGGGATCGCCGGTCTGCGGCGCCCCGATGAGTTCGCCGATGTCCACGCGCAGCTCGCGCGCCAGGGGGAGCAGCAGTTCGAGGGTGGGGCGGCGCTGACCGGTCTCCAGGCGGGAGAGTGTGCTCAGGGAGATCCCGGTGGACCGGGCCAGGGAGGTCAGCGACAGGTTGCGCTGAGTGCGCAGCCCTTTCAGGCGGGGCCCGACCGCCGCCATCGTCGACGCGGTCTCTTCGTCCATGCCCCCACTTTGCCACCGCAGCAAGGATCTTTGCATGTCGGTCCGCGTGGTCCGACTGTGTCGGCAGGCGCCCCGCCAGCGGGCGACGGCACAGGACGGGAGACGGCGCGATGACCCGGGACAGCTCGCCCACCGCCCCGGCGGGTGCGCCCGACACCGCCTCGGCGCCGCCGGCCGGCCTCATCCTCCTCGGCGTGTGAGCACGCCGCGTCCCCGCCTCCGGCACCAGCCGCGTATGACCCTGCCCTACCGTCCCAAGGAGTCCGTGATGACCGAGAACGACCCGCGTTTCAGTGCCGCCTTCTGGGACC
Organism: Streptomyces shenzhenensis; assembly: GCF_021462265.1. GTDB lineage: Bacteria > Actinomycetota > Actinomycetes > Streptomycetales > Streptomycetaceae > Streptomyces > Streptomyces shenzhenensis. Next base: position 89,130 of record NZ_JAJONF010000007.1, on the reverse strand, counting down.
GGCGCTACAGCGGCACCGGCCAGGTGTGGAGCGGCGAGCCCAACTCCGCGCTCGTCGAGGAGGTCTCGCTCCTCGCGCCCGGGACGGCGCTGGAAGTGGGATGCGGTGAGGGCGCGGACGCCATCTGGCTGGCCGGGCAGGGCTGGCAGGTCACCGGTGTCGACTTCTCCGCCCAGGCCCTCCAGCGGGCCGCCGGGCACACCCCCGCCCGCCTGGCCGGCCGCGTCACCTGGCAGCAGGCCGACATCCGCCACTGGCAGCCCGGCGAACGGCCCCGCTACGACCTGGTCACCGCGTCCTTCAGCCACTTCCCCCGACCGGTACGGGAGTCGGTCTTCGCGGCCCTCGCCGACCGGGTCGCCCCCGAAGGGCATCTGGTGATCGTCGGCCACCACCCGGGCGACCTCGACACCGCCATGCCCCGCCCGGCCGAACCCGGCCTCTTCTACACCGCCGACGACCTCGCGGCCGGCCTCCCCGGCCACGAGTGGAAGGTCCTCACCCGAACCGCGCGCCCGCGCACCGCCACCACGCCCGACGGCACGCCGGTGACCATCCACGACGCCGTCCTCACCGCCCGGCGCACCCGCGCTTCCCGGTGAGGATGATCAGGCAGTCCTGAGCGCCCGTCATGGACCCGGGGGCTGGGGCACAAACAGGCCGCCCCCGCACCCGGCCCCCTCCGGCTCTCCCTTCGGCCTCCCTTCGGCCTCCCTACGGCTCTCCCTTCGCCCCCCTCACCCCCCTCGCCCCCCCTCGGCCCCCTCGCCCCCCCTCGGCCCTCCCTCCGACCCCCCTCCGGTCACGATTGGATTTCGGCCACCTCCGAGCCCTTGCATTCCGGCCATGTAATCGATTCCAATCCTCGGTACACGCAACCGTGTAATCGATTCCACGAGGAGGTGGAGCGGCGATGGCGAGCATCAAGGACGTCGCCGCCGAGGCAGGCGTTTCCGTCGCCACGGTGTCCCGGGTCCTGAACGACCATCCGTCGGTCAGCGACGACGCCCGTACCCGGGTGCTCGCCGCCGTACAGACGCTGGGCTACCGCCCGAACGCCGTCGCCCGCTCCCTGCGCACCGACCAGACCCGCACCCTCGGCCTGGTCATCAGCGACGTGATGAACCCCTACTTCACCGAGCTGGCCCGCTCGGTCGAGGAGGCGGCCCGTGCCCTCGGCTACAGCGTCATCATCGGCAACGCCGACGAACGGCCGGACCTCCAGGACCACCACGTACGCACGCTCCTCGACCGGCGGATAGACGGTCTGCTGGTCTCCCCCACCGACGGCGGCTCGCCGCTGATGCTGGAGGCCGCGCGGGCCGGGACGCCCATGGTGTTCGTCGACCGGTGGATCCCGGGCGTCGACGTGCCGGTGGTGCGGGCGGACGGGCAGGCCGCCATCCGCGATCTCGTCGCCCACCTGTGCCGGCTCGGACACCGGCGGGTCGCGATCATCGCGGGGCCCGCGGCCACGACCACCGGCAGCGAACGCGTGCGGGCCTTCCGCGAGGCGCTCGCCGAACACGGCGTCCCCCTCCCCGACGCCTACACCGGCCAGGGCGACTTCCAGGCCGAGAGCGGACGGCGGGTCACCGAGGGGTTCCTCGACCTGCCCGAGCCGCCCGAGGCCGTGTTCGCCGCGGACAACCTGATGGCGCTGGGCGCACTGGACGCGATCCGGGCGCGGGGGCTGCGGGTGCCGCAGGACATCGCACTGGCCGCCTTCGACGACATCCCCTGGTTCGTCCACACCGACCCGCCCGTCACCGCCATCGCCCAGCCCACCGGCGAACTGGGCCGCGCCGCCGTGCGCGCGCTGGTCGACCGCATCGAGGGCCGTCACCCGCGGTCCGTCACCCTCCCCGCCCGGCTCGTCGTCCGCCGCTCCTGCGGCGAAGGCCGCGACGAGCACCAGACCCCCGTGCAAAGGAGCACATCGTGAGCAACCCGGACGAGTTGCTGCGCATCGAGGGCATACGCAAGTCCTTCCCCGGAGTGGTCGCGCTCGACGGCGTCGACTTCGATCTGCGCCGGGGCGAGGTGCACGTGCTCCTCGGTGAGAACGGCGCGGGCAAGAGCACCCTCATCAAGATGCTCTCCGGCGCCTACACCCCCGACGCGGGGCGGATCCTGGCCGGCGGCGAGGAGGTGCGCATCCATGGTGCGCAGGACTCCGAGCGGCTCGGGATCGCCACCATCTACCAGGAGTTCAACCTCGTACCCGACCTCACGGTCGCCGAGAACATCTTCCTGGGGCGGCAGCCGCGCCGCTTCGGGATGATCGACCGGAAGCGGATGGAGGCCGACGCCGAGGTCCTGCTGAAGCGGGTCGGCGTCAACGTGTCGCCACGCGCGCGTGTCCGTGAACTCGGCATCGCCCGGCTCCAGATGGTCGAGATCGCCAAGGCGCTCAGCCTGGACGCGCGGGTGCTCATCATGGACGAGCCGACCGCCGTCCTCACCTCCGAGGAGGTGGAGAAGCTCTTCGTGATCGTGCGGCAGTTGCGCGCCGACGGGGTGGGGATCGTCTTCATCACGCATCACCTGGAGGAGATCGCCGCCCTCGGGGACCGGGTGACGGTCATCCGGGACGGGAAGAGCGTGGGCCAGGTGCCCGCCGCCACCCCGCAGGACGAGCTGGTACGGCTGATGGTCGGACGGTCCATCGAGCAGCAGTACCCGCGCGAGCGGACCGAGACGGGGGCCGCGCTGCTCTCCGTCCAGGGGCTGACCCGCGACGGGGTCTTCCACGACGTGAGCTTCGAGGTGCACGCGGGCGAGGTCGTCGGGATCGCCGGGCTCGTGGGTGCCGGCCGTACGGAGGTCGTACGGGCCGTCTTCGGGGCCGATCCGTACGACAAGGGGGCCGTGAAGGTCTCCGGTACGGCGCTCCGGCGGCACGACGTGGGCGCGGCCCTGGCGGCCGGGCTGGGGCTCGTCCCGGAGGACCGCAAGGGCCAGGGGCTGGTGCTCGACGCCTCCGTCGAGGAGAACCTCGGACTGGTGACCCTGCGGCAGGCGACCCGGGCCGGGATCGTCGACCTCAGGGGACAGCACGCCGCCGCCGAGCGGATCGCCGGGCAGCTGGGCGTGCGGATGGCCGGGCTCGGCCAGCACGTGCGCACCCTGTCCGGCGGCAACCAGCAGAAGGTCGTCATCGGCAAGTGGCTGCTCGCCGACACCAGGGTGCTGATCCTCGACGAGCCGACGCGCGGCATCGACGTCGGCGCCAAGGTCGAGATCTACCAGCTGATCAACGAACTCACGGCCGCCGGGGCCGCCGTGCTGATGATCTCCAGCGATCTGCCGGAGGTCCTCGGGATGAGCGACCGGGTGCTGGTGATGGCCCAGGGCCGGATCGCGGGCGAACTGGCCGCGGACGAGGCCACCCAGGACTCCGTCATGGCCCTCGCCGTCAGCACTCCCGGCACTCCCGCCTCCCCCACCACCTCCCTCACCCCCACCACAACCGACAAGGAGGCCGGACGTGGCCACTGACACGCTCAAGAGCAGCGGCACGGGCGCCGGTGGCGCCGCGGGCGTGCGCCGGCTGCTCCTCGACAACGGCGCGCTCACCGCGCTGATCGTTCTCGTCATCGCCATGTCGGCGCTGTCCGGGGACTTCCTCACCACCGACAACCTGCTCAACGTCGGCGTCCAGGCGGCCGTGACGGCCATCCTCGCCTTCGGCGCGACGTTCGTGATCGTCGCGGCGGGCATCGACCTGTCGGTCGGCTCGGTGGCGGCCCTGTCGGCCACCGTGCTGGCGTGGAGCGCCACCTCGCACGGGGTGCCGGTGTTCCTGGCCGTCGTCCTCGCCGTGGCCACCGGTGTCGCGGCGGGTCTCGTCAACGGCTTCCTCATCGCGTACGGCAAGCTGCCGCCGTTCATCGCGACGCTCGCCATGCTGTCGGTGGGACGCGGCCTCGCGCTGGTGATCTCGGCGGGCTCCCCCATCGCCTTCCCCGGCTCGGTCTCGCACCTCGGTGACACCCTCGGCGGCTGGCTGCCGGTGCCGGTACTGGTCATGGTCCTCATGGGGCTGATCGCGGCCTTCGTGCTCGGCCGGACCTACATCGGGCGCTCGATGTACGCGATCGGCGGCAACGAGGAGGCCGCCCGGCTCTCCGGGCTGCGGGTGAACAAGCAGAAGCTCGCCATCTACGCGCTGTCCGGGCTGTTCGCGGCCGTCGCCGGCGTCGTGCTGGCCGCCCGGCTCTCCTCGGCGCAGCCGCAGGCCGCCAACGGCTACGAACTGGACGCCATCGCGGCCGTCGTGATCGGCGGTGCCTCGCTGGCCGGCGGCACCGGCAAGGCGTCCGGCACGCTGATCGGCGCGCTGATACTCGCGGTGCTGCGCAACGGCCTCAACCTGCTCAACGTGTCCGCGTTCTGGCAGCAGGTCGTCATCGGTGTCGTGATCGCGCTGGCCGTGCTCCTGGACACCGTGCGCCGCAAGGCCGGGGCCACCCCGCTCGCCGCCGGCACCGGCGGCAACAAGGGCCGGCAGGCCGGGACGTACGCCCTCGCCGCGGTCGTCACCGTGGCGCTGGTCGCCGCGACCTCCCTGCTGCACACCGGCTCCTCCTCCGCCACCCCGAAGTTCGGCCTGTCCCTGTCCACCCTCAACAACCCCTTCTTCGTGCAGATCCGGGCCGGTGCCCAGGCCGAGGCGCGGAAGCAGGGCGTGGACCTGACCGTCACCGACGCCCAGAACGACGCCTCGCAGCAGGCCAACCAGCTGCAGAACTTCACCAGTTCGGGCCTCGGCGCGATCATCGTCAACCCGGTCGACTCGGACGCGGCGAGCAACTCCGTGAAGGCCGCCGACAAGGCCGGCATCCCGGTGATCGCGGTCGACCGCGGCGTCAACAACGCCACGACGGCGACGCTGGTCGCCTCCGACAACGTCACCGGCGGCGAGCTGGCCGCGAAGACGCTCGCGCAGAAGCTCGGCGGCCAGGGCAAGATCGTGATTCTGCAGGGCCAGGCCGGCACCTCCGCCGCCCGGGAGCGGGCGCAGGGCTTCGCCAACGGTCTCAAGGCCTACCCCGGCATCCAGGTGGTGGCCCAGCAGCCCGCCGACTTCGACCGCACCAAGGGCCTCGACGTGATGTCGAACCTGCTCCAGGCGCACCCGGACGTCCAGGGTGTGATCGCCGCCAACGACGAGATGGCCCTCGGCGCGATCAAGGCGCTGGGTTCCAAGGCCGGTTCGTCGGTCTCGGTGATCGGCTTCGACGGCACCCCGGACGGCCTGACCGCGGTGAAGAACGGCACGCTGTACGCGTCGGTGGCCCAGCAGCCCAGCCAGCTGGGGAAGATCGCCGTGGACAACGCCCTCAAGGCCGTCAAGGACCAGAAGCTGCCGTCGGCCATCAAGGTGCCGGTGAAGGTGGTCACGAAGGACAACGTGGCCGGTTTCACGGGCTGAGGCACCAGCGGGGCGGCCGGGGGCTCGAATCGAGCGCCCGGCCGCCTCATCCCGTCCGTCGTCCAGCCGTAGCGCCGCATAGCCGCATAGCCGCATAGGGAGTCAACTGATGTACGACTACGACCTCCTGGTCGTGGGCTCGGCCAACGCCGACCTGGTGATCGATGTCGAGCGGCGGCCGGGCGCCGGCGAGACCGTGCTGGGCGGCGATCTCGCCACCCACCCCGGCGGCAAGGGCGCCAACCAGGCGGTGGCGGCCGCCCGGCTCGGCGCCCGTACCGCCCTGCTGGCCCGGGTCGGCGACGACGCGCACGGCAGGCTGCTGCTCGACTCGCAGCGGGCGGCCGGTGTGGACACCGTGGGCGTGCTGGTGGGCGGCGCGCCGACGGGGGTCGCCCTCATCACCGTGGACCCCTCGGGCGAGAACAGCATCGTCGTCTCCCCGGGCGCGAACGGCCGTCTCACACCGGCGGACGCGCGGGCCGCGGTCGGCCTCGTCCACGCCTCCCGGGTGGTGTCCGCGCAGCTGGAGATCCCGTTGGAGACGGTGGTGGAGGTGGTACGGAACCTCGCTCCCGGCAGCCGGTTCGTCCTCAACCCCTCCCCGCCGCGCCCCCTTCCGGACGAGGTCCTGGCGGCCTGCGACCCGCTGATCGTGAACGAGCACGAGGCGCGGGTGATCCTCGGCGAGGCGTGCGCGAGCGAGGAACCGGCCGACTGGGCGCGGCTGCTGCTCGCCAGGGGCCCGAGGTCGGTGGTGGTGACGCTGGGCGCCGAGGGCGCGCTGGTGGCCGACGGGCACGGGGTCGAGCCGGTGCCGTCCGTGCGGGTGGACGCGGTGGACACGACCGGTGCCGGGGACGCGTTCACGGCGGCCCTCGCGATGCGGCTCGGGGCGGGCGAGTCGCTCGCGGGGGCGGCCGCCTACGCGGCGCGGGTCGGGGCGGCGGCGGTCACGAGGCGGGGCGCGCAGGAGTCGTACCCGACGGCGGCGGAGGTCGACGCACTGTGCTGTGCCATCCCGGGGGGCGACCCCCGGACGCCCGGCCGGGGGTCGGACAGCGCGACCGGGTCTGGCGGGCAAGGCGGGATGCTGTGAAGCGGGCGGGCATCCTCAATCGTCATCTCGCGGGCGCGCTGGCCGAGTTGGGGCACGGCCACGGGGTGCTGGTGTGCGACGCCGGGATGCCGATCCCGAAGGGCCCGCGGGTCGTGGACCTCGCCTTCCGGGCCGGGGTGCCGTCCTTCGCCGAGGTGCTGGAGGGGCTGCTGGCGGAGCTGGTCGTGGAGGGCGCGACGGCGGCGTCCGAGGTGCGCGGGGCCAATCCGGCCGCCGCCGGGCTGCTGACCGGGCACTTTCCCGGCCTGGTCCTGGTCCCGCACGAGCAGCTGAAGGACCTGTCGGCGCAGGCGCATCTGGTCGTCCGCACGGGCGAGGCCCGCCCGTACGCCAACGTGCTGCTGCGGTGCGGGGTGTTCTTCTAGACCGTGGCGCCGGCAGGCGGAGCACCAGGTTCCCGCGCCGTACCTGCGACTTTTCATCCCGGTGCAAGGTGATGGCCCCCTTCTGCCCCGATTGACACCATCACTCAACGGCGTCACGGATCGCCCCTTGTGCCCAGTGGGGGCGAACGACGTCGGCCTCGGCGTCGACGCGCCGAAGGCACTCCATGTGCGAACAGCCTGAGAAAGAGGGAATTTGCATGAGATCCTTCCGTTCAGCCGCAGCACTCGCCGCCACCGTCCTGGCCGTTCTCCTCGGTCTCTGCCTCCCCGGCAGCGCTGCCGCCGCCGACGGCCACTCCGCCGTCCCGGCGGCCAAGCCGGCCGCCGCCGCGCCGCAGGCGGCCCGGGGCACCGCCTCCGGCCTGGTCTCCCCGCAGGCCATCGGGGACTGCCCGAGCACCTACTTCTGTTTCTGGGTCAACTCCGGTTACGGCGACGGCCCGGGCAAGTTCTCCGGTGCCAACACCAACTGGGGCGACTACAGCCACTCCAGCTGCGCCGGCGGGACGTGGAACAACTGCGCCTCCTCCGGGTACAACCACGGCACCAGCGGTCTGGGTGTCGAGGTGTGGAACGGCACGGGCTACACCGGGCTGTCCGCCTGCCTGCCCAAGGACTGGTCCAGCAGCAACTTCGCGAACCTCGTCTGGCCGGATTCGAGCACCAGCTTCAACGACTCGATCAGCAGCAACTTCTGGACCTCGAACTGCTGACCGGGAACCCTCCGGCCACCGGATGACGGGCGATCACCCATGACAGAGCTCTCGCGCCGCCGTACCCGGCGCGCACCGACCCGCCTGCTGCCCCTGCTGATCCTTGCCGTGACCCTGGTCTGCGCCTCCGCGACCGCGTGCACCGGACCGAGCACGGCCGCATCCGCCGGGGCGGCGCCGGTGGCGCGGGAGCCCGGTCACGCCGCCGCCGTCCTCACCGAGGACGCCAGCGGTCTGCGCCGGCGCCGGCAGCTGTTCGGTGCCCTGCAGATCCTCACCCAGCGCTGCATGCGCGACCGCGGGCTGCGCTACCTGGTCACCAGCGCGGGCCCGCTGCCACCGGCCGGAGCGACCACGGCCGACACGATCGGTTCCCGCTCGGCACCCGGCTACGGCATCTCCACGGCGCTCGGCCGGATGAACCGCGGCCCCACGGCCCAGGACCGGTACGTCCGTTCCCTGTCCGCGGTCGAACAGGCCCGCTACACCACCGCGCTCGACGGCCCCGCCGACCGGACGGCCCCGCTGACCCTGCCCAGTGGAGCGAGCGGGTCCTACGCCACGGGCGGCTGCGTCGCCAGGGCCCGGGCCGGGCTGTACGGCACCGTACGGGCCGCCCTGGAGGACACGCTCGTACCGCAGGACGTCGACCATCTGCTGGAGCGGTACCTGACCACCGACTCCTCGTACCAGAGGGCGCTGAAGCGATGGCAGCACTGCATGGACGGTGCCGGCCATGCGGCGAAGACGCCCGCCGCGCTGATCCAGTCGTTGCAGGCCCGGGCCGTCCAGGGGGCCAGCGCACCGGAGCTGGCGCGGGAGCAGCGGGCCGCCGCGACGGCCGACCAGCGCTGCGACGCGGAAAGCGGCCTGCGCAGCACGGCCGCCGCGCAGCGCGACGTCTTCCTGCGAAGCGGGCCCGCCGGGACCCGGGCCCGCCTGGAAACGGTCTGGCAGCACCGGCAGCAGGCCCTGACGCGGGCGGCGGCCCTGCTCGGCCAGGACCCCGGGTGAAGTCCCCCGGACCGGGGCCGGTGCCGGGAAACGCTCAGGTGACCCCGGGGGCAAGAGGGTCCTGCGGTGCCTGACGTGACGTCGCCCTGAGCATCGCGGCGCCGAGCGGGGTGAGAGTGTGCAGGACGGCGTTGTGGCGGCGCTGGCTGATGACCAGGCCGGCGTCGCGCAGGACGGTGGTGTGGCGGGTGGCGGTCGGCACCGACACGCCCAGGAACCGGGCCAGTTCGGAGGTGGTCGCGCCGAGCGCGAGGGATCGCAGCGCGGCCGCGCGGGTCCGGCCGAGCAGCGCGGCGAGGGAGGCGTCGGGCGGGACGTCGGGGGCGGTCGCGCGCAGGCCGTGCACGGGGTAGACGAGGATGGGCCGGAGGGTGTCGTCCGCCATGGAGATCGGTGACTGCCAGCAGAAGTACGAGGGAATCAGGCGCAGTCCGCGCCCGGCGAGGTACAGGTCCCGGTCCTCGACGTAGTCGACGTACAGCACCGGCGGCTGCCAGCGGACGGCGGGCGAGAGGCCGCGCAGCATCGCGTCGAGCCCGTTGTCGAGTGCGTCCCGGGCCCGCAGGGCGCGTTCCCCGGCGACGCCGACGGCGACGCGGCTCTCGTGGGGCGCGATCACCGCGTCGTGGTAGGCACGCAGGAGCTTCGCCAGTTCCTCCCGGGTCTCCCGCTCCACCAGCCGGGGCGCCCAGTCGGGGGCGCCGGTGAGCCGGTCCAGCAGCCGGATCTCGTGGGCGACCCGGACGGGCGGGGTGTCGACGACCGCCGCGAGCCCCCGGTCCAGGCCGTCGGCGGCCTCGTGCGGGGTGAGGAAGTCGGGCAGGTAGCGGGCCCGGGGCAGCATCGGGACCAGCAGCCGTCGTACGGCCACGCCGAGCGGGGTGCCGGAGAGGGTGGTCCGGGTCTCCCGGTACCAGTCGGCGTACGCCCAGCGGCCCCGCGAGGTCTGTAACCGGTGCAGGCTGCAGGTGATCTCCCAGAGCGGGTCGGGGGCGCTCGCCACCCGGACCCGGACCAGGTCCTCAGACGTGAAGTGGATACGCAGCACGAGAACCGCCCCCCGAGTCGAACTGCCGTCCCGCCCAGAAAGCAGCGTGCGGCACACGGCTGTCAGAGACAACTCAGGAATCGGCCGCGTCGGCGCGGCACGGGCCCGGAGATGCTTCGAGGGGGCCCGGTCCAGCGACCGAACCCCCTCGGTTTTCCCCTCCGTATCAGAACCCCCGCGATCCCCCCGGATCCCCCTCCGAAAGTCCTGACGCCACATAGGACCTGCGGGGCGGGAAAGGGTTGTACGCCGGTCCGGGATTTCTCGGTCGCCGTCCCATGGCGTGGACCGCCGCTCCGTGTGCCGTGCTCGGCCACCTGCTCCGTTCCCACGGCAGACCGGACCGCCCGGGCTGCACGGGCCGGAACGAGGTGAACGAACTGTCAGTCCTCCAGCCGGACCGGCATCAGCAACGAGAAGGCGCCCGCGTCGTCGGGGCGGCGGACCGCGATCGGCGCCGTGGGCGCGCCGAACTCCAGAACCAGCTGCTCACGGGCCCCGGCGGCCAGCGCGGCCAGCAGGAACTCACGGTTCACGGCGACGCGGTCCGGGTCCTCGTCGTCATCGGCGCAGAGGGTCACCGCGCCGTCGTCCACCACCCTCAGCACGCTGAGGTCATGCGCTCCGGACTCTCCGGAACGGACCGGACCGGTCTCCAGAGCCCGCCGGAAGGCCGCCACCTCGACGACGGCGCGGCGTCCGCCGGTCCGGGGCAGCAGCCGGCGGTAGTCGGGGAAGTCATGGTCGAGGCACCGACCGGCCGCCTGCCTGTCCCCGGCCTCCAGTGCCACGCGGTCACCGTCGACAGAGAGCCGCACCGGTCCCTCGCCGTCCGACAGCGCCCGCATCGCGTCGGCGAGCGGGGTGGGCACGACGACCTGGACCCGGCCCCCGTCGTGCCCGGCGACACCGGCCCGCGCGACCGCCATGCGGTACCGGTCGGTGGCCACGGCATGAAGGCTCTCGCCCTCGACGTCGAACAGAATCCCGCCGAGCATCGGCAGTTCGGGATCGGTGCTCGCCGCGAAACGAACCGTGTCCAGCGCGGCCGCCAGTTCCGGCGCGGCGACGGACAGGCGGACGGTGGCGATGCGGAACGAGGTCATGGTGTTCTCCCGGTGATCGAGCAGTACGCGGAGCGCGGAGAACCCGCTGCGGGCATCGGAGAGCCCCTGTTCGAGACGGCGCAGGTGTGCCTTGAGCAGTTTCCGGACCAGTTCGGTGTCCGCGCCGGACCAGCCGGCCAGCACCAGCCGGATGTCCGCCAGCGGCATCCCGGCCCGGCGCAGGCAGGCCAGCAGCCGTGCCTCTTCGAGCTGCCCGGGTTCGTACCAGCGGTAACCGCTCACCGGATCCACCCAGGCGGGGACCAGCACACCGGCACGGTCGTAGAACCGCAGGGCGCTTATGCCCAGGCCACTGTCACGGGCCAGCTCTCCGATGCTGCGCATGTCGTTCTCCACACCCCGCACTCTGGGCCCTGCACATGGTCGAGGGTCAACCGGACGGCAACCGCGCACCGCGGCTCTCGGCGACACGCTTGACGTCCCTCAGCGATTCGCTCAGCCGCCGGGCGAGGTGGTGGAGTTCCTCGCCGGTCAGGCGGTGCTCGGTGAGGAGTACGGCCGCATGGTCCAACAGCCCCTCCGCCATGCCGAGTTGCAGCCCCTCGATCTGATCCGCGAGCCGGGAGACACGGCCTACGCCGTCACCCACGAGGTAACAGGTACCGGCCGACCCGCACGGCGGACGAGCTTGACGAGGCCGTTGCCATTCGAACAAAGCGTGCCCGGATTCCCGAAGGGCCGTTGAATCCGGTCATCTGGACGCTGCTCGACGAGTCGGTGCTGCGGCGCTGTGTGGGCGGTCCGCTACAGCGGCGGGGATCAGGGCGACTGCCTCGAAGTAGCCCGTGGCCACGCCGTCGTACCCGTCCGCGACAGCAAGGCGGGGTCCACCGGCCCGGCGCTGGTCTTCTCGTCCGACGGCTGGGCCGCGTTCGTCGGGGCCGTGCGGGACGGGCGTATCAGTCGCTGACGCCCCGGAAGTGCAGAGCTCATCGGTTCAGGTCCATGACCCCGACGCCGAGTCCTTCGTACGGCTCCGGTGCCACGGAGGCGATCAGGCCGCCCATGGGGAGCGTCTGGTTCGGCCTCGCGGTGTGCACGGCGGCGGAAACACCGAAGTCCACGCCCGCGCCGCGTAGCTCGGCGATGGTGACCGCCATGGAGTAGTCGTCGTCGACGAGATGGAGTACGTCCACCAACACGCCCACGTGGTCGACGATCCCGGCACGTTGGCGCTCGGCCTCCAGGAGACACAGGGCAGGTACCCACAGACGCATGTCGTCACTGGCGGCAGCGGCATGGATCAGGCCGGAGACCTGCTTGTCGCCCCCCATCGCCAGGAGGGTGGGGGTGTCGAGGACGTAGTGCTCGGTCCAGCTCAAGGGTTCCGCTCCGTCCCGGCCGAGGCAGCACGGTGAGCGGTGGCGGCCTCCCGCATCTTGCGCCGCATCTCGGCGGACTCCTCATCCGAGACGTAGTGCCCGAAGCGCTCGGCCAGCAGCGCACGCGTGCGGTCGGCCCGCTCCCTGATCTGCTCGGGGGTCAGCGTCTGAGCGGCTATGTCCTGCATGAGGGCACGGAGGCTGGTGCCTCGCGCCTCGGCCACGGCGGCCAGTTGGTCACGGACTTCTGCGGGCACGCGGATCATGACGTCGGACATATGTCGAGTATACGTCACGTATACGCCACCGTGGGGCGGCGGCCGGAGAACAGGTCCGCTTCTTCGGCCGCCTCGCTGGACTACGCCGTGTGCTCCAGGAACCGGTGCACCGTCTCCGCCAGCACCTCGCGGCCGTCCCTCGCCCACAGCCCGTCGTTGAAGAGCTCGACCTCGATGGGGCCGGTGTAGCCGGCCGCCTCCACGTAGCCCTGCCACTCGCGCATGTCGATCGCGCCGTCGCCGATCTGGCCGCGGCCGTTGAGGACGCCCTCCGGCAACGGGGTGATCCAGTCGGCGAGTTGGAAGGTGTGGATGCGGCCGCCCGCGCCGGCCCGGGCGATCTGCGCGGGCGCCTGGTCGTCCCACCAGATGTGGTACGTGTCCACGGTGACGCCGACCTGGTGCGAAGGAAAGCGCTCCGCGAGGTCCAGCGCCTGGGTGAGGGTGGAGACCACGCAGCGGTCGGAGGCGAACATGGGGTGCAGCGGCTCGATGGCCAGCCGGACGCCGTGTTCCTCGGCGTAGGGGCCGAGTTCGGCGAGGGCGTCCGCGATGCGTTCCCGGGCGCCGCGCAGGTCCCTGGAGCCCGCCGGCAGGCCGCCGGAGACCAGCACGAGGGTGTCCGTGCCGAGGGCCGCGGCCTCCTCCACGGCCCGCCGGTTGTCGGCGACGGCGGCGGCCCGCTCGTCCGGGTCGATCGCCGTGAGGAAGCCGCCCCGGCACAGGGTGGTGACGGCCAGGCCCGCCTCACGGACCAGCTTGGCGCTCGCCTCCACCCCGTACGACCGCACCGGCTCGCGCCACAGGCCGACGCCCGGCACGCCCAGTTCCAGGCAGGCGTCGACGAGTTCGGGCATCGACAGCTGCTTGACGGTCATCTGGTTGATGGAGAAGCGGGACAGGTCGCCGGTCACTGGTCGACTCCGTACAGGGCGAGAAGGGTCTTCATGCGCTCCTCGGCCAGCTTCGGGTCCGGGAACAGCCCCAGGCCGTCGGCGAGTTCGTAGGCGCGCGCGAAGTGCGGCAGGGAGCGGGCCGACTGCAGGCCGCCGACCATGGTGAAGTGGGACTGGTGGCCGGCCAGCCAGGCCAGGAAGACCACGCCGGTCTTGTAGAACCGGGTGGGGGCCTGGAAGAGGTGCCGGGAGAGCTCGACAGTGGGGTCCAGGAGGCCGCGGAAGCCGGCCGTGTCCCCGGTGTCCAGGACCCGGACCGCCTGTGCCGCCAGCGGCCCCAGCGGGTCGAAGATGCCGAGCAGGGCGTGGCTGAAACCCTGCGCGTCGCCCGCGATCAGCTCGGGGTAGTTGAAGTCGTCACCGGTGTAGCAGCGGACGCCTTCCGGCAGGCGCCGGCGCAGGTCGACCTCGCGCCGCGCGTCGAGCAGGGAGACCTTGATGCCGTCGACCTTGTCGGGGTGGGCGGCGATGACCTCCAGGAAGGTGTCGGTGGCCGCGTCCAGGTCGGACGAGCCCCAGTAGCCCTCCAGCGCCGGGTCGAACATCGGGCCGAGCCAGTGCAGGACCACCGGCTCGGCGGCCTGGCGCAGCAGGTGGCCGTAGACGCCGAGGTAGTCCTCGGGACCGGCGGCCGTGGCGGCGAGCGCCCGGGAGGCCATCACGATGGCCTGGGCGCCGGACTCCTCGACGAGCGCGAGCTGCTCCTCGTACGCGGCCCGGACCTCGGCGAGGGAACCGCCCGCGATCTGGTCGGTGCCCACCCCGCAGGCGATCCGGCCGCCCACGGCACGCGCCTCGGCGGCACTGCGCCGGATCAGCTCGGCGGCGCCCGCCCAGTCCAGGCCCATGCCGCGCTGGGCGGTGTCCATCGCCTCGGCGACGCCCAGGCCGTGCGACCACAGGTGGCGGCGGAAGGCGAGGGTGGCGTCCCAGTCGACGGCGGCCGGCGCGTCGGGGTTCGTGTCCGCGAACGGGTCGGCGACGACGTGCGCCGCCGAGAAGACCGTACGGGAGGTGAAGGGGGTGCCGGGGGTGAGGGCGAGCGGCTCGGTGCGCGGCTCGTACGCCCTGAGGCCCCCTTCGGAGTCGGGCAGTCGGATGGTCACAGCGCGATCTCCGGTACCTCGATGCGGCGGCCCTCCGTCGAGGACTTCAGGCCCAGCTCGGCGAGTTGCACGCCACGGGCGCCGGCCAGCAGGTCCCAGCGGTAGGGGGCGTCGGCGTAGACGTGCTTGAGGAACAGCTCCCACTGGGCCTTGAAGCCGTTGTCGAACTCGGTGTTGTCCGGGATCTCCTGCCACTGCTCACGGAACGCGTAGGTGGCGGGGATGTCCGGGTTCCAGACCGGCTTGGGGGTCGCGCTGCGGTGCTGGACGCGGCAGTTGCGCAGGCCGGCGACCGCTGAGCCTTCGGTGCCGTCCACCTGGAACTCGACCAGTTCGTCGCGGTTGACGCGGACCGTCCAGGAGGAGTTGATCTGGGCGACGGCACCGCCGTCGAGCTCGAAGATGCCGTACGCGGCGTCGTCCGCCGTCGCGTCGTAGGGCTTGCCGTTCTCGTCCCAGCGCTGCGGGATGTGGGTGGCGGTGAGGGCCTGTACGGACTGCACGCGGCCGAACAGCTCGTGCAGGACGTACTCCCAGTGCGGGAACATGTCGACGACGATGCCGCCGCCGTCCTCCGCGCGGTAGTTCCAGGAGGGGCGCTGGGCAGGCTGCCAGTCGCCCTCGAAGACCCAGTAGCCGAACTCGCCGCGGACCGACAGGATCCGGCCGAAGAAGCCGCCGTCGATGAGCCGCTTCAGCTTCAGCAGGCCGGGCAGGAAGATCTTGTCCTGGACGACGCCGGACTTGACGCCCTTGGCGTGCGCGAGCCGGGCCAGCTCCAGGGCGCCGTCCAGGCCGGTGGCCGTCGGCTTCTCGGTGTAGATGTGCTTCCCGGCGGCGACGGCCTGCTTGATGGCCTCCTCGCGGGCGGAGGTGACCTGGGCGTCGAAGTAGATGTCGATGGTGGGGTCGGCGAGCACGGCCGCCAGGTCGGTGGCGATGTGCTCGGCGGACAGGCCGTGCCGGTCGGCGATCTCGCGGAGCGCGTGTTCGCGGCGGCCGACGAGGACCGGTTCCGGCCAGAGCACCGTGCCGTCGCCGAGGTCGAGTCCGCCCTGCTCACGCAGGGCGAGGATCGAGCGGACGAGGTGCTGGCGGTAGCCCATGCGCCCGGTGACGCCGTTCATGGCGATACGCACCGTCTTGCGGTTCACGTGATTCCCTTCGTCCGCGTGCGTCTCAGCAACGCAGCAAGCGCTTTCTATATGGTCAGAAGTTAGCCTTTGAACCCTGGTCTGTACAAGACCGGGGTGGGAGCGACTCGTTCGAGGGGGCGAACAGCAGAAATGAATGACCTTATGGTCTGCACGGCAGGGGGGCTTTCTGTGAGCCGGCTGTCGATGGACCTGTGCAGGACGGCATACGACGAGATGCGCGACCGGAGGACGACGAGATGACGGTGACCCTGGCGGACGTGGCGGCCCGCGCCCAGGTCTCGCCCGCGACAGTGTCGCGCGTACTGAACGGCAACTACCCGGTGGCGGCGTCCACGCGGGAACGGGTGCTGCGGGCGGTGGACGAGCTGGACTACGTCCTCAACGGGCCGGCGAGCGCGCTCGCGGCGGCCACCTCCGACCTGGTCGGCATCCTGGTCAACGACATCGCCGACCCGTTCTTCGGGATCATGGCGAGCGCGATCCAGGCCGAGATCGGCGGCCCGGGCGGGCGCGCGGGCGGCGAGCGGCTGGCGGTGGTGTGCAACACCGGCGGGTCACCGGAGCGGGAACTGACGTACCTGACCCTGCTGCAGCGGCAGCGGGCGGCGGCGGTGATCCTGACCGGCGGGGCGATGGAGAACCCGCCGCACGCGGCGGCGGTGGCGGCGAAGCTGCGGAAGCTGGCGGACGCCGGGACCCGGGTGGTGCTGTGCGGGCGGCCGCCGGCCCCGGACACCGACGCGGTGGCGCTGACCTTCGACAACCGCGGCGGCGGCAAGCAGCTGACCGAGCACCTGATCGGGCTCGGCCACCGGCGCCTCGGCTACATCGCCGGCCCGGAGGAGCGGACGACCACCCGGCACCGGCTGGAGGGCCACCGGGCCGCGCTGGCCGACGCGGGGATCGAGGAGGACCCGCGCTGGACCGTGCACGGGCGGTACGACCGCCGGGCGGGGTACGAGGCGACGCTCGAACTGCTGCGCAGGGATCCGACGCTGACGGCCGTGGTGGCCGCGAACGACTCGGTGGCGCTCGGCGCGTGCGCGGCGCTGCGGGAGTCCGGGCTGCGGATCCCGGCGGACGTGTCGGTGGCCGGCTTCGACGACCTGCCGTTCAGCATCGACGTGGTGCCGTCGCTGACGACGGTGCGGCTGCCGCTGGCCGAGGCGGGGGCGCGGGCCGGCCGTATCGCCATGGGCCGCGAGGAGCCGCCGCCGGGCGGGATCGCGACGGTGCGGGGTGAGCTGATGGTGCGGGGGTCCTCGGGCGTGCCGCGCACCTGACCGGCCGCCCGGAGAGGACGTACCGGAAGCCGGGGGGCGCGGCTCAGGTGCCCCCGGACAGGTAAGGGGTCTTTCGACACACGGGTCCGGGTGCCCGAAGGACGGGCACCCGGACCCACTCTGTGCTGTCAGGAGACGGCAGACGCCGCGACCCGGCTAGCGCCACTAGCGGCCGCCGTGACCGCCATAGCCGCCGTGACCGCCATAGCCACCGTGACCGCCATAGCCACCGTGACCGCCATAGCCGCCGTAGCCGCCGTAGCCGCCGTAGCCGTGATCGCCATAGCCGCCATAGCCGCCATAGCCGTGATCGCCATAGCCGCCATAGCCGCCATAACCGCCATAGCCACCGTGGCCGCCGTAACCGCCGTGGCCGCCGTAACCGCCACCGCCATGGCCACCGCCATGGCCGCCGCCACCGCCGTGACCGCCACCGCCACCGCCGTGACCGCCGCCACCGCCGTTGTCCTGGATGGTGGCGACCTGGGCCGGCGCGGAGTGAGTTGCCGCGCTGGCGACGCCGGCGCCGACGCCGAGCGCCAGGATGGGTGCCGAGATCGCAGCGATGACGACCCTCTTCATACGTGTGCTGTGCGCGCGCATGTTTTCAGCCCCTCTCAGAGGGTGTGGTTGTCTGACGACGGCCGCCGCATTCGGTGGGCGGACCGCCCTGCGTGCGCTCCAGAGCCTGCGCGCAGCTCTGGGCGCGTCCGCCGCCCGCGATGCCGGGCTTTCTCGGCACCGTCCGGGCCCTTCGGCGGACCACGTCACGTCCTGGTTGAAACGGACATAAGTGACGTTCGTGTATAAACCTACGGCGAGGGGGCGCCGAAGTCAAAAGCAGGACCAGGTCCGGACAAAAAGAACAAGTAAAGCCTGATGAACCGCCGTTCGGGCCGGCACCTTCCGGCCGGGCGGGGCGGCGGGTAGCCTCGGAGACACGGTATCTCTGACTCAGTCAACCATCGGGGTCCAGCCATGACCGTCCAGGAAGTCCGTGCGTTCAACCGCTTCTACACCAACCTCATCGGCGCCCTCGACTACGGCCGCCACCTCTACGCCCCGTACACCCTCACCGAGGCCCGCGTGCTGTACGAGCTGGCGCACTCCGCCGACACCGACGCGGCCGACCTGCGGTCCGATCTCGCGCTGGACGCCGGGTACCTGAGCCGGATCCTCAACAAGTTCGAGGAGGCCGGGCTGATCGAGCGCGCGCCCTCGCAGAAGGACCCGCGGCGGCGGCGCGTGTCCCTGACCGCGGGCGGCCGGGCCGCCGCCGAGCTGCTGGACGAGCGCGCCCGGGAATCGGTCGGCTCGCTGCTGGGCGCCGTCGACCCCGGTGAGCGGCCCCGGCTCGCCGAGGCCATGCGCACCATCCGCACGATCCTCGGCGACGGGCACGCCCCGGCCGGGCCCGGCGAGGTCGTGCTGCGCGAGCCGCACCCCGGTGACCTGGGCTGGATCGTGCAGCGCAACGCCGCCCTGTACGCGGCCGAGTACGGCTGGAACACCGACTACGAGGGCCTGGTCGCCCGGATCGTCGCCGACTACGCCGAGGACCACGACCCGCACCTGGAGCGGACCTGGATCGCCGAGTGGGCCGGGCGGCCGGTGGGCTGCGTGATGTGCGTACGGGACGACGCCCCGGGCACCGCGCGGCTGCGGCTGCTGCTCGTCGAGCCGGAGGCCCGCGGCCTCGGCATCGGTGACCATCTGGTCACCGCCGTGACCGAGTTCGCCCGCGGGGTCGGCTACCGCGACCTGGTGCTGTGGACCAACGACGTTCTGTCCGCCGCCCGCCGCCTCTACCAGCGGCACGGTTTCGTCCTCACCGCCGAGAAACCGCACCGCTCCTTCGGCAGGGACCTGGTCGGCCAGGACTGGCGGCTGGACCTGCACGCGACCGGTAAGTGAGAAGCAGGTCGGGGACAGAAGTAGGTTGGGGAGCATGAAGTTCGCCTTCTCCACCCTCGGGGTGCCCGGCCTGCCGCTGCCGGACGTGCTCGCCCTCGCCACCGCCCACGGCTACCACGGCGTCGAACTGCGCGCCCACCCGGAAGAGCCCGTGCATCCCGGCCTCGGCCCGGCCGCGCGGTCCGACGTGGCCGCCGAGTTCAAGGCGACCGGGGTGGAGGTCCTGGGCGTCGCCGGGTACGCGCGGGTCGCGGCGCCCGGTGCGGACGCCCCGGTCATCGACGAGATGCGCGGGCTCCTCCAGCTCGCCCACGACCTCGGCGCCTCCTACGCCCGCGTCTTCCCCGGCGCCGACCCGTCCCTGCCCGCCGCCGAGTCCGACGCGATCGCCGCCCGGCGGCTCGGCACGGTCGCCGAGGACGCCGCCGCGCTCGGCGTCCGGCTCCTGCTGGAGACCCACGACTCGCACCGCACCGGCGCCGCCGCGATCCGCGTCCTCGGCCCGGTCGGCCACCGCATGGTCGGCGCGCTCTGGGACGTCATGCACACCTGGCTGGGCGGCGAACAGCCCGCCGACACCTACGCGGCCCTCGCCCCGCACCTCGGCTACGTCCAGGTCAAGGACATCGCCTCGGCCGACGACACCACCCCGCTCCCGCTCGGCGCCGGCGTCCTCCCCCTCTCCGACTGCGTGGAGGTCCTCGCCCGGCACGGCTGGGACGGCTGGCTGTGCTGGGAGTACGAGAAGCGCTGGTACGAGTCCGCCGCCCCGCTGCCCGGCCTGCTCGCCGCGGGCCGGGAACACCTGGCCCGGCTGCTCACCGAGTCGGCGTGACCGGGATCCCCCACCCCGCGGCCAGCGCGCCGAACGCCTCGTGGAAGCCCGGGAAGGTCTTCTTCACGCACCCCGGGTCGTCGAAGGAGATCCCCGGCGTGCGCAGGCCGGTGACCGCGAAGGACATCACCACGCGGTGGTCGCCGTAGGTCTTGATCTCAGCCGGGGCGGGGGTGCCGGGGCGGATCTCGATCCAGTCCTCGCCCGTGGCGGCCTCGATGCCCAGCCGGCGCAGGTTCTCCGCGCAGGCGTCGAGCCGGTCGCACTCCTTCACGCGGGTGTTGGCCACGTCCTCGATACGGACGGGGCCGTCGGCGAAGGGGGCGATGGCCGCGAGGGTGGGCATGGTGTCGGAGATGTCCCGCATGGCGACGGTGACACCATGGAGCCGGCCGGTGCCCCGCACGGTCGTACGGTCCGCGGCGACCTCCACCTCCGCGCCCATCCGCCGCAGCACGTCCACGAAGCCCAGGTCGCCCTGGAGCGCGCCCTGCCCGAGCCCGGGGACGGTGACCTCACGGCCCGTCACGGCCGCCGCGGCGAAGAAGTAACTGGCGGTGGAGGCGTCGGGCTCGACGGCGTAGGTGGTGGCCCGGTAGCCGCCGGACGGGACGGCGAAGACATCGCCCTCCCGCGCCACCTCCACCCCGAACGCCCGCATCATCGCGATCGTGATCTCCACGTACGGCGCCGACACCAGGTCCGTCACCCGGATCCGCAGGCCCTTGCGGGTGAGCGGGCCGAGCAGCAGCAGGGCGGTGAGGTACTGCGAGGACTGCCCGGCGTCGAGCGTCACCTCGCCGCCCTCGACCCCGGCCGCCTCGATGCGCAGCGGATGGTGCCCCTCCGCCTCCTCGTGGCGCAGGCCGACACCGAGATCGCGCAGGGCGCGGGTGAGCGGGCCGAGCGGGCGGCGGCGCATCTGCTCGGAGGCGTCGAAGCGGTAGCTGCCGTGGCCGGCCGCGGCGAGCGTGGGCAGGAAGCGGGCGGTGGTGGCGCCGTCCCGGCAGTAGACCTCGGCCGCGGGCAGCGCGGGGCCCTGCGGGCGGCCGTCCACCTGCCAGGTGTCGGGGGTGCGGCCGATCCGGTAGCCGAGCCGGGCCAGGCCCTCGGCGAAGCCCTCGGTGTCGTCGGAGCGGAGCGGGCGGACGAGGGTGGTGACTCCGTCGGCGGCGGCCGCGAGGAAGAGGGCGCGGGCGGTGACGGACTTGGAACCGGGGATGGCGACGAGGGGCATACCGCCCATGATCGCCGCTTGGGGGTTTCAAGTGCGGGGGGTTTCCACAAGGTGAAACGGGTCGTTCGTCGGGTGCGGGCGGGTGGGGGTTGGTCGCGCAGTTCCCCGCGCCCCTTTCAGGGGCGCTGTCCCTGACGCACCTTTCAGCTCCCCCTCCCGGATTACGGTTCTCCGCCGCACCACGGCCGTCGGCCCACCGCCGTCGACGTGCCCCTCCAATGCGCCGATGGCGGCCTCTTTCCCGTTAACGTGCGTTGCCTTGACGGAAAGAAACTTCCCGCATACGCATGACCACACGGAAGTTTCCTTCAGCCGGTTTCCCACCGGAAGGAGCGCACGTGCCCTCCAGACGTACCGTCCTCGCCGCGACCGCGGGTGTCACCGCGCGACTGGCCGTCGGCACCGGTGCGAACGCCCTCGGCGCCGACGACGAGAACTCCCCCGCCAGGAACCCCCACGACGACAGACTCCGTGCGCTCATCGCGCGGATGACGCCGGAAGAGAAGGTCGGGCAGCTGTTCGTGATGCGGGTCTACGGGGACTCCGCCACCGACCCCGACCAGGCCGACATCGACGCCAACCTCAAGGAGATCGGCGTCCGCACCGCCGCCGAGCTGGTCGAAAAGTACCGTGTCGGCGGGATCATCTACTTCACCTGGGCGCACAACACCCGTGATCCCCGGCAGATCGCCGAACTGTCCAACGGGATCCAGCGGGCCTCGCTGGCCCGGCCGCGCGGTCTGCCCGTGCTCATCGCCACCGACCAGGAGCACGGCGCGGTCTGCCGGATCGGCAAGCCCGCCACCCTCTTCCCGGGCGCCATGGCCGTGGGTGCGGGCGGCTCCCCGGCCGACGCCCGCACCCTCGGCCGCCTCTCCGGCGCGGAACTGCGGGCGATGGGCGTCCGGCAGGACTACTCCCCCGACGCCGACGTCAACGTGAACCCGGCCAACCCGATCATCGGCGTACGGTCCTTCGGGGCCGCTCCGGACGCGGTCGGGACACTGGTCGCCGCCGAGGTGCGGGGGTACCAGGAAGCGGGGGTCGCGGCCACCGCCAAGCACTTCCCGGGGCACGGCGACACCGCCGTCGACAGCCACACCGGCTTCCCGGTGATCACGCACAGCCGGGAACTGTGGGAGAAACTGGACGCGGTCCCCTTCCGGGCGGCGATCGCGGCCGGCGTCGACTCGATCATGACGGCGCACATCCAGTTCCCGGCCCTGGACGCCTCCGGCGACCCGGCCACCCTCTCCCGCCCCGTCCTCACCGGCATCCTGCGCGGCGAACTCGGCTACGACGGGGTGGTGGTGACCGACTCCCTGGGCATGGAGGGGGTCCGCACGAAGTACGGCGACGACCGCGTCCCCGTGCTCGCTCTGAAGGCCGGTGCCGACCAGCTCCTCAACCCGCCCACCCTGGACATCGCCTGGAACGCCGTCCTGAAGGCCGTACAGGACGGAGAGCTGACCGAGTCCCGGCTGGACGAGTCGGTGCTGCGGATCCTGCGGCTGAAGTCCCGGCTGGGGCTGCTCGACCGGCCGTACGTCAACGCCAAGGACGTCGGCCGGGTGGTCGGCACGGCGAAGCACCTCGCCGCCGCCGACCGGATCGCCGAACGCACCACCACCCTGCTGGTCAACGAGGGCGGGCTGCTTCCCCTCTCCCCTCGCACGCACGGCACGGTGCTGGTGGTCGGCGCCGACCCGGACTCGCCGTCCGGCACGACCGGCCCGCCGACCGGTGTGCTCGCCGCCGCCCTCACCGAACTGGGCTTCACCACAACCGCGTTGCCGACGGGTACGGCGCCGTCCGCCGCCACCGTCGACAAGGCGGTCTCGGCGGCGCGGGCGGCGGACGCGGTGGTCGTCGGTACGTACAACGTCACGGCGGGCGGCGGACAGCGGCAGCTGGTGGAGCAACTGGTCGCGACCGGCCGCCCGGTGGTGGCGGTGGCGATGCGCAATCCGTACGACGTCGCCCAACTCGCCTTCGTGCACGCCTGCCTGGCCACCTACTCGTGGACCGACGTCGAACTGCGGGCCGCGGCACGGGTGATCGCCGGCCGGGTGGCACCGCGCGGCAGACTCCCGGTGCCGGTGCAGCGGGCGGACGATCCGACACGGGTGCTGTATCCGATCGGCCACGGTCTGACGTATTAGACGCCGCATCAGGCCACGTATCCGACCTGTACGTCCAGCCCGGCGGCGAGCACCCGGTGGGCCGCGCCCGCCGGGTGTGAACGCCGGGTGTCAGCCCCGGCCCCTCAGCACAGGATCCATCCCGAGCTCACCGAACTCCGGTCCACCGCGCCCTTCACCCACACACAGCGGTGTCCGGCGTGGACGGTGACCGGGCCCGCGCGGTAGCTGTACTTGCCCTTGTCGACCACCGGGCGGTTGCCGCGGGCCTGGACGCTGACGGACATCATCCGCCTGCCGCCGGAGGTCTTGGGGAGGGTGATCGCGCAGACGTAGCCGCCCTGCCGGTAGACGTGCACGGTGCCGGTGGCGAAGGACAGGGTCCGTACCTCGCGTCCGGCGCAGTTCGCGGCCGTCGCGGCCTGGGCCTCGGCCGGTGCCACGAGGGCGAGCGCCCCGGAGGCGGCCAGCGCGGCCGCACCGAGCGCGAACCACCGGCGTATCGCACCACTGTCCACAGTCGTCCCCTCCCGTACCGCAGCCGTGCACCATCACCGTACGGATGTACGGACGCCCGACATGTGTCGGATGGTTGCACGGCCGTCAGGGCCGCGAGTCCCCGGGGACGGGTCAGCGGGTCGCGCCCACCGGCTCCTCCGGCTCCTCGGGCTGGCCGATGAAGGTGCGCCACAGTTCGGCGTACCGGCCGTCGCGGGCCAGCAGTTCGTCGTGGGTGCCGTCCTCGGCGACCCGGCCGTGGTCCATGACCACCACCCGGTCGGCGCGGGCGGCAGTGGTCAGCCGGTGGGCGACAATCAAGGTGGTGCGCGCGTAAGCGCTCATTGAGGGGTGGTGGTCGGGCGACGGGAGGGCCGTCCGGCGTCCCGCCAGGCGGTCGGTGGCCAGGTTGACCTGAGCCTCCGTCGCCAGGTCCAGGGCCGCCGTCGCCTCGTCCAGGAGCAGCACGTCGGGGTCGACGAGTTCCGCGCGGGCGAGGGCGATCAGCTGGCGCTGGCCCGCCGAGAGGTTGCGGCCGCGCTCGGCCACCTCGTGGAGGTAGCCGCCGTCGAGGGTGGCGATCATCTCGTGGGCGCCGACCGCGCGGGCCGCCGCCTCCACCTCGGCGTCGGTCGCGTCCGGGCGGCCGTAGGCGATGGCGTCCCGGACCGTCCCCGGGAAGAGGTAGGGCTCCTGCGGGACGACCCCGAGCCGGTGCCGGTAGGAGGTGAGGTCGAGGTCGCGCAGGTCCGTGCCGTCGACCGTCACCCGGCCCGCGGTGGGGTCGTAGAAGCGTGCGACCAGCTTGACCAGGGTCGACTTGCCGGCGCCGGTCTCGCCGACGAAGGCGACCGTCTGCCCGGCGGGGATGGTCAGGTCGACGCCGCCCAGCGCCGCGTCGCCCACGTCGGCGGCGCCGTACGCGAAGTACACGTCCTCGAAGGCGATGTCGCCGTGCAGCGAGGTCACCTCCACGGGCCTGGCCGCCGACTTCGTGGACGTCGGCTCGCGCAGGAGTTCCTGGATGCGGCCGAGGGAGACGGTGGCCTGCTGGTAGCCGTCGAAGACCTGGGAGAGCTGCTGGACGGGGGCGAAGAACAGGTCGATGTAGAGCAGGTACGCGACCAGCGCGCCGGTGGTGAGGGTCGCCGCCGCCACCCGGTGGGCGCCCACCGTCAGCACGCTCGCCGCGGCCACCGACGACAGCAGCTGGACGAACGGGAAGTAGACCGATATCAGCCACTGGCCCCGGACGCGGGCCTCGCGGTAGCTCTCGCTGCGCTCGGTGAAGCGCCGGCCGCTGTCCTTCTCGCGCCGGAAGGCCTGCACGATCCGCAGGCCCGACACCGTCTCCTGGAGGTCGGCGTTGACCACCGACACCCGCTCACGGGCGAGCTCGTACGCCTTCACGCTCGCCCGGCGGAAGAAGAAGGTCGCGACGATCAGCGGGGGCAGGGTGATGAAGACGACGAGCGCGAGCTGTACGTCGATCACCAGCAGGGCGGCCATGATGCCGAAGAAGGTGACGACGGAGACGAAGGCGGTGACCAGGCCGGTCTGGAGGAAGGTGGACAGCGCGTCCACGTCCGTCGTCATCCTCGTCATGATCCGGCCGGTCAGCTCACGCTCGTAGTAGTCGAGCCCGAGCCGCTGGAGCTGGGCGAAGATCTTGAGTCGCAGGGCGTAGAGGACGCGCTCGCCGGTACGGCCGGTCATCCTCGTCTCGCCGATCTGGGCCGCCCACTGGGCGAGCACCGCGAACAGGCCGAGCAGCGAGGCCGCCCAGACCGCGCCGAGCGCCATCTTGCTGACGCCCTGGTCGATGCCGTGCCGGATCAGGACCGGGAGCAGCAGGCCCATGCCGGCGTCCACGGCGACCAGGCCGAGGCTGACCAGCAGGGGCAGCCCGAAACCGCGCAGCAGGCGGCGCAGGCCGTAGGAGTCCTCGGGGCGCACGGCGCCGGCCTCGTCGACGTCGGGGGTGTCGGTCGCCGGGGGCAGCGCCTCGACCTGGGCGAGGAGTTCGGGGGTGGCCGGGGTGCCGGCGAGGGCCAGGTCGCGGGGCGTACGGTCGCCGGTCCACAGCCGCGGGGTCACGCCGCGCTCGGCGTCGAACTCGGCGTCCAGTTCCTCGCGTACGGACGTGTCCTCGCGCAAGGCGGCCGGAAGGGCGTGCCCCGGGGAGACGCCGCCCAGCTCGTCGGGGTCGGTCAGAAGCCTGCGGTACAGGGCCGAGCGCTGCTGGAGCTCCTCGTCGGTGCCGATGTCGGCGAGCCGGCCGCCGTCGAGGACGGCGATGCGGTCGGCGAGGTTGAGGGTGGAGCGGCGGTGCGCGATGAGCAGGGTGGTGCGGCCCCGCATCACGTGGGCGAGGGCCTCGTGGATCTCGTGTTCCACGCGGGCGTCGACGGCCGAGGTGGCGTCGTCGAGGACGAGGAGACGGGGGTCGGTGAGCAGGGCGCGGGCGAGGGCGATGCGCTGGCGCTGGCCGCCGGAGAGGGTCAGGCCCTGTTCGCCGACCTTGGTGTCGTAGCCGCCGGGCAGCTCGGCGATGAAACGGTCGGCCTGGGCGGCGCGGGCGGCGGCGAGGATCTCGTCCTCGGTGGCGTCGGGACGGCCGTAGGCGATGTTGTTGCGGACCGTGTCGGAGAAGAGGAACGAGTCCTCCGGGACCAGGCCGATCGCGGCCCGCAGCGAGTCGTGGGTCAGCTCGCGGACGTCGTGGCCGCCGATCAGGACGGCGCCGTGGGTGACGTCGTAGAAGCGGGGGAGCAGGAGGGAGACCGTGGACTTGCCGGAGCCGGAGGAGCCGACGACGGCGAGGGTCTCGCCCGGCCGTATCTCGAAGCTGAGCCCGCTCAGGACCTGGCCGGCCCGGCCGGGGGCGCGGTCGTACCCGAACGACACGTCGTCGAACTCGACGGTCGCGGGCGCGTCGGCGGGGAGGGTCTTGGTGCCCTCCGTCATGGTGGGCCGGGTGTCGATCAGCTCCAGGACGCGTTCGGTGCCGGCGCGGGCCTGCTGGCCGACGGTGAGGACCACGGCGAGCATCCGGACCGGGCCGACCAGCTGGGCGAGGTAGGAGGAGAAGGCGACGAAGGTGCCCAGGGTGATGTGACCGCGCACGGCCAGCCAGCCGCCGACCGCCAGCATGGCCACCTGGCCGAGGGCCGGGACGGCCTGGAGGGCCGGGGTGAACCTGCTGTTCAGCCGTATGGTGCGCAGCCGCCCGGCGAAGAGCCGGCGCCCGACCTCCCGCAGCTTCCCGGTCTCCTGCTCCTCCTGCCCGAACCCCTTCACCACCCGCACACCGCTCACCGCGCCGTCGACCACGCCGGCGACGGCGGCGGCCTGGGCCTGGGCGTACCAGGTGGCGGGGTGGAGCTTGCTGCGGCTGCGCTTGGCGATCCAGTACAGGGCCGGGGCGACGGCGAGGGCGACCAGGGTGAGCGGCGGCGACAGCCAGGCCATGATCGCGAGGGAGATCAGGAAGAGGAGGACGTTGCCGATGGTCATCGGCAGCATGAAGAGGAGGCCCTGGATCAGCTGGAGGTCGCTGGTGGCCCTGCCCACCACCTGGCCCGTGGACAGCTCGTCCTGACGCCGGCCGTCGAGCCGGGTCAGGGTGTCGTACATCTCGGTCCGCAGGTCGTGCTGGACGTCCAGGGCGAGCCGGCCGCCGTAGTAGCGGCGGACGAAGGTGGCCGCGTAGACGAGGACCGCGGCGCCGACCAGGGCGCCGGCCCAGGGCCCCATGGACCGGCTGTGATCAGTGATCACGTCGTCGATGATCACCTTGGTGATCAGCGGTACGACGGCCAGCACGGCCATGCCGGCCAGCGAGGACCCGAGCGCGAGCACGACGTCCCGGGGATGCCGCCAGGCATACCCGGCCAGCCTGCGCGCCCAGCCGTCCTGCCGCCGCTCCCCCTGTTGCGCTGCCACGCGGATGCCCTTCGTTCGCCCTGCCCGTCCGCAACGTCACAACACGGAAGGAAGCGGATTTCATCCCTCCGCAACAGTCCTGGGGGAAGCCGGGGGAGGAGACGCCGAGGGAGGAGACGCCGAGGGAGGAGACGCCGAGGGAGGGGAAGCCGACGGGAGGGGAAGCCGACGGGAGGGACAGCGGGAGCAGCCCGCCGGAACGAGGCCGGTCCGTGAGGGCGGCCGGTCCGTGAGGGCGGCCGGTCCGTGGGCGGGACTTGCGGGGGCGCGGCCGACTTGCGGGGGCGCGGCCGGTTCGTGGGCGCAGCCCCCTTGCGGGGGCGCGGCCGGTCCGTGGGCGCGGGTCGAGGCCGGTGACGACATCACCCTCGTCCGCAGGGGCCCGGGAGAACCCGGCGTCGCCGACGCCGACGCGCTGCTCTACCTGCCCGGCCGCGACCCCGCCAAGCTGCGCACCGCCCTGCGCGTCCCCGACCTCAGCCCCGGCTGGCAGCAGTCCTTCCGTGGACTCGCCGCCGCCGGGCAGCCCGGTCCCGAGCCGGGGGCGCCGGGCTTCCGGCCGATGCGCGTCGCCCGTATCTTCCCCGAGACCGCCGACGTCTCCTCGGTCCCCGTCTGCACCACCGACGGCACGGCCCTGCCCGGGGGCCGCCCCGGTCAGTACCGATCGCCGAGAGCCGACGCCGTTAGCCGGCGGCGGGTGTCAGGGCGGCGCGCATGGACTGGCAGTCCGAGCCTGCGGCCGGTGCGCCGGAGGCGTTCCGGACCGGCGACGAGTTACCTGTCGTCGTCACGGAGATCGAGCGATCACGGCGCAGGTTTTCCCCCTCCACGCCGGAGCCGGGGACGTTCCGCGCTCCCTGAGCGACTCGTGAGCGCGCCGGCCGGCAGCGGCACGAGCCCACTAGGAATTTGATCCACCGGACGCGTCCTGGCGGCCGACGGTGATCGCCCACCGGACACCCGCCGACGCGGTCACCCGCAGCGTGCCCGGTGTGCCGGGGCGCGCCATGCCCTTCGTGTTCACCGCGTTGTCAATGGAGTTGACCTCGCCGGCGGCACAGGCGAACGGGAAGCGGAAGCCGAGCGGTTCGAGGTCGACGGTCAGCTCGCCCTTGCCCTCGCACTGCACCTGGACAGAGAGGATGCCGCTCCCGACGCCGCCCTTGATCTCCATCTCCCGGCCCCCGGTGGCGTTCGCCGCCTGGGCGACGACCTCACCGTCGGGGAACGCCGGCGCCTTGGTGACGGAGTCCCATGTCCTGGCGGCGGAGGCCGGCGTCCTGGTCGCCGGGGCGGGTGCGGTGTGGCCGGGACCGCTGCCGCAGCCGGTGGCGGCGAACAGCGCAACCGGCAGCGTGGATACCGCCGTTGCCCACACTCTCGGGTGGTTTCGCATGGGCTCCATCCTCTGGCATGTTTCCTTAAAGACCAGAGCGTTCGTACAACCATTCGCGCGAACCCGTGTGTCAACACGGTTATGACTCACAGACGAAGGAGAAGCCTGGTCGCCACCGCGCTCGGCACCGGGTTTCTCATAGCCGGCGTGGCCGGCGCCGCGCCCGCCTCGGCCGCCACGCCCACCGTCAGCTGCACGTCCACCAAGGCGGCTCTGGCCACGAAGCTGAAGAAGGACATCACCGCGGCCATCGCGAACCGCAAGGGGACGATCGCCGTCGGCCTGTACGACCGTTCGACGAAGACGACCTGCGCCCTGCGCTCCACCACGCACTACGACTCGGCCAGCACGGTCAAGGTGACCGTCCTCGCCACGCTGCTGTGGGACGCGACGAAGCACAACCGGAGCCTGACCACCACCGAGCAGTCGCTCGCCAAGGCCATGATCACCAAGTCGGACAACGACGCGACCAGCACGTTGTGGAAGCAGCTCGGCCTGACGAAGATCAAGGGCTTCCTGACCGCCGCCGGGATGACGCAGACCACCCCGGGCGCGAACAACTACTGGGGGCTGACCCAGATCGACGTGCACGACGAGCAGAAGCTGCTCGCGCTCGTCACCGCCAAGAACACCGTGCTCAGCGACAGTTCGCGGGCCTACATCCTGAAGCTGATGGGGCAGGTCGTCTCGTCCCAGCGGTGGGGCACGCCGTACGGCGCCCCGTCCGGCGTCTCCGTGCACGTCAAGAACGGCTGGCTGCAGCGCGCCACGCACGGCTGGCGGGTGCACAGCCTGGGCACGTTCACCGGCCGCGGCCACGACTACCAGATGACCGTGCTGACCCAGGACAACAGCACGATGAGCTACGGCATCAACACCATCCAGGCCGTCGCGAAGGTCATCCACAAGGACCTCGCGGCCTCCTGAGGCGGACGGCGGCCGCCGCGGCGAACGGTGGTCACCCTTTGGCCGTAAACCGCCCCTTTCCTTCACGGGGCGGTCTCCTCTCCGTCGCCGATCCGCCCTACGGTGATCGTCATGCGCCTGCGAACCGTACTCGCCACCGTCACCGCCGGCCTGGCGGCGGCCACCTGTCTGGCCGCCGCCGGATCCGCCGACGCCGTCGCGACCGGCAGCACCGCCGCGGCCAACTCCGCCGCCACCCATGCCTGTTCGCCCTCGGTCTCCCTCGACGGCTTCTCCGACGCCCTGGACAAGACGTCCTTCGGCGGCTATTTCGTCGGCAACCTCTCCGCGCTCGCGGTGGACCGGGACGGCTCCCTGGCCGCCCTCGCCGACCGGTCCTACCTCTTCGACCTGGACGCAAAGACCCTCGCGCCGAAGAGGGTCGTCGGGCTCGCCGACGAGCACGGCGCCGCGCTCGACTCCGAGGGCCTGGTCGTGGACCGGGACGGCACCCGCCTGATCACCTCCGAGACCGAACCGTCCGTCCGCCGCTACTCGGTGGACGGCCAGATCCTGGACCGCCTCCCCGTGCCCTCCGCCCTCCTGGTCTCCCCGGCCGGGCGGGCCACCGCCAACCAGACCTTCGAGGGCCTGACCCTCCTGAACGGCGGCCGCACCCTGCTGGCGTCGATGGAGTACGCCATCTCCGGCGACACCGCCGGGATCGTCCGCTTCCAGACCTGGCAGCGCACCAAGGACGACCACTTCAGGCTGTCGGCCCAGTACGCCTACCGCACCGACGACCCGACCCTCGGCGTTCCCGAGGTGCAGGCGCTGCCCGACGGCCGTCTCCTCGTCCTGGAGCGCGGCTTCACCTCCGGTGTCGGCAACACCGTCCGCCTCTTCCTGGCCGACCCGCGGCGCGCCACGGACACCAGCGGCATCGAGAACCTCACCGGGCAGGCCGGTGTACGGCTGATCAGGAAGACCCTGCTCACGGACATCGCGAGCTGCCCGTCGCTGGGCGCCACGGCCAAGCAGCCGCAGCCCAACCCGCTCCTCGACAACATCGAGGGCATGGTCGTCACCGGCCGCGCGAAGGGCGCGTACAAGGTCCTCCTGGTCAGCGACGACAACCAGAACGCCGCCCAGACGACGCGGTTCTACTACCTGCGAGTCCGTGTCTGACAGATGCTGCCGGGCAGGTGGCACGGCGCGGGTCCGCCGAGGTACAGACCCGCGTCGGCACGGCTGTCAGCCGCGTGCGGTCGCGGTGAGGTTGCGTACCAGGATGCCCTTCACCAGGCGGAGTTTGGCGAGTTGAGCGTGACGCACCCCCCCTTCCCGGGCCAGCATGGCTACACGTTCGGTGAACTCCTTCTGGGCCGCTGGGACCGGTACAGGCACTTCCACGTCGAGCAGCCTTGCCGGACTCACGAGGCGCAGGTCGCCGTCGGACCGTGCCACCGTGTACACGCTTTCCTGGGCTTCCGGCAGCATCAGCCACGCGACCAGGTAATCCGCGGACAGACGGCCGACGTCGGGCCTGATGCACAGGACGCCAGGACTGTACGTCGCTTGCCCGGCTCCACCTCGCCACACAGCGGCGCGGAAGGTCCGTCCCGTCGCATCCGCGGGTGCGAACAGGACGTCTCCTGACCGCAGTGTCGCCGGCAGCCTCGGCTGACGTGGTGACAGTCCGGTTTCGGCGGTCTGCCGGGCGGGGGGCGCCAGGACGCGCTCGGTCAGGTCCGCCGGGCGGAGAACCGGTATCCCGAGGCTGTCCCCCGCGCTGGGGGCGATGACGGGCCGTACCAGTTCGGCCACCTCACGCAGGGGCAAGCGCCGCGCCCGGCCCACCTCGTGGGAGTCGACCGCGGCAAGCAGCGCGAGCAGTTCCTCGACATCCAGTTTGGCGAGTTCCCCCTCGACGTCCTTCTCGGCCTCGATCAGGGAGTGCACCACATCGGCCACCACGGTCCGGTCGGCGAGGAGGTGTGTACCGTCGGCCATAACTTCCCATGCGCACCGCCGGGACCAGGGGTAGGTCGGGGCGGGACCGGTGCCCGTCGTCTCTTTCAGCTGCTGCTCGATCTCCCGGAAGGACAGTCCGTACTTCTCCCACCAGTTCTCATAGGCACGGACCAGTTCCTGGCGCCGGCCCCGCAGAAGGTCGTCGAGCCTGCGCCGCAGCCCCTGGCGAAGGATGTCGAGTACCGCCCGGCGCTCCTGGTGATCGGCGGCCAGGGCGGCTCGAGCGCTGGTGAGCCGCTCCTGCGCGCCGTCTTCGAGGCGACGGACCACGGTGATGGCATGCGCACGCTCACGTTTCACCTGAGCAAGTTCCGCCCGCTGCTCCTCGCCCGCGGCAGCCGCCTCCTGCGCCGGGGACTCGCCGCCGCTCCCGTCGTCCTCCCGGTCGCCTTCGTCCGGCCGGGCGCGCAGCTCGTGCCAGCGCTCGTCGAGTTCGGCCCTCCGCGCGTCCGCCGCCGCCAGCTCCGCCAGGAATTCCGGGGCGACAGCGGCCACGAGCCTGTGCTGGTACGCCGCACGCCGCTCCCCCGCCGTCGGCCGGCGCAGCGCACCGGTTCTCGGGTCGGCTTCCGGCGCGAGCTGTGTCACGACATCCGCCATCCAGCCGTCGAGTACCCCCGCGAACCCTCTCTCGGCGAGCGCCAGCAGGTCATACCTGGCCTCGCGCCACCAGTCGATCACCGCGCCCGTGAGGGCGGACCGGTCGACGAGCCCGACTTCGCCGAGGCGGGTCACGAAGGACTCGACCAGCGACTCCCGCGCGGCCCACAACGCCGCCCGGCGCCGAGCCGACAACGGACCCGCCGACCTCTCGGCGGACGTGGCCAGTGCCACCAGATGCCCTGCCTCCGTCTCCCACCACTCGCTGAAGGCCACGCCGAGCAGCTCCTCCCGGGGACGGGCCAGGTCGGCGAACCATTCGGTGTCCGGCCGTCGGCCCTTCGGCAGGAAGTCGACGTACTCGGGGTCGGCCGGAAGGCGCTCCTCGAAGAGGTCGGTCAGTGCTATCCCATAAGCGCCGAGCAGTTCCCGCTTCGCCTCGATCTCCGCGCGGGGCACACCGCCCACCAGATGCGCACGCACGTCCTGCGGCTCCGGAGGCGGCGTGCTGTCCACGTACCGGCGGACGTTGAGGTTGTCGTCGTTCGCCCGTAGTTCCTCGCGGTCGACCAGACGCGAGAATCCGGGCACTTCCACGAACTCGTGGAAGACGGACGTGATCTTCTCCGACTGCTCGGCCAGCAGCACGTTCTGCGCGCGCTCCGCACGGAATTCGCGGTCCGCGTTGATGAACAGAACCTTGCCCGCCCGCGCCGGGTCCTTCTTCCCCGGCGGACGCAGTACCAGGACGCAGGCCGGCATGCCGGTGCCGTGGAAGAGGTTCGGAGCGAGGCCGATCACCGCCTCGATCGTGTCGTCGTCCAACAGCTTCGTGCGGACCGTCCGTTCTCCGCCGCCCCGGTACAGCACACCGAGCGGCATGACCGTGACGACCGTGCCGCCCCGTCCCTGACGCCGGGTCTCCCAGAGCATGTGCTGGACGAACATCAGGTCCGCCTTGCCGCGCTCGCCCGTCACCCCGTACGCCGCACGCTGCTCCGGGTACGCCAGATCGCTCAGCGTGTAGTCCATGGAGAACGGCGGGTTGCTGAGCACTCCGTCGAACCGGTCGACGTCCGAAGTCGGCACGTGTGCCGGTGCGGTGAGCGTGTCCCCGGTGCGGAGGTCGAACCGGCGCACCCCGTGGAGGACCAGGTTCACCGTCGCCGTCGCCCAGGACCCGTTGTTGGCATCCTGGCCGGCGAAGAACATGGCCGAGGCGTCGCCACCGTGCTCCTCCACGTACTCCTTGGCGGAGACGAGCATGCCGCCCGAGCCCACGCAGGGATCGTAGATCCGCATGCCCGGCTCGGGTGCCAGCAGGTCCACCATCATCCGGACCACCGGGCGTGGTGTGTAGAACTCACCGCCGGCCCGGCCTCCCGAGTCCGCGAACGCCTTGATGAGGTACTCGTACGCGGCACCCATCACGTCCGGGGACTCGACGTCACGTGTGCTCAGCCGCACGCGGTCGAAGTGCCCGATGAGCAGCTTCAGCCGCTGGTCGGCACGCGCGGTCGAGGAGCCGCCGAATCCGCCGATCCGGCCGAAGTCGAGGTGGCTGAAGAGCCCCTGGAGCGTGGGGTTCTGCTGTTCCAGCGCCCGCAGCGCCGGATGCAGTCGGCCCTCGGCGATGTCGTGCGTGGCGGTGGATATCTCCGCCCAGCGGGCGATCCTCGGTACGAAGAGCACACCGCGTTCTCGGTACGCCGACTCAT
This sequence comes from Streptomyces shenzhenensis, assembly GCF_021462265.1. Taxonomy (GTDB): domain Bacteria; phylum Actinomycetota; class Actinomycetes; order Streptomycetales; family Streptomycetaceae; genus Streptomyces; species Streptomyces shenzhenensis. The sequence goes on along the minus strand of NZ_JAJONF010000007.1, from coordinate 54,956 downwards.
CTTCGAGGAGGTCGGCCAACGCCCCGCCGGTGAGACCGAGTTCCGCAGCCGCATGCTCCTCGATCACTTCACGCGCCGCGTCGAACTCGTCGTTGGCTCCCTTCAGGAACAACAGGCCGACGATGTAGTCCTTGTACTCGGAGGCGTCCATCGCCCCCCGGACGATGTCGGCGGCGGCGAAGAGGTGCCGCTCCAACTGGGTGAGCGTGAGCTTGGCCACGAACGGCTCCCTACGGCCTGAAATGGTGTCAGGTGGTGGCAGGTGGGGTCAGTACGCAACGATTCCGAGCCCGTGTTCCACGAATTCGTGGACATTGGTGTACGGGTCCCGGTTGACGAGCGCCACATGGTCACCGTGCTCCGCGTTCATCTGAAGGGCGCGCTTTTGGGCCTCCCGATAGCGTCCGGTGACCTGGTGCGGCAGCACCACTTTGATGTTGGCTCCGTCCTTCGGATCCCTGGCGAAGGGCAGCCTCGTGGTCACGTGCCCGCAGACTCCGCCGAACGTGCCGGTGACCGGCTTGTGGTGCAGCAGACGCCAGACCTCGAAGCAGGGATGGGAGAAGGCGACTTTCACGTTCCCCTCGCGGGCGTGCTTGAGCGCGGTCTCGATGCCCTCGTGCTCGTCCCGGTCGAACAAAACCCAGACTTGCGGCCAGTACTCCTTCGCCAGCCCGTTCTTTCTGGCCGCCCGCTGCTCGTCGCTCATCAGGTCGACCGCCGCTTCGACAAGCTTGAGCGGCTTGCGCTGGGAGCCCGGAGCAGAGGCGTTCGCGATCCGCACCTCGACGGTGACCACCGGGTCGGCCGGCTCACCGCACGCCCTGATGATGTCGATGTAGGAGGGTTCCGTGACCAGCCCCTCGGTGAAGACATGGACGACCCTCTTGCGCCGTCCACGCCGCTGCGCGGGGCCCAGCGACTCCTTCCCCTGCTTCGCCTTCCCCATCAGCTCCGCCCCGCCTCGGGTGCGTCCTGCTGCTGGTCGGCGAGCAGACGGCGGGCGATCTGGCCCTCGTGAAGGGACGGCACCGCACCGAAGGCCCCCGCCAGGTACGACTTCATCAGGTCCTCCTCCCTCGCCGGGGACGCCGCCGTCAGCGGATACAGCTCGGTCGCCCCGTCCGCGTCCTTCTCCGTCAGCCATACCTGGCCGGGATCGAGCAGCCGGCCGCCGCTGGGGGTGGTCAGAACCGTCGGGTCGTGTGACGTGAAGACCAGCTGGGCACCGTCGGGATTGGCGTACGGGTCGTTGAAGAGCCGGACGACCTCAGCGGCGAAGCGCGGATGCAGGCTGGCGTCCAGTTCGTCGACGAGCAGGACAGCACCTTCGTCGAGCGCCAGGAGCAGCGGGCCGAGGAGGGCGAACCAGGAGCGGGTACCGAGGGACTCGGTCTGCCAGTCGAGGGCGGCCTCCCCGGCGGTCGAGCGATGGACGAGCCGGACGGTCGACCGGCCTCTGCCATCGTCCACCACTTCGGTCCCGGTGATGCCGAGGTCGGCCACGCGCAGGAGTTCCTCGATACGGCGGGCGCGGGTTCCGGAGAGTTCCTCGCGGGTGAACGCCTCGCGCTGGTCCCGCTCGACCTCCGGATCGATCAGCCACAGGTTGCGGCGGAACCAGTGGAAGAGAGGCGACAACTGCGGATGGTTGTCGGTGCCCGCGGTGGAAAGCAGGAGGGCGTTGGGGCGGGTGCGCCGGGCGAGCTGCGCACGGTCCTTGACCCGGCTTCCCGGCCAGTCGTACGGCTCGGCGCGGGAGGCGTCCCGGTCCAGCCAGACCTGCCGGTGTCCGCGCGGGTAGCTGTGCAGCCATTCGGCTTCCACGCGGCTGCCGCCCAGCTCGAATCCGTATGTCCAGCGAACCCCGTCCAGCAGGAGATCCACTTCGAAGAAACTCGGTTCCTCGGTCCCTTTGGGGTCGAGCGCGAAGACCGAGCGGGGCACGCCGTCGTACGAGGCCCAGCGGGCATAGGAGTCGAGCACCGCGCTCCGCATGTCCACGAGTGCCGCGAGCACGTTCGACTTGCCGGAGGCGTTGGCGCCGAAGATTCCGACCAGCGGGAAGACACCGATCGACCGGTCGCCCGCCAGACGTACCGGACGGGCCGGAAACGTCGGCTCATCCTCGGGGGTCACGAAGGACAGCTCCTGCTCGTCGCGCAGGGACCGCACGTTCGCGACACGGAACCTCAGCAGCACGCTGTCCTCCTCTCCTGCCTCAGCGTAGTCGCCCCAGGCACCAGATTCTCCCGTCGGCCGTCCTGGTCTCGGGCAACATACCCGGTACCGCTGGTACCGCATGGCCGAACGAATGATCGCGGCACACCGGAGCGACCGTTCGCGGCGGAGTACCGGTCGTCGGCCGCACCGGCCGCCCTCTTACCGGCATCTCACCCACCCACAGCCTGCGCCCAGGATCGGCACAGCCCTCACCCATCGGCCGCCCGCATGGTGGCGTGGTGACATCTGCCACCGATCCCGTCCCCCACACGCCCGTGTCCCCCGACTGGGGCCCGCCCACGGCGTCCGCCGCGGCGCCCCCCACGGCCACTCCCGCCGCCGCCCCGCCGGACACGGCACCGCGCTGGTCGCTCCCCGCGTTGATCGCGATCCTGCTCCTGGCGTCGGTGCTCTACTCCTGGAACCTCTCCGGTTCCAGCATGAACACCTTCTACAGCGGCGCCGTCTGGGCCGCCACCAAGAGCTGGAAGGCCTGGTTCTTCGGCTCGCTCGACCCGGGCAACTTCCTGACCGTCGACAAGCCGCCGCTCGCGACCATGGTCATGGGCCTGTCGAGCCGGATCTTCGGTTTCGGCACGTGGCAGATGATGGCGCCGATGATCGTGCTGGCGCTCGCCACGATCTGCATCCTGCACTCCACCGTGAAGCGGGTGTGGGGACACGGCGCGGCGACCGTCGCCGCGCTGGTGCTGGCGCTCACCCCGATCACCGTCGCGATCAACCGCGACAACAACCCCGACACCCTGCTGGTCTTCCTCATGGTGTCGGGCTCGGCGCTCGCCTTCCGCGCCACCCGTGACGAGAAGCTGCTCCCCCTGCTCGGCGCGGCGGTCTGCTTCGGTCTCGCCTTCAACACCAAGCTGCTCGCGGGCTGGATCGCGCTCCCGGCCGTGTTCGCGCTCTACCTCTACGCGTCGAAGGCCACCTGGGCGAAGCGCGCCGTCAACCTGCTGCTGGCCGCCGTCGTGCTGGCCGTCTCCAGCTTCTGGTGGGCGATCGCGGTCTCCCTGGTCCCGGCCTCGGACCGGCCGTACATCGGCGGTTCCACGGACGGCTCCGCCTGGGACCTGATCATGGGCTACGACGGTCTCGGCCGTGTCTTCGGCGGCGAGGGCAACGGCGGGGGCGGCGGGGGCGGGGGCGGCGGCTTCTCCGGTTCGGCGGGCCTCGGCCGGATGTTCAACGACATCCTCGGCGGCCAGATCTCCTGGCTCCTCCCCTTCTCCGCGATCGCCCTGGCCGGCGGCCTGGTGCTGTGCGGCCGCGCCCCGCGCACCGACCTGAGGCGGATGGCGCTGGTGCTGTGGGGCGGCTGGACCCTGCTGCACTACGTGATCTTCGCGACCGCGCAGGGCACGATGCACCCGTACTACACGACCGCGCTCGCTCCCGGCATCGCGGTGCTGTGCGGCGGCGGTGGCGCGATGCTGGTGCGGGCCTTCCGCACCGACAAGCGGTGGATCTGGGTCCTGCCGCTCGCCTTCGGCGTCACCGGCGTCTGGGCGATCGTGCTGCTGCGCCGGGCCTCCGGCTGGAACACCTGGCTGTGGCCGACGATCGGCGTGCTGACGGTCGCCGGCATCGTGGGCATGCTGGTCTTCCGCTCCGGTGCCAGGGTCCGGCTGCTGACGGCCTCCCTGGCGGTGGCCCTGGTCGCGGCCCTCGCGGGTCCGACGGCGTACGCGATGGCGGTGCCGTTCGGCAGCACCGGCGGCGGCATGGGCGGTACGAACCCGACCGCGGGCCCCTCCACGGGCGGCGGCATGGGTGGCGGCCCCGGCGGTGGCGGCGGCAACCGCAGCGGCGGCTTCCCGGGCGGCGGCGAGATGCCGGCCGGTACCCAGCAGGGCGGCGGCCAGAACAGCCAGGCCGGCGGCGAGACGGACGGCGGCTTCCCGGGCGGTGCGAACGGCGAGGCGCCGAGCGGTGGCATGCCCGGCCAGGCTCCCGGCGGCACCGGCAGCGGCCAGATGACACCCGGCGGCGGCAACGGCGAACTGCCGGGCGCCGGCAACGGTGAACTGCCCAGCGGGACCGGCGAGATGCCCGGCGGCGGTACCGGCACCGGGCGCATGGGCGGCGGCTTCGGCGGCGGTGGCATGGGCGGCATGGGCGGCGCTGTCGACAGCGGCCTGATCGCCTACCTGAAGAAGCACCGGGACGGCGCCACCTGGCTGCTGGCCGTCTCCAACTCGCAGTCCGCCGCGCAGATCGAGCTGAGTTCACAGGAGCCCGTGATCTCCATGTGGGGCTTCACCGGCTCCGACAACGCGATGACCGTCGCCAAGCTCAAGGAACTGGTCAAGGCGGGCAAGCTGCACTACATCCAGGTCGGCGGCAGCGGCATGGGCGGTGGCATGGGCGGCAACAACAGCGTCAGCTCCGCGGTGACCGCCTGGGTGCAGAAGTACGGCACGGCGGTGAAGGAGAGCGCGTACAGCAAGAGCACGACGAGCGGCTCGACGTCGAGCTCGAAGTCCTCCAGCTCCTCGTCCTCTTCTTCCTCGTCCTCCTCTTCGTCGCAGAGCACCACCTCGACGCTCTACCGGCTGGACCCGTCGGACGTCAGCTGACGCGGTCCGGCACCCGAAGATGGTCCCCGGCCACACGGCCGGGGGCCTCTTTTTACGTTCCGTTTACCTGCATGTCTTCATGTCCATGCCACGCTCCTTCTTGCCGCCTCGTCAACCCGCGTAGATGGGAAACTCTTTATGCTGGCGACATACATCCGGCGCTGGAAGTCGGTGGCCCTGACGACCGCCGCCGTCCTGGTGGGCCTCACCGCCCCGGCGCTGACGGCGACCCCGGCCGCCGCCACCACGACCGCGTACGACTCGACGTACTACAAGAACGCGATCGGCAAGACGGGTACGAGCCTCAAGTCGTCCCTGCACACGATCATCAGCGCGAACGTCACCAATCTCTCGTACTCGGCGCTGTGGGACGCCCTGAAGAAGACCGACCAGGACCCGAACAACAGCAGCAACGTGATCCTGCTGTACTCGGGCATCTCGCGCAGCAAGTCCCTCAACGGCGGTGCCGGCGGCGACTGGAACCGCGAGCACGTGTGGGCGATCTCGCACGGCGACCTGACCACGTCCACCGGCCCGGGCACGGACCTGCACCACATCCGGCCCGAGGACGTGGCGGTCAACGGCAAGCGCGGCAACCTCGACTTCGACGAGGGCGGCTCCACCTTCACCAACAGCGGCGGCAGCAAGGTCGACTCGGACTCCTTCGAGCCGCGCGACGCGGTCAAGGGCGACGTGGCCCGCATGATCCTCTACATGGCCGTCCGCTACGAGGGCGGCGACGGGTTCGCCGACCTGGAGCCCGACGACAAGGTCAACAACGGCTCCACCCCGTACATCGGCAAGCTCTCGGTCCTCAAGCAGTGGAACGACGAGGACCCGCCGGACTCCTTCGAGGAGAACCGCAACGACGTCATCTACAGCACCTACCAGCACAACCGGAACCCGTTCATCGACCACCCCGAGTGGGTCGACGCGATCTGGTAGGAACTAGAGGAGACAACGGTCGTACGGATGCACCTGTACGGCCGTCGTCACCCGTCACCGCTCACTTTCGCCGCGCGTGGGAAACGTGCTGGTGTCGACCTTTACCCGCTCCCCCGTCGCGAGAGTGAAACTGACCGTCTCGCCGTACGGGAATTCGGCGGCCTGCCCATACCCGGAGGGCTGCGGCTCCGACAACAGGGTGACCATCTTCTTGAAGGGGTCCGCGATCAGGTAGAAGTCGATCCCGAACCGCCCGTACTTCTGGACGTTCCGCACGTAGTCCTTCTCGTCCCCCGGCTCGGAGGGAACCTCGACCACCGCGAGGACATCGAGGCAGGAGTAGCTGTTCTTACGCCGCTCGGCGTCGAAGCCGACGATCGTGAGATCCGGCGCCGCGTCATTCTCTCCCGGGAAGGTGATCAGCACGTCCCCGAAGACCCGCTCCCGCGCGATCCCCGCGGCCTTGACGGCGTCCTTCACATCGGAAACGGTCCAGTCCTGCTCCGGGCTCCGCGGGGTCATGATCACCCTTCCGTCGAAGACCTCGACCTTGAAGCCCTCCGGGATACCGCCCCGCTCGATCAGGTCGCTCATGATGGACACTGCAGCTCACCTCCTGCCTGCACTATGTCGTGGGGTGGATCCCTCCGGTGGTGTTGAACTACTAGTTCCCCCACACCAGTGAAGTCGATCTTGGCGTCGGGCGTGTCACGGTGATCGCCCAGGAGCATGGGTGCGCCTCGACAGTTCCGTCGGGGCGCCCCGACTCATCGTTCCGGAGAATCCCGTGAAGCTGCGTACGTGGTCGTTGGCCACCGCCCTCGCCCTGACCGCGCTCGTCGTCCCCGCCCAGAGCGCCTCCGCACATGCGGCCGCCGGTCCTCCCGCCTGCCCCGACGGCTCGGTGTGCTTCTGGAGCGGAGAGGGCTTCGACGGCGACTACTGGGAGTGGACGTCCCGCAGCGGCTACCGCGACATGCCGCCGAACCTCCACGACAACGTCGGCTCCTTCGTCGCCTCCACCCGCGCCTGCTTCGTCAACTGGTCCCCGGTCGAGAAGCGCGACGTCTACAACGGCGACTGGCGCTCCCAGTACGGCGGCGACTTCGGCGGCCGCATCGACGGGGTGGGCCCGGGGCCCTGCTGAATCACGGCAGGGCGGGGGCGGGCAGGTCGAGGTCGGGCAGCGAGAAGTGAGCCGCGATCGACCGCGCGATCCCTGCCTCGCCGTCGCCGCCGCATTCCGCGTGCGGCCCGATCAGGTTCGCCGCCGCGAGGACGGATGCCAGCAGGTCGGGCCGCTCGCCCACCCCGTAGGACGGGGTCTCGAAGCTGAGGCCGGTGATCAGACGTCCGTCGCGGTAGTAGCCGAACTCGGGACCGTGCGCCTTGGCGATGCACGGCTCTGTCACGAAGACGGCGAGTTCACCGCCGGCCCGGCACAGCCGCCCGTAGTCGACCAGGCCGTGGTCGTCGCTGTCCCAGCCCAGCATGTCGTGCATGATCACACCCCAGTCGGCGCCCTTGCCGTACGCGAGAGGCATGCGTTGTGCGGCGAGGAGTCCCCGGACGAGCTCGTCCAGCGACATCCCGCGGAAGAAAACGACGTTGACCTCTTCGTGAGGTGGGAGGGGCCGGCGTATCCAGTGCGTCATGCGAGCACGGTAGGGGCTGCCTCTGACACCCTGCATGGGGCCTGTCCGGCGGATCTTTCCTGGCTCGGCGCTTCTGGCACGGCTGCGTTACCGGGCGGCACCAAGGTTGGCCGGGCAGTCACGCGAGCGATGGCCACCGGTCGGCGGCCCACTCCAGCCATCCTGACCACCCGGGAGGCGGCTCTCCCACCTCATGTCCATCGAGTTCCGTGGCGTCGGGCTCCTCGAACAGCGTCCTCCAGTGCAAGAGCTCCGTCTCGCTCATCACGAAGGTCTGATCGGGGGTGGTCGACTGGCGATGGGCGATCCGAGCACGTTGGGTCTCGTGGTCCACCGGTACGTACACGAGTTGACAGGACGCGCCCACAGACATCACCAGCCAGCGGATCGCGGACCTCTCGTCACGAGACCAGCATCCGAAATCCAGGATCACGTTCGTTCCCAGTTTCAGCGCCTCCAGACCCAGCCAGAGCAGCCGACCTTCCAACACATTGCGCTTCCCGGCCGGCTGCGGATCGCCGAACAGCGGGCGCATCCACTCATCCGGCGTCAGCCGCAGCGCGTTGTGCTCCTTGGCCAGCTGTCGAGCTCTCGTGGTCTTTCCGGCCCCGGGCAGGCCAACCGTCAGGAACAACGTCGTCACGCCCAGATCTTGTCACGAAGGCCAAGCGATCACGGTGTGAGCCAGAGGCGGATCGAAGTCACGGTGCCGGTGCCGTACGACGGCGCTGCGGGTGCGTGCCAGCGCTCGGAGGAGGCGGTACACGCTGAGCGTGTCTGGCCTGCGCGTCACGATGCGAAGCGGTGCGTGGGCCGCGTCCACGGGGATGGTCCGGACGGGTGGCAGGGTCCAGGAATCGGTCAGGTACCAGCGTCCCTGCGCCTCGGCGGCGGGGTAGGGGGAGGAGATCCGGACGGGGGACATGGCTGAGCGCGCGGACGTACGAGGCTTTATGGCGGGAACGTCCGCACGCTCGGCGGTGACGGGCCGGATCGGCGGGTCAGGTGCCGGTGTCCTCCGCAAGGACCTCGTCGTCATCCGGGACGGACAGGCGGGCGCCCCTGCTACGGGCGATGCGGTGCACGTCGCGCAGCGATTCGGTCAATCGGGCTGCGAGAAAATGAAGTTGGGGCGCGGTGGCCTTGCTGTCACCCAGGAGATCGGCAGCGTGGTCGAGGAGGTCGTCGGCCATGTCGAGTTGGACGGCTTCGACGTTGTCGGCGATGCGGGAGAGATGACCGGTGCCGGTGGTGTCGGTGACGAGGTAGCAGGGGTTGCCATCGAGGTTGGGCCAGGGAAGGAGGCGGGGCCGGCTGACTGTGGAGGCGGCGATGTCGTGGCTCTCGTAGATCACGCGACGGTCACCTCGGTGGCGTGAGTTCGGTCCGAACCGATGTCCGCTCCGTGGATTTGCCGAGGCCCCGCATCGACGCCGTGCACGGCGAGCCAGAGGGTCCGACGGCGAGCGCGCTGCCGTCTGGCCTGCTCGCGTTGTTCGTGGGCGAGGAGGTAGGGGCGGACAAGTGGGGAGTCTTCGCCACGGAGGGGGGTTTCGTACAGCGAGGGCGCGCGGTTGGGCGCGAGGTGGGTAGCGGCAGACACGGGGGTGAGCAGCGCCCCTCCCCCGGGGAAATGCCGTCGGCGCCCGGAGGCGGGCCACACCAGCCGCAGCAGCGGCTCGATGAGGCGGGCGATATGGTGCAACACGTTCTCAACTCCATAGTGGTTGAGTGCCATGCCCCCGGGCCGTCGCTAGCGGTCGCGGGGGTCTCCCGTTTCGGCCGAGATCACTCGGCGCCTGTGCAAGAGGTAACCGCTCGGACACCCTCCGCAGGTACCGTTGGAGGACGGTGGGACCGTGAACGCCGTGAACGCCGTCGTTGGACACCATGAAGGCCCTCGGGAGTTGAGGACATGGCACGGAAGCGCACCCCCAACCGCGCCCTGGACAACCTGCTTGACCAGGCACGATGGACCAGGACCCAGCTCGCACAGCAGGTGAACCGCCTCGGCCCTCAGGCAGGACTCGACCTTTCGTACGACCGCACCGCAGTCGCGCACTGGATTGCAGGGGTCCAGCCAAAGCACCAGGTCAGGGCCCTGATCGTCGAGGCCCTCTCGGCGCGACTTGGACGACCCGTCACCCACGCGGAAGCGGGCCTGGAGCCCGCGCCGTCACTCATGGGGGCACAGTCCGCCGACACTGTCGAGGAGCTGATCGACCTCGGAAGGGCAACAATGGATCCGTCCCGCCGCAGCCTGCTGGCAGCCACGGTCTTCTCAGCCGCTTTGTCTGTACCCGCGTTCCCCCTCCCCGCACGAGCGGCATCCGAATCTGTGACTCCGGGCAAGAAGACGGTTCGTATCGGCTCTTCACAGGTGCAGTCCATCCGCACCATGACCGATCGGATCGCGGACATCCTCGACGAACTCGGTGCCGGGCACGCGTTGCCCATGGCGTCCGCATTCCTCGTCAACACCGTCGGCCCCTGGCTCCAGGCGCAGGCCACAGAATCCGTCCGCAAGGACATGCTGGCCGCCGCATCCGACCTCACGTACCTGACCGGCTGGATGGCCATGTACGAGAAGGCCCACGGCCTCGGACAGCGTTACTACGTCCAAGCCCTCGGCCTGGCTCGCGAGGCGGAAGACCACGTCACCTACTGCCGGACCCTGCGCGGCATGTCCCTCCAGGCCTCCAACCTTGGCTACGGCCCCAAGGCCCTGGAACTCGCGGACTCCGCAGCGGAAGCAGCCCCCTCTGCGGGCCCGCGTCTCGTGGCGTTCCTACGTGGCCAGCAGGCCCACTCCGCGTCCATGGTGGGCCTGAAGCAACAAGCCCATGCTCGCCTGAAGGAGGCGGAGGACGCACTGTCGAAGGCTGACAACCACAGGGACGCGATCGGCGGCTACGACCAGACCGCCTACCTCTTCCACGTCTCCCACGTCCTGCACGAGGAGAAGGACTTCGCGGGCTCGATCAAAGCGCTGAAGCAGTCGATCCGTCTCCAGCCGAAACAGGAACGCCAAGGCCGCGTGCACTCCTACGCCCTGCTCGCACAACGCCAGCTGCGCGTCGGCCACCTGGACGCGGCCTGCGAGAGCTGGTCACGTTTTCTGGACGAATACGAACACGTCTCGTCCAACCGCGGTGACGACCACTTCCGCACGATGAGCATGGAACTGCGTCGGCACCCAACTGCCAGGCCGGTACGTGAGCTTGTACGCCGTGCGCGCGATGTGGCTGCGGCCAAGGCGGCGTGAGGTCCGTAAAACCGGGTCTTCGAACTTGTTGGGGTGCGGCTCAGCGCGAGCGGCTTGCGCCCGCTGTCCGCCTTGCGGTCGGCGATGTGCATCTCCACCGGGACTTTGTCGGACTGCGGGACAGCCTGGTCCTTGAGGATGCCGAGGTACGACGGCTCGGTCACCTTGCCCTCGGTGAAGACGAAGACCTGGCGCCTGCGCTGTCCGCCCTGTGGGCCCGGACTCTCCCACGAGTCCTTGCCCCTCTGCGCCCGCCCCATCAGTCGCGCTCCGGCCCACTCGATCGCCCGCCTCGTCGTACCCACCGGGCTCACGGGCCGCCGGCAGCCGTCGCGCGATCTGCCCCGCAGGAAAGCCGGAACTCCGACATATCCCGTGCAGGCCACCGCGGACAGCCGATCAGGTGATCAAAGCGAGCCCAGGTGCGTCGGCGCGAACATCCGAAGTACCGCCGGAAGCACCACCACCGAGGGACCCGGCGTCGCGAGCGCCGTCGCCAGGTCCGCCGCCAGCGTCTCGGGGGATGTCCGGACGCCCGGGACGCCGAAGGACTCGGCCAGCGCCACGTAGTCGGGGCGGGTCAGTTCCGTCGCCGTGGCCTCGCCGAACGCGTCGGTCATGTACTCGCGGAGGATGCCGTAGCCGCCGTCGTCGACGATCAGCCAGGTGACCGGGAGGTGGTGCTGCTTCGCCGTCGCCAGTTCGGCGACGGAGTACAGGGCGCCGCCGTCGCCGGAGACCGCCAGCACCGGGCGGGTGGGGTCGGCGACGGCCGCGCCGAGGGCCGCCGGGAAGCCGTAGCCGAGGCCGCCGGCGCCCTGGGCGGAGTGCATGAGGTTCGGCGCCTGGGCGTCGAACGCTGACCACGCCCAGTACGTGAGGATCGTCATGTCCCAGAAGGACGGGGAGCCGGCGGGCAGGGCGCGGCGGACCGACGCCAGCACCTCCTGTTCCAGGGTGAGTTCCTGGGCGGTGAGGCGTTCCGAGACACGCGAGAGCAGGTCTCGTACCCGGTCCGCCGCACTGTCGTCCTCGCGCGGACTCACCGTCTCCAGCAACGCCTGCAACGCCGGCCTCGCGTCCGCGTGGATGCCCAGTGCCGGGTGGTTGGACTCCAGCTTGCCGAGGTCCGCCTCGATCTGGACGACCCGGCCGCGCGGCTTGAACGTGTGGTAGTTGGAGGAGAGTTCGCCCAGGCCCGAGCCGGCCACCAGCAGGACGTCGGCGTCCGCCAGGAAGTCCGTGGTGTGGCGGTCCTCCAGCCAGGACTGCAGGGACAGGGGGTGGTGCCAGGGGAACGCGCCCTTGCCGCCGAAGGTGGTGACGACCGGGGCGTTCAGCTTCTCGGCCAGCTGACGGAGTTTGCCGGACGCGTCCGCTCGTACCACTCCCCCGCCCGCGATGATCGCCGGCCGGGCGGCGTGCGAGAGCAGGTCGGCCGCCACCGCCGTCAGTTCGGGGCGCGGGGGGAGTTCGTCCGGGGTGGCGTCCACCGCCGTCACCACGGGCAGCGCGGTCCTGGCGAGGAGCACGTCCTGCGGGATCTCCACCCACACCGGGCCGTGCGGGGCGGTCAGGGCCGACTTCCAGGCCGCCGCGAGCGCGGACGGGATCTGCGACTGGGCGCGGACCGTGTGGACCGACTTCACCACGCCCCGGAAGGCGGCCGCCTGGTCCGGGAGTTCGTGCAGATATCCGTGGCGGCCGCCGCCCAGGCCCGCCGTCGGGATCTGGCTGCTGATCGCCAGGACGGGGGCGGAGGCGGCGGCCGCCTCGTGCAGCGCGGCCAGCGAGGTCAGCGCGCCGGGGCCGGTGGAGAGGAGCAGCGGGGCCGCCTCGCCGGTGATCCTGCCGTAGGCGTCGGCCGCGAAGCCCGCGTTGTTCTCCACCCGCAGGCCGACATAGCGCAGGGCGGAGCGGCGCAGCGCGTCGAAGACGGCGAGGGCGTGCTGGCCGGGCAGCCCGAAGACGGTGGTCGCGCCGAGCCCGGCCAGGGTCTCCACGACCAGGTCCCCGCCGCTTCGGCCGGCGGGCGGGTTCAGGGCTGCGGCCGTCTGCGCCTCGGTCGGGCGGAGCACCAGGTCGTGGTCGTGGGTCACTTCGAACGCGCCTCGGCAATCTTTCGGGTCGTGATCGTGCTCGGTCGGTACGCGGTGTGCGAGGCCGCCACCGAGGTCGCACGCGGCCGGACCGCGCGGGATCTCCAGCGGCTCCCCGGACGTCATACCACCGGCCTCGGGCGGGCCGGCGGCCGGGGCGCGCGGAGTCCGGACCGTCGATGACGAACTCGACGCCTCCGACGTGCGGATGGAGCGGTGGTTTCGCCCCGGGGCAGGAGTGATCCGTCTCAGTGATCCACGTCCCAGCGCGCGATACGCGGGCGAAGCGCACCGCGCGCTGCCCCAGAATGGAGCCATGCCGATACCCGGGACGCCCAGCCGCGCCGAGCTCGTAGAGCACCTCGTGAAGACCCGTATCGCGGGCGATGTCGCCACCCCCCGCGAGAACAACCTGCTCCACTACCGCAAGCTGGCCAACGGCGAGCGCAACTGGTGGCTGGGGCTGGAACTCGGCGACCGCTGGAGTGACGAGCAGGACGTGCTGGCCGTGATGGCCGAGCGGGTCGGGGTGAACGACGATCCCGAGTACCGGTACGGCCAGGACACCATCGACCCCGAGCTGACCGTGGACGGCCTGGACCGGCTGGCGGCCCGGCTGCGCAAGGCGGCCGACGGGCAGCAGCGGGTGCTGTTCGCGACCGGTCACCCGGGCGGTCTGCTGGACGTGCACCGGGCGACCGCGGCCGCGCTGCGCGCCGCCGGCTGCGAGATCGTGGTCATCCCGGACGGGCTGCAGACGGACGAGGGGTACGTCATGCAGTTCGCCGACGTGGCGGTCCTCGAACACGGGGCGACGCTGTGGCACACCCACTCCGGGGAGCCGATGAAGGCCGTTCTGGGCGGACTCGAGCGCGAGGGGCGCCCGCTGCCGGACCTGGTCGTCGCGGACCACGGCTGGGCGGGCCACGCGGCGCAGGCGGGCCTGGACTCCGTCGGATACGCCGACTGCAACGACCCGGCGCTGTTCCTCGCGGAGGCGGAGGGCACCCTGCTGGTGGCCGTACCGCTCGACGACCATGTGATCAGCCCGCGGTACTACGACCCGATGACCGCGTATCTGCTGGCCGAGGCGGGGCTGGCCTGACAGACCGATGTGCGGCCCCCGCCAGCGGGAGCCGCACATCGTGGCCTGACCCCAGACCCTCAGTTCCTGGTGTGTTGACGCTTGGCCGGCTCAGCCGAACCCGAACCCGTTGAAGCCGTTGAAGCCGTTGAAGCCGCCGAAGCCGCTGACGCCGAAGCCGACGGTGGGGACGACCACGACCGGGACGACAGGGACGACGGGAACGAACCCGAAGCTGCGGAAACCGCAGTTGTTGAAGCCGCCCCGGAAGCCGTTGCAGCCGAAGCCGCCGGTGACGACAGTCTGGTGAGTGGAGGCGGGGGCCGCCGAGGCGGTACCCGCGGCGCCGATCGCGGTGCCACCGGCCAGCAGCAGGCCGACGGCAGACATCGCGGCGAGACGCCTCGCGCGCTGTACTCGCATGGGAAATACCTTTCTGCCGGACTTACGTCCGCTACGCGGCACGTCCGCTATGCGGCACATGCACTGTGCGGCATTTCACTCATAGAGCTTAAATCGGCATAAAGGCGATGGCCACCTCGGATGGTCACCATCCGTGATCGCTCCAGCTCACCGGGGTCGAAGTCGTCCCCTGAGCCGGCCCCCGAGCCGGCCGGGACCGCCGTTCGGCCCGGGCCGTGCCCCGTGCTACCTGGGGACGCGGACCACACCCTCCTGGATCACGGAGATGGCGAGTGATCCGTCCTGGGTGTAGATCCGGGCCTGGCCGAGCCCGCGGCCGCCGTGCGCGGACGGCGACTCCTGGTCGTACAGCAGCCACTCGTCGGCGCGGAACGGCCGGTGGAACCACATGGCGTGGTCGAGCGAGGCGCCCACCACGTCCCCGACCGCCCAGCCGCCGCGGCCGTGCGCGAGCAGGACGGAGTCGAGGAGGGTCATGTCGGAGATATAGGCGGCGAGGACGATGTGCAGCTGGGGGTCCCCCCAGACGGAGTCTGGGGGAGGGTCGTCGTCGAGCTTGCCGTTGGTGCGGAACCACACCTGGCTGTGCGGCTCGCGCGGCTCGCCGTACTTGCCGAACGGCGGCTCCTCGACGTACCGCAGGTCGATCGCCTCGCGGGCCTCAAGAAACTTCTCCACGACAGCGGGGTCAAGGTGGCCGTAGTCGCGGAAACGATCCGCCGAGGTGGGCAGGGTCGCCGGGTCGGGCGCGGAAGGCATCGGGGCCTGGTGTTCGAGGCCCTCCTCGTCCACCTGGAAGGAGGCCGACAGGGTGAAGATCGGCCGGCCGTGCTGGACGGCGACCGCGCGCCGGGTGGTGAAGGAGCGGCCGTCGCGGATGCGCTCGACGGTGTAGACGATGGGCGCGCCCGGGTCGCCGGGCCGCAGGAAGTACGCGTGCAGTGAGTGGGCGTGCCGGTCGGCCGGGACGGTGCGCCCGGCGGCGACCAGCGCCTGGGCCGCCACCTGTCCGCCGAAGACCCGCGGGACGACGGCGGACCGGGACTGACCGCGGAAGATGTTCTCCTCGATCTGCTCCAGGTCGAGCAGGTCGAGGAGATCACTTAGTGCCTGGTTCATGGCACCTTTTCTACTGGCCGGTAATTGCGGGGACCTTACAGGCCCATGTCCTTCGCGATGATCGTCTTCATGATCTCGCTGGTACCGCCGTAGATGCGGTTGACGCGGTTGTCCGCGTACAGGCGGGCGATCGGGTACTCGTTCATGAAGCCGTAGCCGCCGTGCAGCTGGAGGCAGCGGTCGATCACGCGGTGCGCGACCTCGGTGGTGAACAGCTTGGCGCTGGCGGCCTCGGCCGGGGTCAGCTCGCCGGCGTCGAGGGCCTCGGTGGCGCGGTCGACGACGGCCTCGGCCGCGTCCACCTCTGCCTGGCAGGCGGCCAGCTCGAACTTGGTGTTCTGGAAGGCGGCGACCGGCTGGCCGAAGACGACGCGGTCCTGGACGTACTGCTTGGCGAACCGGACGGCGGCCTTGGCCTGCGCGTAGGCGCCGAAGGCGATGCCCCAGCGCTCGGAGGCGAGGTTGTGGCCGAGGTAGTAGAAGCCCTTGTTCTCCTCGCCGAGCAGGTCCTCCACGGGCACCTTGACGTCGACGAAGGCCAGCTCGGCGGTGTCGGAGGTCTTCAGGCCCAGCTTGTCGAGCTTGCGGCCGACCGAGTAGCCCTCCGCCTTCGTGTCCACCACGAAGAGGGAGATGCCGTGCCGGCGGTCCTCCTTGGTGGGCGCGGAGGTACGGGCGCAGACGATCATCCGGTCGGCGTGCACGCCGCCGGTGATGAAGGTCTTGGCGCCGTTGAGGACGTAGTGCGTGCCGTCCTCGCTGAGCTTGGCGGTGGTCTTCATGCCCGCGAGGTCGGAGCCGGTGCCCGGCTCGGTCATCGCGATCGCCCACATCTCCTCGCCGGAGACGAACTTCGGCAGGTAGCGCTTCTTCTGCTCGTCCGTCGCCAGCAGCTTTATGTACGGCAGGCCGAGCAGCACGTGCACGCCGGAACCGCCGAAGGCGACGCCCGCGCGGGCGGTCTCCTCGTACAGGACGGCCTCGAACTTGTAGGAGTCGATGCCGGCGCCGCCGTACTCCTCGTCGACGCGGATACCGAAGACGCCGAGCTCGGCGAGCTTGTAGTAGAACTCCCGCGGGGCCTGGCCAGCGGCGAACCACTCGTCGTACACGGGTACGACCTCGGCCTCGATGAAGGCGCGGATGGTCTCCCGGAACGCCTCGTGATCCTCGTCGAACAACGTACGGCGCACGGCCGCCACCTCCACGGACTTCGGCATGTCTAAGCGCTTGCTCAGACTCAAGGTACCGGCGGGTAGCGGGCGGGTCCAGGGCGGGGCACAGAGCGCGAGGGTAACGCTCGTCACGCCGGAGAGCCGCCGTCACCCTCCGCCGCCGCGCCGAAGGCGCCCCGCGCCATCCGGTGCAGCAGGACCGCCGTCGCCGCCCGGCCCGGCAGCGAACCCGGTCGGCCCAAGTGGGGGGTGGAGTTCAGCAGGCCGAAGACCGAGTGGACCGCCGAGCGGGCCGCGGGCTCCGGGAGGGCCGGGTAGACGCCCCGGACCACCTCCACCCACAGCTCGACGTACTGCCGCTGCAGCTGCCGCACCAGTTTCCGGTCGCTGTCGCGCAAGCGGTCCAGCTCCCTGTCGTGCAGGGTGATCAGTGGACGGTCGTCGAGGGCGAAGTCGATGTGGCCCTCGATGAGGGAGTCCAGGACCGCCGAGGAGGCGGTGTCCCCGCCGGCCTCCGCCAGGCGGCGCCTGGCCCCCGTCAGCAGCTGCTCGCTGATCCCCACCAGCAGCTCCGCGAGCATCGCGTCCTTGCCCGCGAAGTGCCGGTAGAGACCGGGCCCGCTGATGCCGACCGCGGCCCCTATCTCGTCCACGCCGACGCCGTGGAAGCCGCGCTCGGCGAACAGCCGGGCGGCCTCCTTGAGGATCTGCTCGCGACGGCTCGGGGCGTCGGTTCTCGTGACCATGGAGCAATTCTAGACAGGGAGGTTAGCGGTCGTTAACCTGTACGCAATGCGTTAACGCTCATTAACAAGGTGAGGGGATCGCGGCATGGACCAGGCGCCGGAGCTGACGAGCGCGGCAGACCCCGCGTCGGAGGCCTTTCGGGCCAACGAGGAGGCGCACCGCGTCCTCGTCGAGGAGCTGCGCGCCAAGCTCGCCGCGGCCGCGCTGGGCGGCGGTGAGAAGGCGCGGGCCCGGCACACCGCACGCGGCAAGCTGCTGCCCCGGGACCGGGTGGACACCCTCCTCGACCCCGGCTCCCCCTTCCTGGAGCTGGCTCCCCTGGCCGCCGACGGGATGTACGACGGGGCGGCCCCGGCGGCCGGCGTGATCGCCGGGATCGGCCGGGTCAGCGGGCGCGAGTGCGTGATCGTCGCCAACGACGCCACGGTCAAGGGCGGCACGTACTACCCGATGACCGTGAAGAAGCACCTGCGCGCGCAGGAGGTCGCCCTCGACAACCGCCTGCCGTGCGTGTACCTGGTCGACTCCGGCGGCGCCTTCCTGCCCATGCAGGACGAGGTCTTCCCGGACCGCGACCACTTCGGGCGGATCTTCTACAACCAGGCCCGGATGTCCGGGGCGGGCATCCCGCAGATCGCCGCCGTGCTCGGCTCGTGCACGGCCGGCGGCGCGTACGTCCCGGCCATGAGCGACGAGGCGGTCATCGTCCGCAACCAGGGCACGATCTTCCTCGGCGGGCCCCCGCTGGTGAAGGCGGCCACCGGTGAGATCGTCACCGCCGAGGAGCTGGGCGGCGGCGAGGTCCACTCCCGGGTCTCCGGTGTCACCGACCACCTCGCCGAGGACGACGCGCACGCCCTGCGCATCGTCCGGAACATCGTCGCCACGCTGCCGGCCCGGCGCGCGCTTCCCTGGGAGGTCGCGCCCGTCACCGAGCCCAAGGCCGACCCCCACGGCCTCTACGGCGCCGTCCCCGTCGACTCCCGCACCCCCTACGACGTCCGCGAGATCATCGCCCGCGTCGTCGACGGCTCCCGGTTCGCCGAGTTCAAGGCCGAGTTCGGGCAGACCCTCGTCACCGGCTTCGCCCGTGTCCACGGCCACCCGGTCGGCATCGTCGCCAACAACGGCATCCTCTTCTCCGAGTCCGCCCAGAAGGGCGCCCACTTCATCGAGCTGTGCGACCAGCGCGGCATCCCGCTGGTGTTCCTGCAGAACATCTCCGGCTTCATGGTCGGCCGGGACTACGAGGCAGGCGGCATCGCCAAGCACGGCGCGAAGATGGTGACGGCCGTGGCCTGCACCCGGGTGCCCAAGCTGACGGTGGTGGTCGGCGGGTCGTACGGCGCCGGGAACTACTCCATGTGCGGCCGGGCCTACTCCCCCCGCTTCCTGTGGATGTGGCCCAACGCCAAGATCTCGGTGATGGGCGGCGAACAGGCCGCGTCGGTGCTGGCGACCGTCAAGCGGGACCAGCTGGAGGCCCGCGGAGAGTCCTGGCCGGCCGAGGACGAGGAGGCCTTCAAGGCACCCGTCCGCGCCCAGTACGAGCGCCAGGGCAACGCCTACTACGCGACCGCCCGCCTCTGGGACGACGGGGTCATCGACCCCCTCGACACCCGGCAGGTGCTGGGACTGGCCCTGACGGCCTGTGGCAACGCGCCCCTGGGTGAGCCCCAGTTCGGCGTCTTCCGGATGTGAGGAGGGGACTCGTGTTCGACACCGTACTCGTGGCCAACCGGGGCGAGATCGCCGTCCGGGTCATCCGTACGCTCCGCTCGCTGGGCGTCCGCTCGGTGGCCGTGTACTCCGACGCCGACGCGGACGCGCGGCACGTCCGCGAGGCCGACACCGCGGTCCGGATCGGTCCGGCGCCGGCGGCCGAGAGCTATCTGTCCGTGCCCCGGCTGCTGGCGGCCGCTGCCCGCGGCGGGGCGCAGGCCGTCCACCCGGGCTACGGCTTCCTCGCCGAGAACGCGGCCTTCGCGCGGGCGTGCGAGGAGGCCGGACTGGTCTTCATCGGGCCGCCCGCGGCCGCGATCGCGCTGATGGGCGACAAGATCCGCGCCAAGGAGACGGTGTCGGCGGCCGGGGTGCCGGTGGTGCCCGGCGGCCGTGACCCCGAACTGGCGGCCGCCGCGCGCGAACTGGGCGCCCCCGTGCTCCTCAAGCCCTCCGCCGGCGGCGGCGGCAAGGGCATGCGGCTGGTCCGGGACCTGGGAGCGCTGGACGACGAGATCGCCGCCGCCCGCCGCGAGGCCCGCGCCTCCTTCGGCGACGACACCCTCCTCGTCGAGCGGTGGATCGACCGCCCCCGGCATATCGAGATCCAGGTACTGGCCGACGGCCACGGCAACGTCGTCCACCTCGGCGAACGCGAGTGCTCGCTGCAGCGCCGGCACCAGAAGGTCGTCGAGGAGGCGCCCTCGGTCCTGCTGGACGAGGCGACGCGGGCCGCGATGGGCGCGGCTGCGGTACAGGCGGCGCGCTCGTGCGGGTACGTCGGCGCGGGCACGGTGGAGTTCATCGTGCCGGGCGGCGATCCCTCCTCCTACTACTTCATGGAGATGAACACCCGCCTCCAGGTGGAGCACCCGGTCACCGAACTGATCACGGGTGTGGACCTGGTGGAGTGGCAGCTGCGGGTGGCGGCCGGCGAGCGGCTGTCCTTCGGCCAGGACGACGTCACGCTCACCGGGCACGCCGTCGAGGCCCGGATCTGCGCCGAGGACCCGGCACGCGGTTTCCTGCCCACCGGCGGCACGGTCCTCCTCCTGGAGGAGCCCGCCGGGGACGGCGTCCGCACCGACTCCGGCCTCAGCGCGGGCTCCGAGGTCGGCAGCCTCTACGACCCGATGCTGTCCAAGGTGATCGCGTACGGCCCGGACCGGGCGACCGCGCTCCGCAAGCTGCGCCGGGCCCTCGCCGAGACGGTCACGCTGGGCGTGCAGACCAACGCCGGGTTCCTGCGCCGGCTGCTCGCCCATCCGGCGGTGGTGGCGGGCGAGCTGGACACCGGCCTGGTCGAGCGGGTGGTGGACGACCTGGTCTCCACGGACGTACCGGACGAGGTGTACGAGGCGGCCGCGGCCGTACGGCTGGAGGCGCTGCGGCCGGCCGCCGGGCAGGGGGACGGGGGCTGGACGGACCCCTTCTCCGTGCCCAGCGGCTGGCGCCTCGGCGGTACCGCCAGACCTGTCGGCTTCCACCTCCGGGTGCAGGACCCGGTGGAGTACGCCCCGCGCGGCACGCACACCGTCACCGCCGACCGCGTGTCGGTGGTGCTGGACGGCGTCCGGCACACCTTCCGCCGCGCCGCCGACTGGATCGGCCGCGACGGCGACGCCTGGCAGGTCCGAGACCACGACCTGGTCGCCGCCTCGCTGAACCGCACCGCGCACGCCGGCGCCGACTCCCTCACCGCGCCGATGCCCGGCACGGTGACCGTCGTGAAGGTCGCCGTGGGGGACGAGGTCACCGCCGGGCAGAGCCTGCTGGTGGTGGAGGCGATGAAGATGGAGCACGTCATCTCCGCCCCGCACGCCGGCACGGTCGCCGAACTCGACGTGAAACCGGGGGCCACGGTCGCCATGGACCAGGTGCTGGCCGTGATCACCCCGGCAGAGGAGGACCAGTGACACTCCCCATGACCGTACCGGCGGCCGGCCTCCCGGCCCGCGTCCGGATCCACGAGGTCGGCGCGCGCGACGGCCTGCAGAACGAGAAGACGGCCGTACCGACGTCGGTGAAGGCGGAGTTCGTGCACCGCCTGGCCGACGCGGGCCTGACCACGATCGAGGCGACGAGCTTCGTCCACCCGAAGTGGGTGCCCCAACTGGCCGACGCGGAGGACCTGTTCCCCCAGCTCGCCGACCTCCGGGACGTCTCGCTCCCCGTCCTGGTCCCCAACCAGCGCGGCCTGGACCGCGCCCTCGCCCTCGGCGCCCGCCGGGTCGCCGTCTTCGCCAGCGCGACCGAGTCCTTCGCCAAGGCCAACCTCAACCGCTCCCTGGACGAGTCCCTGGCCGTCTTCGACCCGGTCGTCCGGCAGGCCAAGGACGCCGGCGTGCACGTGCGCGGGTACGTCTCGATGTGCTTCGGCGACCCCTGGGAGGGCGCCGTCCCGCTCCACCAGGTCGTCCGGGTCTGCAGGGCGCTGCGCGACATGGGCTGCGACGAGCTGAGCCTGGGCGACACGATCGGCGTGGCCACCCCCGGCCACGTCCTGGAACTCCTCTCCCTGCTGAACGAGGAGGGCGTGCCGACGAACGTCATCGGCGTGCACTTCCACGACACCTACGGCCAGGCGCTCGCCAACACCTACGCGGCCCTGGAGCACGGCGTGACGACGGTCGACGCGTCCGCCGGCGGGCTCGGCGGCTGCCCGTACGCGAAGTCCGCCACCGGCAACCTCGCCACCGAGGACCTGGTCTGGATGCTCCAGGGCCTCGGCATCGAGACCGGAGTCGACCTCGGCCGCCTGACCGCCACCAGCGTGTGGATGGCCGAACAGCTGGGCCGGCCCAGCCCGTCCCGTACCGTCCGCGCCCTCTCCCACCAGGAGTGACGACCATGGACCACCGCCTCTCCCCCGAACTGGAAGAACTCCGCCGTACGGTGGAGGAGTTCGCGCACGACGTCGTGGCGCCGAAGATCGGCGACTTCTACGAGCGGCACGAGTTCCCCTACGAGATCGTCCGCGAGATGGGCCGGATGGGCCTGTTCGGACTGCCGTTCCCCGAGGAGTACGGCGGGATGGGCGGCGACTACCTGGCCCTCGGCATCGCCCTGGAGGAACTGGCCCGCGTCGACTCGTCGGTGGCGATCACCCTGGAGGCGGGGGTCTCCCTGGGCGCCATGCCGATCCACCTCTTCGGCACCGCGGAGCAGAAGCAGGAGTGGCTCCCCCGCCTCTGCTCCGGCGAACTCCTCGGCGCCTTCGGCCTCACGGAGCCCGACGGCGGCAGCGACGCGGGCGCGACCCGTACGACGGCGCGGCTCGATCCCGACACCGACGAGTGGGTGATCAACGGCAGCAAGTGCTTCATCACCAACTCGGGGACGGACATCACGGGTCTGGTCACCGTCACCGCGGTGACCGGCCGGAAGCCCGACGGCAAGCCGCGGATCTCGTCGATCATCGTCCCCTCCGGAACCCCCGGCTTCACCGTCGCCGCCCCCTACTCCAAGGTCGGCTGGAACGCCTCCGACACCCGCGAGCTGTCCTTCGCCGACGTCCGGGTCCCCGCCGCCAACCTGCTCGGCCAGGAGGGCCGCGGCTACGCCCAGTTC
Organism: Streptomyces shenzhenensis; assembly: GCF_021462265.1. Taxonomy (GTDB): domain Bacteria; phylum Actinomycetota; class Actinomycetes; order Streptomycetales; family Streptomycetaceae; genus Streptomyces; species Streptomyces shenzhenensis. Next base: position 32,335 of record NZ_JAJONF010000007.1, on the reverse strand, counting down.
CTCCGCATCCTCGACGAGGGCCGCATCGCGATCGCGGCCCTGGCCACCGGCCTGGCCCAGGGCTGTGTGGACGAGTCCGTCAAGTACGCGAAGGAACGCCACGCCTTCGGCCGCCCCATCGGCGCCAACCAGGCCATCCAGTTCAAGATCGCCGACATGGAGCTGAAGGCCCACACCGCCCGCCTCGCCTGGCGCGACGCCGCCTCCCGCCTGGTCGCCGGCGAGCCCTTCAAGAAGGAAGCGGCCCTCGCCAAGCTCCACTCCTCCACCATCGCGGTCGACAACGCCCGCGACGCCACCCAGATCCACGGCGGCTACGGCTTCATGAACGAGTACCCGGTGGCCCGCATGTGGCGCGACTCCAAGATCCTGGAGATCGGGGAGGGGACGAGCGAGGTGCAGCGGATGCTCATCGCACGGGAGTTGGGGCTGGGGGGCTGAACCGGCCGGGGGACTCCGTGCGGCGGCCCCAGGGCGAACGTCACGGCGCCCGGGTGCCGTAGAAGCACTCCCTCCCAAGATGGCCGAGGGAGGGGTAGTAGCACGCGCGCAGGCTCCCGGGGTGAGGGGCGGCGATCATGGTCGTCGTCGTCACCTCGCCGCCGGCCGGCCGTGCTCCTTCGACCGCGCTCTGAGGGCGTGCGTCCGGGCCGGTGATCTCGATGCCGAAGCCGGGGTGCGTGGGCCAGGCCCGGATCCACCCGGCCCGGCAGCTGGGGCTCAGCCGGATTTCGAGCCGGGCGCCGTCCGCCGCCGTGTGGGAGGCGGTGGTGACGGGATCCTCGCACGCCGTCGTCCGCGGATTCCGGCCCTCGCACGACCGCAACGTACACACCGGCGGGCGAGCGGCCGGCTGAGAGGCAGCGGTGCGGGAGGCGTGGACGACGGCGGCGGGCGTCACCATCGCCGCGCACAGCAGCAGCACGCCGGCCGCCGTACCCACGGGCCGCTCGTCGACCAGCGCGGAGGCCGCGATCAGCATGCGGTGCACCCGGCCGGCGCGCTGCGCGGGAGACGGGCCGCGGAGTACGGCGGCGTCAGCGGCGGAAGCGGGCGGTGGTGCCGCGTCGGGACCGGCGGACAGCGGTTGCCCGCGTCTGCTCCAGACCCCGTCCGCCAGCGCCCACTGCGCCAGGAGTTCGTCCTCGGTGTGACGGGCGGCCTTGCACAGGGCCTGGACGGCATGCCTGGGCGGGAACTGCTTGCCGTTGAGGTACCGCTCCCAGGACGACCTGCTGATCGCCGTCGCCCGCGCCAGTTCGGCGAGCGTCAGCCCGCTGCCGTCCTTCAGGTCGCGCAGGCCGGTGACGAGGCACGACCAGGCAGCGGGCAGCTCGGGAGGCAGCTCTCGACGACGAGCCGCGGAGTACACCATGGCCCCGGTCCTTCCTTCCTCGGTCGTCTATGCCACGTGCCGCAGCAGGGCCCAGGTCTGCTCGCCGACCATCCCGTCGTCGGACACGTGGTCCCGCCGCTGCAACCGTCTGACCTCCGCCTCCGTGCGCTCTCCGAAGTACCCGTCCACGTCACCGGGTGACAGTTCGTGACGCAGCAGCAGGCACTGCACCTCCGCGACATCGGGTCCGGTCCCGTTCCGCATGACCAGGTGGGAAGTGGTGGTGCTGTTCCCTGCGAACACCTGGTCACCGTGCCGGGTGTACGTGCATCCGTACTTCCCTACGCCGGCCGCACCGGCCGCGGGGGGCTGCCCGCGCCCCGGGCCGGCGATCAGCAGGACCGAGGTGACCGCGGAGACCAGCAGCGCCCCCGTGGCGACGGACAGCGCCGCCACCCGGATCTCCGGCCGCGGATCCTGCCTGTGCACCGGCGGACCGCTCTCCGCCGACGCGACCGCGGCGGCGGCCGAGGTCCGCTGCGCGGCGTCCCGCAGGGCCAGCAGCGGGGTGCCGTCCGCGCCGGCCATCCCCGCCAGCGCTTCGACAGCGTCCTGCGGCGGAAGCGCCTTCCCGTTGAGATACCGCTCCCACGACGACTTGCTGAAGGGCGTTTTCGCCTGCAGGGACTTCAGGCTCAGCCCGCTGTGATCCTTCAGCCGCCGCAGCTCCACCACAAGCCGCCAGGCGTGCGGATCAAGGGACTCGGGCAGTTCCTTCCACCTCACCGTGCCTCCCCCGTCAGCTCCCGGATCCGTCACGAGCTCCGGAACGCCGCGTTGCCGGACTTATCGCGATTCTCGCGTCGTTCGGACGCTCCTGTCAGGGATTCGCCTGAAAGCCCGGTTTCTTGCGATCGATTCCGGTCACTCCAGCAAACGGTCCACGAGCCCGTCGCCCTCCCCACAGGACTTCCCGGGAACGTGTCCCGGTGGCGGCGTCCGCACAGGTCACGGCCTGAGACGTCCCGGGATGTCCCGGGCCGTGCACGGCCCCTGGAGACGTGCCCAGCCCATCCACCACGCTCGATCGTGACGCCAGGCGTCACGCTCAGAATCGTGCCGAGCGGCATCGGCCGCTGTCGGTTTCGCCGGTCCCGGCCCGGTCCGGGACCGGCGCAGAGCGTTCGAACATCGTTCCACACAACGGAGGTCCCGCATGTACGTTCGCAATCTCGCCAGGACGGCGGTGGCGGTCTGCGCCGTCGGTGTCGTGACGGTCATGGTCACGGTGCCGGCCTCGGCCACGGGGAAGGCATCGGTGTACACCCGCAGCGTGGAGCGGGGCCGGGTGAACTACTGGACCAGCACCGACGACTTCCGGGTCTCCGACACGAGCTGCGACGGGCACAGCGTGTACGCCCAGTACCAGAGGGCCGGCGCGGGCACGGTGCGGCTGAATCACAGCGGAGGCTGCGGCACGCACACGGACTTCAACCGCAGCTTCACCAACGGCCAGACGATCAAGTACCGGGCCTGCGTCAACCTTCCCGCCGCCCCCGACATCTGCGGCCCGTGGAAGTGGGACACCACAGGCTGACCTTCCCCGGCCTCGGCCCCGACGCCGCCACGCCGTCGGGGCCGACCCGTGTTCGAGGGAAGGCGGACGGGGCGGGTCGGACGCCGGCCGCACCGGCCAGGACGCCTCGGGTGAACCGAGCCACGCGCACGGGGCACCGTCGCGGCCCGCCATGAGTCCGAATCCGTCGCCGAGCGCGCCGTCCCCTGGTGCGGACGGTCCCGGGCAGGTGGTGCACGGCGAGCCGGCCCCGGGCGGTGTTCCCCGGAAAGAAACTGCGGGCCGCTGTCGATTCGGGTGCGTCCCGTTCGACGTCATGATGTGCGGCGCCTCGCCGCACGATGACGCGACAGGACTGACGAGGACACCCGTGGACCAACTGCTGAGAGTCATGAACTTCTGCGTCTCGAGTGACGGGATCGGTGCCGGTGAGCACCAGAGCCTCGAGCGGCCGTTCGGCCTCGACCGTCCCGAGAGACTGTTCGGCTGGGCCGGAGCCACGGCGAACTCGCCCATGCGCACGGATCCCGGCGGAAGCCGGGGCCTCGACGACTACTTCACGCGGGACTTCGCACGCAACATCGGCGCCGAGATCATGGGCCGCAACAAGTTCGGGCCCCAGCGCGGGCCCTGGCAGGACCATGGGTGGCGCGGCTGGTGGGGCCAGGAGCCCCCGTTCCGCACACCGGTGTTCGTCATGACCCACCACAAGCGTCCGTCGTTCACGCTCTCCGACACCACGTTCCACTTCGTCGACGGCGACCCGGCCACGGTCCTCGACCATGCGCGGGAAGCGGCGCGGGGCATGGACGTCCGGCTCGGCGGCGGGGTCACCACCATCCGGCAGTTCCTCGATGCCGGCCTCGTCGACACCCTGCATGTGGCGGTCTCGCCGCTGAAGCTCGGGTCCGGACTGCGACTCTGGGAGTCCCCCGACGAACTGCTCGACCGGTTCCACCTGGAGGTCGTGCCCAGCCCGAGCGGCGTGACGCACCACCTGTTCTGGCGAAGTTGAATCCTCCCCTCCCTGAGGGGAGGGGATTCCTGGCTCAGGCTGCCTCCTGGAGCAGCGCTCCAGGAGGTCTTGCGCCATCGGCACCAGCCGGGTTGAGACCAGCCCGGACGAGCATCACGCGTGCGGAGTTCTTGTCCCTGGGGGACACGGTCCGGCATGCGGTGCAGGTGTAGGTGCGCTCACCCAGCGGCAATGCGTGCTTGGCTCTCGCTCCGCAGTGCGCGCAGTCCATCGTGGTGTACGCGGGGTGGACGAGGCGGATGTCCCGCCCGTGCTTGCGGCCCATCTCGATCAGGGCCGTCCTGGTGGCGCCGATGGCGGCGTCAGCGGCCTTACGGGCCATCGTGGTCCTGGCCAGGAACTTCGGCCTGAAGTCCTCGACGGCGACAGCGTCGTGGTCGCGGACGACCTTCTTGGCCCACTTACGGCCGGTGTCCTGCCGCTGCCGGGCTGCCTTCTTGTACGCCTTCGCGCGCAGTCTCCTCACCTCGCGGTAGCCCTTCGAGGCGGGCTGTCCCTTCCTCGGTCTGCGACGGGCCATCATCCGGTCGTACCGGGTCAGCTTCGTCTGAGCCTTCCTGCCGTGCCCAGCGTGCGGCAGGTCGTGGTCGTCGGACGTGGTGGTGGCGGTCTCCTTCACACCCCAGTCCACACCGACTGCACGGCCGGTCTCCGGCAACGGCTGAGCCTGGGCGGGGACGACGAACGAGGCATACCAGTGCCCGAGGCTGTCCTGGTACACGCGCACCGAGGACGGCTCGGCCGGCAACTCCCGCGACCACACCACCGTCACCACGATGCCGCCCGCCAGATGCAGACGGCCGTCCTTCAGCCGAAAGCCGCGCTGGGTGTAGTTGAGGCTCGCCAGTGCATCGCGCTTCTTCTTGTGCCCGGGCATCCCGGCCCGGCGCGCCATCGGCAACCGCCCCCGGATGTCCTTGTGCGCCTTGGCGCGGGAGCGGCCGAAATCGCGGATGATCTGCTGCTGGGGAACCGACGAGCCCCCACGCAGCCACGGCGTACGAGCGCGGGCCTCGGTCAGCATCCTGTCGAGCTGCGCCGGACCGCACGCGGCCTTCTGCCCGGTTGCCCTGTTGCGCAGGTGCACGGCCCTGGACTTGGCGACGCACTCATTCCAGATCCAGCGGCACCGGTCCCACTCCGCCACCAGAGCGGCGCGGGCGGCAGACGACACGCGCAGCCGGTAGGTGTAACGGGCATGGCCCACGCAACCACTGTCCGCGACTTCCGTCACTCCAACACCCCCGCTCTCGCTCCCGTCACCCGCCCTGCCCTCACACGACCATATGAGCGAGCTTCGCACACCTACATACAACTCCCGCCACGATCACCCCCATCAGCGAACACAGGCACACACGTTCGCCATCGCCCGGCTCCGCCGAGGGGCACGGTGACGCTCCGCACCCACGGGCCCGATACAGCGACGCTCCGCGTCGCTGTCATGCGATTCCTCCCCGGCGTGAACGCCGGGGCCTCCTCACAGGACACCAGGTGACACGAGGGCCCGCTTGCGGCCGGACCGCGACTGCGAGGGGGCGTCCGCCCCAGCGGACGCCCTTCTCTCCGCAGATGCCGACGCGTTCCTTGCCCGCGGTATGTGCTCCGGGTGAGCGCGGAGTTTCCCCCAGGATCGCGGTACGCCGCTCTGGAGAGCCGCTCGGCGGGTGTCGCCTGATCGAGCTCTCCGCCAGAGCACCGGGGGCCATGGCCGACCGCTGCACGCCGCCCGCTAGCATCTCCACGCATGACGAAGCGGGGGTGGCGACTGGGCGTCGCGGCGGTGCTGGCGGCGATCTGCGTCTCCGGTGCCGGGGGCCCGGAGATCATCCGCACGGCGTCGGACCTGGGCCCTCTGCCCGCCGACCGCTACGACTACACACCGCGGGACTACCAGCGATCGCAGCGGGCATCGGCGTTGCTGGTCCGGCAGTGCATGGCGGAGCACGGCCACCCGGACTTCCCGCTCGACCCGCGCTACCCCACCGATCCCATCGTCGCCACCGCGGTCGGCACCGACTACGGCGCCCTGGATCTCGCCGCCGCCCGCCGCTGGGGCTACGGCTGGGACCCGGCACAGTCCCCGGTCCTCCAGCCGAAGGGCCGCCGGATGACCGACGCCGAGTATGCGGACTTCCCCGCCTGCAACGCCGAGGCGAGCCGGCGGCTGATGCGCGGCATCGACGTCAAGCGGGACTGGCTCTACGCACGTACCCGGGCGATCGAGGTCGACAAGGCGGTCAAGCGCGACCCGCGCCTCCGCTCGGCTTGGGACGTGTGGTCCCGCTGTGTGGCAGAACAAGGATTCACCCGCTATCCCGACCCCGTCGCGGCGTACTCGGACCCCGCCTGGCAACGGGGCAGTGACGGCAACACCCGGCAGACGCGGCGAGAGCGGGCCACCGCCGTCGCGGACGTCACCTGCAAGCGCCGCCACCACACGGCCGAGATCTGGCACGCCGCACAGGCTCGGCAGCAGGCCGTGGACATCACACGGCACCGCGACCGCTACGCCGCCGGTCTGCAGGCGCTGCGCACGTACCGGGCCACCATCGCCGAGGTGCTGCGCAAGCTCGGCTAGGGTCCGTCCCGAGTGATCCGCTCCGGTTGCTCAGTCCTTCGGGGGGCGAACTCGGCCGGCGCCGGGGCCAGAGCGGGCACGTGTGTCAGGGCGGGCGCGCGGACGACGGTGCCGAGCGAGCCGGCGGAAAGCGGCAGCCGGTGCAGGCCGGCCTCGTGGAGATCGGCATCCGGCGGGCTCTCGCGGGCCAGGGCGGCCATGTCCGGCGAGGCGTCGACGCCGATCACCTCGTGGCCGAGTTCGTGCGGGCAGGTGGTGTGACGGCCGGTGCCACCGGCCGAGCGGTCACGTCGCCGGCGTGGGCGGTTCGGTCAGTGCGGCGATGCACGCGGTGAGCAGGCGTCGCATCTGTTCTTGTTCGCCGGCATCCAGACCGGCCAGCATGTTCTGCTCGACGCGGCGCACCGCCGCGCTGGCCACCTTGAGCTGGCTGCGCCCGCGGTCGGTCAGCTCGGTGGGCAGGGCCCTGCCGACGGGTGCCTGTGCCGGGCGGACGACGAGTCCCTGGCGTTCGAGTGCCTGCAGCAGCACGTTCATCGACTGCCGGGTGACGAAGGTGCCGCGGGCCAGCTCGGAGTTGGACAGACCCGGTCGCTGGGCTAGCAGCTCCAGGCAGGAGTAGTGGGTGATCGTCATGCCCAACGGCTTCAGCACGGCCTCCAGGGCGGAGTGCAGGGCGCTCGCGGCCGCCTTCAGCATGTACCCCAGTGATGTGTCCAGCTCGATTCCGGATTCACCTTGACTCATGTCAGAAGTCTGACATACGGGCTCGCATGTCAGAAGACTGACATGTCATGGGAGGCAGGAATCGTGGCCGTTACCGGACCCGACTTCATTTCACTGCAGGTGCGCGACCTGGAGCGCTCCGCCGTCTTCTACGAGCAGTACCTGGGGCTGAAACGCTCCGCCGCGGGACCGCCGCACGCTGTCGTGTTCGACACCAAGCCGATCGCGTTCGCCGTCCGCGACGTCGTCGCGGGCGTCGACCTGGACGCGATCGCGCAGCCGGGCCAGGGCATGGCGCTGTGGCTGCACGCCCCCGACGCGCAGGACATCCACGACGTCCTCGCCGCGGCCGGCACGACGATCGTCTCGGCGCCCGTCGACGGGCCGTTCGGCCGCACTTTCACCTTCGCGGACCCCGACGGCTACCACGTGACCCTCCACGACCGCGGCTGAGCCGGACGTCCCGCTCTTCGGCGCGGCAGGCGCCGTTCAGAACCAGCCGCACGTCGGCTCCTTGATTCGCGATTTCATCGTCGCCCTTCCCGGCAGCACCGGGAAGGGCAGGGTTGGGGTGAGCACCTGGTGGGGGGATGCAGACATCGCCATTGCCTTGATGGTTGTTGCTCACAGGCGCCTGAGGGGAAAGCCTCGTTCTGACCGGACGAAGGGATGCCTGCAGATGGATCTCGATGACTTCGCCACTCGATTCCGCTCGGACATCCGAGCGCAGCTCAACTGGGCGTGCCTGGCGAAGGTTCATACACGTGTCCGGGTGGAGGTCCTCACTCGAGACGCGGCCAAGCGGCGTTTGGCAGATCTGTTCACCGTCTGGTACGCCGACCCCGCAGGTGCCAGCAGCAGCTGGGACGCTCCGGACAGCCGACCGCTGTCTGTCGCGGCGGCGGCCCGGACGCTACCCAGCTGGCCCGAGGCGCGAAGAAACACTGTCACCGCGTTGACGCAAGCCTTCGGCGTGGACACCGAGCCCCTGCGGCTCATGCTCCCGGCGTACCGGGTCGACGAGAGGCACTGTGTCCTGCTTGACGGGAACCATCGCGCTGTGGCCGCTCACCGGGCCGACGCGGACATACATCTGTCGTTGTGTTCACTCTCTGGGCCGGCCTGCGAGAGCATACTGCCCGACTTGCGCCACTACGCCGCTCCGCTGTCTTGACTGTCGTCGCCGGGGTCGGCTGTGAAAGGCGATCCCGGTAACCGTGCGGCAGCGAGGCGCATCTCGTGGTCCTCCAGAAGGTTGCGCAGCGCCTCCCAGCATTCGATCCGGCGCAGGCGCAGCACCTGAGCGAAGGTGACGGCAGAGACGGCTGCCGCGACGACTGCGGTCGCAGCGGCTGCCGCGACGCTCAATGACGCGAGGGCGATCAGGGACCAGGTGCCGAGGGCGAGCGGCAGCAGTGTGGAGACGAGGATGTTGATCTCCGCCTCGGTCGCGTCCGGCGCAAGCCCGGGGTTGTGCTCGCGCAGCCATAACTTGGCGTAGAGGAAAGCCTCGTAGACGTTGCCGGTGCGCAGCGCACCACCTGGCTGCCGCAGGGTCTGAGACCGTGATGACGTGCCGTTCGCCGTGTCCAAGAGGTACTTCAGCAGGGGGTGGGTCCGAAGACAGCGGCGCAGGGCCGCACGCCCGTAGGAGGCTTCCAACTCCCCGTACAGCGTGCTCAGCGAGACCCGGTGGCGCGAACTCAGCCGCTCCGCCATGCCGAGCAGGCGGAACGCCAGCTCCCGGCCGACGTACCCCACCACATACGCAGAGGCCAGCCAGGAAACATCGACGAGGATCATGGCGGGCCCGCGAAGACTCTGGGCAGCGCCGCTGAGGGCTGGGCCGATTCTTCCCGGGTGCTGGGCGTGCAACATGAGCGCGGCCATGCATGTCACCGCGACGAGGCCAGGGACCACGACAGAGGTCAGCTGCACGGAAACGTAGAAGGCGAACCGTCTCCCCGCCGCAGCCTTGCCGGCGCTCACCGCCGTCAACGGATCCATGGCTCCCCCCGGCAGACCCGAAGTTCCTGCGTTCAAGCCTCCGTGCTCGCGGTAACGGTAACCGCCGGTCGTGCAGACAGCCATAGCGTCATGTCGAACACCAGGCAACTCCGGGACACACGGGGGCAGGTCATCGGCCGGCTGCTCGTGCGCACACCGCGCCGTGAATCCGGAGCCGTCCACCACCCCGGCGATGCCGAGCCCCGGCCCGGCAGGCCGACGACTCCGCGCGTCTCGCCGCGCCCAGATCCGACGTGGTGACCCGGCGACTGCCCCACATGACCGATCCAACCAGCTCGGGATGAAGGGAAGTCGGCGCCACCGAGCTGACTTTCGCACGAATTGACGGACCCCGAAGCCTGGACAACATGTGAGGTTAGGCTAACCTAAGCATCGACTCGTCCGGCGGTGTTTCCGCACATCCGAAAGCGGCCATTCCCATGTCCAACGTCAGAGCAGCCCACCTCTCCCGCCGCGGCATCCTCGCCGCCGGTGGCGCCCTCGGCCTCGGTGTCGCGCTCGCGGCCTGTGGCGACGACGACGCGAAAAGCGGCTCCTCCGACAAGGGGACGACGGCCGCCAGGTCCGGCCCCTGGACGTTCAAGGACGACCGGGGGACGGCCGTGAAGCTGGCCAAGGCCCCGGCGAACATCGTCGCGTTCGTCGGGGTCGCGGCCGCGCTGTACGACTACGGCGTCAGCGTCAAGGGCGTCTTCGGACCCACCAGGACCAAGGCCGGCAAGGCCGATGTCCAGGCCGGCGACATGGACATCAGCGAGCTGACTGTCCTCGGCAACGAGTGGGGGCAGTTCAACGTCGAGAAGTACGCGGCGCTCGCGCCCGACGTGCTCATCACCACCATGTTCGACGGCGCCGGCACTCTCTGGTACGTCCCGGACGAGTCCAAGGACAAGATCGCCGAGCTCGCCCCCAGCATCGGCATCTCGGCCTACGACCGTCAGCTGACCGTCCCGCTCCAGCGTGTCTGGGCGCTCGCCGAGTCGCTCGGCGCCGACATGACGGCCGGCAAGGTCACGGACGCCAAGAAGCGCTTCGAGGAGGCCTCCGCGCGGCTGCGCGCCGCGGCCAGGGCACACCCCGGCATCACGGTGCTGGCCGGTTCCGCCGCCCAGGACCTGTTCTACGTCTCCGGCACCGGCCTCTCCGTGGACCTGGAGTACTTCAAGGCCCTCGGCGTGAACTTCGTCGAGCCGTCGGCGTCCGTACTGAAGGCGAGCGGCGGCTGGTACGAGTCGCTGAGCTGGGAGAACGTCGACAAGTACCGGGCCGACATCATCATGATGGACGACCGTACGGCGACCATCCAGCCCGCCGACATCACCCAGGCCACCTGGAAGAAGCTCCCGGCGGTCAAGGCGGGCCAGGTCATCGCCCGCTCCCCCGAGCCGATCTTCTCCTACGACAAGTGCGTCGCAATGGTGGAGAACCTGGCCAAGGCGATCGAGACCGCGAAGAAGGTCAGCTGACCCGCAAGCCGCCCGCCCCGGCCCCGCGCCGCGCCGCCCCGCCCCGCCCCGCCCCGACTCCAGCACGTCACACAACTTCCTGACTCCCAGGAGCCCATATGACGACGGCCGTAGCCGCCCCGTTCCGTTTCTTCTCCCTCCGGGTCGTACGGACGAGGCGGCTCGGTCCGTCTCTGGTCCGGGTCACCTTCGCCGGTGCCGATCTGGCGCACTTCCACTCCCACGGGCGCGACCAGTCGCTCTCCCTGTTCCTGCCGGCCGAGGGGCACACCGAGCCCGCCGTGCCGATCGAGCTCGGCGACCACTGGTGGCAGGGCTGGCGTGAACTCCCGGACGACGTACGGGCCGTGATGCGGTCGTACACGCTGCGGGCGCTGCGCCGGGACCCCGACGAGATCGACATCGACTTCGTGCTGCACGGGGTCGGGCCCGGCAGGCCGGGCGCGGCCGCCCCCGCCGGGCCCGCCTCCCGGTGGGCGTCACGGGCCCGCACCGGCGACCGGGTGATCCTGCTCGGACCCGCCGTCGCCGACAACCGGGCGATCCGTTTCCGGCCGCCCGAGGACACCGGCCCGGTGCTGATCTGGGGCGACGAGACGGCCGTACCCGCGGCGACCGCCATCCTCGAATCCCTCCCCGCCGGTGTCCGCGTGCGCGCCTGGCTGGAGGTGCCGTGCGCCGGGGACGTCCAGGACGTGACCACCGAGGCGGACGCGGAGATCACCTGGCTGATGGGCGGCCGCGACGGCGTGGCGGAGATCCGCGGGGCACGGCTCCCCTTCCGCGCGAGCCCGTACGCCTGGATCGCCGGGGAGTCCAGGCGGGTGAAGGAACTGCGCCGGCATCTCGTCGGGGAGCGCGGGTTCGACCGGCGGCGGGTCACCTTCGTCGGGTACTGGCGGCGGGGACTGACGGAGGAACAACTCCGGGACGCGGGCGAGTAGTCAGGGCGGACGGCCCGACGGCTGGCACGGAAGGAGCAGCACTTGACCCGCGTTACTTAGGTTAGGCTAACCTAATCAAAGTCGATCGCTCCCCTCTCCCGCACGGATCGCCCCGGAGGCCCCCCGCATGCGCTCGCACCTGCTCAATGACCTGACCGCGGAGCACTACCGCCGCTCCGTGACCGAAGGAGTAGAGCGGGTGGCGGCCAGACTCGCCACCACCGACCGGCCGTTCACGGGTGTCACCGTCGACGCCCTCGCCCCCCTCATCGACGGCATCGACCTGGACCGGCCGCTGCACGACACCCTCGCGGTCCTGGACGAACTGGAGGACGTCTACCTCCGGGACGCCGTCTACTTCCACCATCCCCGCTACCTCGCCCACCTCAACTGCCCGGTGGTCATCCCGGCGGTGCTCGGCGAGGCGGTGCTCTCCGCCGTCAACTCCTCCCTGGACACCTGGGACCAGTCGGCCGGCGGCACCCTCATCGAGCGGAAACTGATCGACTGGACGACCGCCCGCATCGGTCTCGGTGAAGCGGCCGACGGCGTGTTCACCTCCGGCGGCACCCAGTCCAACCTCCAGGCGCTGCTGCTGGCCAGGGAGGAGGCGAAGACAGCCAGCCTGGCCGGACTGCGGATCCTCGCCTCCGAGGCCGGCCACTTCAGCGTCAGGAAGTCCGCGAAACTGCTGGGCCTGAGCCAGGACTCCGTCATCCCGGTGCCGGTCGACCACGAAAAGCGCATGCAAACGGTCGCGCTCGCGCACGAACTGGAACGCTGCGCGCGGGACGGGCTCGTCCCCATGGCGGTCGTCGCCACCGCCGGCACCACCGATTTCGGCTCCATCGACCCGCTCCCCGAGATCGCCGGGCTGTGCGAGCAGCACGGCGTCTGGATGCACGTGGACGCGGCCTACGGCTGCGGGCTGCTCGCCTCCCTCAAGCGCCGGGACCGGCTCGCCGGCATCGAGCGGGCCGACTCGGTCACCGTGGACTACCACAAGTCCTTCTTCCAGCCGGTGAGTTCGTCCGCCGTGCTGGTCCGGGACGCCTCGACCCTGCGCCACGCGACCTACCACGCGGACTACCTCAACCCGCGCCGCATGGTCACCGAACGCATCCCCAACCAGGTCGACAAGTCCCTCCAGACCACCCGCCGCTTCGACGCCCTCAAGCTGTGGATGACCCTGCGCACCATGGGCGCCGACGGCATCGGCGCACTCTTCGACGAGGTCTGCGAACTGGCGGAAGAAGGCTGGAAGCTCCTGGCGGCCGACCCCCGCTACGACGTCGTCGTGGCGCCCGCCCTCTCCACCCTCGTCTTCCGTTACGTCCCGGCGGCCGTCACCGACCCGGACCGGATCGACCGCGCCAACCTGTACGCCCGCAAGGCCCTGTTCGCCTCCGGCGACGCCGTGGTCGCGGGCACCAAGGTCGGCGGCCGCCACTACCTGAAGTTCACCCTGCTCAACCCCGAGACCACGACGGCCGACATCGCCGCCGTCCTCGGCCTGATCGCCGGCCACGCCGAGCAGTACCTGGGAGAGTCCCTTGACCGCGCGTCCTGAAAACCCCGCCGGAATCCATGACTTCGTGGGGATCGGGCTCGGCCCCTTCAACCTCGGCCTCGCCTGCCTCACCGAGCCGATCGCCGAACTGGACGGCGTCTTCCTCGAGTCCAAGCCCGACTTCGAGTGGCACGCCGGGATGTTCCTGGACGGCGCACATCTGCAGACCCCGTTCATGTCGGACCTGGTCACCCTGGCCGACCCGACGTCCGAGTTCTCCTTCCTCAACTACCTGAAGGAGAAGGGCCGCCTGTACTCGTTCTACATCCGCGAGAACTTCTATCCGCTGCGGGTCGAGTACGACGACTACTGCCGGTGGGCGGCGCACAAACTGACCAGCGTCCGCTTCTCCACGACAGTCACGCAGGTCCGGTACGAGGACGACGTCTATGTCGTCACCACGGCCGCCGGCGAGGAGTTCCGCGCCCGGCACCTGGTCCTCGGCACCGGCACCCCGCCGCACATCCCCGACGCCTGCCGGGGCCTGGGCGGTGACTTCATCCACACCTCGCGCTATCTGCGGCACAAGCGGGAACTGCAGTCCAAGGAGTCGATCACGCTGGTCGGCAGCGGCCAGTCCGCCGCCGAGATCTACCTGGACCTGCTCGGCGAGATCGACGTCCACGGCTACCGCCTGAACTGGGTGACCCGCTCCCCCCGCTTCTTCCCGCTCGAATACACCAAGCTCACGCTGGAGATGACCAGCCCCGAGTACATCGACTACTACCACGCCCTGCCCGAGGCGACCCGCTACCGGCTCACCGCCGAGCAGAAGGGCCTCTTCAAGGGCATCGACGGCGACCTGGTCAACGAGATCTTCGACCTGCTCTACCGGAAGAACCTCGGCGGCCCGGTCCCCACCCGGCTCCTCACCAACTCGTCCCTGAACGCGGCGTCCTACGACAACGGCACGTACACGCTCGGGCTCCGCCAGGAGGAGCAGGGCAAGGACTACGAGATCGAGACCCAGGGCCTGATCCTGGCCACCGGCTACCAGTACGCCGAGCCCGGGTTCCTGGCGCCCGTCCGGGACCGGCTGCGCTACGACGCGCACGGCAACTTCGACGTGGCCCGCAACTACGCGATCGACGTCACCGGCCGGGGCGTCTTCCTGCAGAACGCCGGCGTCCACACCCACAGCGTCACCAGCCCCGACCTGGGCATGGGGCCCTACCGGAACGCGTACATCATCCGCGAGCTGCTCGGCTCCGCCTACTACCCGGTGGAGAAGACGATCGCCTTCCAGGAGTTCGCCGTATGACCTCGATGCCGATGCCGACGCCGACTCCGACGCCGTTCGCCTTCCGGCCCCTGGACCCCCTCCAGGACGCCGAGCTGCTGCACCGCTGGGTCACCCACCCCAAGGCGGCCTACTGGATGATGCGGGACGCCCGGCTTGAGGACGTCGAGCGGGCGTACCTGGAGATCGCGGCCGACGAGCACCACAACGCGCTGCTGGGCCTCGGCGCGGACGGCCGGCCCGCCTTCCTCATGGAGTACTACGACCCGGCCCACCGCGAGCTGGTCGGACTGTACGAGCCGGAGCCCGGCGACGTCGGGATGCACTTCCTCACCCCCGCCACGGACACCCCCGTGCACGGCTTCACCAGAGCCGTCATCACGGCCGTGGTGGCCCACCTCTTCGAGGACCCGGCGACCCGCCGGATCGTCGTCGAGCCGGACGTGCGCAACACGGCCGTGCACGCGCTGAACGCGGCCGTCGGGTTCGTGCCCGTACGGGAGATCCAGAAGCCGGAGAAGCGGGCGTTGCTGAGCTACTGCACCCGGGAGCGGTTCGAGAGGGCGGTGGCCGCCGTATGACCCTCGCCGACGCCGTGGCCCACCTGTCCCCCGAGCGCTGGGAGAAGGCCAACCGGCTCCTGATACGCAAGGCGCTCGCCGAGTTCGCGCACGAGCGCCTGATCACCCCCGAGGAGGACGGGGACGGTTACGTCGTCCGCAGCGACGACGGGCTCACCCGCTACCGCTTCACCGCCGTCCGCCGCGCCCTCGACCACTGGCAGGTGGCCGCCGACTCCGTCTCCCGCACCCGCGACGGTGCCGAACTCCCCCTCGCCGCCCTGGACTTCTTCATCGAGCTGAAGCAGACCCTGGGTCTCGGCGACGAGATCCTGCCGGTCTACCTGGAGGAGATCTCCGCCACGCTCTCCGGCACCTGCTACAAACTCGCCAGACCGCCGGTCACGGCCGCCGAGCTGACCCGGGCCGGCTTCCAGGCCGTCGAGGCCGGGATGACCGAGGGCCACCCCTGCTTCGTCGCCAACAACGGGCGGCTCGGCTTCGGCGTCCACGACTACCTGGCGTACGCCCCCGAGACCGCGAGCCCCGTCCGGCTGGTGTGGCTGGCTGCGCACCGGTCACGGGCCGTGTTCACGGCGGGCGTGGGGATCGAGTACGGGTCCTTCGTGCGGGAGGAGCTGGGCGTGCGGACCGTCGAGCGCTTCGACGGTGTCCTGCGCGACCGGGGGCTGGATCCCGCCGACTACCTCCTCATCCCGGTCCATCCCTGGCAGTGGTGGAACAAGCTCACCGTCACCTTCGCCGCCGAGGTCGCCCGCGGCCACCTGGTCTGCCTGGGCGAGGGCGACGACGAGTACCTGGCCCAGCAGTCCGTCCGGACCTTCTTCAACCGCTCGCACCCCGGGAAGCACTACGTCAAGACGGCTCTCTCGGTCCTCAACATGGGCTTCATGCGCGGGCTCTCGGCCGCCTACATGGAGGCCACCCCGGCCATCAACGACTGGCTGGCCCGGCTCATCGAGAACGACCCGGTGCTCAGGTCCACCGGCCTGTCGATCATCAGGGAACGGGCGGCCGTCGGCTACCGGCACCTGGAGTACGAGAAGGCGACCGGCCGCCACTCGCCGTACCGCAAGATGCTGGCCGCGCTGTGGCGGGAGAGTCCGGTGGCGTCCCTCCAGGAGGGCGAGTCCCTGGCCACCATGGCCGCCCTGCTCCACGTGGACCACGAGGGCGCCTCCTTCGCGGCCGCGCTGGCCGAACAGAGCGGACTGGGCGCGCGGGAGTGGCTGCGGTCGTACCTGCGCGCCTACCTCACCCCGCTCCTGCACAGCTTCTACGCCTACGACCTGGTGTTCATGCCGCACGGCGAGAACGTCATCCTGGTGCTGAGGGACGGCGTGGTGCGGCGGGCGGTGTACAAGGACATCGCCGAGGAGATCGCGGTCATGGACCCGGACGCGGTGCTGCCGCCGGCGGTCGAGCGGCTGCGCGTCGACGTCCCCGAGGAGAAGAGGCTCCTCTCCCTCTTCACGGACGTCTTCGACTGCTTCTTCCGCTTCCTCGCCGCGAACCTCGCGACCGAAGGGGTCCTGGCCGAGGACGACTTCTGGCGGACGGTCGCCGAGGTCATCCGCGAGTACCAGGAGTCGGCGCCCCAACTCGCCGAAAAATTCGAACGGTACGACATCTTCGCCCCGGAGTTCGCGCTGTCCTGCCTCAACCGGCTCCAGCTGCGCGACAACAGGCAGATGGTGGACCTGGCGGACCCGTCGGGCGCCCTCCAGCTGGTCGGAACCCTGAGGAATCCCGTCGCGGGGTTCTGATCCGGACGGACGGGCTCCCCCGAGTACGGTCCTCGGGGGAGCCCGTCGGCGGTTTCACCCTAGGGTGCGGGCCACGGCACCTGCGGCGAGCGGTAGTAGGTGATGCCGAGGGCGTCCCAGCGGGGGGCCTGGGCGGCCAGCCGCACCTTGTAGGCGTCCCAGGAGTGGGTGGCGGCCGGCGACCAGCCCAGCTCCGCGGCTCCCGGCAGCCGCGGGAAGGCCATGTAGTCGATGTCGGCGTCCGTGGCGACGGTCTCGGTCCACAGCGGCGCCTCGACGCCCCGGACCGAGGAGGCGGGGACTCCGGGGAGGTAGGCGCCCGGGTCCCAGTCGTACGACCGCCTCACCTCCACCAGTCCGGCCCAGTCCTGGCCCAGCTTGGTGTCCTCGGTGTACTTCATGTCCAGGTACATCCGGTCGGCGGGCGAGAGGATCAGGCCGGTGCCGTGCTGGGCGGCCCTGACCACCTGGGCCTTCTCGGCCGCGCCGGTGTCGTCCAGCCCCCAGTACTGCGCCAGGGCTCCGCGCGCCGGACGGGCGCCGGTCAGCTGGTGCCAGCCGATCACGGTCTTGCCGTACTTCGCGACGACCGGCTGGACCCGGTCCATGAAGGTGACGTAGTCCTCGTGGCTGGTGGAGTGCGCCTCGTCGCCGCCGATGTGGAGGTAGCGGCCGGGGGTGAGGGCGGCCAGTTCGCGGATGACGTCGTCGGCGAAGTCGTACGTCACCCGCCTGCCGACGCACAGCGAGCTGAAGCCGACCTCCGTGCCGGTGTACAGCGGCGGTGCGGCGCCGTCGCAGTTGAGGCGGGCGTAGGAGGCGAGGGCCGCGTTGGTGTGGCCGGGCATGTCGATCTCGGGGACGACTTCGAGATAGCGGGAGGCCGCGTAACGGACGATCTCCCGGTACTGGGCCTTGGTGTAGAAGCCGCCCTTGCCGCCGCCGACCTGGGTCGAGCCGCCGTAGGCCGCCAGGCGCGGCCAGGAGTCGACCGCGATGCGCCAGCCCTGGTCGTCGCTGAGGTGCAGATGCAGCTCGTTGATCTTGTAGAGGGCCAGCTGGTCGATGTAGCGCTTGACCTGGGCCACGGTGAAGAAGTGCCGGGAGACGTCGAGCATCGCGCCCCGGTAGGCGTAGCGGGGGCGGTCGGTGATGGTGCCGCCGGCCACCAGCCAGGGACCGGGCCGCACGGTGTCCTTCTCGACGGCCGCCGGGAGCAGCTGGCGCAGCGTCTGGACGCCGTGGAAGAGGCCGGCGGGCGCGGCCGCGGTGATGGTGACGCCGTCGCGGCCGCTGTGGAGACGGTAGCCCTCGGCCCCGAACGGGCCGGGGGACAGGACGAGCCGGATGCCCGCCGGGCCACGGCTGGTCACGGGCAGCCGGTAGCCGGTCGACGGGCGCAGGAGGTGCGCGAGGTACTCGGCGACCCGGCGGCCCGCGCCTGAGCCGTCGGCGCGGATGACGGTGGAGCGGGTGATCCGGTACGGCGCCGCGCCGGGCGTGACCGAGGCGGGCGCCGGGACGACCCGGCCGAGCGGGGTCGGCGCGGGCGGCGCCGCCGCCGGGGTGGCGCCGACCGTCACGGAGCCGGCCGCCGCGACCAGCAGCAGGGTTCCGAGGACGCGGGCCGTACGGGGAGTCGTTCTGTGGTGCGATCGCACATGCGCTCCCTTCAGCGGGGGTCGAGACCGACCAGGATTGGTCAAGCCCAATCTCCCGCACTCGCGGTGGAACAATCCACGCATGGCGGAAATCATCCAGACGGGCGGCGTCTGGGCCTTCGACCAGGACGCTCTGCGGCTGACTCCCGGGCGGGACGGGAACGCCAGTGTGCTGCGCCGGACGCTGGGTGAACTCGTCGTCCCGCTGGGCGCGTTGGCGGGGATCTCGTTCGAGCGGGGCCGTAGGCGGGGGCGGCTGAGGCTGCGGCTGCGGGACGGCGCCGATCCGCTGCTGCACGCCACCGGGGGCCGCCTCGCCGAACCCCACGACCCCTATCGGCTGACCGTCGAGTCGGAGCGCCACGGGGTCGCCGAGTACTTCACGGACGAGGTGCGCGAGGCGCTGCTGCTGGCGCGGGTGCCGAGCACGCCGGTGCGCGAGTACCTGCTGCCGGGTCCGCCGCTGCCGCTCTCGGTCTCCGCGGGGGACGGCACGGCGTCGTTCGACGGGGCGCGGGTGCGCCTGGAGTGGAACTGGAAGACGGAGGCCGCCAAGGCCGCCGCGGGGCCGCGCACCCTCGCCCTGGCGGACATCCTCGGTGTGGAGTGGCGGCCGTCCGCCGGGCTGGAGCGAGGCTGCCTGCGGTTCCGGGTGGCCGGCGCGCCGGCCGGGGAGCGGGCCACGTACGACCCGAACGCGGTGGAGCTGTGGGGGTTCAGGCGGGATCCGCTGACGGCACTGCTCGCGGCGGCGGTACAGGCACGGCTGCCGCATCCGTCGGCGGCGGCCATGGCACCGGAGACCGCCCGGGAGCCGGAGACCGCCCGGGAGCCGGAGACCGCCCGGGAGCCGGAGACCGCCCGGGAGCCGGAGACCGCCCGGAGGCCGGAGACGGCCCCAGACCCCGAGACGGCCCCGGAGCCGAAGGCGTCCCAGAGGCGGGAGAGGGCCCGGAGGCCCGAGACGGTCCGGAGGCCCGAGACGGTCCGGGAACCGAAGACGTCCCAGGGGCCGGAGACCGCCCGGAGGCCGGAAGCGGCCCCGGAACCGGAAGCCGTCCGGGAACCGGAAGCGGCCCCGGAACCGGAAGCGGCCGGGGCCGATCACGACGTGTTGCTGCGCCGGCTGCGTCGGCTGGGTGAGCTGCGCCGCGAGGGGGTGCTCACGGACGAGGAGTTCGCGACGGCCAAACAGGCGGTCCTCAGACGCATGTGAGGACCGCCTGCGGGTGCCTTGCGCCCTGCTTCGCGGGCGGGCGGCCTTGCCCGGCCCCGCGGCCCGGCCCTACTTGGCCTTGCGCGCCACCGTGAAGTGGTCGATGCGGTCACCGGTCTCGGCGATGCCCGACACCTTCAGCTTGGCGTACTGGCCGCGCGGTGCGGGCTCGACGTCCACACGCAGGAAGGAGTAGTTCAGGTAGCGGACCCGGGACCAGGTGACGGTCTCGTTGACCCTGCCGCCCTTGGTGTTGACGAAGGAGGCGACGGAGTCGACCTCGTTCAGGTGGCCCTCGTAGGAGTCCGGGGCGGAGAACGCGTAGAGGCTGCGGCCGGCCGCGCCCGCGGTGACGTAGACGACACCCTCGGTCTCGGGGTAGGCCGTCTCGCCGATCGGGAGCTTCTTGACGACGGTGTTGCCCTTGATGACGTCGGTGCGCTCGTACTGGTGGTTGTGGCCGTTGATCACCAGGTCCACCGTGTACTTCTCGAACAGCGGCACCCACTCCTGTCGCACGCCCCCCTCCGAGGCGTGCGCGGTGGAGGTGCAGTAGGCGCAGTGGTGGAAGAACACGACGATGAAGTCGATGTTCTTCGCGGCGCGGAACTTCTTCAGCTGCGCCTCGAACCACGTGGTCTGGGTGCCGCCCGAGATGCCGAGGTTGGCCGGGATCTCGAAGGAGACGTCGTTCGGGTCGAGCGAGATGACCGCCGTGTTGCCGTGGACGAAGGAGTAGACGCCCGGCAGGTTCTTCTTGTCCGGCCCGTTGTCGGGCAGGGTGAAGCGGGCCTCCTCGCCGCCGTAGCCGTTGGGCGAGTACCAGGCCTCCATGTCGTGGTTGCCGAACGACACCATCCACGGCACGGACTTGGCGACCGACTCGGTCTGGGCCAGGAACTGGTCCCAGGTGCGCGAGTCGAAGCCGGTGTCGGTGGACTTGCCCTGGCCGGCCGGGTCGCCGTAGGCGATGTCGCCGGCGTGCAGGTGGAAGCTGGGGTTCTGGCCGAGGATCAGGCTGTCGTTGGCCAGGGCGTGGTAGCTGACACCCTGGTCGCCGAAGGCCGTGAAGGTGAACGGCTCCTTGTGCGCGGGAGCGGTGGTGAAGGTGCCGATGGTGCCGGCGAACTGGGGCGACGCCGGGTCGAAGCCGTCGTGGCCGACGCCGTAGAAGTAGGTGCGGCCGGGCTTGAGGTGGGTCAGCTTGGCGTGCACGTAGTACTGGGTGTGGTTGCCGCTGGCGCCGATGCCGGCCGGGGTGTAGAGGGTGCGGATCTCGGCGTCGATCTTGACCGAGAGGTGCGAGGCGTGGGTGCCGATGCGGACGAAGGGCTTCTTCACCGCGACCGGGACCTGCCAGGAGATCGTCATCTCGGTGCTGGCGTCGTTGCCGTAGGCCAGGTGGCGGCCGAACGGGGCGACGAAGGCGCCGTTGACGTACTCGGTGGCGGGGGCGGAGGACTGGGTGGGGACGGCGGCCTGGGCGGTGCTGCCCAGGACGAACGAGCCGCCCGTGACGGCGCCCAGTGTGACGGCGCCGCCTCTGATCATGGAGCGCCGGGAGAACCGGGCGCGGAGGTACTCGTGCTGCTCGGCCATGCTCATGCGCTCGGCGAGCTCATCGGGTACGCCCATACGAGGAATGTCCATAGCGTCTGAAAATCGTCTCCCCAGGCAACGATGCGCGGGACTCCGGATGGACAGCGCCCGAACACCACCCCACAAGGGGATCAACAGGCTGCTGCCCGGAATCGGGCAGGATTCTTGCGAAACCGGCGCCGGTAACCGAGGATCTACCGGGTGCACGACGAACTTGTTGATCACCTGACGCGGTCCACGCCCCTCAGCCGGGGCGAGGCGCTGCGGGTGATCCAGGATGTGCTCGCCTACTTCGACGAGACGGCCGGGGACTACGTCCGGCGCCGCCACCGCGAGCTCCAGGCGGAAGGCCTGGTGAACGCGGAGATCTTCGAACGGATCGCGGCGGATCTGAAGTACAGGGCGGTCGCTCCGCCGGAGCTCACCCTCCGGCAGTTGCGTCGCATGGTCTACGGATGACTACGGCCTAGGGATACGGAACACCCATACATGTGCGGAATTGTCGGATACATCGGTAGGCGCGACGTCGCCCCCCTCCTTCTCGA
Source organism: Streptomyces shenzhenensis (assembly GCF_021462265.1). GTDB lineage: Bacteria > Actinomycetota > Actinomycetes > Streptomycetales > Streptomycetaceae > Streptomyces > Streptomyces shenzhenensis. The sequence continues at coordinate 10,467 of NZ_JAJONF010000007.1, read as the reverse complement.
AGGCCTCCAGCGGCTGGAGTACCGCGGTTACGACTCGGCGGGCATCGTCGTCTCGGCGCCGAAGACGGCCGGCCTCAAGATGGTGAAGGCCAAGGGGCGGGTCCGGGACCTGGAGGCCAAGGTGCCGGCGCGCTTCAAGGGCACCACCGGCATCGCCCACACCCGCTGGGCCACCCACGGCGCCCCCTCCGACGTGAACGCCCACCCGCACATGTCGGCCGACCAGAAGGTCGCCGTCGTCCACAACGGCATCATCGACAACGCCGCCGAGCTGCGCCGCAAGCTGGAGGCGGACGGCGTCGCGTTCCTCTCCGAGACCGACACCGAGGTCCTCACCCACCTCGTCGCCCGCTCCCAGGCCGACACCCTGGAGGAGAAGGTCCGCCAGGCGCTGCACCTAATCGAGGGCACCTACGGCATCGCCGTCATGCACGCCGACTTCCCCGAGCGGATCGTGGTCGCCCGCAACGGCTCCCCGGTCGTCCTCGGCATCGGCGACAAGGAGATGTTCGTCGCCTCCGACATCGCGGCCCTGGTCGCCCACACCCGCCAGATAGTGACCCTCGACGACGGCGAGATGGCCACCCTCAAGGCCGACGACTTTCGGACATACACCACCGAGGGCACCCGGACGACGGCCGAGCCGACCACCGTGGAGTGGGAGGCCGAGTCGTACGACATGGGCGGCCACGACACCTACATGCACAAGGAGATCTTCGAGCAGCCCGACGCGGTCGACCGCGTGCTGCGCGGCCGGATCGACGACCGCTTCTCCACCGTGCACCTCGGCGGCCTCAACCTGGACGCGCGGGACGCGCGTGCCGTGCGCCGGGTGAAGATCCTCGGCTGCGGCACGTCGTACCACGCGGGCATGATCGGCGCCCAGATGATCGAGGAGCTGGCCCGCATCCCCGCGGACGCCGAGCCCGCCTCCGAGTTCCGCTACCGCAACCCGGTGGTCGACCCCGACACCCTGTACATCGCCGTCTCCCAGTCCGGTGAGACGTACGACGTCCTCGCCGCCGTCCAGGAGCTGAAGCGCAAGGGCGCGCGGGTGCTGGGCGTGGTGAACGTGGTGGGCTCGGCGATCGCGCGGGAGGCGGACGGCGGCACGTACGTGCACGCCGGGCCCGAGGTCTGCGTGGTCTCGACGAAGTGCTTCACGAACACGACGGTCGCGTTCGCCCTCCTCGCCCTCCACCTCGGCCGCATCCGCGACCTCTCGGTCCGCGACGGCAAGCGGATCATCGAGGGGCTGCGCAGGCTGCCGGCCCAGATCTCGGAGATCCTCGCCCAGGAGGCGGACATCGAGAAGATGGCCGCGGAGTACGCCGAGGCCCGCTCGATGCTCTTCATCGGCCGCGTCCGGGGCTACCCGGTGGCCCGTGAGGCCTCCCTGAAGCTCAAGGAGGTCTCCTACATCCACGCCGAGGCGTACCCGGCCTCCGAGCTCAAGCACGGCCCGCTGGCGCTGATCGAGCCGGCTCTCCCCACGGTGGCGATCGTCCCCGACGACGACCTCCTGGAGAAGAACCGCGCGGCCCTGGAGGAGATCAAGGCCCGCCACGGCAAGATCCTCGCGGTGGCCCACCAGCACCAGGAGAAGGCGGACCGTACGATCATCGTCCCCAAGAACGAGGACGAACTGGACCCCATCCTGATGGGCATCCCCCTCCAGCTCCTCGCGTACCACACGGCGAAGGCGCTCGGCCGGGACATCGACAAGCCGAGGAATCTCGCCAAGTCGGTGACGGTGGAGTAGGACCGTTCGAGGCGTGCGGGTGCGTTGGGGGATGCATGCGCAGTTCCGCGGCCCCTGCTCTTTCAGGGGCGCGGGGAACTGCGCGACAAGCCCCCCACGCACCCGCACGGGCCGGACAGCCGAACGGACCCCCACGTGCGCAGAACGCCACGCGAGGGTCCGCTCATTGGATCGCCGGGGCCGCCCGACTCCCCGGCGTCGGCTGCCTTTTCAGCCGTGGGCCGTCACTCCCCGGCCGGCAGCCCGTCCCGGAAGCACCGTCGGCCAGTGCGCGAGCGCGGCCGTCGCGGCGTACCAGGCCACCGCCCCCGCCGCCACCGCGACCCAGCCGCCGGCCTTGGTCAGTGACGAACTGCCGGCGAACTGCGCGACGGCGAGCACCAGCATCGCCAGGAACAGCAGCCCGTGCATGCCCTGTCCGAGCTGGTCGCCGCCCGCGAGGGTCAACGACAGTGCCACGAGGGCGAAGAGGAGCAGGAAGAGCCCGGCGCCGTTGGCCGAGGACTGGCCGCCGGACGAGACGGCCCAGGTGAACCAGAGCGCGCCGAGGACCACATAGCCCGTGCCGGTCACGGCGTCCCGGTCACGGAAGGCCAGCAGGCCGACGAGGAAGAGGGCGACTCCGCCCACGTAGTGGGCGATTGACACGGCGTCAGAGGTGGTGACGTTGTCGATGACACCGGTGGTGCCGAGTCCGAACGCCAACAGGGTTATTCCCAGGGCGAGTCGACCGGCCACGGTGGTGGTTCCGCTTCCCGCGGAGACGTCATTGTCCACGGCGGGCTCCCTTCATGCCTTGTGCAGTTGTGCGCGGTGACCGATATATGCCCTTCACAAGGGCACAAACACCTCCACGCGCCAGGAATTTCAGGCACCGCACGAAGAGAGCCGGACCGTCCCCATGGCGCATCTCGCCTGGGAGAACGCGGAGTTACGGAATGACAACGACGGGCCGCTTGGCCCGCTTGGCGAGTCTGCCGGCCACGGAGCCGAAGATCCGGCCGACGATTCCGTGGGTCGACCCCACGACGATCGCGTCGGCCTCGTACTCCCGCCCCACCTCTTCGAGTTCGTGGCAGATGTCGCCGCCGCGCTCGACGAGGATCCAGGGCACCTCGGCCAGGTACTCCGCGCAGGCGAGTTCGAGCCCGAGCACCTCGGTGCGGTGGTCCGGCACGTCGACGAACACCGGCGGTTCACAGCCGGCCCACACGGTGGTCGGCAGCCGGTTGGCGACATGGACGATGATCAGCCCCGCGCGGGAGCGATGGGCCATCCCGATCGCATAGGCGAGGGCGCGCTCGCTGGAGGTGGAACCGTCGAAGCCGACGACCACCCCGTGCTTGAAGGCGGGATCGCAGGAAGGGCGTGACTCTTCCGCCGCCAGCGCATCGGCCGCCGTGGGGTCGGCGACCGGCCGCTTGCGGTCCGCTGGATCGAAGAATTCGTGACCGGCCATGGCTGTCTCGGCGTTGTGATCCTTGTGTGGGAGGGACGACAGTGTGCGGCGGAGCTGTGTCCGGGAAACATCTTCCCAACCCCATACCCCCAAGGGTACGGCGGCACGCCTCCTCAGCCCAGATCCCGCGCACTCTCCGTAGGGGACCTTCCCCGGAGTCGGTTAGGGGTTCCAGGGAGCATGCACGAGCCGCGCCCGTAACGCAATGGTTGCTGCCCCGTACAGGCGGTTTGCACAGGATTCGGACAGCACCGGAAGCCGCACGCACGGTGACCGACGGCTCGCACACGCGTTGATTCCGGTACGAGTGCGTCACGACGGAGCACGAGGGAGCACGAGGAGTACCACAAGCACCGCGACTAGCGCGAGCACCGAGAAGGAATACGACCATGCCCCGACCGCGCGCCACCGCCCCCACCGCCCCCGGCGCCCACCGGGCCCCGGGCCCGCCCCGGACGCCGGGCCCGCCCCGGACGCCAGGCCCGCGCCCGGCCCCCGGCACCGCCGACGAAGTGGTCCGCTGGGCCGCGTTCTCCTGCGCGCTCGTCCCCGTGGTGCTCCTCTGGTACGGCACCTCGCCGGCCGGCGCGGCCGGCACCGCCCTCGGCCTCGCCGCCGTCACCGCCGCCTGTCGCTTCCTGCTGCGCCGCTCGGAGCACGGTGCGAGGCACCCGGCGGCCGCCCGGAGAGGCGGACGTCACACCCGGAGCAGTACACCGGTCGACTGACCGGTTTCCGCGCACACGAACGCTGATTTTCAGCCAACTTCCCGGACCTGTGAAAGAGGGTTTCCGACCACCCCCCAACCCCCGTTCCACCTGCACGGAAAGGGTCTGCGGGACCCTCCGCACCCTATGCGGTTTGGCCACTGCCACGAGGCGCACTTCCCTGCACGGCCCGTGAGTGCAACCCTTCGTGATCGAATGCTTCACGCCAAGTTGTCATGTCGACAATCGGCGGCGTGTCGAACTGGTCACCGCGAGACCGCGGAAACCAGTAGATTCGATCTTGACGTCTTACGGCGGGGGACTCGTGCAGGACCAAGGGGAAACGTGCAGGAGCGACACAACCGAGGAGCCGCGACCACCGAGGGGGGCTTAGCAGGATGAGCCACGACTCCACTGCCGCGCCGGAAGCCGCGGTCCGGAAACTTTCCGGGCGACGCCGCAAGGAGATCGTCGCGGTGCTGCTGTTCAGCGGCGGCCCCATATTCGAGAGTTCCATCCCGCTGTCGGTGTTCGGGATAGACCGCCAGGACGCCGGCGTACCGCGCTACCGACTGCTGGTGTGCGGAGGCGAGGAAGGCCCGCTGCGGACCACAGGGGGCCTGGAACTCACCGCGCCGCATGGCCTGGAGGCGATCTCACGCGCCGGCACGGTCGTCGTACCGGCCTGGCGCTCGATCACCGCGCCGCCACCGGAAGAGGCACTGGACGCGCTGCGCCGCGCCCATGAAGAGGGTGCGCGCATCGTCGGACTGTGCACGGGCGCGTTCGTGCTGGCCGCCGCAGGCCTGCTGGACGGCCGCCCGGCCACCACCCACTGGATGTACGCGCCGACGCTGGCCAAGCGCTATCCGTCGGTGCACGTCGACCCACGGGAACTCTTCGTGGACGACGGCGACGTCCTCACCTCCGCCGGAACAGCGGCCGGAATAGACCTCTGTCTCCACATAGTGCGGACGGACCACGGCAACGAGGCGGCCGGCGCGCTCGCCCGCCGTCTGGTGGTCCCGCCGCGCCGCTCGGGCGGTCAGGAGCGCTACCTCGATCGGTCTTTACCAGAGGAGATCGGCGCCGACCCGCTCGCCGAGGTCGTCGCCTGGGCGCTGGAGCACCTCCACGAGCAGTTCGACGTGGAGACGCTGGCTGCCCGCGCGTACATGAGCCGCCGCACCTTCGACCGCCGCTTCCGTTCGCTGACGGGGTCGGCGCCGCTCCAGTGGCTGATCACGCAACGGGTCCTCCAGGCCCAGCGGCTCCTGGAGACGTCGGACTACTCGGTGGACGAGGTGGCGGGCCGCTGCGGCTTCCGCTCCCCCGTCGCCCTGCGCGGCCACTTCCGGCGCCAGCTGGGTTCGTCCCCGGCGGCGTACCGGGCGGCCTACCGGGCACGCCGCCCGCAGTCCGACCGCCCCGACACGCCGGAACCGGCCCCGCTGGCACAGACGGGTCCGCTCGCGGTCCCGTACCCCGAGGGCGTCCTACCGATGCAGACCCGCAGGACAGCCACGGTGGGCCTGTCACCGAGCCTCCCGGGCCCCCGTACCGGCAGCTGACCCACCACCGGCCCACCCGACCCGCTCGGGTGGGCCGCCCTCACCACCCCACCCGGCCCGATCCGCACCCAGGAACAACGGCGCCCGGCCCCCACTCGGCCCGCCCGGCCTCTGAAGACGAGGCCGCAGGCCGATGATGCGGGGCCGGGGGCGGCGCAGCCTCCACGGCGGCGGCCGAACGTCGGCGCTGCACCGGGGGCACCCAAACGCCGACGTCAGCTTTAGGGTGGTCGCATGAACGATCGCATGGTGTGGATCGACTGCGAGATGACCGGCCTCTCGCTGTCCGACGACGCGCTCATCGAGGTGGCCGCACTGGTCACCGACTCCGAGCTGAACGTGCTCGGCGAGGGCGTGGACATCGTCATCCGTCCGCCGGCCAAAGCCCTGGAGACGATGCCGGAGGTGGTGCGGCAGATGCACACCACGTCCGGCCTGCTCGACGAACTGGCCGGCGGCACGACGCTCGCCGAGGCGGAGGAGCAGGTCCTGGCCTACGTACGGGAGCACGTCAAGGAACCCGGCAAGGCCCCGCTGTGCGGAAACTCCGTCGGCACCGACCGCGGCTTCCTGGCCCGGGACATGGTGGCCCTGGAGGGATACCTCCACTACCGGATCGTCGACGTCTCCAGCGTCAAGGAGCTGGCCCGGCGCTGGTACCCGCGGGCGTACTTCAACAGCCCCGAGAAGAACGGCAACCACCGCGCCCTCGCCGACATCCGCGAGTCGATCGCCGAACTGCGCTACTACCGCGAGGCCATCTTCGTACCGCAGCCCGGCCCGGACTCGGACACCGCGCGGACGATCGCGGCCAAGCACGTCCTGCCTGCGGAATAGGCACCCGGGAGGCCCCGGAGACGGCTCCCGGAAAGCCGTGCGCGAGCACCCCTTCGGACCCTGTACACTTTTTCTCGGCCGGTCGGAGAAACCACAGAATCACCGCCGGTCGTGGTGGGTGTAGCTCAGCTGGTAGAGCACCTGGTTGTGGTCCAGGATGTCGCGGGTTCGAGTCCCGTCACTCACCCTTACAGGAAGGGCCCCTGCCCTGCGGAAACGTGGGTTAGGGGCTTTTCTGTCGTTTGGCCGCGGCCGAGCTACGGTCCATACGCCCGGGATTCGAGTCACCCGGGAAGGGACGATGGCCGTACATCCATATGGAATCTCACTTGAAGCATCCGTCCAGTCGCAGACTGTTTGGTTTCTGTGCATCGATCCGCCGGTGAGTGACGGGATCCTGGTCAGGGACGAAGGACGCGAGGAGGAGAGTGGTGCTGCGGATGCGGAGTAACCCGTCGCGGCACTGACGCCGAAGCCGGCCTGCAGTTGTTCCCGCGTCCGCACCCGTCCGTGCATAGTTGAGAGGTGTCAATCCCCGACGCCGCCAGTCTGCTACCGGGCCTCCTGGCAGCTACCCGGACCCGAAGATCAACTACGTCATCAAGACTACGACTCTGCTGGGTGCGCGCAGGATCGAGGTCAATGACACTCCGAACTGTGATGCCCCGCAGACCACGATGGTCTGCGGGGCATCACCAGCGCGGCGCCGGATCGCCTCAGCTGGTGTAACCGGCGACGTCCACGATCAGGTTGGTGGTGCTGTTGGTGTAGAAGTCCACCTTGCCGTCGGAGCCGACCGGCACCATCACCTGGTTGGCGATCGTCCTGCCCTTCACCCAGTTCAGGTTGGAGGAGGTCGGACGGCTGGTGCCGTCGGCCCAGACGATGAGGTGACCGGTTCCGGTGGTGCCGGTGACCGTGACGGTCAGGACGACGGCCTTGACGCCGGTCGTCGGAATGGCGTCACGACCGGAGATCTGCAGGGCCAGCGACTTGCCGGAGCCGAGCGCCGTCGTCTGCCTGGTGTCCAACAGCCGTGACGGGGTCACCGTCTTGAAGGTCGTGCCGGACGACGAGAAGTAACCGAAGACGTCGGCGAGCACGTGGCTGGTGCCGTGGACGAAGATGCTGACGTTGCCGTCACTGCCGATCGGCACGACGGCCATGTTGGCGAGCGTGGTCCCGGTGGCCGACCAGTTGAGGTTGGAAGCGGTCGGGCGGGCGGCGCCCTCGGGGTATGCCTCCAGGTAGCCGCTGCTGCCGGTCTGGGTCGCCGTCAGGTTGAGCACCACGGAGGTGGCGCTGCTGGGTACGCCTCCATGACCGCGGACCTTGAGGCTGATCACCGCGTTGGAGATCTTGCTGGTGGTGGAGATCCCGGTGGCGTTGCGGGTGTCCAGCAGGCGGTACGGGTTCAGCGCCGAGTACCGGGTCCCGGTGGTGCCGCTCGTGTAGTAGCCCTGGACGTCGACGATCAGCTGGGTGGTGGTGTTGGTCGAGATGTCCAGGACGCCGTCGCCGGCCAGCTTGACCGTCGCGGAGGCCGCGATGGTCTGGCCTGCGGAACTCCAGTTGAGGCTGCTGGTCGACGGCTTGGTGGTGCCGTCGGGCCATGCGGTGAGGTGCCCGCCGCCGGTGGTCCCGGTGACCGTGAAGTTGACGACCACGGCGGTGACACCGCTGTTGGGTATCGCCGCCGCGCCCTCGATCCTGACCGGGGCGGTGCCGCCGGCGACAAGAGCATGCTTCGTCGGGACGGAACTCAGGCCCCAGCCGGTGCCGTTGCGGGTGTCCAGCACCCGTTCGGGGCTGGCGAGCGGGTGGAAGGTGGAGGCTCCGGTGGCCGCCGTGCCCTTGGGGGCGCACACCGAGGTGATCAGGCCGGCTTCCTTGGGCGCCCCCAGGCCGGTGACCTCGTCATAGCCCGCGACCGCGGTGAAGCCGGTGGCGAACACGGAGTTGTTGCCGCTGGTGACGTCCCAGAAGCCGCTCGGATAGTCGCTCCGCCCCGCCCGGTAGACGGCGTCGTTGAGGAAACCGACCTGGCCGTTGGTCTGGCAGGCGCCGGAGGCGTTGGCCTGGACGATGGCGGCGGCCCAGGTAGGGGCCGCGCCACTGGTTCCGCCGATGATGCCGGGGAGGGGGCTGGCGGACTGGGTGTCGTCCAGGTAGTAGATCGGGTAGCCCGCGCCCGGGTCGGCCAGGGCGGCCACGTCCGGGACCGCCCGCATGGTCGTGGTGGCGACACCGCCCTGGTAGACGGTCGGCTTCCAGCGTGCGGAGACGCCGCCGCCGCTGCCGGCGCCGCCCGAATTCCACGCCGCCTGGGTCGCGGAGCTGCCCGAACCGTTCATGGTGGTGCCGCCGACGCCGGTGACGTAGGGCTGGCTCGCCGGGTCGTCGACGGCAGCGGAGGAGGAGCCGGTCGCGGGTTCGCAGTCGCTGGAACCGCTGTCGCCCGAGGCGGCGACGACGCTCTGGCCCTGGGCGGCGGCTTCTGCGAAGATCGTGTTCTCGGCGTTCGCGGTCGCGCTGCTCTCAAGCGCCTCGCACAGACCCCAGCTGGTGGAGATGACCTGCGCCTGGTCGTCGGTGACCATCTTCTGATAGACGTCGATCACGTTCTGGTCGGTGGCGGACGAGGCGTCCACGCCCTGGTAGTCGATGATGCTCGCGCCCGGCACCAGGCCGATCAGGTCCTCGATGTCGAGAGCCGACTCCACGCCGACCGTCGCGCCGTCCACCGTACTGCCGGCCGCGGCACCCGACCCGGCCGTCGTGTCGACGTACACGTGGGAGACCGAGGTGCTGGTGCCCAGGCAGGACTGGTATGAGGCGATGCTGGCGTTGTCGACGTTCTCCAGCTCGAACACGGCCACCGTCTGCCCCGCTCCGACGGCGGAGGAACTCGTCATCCCGTAATTGCCGGCCAGCTTCCCGGGACTGTAGTAGTCGGTGCCGTCGGTGAGACCCGAACCGGTGAAGTCGGCGCAGAGCCCCGGGCTGTACGTCCGGGGGGCCACCGTGCGGGGGCTGCTCCTTGCGAGAGAGGTTGGCTCGCTCACATGCCGGACGGCCGAGTGGTGGCTGGTGACGGTGCTGACGTTGCTCAGGCCGACGATCCCGGTCACCGACGCCGCGACGTCGGCGGGCAGTGCGGGGGCCGAGGTGTTGAGGTAGCGGGTCGTGCCGTCCTTCAGCCGGACGTTCCTGAACTTGGTGCCGAAGGCGTGGGACGCTCGTGCCACGGTGGCGGTCACGGGGATGGAAAGGCCGTCGGAGCTGACCTTGCCGGGGCTGAGGCCGGCCGCCTTCAGCGCCTGGGAGACGCCGGCGATGGTGGCCCGGGTGGGGCCGAAGGCCGAGGCGAACTGCCCCTTGGCCAAGTAATGGTGGTACAGGGGACTGCCCGGGGTGGACACCGCCGTGACGAAGTCGGTCAGCCTCTTCGGGTCACGCGGGGACAGGTGCACGCTGAGGTGCAGCGTGGTTCCCGGGGCGGTGGCGCCGACGGCACTCGCGCCGGCCGGCACCCGTGGAGCCGTGCCTATTCGGTTGGGCGCGTCCGGCCGCGTCGTGGCGTTGGCGCTGACCGCGGTGGCGGAGAGGGCGGCCGCAGTGATGAGAGTGAGGGTGACGGTGGACGCCACCACTCCCCTGGCCCTCGTGTCGATCTCGCCCGCCGAGCGTCTGCGACGTCCCGGCGCGGCCTGAATCTTCCTGGTCATGCATTCCCTTCACAACTGAGGCACCGTCAATACGGTCAGCGCCGGCGCCTTGAGCGGAATCCGGCGGGCTGGTTTCAACGCGGCACGCAGGGAACTAACCAACTTCGCCGGAATTTGGAGCATTTCTTATCAGAATCGATGGCTTATGTCCCCCAGCAGGGTTTCAACGTAACCGCAGGACTTCCGACATCACGTGGGTGTCGAGTCCGGTGATCCCTGAGGGGTCCGTGCCCTCTGTCGCCCCTTCCCCGGTCCCGCCCGCCCTCCGCCAACTCCGCGATCAGTCCGACGAGTAGCAGTTCGGCCAGCACCCCGGGCTTACTTGGTGAAGTACCCGGTCAGGTCCGCGATCAGGTTCACGTTCCCGGAGGCGTTGTAGAAGTCGACCTTCCCGTTGGTGACC
>NZ_JAJONF010000069.1 GCF_021462265.1 Streptomyces shenzhenensis | reverse complement strand
GACGCCAGCCCCACGGCCATGAGCGCCGGGCCCACGGCCATGAGCGCCGGGCCCACGGCCATGGGCGCCGCGGCTCCGAGCGCCGGAACCGAGGTCTCCGTCGACCTGCTCGTCGTCGGCGCCGGGCCCACGGGGCTGTACGCCGCGTACTACGCCGGCTTCCGCGGGATGAGCGTCGCGGTCGCCGACGCGCTGCCCGAGGTGGGCGGCCAGATCGCCGCGCTGTACCCCGAGAAGCTCGTCTACGACGTGGCCGGCTTCCCCGCCGTCCGCGGCCAGGACCTGGTGGACCGGCTGGCCGAGCAGGCCGGGCGGTGGAACCCGGTCTACCTGCTCGGGCACGGGGTCACCGACCTCGACGACACGGGTGCGGGCGTCGTCGCGACCACCGACGCGGGCGCGCGGATCAGCGCGGGCGCGGTGCTCGTCTGCGGCGGGATCGGCAACTTCATCCCCCGTGAGCTGCCGGTGGGTTCCGAGTACCTGGGCCGGGGGCTGCGCTACTTCGTGCCGCGGCTGGACGAACTATCCGGCCAGGACGTCGTGGTGGTCGGCGGCGGGGACTCCGCGCTGGACTGGGCGCTGTCGCTGGAGCCGGTCGCCGCGTCGGTGACGCTGGTGCACCGGCGCACCCGGTTCCGGGCCCACGAACGCACCGTCGAGCAGGTCGGGAACTCCTCGGTACGGGTCCTGACCCCGTACGAGGTCGAGAAGATCTCCGGCGACGGAGCCGACGGCAACGGCGGGGTGGTGTCGGAGGTGGTGGTCGCGAACTCCGACGGCGACCGGATCACCCTGCCCGCCCAGTCCGTCGTGGCCGCGCTCGGCTTCATCGCCGACCTCGGCCCGATCGAGCGGTGGGGGCTCGACCTGCGCCGCCGCCGCATCCTCGTCGACCGTACGATGCGCACCAGCCGGGAGCGCGTCTTCGCGGCCGGTGACATCGCCGACTACGACGGCAGGGTCGGCCTCATCTCGATCGGTTTCGGTGAGGCCGCCCTCGCCGTGAACCATGTGGCCGCCCTGCTCGATCCGGCGCGCTCCCTCACCCCGGGGCACTCCTCCGACACGTAAGACAGGTCCTCGGCGGACCAGAACCTGAGTACGCTTTCCCGCACAGCTCCGAGCCGCCGTACCATTTCTTCATCCGATACAGCGTCTCGTTTACTGTTTCACAGGTCCCACCTGTATCCCATCCCCTCTGACCGAGCTCAAACAGGAGTGATACGACCATGGTCACCAAGGTGCAGCGCGGCACCGGAGAGCAGCAGGACGGTCCCGACCGGACCGCCCCGACCATTCAGACGGTCGAGCGTGCCGCGCTGATCCTCGGCTCGTTCACGGTCGGCAAACCGCACATGAGCCTGAACGAGATCACCGCACGGCTCGGGGCGAGCAAGGCGACCGCGCACCGCTACACGAAGGCGCTGCGGGCGGCGAACCTGCTGCGCTACGACGAGCGCACCTCGCTGTACTCCCTCGGCCCCCAGGTGCTCACCCTCGCCGCCGCCGCGCGGGCCGGCCTGCCGATCGTCGCCGCCGCCGAGCCGTACATGGAGAACCTGGTCCGGCGTATCGACGAGACGATCGTGCTGTCGGTCTGGGACGGCGAGTCGGCGACCGTGGTGCGCTCGGTGGACAACACCGACCACATGGTGCGCATCAGCGTCCGGGTCGGCTCGCGCCTGAACCTCACGTCCTCGGCACAGGGCCGCGTCTTCCTCGCGTTCCTGCCCCCGGAGCAGGTGCCGGCGCTGCCGCGCGCCGTGCGCAGGTCGGCCGAGCTGAACGACGAGCTCGACGCCATCCGCAAGCACGGTCTGTCGGTCAACTCCCCCACCGTCAACGGGGTCCGCACCATCGCGGCGCCGATCTTCGACGGCGACAAGATCAGCGGGACGCTCGCGATCGTCGGCACCACGGCGACGGTCCCCGACGACGTCGCGTCGCCGATGGCCCAGGCGCTGGTGGAGACCGCCCGGGCGCTGTCGCAGCGGCTGGGCAACTCGGAGGACGGGCCGGGCGGCGACTGAGCCGTGCACGGAACGGCTGACATGGCTGTGGCCCACCGCTCGGGCGGTGGGCCACAGCCATGTCAGCCGGGTGCCGGCCGGTCAGGGCAGCAGGTCGGCCCGCGGCGGCACGAAGAAGTCGATGTTCACGCAGGGGGCCTCGGTCGGCTCCACGTAGTGCTCGCTGCCGCGCGGGACCAGCAGGAACGAACCCGCCCGCATGTCGTGCGCGACCCCGTCCACGTAGTAGTTCGCGCGTCCCTCGGAGATGTGGACCAGTTGGTCGAAGTCCTCGTGCCGGTGCGGGTTGAGTGTCATGCCGACGTCCAGCTCGTGGTGACAGATCATCACCTCGTCGGTGGCGTAGACGCGTCGGCGGACGCCCGGCCGCACCTGGGTGACCGGCAGGTCGTCCCAGTTGACGACGGCGCCGAACAGGGCCGCGTTGCGTGTGCTCACTGCTTCTCCTCTCCGGCGGCGGCCCGCAGGCCCGCCGCCAACATCTGCAGGTCCGAGCCGACGATCAGGTAGTCGGCGGCGCCGAGGCCCAGGTCCGCCGCGGCACTCCGGGCCGGTGCCCAGCCGCCGAACGCCACGTGGGCGGACCGGGCCGCGGCCCGCACCCGGTCCACGGCGGCCCGCAGCACCGCCGGGTCCGCGGGCAGGCCCAGATCGACGGCCAGGTCGGTGCTGCCGACGAAGCACACGTCGAGAGCGGCGACCAGCTCCGGCAGGGGGTCGGTGCGTGCCGTCTCGATCTGGCCCACCAGCACCGGCGGGTCGTCCTGCTCGGCGCGCAGGAACCCGGCCAGCGGGAGCGCACCGAACCGGGCGGCCCGGTTGGCCAGGCTCACCGAGCGATGGCCGGCCGGGGCGAACCGGGTCGCCGCCACGAGTGCGTCCGCCTGTGCGGTGCGGGTGAGCATGGAGAGCTGGATGCCCGCCGCCCCGGCCTCCAGGAGCCGGTTGACGGCGGCGGCGTCCACCGCGGGCACCCGGACCAGGGCGGGCAGGCCGCAGACGGCCGCGTGGCGCACCAGGTCCATGGCGTCCCGCTCGGTGAGCGTGGAGTGTTCGAGGTCGACGACCACGAACCCGAATCCGGCCGCCGCGGCCAGCTCCACCGCGTCGGTCGTCGCCAGCTTGACGAAGGTGCCGACGGCGGGTCCCGCCGCCGTCAGGGCGGCGCGCAGCCGCCGCCGCAGCGGATGGACGTCACCGGCGGTCATCGGGCCTCCACGGTGTCTACGGGCGGATGTGGAAGGGTCAGGCCTTGACCGGGAGGGGTCAGACCCAGTCCGGGAAGGTCAGGCCGACGGCAGGCCACGCCACGGGACGATGTCGATCTCGGCGCCCTCGTGCAGCACGACGGTCGGCTCCAGGCGCGGGGCGACGATGGTGTTGCCGGCGGCGTCGGGCAGGACACACTCCTCGGTCTCGGTGATGACCGTGACATCGGCCCGCCCCCCGACCTCCAGGCGCCCGTAGCCCTCGGTGTCGAGACCGAGCAGCCGGGCCGGCGCGACGGTGGCCCGGCGGACGCATTCTTCGAGGGGCGCGCCGAGTGCGACCAGCTTGGAGACGCTGGTGAGCAGGTCGAACACCGGGCCGCGCCAGTTGCGGGCGCTGGTGTCGGAGCTGAGGATGTCGGGCAGGAAGCCGTCGGCGATGGCCCGGCGGGCCACCTCGAAGCTGAGGTTGCTCTTGCCGTGGGCGGAGTCGAACAGGACGCCGCGCTCACGGGCCGCGGTGACGGCGGGCTGCACGTGGTCACCGTCGAGGATGCCGTACGGCTTGCCGGTGTAGCAGTGCGCCACGATGTCGCCGGGGCGCAGGTGGTCGAGGACGACGGGCAGCGGCACCGGCGTCTCGCCGATGTGCAGCATCAGCGGGAGACCGGCCTGTTCGGCCAGCGCCACGGACTTCTTCAGCAGCGACTCCCAGTGCTCGCCGACGACGTCCTCGGAGAGCCGGATCTTGAAGCCGCGCACGATGTCCGGGTGGGCCTCGGCGGTCGCGAGCGCGTCGTCGGGGACCAGGGTGCCGGGGTTCAGCAGCTCGCCGAATCTGAAGTCGATCAGGCCGAGCACCGAGACGTTGAGGAAGTTGACGATGCGCATCGCGTTCGCCTCGACGACCAGCTTGCGGAAGGCCGCGAAGGTCGAGGCGCCGGCCGTGCCGGCGTCCGCCGCGGCGACCACGCCGCGGCGCAGATGGGCCTCCTCGGCGGGCGCGCCGACGGCGGAGACGTACTGGAAGATGTGGGTGTGGCCCTCGACGAGGCCCGGCAGCACGGTGGAGCCGGTGACGTCGATCGTGCGGGCCGCGCCGGTCGCGAGACCCTCCCCGATCGCGGCGATGCGGTCACCGGTGACCGCCACGTCGAGCCGGGCGTTGGTGCCCGACGCCGGGTCGATGACGGTGCCCCCGGCCAGGACTAGGTCGTAGGACGGTGTGGAGGAGTGTGACATCGCTGTGGCTCCAGGGTGAGGGGACGGTCAGCCGGCCTGTTCGGCCGGCCGCTGGTCGCGCGGTGCGGCGTCCGCGGGACGAACGATGCGGGTGACGAGGGGAAGGACACCGTCCACCTCGACGCACACCTCGTCGCCGTCGGCGAGGAAGCAGGCGCGGTCCTGGCCGGTGCCGGCCGGGGTTCCGGTGAGGACGACGTCGCCGGGTTCGAGGGCGGCGTACCAGGACAGCCTGCTGAGCAGATCGGCGACGGGGAAGATCATCCCGGCGCTGGTGTCGTCCTGGACGAGCCGGCCGTTGACCCGGGTGCGCACGCCGACGGCCTCGCGGTCGGCGAGCTCGTCGGCCGTGCGGACGGACGGGCCGAGGGGGGTGAACCCCGGGTAGCTCTTGGCGAGGGCGGGTGTGCCGGTGGTGCGCATGACATCCCGGGCCGTCATGTCGTTGGCGGCGGTGATGCCGGCGACGGCGGACCAGACCTCCGACTCGGCGGCCCGGAAGAGCCGGCGCCCGACGACGACCGCCATCTCGCCCTCGTAGTCGGGTTCGGCCGCGCCCGGCGGGATCACCGCCTGCGCGCCGGGAGGAAGGACGCCTGACGACGCGGACAGGTACAGGATCGGCTGTTCGGGCAGCCCCCTGCCGGTCCGCTCCGCCTTCGACACGTAGTTGAGTCCGACGCCCCACACCGCGCCGGGACGGCCCAGCGGCGCCGTGAGGTCGGCCTCGTCGAGAGGGATGCGCCGGCGCACCGCGCACGACGCCAGGCACTGCAGCGAGCCCTCCTGTTCGAGGACCGCGCCGAGGTGCGGGAAAGCAGTGTCCAACAGGGCGACAGCCCCGTCTTCGATCCGGCCCAGGCCGGTCCGCGTCGTGACTACTCGCATGGCGAGCATCTTTTATTGCGAGACACCATCATGTCAAGCGATACGCAAGCGCTGGTTGGGGACGCACGGACACCCCGTCCGCGCGGCAGGCGGACGGGGTGTCGGTGGACTGATCTGCGGTGGTGAGCAGGGCTTTTCGCGGAGCCGACGGCAGCGTGTCAGGCGAGCTGGCGCCGCACCTCGTCGCCGTCCCAGTAGTCCGTGCGGTGCGTGACGAGACCCTTGACGACGGTGAACAGGAAGACCCCGCGGATCCGCACGGGCCGGTCCCCCGCCGAACGCATCCGGAACGTCATGACGTACGGCACCGCGGCGCGGGCGCCGTCGACGAGGACGCGCTCGGGCACGTATCGCAGGTCCCCGAACTCCGCCAGGAAACCGGTCAGCGCCGCCCGGTACGCGGCGCGGCCCCGGCGGCTCTGTCCCGTCGACGACGTGTGCTCGTTGACGAAGTCCTCGGCCACGCAGGCGGCCACGGCGTCGGCGTCGTGCGCGTTCAGCGCCGCGAGGTAGGCCTCGACGGCGGCGCGGGTGGCGTTGTCGTCACCGTTGTCCGCCCCGCTGCCCGTGTCGTTGTCCGCGCCGCTGCCCGCGCCGTTGCCCGTGCCGCCGGTGCTCTCGGTGGTCAGGCCGACCCCCACTTCTGCCGGACCGTGTCGAACACCCGCTGGTCGTGCGAGATCTCCACGACGTTGCCGTCGGGATCCTTCAGCGCGCAGATGTAGCCCACGGGGTCGGGCATCTGCCGGGGCTCCCAGTGCAGGCAGCCCAGTTCCCGGGCGCGGTCCGCCAGGGCGTCGACGTCCTCGCGCGCCGGCACCTCGATGCCGATGTGCGCGAACGGGTGCAGCAGGCCGAGCCGGCCGCCCTTGTCCTTGTTGAAGGACACCAGGACGAGCACGAACGGCGTCTCCACCTGCTTGTCGTTGGAGAGCCATACGCTCTCGCCGTCGGCGTCCTTGAACCGCTCGACCACGACCAGGGGAGTGAGCGAGGTGTAGAACTCGATCGCCTTGTCGAGGTCCCCGGTGGGCAGCGCGACGTGCGTCCAGCGGGCCGAGGTGAGACCGGTGGCCACAGTGCCTCCATCGTGAGGGGTACGAATTTCCCCGAGATTAGACACGTGGGCACGGGCGAGTCGATGTGCTGCGGACACAACGCGCGTGTCGGGAACGCTGACCCCGCGCGACATCGGTCCCGCGCCCGCCGCCGTGGGAGCCTGCCGGATGACGGCGACAGCGGTCGCCTGGCAGGACGCGGGCAGGACGCGGGGAAGAGGAGGGCGAAGCGTGGAGTACCGGATTCTGGGCGGGACGGGCATCGAGGTGAGCGAACTGTGCCTCGGGACGATGATGTTCGGTGCCTGGGGCAACACCGACGAGGCGGAGTGCCACCGGATGGTGGCGACGGCGCTGGACGCCGGCGTCAACCTCGTCGACACCGCCGACGTGTACGCCTTCGGCGAGTCGGAGGAGATCCTCGGCCGGGCGCTGAAGGGGCGGCGCGACGACGTCGTCCTGGTGTCGAAGTTCCACAACGAGATGCCGGGAGGCCCGCTCGACCGCAACCGGCGCGGCAACTCCCGGCTGTGGATCACGCGTGCCGTCGAGGACAGCCTGCGCCGGCTGGGCACGGACCACCTCGACGTGTACCTCGTCCACCGTCCCGACCCCCGCACCGACATCGAGGAGACGCTCGGCGCCCTCGGCGACCTGGTGAGGGCGGGCAAGGTACGGGCGATCGGCACGTCCAGCTTCCCGGCCGAGGAGATCGTGGAGGCGCAGTGGGCGGCCCGGCGCGGCGGGCGTGAGCGGTTCACCGTGGAGCAGTTGTCGTACTCGGTCCTGGCCAGGCACGCGGAGGCCGCCGTGCTGCCCACCGCGCAGCGGCACCGGATGGGTGTCATGGTCTGGAGCCCGCTGAACGGCGGCTGGCTGACCGGCAAGTACCGGGCCGGCGCGGAACCGGCGGGTGACTCGCGCGCCCGGACCAACGGCGACCACTTCGACTACGCCGACGCGCGGGTGCGCGAGCGCAAACTGGCGGTGGTCGAGGAACTGGTGCGCCTCGCCGCCGACGAGGGCTGCACGCTCGTGGAACTGGCCCTGCGGTTCGTGCTCGCCCATCCCGGCGTCACCTCGGCCGTCATGGGCCCGCGCACCCACGAGCAGCTCCTGA
Source organism: Streptomyces shenzhenensis (assembly GCF_021462265.1). Classification (GTDB taxonomy): domain Bacteria; phylum Actinomycetota; class Actinomycetes; order Streptomycetales; family Streptomycetaceae; genus Streptomyces; species Streptomyces shenzhenensis. The sequence goes on along the minus strand of NZ_JAJONF010000069.1, from coordinate 23,110 downwards.
CGCAGCTGACGGCCGTGGACCGGCCGCTGTCCGCCGGGGCGCTGGACCGGATCGACGAGCTGGTCGCACCGGGCAGCGTGCTCAACCCGCGCGACATCGGCCACACGCCACCGGCTCTGGAGAACGCGGCACTGCGCCGCCGCTGACACCAGCGTTCGGCAGCGCCGTCGGCGACGCCGTTGACGACGCGGCTGACGACGCGGCTGACGACCGGGTTGACACCCCCGCCGCCATCGCCGCCGGCAACGCCGATGCCGCTGCCGCTGCCGCTGCCGCCGACAACGCCGCCGCCACCGCCGTCGTCGTACGCCTGAGGCCGGCCCCGCACGTTCGCGGGGCCGGCCTCCTTCTCTCGCCGAGGCGGCGGCGACGTCAGGTCGAGCCGCGCTCGAAGGGGCGTCCGAGGGCGGCCGGTTCCCGGTGCTGCGTGGTGAACAGCAGCATGGCCAGGAGCGCCAGCAGGTACGGGGCGGCCACGAGCAGTTGGGCGTTGAGGGTGATGCCGAGCGGCGGCAGCGCCAGGCGCAGCGCGTCGGACACACCGAACACCAGGCAGCCGAGCAGGGTGCGGCCCAGCCGCCACGCCCCGAAGATGACCGCGGCGATGACGATGTATCCGCGCCCGGCGGTCATGTTCTGGTTGAACGAGCCGACCTCGCCGACCGCCAGGTACGCGCCGCCCAGACCGGCCAGCGCGCCGCACCACAGCAGTGCCTGCCGGCGCCGCAGGTTGACCTTGACGCCGGTGACGTCGGCGGCCTGCGGGTTCTCCCCCACGGCCCGCAGTTCCAGGCCCCAGCGGCTGCGCTCGACCAGCCACCAGGTGAGCCCGACCAGCGGGATCAGGAGATAGGCGGGCCAGCGTACCGAGAACAGGGGTGCGCCGATGACCGGGATGTCCCGCAGCAGCGGAACGGACAGCAGGTCGACCTGGTGCGAGGCGAACTGCTGGGTCGTGATCAGGAAGCTCGTCAGACCGAGCACCAGCGCGTTCAGTACGAGGCCGACGACGAAGGTGTTGATCTGCGCCCGGTGCGAGAGGTTGCCGTGCACCGCCCCGATGACGAGGCCGGTCAGCAGGCCGACGACGAGGCCGAGGGTGGCGCTGCCGGTCGCGCTCGCGGTGGCGACCGAGGTGAACGCGGAGCCGAGCATCATCGCCTCGACGGAGATGTTCATCGTGCCGGCCCGCTCGGCGACGTACTCGCCGCAGGCGGCGAGGGCGAGCGGCACGGTCAGCCGGACTCCGCTCGCGAGAATGGTGGAGGTGCTGTCCAGAGCGCTCACGCGGCCGCCTTCACTTCGGTCGGGACGACGGACGCGGCGGGCGCGGCCGACGGCCTGGCGCCCCGGCGCCCGCTGACGAGGTTGACGAGGAGGGGCGGGACGACGAACGCGAGGACGAGCAGCGCCTTGACGATGTCGACCAGGTAGTACGGCACGCCGGTGGCGGAGAGGAAGTCGCCGCCCGAACGCAGGACCGCGAACACGAACGACACCGGGATCGCGACCAGGGGACGGTTGCGTGCGACGAGCGCGACGAGCAGGCCGTCCCAGCCGACGTTGTCGGAGAGTCCGGACTGCAGCCGGTTGGTGCTGACCGGGCTGGCCAGCAGCAGGCCGCCCGCCAGCCCCGCGAACGCGCCCGACAGGGTCAGGGTGAGGCCGCTGAGCGCGGCCACCCGGACGCCGGTGTGCTGGGCCGTGCGCGGGTTCAGCCCGACCATGCGCACCCGGAAGCCCCATCGGCTGCGGGTCAGGACGACGGCGACGCCGACCGCCGCGGCGAGCGCGACGAACAGGCCCAGGTTCACCTGGAGCGACGGATACTGCCCGACGCCGCCGAGCAGGGCGCCCGCCGGCAGGGGGTTGGACTGCGCGTCGGCGATGCCGGAGGAACCCTGCGCGCTCTCCTGAAGGAACCAGCGGGTGCTGACCGCGAACGTGACGAGCTGGAGGGCGAGGAACGTCATCAGGAGGGTGCTCACCGCGACGTTGACGCGGCGGAAGCGGTACATCAGGGCGCTGAGCGCGGCCCAGGCGCCGCCGCCGACGGCCGCGGCGGCCAGCACCACGACGACCAGCATCGGGCCGGGCATGGCCAGCCGCAGCCCGACCCAGGCCCCGGCCAGGCCGCCGATGAGCACCTGCCCTTCCTGTCCGATGTTGAAGGTCCCGGCGGCCGCGCAGACGCAGGTGCCGACGGCGACCAGCAGCAGCGGCGCCGCGTTGAGCAGCGTCGTCGTCCAGCCGGTGGAGTTGGCGAGGCTGCCGGTCCAGATCTCCCGCACCGACGCGCTGGGCGAGGCACCGGTCAGCATGAGCAGGACGGCGGACACGCCCAGGGCGGCGGCGACGAGGACGAGGGTGAATCCCGCGGTCAGCCAGCCGCCCGGCCCGGGGCGGAGCCGGGCCAGGAGACGCCGGCCGAGGTCGTCGGCCGGACTCCGCGTGGTCCGCGGGTCCGGCCCGGAGGCGGTGGCACTCATGCGGCCTCGCCCCCGACCAGCATGCCGAGCCGCTCGGGGGTCGCCTCGGAGACGGGAAGCGCCCCGGTGATCCGCCCGGAGGAGATCACCGCGATCCAGGTGGCAAGGGCCATGACTTCCTCCAGTTCGGTGGAGATGAGCAGCACGCCTACGCCCTCGGCGGCCGCCGCGCGCAGCCGGGCGTACATGTCCTCGATGGCACCGACGTCCAGCCCGTGGGTGGGCTGCGCGGCCACCAGGACGCGGGTGCGGCCGGACAGTTCCCGGGCGAGCACGACCCGCTGCTGGTTGCCGCCGGAGAGGCTGCGTACGGGTGTGTCCAGCGACGGTGTGACGATGTTGAACTCGTCGGCGAGGCGCCGGGCCTCGGCGAGCATCGCCCGCTGCCGCAGCAGGAACCGGCCGCTGACCTGGTCGAGGGACTTCATCGTGAGGTTCTCGGCGACGCTCATGTCGAGGACGACGCCGCTCTGGTGCCGGTCCTCGGGCACGATGCCCAGGCCGGCCTTCGACAGGACGCCGGGCCGGGTCAGGTCGACCTCCTGCCCGGCGACCTCGACGGTGCCGGCACTCGGCACGACGAGTCCGGACAGGACGTCGCCGAGCATCGCCTGGCCGTTGCCCTCGACGCCGTAGAGGGCGACGATCTCGCCCGCGCCGACGGTGAGGTCGACGCCGTCGAGGACCCTGACCCCGTCGTGCTCCACGGTGAGCCCCGCGAGGCGCAGCACGTGCGCCTCGCGGTCGTGGTCCTCGTCCTGCCCCGTACCCGGGTTGCGCACCGGCAGCAGGCCGAGGGCGGCGCCCTCCTCGCCCAGCGACACCTCACGGCCCACCATCTGCTGGGCGAGCAGCTGCGGGGTGGTCTCGGCGGTGACCGCCCGGAAGGCGACGCGGCCCTTGCGCAGGACCGTGACCCGGTCCGTGGCCCGGGAGATCTCGGCGAGCTTGTGACTGATGAGGATGACGGCACGCCCCTCCTCCTGCACCACCCGGCCGAGGACGGTGAACAGCTCCTCCGACTCGGCCTGGGTGAGTACCGACGTGGGCTCGTCGAGGATCAGGATCCTCGGGTTGCGCCGCAGGCACTTCACCACCTCGACCCGCTGCCGCTCGCCCGCCGAGAGCGTCCCGACGCGGGCCTCGGGGTCGATCGGCAGCCCGTACCGCGCCGAGACCGCGGCGATCTCGGCGCACAGGGCCTGCTTGTCGACCTTGCCGCTGTCCCCGAGCGCCACGTTCTCCCACACGGCCAGCGCGTCGATGAGGCTGAAGTGCTGGTGCACCATGCCGATGCCCAGCTCGGCCGCCTCCTGCGGGCTGTCGAGCGCGACCTCCTGACCGCGCACCAGCACGAGGCCGTCGTCGCGCCGGACCAGCCCCAGCAGGACCTTCATGAGGCTGGACTTGCCCGCCCCGTTCTCGCCCAGGAGACCGTGGATCTCGCCCGCGTCGACTCTGAGGTCCACCGCGTCGCAGGCCGTGACCGGCCCGTAGGACTTCGTGATGCCGCGCAGCTCGAGAATCGGAGCCGCTGAGGCCGTCGGTGTCATCGCTGCATCTTCCTCGTCGGTGTCGGCAGGTCAGCCAAGGCGCTTGACCTCGGCGGCCGGGTCGATCTCCTTGCTGCCGATCTTCTTGATGAAGGCCGCCAGCTGCGCGGCCTGGTCGCCCTTGGGGTCACAGATCTTGACGGTCGGGTAGGGGTCGACGCCGAGCTGCCAGGTGCGCGTGGTGCCCATCTTCAGGTTGTTCTTGGCGAATTCCTTCAGCGCGGCCTGGAAGTAGTCGCCGGGGCTGAAGATGACCGAGATGTCGTACTTGGGGCTGGTCGAGTCGCACCGGTCGGTGCCCGGGGTGAGGGTCAGCACCTTACTGCCGTTCGCCAGCTGGGCCGAGGCGTCGGTGGCACCGCCGAGGTAGGGGTAGATGACCTTGGCGCCCTGGCTGATCTGGGCCTGGGTGGCCTCCTTGGCCTTGGCCGAGTCGTTGAAGTCGCCGGTGTAGGTGGTGGCCAGCTGGGCCTTCGGGACGACCTCCCGGATGCCGGCCAGGAAGGCGTTGGCGGCGGCCACGCTGAAGTCGGCCTTGGCGCCGGTGATGAACCCGGCCTTGGTGTCGCCGGCCGCCTTCATCTTCAGGCCCGCGGCGTAGCCCGCGACCAGCATGGACTGGTTCGGGTCGTCGGCGGACAGCATGATCTTGGGGGTCTGGTCGATGTTCGCCGACGAGGGCACGTACCAGGCGGTCTTGGCGCAGACTGCCTCCTCGGCGGCGGGGATGGCGTTCTTGAGCTCGCTGGCGCCGAGCGCGATCATGTCGACGTGCTGCTGGCACAGGGCGCGGGCGGCGGTGAGCGCGTCGTTCACGGGTACGCTGCCGCGCTTGATGACCGTCCAGCCCTGCGTCTTGGCGTAGGCGTCCGCGCCGTCGACGAAGCTCTGGTAGTAGCCGTGGTCGTTGATGTCACCGGGGCTGAGGACACCGATGACGACCTTGCCGTCGCCGTTGAGGTCGGGCTCCTTGAGGCCGGAGCCGCTGTCGCCGGTCGCCGAGGCGGTCGTCTTGGCGGCGGTCGCGTCGTTGCTGGCGCAGCCGGCGAGCGCGAGGGCTCCCACGAGGGCGAGGCCGACCGCGGCTCGGGGGCGGCGAAGGGTGCTTCTGGTGGTCATGTGCGTGGTTCCATTCGCTCAGTGGTGACGCTCGGGGGGTGTCGCTCGGGGTGCCGCCCCGGCGGGGCGGTGGTGATGTCGAGGGGGGATCGCTCGGCAGGGCCGGGGTCCTGGGTGACCTCGGCGCCAAGGTGACCGTCCTGGTGCCGGACGGACTCCTCACCCGCGGCGACGGACCACGGGAGACGGATCCGCCCGGCCGCTCGGACCCGGGTGGGGGTCGACGCGGCATGGGGGGGGCGGAGACGGGACCGGGTCGTCAGCGGTGATGCCGACGGCCGCGGCGGGCACGACGGGTGGGCCTGGTGTGCGCGGTGCGTCTGGTGCGCGCGGTGCTGATGGTGCGCGCAGTGCGATTGGTGCGCGCGGTGCTGATGGTGTGCGCGGTGCTGACGGTGGTCTGGTGCACGGTGCTGATGGTGCAGCTGTGCACGGTGCTGACGGTGCATCTGGTGCGCGCGGTGCTGATGGTGCATGCGCGGGTGGTGCGCGTGCCGGCGGAGCGGTGGGGTAATAATCGGCGGCCGGCGCCGCGGGGGTGACGGCTGGTCGCCGGTCCGGTGGGCCGGGCGTTCGCGGTCGCTGTCCAGGGGTGGCCGGTGGTCCTCGCCCGCGCGGGCCCGGCCAAGTCGGTGACGTTCAACGGTTGCTCTCCCCTCGCTGGTTGGCGCCGGTGCTACGGCCCGGACGGTCGTACGGCCGTCTGGGCCGGGCTCATGGGAAGCCCACGGGTGCTCCGGCACGGGCCGGGCTCACCGGACGGCCACCGGTTCGGGCCAGGACGGCCGGGGGGTGATGCCGGCCCGCCGCAGCAGGGCGGCGGACCGTTCGGCGGCGGCCTCGGCGACGGCCGCGAGGTCGACGCCGGTCGGCCGGCGGTCGCGGACGACCACTCGGCCGTCGACCAGGACGTCGCGGACGGTGCGGGATACGTGTCCCCAGACGAGCTGGCGGGCCAGGTCCCCCCTGGGTATCCAGGCCGGGTCGGCGGCGTCGAGTACGACGAGGTCGGCGGCCTTGCCGACCTCCAGGGAGCCGATCCGGTCACCGAGCCCGATCGCCTCGGCCCCGTCGATCGTCGCGAGCGCGAACGCCTGCTCGGCACGGATCGGGGCGGGCAGGTCGCGGTCGCGTTCCAGGGCGGCGAACAGGTGGGCGGCCAGCAGGACGTCCGGGGCGTCGCCGGCGTTGTGCGCGTCGCAGCCCAGGGCCACCCGGCCGCCCCGCCGCACCAGTTCGGCGTGGCGCGACGCCCGCGTGTACCCCTGGCCGAGCCTCAGGTAGGCGCCGGGACAGGCGGCGACCGCCGTCCGGGTCTGGAGGATCGCCTCGACCTCCGCGTCGTCCAGCCACACGGCGTGCCCAAGCAGCAGGCGCGGTCCGAGCACCCCAAGTTCGCGGAAGTGAACCACCGGTCGGCGCCCGCAGCGCAGCGCGTACGTCTCCACGTCGGCGGGGCCGGGCGAGATGTGCCAGGTCACTCCGGTGTCGAGCCGCTCGGCCAGCTCCGCCGCCCCGGTGAGGAGTTCGTCGCTCACCAGGTCGTGCCCGACGAGTGTCACCCACCCGGTGACCGGCCCGGTGGCCGGCAGGGAACGGACGATGTCCTCCTGCCGGGCGAGCACCTCGTCGGCGGGTGCGCCGAGCGGCACGCCCTCGGCGTCCCAGCCCCAGCCGCCGACCCGTGCGCGGATGCCTGCGGCGGCGAGCCCGGCGGCGGCCCGTTCCGGGAAGGCCACCGTGCCGGGTTCCAGCACGGTGGTGATACCCCGGGACAGGCACTCGACAGCCGTGATGGTGGCGGCCAGTTCGTCGTCGTCGCCGTCGGCCGCGGCGTGCAGCGGGACGATCCAGTCGAAGATCGACTCCTGGGCGCCGATGTCGTCCGGGATCATGCTCCGTACAAGGGGGTCGACGGTGGTGTGCTGGTGGGCGTCGACCAGGCCCGGGATCACCACACAGCCCGACGCGTCGATCTCGCGCGCGCCCCGGAAACGGGCCCGCAGTTCCTCGGCGGTGCCGAGCCCGGCGATGCTGTCCCCGGACACCGCGACGGTCGTGTTGCCGAGGACGCGCCGGGCGGGGTCCATGGTGACGACGTCACCGCCCGTGATCAGCAGATCGGTCACGGCTCGATCACCACCTTGCCGATGGTGTCGCGGGCGGCGAGCACGTCCCAGGCCTCGGCGAGGTCCTCCAGCGGGAACCGGGCGGCGGTGGGCAGGTGCAGGCCGTCGGCGAAGCAGGCCGAGGTGGCGGCGACGAAGTCGGCCGAGGTGTAGCCGCCGGTGCCCAGCAGTTTCAGGCCCCGGTGGAAGACCTCCTGGAGCGAGAACGACACCTGGTCGCCGCTGGTGTTGCCCATCAGCAGCAGCCGCCCGCGGACGCCGAGGCAGTCCAGCGAGGTGCGCCAGGTGTCGGTGCCGACGTGGTCCAGGACCAGGTCCGCCCCGGCGTCGTCGGTGAAGGCCGAGACCGCCTTCACCGCGTCGGGGTCCCCGTTGCGCAGCACCAGGTCCGCGCCCGCCTGACGGGCGGCGGCCCGCTTGGCGTCACTGCCGGCGAACGCGACGACCCTGGCACCGGCCCGCTTGGCGAGTCCGATGGCCGCCAGGCTGACGGCGCTCGCTCCCGCGTGCACCACGAGGGTCTCACCGGCCGCGGTCTCCCCGAGGGTGTGGACCGCGTGCCAGGCCGTCGCGTAGGCGGTGGGCAGGGTGACGGCCGCGGCGAGCGGCACGGAGTCGGGAACCCGGACGACCGATTCGGCGGACGCCAGTACGTACTCGGCCAGCGCGCCCGGGGCGTTGCCGCCGAGGATGCGCGGCCGTACGCAGTACGCGCGGTCGCCCACGGCACAGCGCGGGCAGCTGCCGCAGCCCTGGGTGGGGTCGGCGACGACCCGGTCACCGGGGACGACCGAGCCGACCGCGGCACCGGTCCGCACGACCGTCCCGGCGAAGTCCATGCCGGGCACATGGGGAAGACGGAAGCCGGGGATCAGGCCCGGCCCCCTGCGCTGCAGCAGGTCCAGGCGGTTCAGCCCGCAGTACTCGACCGCGACGACGACGTCGCGCGGTCCGCACACCGGTTCCGGGACTTCCCTCGGGGACACGGCCTCGGGCCCCCCGAAATCGGTCTGCACCATGGCTCGCACCGGCTGCCCTCCTCCCCTTATCCATCTCGCATTGCGAGTCGATGGAACGTATTGCGAGGTACTTTGCCTCCGCCGAACGGCCCTGTCAACGCTCCTGTGGAACATCTTGGTTTCGTCGGTCTTTCATGTGAGCGCACGGCTCCGCAGCGCTCACGGCGCAGGCCGGAGCGGGTGAGAAACGGGGGGCGCGGCAGCAGAACGCCGCGCCGGGCGACGCCACGGCACACCGGGCTCCACCCCGGAAGCCGACACCCCACCCACAGGTCCGACACCCACAAGCCGCGGCACGCCACCCATACGACCAGCGCCCTGACGCCGACATACGGCCCGGGGGCTCGGCAGTGGCGGCCGGGGGGGCTGCCGGAGGGCGGAGCCGGGCCCGGGGGGCCAGGCAGCCCGGGCAGCCCGGAGGCCCGGGGAGCCTTGCAGCCCAGCGGGCCAGCGGGCCAGCGGGCCAGCGGGCCAGCGGGCCAGCGGCGGCACATCGCCCACGGCGCACACCCGTACGGCCCGCGGTCGGCCGCGGCGCGTCGTGCGCGGCACCACGGCTCAGCGGCCCGAAGCGTCGGCGGCCCCGCAGCTCAGCGGTGCCGCGTCTCCGCAACCCCGTGTCTCCGCAACCCCGCGGCTCAGCCGCTCGTCGGCACCGGCTCGTCGTCGTCGCGTGGGTGCCCGTCGGCGTGCAGGCGGCCGTCGTCGGACCTGAGCAGGTCCAGGGCCGCGAGGGCCAGATGGAGTTCCGCCGAGGCGGCGGGGAGCAAGGGGTCGGTGCCGAGGAGGTTCTTGATCTGCCGTACCCGGTAGCCCACCGAGTTGCGGTGCAGATGAAGCTGTTCGGACACGCTCTGCCGGCTGCCCCGCTCGGCCAGCCAGGCCCGCAGGGTGGCCATCAGCTCCGGGCGGTCAAGGATCGGCCCGAGGTGTGCCTCGGCGTACGCCTCGAGCCGGGCGCGGGGCAGGGGCAGCAGCATCTGGACGACTCCGCAGCCGCCGAAGGTGAGCTGCGGGACGTGCCGGCTGCGGGCCAGGCCGAGCAGCCGTTCGGCCTCCGTGAAGGACCGGACCAGGTCGTCGGCCGAGTCGGGGTGGGAACCGCTCGCCGCGACGACGTGGTCCGCGCACTCGTCGCCGGTCATCAGGCGCAGCCGGGTGCGCAGCCGGGCGAGCGCGGCCTCCCCCGGCACGACCGTCCACGCCGTACGCGCCTCCTGCTGCACCGGATGCTCCAGCCAGGCCAGGGCGGTGGACCAGGCGCGCAGCCGGGAGCCGCTGTAGTGCAGTACGGCGGCGGCGGGCGGGTGCTCCAGATCGATCCCCAGGGCCATGGCCGCCGCGCGCTCCGAGGGACTCACCGTCCCGGACCGCAGCGCGGCGACGACGTCGGCGGCGGTATGCCGTGGCGGGACCGCCGCGGCCTGCTCGTCCCCCGCGCGTACGGCGTCGATGAGCAGCGCGGTGACGGCGGCACCCGCCAGCGCCCGTACGTACGGATCGCAGCGACCGACGGTCAGCAGTACCCCGGCCACGGTCGTCCCGGCCCGCACGGGCAGCGCCGCGGCCCGCAGTCCGTCGAGCGTGTCGACCACCGGCCCGGCCGCGCCGTCGAGGACGCCGTGCGCCACCGCGGCCGGCAGTCCCGCGCCGCCGTCGGTGGCCGCCAGCGGCACGCCCTGCGCGGACAGCAGGCGGGCGTGCCGGCCGGTCGCCGCGCGCAGCGCGCGCAGCACGTCCGAGCGCGCGGCTCCGGCGAGCACGGCCTCGGTCAGTTCCCGTTCGAGGGTGGCGGGGTCGGTGTCCGGTCCCGGCCCTTCCCGGGCGGGTCCGGACCACGGTCCGGCGGTGGTGATAGCCATGGTGTCGCTCTCAGCGGTCCAGCAGCCGGACGGCCACACCCTTCTCCTGGGTGTACTCGCGCAGCGCGGCGTACCCACCGCCCCGGCTGAAGCCGCTGTCCTTCTGCATGTTGAAGGGGAAGCCGATCACTCCGGCGTCGTGGAACTGGTTGACCGCGACCTGCCCGGAGCGGACGTCCTTCGCCAGCCGCAGGGCCCGGGAGATGTCGTTGGTCCAGATGCAGGCCAGCAGGCCGAAGTCGGTCGCGTTCATCAGCTCGGTCGCCTCGGCGGCGTCGCGGAAGGCCTGTACCGCGAGGACGGGGCCGAAGACCTCCTCGCGGGCGACGCGCATGCCCGCGTCCACCCGGTCGTATACGGTCGGCCGGACGAACCACCCCTCCCCGGTGGGCGCGCCGCCGGTGACCAGCCTCGCCCCCTCCCGCGGCGTGTCCGCGAGGAAGCCGCTGACGCGGTCGAACTGCGCGCCGCTGACCAGCGGCCCCATGTCCAGGTCGGCCTCCCAGGGCCCGGTTCTGACCGCGGCCATGGCGGCGGCGACCCGTTCCACGACCTCGTCGTGCACCGACGCCTCGACGAGCAGCCGGGAACCGGCGTAGCAGTTCTGGCCCGCGTTCTCGGTGATCGAGGCGACGATCGCCGGGATCGCGGTGTCGAGGTCGGCGTCGGCGAAGAGCACGTTCGGCGACTTGCCGCCGAGTTCCAGTTTCACCGGGACGAGGTTCCGCGCGGCGGCCGCCATGATCGCCCGTCCGGTGGCGGTGGAGCCGACGAAGCTGATGTGGTCGACGTCGGGGTGCGAGGTGAGCGCGACCCCCGCTTCGGGCCCGAGACCGGTGACGACGTTGAGCACGCCCGGCGGGAGACCGGCGCGGCGGGCGAGTTCGGCGAGGGCGAACGGCGCCAGCGGCGCGATCTCGGACGGCTTGAGGACGACCGTGTTGCCCGCGGCGAGCGCCGGTGCGACGTTCGCCGCGGTGAGCACGGCGGGCACGTTCCACGGGAGGACGACGGCGCACACGCCGTACGGCTCGGGGACCGTGTAGCCGAGGTAGTCGGGGCTGCGGGTCGGCAGCGTCACTCCGGTGAGCTTGTCGGCCGCGCCGGCGAAGTAGTCGATGATGCCGTGGGCGATGTAGATGTTCATGCGGCCCGCGGACAGGGGCTTGCCCACGTCCTGGGCCTCCACGGCCGCGAGGGCCTCGACCTCGGCGATGACCAGGTCGGCCCAGCGCCGGAGCAGGGCCCCGCGTTCGCTGGGGCTGGTCGCCGCCCAGGCGGGGAAGGCACGCCGCGCGGCGGCCACCGCGTCTTCGACGTCGGCACCGCCCGCCTGGGCCGTCCGGGTGATCACCTGCTGGGTCGCCGGATCGAGGACGTCCAGCGTGCCGCCGTCGCGGGCCGCGACCCACTCGCCGTCGATGAAGTGCTGGGAAGAAGGGAAGTCAACAGCCGCCATAGGGGGAACCTTGACCCGTCATATCGCGCATGTCAATATGCGATCTCGCATTACGAGTCGCCTTGAGGCGTACCGAGACGTCGCGACGCGACGCGGGCAGGACGTGGCGACACGACGTAGCGAGACGGCCGAGCAAGACGTTGCGACACGACGTAGCGGACACGACCGAGCAAGACGCAGCGATACAAGCGAGACGGCGCCGACGGCGCGAGTCATCGCACCACAGCGCGAGTAACTGAGGAGGCCTTGTGCGCGCCACCGCCGCTCTGCTGGAGCAAGCCGGCCAGCCGTTCGTCCTGACCGAGGTGGACCTGGAGGAACCCCGTCCCGACGAGGTGCTCGTCCGCGTCGCCGCCGTCGGCATCTGCGGTACCGACCTCGAGTTCGCCTCCTTCTTCGGCACGCCCGCGCTGCTCGGGCACGAGGGGTCGGGCGTCGTCGAGAGGGTCGGGGCGCATGTCACCTCGGTACGGCCGGGCGACCACGTCGCCATGTCCTTCACGTCGTGCGGCACGTGCGCGCTGTGCCGCACGGGTTCGCCCGCCTACTGCCGCGGTTTCGACGCGGTGAACTTCTCCGGCCGCCGGCCCGACGGCTCCACCGCGGTGACCCACGAGGGACGCGAGGTCAACGCCCACTTCCTGGGCCAGTCGTCGTTCGCGAGCCATGTCGTCGCACCGGAGCGGGCGGTGGTCCGGATCGACCCGTCGCTGGACCTGCTGCGGGCCGGCCCCTTCGGCTGCGGCTTCCAGACCGGCGCCGGCGGCGTGCTCAACGTTCTGCAGCCGCGCCCCGGTTCGTCGATCGCGGTCTTCGGGGCGGGTGCGGTCGGCGTCTCCGCGGTCATCGCCGCCGCGCTGAGCGGCTGCGACGTCGTCGTCGCCGTGGACGTGAACCCGGCCAAGCTGGCGGCGGCGCGCGGCTTCGGCGCCACTCACACCGTGGACTCCTCGGCTCAGGGAGCCGCCGAGCAGCTGGCCGCCCTGGTACCGGAGGGGTTCGACTTCGTCATCGACACCACCGGGCGCGAGGACGTCCTGCGCACCGCCGTGGAAGCCCTCGGCCCGCTGGGCCGTGCCGGGGTCATCGGCATCGGCCCCAGCGAGTCGATGAGCTTCGAGTGGCGCAGCATCCTCAACGGGCGTTCCGTCACCGGCATCATCGCCGGGTCCAGCCTGCCGCAGGTGTTCCTGCCGAGGCTGCTCGCCCTGAACGCCCAGGGCCGGTTCCCCGTCGAGAAGATGATCACGTACTTCCCGTTCGAGCAGATCAACGAGGCCGTCGCGGCCGTCCGGTCCGGCACGGTCGGCAAGGCCGTACTGACCTTCTGACCGGGCGCCGGCCCGCGGTACCTCGGCTGTTGCCTGGGCTGTACCTCGGCTGTACCCCGGCGAAGAGGCGTTGTCACACGCGCGGGGACACCTTAAGGTGACCGCACCGCCGATGAGGCAGCAGACATCCGGTGGCGCGGCCGGACAACACCGCGCAGAGGTTCGAGCACGTGGAGCGTGCCCACCATGTCCGCCGACATCGACTTCGGCTCCGGCTTCGTCGACCAGCACACCCCTTCCGACGAGCCCGCCCGGTTCGACCACCACTCCGACGAGGCCAACGCAGACCCGGTCTCCTACTACGCGCGTTTCCGCGAGAGCTGCCCGGTGGGCCGCTCGGCCGCCCACGGCGGCTTCCACTACACGACGCGGTACGCCGACGTGGCCCGTATCGCCCGTGACGACGCGACGTTCTCCTCGGCCCGCAGCGAGCACGGCGGCGAGGGCGTCGGCATCGTCATTCCCAAGGGCCCCGGGCTGGAGCAGTACCCGATCGAACTCGACCCGCCGCGCGCGACCGAGTACCGGAAACTGATCAACCCGCTGCTGACCCCCGAGGCGATCGAGCGCCTGGTCCCGATGATCGAGCGCCACGCCGCCCGCGTGGTGGACGAGTTCGTCGAGCACGGCTCGTGCGACCTCGTCCGCGACCTCACCAACCCGCTGCCGGCGGCGGTCACCCTGGACTGGCTCGGTTTCCCCGAGGAGGACTGGGCCAGGCTGGCCGGTCCGGTCCACGACATCTTCGCCGCCCCGGCGGGCAGCGAGCGCGCCGCCCGCGGGGCCGCCGGACTGGCCTACATGGACCAGCGCATCCGCGAACTGATCGCCGACCGCCGCAGCACGCCCCGGAACGACGCGGTCAGCGCGGTGGTGGCCGGACGCAGGGCCGACGGCGGCGAGTTCGGCGAGGACGAGCTGGTGTCGGTGATCGGCCTGCTCATCGCGGGCGGCGTCGACACCACCACCTCCCTGACCGGATCGACCCTCGTCCATCTGGCCCGCCACCCCGAGCAGCGGCAGCGTCTGATCGACTCCCCCGACCTGCTGGAGGGCGCGACCGAGGAATTCCTGCGCGCGTTCGCCCCGTCGCAGTCGATGGCGCGCACGGTCACCCGGGACACCGAGGTCGGCGGCTGCCCGATGCGCGCGGGCGACCGGGTGCTGATCCCGTGGGTCGCCGCGAACCACGACCCTGCCGTCTTCCCCGGCCCCGGGCAGGTACGGCTGGACCGCGACGCCAGCCGGCACCTCAGCTTCGGCATCGGCTCGCACCGCTGCGCGGGTGCCCACCTCGCCCGCGCCATGTTCCGCGCGATGATGACGCAGGTCCTGACCCGGCTGCCCGACTACCGGGTGATCGAGGAAGGGCTCGTGCCCTACCCGACGCGCGGCAACCAGTCCGGCTGGGACGCGGTCCCGGCGGTCTTCACCCCCGGCCCCCGGGCGAGCGGGACGACGGGCCGGGTCCGCGCGCTGACCACGCCCACCCCGTTGCGGGTGACGTCGGTGCGCGCGGCGTCCGAGGGCGTCGTCGCCGTCGACCTGGCGCTGCCCGACGGGGGCGGCCTCCCCGCCTGGCGGCCCGGCGCGCACATCGAACTGCGGCTGCCCTCGGGCCGGCTGCGCCAGTACTCGCTGTGCGGCGACCCCGCCGACGCCGCGACCTGGCGCATCGGCGTCCTGCACGAGCCCGCGGGCCGGGGCGGTTCCGCCGAACTCCACGAACTGGCCCGCCCCGGAGCCACGTTCGCGGTGCGCGGACCACGCAACCACTTCCCCCTCGTGGACGCGCCGTCGTACCTCTTCGTCGCGGGCGGCATCGGGGTCACCCCGATCCTGGCGATGGTCCGCGAGGCCGCCGGACGCGGCACGCCGTTCTCCGTCGTATACGGGGGTCGTACGCGCGCGACGATGGCGTTCGCCGACGATCTCGCCGCCGTGGCCGGCGATGCGCTCACCCTCCTCCCCCAGGACGAGTCCGGCCTGCCGGACCTCCCCCGCCTGCTGGGCGGCCTGGCCGAGGACACGGCGGTCTACGCCTGCGGCCCCGCCCCGATGCTGGCGGCGATCGAGCGGGAGTGCGCCCGCATCGGCCCCGGCCTGACCGAACGGCTGCACCTGGAGCGCTTCACGGCGGGCGACGACCTGGAGACGGCGTTCGACGCGGCGGAGAACCGCCCCTTCGAGGTCCGGCTCGCCCGGACGGGCCGCACGCTCACCGTCCCGGCCGACCGCCGTCTCATCGAGGTGGTGCGCGACGCCGTCAGCGGCCTGTCCTACGACTGCGAGAAGGGCTACTGCGGCGCCTGCGAGACCCGGGTCCTCGCCGGCACCCCCGAGCACCGGGACTCCGTCCTCGACGAAGACGAACGCGAAGCCGGGCGCACGATGATGATCTGCGTCGGCCGCTGCCAGGGCGACAGACTCGTCCTCGACCTCTGACTCGCCCACCTCTGGCCTCCGGCCTCTGACCTCCGGTCTCCGGTCTCCGGTCTCCGGTCTTTGGCCTTTGGCCTTTTGACCTCTGAACCTCCGCCTCTGGCCTCTGACTTGCGGGTCTCCGACCTCTGGCCTGCGGGCCTCTGGCCTCTGACCTCTGACCTCTGAACCTCCGCCTCCGGCCTCTGACTTCTGACTTCTGAACCCCCGACCGGCCTCGGCGCGGTCCGGCAATGGGCACACCCCATGGGCACACCGCCCACCGCCGGACCGCGCCAAGTGCTGTCCGCATCCACGGCCCGTCGAGCCGTCAGCCTCCTCGCGAGACGCCATATCGCATTACGGAACACGGTTACGGTGCGGACCCGCACCCGAAACGCCTCCGCAACGGGACGTTCATAGCGTCGGCCCATCCCTTCCACGAAAGGCCGGGCCATGACAGCGACCGACTCCCCCCTCCTCCTCGACATCGCCGCGACCGGCTTCCCGGTCCTCCAGCCCGGCCACGGACCGATCCCGTCGGCGACCTACGTGCCGGCCACGCCCGGCAACACCCTGTGGGGCCGCCTCCCGTGCGAGGCGGACGCGCCGGTCGCCGCGGTCCGGCCGGGCTCCGTCCTGACCGTGGACACGCTCAGCCACGAGGGAGTCCTGGAGGACCAGGGCCGTGATCCGCGCGCGTTCTTCGCCCGCTACGGCGTCGCCGGCGCCCATGTCCTCGACGACGCCCAGCAGACGGCGGACTCCGATACGGCCCACGACTTCGACGACGACGGCCCGCACCTCGTCACCGGCCCGGTCGCCGTGACCGGCGCCCGCCCCGGCGACCTGCTCGCGGTGACCGTCCTCGGCCTGACGCCCCGGGTGCCGTACGGCCTGGTGTCGGCCCGGCACGGCTTCGGCGCGCTCCCGGGCGAGATGCCGTCGCTGCCCGGCCCGCAGATGACCTTCGCCACCGCGCACGCGGACGGAGCCGGCGCGTGGGGCCGCATGGCGGTGGACTCCTCGGACCCCGCCCGCGGCGCGCTGCGCTTCCCGCTGCGCCCGTTCCTCGGCGTGATGGGCGTGGCCGTACCCGGCGACGAGCGGCCCCACTCGGTACCGCCGGGCCGACACGGAGGCAACATCGACGTGGCCCTGCTCGGCGAGGGCGCGACCCTGTACCTCCCGGTCCAGGTGGACGACGCGCTGGTCTACTTCGGCGACCCGCACTTCGCCCAGGGCGACGGCGAGATCGCCCTCACCGCGTTCGAGGCGTCGCTGCGCGCCACGGTGAGAGTGGAGGTGATCCCCGGGGGCGCCGCCCTGCGTCCCGGCCACGGTCGCGTCACCCCGTTCGCCGAGACCGACGACCTCCTCATCCCGATCGGCCTGGACGAGGACCTGGACGAGGCGATGCGCGACTGCGTCCGCTGCGCCCTGGACCTCCTCGTCACCGACTACGGCATCGACCGCCACCTGGCCATGGCCTACCTCAGCGCCGCGGGCGACTTCGCGGTCTCGCAGGTCGTCGACAGCGTGAAAGGCATCCACGGCAAGATCCGCAAGTCCGACTTCATCGAAGTCACCCGCCCGAGCTGAACGGCGTCCGCCACGGCCGGCGGCGCCGACCCTGCCCGGTCGGACACCCGGGGCAGATCCGCCGCGGCGGCGCTCCGGCTCCGGGACGGCCTCGGCGTCAGCCCTGCGCGGTGGGGCGCACGATCAGTTCGTTGACGTCGACGTTCGCCGGCTGGTCGATGGCGAAGGCGATCGCGTCAGCGATGGCCGACGCGGGGATCGCCAGTTGCTCGGCCGCCGCGCGGGCCGCGCCCTGGGCCTGCGGCGAGCCGCCGCGGTCGGTCAGCTCGCTCTGCGTGAATCCGGGGCTGACGACGGTGACCCGGATGTCCCGGCTCTCCTGCCGCAGTCCCTCCGACACGGCCGCCACGGCGAACTTGGTGGCGCTGTAGACGGCGGCGGTCGGGTCCACGCGGTGTCCCGACACGGATGACACGTTGACGATGTGACCGCCCGCCTGCCGCCGCATCTGGGGCAGCACGGCGGCGATCCCGTAGAGCACACCGCGCAGGTTGACGTCGATCATCTGCTCCCACTCGGCGATGCGCAGGTCCTCGATCGGTGACAACGGCATCACCCCGGCGTTGTTGACCAGGACGTCGACACGGCCGTACTCCTCCAGACCCGCGGCGGCGAAGGCGTGCACGGAGTCGAGGCTCGTGACGTCCAGCTCGCGGAAAGCGACCGCGGCGCCGGCCGCCCGCAGTTCCGCGGCGAGGGCGGCCAGGCGGCCGGTCCGGCGGGCGCCGAGAAGCACGCGGTGACCGAGTCCGGCCAGGCGGCGGGCGGTGGCCTCACCGATGCCGCTGCTGGCGCCGGTGATCAGGACGGTCTTCGATTCTGCCGACATACTCACGCTCTCTCCTTCAACTATGTCCGGCGACGACCGCCGTGCCTTCGACTTCAACGCACCGGGCCGGACCGGGGAAGGACGCGGCTGCCTGGGTGTGTGGCACCCAGGCAGCCACGCCCTTCTTCGGCGCCGGGCGCAGCCGGAAGGTGAAGGTGCCGGTGCGGGGCACCGGCCGGAACTCGGACGAGTTCCGCGGAGCACCGCGGAGAGGCGGCTGTCATGAGCGACGAGCACGGGATCCGGGTCCGGGTGCGGGCGCGCGCGGGAGGCCGCCCGTGAGCACGCTGCTGACGGTCCCGAACGGCCGGATCGCGGGAGGGGCGGACGCGGCTAGCATCGACGGCATGAGCGCACGCGACAACGAACTCGGTGAGTTCCTCCGCGCGAGCCGCTCGCGTGTGGAGCCGGCCGACGCCGGGCTGGCCGGCGGTGTCTCCGGGCGACGCGTCCGCGGGCTGCGCCGCGAGGAGGTGGCGGTGCTCGCCGGGGTCAGCGCCGACTACTACGCCCGCCTCGAACAGGGGCGCGAACGCAATCCGTCCGCACAGGTGCTCGGCGCCCTCGGGCACGCGCTGCGCCTGGCACCGGAGGCGCGCGAGCACCTGTTCCGGCTGGCGGGACTGAATCCCCGGCTGGGCCCGGACAGCGCCCGGGACCTCGTGCACCCCGCACTGCTGGGCCTGCTGGAGGCCTTCCCCCGGGCGGCGGCGTACGTGCTCGGCCCGGCCTTCGACGTGCTCGCGGCCAACGCGGTCGCCGACGCGCTGCTCTCACCGTTCGGCACCGAGCGGAACATGCCGCGCATCCTGTTCACCCACCCCCTGGCCAAGACCGTCTTCGCCGAATGGGAGCTGCTGCGGCGCAGCACCGTCTACGCGCTCCGCCTGAACGCGGGACGATTCCCGGACGACCCGAACATCACCGACCTCGTCGCCGAACTCCGCCAGAGCGCACCGGACTTCAGGGTGCTGTGGGCCGACCGGGACGTCGCCGGCCTCACCCGGGCGTTCAAGGTGTTCGTCCACCCCGAAGCGGGCCGCATCGAGCTGACCTACCAGACCTTCGACGTGGTCGACGCTCCCGGCCAGCAACTGCTCGTCGGCACCCCCGAGCCCGGCAGCCGCAGCGAGGAGGCCCTGACGTACCTGGCCTCGGCGGCGGGACGGGCCTGACGTACCCGGCCCCACCACCCCACACCCCCTTCCGGCCGTCGTACACCCAGGTCGCGCACCCCCGCAGACGCCGCCGGTCCCCACGGCAGGCCACAGAGACAAGCAGGCGGACGACACCCGCGAGGGAACGGCCCGCACCCACCATCGAAAGGAACACCCCACCATGCCCGAGATCCTGGAAGTGACCAGCCTCCGCCCCGCGCCCGGCCTCACACCGGAGGACTTCGTCGCGGCGAACGCGGACATCAACGACTACCTCAAGGGGCGGCCCGGCTTCCGGTGGCGCCGGATCGTCGTGCGCGACGACGGCACGATCCTCGACATCGTCGCCTACGACAGCATCGCGCACGCCCGCTCGGGCGCCGCCGGGATCACCGGCGAGATGGGCGGCTCGCCCGTGCACGAGGCGATCGACCACACCACCGTGGACTGGCAGTTCACGACCGTGCTCCAGCACGTCGAGCCGTGACCGACGGGAAGAGACGGCCATGCCCTTCGCCGACGAACTCGTCAACGGCCACACCGCGCGGCTGCTGACCCAGGCCGTCCGCACCGTGCTGCCCGGTGTGGAACCCGCCGCGCTGCGGGCGGCCGCACCACGGCTCGACGCGCTCGCGCTGCGCGAACGGGCCGACCTGCTGCGCGACGCCCTCCTCGCGGACGTACCGGGGGACTACGCCGAGCTGGCCCGCGTGGTGCGGGCCGCCAGGGACGGCGTACCGGAGTTCGGCGGGTGGCTCATCTGGCCGGTCACGAGTGCCGTCGCCACGAAGGCCGTGGCCGAGGGCGGCGACGCCGCCTTCGACGACGCGATGGCGCTTCTGGCCGACCTCACCGGACGGCTGACCTCCGAGTTCGCCCTGCGTTTCCTGTTGCGGCACGACCTGGACCGGGCGCTCGGGATCATCACCGGATGGACGGCGTCGCCCGACGCCGATGTGCGCCGGCTCGCCTCGGAGGGCACCCGCCCCTACCTGCCCTGGTCGGTCCGGGTGCCGGAGCTCATCGCCCGCCCGGGCGCGACCGTGCCCGTCCTCGACGCCCTCCACCGCGACGGGAGCGAATACGTCCGGCGATCCGTCGCCAACCACCTCAACGACCTCAGCCGCGACCACGCCGGCCTCGCCGTGGCCACCGCCCGGCGCTGGCTGGACGACCCCGCCCCGACGACGGGACGGGTCGTGCGCCACGGACTGCGCACGCTCGTCAAACGCGGCCACCCCGGCGCGCTCGAACTGCTCGGCTTCACCCCGGCGGCACTCGAGATCGACGGACCGGTGCTCGACCGCACCCAGGTGCCGATCGGCGGCAGCGTCCGCTTCACCGCGACCATCCGCAACACCGGAGCCGAGGACGCCCGGCTGGCGATCGACTACGTGGTCCACCACCACCGGGCCAACGGCTCGCAGAGCGCGAGGACGTTCAAGCTCACGACCCGCACCCTCGCCCCGGACGAGACGATCGCGGTGACCCGGGAACACTCCTTCCGCCCCCTCACCACCCGCCGCTACCACCCGGGCCCGCACGCCATCGCCCTGCAGATCAACGGCGTGCCGTCGGCCCGTGCGGAGTTCCAACTCCATTCCCCGTGAGGGGGTTTTCCGGCCTGCACGGCTGTCACGTCACGGGTGCCGGGCGGGGCGGCCTCCAGCCCGCGGCGGCCCGGGCGACGGCAGCCGGTGACAGCACAGCGGGCAGGGGAGCCGCACGGGGTGCCGCCGGTCCTGGTGCGCCGCCCACGAGTCGCGGACCGCGGGACACCCCCCGCCTTCACCGGAAGATCGACTGCCTGCGCACCCTGCTTTCCTGCCACCGCTTCGCCTGCGTCGTGATGTCCACGCGGACATCACGCACCTACTGGACGGCGTCCGCGCAGCAGTCCGCTGTCTCTGGACGTCCCGCCCAAATTCCCGGACGGAAACCGGCTTGGCGACTTTGCCGATTCAGCCGTCGTACTGAAAGCGCGTCGGCTCGCCGAGCACCAAGCGGGCGCTCTCGAAGTCGGCCAGGCGGGCCGCAACTGTGGCGACGGCGAGACGCTCCGGGAGGGCGGCGGAGAACTTGAGGCCGCGTACGGCGCGATGGTCCACGTCGGGCAGGACGAGGTGCTCGCCGACGTTCTCGCGGGCCGTGCGCCATTCGGCCGGGGTGAGGTTCTCCCGCAGGCGCAGCCAGCTGTCGGTGGGCCGCTGCAGCGGATCGGTCACCGACTGCAAGGTGGCGGCGAGCGTGGCGTTCGCCCGGTAGCCGGCCCAAGTCCACCAGCGCACGTCGCTGCCGAAACGCGTCACGAGCGTCCCACCCGGGTGGACGGTGTCAGGCGCGTCGGTCTCACGCTGCTCCAGCAGGCAGGCTTCCGCCCGCCGGGTGAGTGAGACCGGCGGGTCCGCGCCCAGCAGTACCTCGCGCATGGCGCGTGTCAACGCGTAGGAGAGTCCCGCGACGCCCCCGTTCATCCACTTGGCGATTCCCCCGCTGTCGGCGGGCTCGACGAAGACGCGTTTGCGCAGCCAGTCGATGTAGGTGACCTGCCAACTGCGTCCGCCGAGCAGCAGGCGCCGTGGGCCGGGACGCTCCTCCGTGAGCACACTCGGGTCGGTGCGACCGATCTCCGTGCGTCCGGACAGGACAGTGAACTGAGGTGGCGCGGTGAAGGACGCGGTGAGCTCGATGAAGTGCCGCTTGCCGAAACGGCGTTCTGCCTCGGGGCCCACGAACAGCATTCCGCCGTCAGCGTCGAGGAAGCCCTCCTCTGCAAGGAAGCGCAGGATCGGCGCGGCCGACCTGTCGAAGGGGGCGAGCCCGTTCCATTCCTGGTCCCACAACTGGTCGCCGAGCTTGTGCTGTTGCAGGGTGACGGCGAGCAGTTGCTGGGCCACCAGGTGACGTGGCTCGGGCGGCGGGACGACGGGTTCCACCCAGCCTCGCGACCACAACAGCAGCAGACCCGCCGCCTGCAGCAACGTGTCCTTCCGTGTGGTGAGGAACAGGCAGTTGCGTACCGTACCCGCGCGCCGACCGGTGCGTCCGATGCGCTGCAGGAACGAGGCGACGGTGGCCGGTGAGTCGATCTGGATGACGCGGTCCAGGTCACCGACATCGATGCCGAGTTCGAGGGTGGACGTGGAAACGATGACGCAGTCGCGTGCCTCGGCGAATGCCTGCTCGGAGCGGGTGCGTTCGTCGACGGAGAGGGAGGCGTGGGAGAGGAAGACGGTCACGTCGCGCGCCCGGAGCGCGGCACCCAACTCCTCGACCTGGCGGCGCGAGTCGCAGAAGACGAGTCGCTTCTCTCCCCTGTACAGCGCCGCGATGAGTTTGGCCGCGTTGTCCAGGGAGCCGACGTAGTCGAGTTCCACTTCGCCCGCCGGCTTGCGAGATGGTTCGGCGCCCCCCTTGTCGGCATGTTCGCTGCCGTCGGTGGCCGGCAGGTGCACTCCAGGGGCGACGACCTGACCGGGGCGGCTGTCGGCACCGGCGCCTTGCAGCCAGTGCAGCAACTCGGCGGGGTTGCCGACGGTTGCCGAGAGTCCGATGCGCTGGATGGGCCGTCCGGTGACCCGCTCCAGCCGTTCGAGCACAGCGAGCAGATGCCATCCTCGATCGTCTCCCGCGAACGCGTGCACTTCGTCGACGACGACGGCCCGCACGCTTCCCAACAGGCGGGCGTGATCGGTCTTTACGCCGATCAGCATCGCTTCCAGCGACTCGGGCGTGGTCAGCAGGATGTCCGGCGCCTCGGCCCGGATGCGCTGCCGTTGCGATTCCTTGGTGTCCCCGTGCCAGAGCGCGGCCCGCCGCCCCAGCCACTGGGCGTACGCGTCGACCCGGCCGACCAGGTTGTTGAGGAGCGCCTTGAGCGGGCACAGGTACAGCACGGACGGGCCGGTCCACTTCTGCTCGGTCATCGCCGACAGCAAGGGGAAGCAGGCCGCCTCGGTCTTGCCCCCTGCCGTCGGGGCCAGCAGTACGGCGTCCTGTCCTTCCAGCAGCGGCGTGATCGCCGCGCGCTGCAGGGGCCGCAGGTCGGGCCAGCCGAGGGTGTTGACGATGTGGTGCAGGACGACGGGGTCGAGCCGGTCGAGTACGTCGACGCCTTCGTCACCTTGGTCTTGCCCTGCC
>NZ_JAJONF010000068.1 GCF_021462265.1 Streptomyces shenzhenensis | reverse complement strand
GTGGCGCTGTAGTGGTTCAGGCCCGTGTAGTGGACCTCCAGGACCCGGGCGGCGGTGGGTGAGCCGACCCGGGTCACCGTGCCGAGGCCGGTCGTCACGTTCGGCCGGAGTACCTCCACGGCCACGTCCAGCGTGTCCGCGAGCAGCGGGAGGAACAGCTCGCCCTGGTTGCTCTCCCACGACCGCGACCAGTTCTGGACGGCGTCGAGCGCGTGGGCCAGCTCGGCGTCGGTGAACTGCGCGGCACTGCCGGTGTATCCGTGCCCGAGCACCCTGCGGAGCTGTGCGTCGGAGAGCTGGTCCAGCGTGGGCAGCCGACCGGTGTCGCGCAGGTACCCGAACATGTGCGGGGCGCCGGGGTCGTCCGGGCCCGTCGTGCCGTCCTCGGACAGCGCCTCGATGTAGCGCGTGTCGAGATCGCCCAGTTCGGCCGGCTCCGTGACGCCGGTGATGCCGTACTCCTGGAGGGTCGCCAGGAGCGTGGGCCGGTCCATGGTCGCCGTCTGCTGCTCGAACCACCGCGCGAGCGTCTGCCGTACCTGGCCCACCGCGTCGTACGGCAGCGGGCGGCCGCTGCGGGCGGTGAGCAGCCGGTCCTCTGCGAGGGTGCGCAGCCGTTCCGCCGCGGCCTTCAGGCGCTCGTCGGCCGCGGTCGGCCGGGAGTTGGGGGACCGGCCGGCGAACCGGGCCAGCGCGGTGCGCACTTGGAGCGGGTCGCTCAGCCAGGTGTGGAGGTCCGGGTCCTCGGCCGACAGTCCGGGGAGCCGGTCCCGAACGCGTTCCGGGTCGGTGCCGATGAAGGTGTAGAGCAGGCACTGGCCGTCGCCGCGGGTCCGGACGGTGCTGCCGCGCGGTGCCCGCACCTGGAAGTGCACGGGCTGGGGCGGTGTGTTCGCGGTGTCGTCCTGGGCAGGGCCCTTGCCCTTGCCCTTGCCCTTGTCGTCGGCCTTGGCCTTCGCCTTGTCGTCAGCATCGGACTCGGTCTTGCTCTTCGCCTTGTCGTCGGGCTTGGCCTCGGTCTCGTCCTTGGCCTCACCCTTGGCCTCGTCCTTGGTGTGGGTGTCCGTGTCCGCCGGTGCGGTGTCCTGGCCATGGGTCGGGATGGTGCCGCCCGGGTCGTCGGAGGTGCTCCCGTCGCCCTCGCCCGAGGTCCCGCCGAGGTTCCCGGACGTGCCGCCCTTGTCACCGCCCGCGGTGTCTTCGTCGCCGGGCGATGGGGTGTCCTTCGCCGGGGTGGTCAACAACGGGTCAGGGGTCGTCAGTTCGGTGTCCGCGTCCGAGTGGCCGCCGCCGTCCGAGTCCTCGTCCCCGATGGTGGAGTCGTCGTCGCTCGTCGAAGTGTCGTCGGGGGGCGGAGTGTTGCCGGTGGAGGGGCCCGCCGTGCGCGGGCGCCCCGAGCCGGGCCAACGCGGGGTGACGGCGGCGAGCGTGGTGCGTGACGTGGGCAGCGGCGAGGGGGCGGCGGCCAGTACCAGGCCGACCTCGCCGGGCAGCGCGGTCTCCGCCGCCGCGCGGCGGGCCGCCGCGTCGTCGCGCCGGCCGAGGGCGTTGCCGAGCGCGGTGTCGATGTCACCGAGTCGCTGCTCCGCCCGCTCGTGGGTCTCGCGGGCGTCGTCGTGGGTCAGGGCCGCGTCCTCGGCGTGCCCGCGTGCCGTTTCGGCTTCCGCACGCCGGGTGCCGGCCGTGTCCCGTACGCCAGGGAACTGCGCCCGCGCCTCGTCCAGGGCCGCCTCGTCACGGGCGAGGCCGTTCCGGGTGTCCTGGAGAGCCGTACGGTCCCGCGCCAAGTCCGCGCGCACCTCGCTGAGTTCGGCCTCCAGCCTGCTGATCTCAGCGGTGGTCTCCTCGATCCGCCGAGCGAGAACGGGGTCGACCGCGGGGGCGGTGTCCTCAGCGGGGGCGGGAGCCGCGGTCCCGCCCGTCGTAGCACCGTCCGTGCCGCTCGTACCCGGCGTCGGGACACTCGTCGCATCGGTCGTACCCGGTGTCGGGACGCTCGTCGTGTCGGCGGAGCCGGAGGGGCGCGTGGCGGCTGCCGCGGCCCGGTCGGTGAGTTCGGTGAGGTGGCGGCGGGCTTCCTTGGTCCGGGCGCTGAGGCGTATCTCCTGACGCTCGCCCTCGGCGATCGCGTCGGTGAGCGGGCCGATGGTGCGGCGGGTCACGGAGATCCGGCCGACCAGCGTGTCGACGCGCTCGGTGAGGGCACGGAGGTCCGCCTCGGCCCGGTCCGCCGCCTGCTCGGCGGTGGTGGCGGCCGTGTCGGTGCGGTGGGCCTCGGCCGTCGCGTCCGCGAGCGCGATGGCCGCCCCGTCCACGGAGTCCTGGGCGTCGGGCCGCAGGTCCCGCAGCCCGTGTTCGTCGACGAGCGCCTCGGTGTGGTCGGACTCGGCCCGGTCGAACTCGGCGGCGGTGGTCTCGAAGTCCGCCCATGCCCGGTCCAGGGCCGGATCGCCGGTGGTGGAGCCGGACACCGTGCCGCCGTCCGGGCCGGGCGTCGCCGCGGGGGGCGAAGTGAGCGTGCCGTCCGGGTCGAACGACCACACCCGCAGCCCCTCCGGGCCCCGCGTGACCAGTTCCACCGGGTGGCCCTGTGCGCGTGCCGTCCGGGAGGCGCCGTAGAGGGCGAGGGACAGACGGGAGCCGTCCGGGTCGGGGCCGGTGGCCACCCAGAACTGGTATCCGTCGTCCTCGGGGTCGACGCTCGCGGTCAGGGCGGCCGGTACCTCGCGCAGCGGTGTCGTCGCCCAGTCCGCCGGTGCGGCGCCGGTCTGTTCGGCCAGCAGCACCGGGAGGTCGTAGACGCGGGGCACCGGGCGGGGCTCGGTGATGCCGTGGCCGAGCGCGTCGCGCTCCTCGACGCGGACCGTGGCGGTACCGGTGACATGGCGTACGCCCTCGGGGCCGGAGACCGTGATGTGCACGTCGGCCTGGATCTCGTAGCTGCGGGTGCCGCGGCCCTCGGCGGGCATGCTGGTGCTGCCCGTCTTGAGCCAGTCGCGGCGGCCGCCGGAGACACCGCTGCCGAAGTTGCTCGCGTCGACCGGCCGTTGCAGCAGCGGCGGGGTCGCGCCGAGCAGATTGCGGTCGGGGTCGTCGGCGCTCAGCACGAACGGCAGTGCCAGCCCGGTGGTGGTGTCGCCGCCGGAGACCGTGCTGCTGCTGTCGGAGGTGATCCGTAGCCGGTCCATGGCCACGTCGCCGCCGTCGGTGACCGCCCTCGGCCGGTACAACGACACCGTCAGGGTCGGCCGTTGGTCCGGTACGCCCTGCAACGGGAACGCACCCGGCATCGTCGGCAGCATGCCGCCGACCTGACGGGGTGTGTCCAGCGAGATCGTGCCGGCCTGGATGAGTTCGCCGAGCCGTACCGAGGCGTGCTCGTCGGAGGTCGACGCCGGCTGGGAGCGCCAGCCGCTGCCGGTGGCCGGGGCCACCTGGTCGAGAGCCGTGTAGAGCTGGTCCCAGGCGTTGAAGCCGTACACCGGGGCGTTGCCCGTCGGGTGGAACAGGTCGGTGTCCCGCAGTGCGGACGGGCCGGTGGTCAGCGTGCGGGGGTCCACCCTGGAGACGGACGGCGCAAGTTGGGGCAGCCCGTCGCCGGGAGTGTCCGTCTCGCTGCCGGTGAAGCGCAGGCTCACCAGGGCGGGTACCCGTGCCTGGCCGCCGAGTTCGCCGGAGAGGGTGCGGCTCAGCCAGGAGCGGGTGGACGCGTCGGCGTCGTCCCAGGCGATGATCCCGCGCTGCACCAGGGCGCCCACCACGTTGGGCGGCCAGTCGGCGACCAGGGTGGAGCGGACCGTGGCGACCAGTTCGTAGTCGAGCCCGTCGAAGTCGGCGGCGCTGTCGGTGCGCAGCCAGAACCGGTCCTCGGCGGTGCGCCCCTTCTTGTCGACCTTGCTGGTGGCGGAGACCAGTTGGAGGGAGGGACCGGTGCGGTCCGTACGGTCGTCGGTGTCGGGGCGGCTGAAGCGGGCCGTCGGGTTGACGGTGAGCCGGTGCTGGCGGCCGGTCGAAGTGGAGGCCGAGCGGCCCTCCGCCGTGTGCGAACCCCATTGCTCGATACCGGACTTGTCGCCCGGCACCGCTGTGCCCCGCAGCGCGCCCCGGCTCGCGGCGGTGGTCGTGGGGCGGGCCGAGAACGTCACCTCGACCAGGGCCGCCCCGCCGAACCGGTGGTGCCGGAAGCTGAACCGGGTCTGTCCCCCGCCGCGCCCGATGAGTGCCCGCTTCCCGGCGACGCCGGTGTTGTCGGCGATCAGCGCGGCGACTCCGGGCAGGTAGGAGGCGTGGCCGGGAGTGGTGACGCCGGGGGCGTACCGGTCCACCAACTGCCGTACCTCGTCGTGGAGCCGACCGCGCTGCTCGATCTGCGGCGTGGCCGAACCGGTGGCAGGGCCGGTGCCGTTTCCGAGGCCGGCGAGTTCGGTGACCGAGTTGACCGCGGCCAGGCCGAGGGTGCCGTCCCGGACGTACCGGCTGGGCAGCGGCGGACTCTCCAGACCGGTCGTCGACGGGTCGTCCGGGCGGCCTGCCACCGCATCCATCCACCGCCCGTCACGCCGTAGTTGACTGTCCGTCATCAGGAACTGGAGTCCGCGCGGCACGTCCACGGCGAGCGTGACGGTCTGCGCGGGCCCGAACCCGAAGGAGTTGGCGAGCACGTTGCGGTGGCCGGACCGCACGGTGATGAGGTACGTGACGTCGGCCGTGATCCGGTGCTGCCGGCCGGACTGGGTGGGCACCCGGTTGGTCGCGGTGACGGCGGTGAGGGTGTCGGACTTGTCACTCTTGCGGTCGTACTGGTAACGCCCGGAAGGGTTGAATCGGGACGGGGTCGGTGCCGGGGAGCCGGCGGGCTGCCCGCTCACAGCGGTGGGGGCTGGCGGGTTGTTCTGGGTCGCCGAGCCCGCCAGGCCGAACTGGTGCGTCTTTCCGAGGCCCTTGAGCTGTTGCGCCGAGTCGGCGACAGAGACGCCGGTCTCCAGGTACTGGTTCACGCTGTGCGTCAGCCGGGGCGTGTGGGCGACGGCCTGGATCTCGATCGCGAGCTGGCCGTCGGCACCGAGCCCGGGCAGGGTCAGTCCCTCCACCACGTAGGTGCCGCCGAGGATCTGGTGTCCCCGGCCGACGAGCGAGCCGGGCGAGAGCGCCGTGATCCGGGCCTCCGCGCTCACCGTGGTGGTGTCGGTGGACGGGCTGCCGACCAGCGAACTGCTCAGGAATCCGGTCACTCCGCCCAGCAGCCGGGAGAACCGTCCGGGCGGGGCAGGGGTGGCGGCGCCGGTGGCGGAGGCGTCCTCGGCGGTCTCGACGTGGGTGCCGGTGTCGTCCCCGGCACCGTCACCGGCGCCGGTGACGATCCGGCGGAAGGCGTCCTGGAGCGCCGCCGATCCGCGCACCACGTCGATGTGGGCGTCGTCCGGAACGCGGACCACGTCCGGGTGCGGCTCGCCGGTGGCGGGGTCCGTCATGGCCAGCCGCTCGGTGTCCAGCGGCGCGACCTGCCGCACGGTGTACGGCTCGCCCTCGGGCGCGGGCTCCTCGGCGGCCAGGGTCCGCTCGTGCGGTACGGCCAGCCGGACCGTCCCCGGAACACCTCGCGGGCCGATGACCGGCGGACCCGCCTCCAGATCGTCCTCGGCGCGCGGCTCGGGCTCCGGCTCGCCGAACCGGACCAGCGGTTCCTGGCCAGGGCCCTCGTACAGGTCGAGGGTGAGGCGGGCCGGTACCCCGAACTCCTCGGTGTTCTGCCCGGTGCCGATGAAGAACTGGTCGTGGCCGAGCGTGGTGGCGGTGGTGTTGCCGAGCGCGGCCTGGCCGACGTACTGGTAGTCGCCGGTGGCGTTCAGGGTCCACGCGCCGTGCGGGGTCGGCACGCTGAGCCCGCCGCCGAACCCGGCGCCCAGGCCGTAGGTGTTGCCGAGCCGGCCGGTGCCGCCGCCCGCCGCCTGTGCGAGGCCCATGACCTGAATGTCGGGCAGCACCCTGAGGTGCCGGACCGGCAGGCCGGCGTCCCGCTGCGCGCCGAGTTCCAGCCGTACCCGGCGGCGCCCGGTCACCGAGGGGATCTCCAGGTACAGCGAGTGGCCGCCGTCCACCATGGAGTCCGTCGCGGCCCGCAGCCCGAGCTGGGAGCGCAGCTCGTGCAGCCGCCGCAGGTTGTTCAACTGGGCCTGCACCAGCGTCTCGTCGGGCAGTCGGCTCCGGCGCGGGGCGTCGGCCGGCGGGGGCAGGAAACCGTGGTCCCGCAGCCAGGTCTCCGCCTCCGTGAACAGCGGGTCGGCGCCGTCCACGCCGAGCGGCGCGGTGGACTGCCCGACCGACTCCAACGTCGCCAGCTCGTGCGGCAGGGCGCGGATCTCGTCCTCGGCCGGTACATGGCCGCGCGCGTCCTCGGCGCTGAGCATCCGCAGGTCGAGCCCGTGCCGCCAGGTGCCGGGCGCGTAGGTCTCGGTGCTGCCGTCGGGCCGGGTCAGGGTGAGGGTGTAGGTGACGTCCGCCTCGGTCAGCAGGTGGCTGCGGTTGGTGCGGACCGCGTGCATGGTGCCCGCGACGGAGCTGGTGCCGAACACGTTCTGCGCCGCAAGGCTCGCGGTCCCCTTGACGGTCAAGGTGCCGCCGACGGTGCGGGAGGCGTCCGGGTGCCCCGGCCGCGAGTCGTGGGTGAAGGCCGGGCCGATGCTGCCGGAGAAGGTCACCCCGCTGTTGAACGAGGTGTTCTGGTCGTTCTTCACCGAGTTGACGAGATGGCTCTCCAGGTTGATCTTCTTGTCGATGCTCTTGGCCACCGGGGTGGTCGGGGTGACCTGCGCCTCCAGCCGCATGATGCCGACCGCCCGCCCGTGCGCGTCGGTGAGCACCGGCGAGTACAGCCCGCCCCCGCGCTGCATCGGCAGGGTGCCGCGCAGGATCGGTTCAGCGAGGAAGTCGGCCAGTTGCGACGACGAGGTGGCGTCCAGATCGGCGCTGAAGTGCCCGGCGGCACCCTCGTAGAGCCGCCGCGGGTTCAGTACCGAGTCGACGCCGTAGACCGGCAGGTCGTCGAGACGGGCGGGCGTGGGCAGCTCCTGCCCGGGATCGGCGTCGGCGTCGACGAGGTGCTGCGGGAACCAGATGGTGACGGGCCCGTGCGGCTGAGCCGGCCGCCAGTCGGCCGCGGGATCGGGGGTCGTGGTGGCGACCGCCGTGTCCGCCACGTCCGTGATGGCGGCCGGTGCGGTGGCCGGGCCCGGGGCCGGCGCGTCCAGACGCACCTCCCAGTTGCCGGTGAAGTCGTAGGCGCGGGAGGGCTCGTTGCTGCGCTGGGCGCTGGTGGTCTGCACGACCTGGGTGACGGTGGTGGAGCCGTCCGCCTGGTTGTGGGTGAGGGTCGCGGACAGCCCGAGGTCCACTCCGCGGACGGGGCCCGCCGCCGCGATCGGTATCGTGCCGGTCCACGGCACCGGAATGGTCGAGAACGTGCCGGACGGCTGCGCGGAGACGATCTCCCGGGTGCCCTGCCCGCGCCGCTCCACGTGCTTGTCGGGGTCGCTCGTGTCGATGTCGCCCTGACGTGCGGACGGCCGCGCGTCGTCGAGCGTCAGCCGTACGTCCACGTGCCGCTGGACGCCGTCGACGTCCAGGGTGATCCGGTGACCGCCGCGACTGCGCAGATACGGCAGGTTCATCACCATCTGCTCCGCGGACAGCACGTCCCGCAGCTGCGCGTGCACCGGGTCGTCGGGGCGCGGGGTGGGCCGGCCCAGCGCGGCGAGCACCTGCCGGTGCACCCCGTCGACCACGTCCGGCGGGAACGGCTCCACGTGCACCAGACCCACCTGGCCGTCGTGCCGCCGTCCGTAGCCGCCGAGGTAGGAGGTACGGCGTCCGCCGTCGCTCTCCGCCTCGGGCGGCGGAGCGGTGTGGCCCTCCGGGGAGGTCACCGTGAGCACGGGGACGACCGGCACCACCGCGGGGACGGTCTCCGTCTCCGTCTCGGCCACCGGCGGGGCGGGCGGGTCCGCGCCCGGTCCCCCGGGGCCGCCCCCCCGGTGGGCGACCGCCGGAGTGTCGACCATGCTGCCGATGAGATCGAGGTGCCGAGGCCTCAACCCGCCCGGCTGGTACGACGGATCGGTCGGCTCCGTCGGCGGCGCGGGCCGGGTGGGGTCACCCATCAGGCTGGCCGTGCCGCCGCGGTGCGGGGCGGCGGGGTCGAGGCCGCTCTCGTCGCGCAGTCCGAGCTGGTGGCCGACCTCGTGGGCCAGGTCGGAGTCGGAGATGCCGGCCGGCCACGAGTGGTGGGTGGCCCTGATGCCGTCCGCCGGGTCGGTGAGGGTGACGTCGAGGTGCGGTGTCTCACCGGGGGCGGCGGGCACGACGGTGACGTGCAGCAGACTCCCGTCCCGCAGCCGGTGGCCCGGGGTGTTGAAGACCCGCCGCACACCGTCCGTCAGACGCTGGTGCACGCCGTCGGCCTGCGACCCGAGGTGCGGGCTGCCGGTGAGCCGGTAGGTGACGGTGAGATCGGTGACCGGCACACCGTCGTGCGTGAACCGCCGTACGGCGAAACCGGCCCGCACCACGTAATGGGTGGGCCTGCCGTCCGCCCCGAGCGGCCGGGACACCGGATCCACCCAGGTGGTACTCCGCTCCGAAGCCGTCACCCCGGCCCGCGTCTCCGCGAATCCTCCGGACTCCGGCGTGACGGACGGCGTGAGCACCACGGACGCCGGTTCCGGAGCGGGTGAGCCGGGATGGGGCCGCGGTGCCGTGTCCGGGGCCGAACTCGTCGTAGGAGGCGCGCTGTTGCTGGTGGTGGCGACCGGCGTCGGCAGATCGCTGTCGGCAGGAGTCGAGACCCGGTCGGGACCGGGGTCCGTCCCGGACTCGGGCCGGGAGCTGCCGTCGACCTCGGTGTCCGTGGTCTGCGTGGTGTCCGTGCCGTTGGTGGCACGGCTGTCGGACGTCGTGCCCTGCGGGTGCCCCGACGCGGTGGTGCGCGGGTTGCCTCCGGCGGTCGAGGGCGCGCCGGAACCGGACCCGGCCGTGCCCGGCGGTACGACAGTGGTGTCATGGACGCCCGTCACCGGGATGCTCGACGCGGGCACGGGAGC
This sequence comes from Streptomyces shenzhenensis, assembly GCF_021462265.1. GTDB lineage: Bacteria > Actinomycetota > Actinomycetes > Streptomycetales > Streptomycetaceae > Streptomyces > Streptomyces shenzhenensis. Next base: position 22,012 of record NZ_JAJONF010000068.1, on the reverse strand, counting down.
CGAGCCGTCCGGGATACCGTCCGACTGCCCGCTCCCCTGCCCGGACTCCTCCGCCCTCTCCCCACCACCGGAGCTCTGCGGCTGCTGCTGCGTACGGACCGGCGCCGGCCCGGTGTCCGGGCTGCCACCGGTGTTCGAGGGCGAGCCGGAACCCGACGCAGGACTGCCGGTACCCGTCCCGCCCGGCGGCACGACAGTGGTGTCACGGACACCCGTCACCGGGATGCTCGACGCGGGCACGGGAGCCGAGCCGTCCGGGATACCGTCCGACTGCCCGCTCCCCTGCCCGGACTCCTCCGCCCTCTCCCCACCACCGGAGCTCTGCGGCTGCTGCGTACGGACCGGCGCCGGGGTGCCGGAGGCCGTGGTGTCGCCGGAGTCGCCCTGCGAGGTCTGCTCCGGCTGCTGGGTCCGTGGGTCGTCGTTCGTGCCGGTCCGGTCCGGTGTCCTCGTGGGTGTGTTCGACGACGAGCCGCTCCCGGTCGTACCCGTGTGGTCCGTCGAACTCGTCGTGCCGTGCGGGACGTTGCTCTGGAGGTCTCCCCCGTCGACCTGCACGTCGTCGGCGCCGGTGGACTGGGGCGGCGGGGTGGCGGTGGATGATGTGCGGTGGGAGGTGGAGTTCGTCGAGGAACTGCCGTTGTTCGAGGCGGTGTTGACGGGATGGGGGCCCGTGGTGGTCGTGTTGTCGCCGGTGGGGGACGAGTGGGACGGGTCGTTCGTCGAGGACGTGCCGTCGTCCGGGATGTCAGTGGTGCTCAGGGTGTTCACCGGCGGCGGGGTGGTGAAGTTGAACTTGTTGCCCAACGCGCTGGCACCCTGGCCGAGATGGCGTTCGCTCATCGAGCTGAGCCCACTGCCGAGGAAGGTGTTCAGGGGGTCGATGGGGAAGCCGAAGACGGACGCCGCGGCGATCTCACCGAGGGTCTCCGCGCCGCCCTCGGTGAGGAAGTGCTCGATGTCCTCGCCGATTTCGTGCTTCACCTTGTCGCCCAGGCTCTTGGGCTTGGGCGTGGGAGTCGGGGTCGGCGTCAGGTGCGGACTCGGCGTCGGGGTCGGTGTGGTCTTCGGGTCGGGCGTCGGAGTCGGCTTCGGGTTGGGCTTGTTGTGCAGGTCGGGGTTGTCGAACTTGTGGTTGAACTTGCCGCCGTTGCCGCTGATGTCCTTGAACGGGTTGTGCGTGTCGAAGATGTTCTTGAACTTGTTCTTCAGGCCCTTGCCGAGGTCCGAGAGCAGACCGTGGAACAGGCCGGTGAACGCGCCGAAGACACCATCCTGGACTATCTGCGACCAGTCGAACCCGCTGGGGCGGCGGCCCTTGGGTGCGCCCAGCATCATGGCCAGCCGTACCGCGAAGGTGGTGAACGCCTCCTCGATCGCCTCGGTGAGGCTCGGCATCAGATGCGTCTTCTTCATCAGCCATTCGAGCAGCGTGAGAATGGCGACCCGGCTGCGGGCCTTCGCCACCGCGGCCTGGCTTGAGGCGGAACCGCCGGTGAAGGCGGACAGCACCGCGATGATCATCAGCTCGATCAGCAGCCGGATCAGCTCGGCGATGATCTGCCACTTGGACTCCATGATGTCCATGGAGGACTTGGTGCGGGACTGCCCGATGCTGTCGAGCTGGTCGGCGAACTCCTTCAGGTAGTTGACACCGCCGCTGTCGAGGAACATGTGCATCGCCCGCACATAGTTGTTCCCGACCTGCGGCGGCAGCGCGCGCCCGACCCCACCGGCGGTCTGCTCGATCAGGTCCGAGAGATCACGGACACGCCGGCCGAGCCGCTCGTACGGCTTGCCGTTGGCGTAGGCCATGTCCTCGTCGGCCTGGAGCATCTTCTCACCGATGAGCACGAACAACAGGTTGTTCAGCTGCGGCGACGCGTGGATGGTCATCAGGGATGGTCCGGTACGTCAGTGCTTTCCGCCGTGCGAACCACCGCTGGTGTCGCCCGTGTTGATGCTGGAGCTGTGGATGGCGTCGAGTACGCCGCTCTGGGTGCCCAGCACGCTCTTCAGGTTGGCGAGGGTGCCGTCGCCCACGCCGACGATCGCCTCGGACAGGGACGAGCCGGTCTTCACCGAGCCCTCCCGCTGCTGCTTCTCCTGCGGCAGCATCTGCTTGGCGTAGCTGTCGTCGTGCCCCGGCCAGCCGGAGGTGGACGACACGTCGGTGATGAACTCGTTGATCATTTCCGTGGCCAGCCGGCTGATCTGCTCGATCTGCTGGGTGCCGGCGATGAGCGCCGGGGGGCTTGCGAAGTAGGCGTTCTCCGACATCGTGTCCTCAGTCCTCCGGGTCTTCGTTGATCTCGTCGCGGAGCCGGCCGGCCCCGCGCCGCCGGCCGCCCTTGGGGCCCTCCAGCACACCGGGCCCGAAGATCTTGTTCCAGTCCACGTCGAAACCGGTGATCTCGGGTGCCTCGGGATTGGCCTTGGTGAAGGGCTCGAAGGTCGCCATGACGTGCCGGGCCATCCGGGCCCGTGCCTCCTGCACCGCCTCCAGCACGCTCGCGGCGAGCTGACCGGCGGGCATCGTGCGGTACTTGTCGTCCAGGAAGGTCAGCGCGATCAGGTCGCCCTGCGCGGTCACGGTCGCCTCGACCGCGCGGTCCGCCGAGCGCACCGTGCTCTCCGCGTGGGCGAGTTCGCTCTCCGCGCGCGCCACCGCCGCCTCGGTGGCCTCCAGTTCGGCCATCGCCTTGGCCAGCCGCTGCTCGATCGACTCGCTGTTCATCGGCCGATCACCGCCGGCGAACCGCCCTCGTCCGTGCCCCAGACGTCCTCGTCCTCGGTGAGCCACGCCTCGCGGGCCCGGTCGCCGCTCTCCGTGGAGCGCCCGTTCTGGCCGGCGCCGTTGCTGCCGGGCCCGCCCACCGGGTACGGGGCGCTGGACGTGGTGGGCCGGGTGTACACGACGTCCTCGTCCTCGTCCACCGAGGTCGCCCGGTTGGTCCGGCCGCGCCGGGTGGCGCCGCCCGCGGGGTCGGTGAGTACGGCACGGGTGCGCTCGCTGTTGCCGCCCTGCCCGCCGCCGGCGCCGCCCATGCCGCCGCCCATGCCTCCCATGCCGCCCATCCCCATCGGGTTGAGCGGGGTGCCGCCGGACGCGCTCTGGGTGCCGGCGGAGGCGGCGAGGGCGGTCCCGTCGAGGGCGTCGGAGCGCAGCGCACCGCCGGTGTAGGGGGTGCTGTCGTAGTCGTCGTAGCCGCTGTCGAGACCGGAGTCCGCGCCGCCGGAGGTGTTGAGGCCGTCGTTGCCGAGTCCACCGTTGTTGAGCCCGGTCGTGTTCAGGCCGCTGGTGTCGGTTCCGTTGCCGTTGAGGCCACTGGTGTCGATGCCGCTCGTGTCGATGCCGTTGCCGTTGAGCCCACTGGTGTCGATCGAGGACGAGGGCAGGCCGGTGCCGTCGATGTCCGTGGTGGTCGTGTGGCCGGAGGGGTCGGTGGTGGTGAGCTGGCCGGTGTCCGGGTTGAGGGTCTGGGTGGAGCCGTCCGGGAAGTGGGTGGTCAGCGTGCCGTTGTCGTTGAGCGTGGTGGTCGAGCCGTCCGGGTTGGTGAAGGTGTCGCCCGGGTTGAGATGCGTGGTGGTGACGTGGCCCGAGGGGTCGGTGACCGTGACCTGACCGGTGTCCGGGTTGAGGGTCTCGGTGGAGCCGTCCGGGAAGTGGGTGGTCAGCGAGCCGTCGGAGTTGAGCTGGGCCGTCGAGCCGTCCGGGGTGGTGAAGGAGCCGGCGGTCGGGTTGAGCGTCGACGTGCTCACGGTGCCGTCCGGGTTGACGGTGCTGACCTGGCCCGTGGTCGGGTCGAGGGTCCGGCTCGTGCCGTCGGGGAACTTCGTGGTGAGGGTGCCGTCGCTGTTCAGGGTGGTGGTGGAGCCGTCCGGGTTGGTGATGGTGCTGCCGGGATTGAGCTGGGAGACCGAGGTGGTGCCGTCCGGGTGGGTGGTGGTGACCAGGCCGGTCGACGGGTCGATGGTCTGGGTGGAACCGTCCGGAAACGTCGTGGTGAGGCTGCCGTCGCCGTTGAGCTGGGTGGTGCCCCCGGTCGGGGAGTTCAGCGTGGTCGAGCCGTTCTTGTCCGTGTTGGGGTTCAGGAGCGACGGGCCGAGGGGGTTCAGCACGCTGTTGACGAGGCTGTTGGGGTCGTTCGGGCCGCCGCCGTTCAACAGGCTGTCGCCGTTGAGGTTGCCGAGGCTGTCGAGCCCGTTGCCGACGTTGTTCAGGCTGTTGCCGAGATCGTGGTTGAGGTTGTCGAGGTTCGAATTCAGGTTGTTGCCGAGGTTGTTGAGGTTGTCTCCGAGACCGTTGTTCAGGTTGTTGAGGCTGTCGTTCAGGTTGTTGCCGAGGTTGTTGAAGTTGTCACCGATGTTGTTGAGGCTGTCGTTCAGGTTGTCGTTGAGGTTGTTGAAGTTGTCGCCCATGTTGTTGAGATCCTTGTTGAGGTTGTCAAGGTTCTCGTTGAGCTTGTCGTTGTTGTCCTTCGCCTCCTGCTCGGCGATGTCGCTCTCCTCCTTCTGGAGGACCTCGGCGAGCGTCTCGGTGTTCTTGTTCTTGACCTCGTCGTCGAAGGCGTCCTGCACGTCCGCCCAGGCGTTCTTCACGGCGCTGAGCGCGTCGATGGCCGGCTGCTTGAGCTTGCTGTCCGCGTGGTCCGACCAGCTCTTGACGGCGGCGTCGGCGACCTTCTGCCAGGTGGTGTGCTGGGTGAGGTCGCCGTACCCGGGGACGGACTGCTTGAAGGCGGCATCGGTGGAGTAGGAGGTGTAGGTGCCGCCTCCGTACTGGCTGTAGGTGGAGTGCGTCGACGACAGCACGTGGTTGATGTTGTTGTTGATGACCCACTGACTGATCTCGTCGAGGATCTTCTTCACGTGGTAGTGGGGGTCGTGCTGGCCGTCCGAGGCCCAGTTGGTCCATGCGGTCTGGAGGGCGGTGACCGCGTCCTTCAGCGCGAGTTGGGCCGCCGCCAGCGCGTCGCTCAGCTTCGACTTCGGGACGGTGCCGCCGAGGGTGGTGTTGGTCGCCGTGTACTCGCGGCCGCCCAACTGGGAGACGTAGCCGTCGTAGTTGGTCTTCAGCTCGTCCAGCAGATGCCAGAAGAGGCTGGCCGCCTTCCCCTTCCAGGACGCCTGGTCCTCGCCGAGCGAGGTCATCCACTGGTTGACGATGTCCGAGTGGTCCTTGAAGAACTGCACCACCCGGTCGAAGGACTGCCCGGTGGTCTCGAAGGAGAGCAGGTCGACGGCGTTGTCATCGATGACCGACAGTCCGCTGTACGAGAAGCCCTGCGTCGAGTACGGCGGCGACAGCAGGTGGTCGAGGACCAGCTTGCTGCCCGAGATGTACTGCGCCATCGGCCCCGAGTCCCACTGGACGTGGGAGTACGAGCCTTCGAACGCGCCGCCGCCGGTGACCTCCCCGCCGCTCCAGAGGGTGGCGCGGCCGTTCTCGTCGACGGTGACGCCGATCATCACGATCCGGGCCTTCTTCATGCTCACGCTGTTGTGCGCGCCGTCCCCGCCGGCGTCGTAGAAGGCCAGGTCGTAGTCCTCGCCCTTGTTGACCTGCCAGCCGCCGATCGCCGAGTAGTCGGCCGCGGTCACCGATCGCATGGAGATGCCCTGGATGTCCATCCGGAACAGCTTGAGGTCGGAGAAGTCGTCGCTGTTCGAGCTGCTGAGCTTGTCGAACAGGGTGGACCGGGGCGGGATCGTGTAGCCGGTGAAGTCGGTGACGGCCTGGGCGAAGTAGTCGTCCGGGTCGTAGCTGGGAGTCCCGGAAGTGCTGGTGCTGTCGGCCATGGGGCGGCACTCCACTGCGGAGGAGGGGCGGGGACTGAGTGGGGGGACGAGGTGCGGGCCCGCGGCCGGCCGGCCGCGGGCCGGCCTCAGGAGTTGTTCGAGTCGGTGCCGCTCATGTCGCCGTCGACGGTGTCGAAGATGTCCAGCAGCTTCTCGCCGTCGATCGACTCGAGACTGTCGCCCTGGGTCTTGAGCAGGGTGGTGATGGTCTCCTCCAGGGCGTCGTCGATGTCGTCGAAGAGGGTCTTCTGACCGGTGAGGATCTTGTCCAGCGCGCCCGCCTGGGTCTTGAGCGCCTCCACGAGCGTGGACCCGCCGACCGGGTCCTTGCTGTCGCCGCCGTTCATCAGCCCGATCCGCAGGATCTTGGCCAGGCCCGCGGCCGAGCCCTCGCCGGTCTCCGCGACCAGGTTCTTCAGGGACCGGACGCCCGCGTTGTCCTTGCGGATGGCCAGCAGATCGCTGATGAAGTCGGCGACGTCGTTGTTCTTGAAGTTCTTCAGCGCGGTCGAGTCGAGATGGGTCAGGTCTGCCATGGGTGCCTCCGCGGGCGGTACGCGCCGGTCCTGACGTACGGCGCGGCGACGGAACGGGAAGGTGCCTGAACCGCACCGACCTCGGACGACCGGTCGGTGCGGTGGGGCCGAACGGCTCAGCGGCCGATCGTGACCTCGGACCACATCTGGCTGAGGGAGTTCTCGCTGTACTTGTAGCTGTTGGAGATCTCGTTCAGCAGCTGCGAGTGCGAGGTGAGCAGCAGCTCCATGTTCTGCACGGCGCTGTCCCAGGCCGCCTGCTTCTGGCGGTAGGTGTCGGCGTCGTTCCCGTACCAGGTCTTGGACAGCTCGCCGAGTTCCTGCTCAAGGCTGGAGAGCGTCTGCGCGATCGCCTTGGTCTGCGCCACCATGTCGTCCGCGGCGTTCGCCATGTGGTTGTAGCTGACGTAGATGACACCGTCGGACAGGTTGTCTGCCACAGCTTGCCTCTCTTACGCGATGGGGGATCGGACGTGACCGCGAGGTCAGCCGGCGAGCTGGTCGAAGGCCGACTGCGCCGCGTTGTACGCCTGGTTGATGGAGTCGTTCGAGGAACCCTGGGTCTTGTTGTGTTCCACGAGGCTCTGGTTCAACCGGTCGATGACGTCCTCGAGGTTCTTGAGGATGACGTTGCACTGGCCGTCCCACTGCGCGAGGAGCTGGCCGTACTGGCCGCCGTCGCTGCCCTGGTAGCCGCTGCCCAGGGTGGAACGGGTGCTGTCGACGTCCTGACGGATCTTCACGATGCCGCTGAAGGCGCTCTCCAGGGCCTGGATTCCGTTCCGGGTCGAACCTTCGCTTGACTGCTGGCCGTCTCCTGCCATCGTCCCACCTTTCGTAAGTCGATCTACAGCATGAGTTCAACTGAGCGTAGGTTGACGGAAGTTAAGCTGGCAACGAACTGAGGGAGATCTGAGGTTGCCGCCCGGTTCGGAACAGAGGCTTTTACTGCTCGGCAACCTGGCCGGAACACGCGGCTCCGCGGATTCCGGTTCTGGAGCTGCTCCAGTTTGACGTGAACACGATGTCCTTCGGCGAAAAGCCGTCAGTCGGCGTACCCGGCCAGCGAGTTGGAGCGCAGACCCGACTGCGGCGCGTCCACCGGACCGCCCGCCGGGGCCCGCCCCGCGAACGCGGCCGGACCCGAACCGGCCCCACCGGGACCGGATCCGCCGGTGCCGCACTGCGCGGCCTCGCCCGGCGCCCGTGCCGCGCCGGCGCCCGAGTCCGAGGCCGCGGCCTGCGCGCTCAGCTCCGGCCCGGTCGGCAGCATCGACAGCAGGGTGGACGGCACGCGCACCGGCGTCGCCCCGTCGTAGCCGAGGGCGGCGAGCGCGTTGGCATCCGGAATGCGGTACTTCACCCCGTCGTCGCCGACCAGGAACGTGGTGTCGCCGACCGTCCCACCGGCCGCGCCCAGGGCCCGCACCAGCGTGTCGTGCCCGGGACGCATCACCACCCGGTCCACCGCCACGCACGCCGCGGTCAGCGCCGTGGTGTCGGGTTGCGCCGCCGGGAACAGCGCGGAGTCCGCGACCCGTACCGAGGTCACCCGCACCTGCCCGTCGGCCGGGTCGACCTGGGCGCACACCGACTCCCCGGCCGCGGGACCGGTCGCGCTCGGCGGGCTGTCCGGCAGCCCGGCCACCGACGGGTCCGTCGCCGCCGTGCCCGGCGCCTGATGGGCCCGCAGGTCGGAGACGTCGATCGTGACGACCGACGGCGCTCCCCCGTCGTACGCCTCCTTGCGGGTGTCCGGGTCGCCGAGGAGCAACGCCGACTGAGTATCGGTCACCGGGTGCAGGCCGTCCTTCTGGAGGACGTACTCCTGGTTCCCGGAGCCCGCCACCACCCGGAACACCTGCCCGACGCGGGTCGCCCGGCCGCCCAGTTCCGGCCCCGCCGTCCCGCGGCCCTCGACCTTCGGGGTGGCCAGCTTCGGACCGGTCACCAGGGCGTCCAGGAAGGCCGCCGACACCGGGCGGGGCGTCACCGGCCCGTACCCGAGGGACTCCGCCGCGCCCGAGTCCTTGTCCAGCTCCAGCCGGCTGCCCTGCCACACCAGATATGTGCGCTTGTCCGGGCCCCGCACCACCAGCGCCGACTTCACGCCGATCGGGTCCGTCTCCACCGGGGCGCCCGGCACGAGGGTGGTCTGCGTGCCGGAGCCCGAGGAGCACACCTGCCACGGCGAGGTTTCCAGCTCGCCCGGCGCCGGTACGGAGTCGGGAGCGCCGGTGATCCCGACCGGCTTGCCGACCGGCGTGCCCGCCAGGGACTTCGAACCGACCGACGTGGTCTTCAGGTCGGAGCCGCCGATCAGCACGGCCGAGGCGTAGTTGCGCACCGGGCGCAGTCGGCCCTCGCTGTACAGGTAGCGGGCGCCGGTGTCCTTGTTGACGATCAGGGTGTCGCCGCTGCGCCAGGCGTCGTTGCCGCCCGGCTTGATCAGCCCGTACACCAGCGCTCCGGCACAGACCAGCACACCGACGATCACACCGACCAGCGCGCCCCGGCTGGTACGGCCCAACGGGCTCTCCGGAGCGTCCGGATCGGCCAGCAGCATGCCCGAGGTCAGGCGGCCCATCATGAACGTGTGCGCTTGCACCTGGTCGCGCTTCGACCGCACGCTTTCCTCCCGGCTGAGTGGTTCTGGTTGTTCTTCGGGGCCCTCCCGGGCGGGTCAGCCCGTGATGCCGCGCAGGGTGCCGAACACGCCCAGCAGCCACAGCGTCAGCGGCAGCAGGGCGATCGCCAGCAGGGAGTGCAGCAGCTCCGCCGCCCGCCCCCAGTACGGCACCATGCGGCGTCCCGGTACGGTCCACACCGCCACCGTGAGCGCCGCCGCGACCGCCAGCAGCCCGGCGACCAGCAGCGTCCGCTCGGTGCCGGAGAGCCTCAGCCCCCAGCCGAACGCCAGCAGCAGCAGACCCCACGCGCCGGGCAGTACCAGCACCAGCCGCTGCGCGGTGTTCACCAGACCCCGGCCGTGCAGGAGCAGCAGCAGGGACAGCACCAGCGCGCACAGCAGCGCGGGGAGGCCCGGCCTCCGGGCCAGTGCCACCAGACAGGCCGACGCGAGGACGCCGGTCGCGCCGTAGAGCGCCGTCATCCACTCGCCGGCCAACTCGGTCCGTACGGCGACATCGTTGCCCCGGTAGGGCTCGATGCCCTCCTGCAACTGCTCGGCGTTGGTGGGCAGGGCCGGCATCCGCATCCCGGCGAACTTGAACGACAGGGCGGGCACCAGGCCGCCGAGCAGGACCGTCAGCGCGGCGACCACGCCGGCCGCGGCCGCCACGCGTACGTCGAACACCGTCATCAGCACGCCGCCGACGGCCGTCGCGAACGCCACCAGCGCCGACGCCAGGAACAGAGGCGTACGCGCCGCGGAGGCCGCGAGGGCCAGTACCGCGCCGCCCGCCCAGGCCGCCGCCGCCCCCAACAGCCGTGCCCCCAGCACCTGATGGGCCTGCGGACCACTCAGCTCACCGCCCGGCACCAGCCAGCCCGCGAGCGCGAGCGCCGGCGATGCCAGCAAGCCGAGGACCGTGCCGGTCATCGGGTCGTCGACCGCCCGGCTCGCCGACGCCGCACCGGCCAGCAACAGCAGACCCGTTCCCACGGCGGTCGCCGCGCGCAGTGACGTCGGGGCGCCGGGCAGCGCCAGCAGGACCAGTCCGGCGAGCACCGCCACCGCGATCAGGCCGCGCAGCAGTCGCCTCGCCGCCTCGGGGCTCCAGCCGTGCAGCCGGTCCCGGGTGACCGCCGCGATCCCGTCCACCAGATCGTCGAGCCGTACCTCGGGCAACGCCTCGGTGCGCGGGCGCAGATGGAGCACCTCGCCGTCGGTCAGGCCGAGCGCGGCGAGCGTCGCCTCCTCGTCGAGCGGCCGTCCGCCCAGACGCTGGAGAATCCAGCCGTCGTGTTCCAGACCGTTCTCCTCGGTCTCCTCCCCCGCGTACCGCAGCACCGTGGGCAGCAGATCGGCGACCGGCACGTCGGACGGCACGGCGAGGTCGATGGTGCGGGCCGGGGCGCGCACGGTCAGATGGCACAGTCCGGTCACGGAAGTATCGGTCATACCGGGGCTCACGTCTCCTGAACATCGAAACGGGGGCACGCGGCGCGGCGTGCTGGGTTGGGGGGAGCGAGGGGTGCCTGTGAAGCAGAGGGTGACATGGACGTACGGAGTTGACGGGGTGCACACTACTGACACTCCCCACGACTCGTGTCAACGGGAGTCCCCACGAACGGTGTTGACAGCGTCATCCGCGTGCGAGTGCCGAGTCACCTCACGGCGCACACCCCCACGTACCGCCGCGGTTCGCGAAGTCCGTTAGGAGCCCGAAGCGTTGAGCGTGGTCCTGTTCCGTCGCCCTGCCCGCCGTCGCGGACCAGACATGCCGGCAGGCGAGTTGGTCCTCCAGGAGCCGCCGACCCTCATGGAGACCGTCCCGGACACGTCCGCGGTGTGGACGTATCTGCCGATGGGAATGATGTCGGTCTCGATGATGATGATGTTCCTGCGGTCGGGGGGACAGTCCAGCGGCGTCTTCATGTACATCGCGCTCGGCGTGATGGTGATGGCCGTCTGCGCGATGATGGTCGGTCAGGTCATGCGCAAGGCCGGTGACCGCAAACAGCGGCTGCGCGGCGAGCGCCGGGACTATCTCCGGTACCTGGCGCAGAGCAGGCGCACCGTGCAGCGCGCCGTGGTCGAGCAGCAGCTGGCGCTCGCCTGGCGCCACCCCGAGCCGCGGCTGCTGCGCGGCATGGTCCGCACCACGCGGCTGTGGGAACGCCGGGTCAAGGACGACGACTTCGGCGAGGTCCGGATAGCGGTCGGCGACCAGCAGCTCGCGATGCGGCTCACCCCGGTCTCCAGCAAGCCGGTCGAGGACCTCGAACCACTGTGCGCACACGCCCTGCGCCGCTTCATCCGCGCCTACAGCACCGTCCCCGGCCAGCCCATCGCACTGTATCTGCGCTCCTGGTCACGGGTGTTGGTCCGTGGTGACCGCGCCGCGGCCCGCGGGATGCTCCGCGCCGCACTGTCCCAACTCGCCCTGTTCCACCCGCCGGAGGAGCTGTGGATCGCCATCTGCACCGCCGACGAGCTGCGCGCGGAGTGGGAGTGGGTGAAGTGGCTGCCGCACAACCAGCACCCTCAGGAAACGGACGGCGCCGGCCCACTGCGTATGGTGGCCTCGGCCTTCACCGATCTGGAGGACCAGCTCGGCAGCGAGTTCTCCGAGCGGCCCGCGTTCGACCCCGACGCGGTGCCCGGCCGTGACGAGCCGCTGGTGGTGGTCGTGGTGGACGGCGCGGGCATCCCGGCCGGCCACCGTTTCGACGGCCCCGGCTTCCGCAACGCGATCGTCCTCGACCTGTCCGACACCCTCACCTGGCGGCCCGGCCGCACCACACTGCGCCTCGACGTGACCCCGGAGACCGTCGCGCTGGTGCGCACCGACCGCAGCCGCAAGGAGCAGACCACGGTCCTGGGCCGCCCCGACCGGGTGGGTCCGGTGGCCGCCGAGTCGCTGGCCCGGCTGATCGCGCCGTACCGGATGAGTCTGTCCTCCGACGCGGTCGAACCACTGTCCAACGACACCGAGTTGACCACCCTGCTCGGCATCGCCGACCTGCACCGGCTGGACCCCGACACACTGTGGCGGCGGCACAGCGGCTCCGCCCGGCTGCGTGTCCCGGTCGCGGTCGGCGCGGACGGACGGCCCGTGGAACTGGACATCAAGGAGTCCGCGCAGGGCGGCATGGGCCCGCACGGGATGCTGATCGGCGCCACCGGTTCCGGCAAGTCCGAGCTGCTGCGCACCCTGGTCCTCGGTCTCGCGCTCACCAACTCCTCGGAGACCCTCAACTTCGTCCTGGTCGACTTCAAGGGCGGCGCGACCTTCCTCGGTCTTGACGAACTCCCGCACACCTCCGCCGTCATCACCAACCTCGCCGACGAGGCCGCCCTGGTGGAGCGCATGCAGGACGCGCTGCACGGCGAACTCATACGCCGCCAGGAGCTGTTGCGGTCCGCCGGCAACTACACCTCGGCGCTGGAGTACGAGAGGGCGCGGGCCGGCGGCGCCGATCTCGCCCCGCTGCCCAGTCTGTTCGTCGTCGTCGACGAGTTCAGCGAACTCCTCGCCTCGCACCGGGAGTTCATGGAGCTGTTCGTGATGATCGGCCGCCTCGGCCGGTCCCTCGGCGTGCATCTGTTGCTGGCCTCGCAGCGCCTGGACGAGGGCCGTATGCACCAGCTGGAGTCGCATCTGTCGTACCGGATCGGTCTGCGCACGTTCTCCGCGATGGAGTCCCGGGGTGTCCTCGGTGTCCCCGACGCGTACGAACTGCCCTCCCAACCCGGCAGCGGTTATCTGAAGAGCGGCGTCGAGGCCCTCACCCGGTTCCGCGCCGCCTATGTGTCCGGCCCCTACCGCAGGCGCGGCGGTGCCGTCGCGCAGGCCCGGGTCGCCACCCAGGTGGTGCCCTGGTCGACCGGGTACATCGTGCCGCGCGCTCCGGCGCCGGCCGCGATCGTGCCGGAGCCCGAGGCGGAGGAGAGCACCGAGAGCCTGCTGTCCGTGGCGCTGGACCGGCTGCGCGACTCCGGGCCGCCCGCGCACCGGGTGTGGCTGCCGCCACTGGACACCGCGTCCCCGCTGGACGTCCTGCTCGGCGGTCTCGACGAGGACCCGGACCGCGGTCTGACCGCGTCCCGCTGGACGGGCACCGGACGGCTGCGGGTACCGGTCGGTCTGGTCGACAAGCCGTTCGACCAGCGCCGTGACCCGCTGGTGGTGGACCTCGCCGGGGCCGGTGGCCATGTCGCCGTCGCGGGTGGTTCGCAGAGCGGCAAGTCGACGGTGCTGCGCAGCCTCATCATGGCGCTCGCCCTCACCCACACCCCGCGCGAAGTGCAGTTCTACTGCCTGGACTTCGGCGGCGGCACGCTCTCCCAGCTCACCGGTCTGCCGCATGTCGGCGGGGTCGCGGCCCGCCTCGACACCGAGCGGATCAGCCGTACGGTCGCCGAGGTCACCGCCGTCCTCACCCAGCGCGAACAGTTCTTCCTGGACAACGGCATCGACTCGATGGCGACCTACCGGCGCCGTCGGGCCGCCGGGGAGTTCCCCGACGAACCGCACGGCGACATCTTCCTGGTGATCGACGGCTGGTCGGCGGTCCGCCAGAACTTCGACCAGTTCATCCCCACGTTCAACCAGATCGCGACCAGTGGTCTCAACTACGGCATCCACCTGATCGTCGCAACCGCCCGCTGGCTGGAACTCACCGCCCCGGTCCGCGACCAGTCCGCGACCCGGCTCGAACTGCGGCTCGGCGACCCGATGGACTCCGTGGTGGACATCCGCAAGGCGAGCGCGGTGCCCCAGATCCCGGGCCGCGGTCTCACCGTAGAGACAAAGCTGCACTTCCTGTCGGCGCTGCCCCGCGGCGACGGTTCCACCGACCACGAGACGCTCAGCGAAGGCGTCGCGGACCTGGTGGACCGGATCGCCTCGGCCTGGCACGGGCCGCGTGCCCCGCAGGTGCGGATGCTCCCGCACCGGCTGCCCGCGGTCGAACTGCCCGAGCCGGAGCGCGGCGACGGTCTCAGCCTCAAGCTGGCGCTCGGCCAGGACGAGGAGACCCTCGGCACCGTCTGGCACGACTTCTCGCGCAACCCGCACCTGGTGGCCGTGGGAGACACGGAGAGCGGCAAGACCAACCTGCTGCGACTGGTCGCGGACGCGGTCGTCGCCCGCTACTCCCCCGCCGAGGCCCGCATCCTGGTCGTGGACTACCGGCGCGGCCTGGTCGACGCCGTGCCCGAGGAGTACCGCCTGGGTCACGCGGTGGCCCTGGAGACCCTCAAGCAACTCGTCGGCGGCTCCGCGAAGGCGCTGCGCACCCGGGTGCCGGGCCAGGAGATCACCCCGGCGCGGATGCGGCAGGCCGACTGGTGGTCGGGCCCCCGGCTGTTCGTCCTCGTCGACGACTACGACATGGTCGGCGGCGGCACGGTCATGGACCACCCCTTCGCGCCGCTCTTCGAACACCTCGCGCTGGGGCACGAGTTGGGCCTGCACGTGGTCGTCGCCCGCTCCGCGACCGGTGCGGGCCGCGGCCTGAACGACCAACTCCTGCGCCGCCTCGACGAGGTCAACACCCCCGGCGTCCTGATGTCCTGCTCCCCCTCGGAGGGCTACGTCTTCGGCAACGTCAAGCCGCGCGTCCTCCCTCCGGGCCGGGCCCTTCACATCGTCCGCCGCAAGCCGTCCCTCGTCCAGACGGCGCTGGCGGCGGGGGCGGAGGAGTGACGAACAGGCCGAGGTGAGCCGATCGGGGGCGGGCCCGCACGGGCTCCGCCCCCGATCTCACGACTCTCCGTAGCGCCCCGGGACGCCCGGCCGTCCAGGGCGCCCCGGGCACTCGGCCCTCAGCGGCTCCCCAGCCGTCAGCCGTCCGTTCCACCCGCGCCGCGAAGCAGCGTCGGGGAATCTCACCAACGGACCGGTTCAAGGGCCTCGTCCGGAGCTGCCCGTCCGCGCGCCCCGCTGCCGGTGGTGTCACCACCCCGCGTTCAGTCCCCCGTGGGCCCCCCGCCCCCCGCCGTGACCGCCGTAGCCGTGTCAGGCGTGCCGGCCGGGGATTCCGAGCCTTCCGGCGCCGCCGCGTCGTCCGGCTTGGACGGGCGCCAGCCCAGACGGCGGCCCCGGGGCAGGACCAGGCCGAGCCACACCACCGTGATGATCACGGCGAGGCCCGCTGAAGCGGGCCACAGGGCGCGACGGAGGGGTCCGGCCGCCTTGTCGGCCGGCAGGTGCACCGGGGCGGCGGGGGCGGCGACGGCCGGTGCCGAGGCGCCGGCGAGGACCGAGGTGACCGCCGCGTACGGGTCGAGGCGCGGTACGTCGGCCGGGTACGCGGAGGTGCGCAGCAGGCTCGCGGTCTGCGCCGCCGTCAGTTCCGGGTGGACGGAGCGCACCAGCGCCGCCGCCCCCGCCACGAACCCGGCGGCCAGGGACGCCCCGGAGCCGATGTAGTGGCCGTTCTTCGCGGGGCCGATGCCGACCACGCCGTCGCCGGGCGCGGCGATGGCGGCGCTGTCGGTGGTGTACGCGCCGGTCGGCCGCTTGCCCTCGACGTCCACGTCAAGGACCGAGAGCACACCGTCGTCGGCGGCCGGGTAGTAGTCGCGGGCGGGCGGGCTGTCCGTCGCCGAGGTCACCGTCGCCGGGGTGTCCGGTACGGCGGCCGCGATCACCAGGATGTCCTTCTTCGCGGCCAGCGACACCGCCGACCGCAGCCCGGCGGTGTCGCCGCTGAGCGCCGCCGACACCGTCACCACCTTCGCCCCGCCGTCCACGGCGGCCCGGATACCGTCCGCGACCCGCTCGGCGGTGACCGCCCCTCGCGCGTCGCTGCCGCGCACCGCGAGGATGCGCGCCTGCTGCGCCACACCCGCGAACCGCACACCGTCTTCTACGGCCGCGCCGACCAGCCCGGCCACGAAGGTGCCGTGTCCCACGCAGTCCGTCCCGGCGTCACCGACCGCCGTCACCCGCCCCTTCAGCGCGGGCGCGGAGTCCGAGACCCCGGTGTCGACCACGCCGACGGTCACTCCGGCACCCGAGGTGAACTCCCAGGTCCGGCTGAGCTGGAGGGAGACCTGCTCCCAGGGCACGTCGGCGGCCCGCTGGCCGGAGCCCGCCGTACAGGCCGTGCCGGCGTCCAACCGCGAGGGCAGCACGGGCAGTCGGACCGTGCCGCCGGCCGCCGCCGCGGACCCGGCGCCGAGCGCGCTCGCGGAAGCCGTCAGCAGCAGTGCCAGAGCGGCCGCGGAGACCTGGCCGCGGGTCGTCGTCATGCCCGGGCCGCCCCGCCGTAGGTGGAGGAGGCGCTCGCCGGGTCGGCGAGGTCCTCCGGGAGCAGCAGCCGCAGGTCGTCGAGGCTGGGCACGGCCAGCCGGCTGAGCCGGCCCGCCTGCCGGGTCATCATCCGCTCCAGGATCTGGCGGGCGGTCCGCGCGTTGCCGAAGGACCGGTCGCGGGGCAGTGAGTCGAAGTGCTGACGCAGCACCGGCCCGAGTCCGGCCGCGCACTCGTAGCCGAGCTGTACGGCATGTTCGCGGACGATGGTGACGAGTTCGTCGGAGGAGTAGTCGGCGAACTCGACACGGCGCGAGAACCGGGAGGACAGGCCCGGGTTGGAGGCCAGGAAGGTCTCCATCTCCTGGGTGTAGCCCGCGACGATGACGACCACCTTGTCGCGGTGGTCCTCCATCAGCTTCAGCAGGGTGTCCACCGCCTCCCGGCCGAAGTCGGAGCCGGACGCCTCGCGCGGGGTGAGGGTGTAGGCCTCGTCGACGAACAGGACGCCGCCCATGGCGCGTTCGAAGGCCTCCCGGGTCAACTGCGCGGTGTGGCCCACGTATCTGCCGACGAGGTCGGCGCGGGACACCTCGACCAACTGGCCGCGCGGCAACACGCCGAGGGAGGCGAGGAGTTCGCCGTAGAGGCGGGCCACTGTGGTCTTGCCGGTGCCGGGCGGGCCGGTGAAGACGAGGTGGTGGCTGAGGCGGGGCACCGGGAGTCCGGCGGCCTCGCGCTGCTTGGCCGTCGACACCAGGTTGACGAGGTCGGTGACGTCCCGCTTCACCGCGTGGAGTCCGACCAGCGCGGCCAGCCTGCTCAGCGCGTCGTCACCGGGGTCGGTGGCGTTCGGGCCGTCGGCGGCGGTGCGGGCCGCCTCCTCGCTGATGTCCTGCGGCAGCAGCAGGGAGAGATCCTGCTCGGTGACATCGGTGAGCGCGGCCAGCCGTACGGCCTGCCGGTCCACCATCTCCTCGAACACCTGCCGGGCGGCGCGGCCGTTGCCGAACCCGGCGTCCTTCGGTATGCGTTCGAAGTGCACCGCGAGCGCGTGGCGTGTCTCGTCGGCGAGCGCGTACTGGTGGCGTACGCACATGCTCTCCATGATCTCGACCAGCTCCGGCACGGAGTAGTTCTCGAACTCGACGGTCCGCGAGAAACGCGACGCCAGGCCGGGGTTGGAGCCGAGGAAGCTGCGCATCTCGTCGGAGTAGCCCGCCGCGACGACAACCACGTCCTCGCGGTGGTCCTCCATCAGCTTCAGCAGGGTGTCGACGGCCTCGCGCCCGAAGTCGGCGCCGGAACCACGGGAGTCGGAGGTGAGGGTGTACGCCTCGTCAACGAACAGGACACCGCCCAGGGCCCGTTCGAAGGCCTCGGTGGTCTTGATGGCGGTACCGCCGATGACCTGGGCGACCAGGTCTGCGCGGGAGACCTCGACGAGGTGCCCGGAGCGCAGGGCGCCCAGTTCGGCGAGGATCGTGCCGTAGAGGCGGGCCACGGTGGTCTTGCCGGTGCCGGGCGGGCCGGCGAAGACCAGGTGGCGGCTCATCGGCGGTGCGGACATGCCGAGTTGGGCGCGGCGCCGGGCCAGCTGTGTGAGGTTGACGAGGGTGCGGACCTGTTCCTTCACGTTGTCGAGGCCGATCAGACCCTCCAGCGCGGCCATCGGTCCGTCCGGGCGTCCGGGTCCCTCCGACTCCGGTACGGTGCCCGCCGGGTCGGTGCCCTCGGCCTCGCCGAAGCCCCAGGCGTCGCGGGACTCGTTGCCGGTGCTGGTGAGGTTCTCCACCGCCAGTCGGCCGCCAGCCTTGGCCTGCACGAGGCCGCCGCCCCTGTTGTCGCGGACCGTGCAGCCCACCACGGACACCGGCGCCTCGGACTCGACCCGGATGCCGTCGCGGCCGTTGCCCGCGGCCTCGCAGCCGTTCAGGGAGGCGCGGCCGCCGTCGCGGACCAGGAAGCCGTGCTCGGACGCGGCCGCGGTCCGCACCCGGTTGGCCGTCAACTCGCCGCCGGAGTCCACGAGTACACCGCAGCCGCCGGCCGAGACCAGCTCGCCGTCGCGGATCGCCGCCGTGCCCTCGCCGCCGATCTCCAGACCGGCACCGCCGGGGTTGTTGACGCGGAATCCCGCGAGGTAGACGTTGCCGCCGGCCGCGACCTCCGCGCCCGCACCGCCCGGCGTCTCCACCGTGCAGTCCTCCACCCGGCCGCGCCCGCCGGCGCGCACCGACACACCGGAGCCGCCCGCCCCGGTGATCCGGGCCCGGCGCACCAGCGGGTTGGCATTGCCCCGGATCACCACACCGGTGCCCTTGACGTCGACGATCTCCACGCGCTCCAGCTCGGCCGCCGAGTCCTCGTCGAGGAGCACGCCGTCCGACTCCCCGTCCCGGACGGTCAGCGAGGTCAGCGTGGGCGAGGAGGCTCCGGCCACCCGCAGCGCCGCCATCTGGGCGCCGGTCAGCCAGCAGTCCTCGTAGGTGCCGCGCGAGCGGTCCGTCACCAGCAGGCCGTTGCCCGTGGTGCGGGCGGTGCGGCAGCGGATCAGCACCGGGTCGCTGCCGTGCGAGACGAGGATGCCGGGGCCGCTGGAGCCGGTGACCCGCACCTCCTCCAGTTCGCAGCGGGCGGCGCTGGTCACGTGCGCGCCGATCGAGGTGTCGCGGATCACCGTGCGCAGCACCCGTATCGCGCTGCGCTCCTCAAGTGCCAGCGAGGGCTTGTCCGTCGAGGCGAGGTCACAGTCCTCCACGGAGCCCTGCGCGTCGCCGTTGGCGAGCACGCCGTTGCCGCGCGCGTCGCGCACGGTGCAGCCGCGCAGGGTGGCCCGGCCGCGCTCGCCGATCACCACACCGCTGGTGCCGAAGTGTTCGAGAGTGCAGGACTCCAGCGAGCTCTCGGTCGGCGAGGTGACCACGACACCGGCGCCGGTGCGGTTGGAGATCCGGCACTCACGCAGCGCCAGGGAACCGGAGTTGCGGGCCAGGACCGTCGTCCACGAGGCAGCGGACAGGTCGCAGCCCTGCATCGCGACCTGCCCGTGCGAGGCGTCCACGGCGGGCTGTTCCTCGTCCTGCCCCTGCACCACCAGGTCGGTCAGCATCACCGCGTCCACGCGCAGCGAGATCACGATGCCCTTGCGCGGCGCCAACCGCACGCTGCCGCGCGCCTGCTCGGCGACGATGGTCACCCGTCTGGTGACGACGAGGTTCTCCTCGTACGTCCCCGGGCGCACGCTCAACACCGCGCCGCCACGCGCCCTGGCCAGGGCATCTCCGATCGTCCGGGCATCCCCGGTGCCCTCCGGACAGACCGTCAGTACCTGGCGCACTCAGCTGACCTCCTCGTGTCGGCACCCGTCGGCTGCAGCCACCCCCATCATGCCGTACGGCGAATTATGTGCCGTCGCACAACAGCCTTACCAGCTCTGCAGATTGCACGTGTCGATTGTTAACTGGTGGGAAAGGAAACGTCGTTGACACACGCGCGTATATGAGTGTGACAAGGATTGTCCACTCACACGCACGACGGACTGCTGGGCGATGGGGGCGGACAGGGCGGATGACAGACCGAACCGGACCGACCGCGAGGAAGACAGCGGCAGAGACCTCTGCGGCGGCCACTCCGGCGGAGGCGGCGATGCCTGGGGCAGCGTCGGCCGAGGACAGCGGCGCGCCGGGCGAGGCGGCCAAGGCCCGGACGAGCGCGCCCGGTTTCCCCGGAAGCCCGTCCGTCGCGGCGAAGCCGAGCCGGCCGACGGCCCCGGCGGCGGAGGCCACGGCCGAGAAGACGACGCCGGAGCCCGCAGCGGGCGGGACGCCCGAGTCCCGCCCGGGGACAGCCGGTTCATCCGGTTCTCCCGGCGCCCTCTCGGCCGCGTCCGTCGCGGAGGAGCCCTCCGAGGCAGCCGTCACGGCGGAGTCGAGCCCGTCCACGACGTCGGCGGCACAGGCCGAGGCCGAGACGCCAACCAGTGGCCCTACGGCGGAGGAGCCCACCGGCGCGGAGTCCGCTGCCGCCCGGGCCGAGGGCCCCGCCGCCGCGCTGGCCGTGAGTGTGCCCGAGGGGGACGGCCCCACCACGGGTGACACCGCGGCCGCGGCCGTCGGTCGTCCCGGCCGCCCGTTGCTGGCCGGTGCGGCGGTGCTCGGCGCGCTGCTGATCGCCGTACCGGGGCTGCTGATGAGCCGGGACCGGACGCCGGAGAACCACGACCGGGTCGTGGCAGACCAGGCAGGCACCGTCCTCGGCGGCGGCGCGACCCAGGACGCCGGGGCCTACGCGTCGTCCAGCCCCTCCGCTCCCGCCCGGTCCGCCACACCCCAGGCACTTCCCCACCGCACCGCTGCGGCCAAGACGTCCGCGGCGCAGCCGGTGAGCGAGCCGACGACGGTGAGGACGAAGAAGCCGGCCGCGCCGCCGAAGCCGAAGAAGACCAAGTCGACGGCCAAGTCCGGGACGAGTTCGACCACCACGTCCAAGCCGACCCTGCCGTCCGACATCCTTGTCACGGCCACCCGGGTGCTGAACGCCGGCCAGTCCCTCAACGCGAAGAAGGCCCGGCTGCGCATGCAGTCCGACGGCAACTTCGTGCTGTACGACGAGAACAACAAGGCCCGTTGGGCGACCATGACCTTCGGCTCGAACTACCACGCGGTGTTCCAGGCGGACGGCAACCTCGTCGTCTACACCTCCGGCAACCGTCCCGTCTGGGCCAGCAACACGGCCGGCCACAACGGCGCCACGCTCCGGCTCCAGGGCGACGGCAACATGGTGATCTACTTCGGGTCGACGGCGATCTGGGCCACCAACACCGTGCACTGACCAGCCCGGACTCCGTCCGGGCCGGCGCCTGCTCGGGCTCGTCCCCGCGCACGATGCGGACCAGCGCGTCGATCATCAGGAGCTCACGATCCCGGAAGGCATCGGCCGGGCGCCAGTCGCTCACCATCCAGGTGCCAGCACCCTCATCGGCGATGGGGCGTTCGAGGTGCCCGTGCTGCCGCGTAGAGCCGAAAGTCAGCAGGGCACAGCCCGCCGGCGTGGCAGGTCACAGGGGCGCCCGGTCTCTTCCGCGACATCTGATCACAACAGCTTCGCCCGCATCCCCTTCCGATGATCTGCATCCTGACGCCCAACCACCGCACGGACACCAGCTTTGCCGTGAGCGCCTCACCCACGCCCCCTGCTCGCTTCGCGGACGACGACCAGATCGCGCAGTCAATAGGCAACGCTCGTCCAGCCAGTAACTCGTCGCGATTGCCGCAAGCCGCCAGCTGAACAGCAGATCCCGTACTCCGTGTCTCCCGTCGTGGCCTCCGCTGGGGAGAATCTGGGGAGTATGAGCGCCGCTGGGGAGCGCGTGGGGAGAATCAGCTGCGTAACACGGCATGCCCCTGAAAGACGCAGAAAGAGTCATCCGCGTAGGTCAGAGGCGACTGGTGCCGCATCGTCGCAGGTCATCGTCACCAGGAAGACAACTTCAAGAAGATCTCCTCGTGGGCGGCGATTCTGTTTGCTCCGGCGCTGGTCGGCACGATCTACGGCATGAACTTCCGGGAGATGCCGGAGTTGCACTGGGCACTCGGACACCCCTTCGCGACCGGCCTCATGGGGATTGTTTGCGCCAGTTTGTACGTGATTTTCAAGCGACGGGACTGGCTCCAGGGTTGCTCGCCGACCCAGGCGAAGCTTCCGCGGCGATCCTCGCCGCGCTGGTCGGCTACCCCGCTCTGCCCCCGCGCCGCCCACGACGCCCCGGCGCTCAGTCCCGCCGTC
>NZ_JAJONF010000067.1 GCF_021462265.1 Streptomyces shenzhenensis | reverse complement strand
CCGGTGGGGGCGTGTACTGCCAGAGCGGCTACTTCTGTGCCTCGGTCTGGGATCCGACGGCCGGCGAGTTCAAGATCTTCTTCTTCTACGCCTGCGACCGCTACACCCTCTCGAACTGGATCGACTGGGCCGAGGCCCAGAACAGCCAGACCGGAGGCGCCGTCGCCAGTCTCTACGGCTCCGGCGGTGGCCTGCTGCAGACCATTCCGGCCGACGACGCGGTCTACGCCGTCAACTGGTCACCGGTCTACTCGATCCGCAACTGCTGAGCCGGACGGGCGGTGATCCAGGTCGGTGCCGGCCGCGAAGGCGACGACGAACAGCGGCCGATGCCACCGCGTCCCACACGCCGCTACCGGCGTCCGCGCGCACCCGCGACGGTCGCCCCCCCGGATGGTGGGCCGTTACTCACCGGCAACGACCCATTCCGTCGATCCAGTCCTTGAGGATCTAGGCGCACCACTCGGCCATCCAAATCCAGCGCTCCGGAGACGGTCTCACGGGGCGTACGACAGATCCGACTGCGTCCGTCATCCTGCGTCCGCGTCCAGCAGCCGGTGGCCCATGGCCGTCACCGAGTGCCGTACGAACTGACCCTCCCGGTGGCTCGCCACCAGTCCTCCGTCCCGCAGGGCGGCGAGCTGGTAACTGGCACTGGGAAGGGCGATGCCCACCACCTCCGCCACTTCGGAGGTGGTGCGGGCACGGCCGCGTGCCACCTGGGCCAGTACGGAGGCCCGGGTACGGCCGAGCAGGCGCTCCAACCCCCCGCTGTTGAGGGCGACCGCGTCGAAGGGCCGCGCGGTGACCGGATGGACGAGGACCGGGCCGAGGGTGGGATCGGCGAGCGCGGTGGGCCTGCGCCAGCAGAAGTAGGACGGCAGGAGCAGCAGACCCCGGCCCTCCAGGTACAGGTCCCGCTCGACAGGGTAGTCCACCTCCAGGACGGGTGAATTCCACCGGGCGAACGGCTGCAGACTCTCCAGCAGGGCGCGGACACCGCCGTCGAGGAGACTGCGGGCCCGCAGGTCGACCTCGTCGTGCACGGCTTTGCGAATATGTCCCCACCGCGGTTCGAGCAGGGCTTTGAAGGAGATCTCCAGGGCCTTGACCAGGTGTCCCATGTTCCGGTCTCCCGGCTTGCCGAGCGTCGTCGTCCACGCCGGCAGCGGGCGGGTGGTGGCGAGGATGCCCAATTCCCTCCGCAGCCGGCGGCGAGGCGTGGCCCGCACCTGTTCGAGGGCTGCGGGCAGACCTTCGGCCGAGACCGTCGGGGTGAGGAAGTCGGGGATGTAGCCGACGGGTGGGACAAGCGTCCCCACCAAGTGCAGGGCGCGACGCGCCTCCAGATCCCGAACCGTCCGCTCGAGAACACCCCGGCGCCACGCACCGAACTCCAGCGGCCCTTGATTCGTGACCAGCCGGCAGGCGGCACAGACGAGTTCCCACAGCGGATCGGGGCGCCGGGCCACACGGATGCCCTGTAAGTCGGCAGGCGTGAAATGGATACGGAGCATGCAGGCCTCTTTCGTCGTGGGGGTTGGCCGAGGCGATGCGGGACGTGGATCAACAAAGCGGTACGTGTCATCAAAAGGGACGAGCGACAGGTGCCGTTGGTTGACTGTGCTGTTGCGAACGCCGGCCCTCACCACTCGGACCGACGCCTTTCCGCCACCGGCCGCATGCCGCCGCACTGACCGGTGCCGGCTGCGGGGAAGAGGCGGCTGGGTTGCGTCCCGAGAAGTGGTGTACGTGTTCCGACCTGATCCGGGCATCTGCCCCGGCGTCGCACTGAGTGCCCACATACGGGAACGGCCACCGGCTGATCTTCGGGTGGTCGAAGGTTCGAAGGAGATCAGCACGATGACCGCGCCCGACAGTCTGCCCCTGCCCGCCCTCGCAGAAGAGAACCCCGCTGCGGCGAGTCCCGATCTCCTGCGCGCGATGGCCGAGACGTTCGCCGACACGCCCATGTCCACGGAGGCCGACGCCCTGTGCAACGCGGAATGCGGGCTGGTCGACGAACGCGTCAATCACCGCAAAGGCCATCGCTCGCGCGAGAGGGAAACCCGCGCCGGCAGCGCCCAGATGGCATCAACGCGGACAAGGAGTGCCCACGCTCGGAGCCCCTTCTCTGCTGTCCGCGGGACTGAAGAACGGTAGGCCGCATTGTGCTCACACACGGAAGCCGACCGTGTCGGCGAGGAGGGACCAGCCACCCGTATGGAGGAGTGCGCTGCCGGGAATTAATTCGATCAGGCGGAAGACCCCCTGAATCCTTGAGGGATGCACGGCCATGCTGACCTCGTCTTGCGGACAGTTCCACCACGCAGAGGAGCCAGAAGCCGTGCGTATGAAAATTTCTGCCGCAGTCGCCGCGACGGCGGCAGCCGTCACCCTTACCGCCGGGACGGCCGCGGCAGCCGACCCCGGCCCCGGGCGGCACGGAACGCCGGCCAAACACCAGACCCCTCCGAAGCCGGCCAGTGAGTCGGCTCGGCTGGCCCGTGCCATCCTGAACAACAAGGGGATCACATACGCCGGGGCGCATCTCAAGGGCAGCGACAAGGCATCTCTCCCTCGGCAGAATCTCGTCGACACCGCCAACGGAGGCATGGCCAGGACCAGTCCGTGGGGCCACAGACAGGGAGCGCGAGTTGCTCTCGACAAGCGGATGCCCAACGGTGTCCTGAAACTCAACACGCAGTACCACTTCAAGTTCGAGGTTTCCGAGTTCGTCGGAGGCAGCCACAGCAGTAGGTCCATGCATTACCAAGGACGTGCGGTAGATGTGACCTGGATCAACGGCCGCCATGTGGGAAAGCGGTCCGCCCACCGCGTATTCATGAACGCCTGTCGAAAGCTGGGGGCCAGCCTGGTCCTTGGCCCTGGAGACAAGGATCACGACACGCACGTTCACTGTCAGTGGTGAAACTGCGCATATGCCATCTGCGCTGTGGATCGCCCTCGTCTGTGACGACTCGCCTGGACGGTGAGGAAGATGGCCAGAAGCTTCAGATCCGGCTGAGACTTCGCAGTCCGTGAAGGTTGTCTTCGGGATCCATCGCTTTACGTGTCGCAAGATCGGCGCCAGAGTAAGGGCACCGCGACGCCCGGAACTCCGCCCGACAGAAAGCCGCGACCATGGCCATCGACCTCACCGCCCTGCGGGCGCACTTCCCCTCCCTCGCCACCGGTCTCGCCTTCTTCGACGGACCGGGCGGAACCCAGACCCCCCGCCCGGTCGCCGACGCCATTGCCGCGACGCTGACCGGGCCGCTGTCCAACCGGGGAACGGTGAGCCCGTCCGAGCTCAACGCCGAGCGCGCCGTCACGGACTTCCGCGCCGCCTACGCCGATCTGCTCCACGTGCCCGCGAACGGCATCGTCCACGGCCGCAGCGCCACCCAGCTGACGTACGACTTCTCCCGCCACCTGGCCAAGGACTGGAAGCCCGGCGACGAGATCGTCCTCAGCCGCCTCGACCACGACGCCAACGTCCGCCCCTGGCTCCAGGCGGCCGAGCGCGCCGGAGTGAGGGTCCGCTGGATCGAGATCGACACGGAGACGATGGAGCTGGACCTGGACTCGTACGAACGGGCCCTGACCCCCGCAACCCGGCTGGTCGCGGTCACGGCGGCCTCGAACGTGCTGGGCACCAAGCCGCCGGTGCGCCTGATCGCCGACCGCGCGCACGAGGCCGGCGCGCTGGTGTACGTGGACGGCGTCCACTACGCCGCGCATCACCTCGTGGACGTACCCGCCCTCGGGGCGGACCTGTTCGTCTGCTCGCCGTACAAGTTCCTCGGACCGCACTGCGGGGTCCTCGCGGCGGCGCCCGAGTTCCTCGAAACCCTGCGTCCGGACAAGCTCGTACCGTCCCCCGACACGGTGCCGGAGCGCTTCGAGTTCGGCACAATGCCGTACGAGATCCTGGCGGGCGCCACCGCTGCCGTCGGCTTTCTCGCCGAGCTCGACCCGGGCACGGGGACCTCCCGCAGGGAGCGCCTCACGCGCTCCCTGGACTCCGTGCATGAGCATGAACTGATGCTGCGCGCACGGCTGCAGGAGGGCCTGGAGGCCCTGGGCGATGCCGTCACACTGCACTCGAAGGCCCCCGACCGCACACCGACCCTCCTGATGACGGTCGAAGGCCGTGATGCCCGCGAGGCCCAGGCACACCTGGCCGCGCGTGGTGTGGTGGCACCGGCGGGGTCGTTCTACGCGTACGAGCCCTTCACCGCGCTCAAGCTCGAAGACCCTGCCCTGCGCGCGGGCCTGGCCCCCTACAACACCACCGACGACGTGGACCGCTTCCTCGACGGCCTGGCCGCCTTCCTGTGAACTCGCCGGATCCGGCGAGGCACCTGGCTGCCCGCCGGCGCGGTCATCGTTGCTCCCGCACCGCCCCGTCGATCACGAGCATCGCCATTGCACGGGCGGCGCGGGACGACCTGCTGGTTAGAACGGGTGCCAGTGCGAGTGCCGGCGACGAGCAGCGAGCCCAGGCAGGGGAACGATGAGCGAACATGGCTGTCGATCACACATCGACTCCCGCCGAGGTGGCGGCCACTCCTCCTGTACGGCCCGGAGGGTGGATGAGGTGATCAGGCAGAGCAGCCGGAGTCCGCGACGACGTAGTAGCCGGACGCGGTCTCCTTGAGGGTGTGCGTGATGAAGGTGTTGTACAGCCCCATGGACTGGCCGGAGCCCGTGGCGTAGGTGTAACCGCCGCTCTGGTAGGCGCGTCCGGCGGCCACGTGGGCGTAGTTGCTCGCCGTGTAGCAGGCGGCCGAGTACCCGGTGGTGGTCGCGGTCACCGCGGCGGAGGCGGTGCCCGCCTTCCCCGACGAGTCGACGGCCGCCACGGTGTAGCCGTAGCTCGTGCCGCTGGTCAGACCGGTGTCCGTGTAGGAGGCCGAGGTGGTGGTGCCCACTTTGGTTCCGCCGCGGTAGACGTTGTACGACGCCGCGTCGGCGACCGCGTTCCAGCTCAGCGAGGCGGTCGTGTCGGTGGTCCCGGTGACCGTCACCCCCGTCGGGGCGGGGAGGGTTCCGCTGCCCTGGCCGCCACCGCTGTCGCCGTCGAGCCCCCAGAAGCGGGCGGTGTAGTAGCTGGAGCAGATGGTGTCGAGGTAGTACGTGCCGGTGCTGCCGCACTGGGCGGTGCCGCTGCCCGGGTCGACCGCGAGCCCGTGGTTCATGCCGGAGACGGCGTAGAGCTCGACCGCCGGCCGGCCCGAGGAGTCGTCGTAGGTGCTGAGGGTGGTGCCGCCGCTCAGGCTCTCGGTGCTGGAGGCCGTCTGGCCGATCCCCCACACGTCGGTCCACTGGTCCCGCAGGTCGGTGCCGTTGGCGGGTACGACGGTGGTGTCGGAAGTGCCGTACCAGATCGCCACGCGCGGCCAGGAGGTGGTGCCGGAGGGGGCGGCGGCGCGGACCAGGTCGCCCCACTGGGCGGCGGTCTTGCTGGGCGGACTGTACATGCAGGTGTACGCCGCGGAGAGGCTGGTGGCGCAGTCCGCGGGCAGACCGGAGTCGATGGCGCCGCCGGCGAAGACGTCGGGATAGGCCGCGAGCATGTTCGCGGTCATGGCACCGCCGGCCGACAGACCGGTGATGTAGACGCGCGAGGTGTCGCTGCCGTACTCCGCCACGGCCGTGTCGACCATCTGTTTGATGGACAGCGCCTCGCCCTGACCGCGCGTGCTGTCGCCCGACTGGTACCAGTTGAAGCAGGAGTTGGAGTTGTTGCTGCTGTTCGTCTGCGGGAACACCAGGGCGAAGTCATACAGATCGGCGTACTTCGACCAGCCGGAGTGGGAATAGTAGTCGCTCGCGCTCTGCGTGCAGCCGTGCAGGGCGATCACGAGCGGGGCACCGGACGACAGGCCGTCGGGCGCGTAGGTGTACATGGAGAGGTTGCCGGGGTTGCTGCCGAAACTCGCGACCTGGGTCAGGGCCGCGGCGGACGCCTGCGGGCTCGCGGCGACCAGGCCGCCCGTGAGGAGCAGGGCTCCCGCGGCGGCCGTGATCCAGCGGCGGATGCCTCCGACGAGCCGGTGGCGTCTGCCGGAGCGGAACGGAGGGTGCGACTGTCCCATGACGACTGCCTCCTGGTAGATGAACTGGTCGCGCATCGCTTGGACGCGGTCCGGTACCGGTGTGTGGTGTCGCATCATCGGCCTGCCGGCGCCGGGTTGGCATGGGCTTGACATCCAGGGTTGGCGGCAGCGCTGTGTGGCCGCTCCTCATGGCCGCGTTCGCGACGACTTGGACAGGCAGGCCCCTGCGGGACAGAAACCGTTCCGACCCAGAAGCGGGGTGGCCTCCGGCCCCACTGGCATCGGACAGACGGTGGTGGGTCAACCCATGTTTCCCCAGCGATCCGACGCCATAGCCTCCCGCGAGTCCTGGCGTACGACCTCGGAGGCACACCGATGCGCTCTTCCTGCGGTTCTCCCTCACGGCTGTGGCAACGAGGGCTGCCCGCGGCCCTCGCCCTCGCCGCTCTCGTGCTGACCCCGGTGCCCGCCACGGCCGTGTCCCCGGCCCCGGACGGCCACTGCGCGAACCTGGCGCGGGTGGGCGTGCCCGGCGCCGAGTACCAGCAGACGGCGTGTCTGGAGGAACTGACCACGGCGGGCACGGTGGCCTCCGGGCACACCGACCCGGCCGACTGGGCCGGGCTGACGCCGAAGAACCTCACCGTTCCCAGCGGGGTCCCCGGAATCCAGATCGACGGCTACTTCCCGGACACCTCCACCACCAACACCAACCACGGCTGGAACCACGACGCCCAGTTCGTCATCCGGCTGCCCGACGACTGGAACGGCGGCCTGGTGGTCGCCGGCACCCCCGGCAACCGGGAGCAGTACGCGAACGACCGGGCCATCTCCGACTGGGTGCTCTCCCGCGGCTACGCCTACGCGGCCACCGACAAGGGCAACACCGGTGCCGCCTTCTACCGTGACGGGAAGACACCGGGCGACGCCATCGCCGAGTGGAACGACCGGCTCACCCAGCTCACCCGCGCCGCCCGTGCCACGGTCACCCGGCACTACGGCCGTGTTCCGTCGCGCACGCTGGTGACGGGCATGTCGAACGGCGGGTACCTGGTGCGCTGGCAGTTGGAGAACCATCCCGAGCTCTACGACGGGGGCGTCGACTGGGAAGGCACCCTGTGGCGCTCCGACGGACCCACCCTGCTGAACTTCCTGCCCAAGGCGCTGCGCGACTTTCCCGTGTACGCCGCCGGGGGAGAGGACGCACCGCAGGCACGGCAGGCGATGCACGCCGCCGGGTTCCCGGCCGGGTCGGAGTTCCTCTGGCCGTACCACTACAGGGTCTACTGGGATCTGACGCAGCGCATCTACCGTGAGGAACTCGACCCCGGCTTCGACGGGGCGACCGAGGCGGGAACTCCGTACTGCCCGGCGGGCACACCGCAGTGCGACACCGACTACGACTACGCGGCACGTCCCGACAGCGTCAGGAAGGCCGTCCAGAAGATCGCACTCACCGGGCGGATCGGCAAGCCGCTGATCACCCTGCAGGGCACGCTGGACGTCCTGCTGCCGATCAGCCAGGACTCCGACGTCTACGCCCGCATGGTCCGCGAGGCCGGGCGCGGCGGGCTGTACCGCTACTACCGTGTCGAGGGCGGCACCCACACCGATGCGCTGTTCGACATGTTCCCGGACCGGCTGCGCCCGCTCACACCCTGCTACCGGGCGGCTTTCACAGCGCTTGACGGCTGGCTGACCGCAGGCCGCAGGCCGCCCGCCTCCCACACCGTCCCCCTGCCCGTGGGAGCGGCCGCCACGACCCTCCTCGATGACTGCTCCCTGGACGGGCCCGGGAAAGGGCGCTTGCCGTCCGCGTCCTGATCCACTGTCCGGCCCACACCAGCTACTGACGTTGTTGTCGAGGTCCGGTGCGTAGGCCGGCAGGAAGTAGCAGGTGACCCAGTCGTGGGTGTCGATGGACCGCCGTAGCCGGCGGTCCATGTGGACGTTCGGGTTGTCACGTACGAGCACGACGGGTGCGCCGAGTTGCTGGTGTGCTGCTGGTGTGCGGCGATGAGCAGGTCGCGGTCGTCGCTCCAGGTGAAACCGCGTCTGCCGCCCCGCTCGTGATCGACATGCCGCTTGGGCCGGTGGATCAGACGTCAGCGTTCACGTTGCTCGGAGGAACCCCCAGTGAACCGCTCCGCGGCCTCCAGCCGGATCCGCTCGCGAAACGCCTGCCGTTCAGGCGTCAGCCCACCACCTTGCGGCCCGGCAGCCGCTCGGGGAACGCCGTGCGCAGGCCCGGCACCTCATGGGTGGGCGCAGCGAGCGACAGGTTGAACGGCCCGAGGCCGACACCCAGCAGGTCAAGCGGCTCGTGCGGGCGAGGCGGTCAGCGACGGCTCGGTCATCCGGAGCCTGCCGGAAGATCCGCACTCAGCGGGCCGGTCGGCCTGGCGCGCGAACACCTCCATATTCTGCAAGGGAAATCCGATGTTGTGGGATCCACGAACGAGAGGAAGTCCCCATGGGCTCCGGTTCTCCCGAAAGGCAGTTGCCGGTCACCGAGCGCACGCGTCACCGCCGCTTGCGGGAGCAGGGCAGCCTGGACCGCGACCAGCTCGACGCGATCCTCGACGCCGGCTTCGTCTGCCACCTCGGCGTCACCGTCGACGGGAACCTCCTGGTGGTACCGACCGTCTACGGATCCGACGGCAGCACCCTGTACTTCCACGGCTCGGTCGCCAGCCGCAGCCTGGTGGCGTCACCCGCCGCCGAGGTCTGCCTCACCGTCACCCACGTCGACGGCCTCGTCCTGGCCCGGTCGGTCTTCGAGCACGGGGTCAACTACCGCAGCGCGATGATCTTCGGCATCCCCCGCACGGTCACGGACCCTGACGAGAAACTCGCCGGCCTGCGCTGCCTGACCGAGCAGGCCACGCCCGGCCAGTGGGACTACGCCCGCCGTCCGAGCCGCAGGGAACTCGCGGCAACGGCCCTGCTCGCACTCTCCCTCGACGAAGCATCCGTCAAGGTACGCACCGGCGCTCCTGACGACGGTGACAGCGAGGACGCCCGACTCGGCCTGTGGGCAGGCGTCCTGCCGCTGCGCGCCACGTGGGGCGACCTGGAGCCCGACCCGCTCCTGCCCCCGGACACCGAGGCCCCAGCCCACCTGACGAAGCGCATCGGCACCGCTGCGAACTGAACGCGGCAGGCAGCGCACCCACCAAGCGCGGAGCGGACCGGCCGAGCCATGAGGAGCGCGGCCACCGCCGGCCTCACCGCGTGGCCGGTCACGTGCCTTCAACCCGACTGCGGAGACTCGCGCCCAGACTCGGTCCGCTGCCCACGGACCACCCCTGCCACCGGCTGGTCCGGGCGGACAGCGTGCGGCAGAAGAGCCGGTTCGCGCCGGTGCGTGTCGCGTACTTCGCGTGGGCGCGAGCGCCCCATGGGCAAATCCGCACGCTCTACCGGTGCCCACGGGCGGCGGAAATGATGAGCCACACCGTACATGGACCAGGTGATCCGCACCCCCTGTCCCTCGGCCAGGCGGACCTGCGGTGGAAGGAGCTCATCGTGTTGCTTCTCATCTCCCCGGACAGCGTGGAGGAGGCCCTCGACTGTGCGAAGGCGGCGGAGCACCTGGACATCATCGACGTCAAGAAGCCCGACGAGGGCTCGCTCGGCGCCAACTTTCCCTGGGTCATCAAGGAGATCCGCGACGTGGTCCCGGCCGACAAACCGGTGTCCGCCACCGTGGGAGACGTCCCGTACAAGCCCGGCACGGTGGCGCAGGCCGCGCTCGGCGCGGTGGTCTCCGGCGCCACGTACATCAAGGTCGGCCTCTACGGATGCACGACGCCCGATCAGGGCGTCGAGGTCATGCGCGCGGTCGTCCGGGCGGTGAAGGACCACCGGCCCGAAGCGCTCGTCGTCGCCTCGGGCTACGCCGACGCCCACCGGATCGGCTGCGTCAACCCGCTTGCCGTGCCCGGCATCGCCGCCCGCTCGGGCGCCGACGCGGCCATGCTTGACACCGCCGTCAAGGACGGGACCCGGCTGTTCGACCACGTTCCCCCGGACATCTGTGCCGAGTTCGTCCGGCTGACCCACGCCTCCGGTCTGCTCGCCGCCCTCGCCGGCAGTGTCAAACAGGCCGACCTCGGTCCGCTGACCCGTATCGGCACGGACATCGTGGGTGTGCGCGGAGCGGTCTGCGAGGGCGGCGACCGCAATGCCGGGAGGATTCAGCCGCATCTGGTGGCCGCCTTCCGGGCGGAGATGGACCGGCTGGCCGAGCAGCACGCCGCCGGCGTCCCCGCCGTGAACTGACCCCCGGCATGCCCGACTTGGAGCCCGACCGCGTCCCCGGACGCCGGTCCGCGTATTTCGCCGTCGTCGACCCTGCCACCGGGGAGACCTTCGACGAGGCCCCCGACCAACAGCCGGACGCGTTGGACGCCGTGGTCGACCGGGCCCACCGGGCCTGGCACGGCTGGCGCGCCGACTCCGCCGCCCGCACCAGCGCGTTGCGCGTGGCGGCGGACGCCGTGGAGACGGCGGGCGAGGACCTCGCCCGGTTGCTCACCCGGGAACAGGGCAAGCCCCTGGCCGAGTCATACGCGGAGATCGCCCGTACGACGGCCCGTCTGCGCTACTTCGCAGACCTGGCACCCACAACCCGGCGGATCACCGACGGCCGGCCCGTGCACAGCGAGATCCGCTGGCGGTCCCTGGGACCCGTCGCCGCGATCGTGCCGTGGAACTTTCCCCTCCAGCTCGCGGCGGCGAAGTTCGCGCCCGCGCTCGCGGCGGGCAACACGGTGATCCTCAAACCGTCCCCGTTCACCCCTCTCGCCACCCGGCTGCTCGGCTCCGTCCTGGCCACCGCCCTGCCCGCGGACGTACTGACCGTCGTCACCGGCCGCGAACCCCTCGGCGCCCGCCTCGCCTCCCACCCGGGCATCCGGCACGTCACCTTCACCGGCTCGGTGCCCACCGGGCGGGCCGTCGCCGGAGCGGTGGCGGCCTCGCTCGCCCGGGTCACCCTGGAACTGGGCGGCAACGACGCCGCCGTCCTGCTGGACGACGTCGAGGTGGACCGGATCGCGGACCGGCTGTTCTGGGCCGCGTTCCGCAACTGCGGGCAGGTCTGCATGGCGGTCAAACGCGTCTACGCCCCGGCCCGGCTGCACGCCGAGGTCGTCGAAGCCCTCGCCCAGCGCGCGAAGAGCGTCGCCGTCGGGGCCGGCCTCGACCCGGAGACCCGGCTGGGCCCGGTCAACAACGCCCCCCAGCTGGCCCGGGTCGAGCAGGTCACCAAGCAGGCCCTGGCGGACGGCGCCCGGGCGGCGGCCGGCGGCCACCGGCTGGACGGGCCGGGCTACTTCTTCGCTCCCACGATCCTCACCGATGTCCCGCCCGGCAGCCCGGTGGTGACCGAGGAACAGTTCGGACCGGTCCTGCCGGTGCTTCCGTACCGGACCCTCGACGAAGCCGTCGACGCCGCCAACGGCACGGGATTCGGACTGGGCGGCTCCGTCTGGGGCACCGATCTCGACCGGGCCGAGGCGGTGGCCGACCGGCTCGAATGCGGCACGGCCTGGATCAACCACCATGCCGAAACCTCCCTCGCCCAGCCCTTCACAGGCGTCAAGAACAGCGGTGTCGGAGTCGCGGGCGGACCGTGGGGGCTGTACGGCAACCTCCGCCCGTTCGTCGTCCACCGCCCGCGGGAGGAAGGACGATGAGATTCCAGGCGGCCGTGCTGCGCTCGTACGACGACCCGTTCGCGGTCGAGGAGGTGACCCTGCGCACGGAACCCGCCGCCGGCGAGATCCTGGTCGAAGTCGCGGGCTGCGGGATGTGCCGGACCGATCTCGCGGTCCGGCGATCGGCCGGCCGCAGCCCGCTGCCGGCGGTGCTCGGCCACGAGGGAGCCGGGGTCGTGGTGCGGACGGGCGACGGCCCGGACACCGGGATCACCGTCGGTGACCACGTCGTGCTGAGCTTCGACTCCTGCGGACACTGCCGGAACTGCCGCGGCGCCGCCCCTGCCTACTGCGACTCCTTCGCCTCCCTCAACCTCTTCGGAGGCCGCGAGGAGGACGCGCCGCGGCTCACCGACGCGACCGGGGGAGCGCTGGCCCCCCGGTGGTTCGGCCAGTCCTCGTTCGCCGACTACGCGCTCGTCCCGGCCCGCAACGCCGTCCGGGTCGACCCCGCACTGCCCGTCGAACTGCTCGGGCCGCTCGGCTGCGGCTTCCTCACCGGCGCCGGAGCCGTGCTGAACGCCTTCGGCGCCGGCCCCGGCGACACCCTGGCGGTCTTCGGCGCGGGAGCGGTGGGCCTGGCCGCGGTGATGGCGGCCACCGCTGCCGGCGCGCTGACCGTGGCCGTCGACCGGCATCCGCGGCGGCTGGCCCTGGCCGAACGGTTCGGCGCGATCCCGCTCCCCGCCGAAACGGCCGGACTGCCCGAGCGGCTCCGGCGGCTGACCGACGGCGGCGCGCAGTACGCGCTGGACACCACGGCCTCGCCCCCGCTCATCAACGACGCGCTCCGGGCACTGCGCCCCACCGGCAGCCTCGGCCTGGTGGCACGGCTCCACACCGCGCTGCCCCTCGATGCGGGCACGCTGGACCGAGGCCGCAGCATCCGCCACATCTGCGAAGGGGACGCCGTACCCGGGCTGCTGATACCCCGGCTCACCGCGCTGTGGCAGACCGGGCACTTCCCCTTCGACCAGCTGATCCGCACCTACCCGCTGGCCGGCATCAACGAGGCCGAACGCGACTGCGACGCGGGCCGCGTGGTCAAACCCGTCCTGCTCCCGGAGGGAAGAAGCCGATGAGCCGGCCTGCAGCATCGCGGACTCACCGCATCCGGCGAGCAGGCACGTCGCAGTCCCCCACCCCCGCCAACGGAGGAAACATGGCCGGCACGGCGCAGCAGCACACGGACGCGGAGGGCGTGGGCGGAGGCGTGGGTGTGACTGCCCTCCTGGTCGCCGCCGCACGGGCGATCGAGACCCACCGCCACGACAGCCTGGCCCACGACGTCTACGCGGAACACTTCGTGCGCGCCGCCCCGGCGTGCGCTGACTGGCCGGTGCGCATCCAGCAGGTCCCGGACGGGGACGGCAACCCGCTGTGGGGGCGGTTCGCCCGCTACTTCGGCCTGCGGACCAGGGTCCTCGACGACTTCCTCCTCCGGTCGGTCCGTACGGGTGCCCGTCAAGTGGTCCTGCTGGGCGCGGGGCTGGACACCCGCGCCTTCCGGCTGGACTGGCCGCCCGACCGCGTGGTCTTCGAGATCGACAGGGCGGCCGTGCTGGCGTTCAAGCACCAGGTGCTCACAAGCCTGTCGGCCACCCCGAAGGTGAAACGCGTCCCCGTACCGGTCGACCTGCGCGCCGACTGGGTCACCGAGCTGACCACCGCCGGCTTCACCCCGGCCGCACCGAGTGTCTGGCTGGCCGAGGGACTCCTCTTCTACCTGCCGAGCCCCACCGAGACACACCTCATCGACACGGTGGACCGGCTGACCACCGAAGGCAGCGCACTGGCCTTCGAGGCCAAGCTGGAGAAGGACCTGCTGGAGTACCGCGACAGCTCGATCTACACGGCCACGCGAGAACAGATCGGCATCGACCTGCTCCGCCTCTTCGACAAGGGACCACGACCCGATTCGGCGGGCAACCTGGCGGCCAAGGGCTGGTCCACCTCGGTGCACACCCCCTTCGACTTCACCCACCAGCACGGCCGCGGCCCCCTGCCCGAGCCCAACGACGCGCTCGAGGGAAACCGGTGGGTGTTCGCGCACAAGCCCCGGCCGTGACATCGGCAGCGCGCACGTCGGCATCCGCACAGGGCCGGGCATCCGGCAGTCCGGTGTCCGAGACCGTCGAGGGGCCGGCCGGGCGGCTGTTCACTGTCCCGATGACCGCGCGTCGTATTCGTGCTGCGCCGTCAGGACCTCGTCGCTGTGCTCGACCGTCCAGTCGTACAGACGGGTGAAGGGTTCACGGAAAGACTCGCCGAGGTGTGTGAGGGAGTACTCCACGCCGAGGGGGGAGGTCTCGAGGACCCGGCGCCGGATCATGCCGTTGCGTTCGAGTCTGCGCAGCGTCTGGGTCAGTACCCGCTGCGTGACGCCCTCCAACTGCCGCTTGATCTCGTTGAACCGCGTCGGTTGCTCCAGGACCGCCAGGACCATCATGGACCACTTGTCGGCGATCTGATCGAGGATGGGCCGGCTTGGGCACTCGGCACTGAACCGCGGCATGCCGCGGGGCGGCAGGGGCGTGGAGTTGGTATTCATCATGATCCTTGGTTGTTGAGAAGTGCGTTATTGACCGTCCTCGGCGCAGAGCCCAGGGTAGGTATGCGTTGCAAACCTACTGGCTCACCGCAAACCTTGGAACACTCTTGAACCTGCACCAGTACACGACGCTCCACGTCGCCATCGATGCCGGAGTCGCGTGGATCACCCTGGACAACCCCCCTGTCAACGTGCTCAGCGGAACCCTGATCCGCGAACTGCACGACGCTCTCGGGACGCTGCGGGACGATCGCTCGGTCCGCGTCATCGTGTTCTCCAGCGCCAACCCCGAGTTCTTCATCGCCCACGTCGACATCCACATCCTCGACGAGATGCAGGAGCTGCAGGGGATCGCGGACCGCAACCCGGACGCCAATCTCTTCCAGGGCGTGGGCGAGCTGCTGCGCCACCAGCCGCAGGTGACGATCATCAAACTGGCGGGAAAGGCGCGAGCCGGCGGCGCCGAGTTCGTCGCGGCGGCCGACATGACCTTCGCCGCGCGGGAGACCGCGGGTATCGGGCAGAGCGAGGTGCTGATGGGCATCGTGCCGGGCGGCGGAGGAACGCAGTACCTGCGCGAGCGGGCCGGGCGCAACCGGGCGCTGGAGCTGCTGCTCACCGGTGATCTGGTGGACGCGGACACCGCAGCCGCCTACGGGTGGATCAACCGTGCGGTCCCCGCGGCCGAGTTGGACGCGTTCGTCGGCGGGGTGGCGGAAAAGATCGCCGCGCTTTCCCCGGAGCTCATCGCCGCGGCCAAGCAACTGGTCCCTCCGGCGGACCTGACCGACGGCCTGCGAGCGGAGAACGACGCATGGGCCGGGCTGGTGAGCGGGGCTCTGCCGGCCCGACTCATGACAGGGGCCCTGGAGCACGGTGCGCAGACCCCTGCGGGCGAGCGCGATCTGGAATCGGTCATGCGAAGCGTCGCCGCCGGCCTCTAGCGCGAGAGTCACGGGCGGGGAAGGCCGCGGGCGGAATCCGGCCGCACCGACGTCACCGAGCGGCATGACGGAGGCACGTTTCGTCTGCCCCGACTCGGCCCGTGCCACCCGCTTTCGTCCCAGTGAGCCCGCGGCCAACGACGTAACCCACGTCTGGGAACAACTCGCCGACGCACAAAAGGCCACAAGATCAAGCCGTCGGCCACAGCGCGGGACGAACGTAGTGGCATCTGCCGATGGTCCGCGGCACGTTCGCCGTCTCAGCCGACCGTTCGGAAGGCGGCGGTCTCGCCGCCGGAATCACACTACGACGTGGTGACGGACCCCACCGTGGTGACGTGCGCGTTCCCCGGCCAGTGCCGTGGATCGCGCCACCATCCAAGAGGAGAGATGAACCAATGAGGGCAGCCTTCTACGACACGCCCGGTCCCGCCAAGAGCGTGCTGCGGGTGCTTGACGTCGAACGCCCCGAGCCCGCCCCCGGCCAGGTCCGCGTTCGTATCGCACTCTCCGCGATCAACCCGGGCGACATGTTCATGCGGCTGAACTCCACCCCGCAGGACTTCCGGCGCGTCGGCGAACACACCGGCCGCATTCCGCACCAGGACGGCACCGGCACGATCGACGCGGTCGGCGCGGGCGTCGACCCGAGCCGGATCGGTGAACACGTGTGGATCTGGATGGCCGGCGCAGACCATCCGTGGGGGACCGCGGCGGAGTGGACCGTAATACCGTCCGAGCAGGCCATGGCGCTGCCGGATGGGGTCTCCGACGAGCTCGGCGCCTGCCTCGGCATCCCGGCGATGACCGCGCACTGGTGCCTGCATGCCGACGGTTCGCCCCGCGACCGCACCGTACTCGTCGCGGCCGGTGCGGGCGCCGTCGGGCACTACGCGATCGAACTCGGCCGGATCGCGGGCGCACGGATCGTGACGACGGTCAGCGGTCCGGAAAAGGCCGCGTTGGCCAGGGCCGCGGGTGCAGACCTCGTCGTGAACTACCGCGACGCCGACGCCGCCCAGCAGATCCTCGACGGAGCCGGGCCTGTCGACCGGATCATCGAGGTCTCGCTGACCGGCAACCTCGAACTGGACCTGGCCGTCACCGGCCCGGGAGCAACCATCGTGACCTACGCGGCACAGCCCGACGACCCGACCCTGCCGGTCTTCAGGCTCATGTGGTCCAACCTGGTGCTGCGGTTCGCGCTGTTCCTCACCGAACCGCGGGACGCGCTGCTGCGTGCCGCCACAGAGATCACCGCAGCCCTGCGCGAGGACGCTCTGACGCCACTGCCGGTGCACTCCTTCAGCCTCGACGACGTGGCGCTCGCACACGAGGCCGTCGAGAACGGCCTCATCGGGAAGGCTGTGCTCGACCTGCGCTGATCAGTCCATCGCGAACAGCACGCGAATGAGCAACGACTCCCTGCCTGCCTCATGAGTACAGGACGAATGCGTGGCTGCGGCTCGCCGCATCCATCGAACTGGCCGAGAAGCAGGCCGATCCGACTGGTGATTCGGGGCACGAAGGGCTCGAAGATCCACTGATCACCGAGCGGACCGGACTGCCCCTGTCCGCCGGGATCTCCGGTGCCAACCCCCACGACACCAGGCCCCGGAGCCGCTCGTGCGCGGCATCCCGCCGTCCGCTCCCGCCGCGGTGCACGCCGGTGTAAGCCGGGCAAGCTCCACGGCGACACGGGCTACGACCACGCTCATCTGCGGAAACGGCTCCGTGAAAGCGGCATGCAACACCGCATCGTCATCTGCTACCGCCCGCCTGCCAAATGAGATGACCTCCTGCGAGTTGGGGCGTGATAGCAGGTGAGTTGGCCGGTGGACGATCCGGCAATTACGGCGACCCGGCCGTCCCGTCCGCCGACTACTTAGCTGTGGCCGACGACGACATCACCCGTATCGAGTCCCCGCGCACCGTGGCCGGCGGCAAGGTCGTCCGCTCCGCCGGGGACTACGAGCACGCCGCCCCGCTGCCCGCGCATCAGCCCCGCCTGGAGTCCCGTGGCCCGCTACGGCGGTTTCTGCGAGCCTGCTGACTGCCCTGGAGCGCGACGCCGCCCCTCAGGCCGGGCCGACGCCTGCCGCGGCACTGCGCTTCCATCCGCCTCCCGGAGGGGTGGGGACGTGGGACGGGAATGTGGTTCACGGTGGGAGCGGCCGAGGCCCTCGTCGCACCGATCGCGGCGATCCTTCGGTGCCTGTCGAACGGCCGGGTCGGCCGGGGTGGCATTTCTCCGGCCGACCCGCGCTCACCGGCTCAGCCGAGGCCGATCTGGCGGTAGAAGGTCTGGTTGTCCCAGAACAGGAACTCCTCGTCCATGGTGCCCTTACGGTTCCAGATGCCGACCGTGGCCATGTCGATGGCGTACTTCTTACCGGTCGGCTGGATGAAACCGCCGTTGCCGTCCGGCATGGGGCGGGTGAAGGTACCCTGCATCACGCCGGTGACGCAGGTCAGTTCGTTCTTGGCCACCCGGAGCGGGTGGGACAGGATCCGCGTGTCGGGCGCCCACACGAAGAGGGCCGCGAGGTCGTCGATGTGCTGCTGGATACCGTCTGTGTAGTGTCCGTCCGGCCAGTGCACCCGGATGTTCTTCGCGTGGCTCTCACCCAGGCGGGCCCAGTCGGCGTGGGTGAAGACCTCGAAGTCCAGCTCGTCGAAGGTCTCCAAGTGCTTGCGCTCGGCGCGGGTCAGGTTGTTCGGGAAGGGCGGGTTCGGCACCGGCGTGGTGGCCGGATCCGGGAGCAGGCCCGGGTACCGCTGGCCCGCCTGGGCCAGGCTCTCTCCACTGGTGACGGCGGTGATGGCGAGTGCGCCGAATGCGGCGGCGGCTCCGCCCTTGAGCATGGAACGACGCTCCATGGTGAGTCCTCGATTCTCGTGAAGAACGCTCGCGACGAGCGCTGATGGTGAACCTGTTGTCCTGTGCCGGCCGGGCCTCGGTGACCCGGCCGACAGGCGGTGGCTGGGTGCGGGAATCCGCGTTGGCCGGCTAGGCGGTGGCCGGGGTGAACCGGCCCGCGGCCCAGGCGTGGCTGGTGCTCACGATCGTGGCGACGACGTCGAGTTCACGCTCGTCACGAGGTCCGTAGACCAGCACCATGCCCGGAGTCAGCCTGATCCCGGCGAGGGGATGGGCCACGGCCCAGCCGTGTCGGATCGCGTCGGCCGCCAGGCCGACCGGCAGCGCGATGTGGAGCGAGCCGTCGTGTCCGGGGTGCAGATGAGCGAACTCCCTGGCCCGTGGCACGAGGAAGGCTTGCTCGGGTCCGGTGGTGTGCGTCCCGGTGAGCATGAAGCCGCGCGCACCCGGTACGGAGATCGCCGACGGGCCGGTGGCGACGCCGTCGAGCGTGCTCAGCCGGGCGAACAGCTTCTCCTGCAGTTCCGGCGGCGAGTTGTCGGTGGTCTGCTGCTGGGGGATCGTCACGCTCACACGCGGGCGCTGCCCGGCACGGTCCGGAAGGCCGTCCGGGAGGGGCTGCCAGCGCACCGGTTCCCTGTCGGGACATCCATGGCGGGCAAGGTAGTCGCTCCGCTCCGCGAGCCAGCCGGCGAGGCCGGCCAGCGCACCGGTGGCGATGCCGTGCCCCACGGGGTCCCGCCGGGCGATCGTCGGCGCCCCCGATTCGCTGGTGAGGTAGTGCCAGGTGCGGTCAAGCAGTTCACGCGGGATGACGCGGTCGTGCTCGCCCTGGGCGACGAACACCGGTACCCCGGCCAGTCGCGCGGGAGTGGTGGGCACCCCTGCGTCGAAGGGCAGCGTGCCGTAGAGAATCGCCGCTCCGGCAAAGCGTTCCGGGTTGTCCAGCACCAGCCCGCCCGCGAAAGCGGCGCCGCCGCTGAAGCCGACGAGCAGGACCGGACGGCCGGGCGGGGCGATCTCGTCGAGCCAAGCGTTGAACCAGTCCAGGGTGGCGCGCAGCGACTCGGGAACCGGGCGGCCGATGCCGCGGTTGGCGAACCAGGCGAACCCGGGGCCTTCGGCGATGGGTGCGCGCACCGCGGCGTACGACAACGCGGGAGGCAACGTGTCGGCGAGCGCGATGATCTCGGTCTCGCGCGAGCCGCGACCGTGCAGCAGCACGACGAGCGGGGCGGCCGAGTCACCCCTGCTCACTGCTGTTGGCGGCCCCCATGGAGCGTCCGGTTCTATGGCGTCAGTAGTAGTCATGATCGGTTCTCCTACGACCTTGTGGCGCAGGGCCGGTATCCGTTCGTCCGCGAACGGCAGGCACCGTGTTGCCGGGGACGGCGAGCACCGCGAGGTCGGCGTCGGTCACGGTGTTCACGTTGTCGCCGCGGGGCGCGCACCCGTTTCGGCCGCGACCACGGCGGCCTTCTCCGGACTGCTCGCCGACACGGACACGGTGTGCCCGGCGGTGGATGCGGCCTTGCTGAGCGCGGGGTGCACGCTGCCCACTCCGGTGATCGCGACATGCATGACAGCGTCCCCAGTTCCTTGACTAGTCAGATATTGACACAGTAACCATCGATGATTGACCGCGCAATCTCTGAGTCGGCAAGTATTTCGGAGGTAGGATCGTCAACATGCCTTCCGCGACTCCCATAGACGATCCGTTGATCACCACGTTCGGCCGCCTGGTCGAGGCATACAGTCGGCTGGAGCAATGGCTCGGATCCGCCATGGAGTCCGAGGCAGGACTGCCTCACGTCTGGTTCGAGGTACTCATCCGGCTGGCCCGCTCGGAGGGGCAGCAACTGACGATGAGCGTCTTGGCCGACCAGATCGCGCTCACCACCAGCGGGGTGACCCGTCTGGTGGATCGCATGCAGGCGGCTGGATACGTCGAGCGACGCCCGTGCCCCACCGACCGCCGCGTCTCCTACGCGGGAATCACCGCCGCCGGGCACGACGTACTCGACCAGGCGGCCACCGTGCACGCCCGCAACCTGCGCAAGGCCTTCGACGGCTTCGGAGCACAGGATCTGGCCGCGCTGGACGGCATGCTCGACCGCGTCAGGGAGGCGGCATCGAGACTGCCTCGGAAGCCGTGACGTCGAGGACCTGCGGGGTGGCGACACCCAGCGGGTCGCCCCAGCAGTCGCTCAATAGTCGACGATCTCGGCCGGCAGATCCCTACGGCCGACGATCTCGGCCGGCAGGCCTCTTCGTCCCAGGCCTCCTCGGCGACGGCCTCGCGGACATGGCGCCGCCGAAGCATCGGAGCGGTGCAATAGCGGAAGCTGTTTCCACCTGCGGCTGAGGGCCACCGGGATGGCGACGGAGAAGGCCAAGCGGTGGTGGCCCGCGATCGTGCACGGCACCACGTACGGGCTGCCGTTCCTGCTGATCACACAGTCCCCGCTCGCACTTGCGGTGATCGTGGCGACGCACGTTGTCCTGGACCGCTCTAGGGTCGCGAAGTACCTGGTCTGGGCGCGGAACCTGCTGGCGCCTGCCTCACGTCGGGGCGCTTGGGCCGACGTGCAGAGAAGAACCAGAGCTCGCCCGTGGCCGTGCCGTCCGGCCTGGCGAATGCCCTGGTCATGGTTACTGACAACACCGTGCACCTGGCGATTGACGCCGCTGCCCTGGTGTGTTGGGGGTGATGGCGATGACTCCGTCAGGGGGCAGGACCGGAATGCGCCAGAAACCTGCCGTGGTGAACGGTAAGCACCGGCGGTGGGTGGCCGAACTTGGCACATGGTGACCGGTCGAGCGGCTTGGACTTGCGGCCGGGACTCGCGGTTGCCGACCAGATCACTCCGTTATGGGCAGACACTCGGCGAGCAGGTTGACGACGTCACGCCAAGCTCGCTGCGCGTGCCGTGGGTGGTAGCCGACGCCGGGGACCACGGTGTGGCCGACCGGCGGGTGGTGGAAGGCGTGCAAGGCGCCGCCGTAGACCACGAGGCGCCAGTCGACGCCCGCGGCCTGCATCTCGGCGGTGAATGCTTCCCGTTGCGCGGGCGGCATGATCGGGTCTTCCGACCCGACCCCGGCCCACACTGGGCAGCGGATGCGCGCCGCCTCGCCCGGTCGGCCCGTGGTCAGTGCGTTGACTGTCCCGATCGCACGCAGGTTGACGCCGTCGCGCCCGAGTTCCAGCGCGATTGCGCCCCCGGTGCCATAGCCGACGGCGGCGATCTGGTCGGGATCGGTCCGCGGCTCGGCGCGGAGCACGTCGAGCGCCGCATGGCCGATGCCTCGCATCCGGTCGGGGTCGGCGAGCAGCGGCATGCAACGGGCCAGCATCTCCTCGGGGTCGCCCAAGTAGCGCCCTCCGTGGAGGTCGAAGGCCAGCGCCACGTATCCCAGTTCGGCGAGCGCATCGGCCCGGCGGCGCTCGACGTCGCTGAGCCCCATCCCCTCGGGCCCGACCAGGACCGCGGGCCGGCGGCCGGCACC
This sequence comes from Streptomyces shenzhenensis, assembly GCF_021462265.1. Classification (GTDB taxonomy): domain Bacteria; phylum Actinomycetota; class Actinomycetes; order Streptomycetales; family Streptomycetaceae; genus Streptomyces; species Streptomyces shenzhenensis. The sequence goes on along the minus strand of NZ_JAJONF010000067.1, from coordinate 9,488 downwards.
GGCCGGGAGCGCGAGGTGCCCGATCATCGTCAGGCCGTCGGCCGCGTATTCGACCGTGCGCGTGGTAACTGTCACCATGAGCCCGGACTGTAGTGATCGCCGAGCCGGTGGGACCGGTGTTCTGCCGCCGGCAGAAGACACGTCTCCGGTGTTTTCCGGAACCACCTCGTCAGCTGTTCAGCCGAGCCATCAAGTCCCGGTTCGCGGCGCGTGCGGCGGCGAGGTCCCCTTCGCGCTCGGCGAGTTCGGAGCGCTCCAGCTGGCCGATCTTGGCGGGTGAGTCTTTCGATGTCGGCGGGGCACTGAGCCCGGAGGCTTCCCAGACGGCCTGTCCGAGCGCTTCGGACAGGCGTCGTTCGAGCCGGGTGATGTACGTGCGGAGACGGCCGTTGCGGGCCGTGAGGTTCGCGACGTCGGTCAGCAGCGACTGGTGGCTGACCGGGTGGAATGGCCAAGTCCACGTGGGTGGACGGCCGTTACCGGCCACCCATGGGCGCTGTTACCGCCGTGTGATCCGCCGGCTGCCAAGGTGGTGACATGCGCGTACTGATCGTGGAGGACCACAGGGATCTCGCGGAGAGCCTTGCGCGAGGGCTGCGCCGGCACGCCATGGACGTCGAACTCGCGCACGACGGCGAGCAGGGGCTCACCCGGGCCGCCAGCGGCGCGTACGACGTCGTCGTCCTGGACCGCGACCTGCCGCTCGTGCACGGCGACGACATCTGCCGTGCCCTCGTTCAGCAGGGCTGTCCGTCCCGGGTTCTGATGCTCACCGCCTCCGGCACCCTCGCCGACCGGGTCGAGGGCCTCGGCCTCGGTGCCGACGACTACCTCGCGAAGCCCTTCTCCTTCGCCGAGTTGATCGCTCGCGTCCAGGCCCTCGACAGACGCGACCAGCCCGCCGTGCCCCCGGTCCTCACCCGCGGCGACATCGAACTCGACCCCGCCCGCCGCACCGCGCTCCGGGGCGGACGCAGCCTGGACCTGTCACCCAAGGAGATGGCCGTCCTGGAAGTCCTGCTCGCCGCCGGCGGCGCCGTCGTCTCCGCCGAGGAACTCCTGGAACGCGCCTGGGACCGGGACGCCGACCCGTTCAGCAACACCGTCAAGGTCACCGTCAGCAGGCTGCGCCGCAAGCTCGGGGACCCACCCGTCATCGAGACGCTGCCGCACGCCGGCTACCGGATCTGAAAGCGGCCGCGCGGTGCCGGCCGCACGCTGCCGTGCGTGTTGTTGCGAGGCGGAGGACGGTACGCCAGCCTGTGAACGGAGTAACCCGGATGTGACCCGGCGTGGGGGACCCTGCCGTCGGTGACCCGTGTTTCGTAGGGGGAGCAATGAGAGTACTGGTGGTGGAGGACCACACGGAGCTCGCGGATTCGATCACCAGAGTGCTGCGCCGCGAGGGCCTCGCCGTCGACACCGCCTACGGCGGCCGGACCGCGCTCGACCTCATCCTGGAGGTCGACTACGACGTGGTCATCCTCGACCGCGACCTCCCCGACGTGCACGGCGACGAGGTCTGCGCCGAACTCGCCACCGAGGGCGTCCGCACCAAGGTGCTCATGCTCACCGCCTCCGCCTCCATCGCCGATCGCGTCGAGGGCCTCGGCCTCGGCGCCGACGACTATCTCGCCAAGCCGTTCGCCTGGGCCGAACTCCTCGCCCGCACCCGCACCCTCGGCCGCCGCGCCCACCCGGTGCGCCGGCCCGAACTGGTCCGCGGCCCGCTGCGCCTCGACCCCGCCCGCCGCATCGCCAGCCACGCCGGCACCCAGCTCCCGCTCACCGCCAAGGAGTTCGGGGTCCTGGAGTACCTGCTCGGCGCCCGCGGCCGCACCGTGGCCACCGGCGAGCTCCTGGCCAAGGTGTGGGACGAGGTCGCCGACCCCAGCACCACCACCGTCAAGGCCACGGTCAACCGGCTGCGTACCAAGCTCGTCGACCGCTCCGTGATCCAGACCGTGCCAGGAGAGGGCTACCGGATCTGACATGGCGACCACCCTCGTGACCCGCGCCCGCGCCCGGCTGCGCCGCTCGGCCGCCGTCGTCCGGGCGCGCGCCCTGCTCCGCCGCCTCATGCCCCGCCGGGCCCGGGTCCGCTTCGCCATGCTCTTCGGTCTGCTGTTCATCGCCTCCGGCGCCGTCCTGCTCAGCATCACCTACCTGCTCGTCAACCGCCCCACCCACAACGTCGTCACCGCCTTCCACCTGGCCCCGCAGGACGGCTCACAACCGCGGACGATCATCCGGCCCGGCTCAGGACCCGGCTCCGAAACCGGCTCCCCGCCGGACGTCACCGACTGGCTCAACGACCAGCTGAGCAAACAGACCGCCAAGATGCACGACGCCCAGATGCACGAACTCCTCGTGCAGTCCGGCATCGCCCTCACCATCATGGCGGCGATCTCCGTCGTGCTCAGCTGGCTGCTGGCCCGCCGCGTCCTCAAGCCCATGCGGACCCTCACCGCGGGCATCTGCCGGATCTCCGCCAGCAACGTGCACGAGCGCCTCGCCGTCGAGGGCCCCCGCGACGAGGTCAGCGAACTCGCCGACAGCGTCGACGGGCTCCTCGAACGCCTCGAAGCGGCCCTGGAGTCGCACAAACGCTTCGTCGCCAACGCCGCCCACGAACTGCGCACCCCGCTCACCGTGGAGCGCGCCCTCCTGGAGGAGTCCCTTCTCGACAACGACGCCACCGTCGAGGCGTTCCGCGAGAACTTCGAACGCCTGCTGCGGATCAGCACCCACCAGGGAGCCCTGCTGGAGTCGCTCCTCGCCCTCGCCGTGAGCGAACGGGGCATGGACCGCGCCGAGCCCGTCGACCTGGCCGAGGTCGTCGAGTCCGTGCTGCTCACCCAACTCCCCGAGAACCAGCGGCACGGCGTACGCATCGTGGACCGCACCGAACCGGCGACGGTCGCCGGAGACACCGCGCTCCTGGAGCGACTTGTCGCCAACCTGGCCCACAACGCCGCCTACTACAACGTGCCCGACGGCAGCGTGGACATCACCGTCCGGCGCCACGACCGGCGAGCCGTCCTCACCGTCTCCAACACCGGCCCCGAGGTCCCCAAGGACCGTGTCGACCAGCTCTTCGAGCCGTTCCAGCGGATGCACCGCACCGCGGGCGACGGCCACCACGGCCTCGGCCTGTCGATCGTCCGCGCCATCGCCGCGGCCCACGACGCCACCCTCACCGCCCGCGCCAGGCCCGGGGGCGGGCTCGTCATCGACATCTCCTTCCCCCTCATTGTCAAAGGCGGAGAACGCTACGAAGGCCGGCCGCAGATCCGCGCCGCCGCGTCCAAGTGACCAGAACGGCGGGTTGGACGGCACCGTCCGATAGGTATCGTTCTGAGGGATCGACCCGGTCGTCCAACGTCCTTTCGCGGCGTTGCACCGGGAATTGACGGCGCTTCAGCGGAGGTTGTAGCGCGCGGATCTTTATTCCCAGAAGCTTCCCCAGCGGAAGCTTCTTGCCTTGCGTTTCCCGCGAAATGGCGTATGGAACACCTGCATGCCCATGGAAACGGAATAAGGGTGAAGGGTAGGCATGAGCGAGCGAATCGGTGACAGCATTCCCCTGTCCGACGGCCAGGAGGGCATCTGGCACGCACAGCGCCTGGGCGGCCCACACGCGCTGTACAGCGTCGGGCAGGCCGTCGAGATCACCGGCCCGCTGGACGTGCCCGCCTTCGAGGCCGCGCTGCGCCGGACGGTCGAGGAGACCGAGGCCCTGGGCGTGCGCTTCACCGAGGACCAGACCGGCGAAGTACGCGCGGTGCCGCACACCGCCCCGCACCGGGCGACCCTGCGCATCGAGGAACCTGACGGGGACCGGGACAAGGACGGTGACCGGCGGGCCCGGATCGAGACCCGGATGCGCGAGGAACTCGCCCGCCTGGAGGATCCGCTCGGAGAACACCTCTTCTCACACGTGCTCTTCAGACTCGATTCCGATCGGTACTGCTGGTTCCAGGGCTACAACCACCTCCTGCTCGACGGATACGCGTGCACGCTCATGGCCTCCAGGGTCGCCGAGGTGTATTCGGCACTCGTCGGGGGCCGGGCGTATCCGGATTCCGGTGACACCTCGATAGACAAGGTGCTCGAAGAAGAAGCGGAATACCGGAACTCAATTGAATTCGCCGACGACCGGCGGTATCTCTCCGACCGATTCTCGGACCGCCCGGACCTGGCGGAGGTCCCCCGAATCTCCGGCGTCGCAGGCTTGCACGACGACGCCCGCGAGGGCGCCGTACTCCGTGAGACAGGCGGTCTCGACCCTGCCGCGGCGGCCGCGCTGCGCGCCGCGGCGGACCGCGCCGGCCTGCGCACCTCCCGGCTGCTCCTCGCCGCCGCCGGCGCCTTCGTCAACGGCCTGGCCGGGTCCCCCGAGGTGCTGCTCAGCCTCCCCGTGACCGGGCGCGTGAGCGAGACGGACCTCAGGGCGCGGACCACCAAGGCGAACATGCTGCCCCTGCGCTTCCCCGTCCCCGCCGAAGCCGGCCTGCTCGACCTTGCCCGGACGGCCGACGAAGCGGTCGGCGAACTGCTCCGGCACCAGCGGTACCGCGGCGAACGGCTGCGCAGGGAGCTGCGCTGGCCCGAGGGCGACCGCTGGCACTTCGGCCCGTATGTGAACATCCTGCCGTCGGCCGGCGAACTGGCCTTCGGCGACTGCCGGGGCGTGGCACGGGACGTGTCGACCCGATTGGTCGAGGACTTCGGAGTGCTGATCGACCGCACCGCGTCGGGAGCCGAGATCGTCGTCGAGGCGAACGCGGTGCGCTACGACCGGGCGTGGGTACGGGCTGTCCACCGGTCCCTGATCGCCTTCGTCGAGCGGGCCGCCGACGATCCGACGGCACCGCTGCGACGGATCGCGGCGGTGGGGGACGAGTCCGAACGGGCTGTGGTGGTGGAGGGGTGGAACGCGACTGGGCAGGAGACGGATCCGTCGACTGTGGTGGAGCGGTTCCGCCGGTGGGTGGCTGAGTCCCCGGACGCGGTGGCGTTGCGTTCGGGTGGGCGTTCGTTGACCTATGCGGAGGTGGATGAGCTTTCGGATGCGTGGGCGCGTGGGTTGGTGGCGCGCGGTGTGGACCGCGAATCGCGGGTGGGTCTGTGTCTGCCGCGCGGGACCGACATGGTGGTGGCGATCCTGGCGGTGTGGAAGGCGGGCGGGGCGTATGTTCCGCTGGATCCGGAGTACCCCACTGACCGGCTGGCCTACATGGTCCACGACAGCACGGCGCAATTCGTGCTGGTCTCGGACGAGACCGTCGGTTGGCTGCCGGAGGATGTCGCCGTCGTCCGTCTCGACGAACTGGACCGCGGATCGGGCGGGTTGCCGGAGATCGCGGCCGGTCAGCTGGCGTATGTGATCTATACATCGGGTTCGACGGGGCGTCCGAAGGGTGTGGCGGTCGGGCATGCGTCGGTGGCGAATCTGGCCACCGCCATGCGTCCCGTCCTCGGCGTGGAACCGGGGGTTACGGCGCTGCAGTTCGCTTCCTTGAGCTTCGATGCCTCGGTGTTGGACGTGGCGGTGACGCTGGCCGCTGGTGGCACGCTGGCGATCGCCTCGTCCGACGAGCGGCTGGACCCTGCTGCGTTGGCCGCGATGGTGGAGAGCAGCGGTGTCGACGTCGCGAGTGTTGTTCCGTCGCTGCTGGGTGTGCTGGAGCCGGGGAATGTTGCTGGCATCGGTAACTGGGTGCTGGGCGCGGAGCGGCTGGAGTCCGGTCTGGCGGCGAAGTGGCGTGAAGGGGCTCGGGTGTGGAACACCTACGGCCCGACCGAGGCCACGGTGATCTCGACAGCGGTCTTGTTGGGTGAGGGGATAACCCGGGAGGGGGCGCCGCCGGCCATCGGTTCTCCGCTGCCCAATGTCCGTACTTACGTGCTGGACGCCTTTCTGCGGCCGGTGCCGGTTGGGGTGGCCGGTGAGTTGTATGTCGCGGGGGATGGGCTGGCTCGGGGTTATGTGAACCGGCCGGGTCTGACGGCGGAGCGGTTCGTGGCCTGCCCGTTCGGTGACGGCGACGGGCGGATGTATCGCACGGGGGATCTGGTGCGGTGGCGGGCCGATGGCCGGCTGGAGTTCGTGGGCCGGGCCGACGAGCAGGTGAAGATCCGGGGCTTCCGGGTGGAGCTCGGCGAGGTCGGGGCGGTGCTGGCCGCTTGTCCGGGGGTCGAGCGAGCTACGGCGGTGGTCCGGGACGGGCATCTGGTCGGCTATGTCGCCGGGAGTGCGGACGGCGAGGAGGCACGGGCCTTCGCCTCCACCCGGTTGCCGGAGTACATGGTCCCGTCGGCGGTCGTCGTGCTCGACGCCTTTCCGCTGACCGTGAACGGCAAGATCGACCGGGCCGCCCTGCCCGAGCCCGGCCCGGCGTCCGCCGACACGCGCGCTCCGTCGACCGGGACCGAGGAGGCGCTGTGTGCGCTGTTCGCGGAGGTGCTGGGTCTGGGGTCGGACGCGGTCGGCGTCGGGGACAGCTTCTTCGGGCTGGGCGGCGACTCGATCACGGCGATGCTGCTGGTGTCGCGAGCCCGTGGGGCCGGGCTGATCATCAGGGCCCGTCAGGTGCACGAGTTGCGGACGCCTGCGCGGCTGGCGGCCGCCGTGGCGAAGCCCGCTGGCGGGGTCGGCGGGGTGGTTCTGGCGGAAGGCGCCCGTCTGGCGGACCGCGCGATCGGTGAGGTGCCGCTGACACCGGTGATGCGGGAGGTACTGGACCGGGTCGGTGCCGACGGTGTGCGCGAGGTCGTGCAGTCGGTGGCGGTGGAGACGCCGGCGGGGCTGGACGAGATGGCGCTGCGGGATGCGTGGACAGTTCTGATGGGGCGTCATGACATGTTGCGGGCACGGCTGGTGGCGGAGCCCGGGGTGCTGGTGGTGCCCGGAGCGGCGGACGCGGCACCGGCCGCCGGGGCGGTCCTGCGCGTGGACGCGATCGGGCAGGACCCGGCGGACCTGGTGGATACGGAGATCCAGGCCGCGGTGGCGCGGCTGGATCCCGCGGCCGGGGTGATGGTGCAGGCGGTGTGGCTGGACGCGGGGCCCCTGGCCGCCGGGCGACTGGTCGTGGTGGCCAGCCACCTGGTCGTCGACGCGGTGTCCTGGCAGGTGCTCCTGCCCGACCTGTGGTCGGCGTACGAGGCACGCGCCGGCCAACACGAGCCGGTATTCGAGGACGTACCGGTGCCGTTCCGGGCCTGGGCGCGGGAGCTGGCGGCCGAGGCGACCCGTCCGGAGCGGGTGGCCGAGCTGGACGCGTGGCGGACGGTGGTGGCGGGCGACGGCCCGGACGTCCCGCTGACGGACGTTTCGCTGGACCCGGCTGTGGATGTGGGCGCGACGGTTCGCGAGGTGTCGGTGACCGTGGCGGCAGACGTGACGGCGGCGCTCTCGACGGACGTTCCGGCCGCGTTCCACACCGGCGTGCCCGAGGTGCTGCTCGCGGGGCTGACGGGTGCGGTGGCGGAGTGGGCCGGGCCCGGCGGCCTCCTGGTGGACATCGAGGGCCACGGCAGGACCCCGCTGTCCGAGGGGGCGGATCTGTCGCGGACGGTGGGGTGGTTCACGGCCTCGTACCCGGTGCGGCTGCGCGCGGACGGTGGGCTGTCGGGGTCGGGGTCAGGGCCGATGTCGGTGTCGCGGGTGAAGGAGCAGGTGCGGGCGGTGCCCGGGGACGGGCTCGGCTACGGCCTGCTGCGCCGGCTGAACCCGGAGACGGCTCCGGTGCTGGCGGGCCTGCCGACGGCGCAAGTGGGCTTCAACTACCTGGGCCGAGCAGGCACCGGCACCGGCTTCGCGGCGGGCAGCGCGGCGCGGGCCGCCGTCATGCACACGCTCGAACTGACCGGATCGGTACGGGAATCGGCGGACGGCCCGGTACTGGAGCTGGTCCTGGCCTGGCCCGGGCGGTTGCTGCCCGAGGGACGGGCGCGGGCACTGCTGGAGGCGTGGGCGGGCGCGCTCAGGAGCCTGGTGGCGGACGTTCGGGCGGGTGCGGGTGGGCATTCCCCGTCGGACTTTCCGCTGGTGCCCCTGGACCAGACGGCGGTGGACGAGATAGAGGCCGCGGTTCCTGGTGTGGTGGAGGTACTGCCGGTCGCGCCTCTGCAGCAGGGCCTGCTGTTCCACTCCCTCTTCGACGAGGACGGCACGGACGTCTACGTCGAGCAGATGGTGCTGACGCTCCAAGGTGACGTGGACGGGGAGCGGTTGCGGGCGTCATGGCAGGGCCTGGTCGATCGGCATGCCGCGTTGCGGGCCGGGTTCATGCAGGTGGCGGGTGCGACGAGCCCGGTGCAGGTGGTCGTGGAGCATGCCGAACTGCCTTGGCGTGAGGTCGAGTTCACGGGACTCGAAGAGGAGGCCGCGGACCGGGTGGCGACCGAGGAACGGTCCGCACGGTTCGATCTTGCCGCGCCCCCGCTGCTGCGGGTGGCACTGCTCCGGACCGGCGCTGAGCGGTCCCGGCTGGTGGTGACGCTCCACCACCTGCTGCTGGACGGCTGGTCGCTGCCGTTACTGCTCAGGGAGTTGTGGGTGCTCTACGAGGCCGGCCGCCAGGCGGACGCGTCAGGTGCGTCGAGTGCGTCGGATGCGTCGGACGCGTTGGGCGCACCCGTGCCGACACGGCCCTACTGGGCGTGGCTGGCCGCCCGGGATGGTGCGGCCGCGCTGGAGGCGTGGCGGGCCGAACTGGCCGAGGTCGAGGAACCCACGCTCGTCGCACCGGCCGGCTCGGACACGTCAGATGCCGTCGGCCTGGACCGGGTCCACGAGCGGGCGGACGCCGACCTGGTGCGTGGGCTGGAGCGGGTCGCACGCGGGGCGGGCGTGACGCTGAACACCGTGGTCCAGCTGGCCTGGGGACTGGTGCTGGGACAGCTGACAGGCCGTCATGACGTGGTGTTCGGCGCCACGGTGGCGGGTCGGCCGGCGGAGCTTCCCGGGATGGAGGCGATGCTGGGGCTGTTCATCAACACGCTGCCGGTGCGGGTACGACTGGATCCCGCACGGTCGGTGGGTGCCGCGCTGGAGGAGTTGCAGGCGCGGCAGTCGGCGCTGCTCGACCACCAGCATGTCGGGCTCAGCGAGGTGCAGCGGGCCGCAGGCCCCGGTGCCACCTTCGACACGCTGCTGGCCTTCGAGAACTACCCGGGTGACCTGGACGCCCAGCCCCTCGGCGACGAACTCGCCCTCACGGCCACCGAGCTCCGCGAGTCGACCAACTTCGCGCTGGCGCTGGGCGTCACCCCCGCCGACGGCCTCGCCATCCGCCTCGACCACCGCTCCGACGTCCTCGGACACCAGGCCGCCCGGCGGACGGCCCGCCGCCTGGTCCGGGTACTCGAGCAGATGGCCGCCGACCCGGGGACACGGCTGAGCGACATCGAGCTGCTGGACGAGTCCGAGCGGATTTTGGTGGTGGAGGAGTGGAACGCGACGGCGCGGGAGGTGGATG
>NZ_JAJONF010000066.1 GCF_021462265.1 Streptomyces shenzhenensis | reverse complement strand
GGGCAGGGGATTCCTTCCGGCGTGACGTGCTTGTGATGGACGCTGTTGTGCATTTCCTTCACTCTGGGCCGGTGGAGGCGCTTCTGTTCGGCGACCCCAATGCCTTCCGTTTCAACGTCCGGTAGCGCCGAAGGTCGGCTCGGGCAGAGTCGTTGAGCGTGGATTTTTCCGCGTCCCGTTGGGCTTCGTACACCGCCTCGTGAAGCCGTACCCTGCGCTCGCAGACGTAGTCGTCGGACGCGATGCGCAACTCTTTGCGGCCGAGGCTGCGTAGTGCTCTGTCGCTGCCGTTGGTCGACTCCATGTCCCGGGCAAGCTCTTCTCTCGGTGCCTGCAGATCGTCGTACGAGTAGCCTGACTTCCGCATGCATGAGGACCATTTGGCCAGCGCGTCGATATATCGGCTGTCTTTTTCGACCTGGTCCATCACAGCCGCCTGCAAGCCCTCCAGTTCGTTCTCGAGCCGGTTCCAGCCCGGCCCGTAGGCTGCTTCCCGGCCCTGGTAGGCGCACCCGTCGGGCCGGTAGGTCAGAACCACTCCGGTCGCCAGAGTGAATTTCTCCACATGCGTGCCTTCCAGCGCCTTTGTCCAGCCGATGGAGTGGTGAGCGGCCGGCGGAGCATGGTCGCCCGTCCCGCTGAGGATCTCGCCCACCACGCCGTAGCCGTCCTGGCGAGCCTGCTCCTTGCGCAGCAGACCGTACGGATTGGTGGTCACCGCACGCTCGCTCACCGTCGTGCGCTCCGGCTCGTACCTGAATCTGCGCCGTGCCATGCAATCAGCGACGGCGGACTCCTCACGCGCTCGCAAACGAGCGGTGTCCGCCACGGAGGTGACAAGGACGGCGGACAGCGGTCGCGGGTCGAACGGGACTTGCCCCCGGTCGCCGCCGCCCGAGAAGGAACAGCCGGCCGTGAACGCGGCGGCGGTGACGACGATCTCCGCGAGCCGTGTGAGGGCTCGCCTCATACGCACCAGTTGTTCGAGTAGACGTGGTGGTACAAGGCCGTTCCCCATTCCGGGTTGTTGGCCACGTCGTTGAGCGAGTACATGCCCGTGCCCCGGGCCAATGTCCAGTAGTGGCCCGTGTAGTTGCGCTCGCTGTAGACCCGCACATTGCAGGAGGTACCGGCGTTCCACAGAGACTCGGCCCCACGGAACTGGGAAAGGCCGGTGAGGTCCGTGTTGTCCGCGTAGACCGCCCCGCGTGATCCGGACTCGTACGTCGAGGTGTAGGCACACAGCGCCCCGGAGGGGCAATCCGCGGCTTCGGCGGTGTCTGCCACCGCCAGCGTGGTCAGGACGAGTGCTGCCGCGCCCAGGAAGGAACCGATGGCGAGCTTCCTGGACACAGGCCTCGCCCTTTGTGTGCTTCCCATGAGACATCCTTCCGTCGATCGTTCCGCTGTTGCTCTCCGCGCCCAGCAGCCCGTCGTACGGGCCGGTGCAGCCCCAGACATCGTTGTGCGCCCAGCGCTGCTCCCCGGGCGTGTCCGGCACTCAGGCCGACGCTCGCACCCGCTGCTCCACGCGTGTCCGCGCCGGCTGTGCCTGCGCCTGGCGCCGCGGCTGCCGGCGCCGTGGTGAGCACACCAGACGTGACAGCGGCGAGCTTCTTCATCGTTGGCCCTTCCCCGTGGTCCCGATCCCGTTCCGGATCCTGCCGGCGTCCGGTCGCCCGACAGACCGAGGTGAGTCGGCGGAGCGAAGACCGCAGTCGGCTGCCGCCCTTGTTTGTAGTGCTGTTTTGTTGTCCGGAATCGGGGGTTGGACGCCGGACAACAAGCTCCGGACAATGAGCCGGATCTGTTGATCTCGGGGAGGTACGGGTGCCACGAGCCGAGCGTCCGTTGGCGGACGACGATGGCGTGCTGACCGCCTTTGCGACCGACCTGCGGCGACTAAGGACCGAGGCGGGAAGTCCGCCCTACCGTGAGCTGGCCCGCCGGGCGCACTACTCGTCCACGACCCTCGCGGACGCCGCCGCGGGGCGCAGACTGCCGAGCCTGGCCGTCACCGTCGCATACGTACGAGCCTGTGGCGGTGATCCTGCCGAGTGGGAGACGCGGTGGCGGTCGACCGCCGCGGAACTGGCGGCCGAGGAACCGGCCGAGGCGCCGCTCGATTCCCTCGACGACGAACGCCGGAGCCCCTACGCGGGGCTCGCGGCGTTTCAGCCGCAGGACGCCGAACGGTTCTTCGGACGCGAACGCCTGACCGACGACCTGGTCACCCGCGTCCATGACCATCGCTTCCTCGCGGTGTTCGGAGCCTCCGGCTCGGGCAAGTCGTCCCTGTTGCGGGCCGGCCTGCTGCCCAGGGCCGATGCCATCACAGCGGGGAAAGGCGAATGGCGCACGGTACTGCTCGTCCCGGGCCCCCACCCGCTGGAGGAGTGCGCCGCGCGAATGGCCGCGTTGAGCGGCGGATCAGCCACCGCCCTGTCCGAGGAACTGCAGAAAAAGCCCCGCGCCCTGCACATGACCGTTCTGCAGATCCTCGCCGATCGGCCCGAGGGCAGCGAACTCCTCTTGGTCGTGGACCAGTTCGAGGAGGTCTTCACTCTCTGCACCAGCACGCAGGAACGGGCCGCGTTCATCGAGGCACTGACCACCGCGGCCCAGGCTGCCAACAGCCGCACCCGCGTCGTGATCGGCGTCCGGGCCGACTTCTACGCTCGCTGCTCCGAACACCCGGAGCTTGTCGAGGCGCTGCGCGACGCCCAGTTGCTTGTCGGTCCGATGACCACCGACGAACTGCGCCGGGCCATCAGCCAACCCGCCGTACAGGCCGACTGCACTGTCGAAACCCCGCTGCTGGCCCGCGTTGTCGCCGATGCCACCGGACAGCCCAACGCCCTGCCGCTGGTCTCGCACGCCTTGCGCGAGACCTGGCGGCGCCGACGCGGCAACACCCTCACCCTGGCCGGTTACGAAGCCGCCGGCGGTATCCGACATGCTCTCGCGCAGACGGCCGAAACCGTCTTCGCCGGCCTGACGCCTTCGCAACAGCACCTGGCCCGCGCCGTCTTCCTGCGGCTCGTCGTCCTCGGTGAGGGGGCCGACGACACCAAACGACGTGTCGCACGCGCCGAGTTGGACGCCCTCGCTCACCCCGGCACCCAGGCCGTTCTGGACGCGCTGGCCCAGGCCCGCCTCGTCACACTGGACACCGACACCGTCGAGATCACCCACGAGGCACTGCTCCAAGCGTGGCCGCGGCTGGCCGGCTGGCTGAACGAGGACCGGGCAGGGCTGCTCACCCATCAGCGGCTGACGGAAGCCGCAACCACCTGGGAACGCGAGCACCGAGATCCGGGCCTGCTCTACCGCGGCAGTCAGCTCGCCACAGCTGCCGAATGGGCCGAACGTCACCGCGGCGACCTCCTTCTCGGCGAACGCGTCCAGGACTTCCTGACGGCGTCCCTCCGGCAGCAACGCCGGGCCGGTCACCTGAGCCGGGCAGCGGTCGCCGTCCTGGCCGTCCTGGCGGTACTGGCCTCGACGGCCGCCGTCGTCGCGTTCCAGCAGCGCCGGGCAGCACGGGAGGAGCGTGATGTCGCCATATCCCGCGAGATCACGGCCCGGTCCGAGCAGGTGGAGAGCAACGACACCTCGCTGGCCGCACGTCTCAGCCTGGCCGCCTACCGGCTGCGGCCCTCACCCGAGCTCTACACCAGGCTCCTCAGCACCGAGAACACGCCCCTCGCGACCACGTTGACCGGTCACACCGACACCGTTTTCGCCGTGGCCTACAGTCCTGACCGGCGCACCCTGGCCACCGCGGGCGCCGACGGCACCGTGCGCCTGTGGGACGTCACCGACTCCGCCCGCCCCAGAGCACTCGGCAAACCCCTCAGGGACCACATCGGCTGGGTGTACTGGCTGGTCTTCAGCCCCGACGGCCGCACTCTGGCGGCCGCGGGCCGCGACCGGGCGGTACGGCTGTGGAACGTCACCGATCCCGCTCACCCCACGGTGTGGGGCCCGCCCTTGAGGGGGCACACCAGTTACGTGTTCTCCGTGTCGTTCAGCGCCGACGGCCGGATCCTCGCCACCGCGAGCTATGACCACACGCTGCGGTTGTGGAACGTGTCCGACCCCGCGCACGCCACGCCCATCGGTCACGCCCTGACCGGCCATGTGGGGGCGGTCGCCTCGGCGACGTTCAGCCCGAGAGGCCGCGTCCTCGCCAGCGCCGGCCACGACCACACCATCCACCTCTGGGACATCGCGGACCCGGCCGAGCCCAAGCCTCTCGGCTCTCCGATGAAGGGCCACAGGGACACGGTCTACGCGGTCGCCTTCAGTCCCGACGGACGCACGCTCGCCAGTGTCAGCAACGACCACACCGTGCGCCTCTGGGACGTGTCCCACCCCACGCACGCCGCCCCTCTGGGGCCTGCGCTGACCGGCCACACCGACTCCGTGTACGCCGTGGCGTTCAGCCCCGACGGACAGACCCTCGCCACCGCCGGAGCCGACCACACCGTACGGCTGTGGAACGTCACCGACCCCCGGCATCCGTCGGCCCTGGGCGAACCGCTGACCGGTCACACCGACTACGTCTACTGGCTGGCTTTCAGCCCGGACGGCCGTACGCTCGCCAGTGCCTCCCGTGATCACACGGTACGACTGTGGCATCTTCCCCGTACTCGGCTGGCCACCCCAGGTCCCCTCGACGCCGTCGCCTTCAGCCCCAGTGGTCATCTTCTGGCCACCGGGGGCAGCGACCAGGACACGAAGCTCTGGGATGTCACCGATCCCGCGCTTCCCAGAGCCCTGGCTGTGCCGGCGGGTACCAGGGGAACCGTCTCCAGTGTGGCCTTCAGCCCGAACGGCCGCGTGCTGGCCACGTCCGGAGCCGACGGCGCGGTGTGCCTGTGGGACGTCGCCGACCCCCGTCGAGCCGGGCGCCTACGGGTGCTGGCCGGCCACAAGGGCCCGGTCATGCGCGTGGTGTTCAGCCCGAACGGCCGCGTGCTGGCCACCGCGGGCGCCGACCGCACCGTACGGCTGTGGAACGTCACCGATCCGGGGCGTGCTCGTGCTCTGGGCGTCCTGCGGGGCCACACCGACAGTGTCGAGGCGCTGGCGTTCAGCCCGGACGGACACGTTCTGGCCAGCGCGGGCTCCGATGACACGCTGCGGCTGTGGAACACGTCGAATCCGGCACAGCCCCGGCTGTTCCGGCCGGCCGTAGAGACCGACAGCGGCGGCATCCGCGCCGCGGCCTTCAGCCCGGACGGTCATACCCTCGCCACCGCGAGCGCCGACCACACCGTACGGCTGTGGAACGTCACCGACCCTGCCCACATCGCACGGGCGGGCCAGCCGCTCACCGGCCATTCCAGCTTCGTCGACTCCCTCGCCTTCAGCCCGGACGGACGTGTCCTGGCCACCGGTGGCGACGACCGGACCGTGCGCCTGTGGGACGTATCTCATCCGGACCGTGCCACCGCCCTCGGCTCGGCCCTGACCGGTCACGACGGACCCGTCAACGACACGGCGTTCAGCCCGGACGGGCGTGTCCTGGCAACCGTCGCCGACGACCGCACCCTTCAACTGACGCGCGTCAGCGTCGGGGCAGCCGTCCAACGGGTCTGCGTCACCACTCACGACGCCCTCACCCCGCGGCAATGGCAGCAATACCTGCCCGATCTGCCGTTCCGGTCCCTGTGCTGACGCGCCCCGACCCGCCTCTGAGGCGGGCGGAGCCACCCGCCGGGTTCAGCAGCCGACCCGTGCTCGGAGTTGCGGACCACGCGCCGGGTACCACTTTCCCGCTCGACGTGATCACAGGCTGATCGTGGTGTCGAACAACTCGGCCCGGGTGTCCTCTTCCGCTGCGTACGGCATGGGGACTCCTGGGGACTGGTGTGGCTGAGCTGGTCGGGTCAGGCGTGGTGCCAGCGGTTGCGGCCGTCGGAGCCGGGGCTGCAGACCATCGGTCTTCCTGCCGCGCTCAAACCCGTCGCTCCGGGCGGGGAGCAGAACGAGCCGGAGTGGACAGCGCCGACATCGGCGCCGCTGG
Source organism: Streptomyces shenzhenensis (assembly GCF_021462265.1). Taxonomy (GTDB): domain Bacteria; phylum Actinomycetota; class Actinomycetes; order Streptomycetales; family Streptomycetaceae; genus Streptomyces; species Streptomyces shenzhenensis. The sequence continues at coordinate 27,087 of NZ_JAJONF010000066.1, read as the reverse complement.
AGGAACCTCCGGTGGAACCTCTGGAGGAGGACGAGGAGCCACCGCGGTCAGAACCGTCGTTTCCGGTGGCGCTGTCGTCGTCGCTGTTGTTGAAGTCGGGATCGCTGGCCGGGATCTTGTAAGTCGTGTCCTTCGCCGCGGGACAGCGCCGGACGAGGTCGGTGTCGGTCCACCGGCCCAGGTCCAGGCTGACCGAGCTGGTGGAGGTGACCTCGGCTCCCTCGTCCGGGGACTGGAAGCACACACGCCACTCGTCGCCGTCCGCTGCGGCCTGCGCGGCTGTCGGAGTGTCGACGTCGAGATAGACGTCGTCGAGCGTGACCCGGTCGAGGCCGACACCCGCCCGCTTGAGATCCCTGACGGCCGTGTCGTAGGTGGCGCCTACGACATCCGGCATCTTCGGCCACGGGAGCGGGCCGCCGTCCTTGTCGGGGCAGGGTTCGGTCTTCCGGACGGCCGCGAAGTCGATGGTCTTCGCGGCTGAGTCGGCCTTCTGGAAACACACCGTCCATCCGGACCGCAGGATGATCGTGCGACCATCGTCGCCCGCGTCGTGGTCTGCGGCGGTGTAGCCGGCCGAGCTTGCCTGCCGCTCCGCCTCGTTCAGCGGCCGTCCGGTGTAGTCGGCGGGCGTGGCGGATTCGGAGACGGCCGGAGACGCGGAGACGGCTTCGGCGCTCGCGTCACCACGGTCGTTCCGCGCCTTGGCATCGGTGCTGCTGGGCTTGCTGTCGTCGAGCTGTCCGCCGAGGCCCGCGCCGACCGTCAGGAGCAGCAGGGCTCCGAGGGTTGCGCCGAGCCTGGCGAACCAGCGCCATGGCGGCAGCACCCACACGGCCACCAGAGCGGCGATCATCGCCAGGAAACCCAGGGCAAAGCTGAACGCACCGAGCAGGGCGACCAGCGCGAGGGCCCCGAGCGCGGCCTGTGTGGTCCTCCACCAGGGGCGGGACGGGGCTGGGGTGTTGTACGGGTTCACGCGACGCCTAACTCCTGGAGTGCGGGCCCAGATACGGCGGGCCCGCTCAGGAAGCCGAGCGGGACGGAACGGGGCTCGACTGTCAGGCGCCGTGTCGGGGCCGTGGCCCGGGGGCGGGGCGAGGGTGGAGCGGGTAGGTGCCGGACCCGCCTCGACGAGCGGCTCAAGGTGCGCTGACCGGTTGTCAGGCCCGCCGTCCCGCGCATGTCCCGCGAGGAGTGCGGCGGCGGCCGTACCGACCCGGCCCGCGCCCCGACCGGGCCGGCTCGGAGAGATCGAACGTTCGGGGCCGGACCGTGTTGCGGCCCCGGATGGCGCGGGGCTCGCGCGGAGAGTACGGGCCTTGCCCGTCGTCCCGCGCAGGCCCCGCGCCCGCGGCCCGGGATTTCGCCCCAGAAGCACCTTGCGTCGTCTGCCATGGCCTCGGAATTGTCCGGCGCGGTATCGCCGGAACTGCCGATACCCCAAAGATTGGCCATGACGAGACGGCGTTCGGTGGCAAGGCCGTCGACGACCGCGGGGTCCCAGTCGTCCACCACCGCGGTCACGTGGAGCAGGAGGAGCAGGGGAACGCCCTCCGCCGTACCCGCTTCGCGGTAGGTGGTGTCCGAAGTGACGGACCCGCCCCGGTGGTCAGCGGGTCGCGTGGGCGGCCTGCTCGATGAGCCGGGTGACGATGCCGGGGTCGGTGACCTGCGCGGCGTGCGGGGTGTCGGCGACCGTGATGTGCCCGTGGGCGCGGGTGGCCATGAACCGTTCCGTGGCCGCGGGGATCAGGTGATCCTCCTTGGAGACGAGGAACCACGACGGAATGGTCTTCCAGGCCGGCTCACCGGAAGGGTCCCCGAGGGCCTGGAGGGAGATGGGGTGCTGTTCGGCGGCGAGCACGGCTGACTCCTTCTTGCTGAGGCGGTTGCTCAGGAAGAGGTCGCGGTAGTGGTCGGGCTTGGTGTAGAGGTCGATGCCGGTGGTGACCTTGGTGCCGTCGGTGGAAGTGAAGGGAACGGCGCTGAGGGCGGTGGGAAGGGGGGCGTTGGGGTCGTCGGTGATGTGGGTGCCGGGGAACTTCGCGGTCAGCTCAGCGGCGGTCTCGTTCTTGTCCGGGGCGAAGGCCGAGATGTAGACGAGGGCCTTGACGTTGGGGTTGCCGGTGGCCGCGTTGGTGATGACCGATCCGCCGTAGGACTGGCCGACCAGGACGACGGGCCCCTCGATGGTCTTGAGGTACGCGCTCAGGTAGGTCGAGTCGCCGGACAGGCCGCGCAGGGCGGTGGGCGGAGCGACGACGGGGTACCCGTCCTTCTGGAGCCTCCTGATCACGCCGCTGAAGCTGGCCGGCTCGGACCAGGCCCCGTTGACGAGGACGACGGTGGGCTTCGGGGCCGAACTGGCGAAGGAGGACGGTGCGGCCGACGACAGGGTGGTCGCGCCGGCGGCGAGGGCGACGCCGATCGCGCCGAGTACGGCGATGCGGAGGGTGTGGCGCTTGGACATGTCTGTCTCCTTGACTGGATGTGTGGTGATCGTTGGTGGGGGGACGCGTTCCGCGCTGTTGGTGCGGGACGACGGTTCGGGGGCCGGCTGGACGGCTGTGCGCCGGCAGGCCGTGGCGGGCGCGTGGCGCAGGGCTGCGGCGGCGCCCTGGTCAGACACGGGCGAGGGTGTTCTCCTCCGCCCAGTCCAGGGCGTAGTCGGCGACTTCCTCCCAGCCCTGCTGGCCGACGATGAAGTGCGAGCGCCCGGGGAACTCCCGGTAATCGGTGACGGCGGGTGACTTGCGGTAGAGATTCCGGTTGGCCCTGTTCACCTTGGGAGGGACGATGTGGTCGGCCTCTCCCGCGATGAACAGGAGGGGTGCCCTGCGGCGGTTGCGGAAGTTGATCCGGGTGGCGGCCTTGGGGTTGAAGTTGGCGAACGCTCCCTGGAAGAGAACGCGGGCCGGTCCGGGGGCGGCGTACCGCTCGTAGTGGGCGGCCGACTCGGATGCGCTGAGGGTGTTGGTGACGGCGTAGTGGAACTGTTCCGCCGTCAGCTGGACCGCCTTGTTCCTGTTGGCGGGGTTGCCGAGGACCGGCCAGGTCGACCGGAGCGTGGACAGGGGCAGCGGCAGCACGCCCTTGACGGCTGCCGAGTCGATGGCGACCCCGGCGCGGCCGAGTCCGCGGTCGAGCAGGATCTGCACGACCGTCCCTCCGAAGGAGTGGCCCATGATGATCGGCGGGGCGTCCAGAGCGCGGATGATCGTCTCGTAATGGTCGGTCACCTCCCGGAGGCCGACCCCCGCGATGCCGGCAGGGTCACGCCGCAGTTCCTCGACCTCGCGGTCGAGGCCGGGCCAGGCCGGGGTGATGACCCGGTATCCGCGGCCCTCGTAGTGGTGTTTCCACCCTTCCCAGCTTCGCGGGGTGACCCAGAGGCCGTGGATGAGCACGATCGTGCCGGCCGGGTCGCTGTCGGTATCGTTCATGCGGATCTCCGTGTGTGCAGACGTTCTGTTCGTTCCGGTGGTGGCCGTGAAGTCCGGCCCAGGGTTGGCACGGTCGAGCAGGGAGCTTTTCTCGCGCCCGCTTTCGCCGCCTCGCAGGGAAAGCGGGCCACTGCCGCGGTTCCGGGAGTCACTCCCAGCACGTAGTGCGGCGGGCTCCTCCGAAACCGTGACCCCAGAATTTCCTCCGGCCGCTCGGCGCCGCATCCGTCGATCGGCCATCGCGTCGGCACGTCCTCGGCAGCCGTTTGTCCGCCCACCGCACTCGCGCAGGCTCCTGGGCCTAGGTACTGGCCGGCTCCGCCGTCCCGCCTCGGGAGACCGGGGCGCGGAATGTGTCGCCCTGGCGGTCCGGGGAGGGGAGGAGGCCCGGAATCCGGCTCCCCGTGGGCAGCGTCCGCGTCGGTCCGGCCTCCGAACGGCGCACGTCCGCCGCCCGGAGCCGGGGTCGCCGGGCCGGTCCGCGGCGGGGCGGCGCACAGCACAGTCATGTGCACCGTCATTCGACTTAGGCGGGCGGACGCGGGCCGCGCCGATACTGGCGACGTGGTCAGTTGCGTACCGCACAGGCCGAGTGGGGTCCCGTCCCGGCGTTCCCTCGCCGAGGGGACGGCGCGGGCAGCCGCGACCGGCTCCGCCCACCATCCGCGACGGATCGGGCAATCCGCATGACGAGCGCTGGGAACGACGGGAGACCGGCAACGAATATGCCGGAAGCGGCGCGCCGTCATGGACGTGCCGGTTCGCCTGCACCGCCCGGCCGGCGTCCGCGGCCCGGCCCCCACCCCGCCGACGGCCGCCTCACCGTTCGCGTCATCTGCTGAGGAGTCTGATGTCGAAGATCGTTCTTGTCACCGCGGCATCCACCGGGCTCGGCGCGATGACAGCGCTGGCGCTGGCCGGCGCCGGTCACACCGTGTACGCCGGATTCGGGCCCGCCGGCGGGGTGTCGCCCGCTGATCTCACCGTGTGGGGAAGTCAGGTCCTGCCGCAGGAACTGCCGCAGGACGCGGGGCTCCACCCCCTTGGGCTCGACACCGCCGACCAGCACTCGGTCTCCGCCGCGGTCGAGGAGATCACACGGCGCTCCGGGCGCGTCGACGCGGTGGTTCATGCTCTCGGCCCGGTACCGCGGGGACCGGTGGAGTCCTTCACCCCCTACCAGTTGGCGCAGATCTACGACGCCCACGTGCTCTCCAGCCAGCGGGTGAACCGTGCCGTCCTGCCGGCCATGCGCGAGCGCCGGGACGGGTTGCTGATCTGGGTGGTGCCCTCCCGGCACCGTGCCGACGCGACTCCCTACCTCGCCCTCCACGAGGAGGCCGTCACGGTGATCGACCACTTGGCGGAGACTTACGCGAGGGAGCTGGCCGGGTTCGGAATCGAGGTCTGCACCGTCATGTGCGGATCACCCACGGCCGACATCGGCCGGCAACCGAGTCTGGTCCGTCCGGACGACGCCGAGACCTTCGCCGCCTACGACGCCCGGTATCGCGGCCTCGTGGACAGCGTGGACGCGGCCCTCGCCGAGCAGGCCGCCGGCGAAGCGGACATCGCCCGGACGGCCGAAGCCATCGTGGGGGTGGTGAACAATCCGAAGGGGAGCCGGGGGCAGCGTGTCACCACCGGCGCACCCCCGCGGTGAGCGAGGCGAGAGGCGCCGTGGGCCGTGCGGGCAGCGGCGCGGCCGGCGCGGAGGAGGTCATGGCTTCCGGGCGCGGCCGGCGCGGAGGAGGCCACGGCTCCGGGCCCGGCCGGCGCGGAGGAGGCCACGGCTCCGGGCCCGGCCGGTCCCCGGCCGCCTCGTCAGACGGCCATCTCCTCGCGGATGAGACGGGCCAGTTCTACGGGGTGCGAGAGGAACGGCGAGTGTCCGCTGTCCAGCACGCGCACGCGGTCGGCCTGTTGGGCCATGGAGTGCTGGAACGCGGCGGGAATCGCGCGGTCCTGCTCGCAGACGATGTAGGAGCTCGGCACGTCGTGCCAGACGGCCCGGGTGAGGGGCTGGGTGACCGAGGCGAGGGACTGCGGGCGCAGCGATGCCGCGGCAGCCGCCGCGCGTTGCGGGTCGACGCCGTTGTACAGCACCTCCACCGGACCGGTGACACCGAAGTGGCCCTGAAGGCCGCCGTCCTCCTGATGGACGTCCCAGTACGGAGGATGAACGCCTCCCGTCGGGGTCAGCACGGTGTCACCGACGTCCTGCATCATCGCCGCCAGGTAGATCGCCCGTACGATGCCGTGGCCCGCCGTCTGCGACACGGGCGCGCCCCCGTAGGAGTGGCCGAGGACCACCGTCGGCCCGCCGATCTCTGCCAGGACGGCTTCGATACGAGCCGAGTCCGCGTACAGGTCCCCGAGGAGCGCGGGATCCTCCCCGGTACTGGCCAGGCGCACCGTCCTCACGTCGACATCGGGGAGGCACTCGGCAAGGGGCTGCCAGACAGCGGAGTCGTGCCAGGCGCCATGGACGAGGAGCAGAGCGGGAAGTGACATGGGAGGTCTTTCGGGTAGGAGGGGAGACCGGGCGTACCGAGCCGGTCACGCGGTGGCCGAGGCACGGTGGGCGGGGCGCGGTGGGCGGGGCTGTGCCGGCCGCGTTCTACTCGTCCAGGTCGGCGAGCGCGTCGCGGAGGGCCGCCCGGGAGGAGACACCGAGCTTCGGAAAAATCTGGTACAGGTGCGCACCGATGGTCCGATGGGAGAGATAGAGCCGCTCGGCGATCTGCTTGTTGCTCAGGCCGGACGCGGCCAGCTCCGCGATCTGCCGCTCCTGGGGCGTGAGCACCTGACGCTCCGCGGTGACGGTTCTCGGCATGGTCCATCCCGAGGCGCGCAGCTCTTTGGACGCGCGTTCCATCCAAGGACGGGCCTTGAGCAGGGTGAAGGCATCGTTGGCCTGACTCAACGGCCCTCGGCAGTCCGAGTTCGCCCGTGCTCGCCGCAGTCTTTCACCATAGGCGAGCCGCACCCGGGCAAGATCGAACGGCCACCGCTCGACGCCCGGTACCGCCAGAGCCTCGTCGAACAGCCGGATCGCGTCCTCGTCCTCCTCGGCACACAGCGCGGCCGAGCCGCCGGCGAGCAGGGCGAGCCGGGGTGAGAGCGCCGCCATGTCGATGTCCCGCATCGCGCGCACATGAGCGGCCGCCTCTTCCCGGCGGCCGGTACGCACCGCCGCTTCGACGAGGTCCATCGCCACCCACAGGGCGTGCGGGACATGGGAGGCGAAGGTGCCCGGGGAGCTGACGGCCACGGCCTGCTGGTAGGCGCCCTCGAAGTCCCCCCGCCCGATGCCCGCGACGGTGCGCACGTGCCGGGCGTAGTGCAGGGCCGTCCCGACGCCCCGCGGTGTCGCGAACCGGGTGATCCGGTCGGCGAGACGATCGGCCTGGCCGTCGTCGCCGCGCACGGCGGCGACGACGGCCAGGCAGTACCAGAAGTACCAGGTGAAGAACCGGTACCCCGAGTCCTCGCACAACCGCAGTCCCTCAGCGGCCAGTTCTTCGCACTCGTCCCACCTGCCACTCAGATAGTCACCCAGGCACAGGTGCATCAGCGCCCCGAGCGTTCTTCGCGCGGGGCCCCCGTCCCGTCCCTGCCGGACGACTCTCCAAGAAGACTCACGGAGGTCCGCCAACCGGTCCACGTAGAGCGACGCGGTCCCGATCCGCACGATTCGGGCGGGGTCGGTTTCGTGGGGAAGGCCGTCCAGGATGGGCCCCAACTGCTCCAGGGCGGCGGCTCCCGAGCGAGCCGGGTCCGAGAAGGTCTTGCCGGCCGCGGACAGCAGCGGAGGCGGCTCCGGACGCAAGCGGGCGAGCGCGGCGTAGAAGGGAGGCCACAGTTCCGCCCGGCCGCCGTAGAAGCACAGGAGCAGCAGCAGGTGGAACGCCTCGATGAGAGCGGGGTCCTGGGCGTCGTAGCGGTGTGCGCCGGACTCGATCGCGCTCACGAGCAGGTGGTGGGCGGTGTCGATGTCCCCGCCGCCGTTGATGGTCAGGTAGACGGCGGCAGCGGCGGAATGCAGGGAGTCCACCAGATCCGGATCTGCCCGGCGCGCATGGGCGAGCAGATCCGACACGCCGAGCAGGTCCCCGGTGGCGTCGGCCCCGATGTAAGCGGCCTCGGTGAGCCTGCGGGCCCGGTCCGCGCCGCGGGGGCTGAGGTCGGCGCTCCGTTTCAGAGCTGCCACGGCGCCGCTGGCGTTGCCGCGGGCGGAGATGAGGCGAGCGGCCCGTTCGAGCAGGGTGGCCACGTCCTCGTCCGGCTCGACGCACGCCTCCCCCAGATGCCAGGCGCGGCGTTCGGGCTGGTCCAACAGAACCTGGGCAAGGGCTCTGTGAGCCGCACGGCGCTGGGCCGTGGTGCAGGCCTCCACGACCGCCGAGCGGATCAGGGGATGCCGGAAGACGAGCCGTCTGGTGCCCTCGTCGAAGTGCACCAGCCTGTCGTGCTCGGCGGGGGCGAGGGCTTCGATACCGCCGTCGTACCCGGCCTCCCGCGCCGACGCCTGGAGAAGACCGAGATCACCGGTTCCGTCCAGGGTCGCGAGCAGCAACAGCCCCCGCGAGGCATCGGGAAGGGCGGAGACCCGCGAGACGAACAGTGCCTGCAGCCGCTGGCTGAGCGGCAGCAGGGACGGAAGGCCCTCCGAGGCCACGAGTTGCGGCCCGCTGAGCGCGGTCGGCAACTCGAGCAGTGCCAGCGGGTTGCCCTCGGCCGCGACCAGGATCCGGTCCCGTACTCGCTCGGCGAGGTCGGGAAACCGCGCGTCGAGCAGTTCCCTCGACGCGGTCCCGTCCAGCGGCGGAATCTCGTATTCGGGCAGCCCGACGCGGTTGAAGAGCGTGTGGCTCCCCGACCGCATGGCGCCCAGGAAACCGACCCGGCTTCCCTCCAGCCTGCGCGCGACGAAGCCGAGGACTCCGGCGCTGGCGCGGTCCAGCCACGGCAGGTCGTCGATGACGAGGAGCAGTCGGGTGTCGGTGGCCACCTGACGCAGGAGCAACATGGTCGCGCTGGACACGACAAGGCGGTCCGGCGGTGGTCCGTTGTCGAAGCCGAGCGCCACGCGCAGGGCTCCGCTGTGCACGTCGTCGAGCTCGCCGAAGAACTCGGCGAGGGGGAAGAGGAGCTGGTTGAGCCCGGAGTAGCTCACGTCGGCCTCGAATTCGACTCCGGCGGCACGCACGACTCGCGTCCCTGCCGATGCCGCTGCTTCCGCCGCAGCGTCGAGCAGAGCTGTTTTACCCACTCCGGCTTGTCCGGAAAGCAGGAGAGCGCCACCGCGATGGGTGGTGGCGAGAAAGTCATGGATTTCTTTGACTTGCCGCGCGCGCCCCACCAGGGAATGGGCGGAGTTGTCTTCGGAAAGGTCCTTCAACGGTCACGCTCCAGTCAACCGTCCGTACTGTGCGCAAGCCCCACGAAGCCCGGCTCTGCTTGGAAATCGAAATTTTGACCGCCCGGATCGTACCTCCGGATCGCCGGGCGGCAAAAAACTTTCACCTGATGAAAGTCGGGCTCGACTTCCCTCGGGCGCGGAGTCCATGTGGCCGGAGCGAGGCCGGTGGTGATGACGGCGGCCCGCGCTCCTGGCACGGGCGAGGGCCGTACCGGCCGGCGGTCAGGGATACTCGCTCGCGAAACGGTCCGCATTCCGGAAGGAGCGCGTCCGCTCGGCGCGAAGCAGGGAAAGCGGCCACTGCCATTTCACCCGTGGGGTCCGTCCTCGTGGTCGAACCGGATCGAGATCTGGTTCTGGATCACCACCCGGCGGTCTCCACCAGGGCACGTGCGTGAGCGTCAACGTCCTGGTCAACCGGTCCCGCGACTACATCGACTCCCGGGACGAGAAGGCGAAGCCCCTCACCGGGACCGCCGCCGCCGACTAGATCCTGGTCAAGATCAGACTCGCCCGGACCCGCGTGCAGGAACCCGTCAGTAACAGCACGCAATAGCGCAATCATGATCAGGGAACACCGGCCCGGACCAAGCAGCAATATTGATGGTAAGATGCGATTTCCGCGCCTCCTGCGAATCTCATCCGTCCCGCCGGGACTTGCGTCGATTTCGGGTTTCGGTTGAGCAATCGGAAAGAATGCAAACACGCGCGAAGGGTGGAGAGGATGTCTGGCGAGAACAGCATGTCGGTGACGGGCAAAGTCCTGGCCCTGCTGGAAGCTTTTTCGCACGAAACTCCCGCACTGACGCTGACCGAGTTGTCGCGGCGGACGGGGCTCTCGCTTCCCACCGTGCATCGCCGGGCCGCCGAACTCGTCGCCTGGGGAGCCCTTGAGCGCGGCCACGACCGCCGGTACAGAGTGGGTCTGCGACTGTGGGAGGTGGCCGCCCTTTCTCCGCGTGGCCATGGTATTCGGGATATCGCTCTCCCGTTCATTCAGAATCTGCACGACGCGACGAAGCAACAGCACGTCCATCTTTCTGTGCGGAACCACCTGGACGTCGTCATCCTGGAACGTCTCAGCGCGCCACGAGCTCCCCAGGTCATCAGCCGCGCAGGCGGACGCTTCGGCACCTTCGCCACGGGCGCGGGCCTGGTGCTGCTCGCCCATGCCCCCGCCGACGTACGCGAGGAATACCTGAGGGGCCCGTTGCCCCGCTACAGCGAGAACACCGTCACGGACGCCGGCCGCATCCGATCGATTCTGGCCGCCGTCCGCAGGCAGGGCTACTCCTCAAGCGATCGAATGATGGGCCCTGACATCCATTGCGTAGGCGCGCCGGTTCACGGGCCGGACGGCTCCGTGGTGGCAGCTGTTTCCATCTGCTTCCGAGCCGGCACCCAATCCTTCCAGGACGTCGCCCCTTCCGTCCGCGCGACCGCCCGCAGCATCTCCCGAGCTTTCGCCGTTCCTTTCCCGCGAGGCAGCGAATAGCTCGGCGCGGAAAGCCGGCACAACTCTCGCGCCGCTCGGGACCGGTCGGCGACCGGGCAACGGGTGGTAGGGCAGGCCGAAGGCGGTCAGTTCCTCCGGCGTCGCACGCCGGCACCACTCCGCCGCCGGTGGTGATCGAGTCATGGTCCGTCGCAGTCATGGCGCAGACCACCAGGCCGTCCGGCGCAGCGAGGAGATCCGGTAACGCACCCGGCAAGCCCCTCATGGGCCGGTGACCGAATCGAACTCGGCTACCAGGCAACGGCCTTGAACCGCGCGAGAGCCTCACCGACAGCCTCATCGAGGGCCTCCAGGCGCAGGGTGCGCGAGGCACGGGAGCAGCGACAGGGAATGACGGACGGAGGGACGAACACGGCAACTTCGTGGAGCGTGGATCGTGGAGCGCAGAGAACCCCGTGATCCCCAGGTGGCGTGTTCATCTGCTTCCGGGGCCCGCCGCGCTCGACCACTCCAAGCCGGGAGGGCCGACTTGCCCCCTGGTGAGGGGCGGTCGTGAGGCCTGCTCGGCTCTGCGGCGGGTGCGTTGCCTGAGCCCGCAGGGCCTGGTCATGGCCATGGCCGACTCGCCCGACGGAGCTACTGCTGACGTCGAGCGGCCTGCGTAACGAGACCCTGCGAGATGCCCTGCGGGACATGCTGGGAAAGCCGTTCCGGTCGGGGGACCTCGCGTAAGTTCCCACGGTGTCCGTGGCCGAGCGCGGAGACCATGGGTGGCTCCTCGCTGGAAGAAGACGGCGATACGGCCCAGTGCCGGGGCAGCCGACGTTTGCCTTCTGTAGGCTCTCGTTGCCGAACGGGAGGTTCGACTTGGGTACTCGTCCACACAGGGTCTGGCCGGTCGCCGCACTCGTCGTGGGAGTCCTGAGTGCTTGCGATCCGGCGACCATGGATCCCACGGACCCAGCCAACTTCAGCTCCGTCGCCTTCGTCAATGACACCGTCTCCCCAGCTGTCCTGTTCGAGTGCGGTGACAGCCGTGGACGTGACTGCCATGACATGAGCGGTCGACTCACCCCCGGAGAACGCAGCGACCAGCAGGTGTACTGGGGGGCTGGTCTCGATCCCTGGCAAGTTCGCGACACCCGGGGACAGATCGTCGGCTGGCTGCTCGTGAGCACACCGCGCCGTGAATCCGGAGCCGTCTACTACCTCGGCGATGCCGAGTCCAAGCCCGGCAAGCCGACGACTCCGCGCGTCTTGCCGCACCCCGACCCGACGCAGTAATTCGGTTCCCCGCGCCCCGCTGGCCCGCCCGCAGGCCGACGACGAATGGCTACCTGAGGTGGCCGACAGGGCGAACGCGCCTGACGCGGCACTGGCCGTGGCGGGGCGGACCGCCCTCACTTGTCCTGAGCGGCTTTGTATTGCTCGTATTGAGCCCAGGCACGTTCGAGCGCCTCTACGGTCGCCGAAACGGCCCCGCGCTCGTCAAGATAGGTGCGCTGGCCCGGCAGACCCTTGCGTGAGGGCCAGTCGGGATCGCGCGAGACGTCCCGGGCGAGATCGCCAATGGCGCTGTCTTGATCGGTGTGGGTCTTCAACCCTTTCGGCACTCGGCGCTGTCGACGTGGCTCAGTGCCGGAGTGAATCCGCCGAAGTCGCCGAGAGTAATTGCCAATTCCTGTGGATCAGTTGAATTCGATCATGTCCTGACCCTGGTCACGAGCGCATGACGCAGAACTCGTTGCCATCGGGGTCCTGCATCGTGATCCAGTCCTCGTGCTCGGCCTGAACCGTTGCCCCGAGTGTGCATAGCCGCTTGACCTCTGCGGCTGCATCGGTCGTGCTCAGGTCGAAATGGACTCGGTTTTTGGCCCGCTTGTCCTCTGGTACCAGCTGAAAGAAGATGCGCGGCAGCCTGCCGGCCCTGTCAACGAGCAGGACGGTGGGGTCATCCTCCGGGTCGTTGACGCCCAAGGAGCGCAGCCGGGTCAGCTCCTCCTCGTCGTATGGCGCGATTTCGTAATCATCCAGGGCCTGCGCCCAGAATCGGGCGGACGACGCCGGATGAGGGCTGTCGAAGACGATGTCCTTGATGGATGCCACAGGACTCCCTTCAGGAACGGATGATGTCAGCGAGGTGATTCGAGCGTCTCAGGTGAGTAATTGGCAGCAAGAACTGTAGAACAGTTGATGTGGCTCAAGCCGCACTGAGCTCGGGTCGCTCGACGAGTTGTCCGCGTTCGAAACGGGCTCCGGCGCGGACGAGGGCGACCAGGTGGGGTGCGTTCACGGCCCGCCACCGTTGCTGGGCGGACTCGACGAGTTTGAAGACCATCGCTACGGCGGCGGTGCGGGAGTCGGCCCCGCGGGTGACCTTTGTGCGTAGGCGGACGGTGGCGAAGGTGGACTCGATGGGGTTGGTACCAGGTACGAAAGTCGTGGGCGCCGTTGTCCGTGTCCTGGTGACTGGGCCTCGGCCTGGTTGTACGGTGCGACCGTCAGGACAAGGGGTGCCCCGGGGAATCAGCATGGGCAGGCCGATCTTGAACGATGGGCTGCGAGCCCGCCTTGGGACTGGGATCAGAATGATGTGTTCCTCGTTCGGGAATGACGGTCCGTCAGCCCTTGTTGTCGCCTGCCGAACGGGAGGTGGGTGCCGCCGACACACGTGGTGGGCGCAAGCCATGGGAGATCGAGGATGGGCTCTGGGAGCGAGTCGAACCGCTGCTGCCGGTGGTCGAGCAGCGTTTCCGGTATCCGGGACGTCGGCGGTTCGATGACCGGCAGGTGCTGTGCGGGATCCTCTTCGTGCTGTACACGGGCGTCCCGTGGCGGTACCTGCCACAGGAACTCGGCTTCGGCTCGGGCATGACGTGCTGGCGACGGTTGCGCGACTGGAACCAGGCCGGTGGGTGGCAGCGCCTGCACGAGTTGCTGCTCGCCGAACTGCGGACGGCCGGCCTGCTCGATTTCTCCCGCGCCGCCGTCGACTCCAGCTACATCAGGGCGATGAAGGGCGGCCCGGCCACCGGCCGCTCCCAGGTGGACCGGGGCAAGACCGGCAGCAAGCACCACGTGCTCGTCGAAGCGCACGGCATCCCGCTGGCCGCGACGCTGACCGGCGGGAACCGCAACGACGGCACCCAGCTGATCCCGCTCATCCAGGCCGTCCCGCCGATCCGCGGCAAGCGCGGCCGGCCCCTGCGCCGTCCCCAGCGCATCTACGCCGACCGCGGCTATGACCACGACGTTTACCGTGACCGGGTCCGTCGGCTTGAGATCACCCCGGTCATCGCCCGGCGCGGCACCGGGCACGGCTCCGGCCTCGGTGTTCACCGCTGGGTGGTGGAAGACACGATCGCGCTGCTGCGCTGGTTCCGCCGCCTACGCATCCGCTGGGAGATCCGCGACGACATCCACCAGGCCCTCGTGACCCTCGGCTGCGCCATCATCTGCTGGCGACGACTGAAGACCCCATTCTGATCCCAGTCCTAAAAGGGCTGGTCAGGCTGGAGAGGGGCTCCGGAGAGATCCGGGGCCCCTCGGCGTTACTGCACGTCCGATGAGGCGAGCTTGACGAACCGCTCCAGAACTTCTCGCGCCTGTGCACCGAGGTCACTCAGCTCCGTTTTGTCGGCTGCCTTGTGCAAGGCGGATGTCAGGGCGTAGGCGTCTTGTGCGGTATCGATCAATGCCCGCGCGCTTGCTATGAGCTGGACCCGGAACAACGCGTGGAGGGCGATCCCGCGGAGTCGGTAAGCCTCCGTGCGAGCTTCGATGAAAGCGGGACCGTCCGGATCCTCGCTCCTGCGGTGCCAGCGGTCCTGCTGCCCGCGCCGGAACTCTGTCAGTGCTCCGGCGAAATCGCTGTAGACGTTCATCCGGTCCGAGCGGAGTTGTTGCTGAGACGCGAACAACTGGTCCCGGGCAGACGCGTTGCGCTGAAACGCGTAGGTGAGGGCGGAGCCCAACAACGTTCCTGCAATGGCGATTAAGGCTGAGATGACACCATCCACGGCAGTATGAGATCACAAGATCGTTTGCATGCCCAGGTCCATAATGAGCCTTGCTCGGGACCTTCGAAACGGTGTCTGGCCTGCGAAGAGAGCCTTCAAGATCATTACGTCGTCATTACTGTAGGCACCTCATCCAAGGTGCCCCCGGCGGGGGACACGGGGCATGGGAACAGGGAAAACCGGCGGTCGGGGGCGGGCTGCTGGTGATCCGGACCGTCGTCCGGCTGAACCGGTAGGGCGTTGGCAGCGGCCGCAGGTGCGAGTCCCCGCAGGGCACAGACAGATGAGAACGGCGGCGGGCGGCGGTTTCTGGGACCGTGAGTGCTGCTACGTTGCGGCTCGGGCTTGTGCGTGAGGGGGTGGAGTGGGATGGACGTCCTTGGGGTCGACGCCTGCGGTAAGCAGGGGTGGGTCGGGATCAGGCTCACGGACGGCGCGTACGCGGGCAGCCTGGTGGATCTCCGGCTCGACAGGCTGATCAAGCGTGCGGCCGAGGTGGATGCGATCGCGGTGGACATGCCGTTGGGCCTGGTCGAGAAGGGCTGGCGTGGCGCGGATATCGCGGCCAGGGCGCTGCTCGGGGTGCGGCGCAGCAGCGTTTTCCCCATAGCGCCACGGACGGCGTGGCAGGAGCCGGACTACAGGGCGGCCGCGGACCGGTGTCAGGAACTCACCGGCAATCGGCTGAGCCAGCAGGCGTGGGCGCTGAGACCGAAGCTGCTTGAGGCGCGGGCGTGTTGGCTCGCCGATGAGCGGATCCACGAGGTGCACCCCGAGGTGTCCTTCTGTGCCTTGGCCGGCGGAGTGCCGCTGGCTTACGCCAAGAAGACCTGGCGCGGCCAGAACCTGCGCCGGTCCCTGCTGGCCGAGGCCGGTCTCGTACTCCCGGACGAGATGGGCGAGGCGGACCGCGTTCCCGTGGACGATGTGCTCGACGCCGCTGTCGCGGCCTGGTCGGCCCACCGGATCGCGCTCGGAACGGCGAACCGGGTCCCTGAGGTGCCCGAGCCGGATGCAGAAGGGCGCCTCGTCGAGATTCGATACTGATCAAGCCATCAAGTATCGAATGAGTTCGCGGGGCACTGAGGAGGCAGGGTGCTGGACGACTCGTTCGCCCGGCTCGCGACATTGGCGGATTCGCTGACCGGCGATGTGATGTTCGCGATGTCCAGAGGCAGCAAGGAGCTGTTCCACAGCGACACCCTCGCCTGGTACCTCGATCGACATCCAGTCGCCGGCGAGGCATTGCTGGACGCCTGGCAGGTACCCCGCACCGGCCCGGCGCGCGAGGCGCGGGTACGCCGGGAGTGGCGCAACCTTGACCTGGTCGTGGAGTATCCCGGGCGCAGCCCGCTGGTGATCGAGAACAAGGTGTTCTCGCTCCCGGACACCGGCCAGTTGAACGCGTACGCGGCGGGCAGGCTCCACGGCCTGGACCATCCCGTCCTGGTACTGCTCAGCCTGGTCGCTCCCGGCTGGCCGGACGGCTCATGGCCGACCCCGAACGGTCTGACCTGGCGTTACCGCAGCTACCAGGACCTGTGTGCTGCGCTGCGGCCCTGTCTGTCCGATCTCCGGCGAGCGGACCGGTTCGGCGCCGACGTGTTCGAGCACTGGCTCGACTTGATCGACAAGCTCGTGCGACTGGCCGCCGAGGTCGGCGCCCCCGCGGGGGTGGAACCGTTGCTGCTGCCAGAAGAAGCGGTCGCGATCCTCAAGAGCGCTCGACTGGACGCGACCGTGCAGAAGATGCGTTGCCTGCACGTCTCGAGCCTCATCCGGGCAGAGCTGGCGCGGGAGATCGAGGAGGACGGGGTCATCGTGCGGACGGCGATGAGCCGGGGGCAGGGCATCGTGGAGATGTTCACCGCGGAGACGACCCCCTGCTTCGGCTGGCAGATCCAGGAAGGCCAGTTCCGGCTGGTCTACCTGACCGGCCCTGGCCCCGCCCACGGCCCCGGCCAGACACGGCGGGCGGCCCGCGAACAGGAGGCCCGCACCTACGGCGACTACTTCTGCTTCGACCGGGCCCGCACCCTGCTGGGCGACACAGGTCCCGAGCGACCTGCAGCCGCCCCGAATGCTCCATTGCCCTTCAACGGGTTCGCGCCCGGCTTCGTCTACCGGAGCATCCCCGCGCCGGACCTGACGATCGAGCAGGTCGTCCGGCTCGGTGTCAGCTATGCGCGGCGGGCGTTGACGTGGCACGCGGACGCGTGGGGCAAGGGATACGGGCGCGGCTGAGCGCCGAGTGACAGGGATGACGGACTTCCGGTCTCTGCTGAACCTCTTGCCGGAGGTGGCGGGATGCTCGCGCTGTCGCCGATACAGCAGTAGACGATGAAGCCCTCGTCCAGGCGTGGGGTCGACCGGCTGGATCGCCGGCCCCGGTACGGGGCGGACATGAGCCATGCCGAATGGGTCCTGGTGCCGGATCTGCTGCCGGTTCCGGCCCGGTCGGCCGGTCCATCCGCCGCTCCGGCAGACTGCCGCTCCGGCGGATGGACCGGCCGGCGGTTCTGGGCAGGCGGGCGGTGACGAGTACCGCCACGGCGCTCAAGGGAAGCGCAGGGTGAGAGCGAGTCCACCCTCGGGGCCGGGTCGCGCCGTCAGCGTGGCGTGGTGTGCCTCGGCGATGGAGGCGGCGATGGACAGCCCCAAGCCGTGACCGGTGGTGGCGGTGCGGTCCGCGTCGAGGCGTCGGAAGGGCTCGAACAGGTCGGGGATCCGTTCGGCGGGCACGTGGGAGCCGGTGTTGGTCACCGTGACGGTCGCGGCATCGAGTCGTACGCGGACACTGCCGCCACGGTGGTTGTACTGGATGGCGTTGCGGATCAGGTTCGTCAGCAGGTGACGCAGCAGGACGGGGTCCCCGGGAACGACTGGCCGGGTGTCGGCGCCGACGTCGATGTGCACGCCGTTCCGGACTGCCTGCGGGGCGAGTTCGGCGGTCACGAGCCGGACGGCTTCCGCGAGATCCACGCTCTCGGTCTCGTCCGGTCCGCGGTCGCTCCGGGCGAGCAGCAGGAGCGCGTTGATCAGTTGTTCGGCTTCGCGGTTGGTGGTGAGCAGGTCCTCGCGAACATCGACGAGGCTCTCGGGGAGGGGATCGGCGAGGCCGACCTGGAGGGTGGCGCGCTGGGCGGCCAGGGGCGTCTTGAGCTCGTGGGAGGCGTTGGCGACGAAGCGGCGTTGGCTCTCGAAGGCCTTCTCCAGCCGGTCGAGCATGGTGTCGAAGGTGTCGGCGAGGCTGCGCAGCTCGTCGGCGGGGCCGGTGAGCGCCAGGCGATGGTGCAGGTTCTGTTCGCTGATACGGCGGGCGGCTTCGGTCACGGAGGCGACGGGACGCAGTGCCCATCCCGCGAGCCACCAGCCCAGCAGTCCGGCCAGTAATGCCATGACGAGGAGGCCGACTGCGGACCAGAGCACCATCTGGCGCAGCGCGGTGTCTTGTACGGCCTGCACGGTCTGGTCGATCTTCTTGATCATGACACCGTCGCTCGGGGCCTGAGAGGAGCCATCCGGCCGAGCGGGGCGCATGGGTTGGAAGGGCGTCGCATGACTGCTCAGCGCATCGCCGTACGTGATCGACAGCCCCTGGACCTGCTGATCCGTTCCGTAGCGCGCGAGCAGCACCACGAAGGCGAGCAGGGCGATGCCGGCGAGCAGGAAGAGCCCGGAGAAGGCAGCGGCCAGGCGACCGCGGAAGGGCAGCCTGCTCAGCAGGGCTCGCGGGTTCAGTCGCACAGCCGGTATCCCTCTCCCGTGTCGGCGGCGATCAGACCCGCGTCGCCGAGTTTGCCGCGCAACCGGCTGACGGTGGCGCGGACCGCGCTGGTGCGCGGGTCGAGGTGCTCGTCCCAGACGGTGCGGACCAGCTCGCCGTGCGCCACCGGCGTGCCACCGGCCACAAGCAGCAGGTGCAGGACCGCGAACTCCTTCGGAGTCAGCTCCAGCGGACGGCCGTCCACGGACGCTTCGCGCCGCGCCTTGTCCAGGGCGATGCCCCCGAAGCGCAGCACGGCGGGGGGCGGCTTCGGCGCGCGACGGCTCAAGGCGCGTACGCGGGCGACGAGCTCGGCGAAGTCGAAGGGCTTGGCGAGGTAGTCGTCCGCGCCGAGCGTGGTGAGGCCGTAGATCTTGTCGGTGAGTTCGCCGGCCGCGGTCAGCATGAGGATCCGCGGCGGGTCCTGGAGTTCCCGCAGCCGCCCGCACACCTCGTCGCCGGTCATGACTGGCAGATCGCGGTCGAGGATCAGCACGTCGTAGGCGGTGAGCAGACACATCCGCTCGGCCGCGTCGCCGGTGGCGGCGACGTCGACGGCCATCGCCTGGCGGCGCAGACCGGTGGCGATGGTGCGGGCGAGAACACGGTGGTCCTCGGCTACCAGAACTCTCATGTCCTCATGAAACCAAGATCACGATTGCAGCCGGATAAGGACGTATCGAGCGGTGTGCTCCGTGCCGGCCCGCGCGGTATCGGACCGGCCGGTGAAGACGCCCGGGTCGAAGTCTGCGCCCGCGACCAGGACCGGGGCCGGCCCTTATGCCGCTGTAACACGCTTATCCTGCTGCAAGCGGCAAGCTGCTTTTGTCTGCGGCATGAACTTCGTCAAGCGCGCCGGGATGAGCCTTGGTGCCAGAAAGTCCAAGACCGCCGTCTTGCTGGCGATCTTCGTCGTCATCTGCACCCTGCTCCTCGGCGGCTTCCTGTTGCAGGCCGCCGCCGCCCGCCAGGAAGCCGACGCGCAACGCACCATCGGCGTCGACGTCACGGTCAGGAAGAAGGGCCTCACCGCGGCCCTGGCCGACCGGCTCGGCGCCTCCGACCTGGTGCACCGCTACAACCCGGAGCTTCCGGTGCGGGCCGGCGCGCGTGGCTTCACACCGCTGACATCGAACGCACCGAAGGCGGGCGGCACCGGAGCCGGGAAGCACAAACGCGGAGCGGAAAAGGATCCTCTGGCTGTGAACGGCGTCCGCGACTCGGGCATGCTGCTGCCCTTCTCGTACGGCTCGACGAAGATCATGGCGGGCCGCGGCATCACCCCCGCGGACGCGGGCCACGACGTCGCGGTGATCGAACAGCGCCTGGCCGAGAAGAACCACGTCAAGGCGGGCGACACCGTCCAGGTGCGGTCTGAGGACGGCAAACGCACGGTACCGCTCACGGTCGTCGGCATCTTCCAGGACCCGACACAGGATCCGACCGGGTGGACGCGGCCGCACGAACTGCCCGGCAACACGCTGTACGTACCGGTGGGCACCGCGCAGCAGCTCGGTACCGGCACCGCGACGGTCAGCGAGGCCGTGTTCAAGATCGGCTCACCGGACCGGGCCGAGCAGCTGCACGCCGAGGCCGAACGGCTCCTGGGCAAGGGCAGCTTCGACTTCCGGGTCAACGACAAGGCGTACCGGGATCAGGTCCGCCCGATCCAGCGGGTCGGCACGTTCGCGGGCCTGATCGTCTGGGTGATCGCCCTGGCCGGGGCGCTGATCCTCGGTCTCATCGTGGCGCTGCAGATCCGCGAGCGGCGCGCCGAGCTCGGGGTGCTGCTCGCGATGGGCGAGAAGAAGTGGAAGCTCGTCAGCCAGCACGCCGTGGAGGTGGCGGCCGTGGCTCTGCCCGCCGTTGCGCTTGCCGCTCTGGCCGGCTCCCTCGCCGGAGAGCACGCGGGCGACGCGCTCCTCGGCCGCCAGGCCGGCAAGCCGGTCGCGGCGGCCGGGGCGCGGGACGCCGAGATCGCCCCGGCCGCGGTACGGGTCGAGGCGGCCACCGTCGGCAAGGTCACCGGCATCGGGCTCGGCATCTCCCTGGTCTCCACCGTCGTCCCGGGCATCGGGATCCTCCGCCTGCACCCCCGCTCGATCCTCGCCGACACCGAATAGCCGGGCCACTCACCGCACTTCCATCCACCGACAGGGACCGAGAGAGCGATACCCATGAACTTCGTCAAACGCGCTGGGCTGAGTCTGTGGGCCCGCAAGGGCCGCACCCTGATCACCTTCGCCACCTTCCTCGTCATCTCCGTGATGGTGCTGGCGGGCGTCCTGATCAACGACGCGACGGCCCAGGCCGAGCAGGAGGCCAAGCGCTCCGTGGGCGCCGAGGTCAACATGGAGATGGACATGCACCAACTGGGCAGTGGCGGTGGCATGCAGGCCCCGAGCATCGACGCCGCGACCGTCGACAAGCTCGGTGCGCTGCCCCAGGTGCAGAAGTACACCTACTCGATGTGGGACCGCGCCATCCTCAAGGGCAAGTACAAGCTGGTCGACGGCGGGCCGAAGATCCAGTCCATGGGGCCCGGCGGCACCTCGGCCACGGGCGTGCTCGACTCCTCGCTGCTGCCCGACTTCCGCAGCGGCAAGTTCACCCTCCTGTCCGGCAGGCACCTCGCAGCCGCCGACAAGGACAAGAAGCAACTCCTGATCGAGGAGCGGCTGGCCAGGAAGAACGGTCTCAAGGTCGGCGACAGGATCACCCTGACCGGCAACGACGAGAAGACGACGGCCGACTTCACCGTGGCCGGCATCTACCGCGACCCGCGCCCCAGCACCGAACCCGAACCCGAGAATTTCCTGAGCCCGGCCAACCTGCTGTACGGCACCGTCGGCGGCATCTCCGCACTCGAGTCCGGAGGCAAAAAGGGGACGCTGCAGGTCGGCAAGGCAACCTTCCTCCTCCAG
The DNA here is from genome assembly GCF_021462265.1 of Streptomyces shenzhenensis. Taxonomy (GTDB): domain Bacteria; phylum Actinomycetota; class Actinomycetes; order Streptomycetales; family Streptomycetaceae; genus Streptomyces; species Streptomyces shenzhenensis. The sequence goes on along the minus strand of NZ_JAJONF010000066.1, from coordinate 6,051 downwards.
GACGCCGACGAACAGAGCGCGTTCGAGGACAAGGCGAAGCAGGTCGCGGGCTCGGCGCTCGACGGCTTCGAGCTGGACGCCAACGACAAGGCCGTCCAGCAGATGACGGGCCCGCTCAAGAGCATCCGCTCCACGGCCACCGTCGCCATGTGGCTGATGGGCATCGCCGGCGCGGCCGTCCTGGCCCTTCTGGTCAACCTCGCGGTCAAGCAGCGCCGCAAGGAGTACGGCGTCCTGCTGGCCATGGGCGAGAAGAAGAGCAGGCTCATCACCCAGCAGGCCCTGGAAATCGTCGTGGTCGCCGCCATCGCCATCGGCGTGAGCTCACTCTTCGCCCCGGACCTGACCCAGAGCGCCGGCCAGTCACTGCTCGGCAGGGAAGCCTCCGCCGCTGAGAAGAAGCTGAACTCCTGGCAGCCTCCGGCTCCCGGCAGCACCGGACTCGATCAGGGCATCGACCCGAACGACAAGCCCGTGGAGAACGCCGACCCCATCGACAGGATCACGGTCGCGCTCGATCCGGCGGACCTCGCCACCGTCGGCGGCGTCGGCCTCGGCATCGGACTGCTCGCCACCGCCATCCCGGCCGGCGCCGTGCTGCGCCTGAGCCCCCGCACCATCCTCACGAAGGGCAAGTGACCCGCCATGACCAGCCTCACCGCCGCCCCGCCCGTCCTGCGCCTCACCGACGTCAGCCACACCTACTCCGGCCAGCGCCACAGGACCACCGTGCTCAAGAGCATCGACTACACCTTCGAACGCAGCACCTTCTACACCATCCTGGGCCCCTCCGGCAGCGGCAAGACCACCCTGCTCAGCCTCGCCAGCGGCCTCGACACCCCCACCAAGGGCACCATCAGCTTCGACGGCCGGAACCTCACCGAACTCGGCCTCGGCCGCTACCGCAACAAGCACGCCGCCACGATCTTCCAGCAGTACAACCTCCTCACCTACATGACCGCCCTCCAGAACGTCACCTGCGCCATGGAGATCACCGGCACCAAACCCGCCACCGGCAGCCGCAAGACCCGCGCCCTGCACCTGCTGGAAAAGCTCGGCCTCGACAAGTCGACGGCCACCCGCAACGTGATGCAGCTCTCCGGCGGCCAGCAGCAGCGTGTCGCCATCGCCCGCGCCCTCGCCTGCGACGTCGACATCCTCTTCGCCGACGAACCCACCGGAAACCTCGACGAGGACACCGCCCAGGGCATCATCGACACCTTCCGTGAACTCGCCCACGAACAGGGAAAATGCGTGGTCGTCGTCACCCACTCCCAGCTGCTGGCCGCCCAGTCCGACCGCATCCTCCACCTGCGCAAGGGCAAGCTCACGGAACAGGTGAACGCCTGACGAAGACACGCGGACTGCCGGCAGCAGCCCCTCCGTTACCCGCCCACGCCCCGACCGCCTGCGAGAGCAGCTCAAGCGACCCCACGGGCGCCGAAGACACCGCAGGAACAGTCCTGCGGCAATGAGCAGGCCGAGAACAGGCAGGCGCCCGACCTGCCGGACGACTGGCTCGAGACCATGCACGAGTACACGGACGGCCCAGGGCTTCACCGCCTCCACCCACTGGCGGTGCCCTGCTCCCTCTTCACGACCCGGACAGCCGAACGCGAGCGGCAGCGGGAGCCGACTCTGGCCGGACAGATACGTCGGCATGGGTGTGCGACTTCAGTACATAAAGCTGGATTATTCACTCGATATCCGACCGTGGAAAGTCGCGAAGGTCAATCGGAAAGCGCGCCCGTACCAACTGCGATGGGTCGTAGGCGGGAAGGTGAGCAGCGCGAGGTTCGCCACGTCCCGACGGGCTGCCACCGGGCGAGGCGGACTTCCCGCTGCCCACATCAGCGCCGCCGATCTTGTTGTTATCGGATCGACGTCCTCGGCAGAGTCGACTCCCTGGCCGCCGTCGAGGCACAAGCCGGTGGCGCGAGCTGGTCCCGCGGGATGCCGGGGTTCATCGGACGTCGACGGGCGGATGGGCATCCGACGGCTCCTCAGGGCTGAGCGGCGCACCTCAGAGTCGGCGCCGCCTGGCGCTGTTCGGAATGCGGACGCTGGATCTGGTCGCGCTCGGTTCTGATGCCGGAGCTGTCATCGGGGCGACCTGCCGTTTCAGGCGCAGGTCGGTGCACTCCCATACCTCACCCATCACGCCGTGACCGATCGACGTGTACAACTCGTAGCGATCGGCTACGCGCTCTCCCCGAGACATCCGGGGCCTCCCCAAGCTCGTACGTCCACGTGACATGACAGCGTGTAATCGTTTGGTGACAATCCCAGGGCGGCTGAACGAGTTGACTGTCGCGAAGCCGGAGAGAGTCTGCGGTCAGCCCACGGGGTGGGCCGCGTATGGCATGGCCAGAGGGCGCCCTTGACCAGGATGAGGGCTGCTCGGCTTGGTGTATCCGCGTGGCCAGGGAACCGGCGCACTCCATTTCGGCTTGACTCGCGCCGGGCGCCGCGCCTGCCGGTCGTGAGACGGAGGCGTCACCCCGTGGTGGTGATGAGCTCGTCGAGTACCTGCTCCAGCAGGCTGTTGTCGCCGAGGAAACTCTTCACAGAGGCGTCCTCGTTGCGCTGGGGGTCCAAACCCGACCAGTTCAGCTCGTATCCCGCGTCGGCGCTCAGCTGGGCCAGGAACGCCCGCTGGGCACGGCCGTTGCCCTCGCGGAACGGGTGGAGGACGTTCATGTCGCCGTACAGCTCGGCCAGTCGGATGACGAATTCCTGCCGGGGGAGATCCCGCAGATGACCGGAGGAGGCGAGACGGCCGAAGACCTCGTCGGCGTAGGTCACCAGGTTTCTCGCCGGGCAGAACGGTGTGCGCTTGGCGATGTTCACAGTGCGTAACTCGCCTGCCCACGGATAGATGTCGCCGAAGATCGCGGCATGGAACGCCTGGAGATGGCCGAGGTCGTACGCACCGGGCAGGGGGCGTTCGGCGAGCATGACGAGGCGCGCCCGGGTGATGTCCGCCTCCGCTGCCGCGAGCAGTTGATGGTCGGTGATGCCGAGCTTGTTGCGCAGCACGCCGTTGGGCATGGCGTACGGATCGTTCACCCTGCCGGCCGCTCCGAAGTCTGTCGGTGGCGGGCGATCGCGCGGGCGACAAGGGTGTCCGCGTCGAGGTCGCCCTTTACGTACGCCTCGGTGTCGCGGTCGGACGCCTCCGAGGCCTGGAGCCCCTCGGCCTCGATAGAGCCGGTGGCCGAGGCGACGGCCGCACGTCGTGCCGCTCGGCCGCTCAGCGCCTCGAAGGCCTCGACGGACAGGAGGACGCCCTGCGGCTTGCGGTGGGCGCCGATCAGGACCGGATCGGCATCCGCGCCGGACTCCGACAGGTCGGTCAGAATCCGCGACAGTCTCGCGCGCGCGTCGCTGACGGTCACGACCTCGGGGATCTCCATGCTGTCACCGTACCCATATAGAGTCATGATCCTGTACAGATTCTAGTACGGATTCCGGTGGGATACCGTCAGACCCGCCCGCCCGCCGGCCCCGGCCTGCCGCCGCATCCGCTGAACGAGATGCCTCAGACCTTCCGCCCCGGGGACTCGTACGACGCACGCGGTGGGCTGGTGACGTACATCGCGGGACCTCCTCAGCCCCTGGGACGGAGAGCCGGAGGAGCTGCCGCACCGGTCGGCGGGGCCGCGCGACCGGTATCTCGTGGGCATGCTCGGGCCCCCGCCCGAACGGTGGCGACGACGCCCGTCGGGTGGCCCGCACTGCCGCCCAGAGCGGCGACGACGAACCCGGCAGTGACGACGGGCAGGCCGGAGACTCGTCCGACGGCGGGCAAGGCGTGGGCGGCCTCCGGAGAAGCCCACGATCGGCGCTGTTTCAAGCAGCGAGCCCAAGGTGAGGTGCGCATCGTCCCGATTCCGCATCCGCTGGTCCGGCTGCTTCGTGAGCATCTGAAGGAGTTCGGTACGGCGAAGGACGGCCGGCTGTTCTCCAGCGAGCGGGGAAACGTGATCGCCGCCTCGTCGTACTCCCGCGCCTGGAAACAGGCTCGGGAACTGGCGCTCGTCCCCGATCAGGTCTCCTCGGTGCTGGCCTTCCGGCCGTACGACCTCCGGCATGCGGGTGTGTCCCAGTGGCTCAACTCCGGCGTTCCGGCACCGGAGGTCGCCGCCCGCGCTGGCCACTCGGTCGATGTCCTTCTGAAGATCTACGCCAAGTGCATCGACGGCCAGGAGCAGGAGATGAACGACCGGATCATGCAGGGTCTGGGGGAGGGGGACGACCTCACGGACTGACACAACGACATGACCGCCGAATGGGAGCCCCGGACTGCATAGAGTCCGGGGCTTTGGCCTGTCCACCTGTGGGCGGCCAATCGCCTGTGATGGTCGGCTGGCTAACCTCCCGGCCATGGCGAACGATCTTGGCTTCACGTGTTCATGCTGCGGGGAGTTCCACGCGGAAATTCCGATGAGCTACTCGACCATGGCCCCTGATGTCTGGCACCCGAGCTTCGCGGACGATCCCGACAGCATGCTCTCTTCGGACCAGTGCGTTATTAAAGGCCGGCACTACTTCATCAGGGGCCTGATCGAGATACCGGTGATCGGCGGGGAAGACCTCTTCTCATGGGGCGTCTGGGTCTCCCTGAGCCGTAACAGCTTCGCCCGAGCCCTGGACATGTGGAACACCCCCGGCCGCGAAGCTGAGGAGCCGTACTTCGGCTGGCTCACCACCGAGCTGAAGCTGTACTCACCCAGCACGCTCAACCTGAAGACGCACGCCCACACCCGTCCGGTCGGTCAACGTCCCTTCATCGCGCTGGAACCCACCGACCATCCTCTCGCCGTCGAGCAGCGCACCGGCATCACGCAGGACCGCATACGCGAGATCGCGGAGGCTGTCCTTCATCCCGGCGACAACGCTTGATCCGAGTCGTGTGACCGGTGCGCCCTGGGCCCACAGGACTACCCTGAGGGGTGCGCGTAACGCCCGCTGACCTGCCGCGAAGCCCTCCAAGATCAACACGCTATTACAACGTGATCCCTGGCAAACGGCTGCTTCCGGCGGCATCCGCCTGCACAAACAACAAGACCCCGCACTCAGCAAACACGCTGATGGCGGGGTCTTTGGGCACCTCATGCAAGGTGCCCCCGGCAGGATTCGAACCTGCGCACACGGCTCCGGAGGCCGTCCGATTCCCGCGTGTTTTCCCAGGTCAGCGCCTTACCTGACAGATTGCCAGGCCCGCCGTCCCGTGCATGTCCCGCGAGAATGAAATAACCCATTCGCGCGTGTTGTCCGGGTCATTTCCTGTCGCGGCCGATCCATGCACCATGACGTAGATCACGGCTTCTCGGGCAAGCGTAGGGGCATATGGTGCGCCCCTCAATCGAACAGTGAGGCTGTCCGGAGCGTGCGGCCAGGCCAAGCGGGCCAGCTGTACGCCGGGGGCAGTGGGGTGCTCCCGGCATGGTGTCGGGGGCGATGGTGGCTGGCGGGCGTGTCTCGCCGCCTCTTGTCCGGATGCCCTGAGGGCATGCGTCCGTGCTGAGCTTCCGGGCCGAGGCGGGAGGCCCGTCGCTGAGGCGGTGGCGTAGTGGCGACCGCGTGCCGGCCTCCGCGGTGATCGGAGTTGTCTGGAAGGCCGGCACCTCACTAGCCTCGACAGCGAACAGGCAAGCAAGAGTGCTGGGGGTGGCGGCCGTGGACCGCCGGGTGAAGGTCGGCGAGCACACACCGGGGCCAAAATGGCGTCGGTCTCCCGGAGTCAGTGGAAGCGCTCGGCGTGGAGGCTGCGGTCCTCTTGTTAAATCCCTGGGGGCGGACCACGGAATGAGCCGATCGCGTCCTGGAGGTGGGTGCGGCAGCCCTGTCCGCCTGCTTGTGATTGCAGGCGGTAGTCGTATGGAGTTGCGAGGTTGAGTTTCGGTTGCGGCCTTTCGATGTGCGGGCAGGGGGTGGCGGTGGACTGTCAATGATGCGAGGGATCGCCGGTTTGGCCAACCGGCGATCCCGGGCTATTTTGCGCTGCCTGAAGCGGCGAGCGCGGGAGAATAGCTGGTCGCGTAGGGC
>NZ_JAJONF010000065.1 GCF_021462265.1 Streptomyces shenzhenensis | reverse complement strand
GGCGAATCGTAGTCAAACTCAAACGTCTCTATGGCGGCGTCGGCCGGGAACTCTGGGTGGTCGTGCCAGATTCCAGCGAAGGCGACCAGAAGGTTCCATGAAGCGGTTGCATGCAACTCGGTCCCTGCCGACTGCTCAGGTGCAACGGCTCGATGGAAGCGCACCGCAGCGATCTGTTTGTCTGCGGCCAGACGCAGAGCCATGGCAGTGCGGCGGGCTTCGCCTTGAAGCGGGGCCGCGTCGGGGATGCGCGCCGACACGAAACGGACCAGCTGCGTGACCTGGTCGTCAGTGATCCGTTCCACCCATTCCCCCAGCGGCTACGAGCCTATTCGCCTGGTGCGGCAACAACTATCGCACCTCAGAGCACTCCTCGCCGTGGCCTGACGCTCCGCTCAGCGTGATCTACGAATGCACCGAGGCCAACACGGCACGGACGACTGATGCCCCGGGCGACCTCCTGAGGTGCCCAGATCCTTGACCAAAGACATAGGGCCCGCCCCCAGCACCCGCGGGGCACGGTCTGGCACCGACGGCGCCGTCAGCAGCCTGAGCAGACGCGTCCGCCCCGCGGTCAGCCGCAACCGGCGGCACAGCCGTGCGGCAGGACGGCCGCCGAGCTCGCTCGCGATCGACCAGCAGCCAGCCCACCAGCCCGGCGCTGGAACGGCGCTACCGCGCGGACAGCCCCGGCACCCACTCGACGAACGTCGTGCGGGAACAGCTCCCGCGGCCGCAGAAGTACCTGCCCGCCCGCAGCCGGACCACGACTCTACGCGAGCCCAACGGCCGCTCATCCAGGGTGCGTTGATACGCACTGTGTACGCGGCGGGCCTGCTTGCGGCAGATCGGGCACCGGCCCGGACAAGCCGTCGACACCGCCTCCACCACCAGGACGTCCGAGGAGTCGCTCACCCTCTCCACCCGCACATCGATCCCGGGAAACAGCACATCCTCAACCGTCCTGCTCGCCACGGCAGGAAGTGCGCTGCCGAAACGATCCCGCACTATTGCCGCTGCCCTGGGGACTCACGGAACTGCGGACAGAGCCCGTACAGATGAACGTACCCAGCCGGCGCCGCCTCAGGCGAAGCGCGAGGGCCCGCGCCTTGCTGGGGGTCTGGCAGTAGATCGGTAGCACCAGAAACCTGCGTGCCGAAGCCACGAGTCTTTGGCATGATCGCTCAGTTGTCCTGCCCTGCCCGGTTCTGGAGGAACACCACGGCCATCAACTACGATCTCGCGCCGGCCTGGCTGCCGTGGTCTGCCGTCGATCCCAGCCGCATCGCCTTCGCCTGGGACGAAGCGGAGGCATCTGAGATCACCACAGTGATTGCCTCGATGGTGCCTGCTGAAGAGATCGAGTGGGAAGAGAGGTATTCCTTCACCACTGAGGTAACGGCGCTGAGCCTTGGCTGCCTGGCTCCAGGTCAGGAGCCACATCGACTGGAATTCCGCGGCCGGACGGATACCGGACCCGGTCGAGCCCGTCGTGGACGGCCTCGCAACCTGGTGCAGTGAACAGGGCCGTTCCCCGGACCCCGCCCGTAGCCGTCGACTGCTCGCGGCGCTGGCACGGTCGCGCATGGACGCCTCCCACAGGCACCCCCTCACCTGCACGCTTCTGACTGGATGGCAGCAGTTGGTCCTCGGCATGCCTGAGGTCCAGTTCCGACAAGGCGACGCCTTCGCCAAGGGCAGCCGCGAACGCTACGCCCTGACGTCGCACACGGAGCGCACCTTCGAACAATGCCTGCGTGAGAGCGCCGATCGGCGAATCCCCCTGGCCTCCCGCGCGGCCAGGGCCTATCTGGACGTGATCTTCTTTCACCCTTTCCCGGACGGGAACGCCCGCCTCGCCATGCTCACCCTCGCCTACGTCCTGGAGTCGGAGGGAGTCCGACTCGATCAGGTCGGCCCTTGCAGACCACGCGCTATGCGGGCGACGCCGTCGGGGCGGCAGACCTGGCTGCCCTGGTTTTCATCCTCATCCGCTCGACCCGCCAACGGGCCACCCGGCTCCGCCAATGACGGACAGCCTTCCCCCGGGTTCTCTTGATCGGGTCCACCGGGAGGTGAGCATGTCTGTCCGTACGCGGCCGAACAGGTTCACGTGTACGCCGCCAACGGGTGACCAAGCCACTCGCAGCCGCCCGCCGGGCCGTCGACACTCACGCATCGGCCAGCGCGGGCAACTGACCTGGAACGCAAAAAGGGCCAATCGGTGACCCGCCACCGCCAGCAGCTCGACCAGCGTCTGGAGCACGACGTGCGCCAGACCGCTCTCGCCGCGGGCCTGCCGCACCGCTTCCGCCTCCTGGAGAAGACCGCGGTCACGCTCGGCGTCCCCCCTGACCGGCGAGATCGACCTCCTGGTCGCCGACCCCACAGCCCACCGCCTGTGGCTGATCGAGGCGAAGAACCCCACCGGGGCCGTCGCGGCAGCGCCGGGACGTTTCCCCATGCAGGAAGTCCCACCTGCTGTCCTCAACCATACGCAACCGCACCCCCCTGCCCCCGAGGACGAGCCCGTCGCCTTCCCGGCGGGCACCGATCTCGTCGAGGAGGCCGCCCACACAGCCCTGCCGTCCTCGTAGCACGTGCAGACCGACAGCACCTCACCCCGCGCTGGCTGAGGGAGATCGGGAAAGGACATGTCCCTCCTGCGACGGTGTCAGACGAGGTAGTCGGCGACGAGGGTGGCGAACTCATCGGGCGTGGCGAGCCGGATGCCGAGGTCTTCGGCTCTGGCGCGCTTTGACCCGGCGTTGTCACCCGCGACGACCAGGTTGGTCTTCTTGGACACGCTGGAGGAGGAGCGGCCGCCGGCCCGCTCGATGAGTTCGTTCATCTGGTTGCGGCTGAGCTGTTCCAGAGGCCCGGTCATCGCGCCCGTGACCACGACGGTCATCCCGGTGAGGGGGCCGGCTGCCGGGGTGGAGGCTGCGGTCGTACCCTCGGTGACGGTCTCTGTGGCGGCCGGCGTGAACATGGCGCCGGGCTCAGTCATGTTCACCCCGGCGGTGGCGAGTTTGTCGATCAGCGGGGCGAGTTCGGCGAGTTCGGCGACGATGGACGGCGCTTTCTCGGGGCCGATGCCCTCGACCTGCTGGAGAGCCTCGGCGTCCGCGGCTCGGATGTTCTCCATGGTCGCGAAGTGCCGGGCGATCCGCCGGGACATGGACCGGCCCGTGCCGCGGACGCCGAGCGCGCACAGCACCCGCGACAAAGGCTGCGCCTTGGCCGCGGCCAAGGCGGCCAGAAGGTTGCCGGTGCTGGTGTCGCCCATCCGTTCCAGGGCGAGGAGCTGGTCACGGGTGAGGGTGAACAGGTCGGCGAGATCGGTGACCAGGCCCGCCTCGACGAGCTGAATGACCCGCGTGGCGCCCAGGCCTTCGACGTCGAGCTGATCGCGGCCTGCGGCGTAGGAGAGGGAGGCGACCAGGTGGCAGTTGCGGCCCTGCTCGCAGCGCCAGCGTTCCTGGCTGGTGTCGATGCCGGACCCGCACCGTGGGCACAGCTGCGGGAACACGATCGGCTGCTCGGTGCCGGTGCGCAGGTGGGCCACGGGCGCCTCGATGCGCGGGATGACATCGCCGGCACGGTGGACCATGACGTGGTCGCCCAGACGCAGATCGCGGCGGGTGATGTCGGCCGGGTTGTGCAGGGTGGCGTAGGTGATGGTGGAGCCGTCGATGACGACCGGTTCCAGGACCCCACGCGGGGCGATGATCCCGGTGCGGCCGACGTTCCATTCCACCGCCAGCAGCCGCGTGATCTTCTCCACGGCCGGGAGCTTGTAGGCGATCGCCCAGCGCGGGGCGCGGGAGCCGGATCCGGCGGCCTGCCGGTCGGCGGCGAGGTCGGCCTTGACGACGATCCCGTCGATCCCGAACATCAGTCCGGCCCGGGCCGCGGCGATCTCCTGCACCCGGGCGAGGACCTGCTCCACGGATTGGGCGACGGTGTCCGGGACCGGGGTGCGGGCGCTGGTGTGCACGCCGAGCCCGGCGACCAGGTGCATCAGGTCGCTGTGCGCGGACGCGGTCAGCCGCTCGGCCAACGTCGGGTCGGTGCCCGGCAACGGAAGGAGTCCGTAGCCGAAGAACGTGGTCGGCGCCGTGTAGAGGCGCTCGCGCGCCCGCAGGGTGCCCGCCGCGGCATTGCGCGGGTTGGCGAACGGAAGCCCGCCGTGCTCGGTGCGCACGGTGTTCGCGTACTCGAACTGGGCGCTGGTCATGAGGACTTCGCCGCGCACCTCCACGGTGACCGGCTCGGCCAGCTGCTCGGGCAAGCCTTCGATGGTGCCGATCGCGTGCGAGACGTCCTCCCCGGCCGTCCCGTCGCCGCGGGTGACCAGCCGGGTGAGCCGGCCACCGGTGTAGCGGGCGGCGATCGCGAGGCCGTCCAGCTTCGGCCCGACGTGGAAGCGGGTGACCTCGTGTCCGAGACGGCGGGCCAGGGACTCGGTCCAGGCGGTGAACTCCTCCGCTGAGAACACGTTGTCCAGGCTCAGCATCGCCGCCGTGTGCGGGACATCGCCCTCCGCCGCGCCGCCGGCCACCTTCCCCGTGGGAGAGTCGGGCAGCACCTGTTCGGGGTGTCCGGCCTCGTACACGGCAATCTCGCGCACCAACCGGTCGTAGGCGTCGTCGTCCAGCGGCGACGTACCGCCTGCGTAGTACGCGGCCGCCGCACCGACAGCCTCCTCGACGGCGTGCATGTAGGCGGCCGCGTCCGTGATCTCTGCTACCCGTGTTGTCATGACCGGCATCCTGCCGTCCACCACTGACAACGGGACCTCCCGGATGGCCGAACCTCAGGGGGCGCCGGCCGGCCTGGCGACAGCCTCACGGAGTCCGGCGGCCGGGTTCAGCCAGTGGTCGAGCATCCGGGCATGGACGGCAGCGGTGCCTCGCCCGGCGCCGCACTGGTGCGTTGACGGATCGCTGCGAACAGGCCGGAGTGGCTCTTCCCGATGGGGTAGTCGATCCGCTCGTAGCGCAGTTGGAGAGTGGCAGTGCGGTCGAGGGACTTGAGGAGAACCAGCCCGAGGCTGAGGCCTTCTGGCAGACGGCTCCTGAAATCCGCTCACTTGCCGGTGTCGATGCCGAGGAGCTTCGCCACCCCGCCGACCTGCTGGCCGGAGGCGCAGTTCCCCGGCGATCGTCATCCGGGGATCACGGCTAGGCTTTCCGGGCCAGTCCGGCGGCGATGAGGTGTTCCCAGACGGTGAGCTCTCGTCTTTCGCCGCTGTTCCACGGGGTGTCGCTCTCGTCGGGACGCCACAGGGACGCGGAGACGATCCCGGGGTCGAGGATTTCCAGGCCGTCCAGCAGGGAGGCGATCTCCGCGTCGGTGCGCCACCGGCCGCGGCCGAACGTCTGCTGGAGGACCTTCTCGGCCTCCGTGGTCTCCGGGTTGTTGCCGGAGCGGAAGTGGCTGATGAAGAAGTAACTTCCGGAGGGGACGTGGTCTCGCCAGTATCGGACGATGCCAGCCGGGTCCTCGTCATCGTTGACGTGGTGGAGGATGGCGCTGAGGATGACGGCGACGGGACGAGTGAAGTCGATGATTTCCAGGGTGTCGGGGTGAGTGTGGATGCCTTCGGGGTTGCGCACATCGACCGCGACGACGCGGGTCCGGTCGTTGTTCTCCAGCAACGCGCGGCCGTGGACCAGCACTTGGGGGTCGGTGTCGACGTAGACGACCCGGGACTCGGGGGCGTGCCGTTGCGCGACCTGGTGGACGTTGTCCGCGGTCGGCAGGCCGCTGCCCAGGTCGATGAACTGCCGAATGCCGGTGGTCTTCGCGATCTCCCCGACCGCGCGGGTCAGGGCCGCGCGGTTGGCGAAGGCGATGGCCACCGAACCGGGAAGGTCGCGCTTGAACACGTCGCCGATCTCACGGTCCACGGCGTAGTTGTCCTTGCCGCCGAGCAGGTAGTCGTAGACGCGGGCGATGCTGGGCTTGGCCGGGTCGATGGAGGAGCCTTCGTACGTCATGGCTGCCATTCTTTCCCGCAACGTCGCCTGCGCACCCTCGTTTTGGGGATCCTCCCGCCGGTCGGGGGCGGCGGGAGGGCATGGATGCCTGGGCTCGGTGGCAGGCGCCTCGATCGGATGACAGGGCGACTGGTTTCACTGTCCAAGGACACATCGCATTCCGTCACCCCGGCAGTGCATTCCGCCGGTTCCCCTCCCCTCGCCTGGAGTGCGGCGCGGCCTGTTTTTCCAGTAGCAGGTGGGGCGGACTTCTGCCCGGTCTCGAAGCTGCGTGTCGTAGCCCGCTGGTGCGACACTCGCACCCTCCGGCCCCTCCTGTAGAGCGAGGCCCCCGTCCACAGGCGACTACGTCAACGTCTCGTTCGCCCCCTGAAGGTCAGGAAGCCTGTTCGTCGTGGAGCTTGAGCAGACCGGCAGGCACTCGCGGACCACTTCGGCCAGCGCACAGCGGCAAACCGGAGGGACGGCCCGACGCCATAAATCCCTGTAGGCGCCGTACGGATGCCGTACGGTAGAGACACCGACGCGGGGTGGAGCAGTTCGGTAGCTCGCTGGGCTCATAACCCAGAGGTCGCAGGTTCAAATCCCGCCCCCGCTACCAACGTCTGGCCCCCGGAGACATTTCGTCGCCGGGGGCCAGACGTATCGGGTGCCTTCGCATGTCAACATGCTGTTACCGGAGTTCGACGGAGTACGAGGCGCTGGGCAACTCTCATCCGTCGGTGCCTTCGCCGATGTCCTCGACGATGGCGTCGTCGCTGGGGCTTCTGCCTCCTTGCTGCCCATCCGCTCGGCAGGTCCAGGACGGGTTCTGCGAAGGTCAAGGCCGGTTCAGGCGTGCCTGGGGCAGCACGGGCTCGATGCCGGCCTCCTTCATGACGCGTTGTGCCTCGGCAGGCCAGTCGGTGCCGCTGATCTGTACGTTTCCGTTCAGGACGTTGTTGTGGGGCGATCCTGTGGACACCTGGGTCACGCCGCTGTTGTACCAGTTCTCAGTGAAGGTGTTGTCGTTGGTGTTGTTGGTGCCGCTCGCGTTGGTGAAGGCCCACACGCCCGCGTCCTGGATGACGTTGTGGGTCAGCGTCACGTACCTGGAGCCTTCGTCCAGGTAGAGGCCGACGGTGCGGTGGTTGTCGTAGATGTAGTTGTCGGACAGGACGCTGCCAGGACTTGCGGAGAGGTTGTAGAGACTTCCACCGTCGTGGAAGACCTTCTTCGTGCCGTGGATGAGGTTGTAACGCACGATGTTGCGCGACAAGGTCGTCGCAGTCGTGTAGACCGGCTGGTAGTTGTACAGGCCGCGGTTCTTGTAGTCCTGGCTGCCGCCGGGGTCGTTGGCGCCCCAGCCCCAGCCGACGTCGATTCCGTCATAGGCGAGGTCCGAGACCTCGTTGTGCTCGATCACGGCATGGGTGACGTAGGTCGACAGGATGCCGGACATGTCCTTGTAGTCCTGGGCGACCCTGCTCACCAGGTTGTTGGTGATGCTGACGTCCCGGTTCACCATCGCCGGATCGGACGGGTGGTGGGCATCCTTCTGCACACCGCCGACGACGATGCCCGCACCGGAGTTGTCGGTGAAGGTGTTGCGGGACACGATGATGTCGGATGCCCCGAGGCCGATACCGGAGCCATGGGCGTTCGCGTCGTTGCCGATGCCCAGGCCCACCTGCCCGAGGTCGGTGAAGGTGTTCTGGGAGAAGGTGATGCCGCTGGCGGCGGACACCTGCACGGCTGCCGGTATCTGATGCCACTCGTTGCGTGTCGCTTCGAACTGCGGGCAGCCGCTGCGGCAGGAGGTGATGAAGTCCGCCGGCTGGGGGTAGGCGGCGGCGATGAACGTTCCGTTCTGCTGATTGGCGTAGCCGATGGAGGTTCCCGGCTCGAGCCACGTGGTGTGCGTGAACCCGAGGCCCTGGAAGGTGACATTGCGCACCGGATGGGTGTAGCTGCCGCTGATCTGGACCAATGATGTGAGGCGCGGCAGCTCGATGTCGCTGTGCGAGGGGTCCTGGCCTGCTGCGGCCTTGTAGTAGAGCTGCCCTGCCCCCGAGTCCAGGTACCACTGTCCGACTGACTTGAGGAACGCGTAGGAGTTCTGCAGTTGGAGGGCGCCGCCGGCGAAGGGGCTGGCGAAGGTGTCGTAACCCCAGTTGTTGTTGTTCCAGGCCGGCTGCTGCATGGTGATCGTGGAGCCGCTGATGCTCTGCACCGGAGAGAAGCGGTCAGTGAAGGAGTCCTGGCTCTCCAGCTCGATCCGGTTCTGATCGGGCAGTGTGGCCAGGTAGTTCAGCGCCGGGTTGACGATGGTCATCCCGCTCGGTGTGATCTTCACGTCGCTGCGGGAGACGGGGATCGCAGCGCGCGGCGCCGGTGCGCCGTCGACGTACAGTTGCCGCGAGTCGCTCCCCTTGGGCACGGGTGCGGCGTAGATGTTGTTCGCTGCGTCCTTGACCTTCCAGCCGGTCACGCGCCGGCCGCCCGACAGGATGGCTTTCTGACCGGGCAGTGCCTGCCAGGTGACGGTGTGTCCGTTGCGGCCGGAGTCGGCGCTGGTGAGCTTCCAGGGTTCCGTCAGCCGGTAGGTGCCGCCGTCCAGCGACACGACGACGTCTGCCTTACCGGAGAGGGTGCGGGCAAGCCTCTGGGCCTGCTGGATGGTGGTGACGTGGTGACCGGCCGATCTGGTCTCCTGGCCTCCGTGGGGAGCGACGATGATCCTGGCCACGGGGTCGGCCGACGCGCGTGCTGCGGGAGCGGCTGCAAGCACGCTGCCGGAGAGAGCGGTGAGCGCCGCGGCGAGGGCCGCGGTCGCGGTGCGTGGATATCGGAGCATGGGTGTCCCAGGGTTGTAGGTGTGAGCTGACGGTTTGCAGCGGGCGGGGATGTGACCCCTTTCCGGCTCGGGGGTTTTCGGTCGCTGCTGTGCGCTGGTGATGGCCTGTCGCTGCCCCGCGTGTCTCGGCTGCGTCGGTCGGCGCATTGGGCGACGCCGGCATGTGTCCGGGCGTGGAACAGGGTTGCGCCGGTCTGGGGTGGCGGTGGCTCGTGAGGGGAATCGTGTGCAGGCTGGGTGTGTTCGGTTGGCGGGTGGCTTCAGTCGGCATCGGGCGCGCCGTTGCGTTGCCGGGTGGACCGGGTCCGCCGCAGCAGAGGCGGGCAGCGTCGGCTCAGCGGCCAAGCCGGCCTCCGTCGACGGGAAGCGGCACGCCGTGTACGTGGTCCGAGGCGGCCGGGGCCTGGAACACCGCTGCTCCCCGAGGTCTTCGGGTCGCGCCCAGCGTCCGGCCGGGATGCGGTCGTCGGTCCAGTCGGTGACCGCCTTCACGGCATCGACAGCGGTGGGGTCGAGGGTCGCCGGCCCCAGGGCTTCGGCGACGCTCCGGCGGTACGGGTCGGGTTCCACCACCAGAAGGTCGGCTCCGGCGCGGCGGGCGGCGACGGCGACCAGCACGCCGATCGGTCCGCCGCCGACGACCAAAGCCTTTTCGCCGGTGCGCAGTTGCGCGCGCCGCACGTCGTGGACGGCCACCGCGGTGGGTTCGGCCGGCGCGGCGTGCTCCAGCGAGCGTGCCGGGGGGAGCCGGACCAGTGTGTCGGCCGGCACGGTCCAGCGCGACGGCAGCGATCCGGTGGCGTCGATCCCGAGAAAGACCAGGTGATGCAGATGTGTCGGTGGCCGGCGCGGCAGGCGGGGCATTGCCCACAGGCGACGAACGGCGTGACGGTGACAGGGGTACCGGCCTCCCACTGCACAACGTCGGGGGCCGTGTCGGCGACGCGGCCGGACATCTCGTGCCCGATCGCTCCCGGAGGATGGATACGGGCGTCCATGGCACCGTGGAAGATGTGCAGGTCGGTCCCGCGGACGCCGGTGTAGGCGACGTCGATGCTCACGTGAACGGCCGGCGGGGGCGCGATGGTGGTGGGGGCCAGGGTGTCCACGGCCAGTGCGCGGGCCGCGGTGTAGGTCACTCGTCGTGCGGTCACTGGACCCATTCCTCCTTCAGGTGCCAGACCTCCTCCAGGTCGGACCAGGTGCCTCCGGCTCCGGTGTCGGACCACGGCTGCTGGCACGGGTCGGTCAGACGCCACCAGCGCTGTGTGGCGGGGTCGGCGGCGATGGCGGCGACATCCGCGTCGAAGTCGTCGCCGTCGTACTCGAAGTAGCTGAACAGGACGTCCCCGCGGAGAAAGATCGTGTAGTTGCGGAAGTGCGCCGCGCGCAGCGCCGCTTCCACCTCCGGCCACACGGCGCGGTGCAGGGCCAGGTATTCCTCGCGTCGTTCCGGGCGCAGCCGGACGGTCTGGGCGTGACGTTTCATCCGGGTTCCCTTCCTGCGTCGGCGGAGGGTGCCGACGTGCGGGTGGGCGGCAGTGAGTAGGTGCGGGTCGTGTTGGTGCGCAGGACGGCATCGGCATCGTCGGCCGACAGGCCGTCAAGTGCGGTGCGGACCAGGTCCAGCCAGGGTCCGTACGCGGTGGCCAGGGTCATCACGGGCCAGTCCCCGCCGTACAGGCACCGGCTGGGACCGAAGATGTCCAGGGCCTCGCGGAGCAGGCAGAGCAGCGTGGTCACGGGGGTGCCGGGCGCCGCTTCGGTGGCCAGTCCGGAGAGTTTGCAGACGACGTTGGCATGGCGTGCCAGGCGCCGCAGAGCCCGGCGCCAGGCGTGGTCGGGGCCGGGTGCGGAGGGCTTGCCGAGGTGGTCCAGGACGATGAGTGTCTTCGGACACGCCGCGCTCAGCTCGGTGAGCTCGTCCAGTTGCCGCTCGCGCACGCAGGCGTCGAAGGGCAGGCCTGCCTCGCCGAGCAGCCGCACACCGGCGCGGAAGTCGGCGCTGTGCGTGAAGCCCGGTTTCTCGTCCTGGATGTTGTGACGTACGCCGACGACGAAGGGGTCGGCGGCCAGGTCGCGGATGGCCGGGGGCGTCTGGTGGGGCTGGTCGAGGCGGACCTGGGCGACGGCTCCGCGGATCCAGGGCATGGTGCGGGCCAGGTCACGTACCCAGTGCACCTCCCGGTCGGCTTGGCCGGGGGTACATCCGGCTTCGACGAACACCGCCTCGATCGGCTCAGGCACGGCGTCGAGGAAGTCAGCGGGGGTGTGGGGCCGGTCCAGGGCGGGGACGGCGGAGAGCCAGGGGTAGATCAGGTGGCGGGGATCCCAGAAGTGGACGTGGCTGTCGATGACCGGGGTGGGTGCGGTGTTCACGGCCGCGCCGGGGGGTGCTGGTCGTCCGGGCGGCCGTTGACCCAGCCCTGGTCGCGCACCGGGGCCAGGCATTCCTCGACGGCGTGCAGCAGCTCCGTGTCCGGCGGCTGAGTGATCCATCCGGCGGTGCGGCGTACCTGGTGTGCGTCGGTGGCACCCACCACGGTGGTGGCGAAGGTGCCGGTTGTGACGGCGAACTGGACGGCTGGCCGCGCGATGTCGTTGCCGCGCGCCTGGCACAGGGCAGCCGCTTGCGCGCAGCGCCTCAGCACGGGTTCGGGAGCAGGGTGCCAGGCGGCTGGCCCGCGCTCGGTCAGAGCTCCCATCGCCAGCGGCGAAGCGTTGATCACCGCTGTGCCGCTCCGGGCGAATCCGGGAACGTAGCGCGCCAGGCGCCGGTCCTGCAGGGTGTACTGGCAGTAGGACATCACCGTGTCCACGGCAGCC
This sequence comes from Streptomyces shenzhenensis, assembly GCF_021462265.1. GTDB lineage: Bacteria > Actinomycetota > Actinomycetes > Streptomycetales > Streptomycetaceae > Streptomyces > Streptomyces shenzhenensis. The sequence goes on along the minus strand of NZ_JAJONF010000065.1, from coordinate 24,100 downwards.
CGGTCCGCCACATGGCGCAGGGTGTCGAGCGGGTATCCGGTAATGCCGACCGCCCGCACCAGGCCGGCGTCCTGCAGTTCGCGCAGGGCGGGCAGGGTTTCGTCGGCGATCTGGTCGAGTGCCCCGAATTCGATGTCGTGGCACTGGACCAGGTCGAGGTGGTCGGTGCCCAGGCGCGTCAGGCTCTCGTGCACGCTGTGCTTGACGCGCTCGGCGGTGAAGTCGAAGGTGTCGTCGCCGTAGCGGCCGGCCTTGGTGGCCAGGACATAGCTGGAGCGTTCGATGCCGCGCAGGGCCTTGCCGAGCACCCTCTCGGCGAGGGTGTCCCCGTAGTACGGGGCGACGTCGAAGAAGCAGACACCGAGGTCCAATGCGGTGCGCACCGCGTGGATCCCGTCCGGCTCGGCGAACGCGCCGTAGACCGCGCCCAGCGGTGAGGCGCCGAATCCCAGCTCCGAGACCTCCAGGCCGGTGGAACCCAGCGGGTGGCGTTTCACGATGCCTCCCCCTCGTCCGGCGTTTCGAACGGAGTGCGGTACGACGGGGCCTGGGTGCGCAGGTCGAGCCGGAGGGTGAGACGGACGGTGCTGGAGCGGGGCAGTTCCACCCGGAGCCACGGCCCGTCGACGGTCTTGGACGCCGACGTCGTCGTCGGCGCGGTGTGACCGTAGTCGTACAGGTCGCCGATCCAGGACGCGTCGTCGCAGACACTGTGCTCCACCGAGCGAATGGTGTGCTCGGCGAACGCACCGGCTTGGACGATCAGTGAACGCGGGGATTCCGGGTCGAGGTTGACCAGGTCGACGACCGTGGCGTCCGGATCGATCGACGACACCAGGGCCGCGACGTCCGGGGGCAGTCCGGGACGCTGTGCGGCGGCGTCGTAGTACCGCACGCGTGCCTGCTGCAGCCCGCCGTTGTAGACCACCTGCGGGCCGCCCCAGGTGAGCTGGACCAGCGCTTCGGTGACCACGGGGTTGGACTGCTGCCACAGGTGGATGTCCGCCTCCGGCACGTCCCGGTCGCGGTAGTTCTCCATACGTGACAGCCGGTGGCGCACCTGGGCCTGCGCGGCGGCCAGGATCTTCTCCGGGTAGGCGGGGTCGTCTCCCGCGAGGAAGGCCAGCCAGGGCTCCTCGTGGCCGGCCTCCTCCTTGCTGCGGAAGGAGCGGACGGTGCGCCAGTCGTATCCGGCCCCCGCGCGCAGCCGCTCGATGCGCTTGCGATCGGTGTCCGAGACCGTGTGGTGCCACAGCGCGGTCGGTACCGCCATGAGCATGGGGTTGTAGTCGAACCAGCCGTTGTCGTTGCGCCGGAAGGGCACGTGCAGGGTGGGGGTGTGCACGTCCTCGGCCAGCTGCGGGATCCACTTGGAGGTGATGCTGGAGTCGGTCTCGGTGAAGGCCATCACCTTGCCGTGCGCGATCAGTTCGTCCAGAGCCGGGCGGACCAGGTCGAGGCAGGAGTCGTCGCCGGTGACGGCAGCCCCCGCGAGTGCGGCTACGAGGGCCGCGTGCCCCACGCTGTACCAGCCGTGCGGCCAGGACCAGCCGTAGTGGCCGCCGTACCAGCGGCCCTCCAGCAGGCCGCCGACGGTGCCGTCGGGCGCGACGTTGTCCGGCAGGATGCCCCCGTTGGCGGACGCGCGTTCGCGCCAGGCGCCGACGTACTCGGTTATCCAGTCCGCGTAGCGCTGCTCGCCGGTGACGATCCAGGCGTTCAGGACGAGTCCCGTCGCGGCGAGGTTGACCGCGGTGTCGCCGGAGCCCATGCGCCGGCGCATCTCCTCCCCCAGGCGCGGATCGGCCTCGAGCGGGGGTTCGGCGTCCGCGGGCAGGATCCAGTCGAGGGGGAAGCCGTACATCTGTGCTTCCTTGGGCAGCCACGGGTAGGCGTCGCCGTCGAAGAGGCCTTCGCGGGCGGCGTCGCTGCCGTTGTGCGGGCGGCGGATGATGCGGTGCTCGGGGTCATAGTTGCCGTGCCGGGGATCGACGTACAACTCGGCGAATCGGCAAGCGCGTTCGGCCCACCGCTCAGGGGCGGCCATGCACAGGAAGTACAACAGCAGCAGGCTCTCGCCCTGATGGAACCAGTCGTAGCCGCGCTCGTACTCGTCCTTGAGCATGCCCAGCTCGGTCAGCTGGCGGGTGACGCCCTCCCAGTGCCGCTCGGCCTGGGCGAGCAGGTCGTCGGCCCCGCCGAGCAGGTACAGCTGGGGCCAGTTGAAGAACACCTCGTAGAAGTCGTCGACGCCGTCGCGGGAGGTGAGTTCGCCCGTGTAGCGCAGCCGCCCGTCGGGCCCGGTGAAGTCGCGGGCGAAACGGCGCCAGGCCCGGTCGAGCAGGCCGAACAGCTCACGCTGCGCTGTCGCCCAGCCCGGCGGTTCGAGCAGCGGCACCGAGGCCGTGATGACGGGAAGCATGGGGGAACTCCGTTCGCGTTCGGGCGCGGCTGCGTTCGGGCATCGCGCGGACTGCATACCGCCTGGGAACCCGGTGTGCTGTTCGTGGTGCGGCGCCGGCCGGTGGTCAGTTCTTGGTCGCGCCGGCGAGCATGCCGGCCACCAGGAACCGCTGGGAGAAGAGGAAGACGATCAGGACAGGGGTGATCGCCAGGAGCGTGGCCAGGGCCAGTTCGGGGCGCTGGATCTCCAGTCCGCTCGCCGTCGGGTTGAACTGGGGGACGGAGTCCAACAGCGTGCCCAGGCCCACCTGCACCGGGAACTGGTCGCTCTCGGGCAGCATCACGTACGGCAGGAAGTAGTTGGTCCAGTTCGCCACGAAGCTGAAGAAGCCGACCAGGGCGACAACGGGAGCGGCCAGGGGAAGCGCCACCCGGCGGAAGACACCGAACTCCGAACACCCGTCCAGTCGGGCCGCGTCCAGCAGTTCATGGGGCAGCGCGGTGCTGAAGTAGATGTAGGTCAGGTACACCCCGAACGGGTAGAAGGCGTACGGCAGGATGATCGACCACATCGAGCCGATCAGACGGACCGCGTTGATCTCCAGGAACAGCGGGACGATCAGGGTGGCGTTCGGCATGAGCATCACCACGAGGGTGGACATCAGCAGGGTACGCCGGCCCTTGAACTCGGTCATCGCCATCGCGTACCCGGCGGGCACGGCCACGCACAGGGTGATCAGGAGGGCGAGGAAGGAATAGAGGGCCGAGTTGCGCAGCCACAGGAAGATGGCGTCGTCCTGGTAGGCGGTCAGTCCCTTCCAGTTGGCGCGCAGCGCGCTGAAGGAGCCGAACGACAGCGGGTGGTTGTGGACCAGTTGGGCGTCGGTCTTCGTGGCCGCCAGCACCAACCACAGCACCGGCAGGACGAAGAAGACCAGGAACAGCAGGAGCACCAGGATGGACAGAGGATTCAGGCGGCTCCACAGCAGGCGTCCGCGCCCGGCGCGCCGCCCGGGGCGGTCCGGTCCGCGCCCGCTGCCGGGCAGGCGGGTGATGTCGGCGGGCTGCCGGACGTCAGTCTGCATCGAAGAACCCCGATCTGGCCACGAAGACTCCTGCCACGACCAGCCCCACCACCAGCAGTTCCACCGACACGGCGGCCGCGGTGTTGACGTCGTTGTTCTGGAACGCGAAGTCGTAGGCAAGCTGGTTGAGGGAATAGTCCCGGCCGGCGACACCGACGCTCGCCTGGGACAGCAGCTGCGGTTCGACGAACAGTTGGGTGCCGCCCGCGAACGTCAGGATGACCATGTAGACGATCCACTTGCGCAGCAGGGGTATCTGGATCCGCCAGGCCGTCTGCCAAGCCCCTGCCCCGTCGAGCCGTGCCGCTTCCAGGACGTCGGGCGAGATGTTGTTCAGCGCCCCGTACATCACCACGATCCAGCCGCCCGCTCCGGTCCAGAAGGCGATCAGGGTGAACAGGATCGGCAGGTGCCCGGGGGCGATGACCTCTCCGAAGCTGTGATAGCCGAGGGCCTCCAGCAGGAAGCCGACCGGACTGACCGTGGGATCCAGGACGAACAACCACACCAGGACACCGGCCGCGCCCGCCAGCGCGCCGGGCACGTAGTACAGGAACCGCAGAGCCCTGCTGACGCCCCTGAGCGCCATCCGCTGCAGCAACAGCGCCAGTCCGACGACGAAGACGACCAAGGATGCCAGCCACCACAGCAGATACAGGGCGACGTGCGCGACGGCGGAGCCGAAACGGAAGTCACTGACGGCGGCGGTGAAGTTGGACAGGCCCGTGAAGGAGCCGCCGGCGTCGGTGAAAGCGAAGTAGATCGCATAGCCGGTCGGCACGAGGCCGAACGCGACCAGCAGGACCACATACGCGGCCACGAAGCAGTGCCCGGCCCGGCCGGGCCAGCGGATGTACGCCCTGCCTGCCTGGGGCCGGCCGGACTTGAGAGCGGGCGCGGTCACTGGCTCACCTGGTAGCCGTCGGCGCGGGCGTAGTCGACGATCGACTTCTTCCAAGCCGGAAGCAGGGAGACGATGGACTTGCCCGCCGTCAGCCCCGGTGTCACCGTGGCCGCCCAGACGGCCTCCTGACTGAACTGGCCATAGCCCCACCGGGGCCAGACCTGTTGCGCCGCTTCCTTGAGCGGCGTGGCGATGTCGCCTGCGAAGTAGTTCGAGGCGGCCTGCTTGGCCAGCCAGTTCTTCGCCGCGGGACCATAGGCCGGGTAACCGGGTGCGACGTTTGCCTGGTAGTCGTCCGAAGTGGTCACCCACGTCATGAAGGCCGTGGCGGCCTTCAGGTTCGTGCTGTGGGCCGACAGCAGCCAGGTGCCACCGCCCACATTGCCCGCCGTCGGGGTGGTGTCGGCCGCCCACCGCGGCATCGGTGCCACGGCGATCTGCTTCGCCGGAGTCTTGAACGTTCCTTGGAACAAGGCGCCCCCGAACCACGACGGGCCGGGCATCAGCAGGATCTTGTCGGCCTGGTTCTTGTCGAAGTCCGAACTGAACACGCTGCTGAGGGACATGGTCTTGCTCGTGACAAGGCTGTCGAGCAGCGAGGCCATGCGGGTGCACTCGGCGCTCGTGGTGTCGACCTTGACCGCCTTGGGCCCGGTGATCTGGTTGGCGCCGCACTTGCCCGCCCACAGGTAGACCTCCGGAGTCCAGGGGTCGCCGGCCGAGCCGATCACATAGCCGGGGTGGTCGGCCGCCACCTTCTTGCCCAGAGCCTGGTACTCCTCCCAGGTCGCGGGAACTTTGTACCCCCACTTCTTCATCAGCGGCGCGTTGTACCAGAGCACGGTCTGGGCGAGGTCGTTGCGCAGGCAGTACAGGGTGCCGTTGACGGTGCAGGGCGTGTTGGCACCCTTGGCCCAGCCGTCGAGCGTCTGCCTGGGGATGAGGCCGTTGTCCAGCGGCGCAGCGAAGCCGGCGTCCACCGCCCAGGTCGTCTCGTTGTTCTGGGTGCTGAACACCACGTCCGGCCAGCCCTTGCGGGTGCGGTTGAACAGACTGACCTTGGTGCGCAGGTAGTTGGAGCCGTTGGCGTCCCCGTCATAGGTAACGACGTTCATCTTCACGCCGGGGTGCTGCTGTTGATAGAGCTTGGCTGCTGCCGCGCGTGAGGAGTCCACCCACACGGTCAGCGTGCCGCCGGTCTGCTTGGCCGGCTTGAAGCCGTGCTGGGAGCCGCTGCCGGTACCGCTGCCGCACGCGGCAGCGCCGGCCAGCAGGAGAGCGCTGGTCACGGCCAGCAGGCCGCGGTGTCTGTGGCTTCCACCTGGTGTGCCGGCTGTGCGGACCTTGGTTGTCATGAAGCACTCCACTACGTCGTGGCGGCCGCCCGTCTCTGGACAGCGCCGCACATGTCACCTCCCGGACGGGTTCGCCGTTACACACGACTCACGGGGCCCCGCCGGGCGAAGCCGCATCGACCAGAACACCCCGGGCACGCAGCATCACTCATTGGTCACACATAACAAGCGCCGAGCAAGGTTTCGTCAACATAATGAGCATGTTTATTTTCAAGATCTTTTGCCTTCGATGATCGACTAAACCGTTCAAATAGCCTGAATAAGGGCGCACAATTCTCCTGTGCAGGCAGAATGAGTACTACACATTCTGGCTGCACGCGGGCCGGTGTACGCTACTGTGTGCGCGGAAGCGGCCGGGTACCGCAGGCCTGCGGCGAAGATGAGGAGGCGGTCGTTGGACGGCGATCCCCCACTGGCGACGGACAGCTCCACCGAGCAGGACAGCACGGCATACCGGCCCGGCTATGAACTCGTGGCAGAGGAGATCCTGCGCCTCATCGCCGAATCCCAGCTGCAACCGGGCGAGCGGATGCCCACGGAGAGCCAGCTGGCGTCACGCCTGGGCACCAGCCGGACCGTGGTGCGAGAAGCAGTCAAGATCCTTTCGGCGCTCGGACGAGTCCGCGCACAAAAGGGCCGCGGCCTCTTCGTGGCCAACGACCCCGGCATGCTGAGCTCTTCACGCCTGGGAAGCTTCTTCCTCCCCACCGATCTCGACCACATCTACCGCTTGTTCGAGTTCCGTCGCGTGCAGGAGGAAGCAGCCAGCCGGCTGGCTGCGGCACGGGCGACTCCGGCGGATCTGCGGGCGATCGAAAGTGCGGCCGAGACCTGCCGCGAGGGCTACCTCACAGGCCGTCAAGAACTCTTCGAGCACGGCGATGACGACTTTCACCTCAGCATCGCCAAAGCCTCGCAGAACCCCTTCCTCGTGGAGGCGGTCCGCGAAGCCCGCCGACTGCAGCGGCAGTCCAGCACCATGGGACTGCACGGCACCGTCGGCGGCCACGCCAAGGGAGCCGTGACCGAGCACGCGGCGATCTACCAAGCCATCAGAGACGGAGACCCAGAGGCCGCAGCTCAAGCAGCCACAGTCCATCTGGACCAGACCCTTGAGGACTACCGCCGCGAAATCCAGCGCCGCGTGTTCGGTTAGACGCGCGCCGCCATCCGCATCCTCACCCGGGTCCGGACCGCCCAAGCCCCCGGCACACCGGACCGGTCCTTGCGCTGCCCCGCCTCTCTGCCCGTCCCCCGCGACACACAGGCAGAGCCACCTTCCACCCAGTCCCACCACGGTGACCACCACCCGCGGGGGGACTACTCTCGCCACGAAGGACAGACCCGGCACCTGCATGCCGCACCCGCGCCACACCGGCTGGACGGCCGCATCGCACTCGGGCTCGCCCTGTGCGGCCCGTCCATGGCGACGCCGGCGGAGAACGAGTACGAGTTCGGCCTCGCTCGCGAACTGGGACTGCCGATCTCCCTGTACGCCGGGATGGCGGGCCTGCCCGGCGCGGTCGACCAGCTCGGGCGCCAGGGCCTTCTCGGACCTGACGTGAACTATGTCCACGCCACCGAGTTCGCCGAGCAGGAATGGACACAGGTCACGGAATCGGGCGGGACCGTATCGGCCACCCCGACCGTGGACATGACCCGGGCCGGCAGCGCCCGCGGCTGAAGCGCTTTGGCGTCGCTGCGGCCCTGGAGACGGTTCCTGTTGTGGCGCTTCCACCTGGCGAGTGCCACCTCCTGCTCGTCGCCGCGTGTCAGGCTCGGCTGAAGGTGCGCCCTCGCGCTGAATCGAAGTCCGCGAGCTGCTGGAGTCCACTGGTCTCCGCGTTGGTTCCCGGCCCATCCCGGCAGAGCCTCGAGTCCGGCCTCCTGAGCAGCCGACAGCACATCGCGGCGGGTGCACCGGGAGTTCGGCCAGAGGCAGATGAGGTAGCCGTTCCACGCCTCGCGCTGCCTGATCGACGAATCGGGCCGCCCGGTAGCGGGGCAGAATTGCTGCATCACCGCGACCTTCTTGTCGTGGGCGCCCTGGTAGGGGTCCCAGGACCCAGCGGGCACCTTCTCCATGGCCCCGGAGAGCAACTCCGCCCGCCGGCCACGGAGTTTGTTCGCCACACGCTCGCATCGCGGCGCCACAGCACCCGCTCCCGTTCACGCGGGTCGTCAGTTCAGCCCACCGCAGACAGCGGTCGTAGCCGGCCGAGAAGTCAGCCTCGTTCGCGGTCTGGGCCGACCGTCCGGCAAGCCTCACAAGGCGTTCGGCCCCATCGGGCCGAAGGCGGCCGGTGCGCTGCGGCTTCGGGGCGGCGCGAGAAGCGCGACGATGGTGACCGGCTGCCGACAGTGGGGACAGTTGCGGGTTGCGGTCGGCTCCAGCGGGTCACGTTCCGCGGCCGCTTGCTCACGCGCGAGGGGCGGGCTGAGAGGTTTGGACGGTGCAGGCAGCTCGGGCCACGACGGCAGAGAAGTGGTCTCACCGAGACGACGTGCGCGGTCTTCGTCTCTTGCCTGGTCGCGGCGGCGCCCAGCATCTTTGCGACAGGCCGGAGAACAGTAGGTCTGGCGAGTGGTTTTGACGCCTTGAAGGGGCCGTTGCAGACCAGGCAGACACGCCGGCCCCGGATGTCGTCGCTGGTGCGGGCAGCGCTGCGGCACTTTCCCGAGCAGTAGGTCCGACGGCGGCCGACCGCCGTCCTGAGACTGTCCGGTCTGAGGTGGTTGGAGGCCACACTCCGCAAGGCGTCGAGACAGCCGGACTCCAGCAGTCAGGGTCAGTGCCAAGCCCGCTGCGCTGCGCGACCGCCTACGCCGACACTTGTTGGACTGCTTCTTCGCCGCCGTGAGCGGTTTGCCTGCCTCCGATGAGTGTCCCGGGCGGGCTGCTGATCGGATCTTCGGTTTTCGGGCGCGGGCCGGGCGAGCGCCTGCTGATTAAGAGGATCCGAAGGAAATGGTCAGTTTGTCCGGCTTGACGGTGATGGCTGTCTGAGGGCGGGGAGGGCGGGAGACGAGGCGGAGACGGGGCCAGGTTTGCAGGATGGTTGCCAGGATGATCTGCATTTCGGTCCAGGCGAAGTTCTCCCCGATGCACTTGCGACGGCCGTCTCCGAAGGCGAAGAGGGAATCGCGGGTTGTGGGTACGCGATCGGAGGGCCAGCGGTCGGGGTTGAAGGTGGCCGGTTCGGGGAAGTGGGCGGGGTCGTTCTGGTGAAGGTAGGGGCTCCACACGATGTCGGCGCCCTGGGGGATGTGGTGGCCGCCTAGGTCGATGTCCCGGGTGGCGATTCGGGTCACCATCCAGGCCGGCCCGTATTTTCGGACGGCTTCCTGTAGGACCTGCCGGCTGTAGGGGAGCCGGTCGAGGTCTTCTTGGATCAAGGGCCGCCCGGTGCAGACGGCAGTGAGTTCGGCGCGCAGGCACTGTTCGATCTCGGGGTGTTGGGTGAGCTCGTACAACGTCCAGGCGAGGGTGGTGGCCGTGGTCTCAATCGCCGCGTTCATCAGGGTGATGGCTTCATCCTGGAGCTGCCGACGGGTGAACTGATCCCCGGCTGTCAACAGGGTTTCGAACAACCTGGCCTGCGCGTTGTCGGCGGCGGCCCTGTGGGGGCATCCTGCAGCTTCGGCCGGATCATGGGCGGTGGCGGGGGGTGTGCCCACCGGCCGACCGGAGTGGTGGTCGATGGCCTGGTCGATGAGGGCACGCAGGCGGGCGACCCGGTGGGTGTGGGCTCGGTTCGCGGGCAGCGGGAGTCGGGTCACCCAGGGGGGCAGGATGGTCTGCCGGATCGCTCCCTTCATGATCACGGGCATGAGGACGGCGAACTCCCTTTGCAGGTTCGCGGGTAGATCCATGCCGAAGAGAGCGACGAGGAAGGCGGCGAGGGTGACGTCGTTCATGTCCACGAACACGTTGCGGAGTTGATCTTCCTCCCATGCGCTGACCATGGACCTGACCTGGTCGATCATGGCGTTGCCGCGGGTGGCGATATGGGCCTTGTTGAACATGGGCTGCATCAGGCGGCGGTTGCGCAGGTGGATGTCGCCGTCGGCGACAGTGGCCAGACCGTCGCCGAAGACACCCCGCAGGACTTCGAAGACCTTTCCGCCCTTCGCGAAGTGCGCTGCCTCGGTGACCAGTACGGTGCGGGTGAGCTCAGGATCGGTGACCACGTATGCGGGGGTCGGGCCCAGACGTATGCGGACAACGCTGCCGTGGTCACGAAGCGAGGTGATGAACGGCAGCGGGGTCTTCGCCAGATAGTGGGCATGCCCGATCAGCGGGAGCCCGCCAGGCGCGGTCGGAACAGAGGCAGATGTGGGGGGTGAGGCGGTCACGGCCTTGACGCTCCTCATGCCAGGATTGATGCGCGCGAGTTATCTGCCCAGCATCACCCGGCAGGATGCCGCCTTGCGACCTTTGCACTACTGAACGGCTAGATCCGTACTTCGCGGGTCCCCCGTCAGGAACGCCTCAACTCAAGATCGTTGGTCGTTCTCGGACTCGTGGACTCAGTTGTGACATATCGCGCGGCCGATTGCACGATGGCGACGGATCGTGACCGGTTGATCTTCACGATCGGGTGACCTGCCCTGCGAAGTGCGAGGCCAGAACGAAAGTCGATCTAGGCGCTGTCTCTCCGATCACGACCGGCGAGGCAGTGCCAGCCACTCCTTCTGAGGGTTGACCTTGCCTCTGGGGCAAGTCCCACAGTGGCGCTATGAACACCGGACCAGCTCAGGAACAGCTTCTGTCCGAACAGCGTGCCTACTACAGCGCCCTTGCGCCGGACTACCTTGACAAGCTCCTCGATCTTCCCGGCGGGGCTGAGCTGGCTGAGGCGCTCGACGCGTTCCGGCCGGCGGGCAGTGTGCTGGAACTGGCCTGTGGTCCCGGCACCTGGACCCCGCAGCTTCTCCGCCACGCCGGCGACGTCACTGCCGTCGATGCGTCCCCGGAAATGCTCGCGATCGCCGCGAGCCGCGTCTCCGACAGTGCCCAGGTGAGATTCGTCAGGGCTGACCTGTTCGCCTGGGAACCTGACCGCCGTTATGACGTCGTCTTCATGGGGTTCTGGCTCTCGCACGTGCCGGCCAGGCGATTCGAGTCCTTCTGGTCTCTGGTGACCACTGCCCTCGCGCCGCGGGGCCGGGTGTTCTTTGTCGATGACCACTACCGAACACCAGAGGAGCTCGTCGAGGGCCCGGCATCGTCCACCATCCAGCGGCGCATCCCTGATGGGACGGCCTATCGAATCGTGAAAGTTCCGTATGAGCCGGCAGAGCTGGAAAGACACCTTCGCGAGCTCGGCTGGGACATCACAGTCACGCCGACAGCTGGCCCGTTCTTCTGGGGCGCCGGCAACCGAACTGGGGAATCTTGATCACGATCGGAGCCAGATCATGACCACGGCAGCGGTAAGGGTGCCCAGGTAGAGGTGTCCGCGCATGTCATAGCGGGTGGCGACGGCCCGGAGCTGTTTCAGCTTGTTGATCGCCCGCTCGACCGTGTTGCGCTTCTTGCCCCGCGCGGAGTCAAAGCCAGAGGGCCGTCCACCCTGCGAGCACGGCGTCGGCGTCCGGCCAGTTGGTCCTTCTTCTCCGGTGTCACGCGCCGGATGCCACGCCGACACAGGTAGGAGCGGATGGCACGGTTGCTGCACGCCTTGTCGGCACCCACGCTGTCAGGTGTGCGACGCGGACGCCCCCACCCAGTTCTGAGCACCCGGATCTTGTCCATCACCGCCTCGAACTGGGTGCAATCCGCCCGGTATGTCTCGTACCGGTCGCCATCCCACCGCGTCCCCTGACACCCGACTCGGCCTGCGGTACTCCGGTCAGCCTGGTCGACGTCGGCCAGGTCCGCACAGGCGATGTCGCCGTGGCGGGCAAGGGTCCGGCGAACGCGTGCGAGGCCTGCGGCGGCGAGCGCGAGCAGGATCAGGTCGACCGTGCGGGCACCCGGTCCCGGTCCTCGGACGTGGCGAGGAAAACGTCGGCGCCACCGTCGTAGGGGTGGTGGATGCGCTGCATCCGGGTGTCGGTGATGAGGACGCCCGCCACCTTGTCGTCGGCGATGTCTCGGAGCAGCCCGTCGATACAGCCACGCCGACGGGAGGCGAAGAGGTGGCAGTACGTGCGGAATGCAGGGTCAGGATCGTCTTCCACCAGCAGGCTCTGCCAATACCCGGTGACGGCCTGCGGTGGTGGAACCTCCGCTTCGGTAGTCCGGAGTGGTGTGATCACATACACGTCCGCACCATCGAACAGCTCGTCGAGGGCGATGTTGTAACGCTCCAGGACGACGGATTACTCGCTCTCGTACTCCGCGTACCGCTTCGATCCCGGCAGGCTGTGAAAACGTGTCCAGACATCCCGGTACGGGCCCCGGAGCTTGTACCCAACCGGCGGACAACTGGGCCAACGCTGCTGCCACAGCGCCGTCAGATCCGCCTGCCCGACTCCGGACACCCGTCGCACTCGTCCTCTCGCACATGAACCTACCGGCGACCATGATGCCGGTGCTCACGAACAAGAGACACCGACTTCTCAGCTGTCGCTTCGCCGGTTGCTGCTGCTGTTGCCAGTCCAGTCACGCTTGACGAAGTTCGAAGTCCGTCGCGTTGTCGACGGGTCCCGGTGAGAACAGTGAGGACTGAGGCTGTAACGACGGCCGCCAGTGCGAGGCGGGGCAGCGTTGCGGCCTGCAAAGGTTAGCCGCAACGTCAAAAGACGGTGGCCTCGTTGCGCACCCGAGAGGCAGGATCGGCCCTGTGATGCGCCATGCCCATCGGGGTCAGGCCGCGAAGCCGACGTTGGTGACGTATTCGTACTGGCCCCACTCGGAGCCGAGGTCCGCCGTCGCGTCGTTGATCCAGGCGTCGTCGAGGGCGTCCTCGTCGTCGTTGGCCCAGGCCTCGACGATCCGGTCCCAGTGGCGCACGTTGAGGGTGCGGAAGGAGAGGACGCGCTGGTGCGGGCGGGTCACCTGGGACTGGTTGAGGGGATGGAACTCGACGCGGGTGCCGCGGCCCTCGCGGTTGAGGCGGACGGTCAGGTAGCGGGCCACGTTGTGGCGGCGGACCGTGCGGTAGGCGGCCTCGACGGCCTGGAGGTTCTTCCTGGAGGGGCTGCGTCTGCCGTCCAGCCAGGCGTTCAGGGTGCGGTCGGTGACGGTGAGGCCGGCCTCGCGGGCCGCCTGGCGGGCGCGGTCGGTGCGGGTCAGGTAGTGCAGCCGGGCGAGCAGACCGCAGTGTTGTGTGATGGGGGTGGCGACGAAGCCGGCGAGCGCGTCGAGTTGGCGGGCCGCGGCCTCGTGTCCCTTGATGCCGCGGGCTCCGAACTTGCCGAAGTCGATGTTCCTCTCCGGCATCTCTGCACTCCTCGCTGCGCGGCCGGGTGACGGATGCTCAAGAGAGTACAGCGGTTCACGTGTCGTCGTCGGCCGGCCCGGTGCCCACCGCGTACACGTCCTTGACCTTCACCTCGGCGACGCCCCGGCCCTCGGGGAACACCGCCCGCCAGTCGCCGCTGACGTGCAGCTCGTCGGTGCCCATGGCGCGTACGACCAGCAGGCCCTCGTCGTAGGCGCGGTGGGCCTTCCACCACAGGTTGGCGAAGGCCTGGGAGCGGATGAGGTGCATCCAGTCGGTGCGGTACAGCTCGCGGTTGTAGTTGGACTCCCCCAGTGTGGAGACGAACTTGGAGTACATGGCCTTGACGTACTCCAGCGTCACCTCGTCGCCGTCGGCGATCGCCCGGTCCCGGGCGTCCTTCAGTGTGACGCGGAACTTCTCCAGCAGGCCCTCCGTGGCGCCCGACGTCCACGACTCGTGGATCTGCGGGGGGGGCGCACAGCCGGTACTTCGGGCCCGACACCCGCAGCAGGAGACGCAGGGTGGGTTCGGTGACCCACAGCGGGCCGGGTTCGTCCCGGCTGCCGATCGGTTGGGCAGGTAGGCGTCGTGCCCCCAGGCGGGCGGGGTGATCAGGTGGACGCCGGCGCGGCGGCGGTCGTGGTGGTCGCCGGTGGAATGTTCGAGCTGGCCGAGCGGGAGGTGGGTCTTGAGCGCGCTGAGGTAGGCGCCGTTGACGTCCAGCGCGGTGATCTCATGCTCACCGGGCGGCAGTTCGGGCCTCGTCCACTTGGGGCGGGCCTCCCAGATCTGGTCGGCGCCGCGGGAGGACTGTTTGCGCAGGACGTCGGGCAGCCAGGGGTGGGCGACCAGTTCGTAGCGGCCGCCCATGCGGCTGTGGTCCAGCAGGGCCATGGCATCGGGGATCGCCCGTTTCACCAGTGCCGCGGTCGCCGCCTCGACGTCACCGGAGTGCTCGGCGAGGGCGGCGGCGACGGCGGACCCGATCAGGTCCGGGGCGTCGGCGGACTTCAGGCGACGGCCGACGGGCACGATCTTGACGCCGCGCCGCGCGGACGCGGAGGCCGGTGTGGGCGGCGTGCCGTGCCCGGACGGGGCCGAGGGGGTCGGGGTGCCGCAGTCCGCCGGGGCCAGGTGCTGGGGGAAGCCCGCCACCTGGTGGTGGGCGGGCTGTCCGCACAGGACGCAGGGCTGGGGTGTGGTGAGCGTGGCCCCGTCGTCGCCGTCATGGACGACCGCACGCGTGCCGTCGAGCTCCTCCGTGTCGTGGAGCTCCGCAGGGTCGCCGGGCTCTTCCGGGCCGCCGCCCGCTTCCGCGCCGTGGGACTCGGCGGCGACGGCGGCCAGCTTGGTGCGTGCCCCTTCGAGGAAGTACGCGTACTTCTCCCGGGTCTCGCCACTCGGGTCGCGTCCGGTCTCCCAGCCTGCGACCGTGGACGAGCTGACGCTCAGGGCCTGTGCGAGCTGGGGGCGGGAGAGGTTCAGCTCCTCGCGCAGCCTGCGCCGTTCCTCGGCGGGCGGCAGCGGTACCTCTTTCCTCGCTCCGGCGAGCAGGGCGTCGATCGCGCCGAAGTCCGTCATCGCACCGTCTCCTCGACGGTGGGGGTACGTGCGCCGGCGGGCGGGCGGCCGGGGGTGCGGCGGCGGGCGGCGGGCAGTGCCTCGACGGCCCGGGTCGGTCCGGCGAGGAGATCGAGCGCGTCGATGCCGTAGTGCGCGGCGACCGCCTCGCAGTCGTTCAGACTCCACCCGGCGGTGCCGGACTGGCGGCGGCTCACCTGGGCCTGGGTGACTCCCAGCGCGTCGGCGAGCCTGGTCTGCGATTCGCCGGTGGCGTGCAGGAGTGCCGCCACCGCCGACCGGACCCGCTCCTCAAGGTTCATGCTCACGCCGTCGACCCTACCCCGTGAAGCTCACCCCTCATTCGGAAACCGCATCGCGGCTCGACGGCCGGCCCGGGGCCTACAGCCCCAGGTCGAGGGCCAGGCACGAGTAGTACTTCCAGTTGCCCTCGGGGTTGTACGAGTCCTTGGCACCGCCGGGGGTGGCCTCCACCTCCTGGGTCATCTGGTCGAAGCGGATGCGCTCGGGGAGCCGGCCGAACCGGGCGTGACGCAGTTCCGCCGCGGCGGCGTCGGTGGCGAGTTCCTTCTTCATGGTCGTTCTCCACTCCGTGATCGCGTCCGGCTGGTGGGCCTGGACGAGTACCAGGGTGCCCTTCACTTCATCACCGGTCAAGGGGGTGACGAAAGCGGTCATCGAGACATGTGGTCACTGCGCATACGTATGATCAGAGTCGGCAGTTGACACATCCGCAGTAGCAACGTTTGAAGGGGTCACGGATCAGGAGTCGAGCAGTCCCGGGGTGGCGATCCACTCGATCGGAACGGGCGCACGCCGTGCCTGCGAGGTGCCCACGAAGTCGAGCGCGGGCGTTCCGCACGGACACACATGTCTCACGAGACTCTCCTGGCAGGTGACTGAACACCCGTCAAGAATCACCGACTTGACCGGTGACGAAACTGCATGGGAGTCTTTCATCACCGGCCAGACCGGTTACTTCTCGGTGAGGACAATCCCATGACAGTCGTACGCATCCACCTCGTCTCGACGCTCGCCCCCAAGGACGTGCTGGGAGTCCTGACCGACTTCGGCCCCTCCCGCGCCGCGGCCTGGCCCACCATCGACGCCGACCACTTCGAGGTCCACGACCTCGGCGACACCTGGGCCGAGGTCACCGAAGGCACCGCCGCCGCCTGGGAGCGGGCCCGCTACGAATGGCGGCCCGGCGGCGACACCGTCACCATCACCACCCTCGACTCCAAGCTCTTCGGCGCCGGCGGCGGCTGGGTCTTCAAGATGACCCCCGAGGGCGACGGCACCCGCGTCGACATCGAACTCACGCGCCGGCCCGCCACTCTCAAGGGCAGGATGCTCGCCTCGCTGCTCCCCCTCGCCGCCCCCGGCTCCCTGCGCAAGTCCTTCGCGGGCCCCCTCCAGGCCAGGTGACCCCCAGCACGAGGGGCCGGCGGCGTCGGCCGCCGGCCCCTTCTGAGCGCGCCGGTCTGCTCGGCCCTCCCCAAAGATCGGCAGAACCGCCGGCTCCGCTCCGCGGGCGGCGGCGGTACGGGCCTGGGCGGCCTCGTCCAGCATGCCCTGGAAGACGGCCGGGTCCTGGGTGCCGTCGGCGCCGAGGCGGAACTGCCGTGCGATGGCTGCGCCGCTGACGGTGGCCACCGCCCTCACCTACAGCAGCGCCGGCCACCCGCCACCGGTCCTCACCCGTTCCGACGGCACCTTCGTCCTGCTCGACCAGGCAACCGACGCGCCCCTGGGAGCCCGCCCCACCATGTCCCGCGCCCTCAGGCCGCCGTGCCCTACGAACCGGGCGCCACGCTCGTGCTGTACGCCGAAGGACTCATCGAACGCCGCGGCGAGGACATCGACGCCGGCCTCCACCGGCTCACCACCATCCTCGCCGCCGACCCGCGCCTCAGCCCTGGACGCCTCGCCGACACCCTGCTGTCCCGCCTCGGCCTCAGCAGCGGCGGAGGCGACGACATCGCCCTGATCGTCGCCGCCTGTAGGCCGTGATGGTTTCCCGCCCCCATGCCTTCCCAGCGGGCACAACCGGAAGTTACCAATCCCCCGGGAATCAGAAACCGGTGATCAGGAGGGCGCGCGGCCCTACGGGTGCTGCCGTTGCAGTGGCAGCCCGGAGATGACGGCGCCTCGGTGGAGTACGTCGCGGAGCATGCCGGAGGTCAGGGTCCGGGTGGACATGTTGCGCTGGCTGGGGTGGTAACCACCGACCAGGTGGACCTGCCGTTCACCGGCGGCGTCGGTGAGGAGGGCTTCGGCGCCATGCCCGAACGCCGGGCGGGGCCGGGGCAGCTGCCAGCCCGCGCCCGCCAGCACGGGCAGCACCGCCTGCCAGGCAAAGCCGCCGAGTACCACGATGGCCCGCAGCGTCGGGCGCAGAAGGTCCAGTTCACGGGCAAGCCAGGGGCGGCAGGTGTCGCGCTCACCAGTGGTGGGCCGGTTGTCGGGCGGTGCGCAATGCACGGGCACCGTGATCCGCACCCCGTACAGCTCCAGCCCGTCACCCCGGTGGGTCGCGGTGGGCTGGGAGGCCAGCCCGATGTCGTACAGAGCCGCGTACAGCGCGTCGCCGGACGGGTCGCCGGTGAAGATGCGCCCGGTGCGGTTGCCGCCGTGCGCGGCCGGGGCCAGACCGACGATCGCCAGCGCCGCGTCCGGCGGGCCGAATCCGGGCACGGGACGCGCCCAGTACTGCCAGTCCTGAAACGCCCTGCGTTTGACCCTGGCGGCCTCCTCGCGCCAGGCCACCAGGCGGGGACACGCCCGGCAGGTGGCCACCGCCGCGTCCAGTTCGCCCACAGAGTTCATGTGGGGAGCCGTCCGCGCGGGGAAATCCGGTGACTCGGTCGGGGGACGTCTGCTGGGCACATCGTGCTCCTCGTCGATACGCCGTACGGGACACCATCGCTCCGCACCCGGGCGCCAGTGGGGGCGGACCGAGCGGGATCCTGACGGGTCCGCACGAGCCGACCCCGATAAAATGGGCGTGTCGGGACCATCCCCTGCGCAGCAGGACATGGCACTGTCCACCCCACTCGACGTCGGGGTGGCCGACCGATCTGAAAGGGCATCATCATGGCCAAACAGATCACCTGTCGCAGAGTCTACGAGGAGACCGCGCCGAAGGACGGCAAACGCGTGCTGGTCGACCGGGTGTGGCCCCGGGGCATGCGCAAGGAGGACGCGCACCTGGACGAGTGGCTGCGCGATGTCGCCCCCTCCAGCGAGCTGCGCAAGTGGTACGGCCACGAGCCCAGCCGCTTCACCGAGTTCCGACGCCGCTATCTGGCGGAACTGCGCGACGCCGGGCACCGCGAGGCGGCCGGACATCTGCGTGACCTCGCGGCCCGCGACAGACTCATGCTGCTGACCGCCACCAAGGATGTGGACCACAGCCAGGCCGCCGTTCTCGCCGAGTGGCTGACCAAGAGCCGGTGACCAGCAGTGAGGCACCCGCAGGGGAGCGGGCACCGGTCCCCGCTCGCGCTTCCCAGGCCGTGATCGGGGAGGGCCAGGCCCTCTCCTGCGGCATCGTGCCAGGCATCCTGCGCCGTCCGTAGACGTGAAAAGGGATGGCAATGCGAACGAACATCATCCGGCACGAGAGCATGATGGTCAGCTTTGACGTGGTCAACGGCTGGACCGTTGTCGAGGCCGACGGTGAGGTGGACGCCCACACCGCCCCCATGATCCGGGAAGGAGTGATCAAACTCCTCGATGAGGGACACCGCCACTTCGTCCTGGATCTGGGCTTCGTCACCTTCATGGACTCGATGGGACTGGGCGTGATCGTGGCGATCACCAAACGCATCCGTGAACACGAAGGCTCGCTGCGCGTCGCGTCCGTCTCCGGCCGGATACTGAGGATCTTCGATCTGAGCGGCATGCGCCAGAGCTACGAGATCTACCCCTCGGCAGCGGAAGCGACGGGGTCGGCTCCCTCACCCGGCAGCCTCGCGCACTGGCCTCATCCCTCCGGCTGAGAAACGCCGCGGCTTCGCCGAGTTCTCGAACGATGCTCCGCCCGGCAGCGGACCGTCGCATTCACCGCCCCGGTCACACGTCCAGCTGCCCCTTCCGGCTGCTGGCATCGGCCGTCCCCCGTACCTGCAGCTCCTGGCACGTCGGTGGTCGGCGCCTGCCGTCCATCTTCCGCGCATCGCCACGCTACGCCGGGGCCCGCGCTGACCAGGGAGTACACACGGTCGGTACCCCGAAACGGACGGTGTCGGACTGGCGGCGCTGCGGTCCTTGGTTCAGGGCGCCAGGCGCACCGCGGTGACTTTGTACTCCGGGCACGAGGTGACGGTGTCGGCGTGGTCGGAGGTGAGGGCGTTCACGCCGCTGGCGGGAAAGTGGAAGGCGCAGAAGACCTGGCCGGGTGACATGTGCGCGGTGATGTGGATGGTGAGGCGGGCCTGGCCGTGGCGGCTTTCGACGGTGACGGGCTGGGCGTCGCGCAGGTGGTGTCGGGCTGCGTCGTCGGGGTGGATGTCGAGGTGGTCGGTGGGGTCCAGGCGGAGGTTGTCGGTGCGGCGGGTCATGCTGCCGGAGTTGTAGTGGGCCAGGCGGCGGCCGGTGACGAGGATCAGCGGGTAGGTTTCGTCGGGCTGTTCGCCGGGCGGCAGGTAGGGGGCGGCGGCCAGGTGGGCGCGGCCGTCACGGGTGGCGAAGCGGTCGGTGTAGAGCTTGGCCTGGCCAGGCCGGTCCGGGTACGGGCAAGGCCAGCACAACGCGCCCTGCCGATCCAGGCGCTGGTGCGAGAGCCCGGTGAAGTGCGGGCTGATGCGGGCGCATTCGTCGAGAGCGGCGGCCGGGGTGGGGCAGCCCAGGTCGGCGCCGAGCGCGGCGGCGACGGCGTGGACGATGTCGAAGTCGGATCTGGCCTGCCCGGGTGGATCCACGGTGGGCCGGACGCGCTGGAAGCGGCGGTCGAAGTTGACGAACGTGCCGTCCTTCTCCAGCCATGAAGCGGCGGGCAGGACCACGTCCGCGTGGCTCGCGGTGGCCGACAGGAAGAGGTCCTGGCTGACGACGAGCGGGCAGGCGTCCAGCGCCGCGGCCACCTGGCGGGAGCCGGGGTCGGTGGAGCAGATGTCCTCGCCGATCACCCACAGGGCACGCAGCCGCCCCTCGCGGGCGGCAGCGAACATCTGCGGGATGCGCATGCCGGGCCGCTCGGGGACGGGGGCGCCCCACACACGCTCCGCGCGGGCGCGGGCGGCCGGGTCGGTGACCTTGTGGTAGCCCGGCAGGGTGTCGGGGAGGGCTCCCATGTCGGAGGCGCCCTGGACGTTGTTCTGGCCGCGCAGCGGGTACAGGCCCAGGCCGCGGTCGGTGCCGACGGCGCCGCGCAGGACGGCGAGGTTGGCCAGGGCGCGCACGCCGTCGGTGCCGTGCAGGTGCTCGGTGACGCCGAGCCCGTAGACGATCGCGGGACACCGTGCGCGCCCGTACAACCGGGCGGCCTGCACGATGCCGGCCGCGGGCACGCCGGTGAGGGCCGCGGCCGCCTCGGGCGGGTACTCCTTGAGCAGGGCGGTCAGTTCAGGCAGGCCGGTGGCTCGCTCGCGGAGGAACGCGTCATCGATCAGGCCCTCGTCGAGCAGGACGTGGGCGATGCCGTGGCACAGGGCGACGTTGGTGCCCGGGCGTGGCCGCAGGTGGACGTCCGCGTGTCCGGCCAGTCCGACTGCGCGCGGGTCGGCGACGATCAGCGTGGCTCCGCGCAGGGCGCGCTCCAGGAGGCGGGCGCCGACGACCGGGTGGGCCTCGACGGGGTTGGCGCCGACCACCAGCAGGCAGTCGGCCCCGTCGATGTCGTCGAAGGAGTCGGTGCCGCCCGGCAGGCCGAAGGAGGCGGTGAGTCCGGCGGCGGACGGGGAGTGGCACAGCCGTGAGCAGTTGTCGATGTTGTTCGTGCCGATCACCGTGCGCATGAACTTCTGGATGAGGTAGTTCTCCTCGTTGGTGGCGCGCGCCGAGGAGATCGCCGCGACCGCGTCCGGGCCGCCGACGGCGACCGCGGCCCGCAGCCCGCGCGCCACATGGTCGAGCGCGTCGCCCCAACTGACGGGCTCCAGGCGTCCGTTGCGACGCAGCAGGGGCTGGGTGAGGCGTTCGGGCGAGCGTTGGAAGCCGTGGGCGAAGCGGCCCTTGACACAGGCGTGGCCGCGGTTGACCGGCCCCTCACGGTCCGGTAGTACGGCCGTGACCTGGCCGTCTTCGGTGACCACGTCCAGCGAGCAGCCCACGCCGCAGTAGCCGCAGGTGGTACGCGTGGTCGTGCTCGTGGCGGGCAGCCGGCGTGAGGCGGCGCTGCCGGGCGGCAGACCCGGCTGGAAGATCGCGCCGGTGGGGCAAGTGTCCACGCATCCGCCGCAGGCCACGCAGTCGGAGTCCGCCCACGCCCCGCCGGTGCCGGGCGCGACGACCGTGTCAGCGCCCCGGCCGGCCAGGGTGAGCGCGAATGTGCCCTGTACCTCGGCGCAGATGCGCACACAGCGCCCGCAGGCGATGCACAGGTCGGGGTCGAGGTGGACGTACGGGTGGGAGTCGTCCGTCCCGCGCCCGCGCGTCCCCTGAGCCGTGGATGCGCCGATGCCCAGCTTGTGGCAGACGGAGGCCAGTTCGCTGTGCGTCGTCTCGACCGCGCGCCGCGGCAGGGCGGAGACCAGCAGTTCCACCGCGTCACGCCGCAACGCCTCCAGTTCCTCACCGGCCGTCGTGACGGGTGTGTGTTCGCCGGCCGGGGTGACGCAGGCGGCCGCGATGTTCCCGCCTGCTCTTACCAGGCAGGTCCGGCAGGAGCCGACCGCGGACAACCGGTCGTCGTGGCACAGAGCGGGAAGCCACACGCCGGCCGCACGGACCGCGTCCAGTACCGAGGCCCCCTCCCCCACCTCGACCTCGCGCCCGTCGACCGAGACCCGCATCACGCCTCCCAGCTCGCCAGCCGGTCACCACAGGCGCGGACCAGGCTGCGCACCGCGGGCGGGATGCGGCGGCCGAACGCGCACAGGCTCGCCTCTTCCATCACCCGCATCCACCGCCGGTAGCCCGGATCGGGAGCACCGCCCGCCGCCGCCAGCCGCAGGCCGCGCCGCGACCCCACCCGGCACGGCGAGCACGCCCCACAGCTCTCCGCGTCAGCGAACTCCCAAAGATGCCGCAGCACGTCCTGCGGCTCGACGCTGTCGTCGAAGGCGACCAGACCGGCGTGGCCGAGTGCCGCCCCGCTCATCGTCAGATCCCGCTCGGTCAGCGGCACCTCCAGCCCGTCAGCGGGCAGGAACCCGCCCAACGGACCGCCAACCTGCAGCACCGCCAGCCGCGCACCATCGCGCAGTCCGCCGCCGAGCTCATGGACAATCCATTCCAGGCTGGTGCCGAACTCCACCTCGTAGCAGCCGGGCCGGGCGAACCGCTCCGCCAGGCACACCAGTTTCGTTCCCGTCTGCCCCGGTACGCCGCGCCGGGCGTAGGCGGCACCGCCGTGCCTCACGATCCAGGGCACGGCGGCCAGTGTCTCGACGTTGTTGACCACGGTCGGCGCACCCCACAGCCCCGCGTCGGTCGGATACGGAGGACGGGCCCGCGAACAGCCCCGCCCGCCCTCCATTCCCGCGATCAGCGCCGTCTCCTCGCCGGCCACATAGGACCCGGCTCCGGCCGCCACCCGTATGTCCAGCGTCACCTCGCTGCCGTGCACCCGCTCCCCCAGATGCCCGTCCGTGTAGGCGCGCTCCACCGCCGCCCGCATCCGCGCAAGCGCCCTGGGGTACTCCGACCGCACCAGCACCACTCCCTCGCGGGCTCCACAGGCGAGACAGGCCAGCGCCAGCCCCTCCAGCACCCGGTCCGGGTCCTGTTCCATCAGCATCCGGTCGGCGAACGACCCCGGATCTCCCTCGTCCCCGTTGGCGATGACCACCACCCCTGGGCGGCCCCGGGCCGCCGCCCATTTCGCCGCCACCAGGAAGCCGGCCCCACCACGCCCGCGCAGCCGGGCGGCTTCCGCTTCCGCCTGGATCTCGTCGGCCGTGCGCGTCGCCACGGTCTGCGGCCACGCCTGCCAGCCGGGCTCATCCTCCAGCACGCCCTCGAGCAGGACCGGGTCCGCGGTGGCATCAGCCACCGGAATCCCGGGATCCCGGCGCTCTTGGCGTCCGGCGATCTGGTCGGCGAGCCCGGCGCCGGTGCACGGCTGGTCTCCGTCCAGCGCCGCAGGGCCGGTGAAGCAGTAGCCCAGGCAGCGCACGGCCTGCAGCGACACGGCCCCGTCCGCGCTTACGCCGTCCGCGGTCACGCCCAGCTCGCGTTCCACCTCCGCCAGATGCCGTCCGCCACGGGCCGCGAAGCACGCCGTCGCCGTACACACCCGCACGTGACGGCGGCCGTGCGGCGCGGCCAGGTCGGCGAAGTAGCCGGCGGGCCCCAAGCCGGCGGCATGGGGCAGGTCGAGACGCTCCGCGATCCCTGGTGCCCACGCCTGTGGCGGCCCCGCGGTACTCGCGCGCTGGTCGGCCAGCGCATCCAGCAGCCCCTCCCCGATCCGGCCACGCCGCCCAGCCAGGGCACGGAAAGCATCGAAGCGGTCAGCCCTGCTCACGGCCCCATCGTCGCCGTCCTCGCCTCGCCTCGCATCCGGGACCGGCCCTCACGAAGCGAGGAACACCGCGCTCGTTCCGCGACAGCGCAGAAAGACGGCTTGATCCCCTCGCGGACACCTTGCGCTGCTGATCACAGAAGTCTGCGGTGGGAGGGGTCCCGGAGTCGGTCGCGGGCTGTCCGCATGCGGGGCGCGGCGACCAGCAGCAGCATGGAGATGACCCGAATGCCGCCGTTCTCGCGGAGGTGAACCGCGATGTCTCTGCCCGTACACCACCGGCCCGGCCATCTCACGGAACGACCGTTCCCCACCCTCGGCTGGGGCGAGCCGATCGCCGCCGAGTTCGATGACCTCTTCGAGCGGATGAACCGGTTCCTGGAACAGGCCGGCGGTGTCACGCCGTCGGCTCGGGCCTGGTCGCCCATGGCCGACCTGCACGAAACGAACGACGCCTACGTGGTCGAGGCGGAACTGCCCGGGATCAAGCGCGAGGACATCGACGTCGAGGTCGGCGACCGTGAGTTGTGCATCTCCGGCGAGTACAAGGAATGCGAGCGTGAAGGCGTTCTGCGCCGCCGTACCCGGCGCACCGGGGGGTTCGAGTACCGGGCACTGCTGCCGGCAGACCTCAAGGCGCAGGAGATCACGGCGACGCTGGCCGACGGAATCCTGACCGTCACCGTCCCCAAGGCCCAGGCGGCAAAGCCGCACCACATCGAGATCACCCAAGCCTGACGCAGTGTGGT
>NZ_JAJONF010000064.1 GCF_021462265.1 Streptomyces shenzhenensis | reverse complement strand
GAAAGGCCCACGCCATCACGGCGTGGGCCTTTCTGCGTTCACGGCGGCGTTTAAGCTCTGAGGCATGCGCTACGACCTGGTTATCTTCGACAACGACGGCGTCCTCGTCGACAGCGAGCCCATCTCCAACCGGCTCCTGGCCGCCTGTCTCACCGAGTTGGGGCACCGGACGTCCTACGAGGACTCCATACGGGACTACATGGGATCCGCGATGCACCGGATCCATGAGCTCGTCCTGGAGCGCACTGGGCAGCGGCTGCCGGACGACTTCGACGATGTCTTCCATGCGCGGGTGTTCGCCGCCTTCGAGGAGGAGCTGAAGCCCGTGGCGGGGGCGGCCGGGGTACTGGAGCAGCTGGCGGCGGACGGGGTGCCGTACTGCGTGGCGTCGTCGGGGAGCCATGAGCGGATTCGGGTGGGGCATCGGACGACCGGGCTCGACGGGTGGTTCGACGAGTCGCGGATCTTCAGCTCACAGGACGTGGGGCGCGGAAAGCCGGCGCCCGATCTCTTCCTGTACGCGGCGGAGCGGATGGGGGTCGCGCCGGGGCGGTGTGCCGTCGTGGAGGACAGTCCACTGGGGGTGCAGGCGGCTGTGGCGGCCGGCATGGACGTGTACGGGTTCACGGCGATGACACCGGCCGACCGGCTGCAGGAGGCCACCCAACTCTTCTCCGACATGGCGCAGTTGGTTGACCTGCTGGAATGACCGGGGGCATGACGACAGGGCTGACAATTGTCATGCCGAGCTCCGGACGATCGTTTCTACTGGGGAACCCCGTCCGGCCGCGAAGCTGAGGGCATGACGAAGACGACGAACACCGAGTCCCAGAGCAAGCAGCAGCCCAGCGTGCTGGAGAACCTCCGGCCGCTGCTCGTGGATGTGGCGGTACCCCTCGGGTCGTACTACTTCTTCAAGGGGGCCTTCGGGATGGGCACCTTCGCGGCGCTCGCCTGGAGCAGCGTGGTGCCGGCCGTGCGGACGCTCTGGAGTGTGGTGAAGGAGCGCCGGGTCAACGGGCTGGCGGCGCTCATCCTGGTCGTGAACGTGGTCGGGCTGGCGCTGAGCTTCGTCTCCGGTGACCCGCGGCTCATGCTCGCCAAGGACGGTGCGGTCAGCAGCACCATCGGGATCGGGATCCTGGTGTCGGTGGCGCTGGGCAGGCCGATGATGACGGCGGGACTGAAGCCCTTCCTGCTGAAGGGCGACGCGGCCCGGGAGGCCGCCTGGGAGCGGCTGGCGTCCGGCACCGCGGCCCGGTCGGCGGAGTTCCTGCGCAAGGAGCGGGTCTTCTCCGTGATCTGGGGTCTGGTGCTGGTGGCGGAGTGCGTCGCCCGGGTCGTGGGCGCCTACACGATCCCCGTGGCCACCATGGTCTGGCTGAGCTCGCTCCTCCTGGTCGTCGCGATCAGCCTCGGCATGGTGCTCTGCGCAAGGGCGGCCGCCGAGCCGATGGCGTGCCTGATCACCGACGAGGTGAAGCGTCAGGAAGCCGCGCAGGAGCAGGCGCGGGAACAGGAGCTCGCGGTCGCCGCCTGAGCGGCAGGAAAGTAAAGCTGAAGGAAATTCATCTTTGGCTGGATCTACCCACGAGTACGCCGGGGCCCTACGCTCGCCGCCATGACAGATGTGCTGCGGCGCGGCAGGGCCTCGCTGGCGTTCAGCTTCTTCACCCAGGGCGCCACCTTCGCGCTGCTGGTGACGCGCATTCCCGCCATCCAGGACCGGTACGGCGTCTCCGACGCGCTGCTGCCGGTCTTTCTCGCTGCCGTGCCCATCCTGGCCGGCGTCGGCAGTGTCACCACCGAGCAGTTGGTGAAGCGAATACGGCCGAGCCTGCTGCTGCGCTGGTCCCAGCCGGTGGTGATGCTGGCGCTGCTCGGGGCGGGGTCCGGCGGGGTGATGGCCGAGCTGGCGGTGGCGCTGGGCGTGTTCGGGCTGGCCGTGGGTGCGCTGGACGCCTCGATGAACATGCTCGGGGTGAGCCTGCAGCGGACGTACGGGCGCAGCATCATGCTCAGCTTCCATGCCGCGTACAGCCTCGGCGGGATCCTCGGGGCGTCGCTGGCCTGGGTGGGGGCGCACTGGCATCTCGCGCTGTGGGTGTCGTACCTCCCGGTGGTCGCGGTGCTGCTGCCGGCCGCGCTGGTGGGGAGCCGGTGGTACGTGGACGGTGATCCCGCGCCGGTGGAGGACGGGGCGGCCAGCGGGGACGGGGGCGCGGGCGGTGTCGTCTTCAAGCTGCTGCTGCCGCTGTGTCTGGTGATGACCTTCGCCTACATCGGGGACTCGACCGTCTCAAACTGGAGTGCGAAGTACCTCAAGGACGTGCTGGGCAGCAGTGAGCAGCTCGCCACCGTGCCGTACAACGTGTACATGGTGACCACGCTGGTCGGCCGGACCATCGGGGACTTCGGGGTACGGCGGTTCGGTGCCGTGCCGGTCGTACGGCTGGGGGCGCTGGTGGCGGCGGCCGGGTTCGCGGTGGTGGCGACGGCGCCGGGAGCCTGGGTCGGTATGGCCGGGTTCACTCTGCTGGGGCTGGGGTTGTGTGTGCTGGTGCCGCAGACCTTCGCGGCGGCGGGCCGGCTGTTTCCGGGGGCTTCGGATGCGGCCATCGCCCGGCTGAACGTCTTCAACTACGTCGGGTTCCTGGTCGGCTCGCCGTTGGTCGGGGCGCTGGGCGATGCGTGGAGTTACCGCGGGGCGATGTCGGTGCCGATGGTGTTGGTGCTGGTGACACTGGTGTATGCCCGTTCGTTCGCGACCAGGTCGGACCGATACGGTGGCGGGCATGAGCGGCCGCGCACAGCTGATGTGGGACGAGGCAGTAACGGGCTATGACTTCGGTCAGGGCCATCCGATGGATCCGGTCCGGCTGGCGTTGACCTGGGGTCTGGTCAGCGCCTTCGGGCTGGATCGGGTGATGGATGTCGTCGCGGCCAAGCCCGCCGGGGAATCGACGCTGCGGCTGGTGCACAGGGAGGACTACATCGAGGCCGTGAAGGCGGCTTCGGCGGATCCCGGGGCGGCCGATCAGTCGTACGGGCTGGGGACGGTGGACGATCCCGCCTTCGCCGGGATGCACGAGGTGTCCGCGCTGATCGCCGGGCAGTCGGTGGGGGCGGCGGAGGCGGTCTGGCGTGGGAACGTCGATCACGCCGTGAACTTCGCGGGTGGGCTGCACCATGCGATGCCGGGGGCCGCGTCCGGGTTCTGCATCTACAACGACGCCGCGCTGGCGATCGCGCGGTTGCTGGAGCTGGGCGCCGAGCGGGTCGCCTACGTGGATGTGGACGTGCACCACGGGGACGGGGTGCAGGCCGCGTTCTGGGAGGATCCGCGGGTTCTGACGATCTCGCTGCACGAACATCCCCGTACGTTGTTCCCGCAGACCGGATGGCCGCAGGAGGTCGGCGCGGGGGCGGGGGAGGGCGGCGCGGTGAACGTGGCGTTGCCGGCGGGGACCGGGGACGCGGGGTGGGTGCGGGCGTTTCACGCCGTCGTGCCGGAGCTGGTCGCCGACTTTCGGCCGCAGGTGCTGGTGACCCAGCACGGGGCCGATACCCATTTCGAGGATCCGCTGGCTCATCTGGCGGTGTCGCTGGATGCGCAGCGGGCGGTGCAGGTGGCGTGTCATGAGCTGGCGCATGAGTACGCCGGGGGGAAGTGGGTCGCGTTGGGCGGGGGCGGGTACGAGGTGGTGGATGTCGTGCCCCGGTCGTGGACGCACCTGGTGGGGATCGCGGCGGGGCGGGAGGTTGCGCCTGAGACGGTGGTGCCTGAGGCGTGGCGGCAGGAGGTGTTTGCCCGGACTCGGCAGTTGGGGCCTGGGCGGATGACGGATGGGCGGTGGCCGGTGGGGTGGGCGGCGTGGGAGGTGGGGTACGACCCCGCTGATCGCTTGGATCAGGCCGTGCTGGCTACTCGGCGGGCGGTGTTTCCGCTGCGGGGGTTGTTGGCGTAGGGGTTTTCTCGCCCCCGCCGCCCCTGCCCGTCCCGTCCTCCAGGGGGTGGGCCCCCTTCGACCGCCCGGTTCGGGGGCTGCCGCCCCCGGACCCCCGCATCGGCCTGAACGGCCTCGTCCTCAAACGCCGGACGGGCTGGTGGTGGGTGCGGACCGGCTTTCGTCCGCAAGCAGCTACCGGCTTTCCTGGTCAGATGCCGGGCGGGCTGGCCTTCGTCCGCAAGCGCCGGGTGGGCTGGTGGTGGGTGCGGGACGGTCTTGGTCCGCAAGCGCCGGGTGGGCTGGTGGTGGGTGCGGGCCGGTCTTGGTCCGCAAGCGCCGGGTGGGCTGGTGGTGGGTGCGGGACGGTCTTCGTCCTCGAGTGCCGGGTGGGCTGGTGGTGGGTGCGGGACGGTCTTCGTTCGTAAGCGTTGGGCGGGCTGGGGGGTTGGGGTGGGGCCGGCTTTCGTTCTCGGGCGGTGGGTGGGCTGGTGGGGGTGCTCGGCGGCTTTCGTCTGTAGGCGCCGGGCTGGCTTTGGGGGTGTGGGTTGGGTTTTGGGTTACGCCGACTGTGCGGTGTTCGGGTGTTTTGGGGGTCTGGCGGGGTGGGGGCCGTCAGGATTTGTGGGGTGGTGAGTGGTGGTGGGCTTCGGGCGTACTTGGTGGGGGCTGGGCTGGCGGGGGCGGTGGGGACCTCGCGGGAGTGGAGTCTTCGGAGTTATCGGCTGTTCGCTGCTCGGGATCCTCGGGTGCTGATCGGGATCGATCCGCAAGGGAGGTGGGATGAGCGGGAGTTGGTTCGGTTGATGGCGGCCAAGTGTGGGGTTTCGGACGATCCACGGTGTGTTTCAGGGCATGATGTGATCGATCCCGACTTGACCGTCGCCCGGCTGGACGCGTTTGCCGAGCGGGTGGGGGCCGTGGCCCGGCGGCGGGCTCCCGTGTTGTTCGGAACCGGGCATCCGCACCGGCTGATCGGGTTCTACGCCGGTCTCGCGGACGCTCTGTCGGCGGCGGGATGTGAGATTCTCACCCCCGCGCAGGGTCGCTGTGTCGACATAACGACCCGGTTCGGTCTACGTACGTGCAACCTCGATTACGTACGAGGAGTCGGGTTCGTGCGAGAAGTGGGCCGTGGGCGCCCCGGTTGTGCGCCGGGGGCACATACGCATTCGCCGTTGCCCGTCCGGGTGGCGCTGGATGCCGCGGCGGAGCGGGGAGGGCCCTTGCCGGAGTTGGTGGTCGGGGATCACGGGTGGGTCTGCGGTGCAGGTCAGCTGGGGTTTGAGGCGATTGGGCTGGCGGATACGGATGACCCCGCGCTCTTCGTGGGGGAGGCCGAGGGGGCGGTGTCCGTGGCCGTTCCGGTTGATGACGGCGTGCGGTCCGACTGCTACACGCCGCTTACCCGCTACGTACTCAATCGAGCGTGTCTGTCACAGTAGGCCGCCGATGGGTGCACCTCTTCCCCACTCGCATCACCCGCCCCTACATTGGGGAGTGAGCACGCAACGACGAAGAGTCACCGGAAGGGGAAGCCGGTGGCCCGTCGAGTGCGGAAGGTTCAGGTGTGTCATGGCAGCTGGCGAGAGGCCTCTGAACGAGGTTGTGTTCCTTACCGTGGCGGAGGTCGCCGCGGTGATGCGAGTGTCGAAGATGACCGTGTACCGGCTGGTGCACAGCGGTCATCTGCCCGCGATTCGGGTGGGGCGGTCCTTCCGCGTCCCCGAGCAGGCGGTACACGACTACCTTCGCGAGAGTTACGTGGGGGTGGAGACCGCCTGACGACGGTTTCGGGAGGGCCGGAGCACCTCGATTACGAGCTCAGCGCTCGGACGGGTAGGCTAGCCCCTCGTAGGTCGTATGGGCCCATGATGCCCAGCACCGAGTGATGAGAAGTGAGCGAGGGTAGTCGTGGGCTCTGTTATCAAGAAGCGGCGCAAGCGGATGGCCAAGAAGAAGCACCGCAAGCTGCTCAAGCGCACGCGCGTTCAGCGTCGTAACAAGAAGTAGGTACGGCGCCGAGCCGCGAGAGCTCGTGTGTGGCCCCCCACCAGTACGGTGGGGGGCCACTGCGTTTTCCGGCCGTTGCGGCCTGTCGTGGCCCGTCGTGGGGCATGCCGGCGCAACAACGACCCGCTAAGTTGGCCCGCATACGGGAACACGGAAGAAAGGCGCTGATCTTGGGGAAGGTCGTGCTCGTGACCGGAGTGGCCCGTCAACTCGGGGGCCGTTTCGTACGGCGGATCCAGCGTGATCCCGAGGTGGACCGGGTGGTCGCCGTGGACGCGGTGCCGCCCGAGCACCATCTGGGCGGGGCGGACTTCATCCAGACCGACATCCGGCAGCCGACCATCGCCCGGGTGCTGGCCGAGAGCGGTGCCGACACCGTCGTCCACATGGACGTGACCGGCACGCCGCTGGGGAGCGGGAGCCGGACCACCGTCAAAGAGACCAATGTCATCGGGACGATGCAACTGCTCGGTGCCTGTCAGAAGTCGCCGAACGTCAAGCGGCTGGTGATCAAATCCAGTACGAACGTGTACGGGTCCGCACCGAAGGATCCGGCGGTCTTCACCGAGACCACCCCGCCGAAGTCCCTGCCCAGCGGCGGGTTCGCGAAAGACACGGTGGAGGTCGAGGGATATGTGCGCGGGTTCGCCCGGAGGCGGCCCGACGTGGCGGTGTGCGTGCTGCGGTTCGCCAATATCCTCGGGCCGACCGCGGACTCTCCGCTCGCCTCCTATTTCTCGCTGCCGGTGCTGCCCACCGTCTTCGGGTACGACCCGCGGCTCCAGTTCGTGCACGAGGACGACGTCATCGAGGTCCTGCGGATCGCCTCGCACGAGCCGGAGCGGGGGACGCTGAACAGCGGCACGTTCAACATCGCGGGTGACGGGGTGTTGCTCCTCTCGCAGTGTTCGCGGCGGCTGGGGCGGCCCACCGTGCCGTTGCTGCTGCCGGCGGTCACCTGGGCCGGGTCCCTGGTGCGGACGCTCGGCATGAGCGACTTCTCGCCCGAGCAGATCCGGCTGCTGACGCACGGCCGGGTGGTGGAAACCGTCCAGATGCGCGAGACGCTGGGATTCCGGCCGAAGTACACGACGGCGGCGACGTTCGCGGACTTCGCGCGCGCCCAGGTCCCGGGGCTGCTGCCGCCCCAGGTCGTGGCCGCGGCCGTCGACCGGATCGCCGCGCTGCCCGCCCTCAGCGGCGGGCGGGCGTCGACGAGGACCCCGACGCAGAACCCGACCCAGAGCGCCAACTGAGGAGCGCAGCAACGATGGCGGACGCCAAGGTCATTCCGTTCGACGACGACCGGTCCCGCGGGGCTGCCGTGCAGCGGCCGGCCCGGCGGCGGGCCGCGGGGAGCCGGCGCAAGGGCGGTGCCGAGCAGGCGGCGGTGCGCGAGCCCGCGGCGGCGGTGCGCGAATCCGCCGTGGTGCGTGAGGTGTCGCCTCTCGCCGGGCGGATCCCCGCGCAGGAGGATGTGCATGTGACCCGGGAGAACCCTGAGGCGGGCGTGAAGCAGCCGCACGACGAGGCAGGCCTGGAGCAGCGCGTCGCGCGCGGACTCGCGTTTCTGCGGCGGCGGCTGACCGGGGAGTACGAGGTCGACGACTTCGG
Organism: Streptomyces shenzhenensis; assembly: GCF_021462265.1. Lineage (GTDB taxonomy): Bacteria > Actinomycetota > Actinomycetes > Streptomycetales > Streptomycetaceae > Streptomyces > Streptomyces shenzhenensis. Next base: position 31,932 of record NZ_JAJONF010000064.1, on the reverse strand, counting down.
GTACGACGAGGAGCTGACCGACCAGGTCCTGATGTCCCTGCTGCGGCCGGTGTACGAGAAGTACTTCCGGGTCGAGGTGAAGGGCATGGAGAACATCCCGGCCGAGGGTGGTGCGCTGATCGTCGCCAACCACTCCGGGACGCTGCCGCTGGACGGGCTGATGATGCAGGTCGCCGTCCACGACCGGCATCCGGCGAATCGTCACCTCAGGCTGCTCGCGGCGGACCTGGTCTTCGTGCTGCCGGTGGTGAACGAGCTGGCGCGGAAGCTCGGGCACACGCTCGCGTGCGCGGAGGACGCCGAGCGGCTGCTGGGGCAGGGGGAGCTGGTCGGGGTGATGCCGGAGGGGTTCAAGGGCATCGGGAAGCCGTTCAGCGAGCGGTACAAGCTCCAGCGGTTCGGGCGGGGCGGGTTCGTGTCCACCGCGCTGCGGCAGGGGGTGCCGATCATTCCCTGCTCGATCGTGGGGGCCGAGGAGATCTACCCGATGATCGGCAACGCGAAGACGCTGGCTCGGGTGCTGGGGATTCCGTATTTTCCGCTGACGCCGACGTTTCCGTGGCTGGGGCCGCTGGGGGCGGTGCCGTTGCCGACGAAGTGGACGATTCAGTTCGGGGAGCCGATCCTCACGGATGGCTATCCGCCGGAGGCGGCCGAGGATCCGATGCTGATGTTCAACCTGACGGATCAGGTGCGGGAGCAGATTCAGCACACGCTGTACAAGTTGCTCGTGCAGCGGCGGTCGGTCTTCTTCTGACGGCTTTACCAGCGGGTTTTCCCGGCGGCTTTTTTCTGGCGGGTTCTTCCCGGCGGTTTTTCTGAGTCGTGATGCTGGGGAGACGGGGTGCCCCTCGGCTGAGAGGCACCCCGTCTTCGTCAGTTGCCGGCGTCCTCGCTGTCGATGCCCAGCCCTGGCAGAAGCCCTGGCAGGAGCGGCGGCAGGGTCACGTCCGGTGCGGGGGACGCGCTCTTCGACGGGGACTGGCTGCTCGAACCGGTCTTCGGAGGATCGAGCAGCCCGCCCGTGCTGCCGCCGATCAGCCCCTCACCGGTGTTGCCGGAGGCCGAGCCGCTGGGGCTGCCGTTGCCCGTGTCGCGGCCCGAGGAGGAGTTGCCGGAGGACGGGGACGACGATCCGTGGCTGCCGGAGGAGCCGGTGGACGCCGTGCCGGAGCCCTGCTTTCCGGTGCCGCCGCCGGTGCCCTGGGACGGCTGGGGGAGCAGGGACTGCAGCGGGGCGACCTCTTGGTCTATGGCGTCGAAGACGGACGACACCTGCTGGCTGACGTCCCCGAGCTGGACCGGGAGCTTCTCGCGCAGGGCGCCCCAGGCCTCGCGGTGGGACTGGGCGAAGACGGACAGGGCCTGGATGGGACCCAGGGAGTCCGGATCGCGCTCGTACGCCTCGTGGAGCAGGCGGTGGCCCTCGGTGACGTCCTGCCGCATGCCGGACAGGGTGCGCCGGATCTCACCGATCGACTCGTGGTCGAGATGGCCGCCGCGGCCCCGCTCCATCAGCCGGCGGGCCTCCATCAGCCGGGTCGAGGCCTGGTCGAGGTAGGTCTGGCCGCGCTGGTCGTCGCCGTCGGTCAGATAGTTGAGCTTGAAGTCCTCGATGCCGCGTTTGAGGCCGTACAGCGAGTCCCCGGGCAGGGCGTCGGAGCTGGCGGCGGCGACCCCGCCGAAGGCTCCGGCGGCCACGCCGACGCTCAGGCCGCCCGCGGCGAGCCCCTTGGTGAACCGGGAACGCGGTCGCAACTTGCCGAGCGGGCTGGCCCGGTGCGCGCCTTTGGAACGGGCCGGTCGCCCGTCGGTCTCCCGCCATCGCCCTTCCGCGGAAGCCGCTTCGCTCCCTCTGTTCTGGGCGGGTACCGAAGCGTCCGCCGCCCCGCCCAGGGTGCCCTCCGCCAGCATGGCCTCCATCGCGGCCACCAGCTGGGCTCGCTGGACGACCTTGACCTCCGGGTCGAGCTCCGGCTTGGGCAGTGCGGCCAGCCCTGTCGCCAGGGCCAACAGCTTGCCCTGCTCGGTCCGTTCGGCCCCGCCCGGGGCGGCCGGTGGATCGCCCGCCGGTTCTCCGGACCGCTCGGCCGCCGGTTCCCGGTCGGGCTGCTCCTCCAGGGCCTGGGCGAAGGCGTTCGCCCGCCGGTGGGCCGATACGTTCGCGATCACTGGCGGCACCTCCTCTCGTCATGACGGTCGACTCCCTAGGGGGTCCTGAGGGTTGCACGCCCTCGACCAGTCCACACGATCGGGTGATCTGGGCTGGTCGGACGTGACCACAGGGAGCCTGTATCCCGCACAACGAGCGGCTCGGCACTTCGGTTACGCACGGCCGGTGATCGGCTGAGAAAGACAACACGCTTTGACGGAGCGCGAGTTGGCGGTCGCCCAGAGTGGCCGGTTCAGCGGGCGTCGTCGGGGAGGAGCCGGGCGAGCGTGCGCACGGCCCGGTACTGGAGGGTCTTGATGGCGCCCTCGTTCTTGCCCATGACGCGGGCGGTCTCGGCGACCGAGAGGCCCTGGAGGAAGCGGAGTGTCACGCACTCCTGCTGCTGGGGGTTGAGGCGCCGTACGGCGTCGAGCAGGGCCGCGTTGGAGAGGGACTCCAGGACGGAGTCCTCGGGGGAGCGCTCGACCTCGTTGGCGTCGAGCATCTCGCCGGTGGTGACCTCCAGGCGGAAGCGGCTCGACTTGAAGTGGTCGGCGACCAGGTTGCGGGCGATGGTGACCAGCCAGGCGCCGAAGTCACGGCCCTGCCAGGTGAAGGTGCCGATCCTTCTGAGGGCCCGCAAAAACGTCTCGCTGGTGAGGTCCTCGGCGGTCGCCTTGCCGCCGACCCGGTAGTAGATGTAGCGGTAGACGGTGTCGCTGTACTGGTCGTAGAGGCGGCCGAAGGCGTCGGCCTCGCCGGCCTGGGCGCGCTCCACGAGGTCCATCATGCGGGCGCTGTCGCTGTCCGCGGCCGGACGGCGGGCGGTGGTGGCGGCGCCGGTGGTGCGGCCGCGTCTGCTCACGCCCCGTCCGTCGCCGGACCGGCGGCCCTCGACGACGGTGCCGCGCGCCGGCACCTGTTCCATGCCGTCGGCCAGTGCGTAGCACGGGCCGACGGGGGCGGCGGTGGCGAGGGCGGGGACGGCGTACGCGGTCGGGACAAGGCCGCGCAGCGTCTCTTTGACCGCCGCGACTGTTGCGCGCAGCGTAGCCAGGCCCGAGGCGTCAACCCCGACGTGTGGGTACACGGGACTCCCAGAGGCAGAGCTTCCATCACGTGCAGTACGGAACCTTTCACTCGTCGTAGCGATGGAAAGGAACCGGTTTGCGTCTGAGGAGAATAACGCTTCGTACAGGCACTGCTACACCGAGTTGCTCAAATCATCGATTGCTTCGCTTCCGTAACCCTTTGGTGGCGTCTCGCGAGCCCTAGGTTGATCGGTTGTTGAACGGAAACGTGCGGGTTTCGACGATGTGCGGGGCGTGTGGAGGTGACGGCGCGACAATCCGGGGCGCGCGGGGGGTGGGGGCCGGGGGTGGGGACGCTTACCGGCGCTGGCAGGGTGCCTCCCGCGCCCACCCTCCCCCACTCTCGGCTTCGCTCGAGCGGGGGGACCCCCATCGCCCCAGCGGCACGACTGCCCGCGGCTATGTGAGACACGGCTGGGCAGCGCGCCCCTCAGGGGCGCGGGGAACTGCGCGATCAGCCACGACGCACCCGCGGCCGGGAGTCGGTCCGCGGTACTGCGACGATGTCCTGCTCGGCCGGCGCCGAACTATCGGCGCCGGCGGCTCAGCGCGATCGCCGCCGCCGTGCCACCGGCAACCGCGCCGACGCCCGCCGCCGCCGGGATGCCCACCTTCGCCGCCTTGCGGCCGGTGCGGTAGTCGCGCAGGCGCCAGTCCAGCTCGCGGGCGTGCTTGCGCAGCTTCGTGTCCGGGTTGATGGCGTAGGGGTGGCCGACCAGGGAGAGCATCGGGATGTCGTTGTGGCTGTCGCTGTAGGCGGCGCAGCGGGAGAGGTCCAGGCCCTCCGCGGCGGCCAGGGCGCGTACCGCCTCCGCCTTGGCCGGGCCGTGCAGGGGCTCGCCGACCAGCTTGCCCGTGTAGACGCCGTCCACCGATTCGGCGACCGTGCCCAGTGCGCCGGTCAGGCCCAGCCTGCGGGCGATCACGCCGGCGATCTCCACCGGGGCGGCGGTGACGAGCCACACCTTCTGGCCGGCGTCGAGGTGGGCCTGGGCCAGGGCGCGGGTGCCGGGCCAGATGCGCTCGGCCATGTACTCGTCGTAGATCTCCTCGCCGATGGTCTGGAGCTCCGCGACCCGGTGGCCCTTGACGATGGAGAGGGCGGAGTCGCGGGCGTCCTGCATGTGCTCGGGGTCCTCGACGCCGGCCAGCCGGAACCACGCCTGCTGCCAGGCGAACCTGGCGAGGTCGCGGGTCTCGAAGAACTTGCGTTTGTACAGCCCGCGGCCGAAGTGGAAGATGGCGGCGCCCTGCATGACGGTGTTGTCCAGGTCGAAGAACGCGGCGGCCTTGTCGTCGCCGAGCACCGGGAACTCCGGTTCCGTGGCGTCCTTCGGCGGTGCCGTCGTTTCCTGGTTCTTGCGCGCTGCCTCCGCCGAGGCCTCGCCTGCCAACACGCTCCGCGCCGTGGCAGAGCGCCTACGGGGAGTGAGCCATCCGAGAGCGGCCATGTCGTGAGCATAGCCAGTCCGTTCGGGGGTTCCGGGGTCACGGGAGTTGGATGGGTGTGAACTCTCCGCGACCGGGTCGTTAAACAAAGCGAAGAACCCGTGCAGAAGGCGGCGGACATGCCCTGCCAGGGGCGGGACAATGGGCGTCATGAGTCCCCTCTTTGGCCGGAAGGCGCCCGCGCCGAGTGCGCGATCGGTCACCCTCATCCGTAAACCCGGCTGCCATCTGTGTGATGACGCACAGGCCGTGGTCGAGAAGGTGTGCGGCGATCTCGGAGTGTCCTGGGAGCGGAAGGACATCACCCAGGATCCGCAACTGCACGATCTGTACTGGGAACAGATCCCGGTCGTACTCGTCGACGGCGAACAGCACACCTTCTGGCGCGTGAACGAGGAACGGCTCCGCAAGGCACTGACCGACTAGTCCAAACCGGCTGCGAAGTCGCTTAGGATCGATGGCGGCTTGGTCTCGGGGGCGGGATTCGTAAGGAGTGTGTACGGTTTTGCCCCCATCGGAGAGGGAGCGCGGACGCTTGTGTGCCGGTTCCGCAGGACTGCGCCGGGGGCGCGTGACCCCGGTCACGTTGGCCGGGCAAATCGGACACCATCTTTGTGCACGCGTTCACAAAGACATAGCCTGCTGTCGACGGGGCGGTCTGGGTACGTGTGACCGTCCGCAGCCCCGCTCAACCCGTTGGAGCACCGTGGCAACTGGCCGAACTCACCGACCGGCGACCCGCAGCCGAGGGATCCCCGAGGCCACCGTCGCCCGGCTTCCGCTGTACCTCCGCGCTCTGACCGCACTGTCGGAGCGCTCGGTCCCCACGGTCTCCTCCGAGGAGCTGGCCGCGGCCGCGGGGGTCAACTCCGCGAAGCTGCGCAAGGACTTCTCGTACCTGGGTTCGTACGGAACGCGTGGTGTCGGCTACGACGTCGAGTATCTCGTCTACCAGATCTCCCGTGAGCTGGGCCTGACCCAGGACTGGCCGGTTGTGATCGTCGGCATCGGAAATCTGGGGGCCGCCCTCGCCAACTACGGCGGGTTCGCCTCCCGCGGCTTCCGGGTCGCGGCGCTCATCGACGCCGATCCGGCGATGGCCGGCCGGCAGGTCGCCGGAATCGTCGTGCAGCACAGCGACGACCTGGAGAAGATCATCTCCGACAACGGCGTCTCCATCGGCGTGATCACCACCCCGCCGGGCGTCGCCCAGCAGGTCTGCGACCGGCTCGTGGCCGCCGGGGTCACCTCCATCCTGAACTTCGCGCCGACCGTGCTGGCCGTCCCGGACGGCGTCGACGTGCGCAAGGTCGACCTCTCCATCGAGCTGCAGATCCTCGCCTTCCACGAGCAGCGCAAGGCCGGCGAGGAGCACGAGGGCGCCGTCGCGCCCGTCGCCGCGCACCGGGACGCCGGCGAGCAGGGGCCCGACGGGGACGTACCCGCGGTGATGCCGGCATGAGTCTCCTCGTCGTCGGGCTGAGCCACCGCAGTGCCCCGGTCAGCGTTCTGGAGCGGGCCGCGCTGACCGCGGACGCCCAGGTCAAGCTGGTCCAGGACACGGTCGCCGCCGAGCCGGCCACGGAGGCGGCGGTGCTCGCCACCTGCAACCGCATCGAGCTCTACGCCGACGTCGACAAGTTCCACGCCGGGGTCGCCGAGCTGTCCACGCTGCTCGCCCTGCACAGCGGGGTGGGGCTGGACGAGCTCACCCCCTATCTGTACGTGCACTACGAGGACCGGGCCGTCCACCATCTGTTCTCGGTGGCCTGCGGGCTCGACTCGATGGTCGTCGGCGAGGGACAGATCCTCGCGCAGATCAAGGACTCCCTGGCCCGCGCGCAGGAGCTGCACAGCGCCGGGCGGCTGATGAACGACCTGTTCCAGCAGGGGCTCAGGGTCGGCAAGCGCGCGCACTCCGAGACCGGGATCGACCGGGCCGGACAGTCCCTGGTCACCTTCGGGCTCGAACAGCTGGCCGCCGGTGGCGATGTGCAGACCTGGGCCCGGGGCAAGAAGGCGCTGGTCATCGGCGCCGGTTCGATGTCCTCGCTGGCCGCCGCGACGCTGGCACGGGCGGGCGTCACGGAGATCGTCGTGGCGAACCGGACGCACGACCGCGCGGAGCGGCTCGCCCGGATCGTCACCGAGAACGACGAGACGGACGTGGTGGCCCGCGCGGTACCGATGGCCGCGGTGCCGCGCGAGCTGACACGTGCCGACGTCGTGATCTCGTGCACGGGGGCGACCGGGCTGGTGCTGACCGCTGAGGTGGTCGCGGCGGCGTTCGAGGGGCGCACCGGTGAGCCGGTCGCCGAGACCGGCGCACCGTCTGCCGCGAAGCGGCCGTCGGCCGGCACCGGGCCGGGCACCGGCGTCGGCGGCGACGAGAACTGCCCGCTGGACCTCGCCGCCGAGCAGAGCGGTTTCTCGGTGATGGGCGAGGCCGCCGTCGCCGGGATGGCCGCCGCCGAGCTGGAGCAGCACGCGGCCTGGGTGGACAACGGGACCGTCGACCGGCGGGACGCGGTCCGCCGTACGCCGGAGGCCGAGGCGGAGTTGGTCGGGGCGCTCGCCGCGGCCGCCGCCCGGTTCGGCCGGATCCCGGAGCGGCGCCGGCCGGAGCCGGTCGCCGGGTTCGTCCGGCCCGCTCCCGCGCTCTTCCTCCTCGACCTCGCCATGCCCCGGGACATCGACGCGGCTGTGCACCGGCTGGCCGGGGTGCGGCTGGTGGACATCGAGTCGCTGGCGGAGGCGTCCGCGGACGCGCCGATGGCGGCCGACGTGGACCAGGTGCGGCGTATCGTTTCGGACGAGGTGGCCGCCTTCGGCGCGGCCCAGCGGGCGGCGCACATCACGCCTACCGTGGTCGCCCTGCGGACGATGGCCGCCGACGTCGTCGCGAGCGAGATCGCGCGGCTCGACGGACGCCTGCCCGGCCTGGACGAGCGGCAGCGCGGAGAGATCCGGCAGGCCGTGCACCGGGTCGTCGACAAGCTGCTGCACGCGCCGACCGTACGGGTCAAGCAGCTCGCGGCCGAGCCCGGCGGCGCCGGGTACGCGGACGCGCTGCGGACCCTGTTCGACCTCGACCCCGAGACGGTGGCCGCCGTCTCCCGGGCCGTGGACAGCACAGACACGAAGGACCGACCGGCATGACTGACAATCCACTGAGACTGGGGACCAGGCGATCCAGACTCGCCATGGCCCAGTCCGGGCAGGTGGCGGAAGCCGTGAGCCGGGTGACCGGGCGGCCCGTCGAGCTGGTCGAGATCACCACCTACGGCGACACCTCCCGCGAGCACCTCGCCCAGATCGGCGGCACGGGTGTCTTCGTGACCGCCCTGCGGGACGCGCTGCTGCGCGGCGAGGTCGACTTCGCGGTTCACTCGCTCAAGGACCTCCCGACCACCCAGCCCGAAGGGCTGGTGCTGGCCGCCGTACCGGTGCGTGAGGACCCGCGGGACGTGATCGTCGCCAAGGACGCGCTGAAGTTCACCGACCTGCCGCGCGGGGCCCGCATCGGCACCGGTTCGCCGCGCCGGGCGGCGCAGCTGAACGCGTACGCGCGGACCCACGGGCTGGACATCGAGACGGTGCCGATACGCGGAAACGTCGACACCCGGATCGGGTACGTCCATGACGGCGAGCTGGACGCCGTCGTACTGGCGGCGGCCGGCCTCAGCCGCATCGGCCGCATCGACGAGGTGACCGACTTCCTGTCGGTCGACACGGTTCTGCCCGCCCCCGGCCAGGGGGCACTGGCGGTCGAGTGCGCCGCGGACCACGCGGAGCTGATCGCCCTGCTCGGGGAACTCGACGACCCGTTCACGCGGGCCGCCGTGACCGCCGAGCGTTCACTGCTCGCCGCCCTGGAGGCCGGCTGCTCCGCCCCTGTGGGCGCGCTGGCCGACCTTCCCCCACTCTCGGCTCCGCTCGAGCGGGGGGACCCCCATGCCGACGGGCAGATTTTCAAGGAAATGCGCCTGCGGGGAGTCGTCGGCACGACCGACGGCACCCGCATGGTGCAGTTGTCCACCACCGGTCCCGTGCCCGAGACATACGACCAGGCCACGGCGCTCGGTCGCGAACTCGCAACCGAGATGCTTGCCCAGGGCGCGGCCGGTCTGATGGGGGAGCGAGCACAATGAGCCCCACCAACCTTCCCGCCGGCCTCGATCACGGGCACGTCACCTTCCTGGGTGCCGGACCCGGGGATCCGGGACTGCTGACCTTGCGTGCCGTGGAGGCACTGTCCAGCGCGGACGTCCTGGTCGCCGAGCACGAGGTGCTCGACGTGATCAGAGCCCACGCCAGGCAGGGCGTCTCCGTCGTGACCCCGAACCCGGATCCTTCGTCGGACCCGTATCAGGGCACAGGCACGCCTCAACTCACGGTTGTTGACGGTGCGTCAACAACCGCTTCCCTCCCGCCCGTGCGGGATGCGGCTCATCTTGTCATGGAGGCCGCGCGGGGTGGCAGGCGGGTCGTCCGTGCGGTGTCCGGGGACCCGGGACTAGATACGTACGCGACCGAGGAAATGCTCGCCTGCGTCGCTGCGGGTGTGCCCTTCGAGGTCGTGCCGGGTGTCGCGGCCGCGGTCGGGGTGCCGGCGTACGCCGGTGTGCCGCTGCGGGACGCGCAGGGCACGGACGTCCGCTTCGTGGACGCCCGTACCGCCTCGGACCGGTGCTGGACCGAGGTGGGTGCCTCGGACGGGACGGTCGTCGTGTCGACGTCGCTCGACTCGGTGGCCGCGGCCGCCGGCGAGCTGGTCGCCGCCGGCCGCAAGCCGGACACCCCGCTGACGGTCACCGTCGCCGGTACGACGACCCGGCAGCGGACCTGGACCGCCACCCTCGGCACCATCGCGCAGACGCTGAAGCAGGCGAAGGTGCTGCCCTCGCCGGACGGCGGCCGGCCGGTGATAGCCGTGGTCGGCGAGCGGTCCGCCGCCGCCCAGCGCGACCAGTTGTCGTGGTTCGAGTCCAAGCCGCTGTTCGGCTGGAAGGTGCTCGTGCCGCGTACGAAGGAGCAGGCGGCGTCCCTCTCCGACCAGTTGCGGTCCTACGGGGCCGTGCCGCACGAGGTGCCGACGATCGCCGTCGAGCCGCCGCGCACGCCCCAGCAGATGGAGCGGGCCGTGAAGGGGCTCGTCACCGGGCGGTACGAGTGGATCGCCTTCACGTCGGTCAACGCGGTGCGGGCGGTCCGGGAGAAGTTCGAGGAGTACGGGCTCGATGCCCGGGCCTTCGCGGGGATCAAGGTCGCCGCGGTGGGCGAGCAGACCGCCAAGGCGCTGGTCGCCTTCGGCGTGAAGCCGGATCTGGTGCCGTCGGGTGAGCAGTCGGCCGCGGGACTCCTCGAGGACTGGCCGCCGTACGACCCCGTGTTCGACCCCATCGACCGGGTGTTCCTGCCGCGGGCCGACATCGCCACGGAGACGCTGGTCGCCGGGCTGATCGAGCTCGGCTGGGAGGTGGACGACGTGACCGCCTACCGGACGGTGCGGGCGTCGCCGCCGCCGGCCGACACCCGGGAGGCGATCAAGGGCGGTGGCTTCGACGCGGTGCTCTTCACGTCGTCGTCCACCGTGCGGAACCTGGTGGGCATCGCCGGGAAGCCGCACAACGTGACGGTGATCGCCTGTATCGGGCCCGCCACGGCGAAGACGGCCGAGGAGCACGGGCTGCGAGTGGACGTCATGGCGCCCGAGCCGTCGGCCGCGAAGCTGGCGGAGGCGCTGGCGGAGTTCGGTCTGCGCAGGCGCGCGAGCGCGCTGGAGGCCGGGGATCCGGTGACCCGGCCGAGCGAGCGGCGGCCGGGAGCCCGGCGGCGGCGCACGACGACCTAGCCGGTGCCGTTGAACCGTGTGCCCCGCCACTCCCTCCCGAGGGAGGGAGTGGCGGGGCACACGGCTGTCGGCGGTGGTGCTCCCCGGTCGGGACACGCACCGTGCGCCGAGCGATCAGGCGGGCCAGTTCGGTCGGCGGGGCGGCGTCGTCCTCGTGGTGGGCGCCGCTGCTGGAGAACCGGGGGCAGCGGCGAGATCAGGGCGTTCGACGGTGGATCACGTCCGCGCCCGTGTCACCGAGCCGGACCGTGGCGCAGAGACCCATGATGACCGTCGTGATGTCCAGTACGCGCGACCCGGCCGGCGGACCGCTCAGGCGTACTCCTCGGTCGGTGCGGCCGGGTTCTTCAGGTGGGTTCATCCCGGCGTGATGATCAGCTTGCCTCGCTTGGCGGCGCGGCCCTGTTCGAGTTCGGTGAGCGCGGGGATGGCCTGCGAGAGCGGGACGACACGGGCGACCGGTAGCCGCAGTGTGCCCCGGCCGGCGGCTCGCGCGACCTCTTCGAGGTCTTCGGTGACCGGTCGGGCGATCACGGCCTGGTACGGCCCCGGCAGGGCGCTCCTCACGAGGTTCGCCGGGGTGGGGAGGACGCTGACGATGCGGCCGCCGGGCCTGAGCATCGTCCGTGCGGTCTTGACCGGCAGCGAGTGCGGACCGCCCGCGTCGAGGACGAGGTCGAACCGTCCGGCGAGTGAGGCTGCGTCGAAACTGAAGTCGACGACCGGTTCGATACCGAGGTCATACGCTTCTGACCTGGCGGTATCGCGGCAGCTGCCGGCGACCGTGGCCTGGTGGGCGAGGGCGATCTGCACGGCGGAGCGGCCGACTCCGCCGAGGCAGCTGTGCACGAACACGGCCTGGCCCGGCCGCAGCTTCCCCTTCGCGACCAGGGCCTGCAGGGCGGTGATCCCGACCGTCGGGAGCGCGGCGGCGTCCTCGAACGAGAGGTTCGCGGGCTTGGTCACGATGCCCTTCTCCTGGGCGACGATCACGTCGGCGAACGCGCCCGCGGACTTGATCGACGTCCCGCCGAGCACTTCGTCGCCGACCCGCAGCCGGGTGACGCGGTCGCCGACCGCTTCGACGACGCCCGCGAAGTCGTAACCCATCGCGCGCGGGAAGCGCCGACCGGTCACGTGCTTCATGCGGCCGGCGCGGATCCCGAAGTCCATCGGGTTGACCGCGGCCGCGCGCACCCGGACAAGGACCTCCCCGGCGCCGGGCGGTGCCGGCTCGAACTCCTCGAGCCGCATGACCTCCGGCCCGCCGTACTGGTGGTACTGGATCCGCTTCACCGTCGTCATCCCTTCGCCCCCGTCATCCCCGTTGCCCCCTTCGTCGCTTCCCCGCGAGGTGTTCCGGGCGCGGTCACAGCGTGACCACGACCTTGCCGTGGACGTGGCGTCCGGCCTGCAGCGCCACGGCGTCGCGGATCTTCTCGACCGGGAAGCGCGCGGCGACGGGGACGGTGAGCTCGCCCGCGAGGATCGCGTCGGTGATCTGCCCCATGGCGTCCGGTGCCGCGTCGAAGGCGCCGGTGGCGCGTACACCGCCGGGAGGGTTGGGGCCCGCGGCGATCGTGGAGATCCGCTCGGGTGCCACGCCCAGCGCCAGTGCCGCCTCCGCCGCCTCGGTGCCGAACAGGTCGGTCGCGGCACTCACCCCGCCGGGCGCCAGGGCCCGGACCCGGTCCGCCAGCCCGGCGCCGTAGGGCACCGGCTCGGCGCCCAGCCGCCGCAAGAACTCGAACGTGCCCGGCGAGGCGGTGCCGATCACGGTGGCACCGGCGAGCCTGGCGAGCTGCACGGCGAACACCCCCACGCCGCCGGCGGCTCCCCCGATCAGGACGGTGTCGCCGGGCCGCGGTCCGATCGCCGCCAGCGCGGCGGCGGCGGTGAGACCGGCCACCGCAAGCACGCTCGCCACCTCGTCGCTGATGCCCTCGGGCGTGTGCCACAGCGCATCGGCAGGGGGCCGGACCGTCACGAAGTCGGCGACCGCCCTGCCCAGGGCTCCGCCGAAGACGCGGTCACCCACGGCGAAGCCCGTGGCGCCGTCGCCGACCTCGTCGATCACGCCGGCGAGGTCGGATCCGAAGCCGGACGGCACGGTGATGCCGAACCGTGCCGCCGCCTCCGGCCGGGAGGCGATACCCCAGTCCATCGGGTTCAGGCCGACGGCCGTCACGCGCACGCGGACCTCACCCGGGCCGGCGTGCGGCTCCGGAACCTCCCGCAACTCCAGCACTTCGGGGCCTCCGAACGCTTCGTAGATCACAGCACGGCTCACTGGCGGACTCCTCGCAGAGCAAGTGACGGGACTTGGTTCTCTCACCGTAACACCAGCGACGGGACCAAGTCCCGTCACCGTCTAAGGCTGACGGAACCAAGTCCCGTACACTGCCTTCATGGCTCGCTGGGAACCGAACGCACCGGAACGGCTCGCTCACGCCGCCCTTGACCTGTTCGCCGAGCGGGGCTACGAGAACACGACCGTGATCGACATCGCGCAGCGCGCGGGGCTGGGGAAGACCACCTTCTTCCGGCACTTCCAGGACAAGAGGGAAGTGCTCTTCGGCGGCGACACGATGAACGGACTGCTCGTCGACGCGATGGCCGCAGCGCCGGAAACCGCCACCCCGCTCGAGACGGTCGCCCACGCGCTGGACGCGGCCGGCCGGGAGGTCTTCACACCCGCGCGCCGCGAGTTCATCGCCCGCAGGCAGGCGGTGATCGCCGCCAACCCCGAACTGCGAGAACGCGAAGCGCTGAAGAACCTCGCCCTCATCGCGTCGATGGCCGAGGCGCTCAAGCGGCGCGGCGTTCCCGACCTGACCGCTCGCGTGGCCTCGGAGCTCGGCGCGCTCGCCTCCACGATCGCCTTCGAACGCTGGAGCCAGACGACCGGCGGCGACGACTTCAGCGAGATCGCGCGGCGAGCACTCGCCGACGTGCAGGCATCCACGGCCGTCTGCTGACCCGGCGACCGCCTCGCACGGCCCGGAGACGACGGCCGCGACTCGCGGCCCGGCCGCCACCCCTGTCCTCGGCCGCCACCCGCGTTCTCGGCGGCACGGCCACCGTTTCCGCGGCGGATCGCTCGGCCGTCCGCTGCCGGACCCCCTCGGCGACGGCCGGCTCGTCCCGCCCGGCCCGCACCTTCTCCACCTGCTCGACCAACTGGTCTTCGAGTTCGTCCGGTTCCGCGCGCCGCGGCGCGATGCGTTCGGCGATCTCGGACTCCGCCAGCCTGAAGAAGCCGGAGGGTGAGCCGGAGTTCTGGCGCCCGGCGCCCTGGTGCCCCGGCTCCGCGCGGGCCGGGGCGCCGACGCCCAGTCGGTAAGCGCGCTCGTGTGACGGGCGTAGCGTAGAGGGCATGACGAAGTACGGCTCCTTCCCCGGCACGCGGCCGCGGCGGCTGCGGACCACCCCCGTCATGCGGCGCATGGTCGCCGAGACCCGGCTGCACCCCGCGGACTTCATCCTCCCGGCGTTCGTCAGAGAGGGCGTGAGCGAGCCCGTGCCGATCGCCGCCATGCCCGGCGTCGTGCAGCACACCCGGGACAGTCTGAAGAAGGCGGCGGTGGAGGCCGTCGAGGCGGGCATCTCCGGGATCATGCTGTTCGGGGTGCCCGAGGAGAGCAAGAAGGACGCCCTCGGCACGCCCGGCACCGACCCCGACGGGATCCTCCAGGTCGCGTTGCGCGACGTGCGGGCCGAGGTCGGGGACGACCTGCTGGTGATGTCCGACCTGTGCCTCGACGAGACGACCGACCACGGCCACTGCGGTGTGCTCGACGCCGAGGGACGCGTCGACAACGACGCCACCCTGGAGCGGTACGCCGAGATGGCCCAGGTGCAGGCAGATGCCGGGGCGCACGTCGTCGGGCCCAGCGGCATGATGGACGGGCAGATCGGCGTCGTCCGCGAGGCGCTCGACCAGATCGGGCGCGAGGACGTCGCGATCCTCGCCTACACCGCGAAGTACGCCTCCGCCTTCTACGGTCCCTTCCGTGAGGCCGTCGGGTCCTCGCTGAAGGGCGACCGCAAGACCTACCAGCAGGACCCCGCCAACGCACGGGAGTCGCTGCGGGAACTCGCCCTCGACCTGGAGGAGGGCGCCGACATGGTGATGGTCAAGCCGGCCGGGCCCTACCTCGACATCCTCGCCCGGGTCGCCGACTCCGTGGACGTGCCGGTCGCCGCCTACCAGATCTCCGGTGAGTACTCGATGATCGAGGCCGCCGCGGAGAAGGGCTGGATCGACCGCGACCGGGCCATCCTGGAGACACTGACCGGCATCAGACGGGCCGGTGCGCGGAACATCCTCACCTACTGGGCGGTGGAGGCCGCCCGGATGCTGGGCTGAGCACGGACGCGGGCGCCCCGGTCGGTCGGTTCCGGCCGGGGCGCCCGCACGTCGCTGTCGGCGTCGGCTCGGCGACCGTCTGGGTCGGTCCTCGGCCCTCGTCGGCCTTCGCGGCCCCTCCTCGGCCTTCGCGGGCCTTATCCGGCCTTATCTCCGGCCTTCGCCGGTCTGGTGGCGTCAGCGGCCGGTCCGGCGGTGGGCCGGGAGCGGGCGGCGGAGGGGCCCTCGTCGCGTACGCCCTGGCCGTCCCGGCACCCGGTGAGCACGGTCGCGGCGACCAGCGCCAGAACGGCCGCCGCCAGGAGACGGCGGCGGCCGACGGCCGGGGGGCGGTGCGTGACGGACATACGAGGGCTCCCTGGACGATCTCGGCGCGGTCGCGGTCGCGGTCGCGGTGGCAGGGCGGGGGACGGGGAGGGGGGACGGTGGTCTTGAGGTGCCCCCCAGCCTGCGCGCGGGCCCGCCCGTCCCACCAGACCCGCCGGGAGATTCGGGACGCCCGGTCCCGTTCCACCCCTGTGACCTGCGCGGATCCCATCCCGTAGGGCGGCGGTACGGGACGGACGAGGCCCGCGCAGGGCTGTGACCGGCGCCTGCCCCCGCCCTGTCCGTCCGGATCGCGGAACTACGAGTGTAGATGGCACGTATTTCTCTAGGCTGCTGCCAAGACGAGGATCAGCCCAAGGAGCCGTCCATGACCGCCGCCGCCCCCGCCGCCCCTCTTCCCGCACTCGCGGCCCGGGCCCGCTCCGTCGGCGGATCGCCCGTCCGGGAGATCCTCGCGGTGACCGCCCGCCCCGAGGTCATCAACTTCGCGGGCGGGCTGCCGGCCCCCGAACTGTTCGACCGGGAGGGCATCGCCGCCGCCTTCCGCGCGGTGCTGGAGGAGGAGCCGGAGCGGGCGTTGCAGTACTCGACGACCGAGGGCGAGCCCGCCCTGCGGCAGCGGCTGGCGGCGCGCGTCTCCGCGCGGGGCCTGCCCACGGAGGCCGACGGCCTTCTCGTCACCACCGGCTCCCAGCAGGCCCTCTCCCTTCTCGCGAGCGCCCTGATCGACCCCGGCGACACGATCCTCGTCGAAAGCCCCTGCTACCTGGCGGCACTTCAGGTGTTCGGGCTGGCCGGAGCGCGCGTGCTGCCGGTGCCCGGCGACGCGGACGGCGTGGACCCCGCCGCGCTGGAGGAGCTGATCCGCGCCGAGCGGCCCAAACTCCTCTACCTCGTCCCGACCTTCCAGAACCCCACCGGCCGCACCATGCCCGCCGCCCGCCGCGCCGCCCTCGCCACGGCCGCCGCCCGGCACGGCCTGTGGATCGTCGAGGACGACCCCTACGGCGAACTGCGCTACGACGGCGACCACGTCCCGTGGATCGCGTCCTTCCCCGGCGCCGAGGACCGGACGGTCCTGCTCGGCTCCCTCTCCAAGGTCATGGCCCCCGGCCTGCGACTGGGCTGGCTCCGCGCCCCGGCCGGACTGCGCCGCGCCTGCGCGGTCGCCAAGCAGGCCGCCGACCTGCACACCCCGACCCTCAACCAGCTCGCCGCCGCCCGCTACCTGGACGTCCTGGACGCCCATGTCGCCAAGGTGCGCGCGGTGTACGGCGAACGCCGGGACGCCATGCTCGCCGGACTGGCCGACGCCCTCCCGGCCGGCTCCACCTGGAACCGGCCTGAGGGCGGCATGTTCCTGTGGGCCAGGCTCCCGGAGCCGTACGACACCACCGCCCTGCTCCGCCGAGCGGTGGACCACCACGTCGCCTACGTCCCCGGCGAACCCTTCTACGCCGCCGACCCCGAGCGCTCGACCCTGCGCCTGTGCTTCGTGACGCAGACACCGGAGGAGATCGGGGAGGGCCTGCGCAGGCTGGCCAAGGGGCTGGGCGGCTGAGCGGTCGGAGTGGTCGGAGTGGTCGCCGAAAGTGTGCGATCTGCCGTCTGCCGTCTGCGGCGCCGTTGTGGCTGGGCGCGCAGTTCCCCGCGCCCCTTACGGGGCGCTGCCGAGCGCAGGCCGGTTGGTCAGCTCAGTCCCACCAGAAGTGCCACAGCCGCTCGCCGACCAGCTGCTCGGCGTACGACGAGAGCGTGTCGTCGGCGCCGGGCAGCACGGTGTACGGGCAGAACGCGAAGTGCTCGGCGGCGACCGCCTCCGCCGCGTCGAGATCGGCGGGCGGGGCGGCGACGGAGACCGCGAGGTGGTCGAAGCCGAGGGCCACCACCCGTATGCCGAACCGGTCCTCCCAGGAGCGCAGCACCGCGCACAGCCGGGCCACGTCCTCCTCGTAGTTCACCGGGCCGCTCCAGCCGATGGCCGCCGGTATGTCCGCGCTGCGCCGGGCCGACACCAGCGCCAGATGCGGCTCCTTCAGCCACGGGCGGCCCTGCGAGAGCGCGTCGGCGACATCGGCCGCCCGCACGTCCGGGTCGGCGACCAGGCCCGGGGCGGCGGCCAGCCCCGGCCACTCCTCGCCACCCAGCGGGTCCTCCTCCCAGAAGTCCTCCAGCACCTCGTCGGCGTCGTGGTCCCCCGGGTACGACGTCTCCCCGGGCGCGAAGTCCCAGTCGTCCACCTCGGACACGTCGATCAGCACCGGCAGCAGCCCCGCACGGGCGGCCGGCGCGCCCAGCGCGGTCCACGTCCCGGGCCCGGCGGGCTGCCCGGCGTACCACAGCAACGGCTCGTGCCACGGGCCGTCGAGCGTGTCGTCGAGCAGTGCCCCGGGCGGGAGTTGAAGCCCCAGGGACCGACCGCTCGGGTCGGTCGCCAGCTTGGGCAGCGGGTTGGGAAGAGTCGCCATGCCAGTGACTGTAAGGGGCGGCACTGACAACGGCGGCCGCGATTATCCGACGGAGGCGGTGAACGCGGCCCAGGCGGCGGGGGAGGCGGTGAGGGTGGGGCCGGATGCCGCCGGGTTCTTGGAGTCGCGGATGTGGATGGCGTGGGGGCAGGCGGCTACTTCGACGCACTGGCCGCCTTCGTCGCTGCTGTAGGTGGACTTGTGCCAGGCGACGGCTACTTCGAGGCAGGCGCCGCCTTCACTGCCGCTGTAGGTGGACTTGTGCCAGGCGAGGGCCACTTCGACGCAGGCGCCGCCCTCGTCGCCGCTGTAGGTCGACTTGAACCACTGAAGCGACTCGGTGTTCATTGCTCTCCTAGCAAGCGGTCGAGGAGGCCCGTCGAGTCCTGAGTGGTCAGGGCCTGCGTCCGCAGCATCGCATACTTGCGCGCCAGCCTGGAGACCTCATCCGCGTCGGAAACCCACTGGCTGCCACGCTGTGACTCGGTGTACGCGAGGTGCTGGTGGTCCGGGGTTTCGAGGAGGATGAAGGGGCCGTCGATTCCCGCGTGACAGGGGCTGCTGAGGGGCAGGAACTGCAAGGACACGCAGGGCTGTTCGGTGATCTCGCGCAGGTGGCGGAGCTGTTCCGTCCGCACCTCCGGCCCACCGAGTGCCATGAGCAGCACCGGTTCCCAGACGACGAAGCTGAGCGTCGGCGGGTTCCTGCGGTGCAGGATCTCCTGGTGCTCCAGCCGGGCCGCCGTCCGCGTCTCGACCTCGTCCGCGTCGTACGCGGGCACACGATTGCGCAGGACGGCCCGCACATACGCCTCCGTCTGCAGAAGACCGGGGAGCACCGCGTTGTCGTACCAGGACAGGGCGATCGCCTCGCGCTCATGCTCCATGTAGACCTCGGCCCACATCGGGAACTGGTCGACGTCCGGCAGGTTGGCCACCCCGGCCGCCAACATCCCCTTCGTGTCCAGGACTTCGTCCATCCGCGCCGCCACGTCCGGCTTCAGTGCCCGCCTGCCCTGCTCGATCGACGCGACCGTCTGCTCGTCGAGCCCCACCCGCAGGCCCAGCTCGGTCTGCGTCAGACCGGCGACCCGGCGGGCCGTGCCGAGCTGCTTGCCGAGCATCTTCATCGACGTCTGGTTCTTCGGCCGCGGCGGCTTCTTCGCGCTCATGCTGTGCTCAACCCCCCGTGCACACGTACGTCACCGGGCCGGAGCCCGTACAAAAATTCCGTACGGGTCTACTCCCTGCTCTATGTTAGTAACTCTGCGCGACATTCGTGCCGTGAATGACGGAAACGAACTCCCCTACCCCCGCGAACAGTTCTACGCCCGGGACCGCCGATCCGTGCCCGCCGTCAGGCGGTTCGCCGCGCAGTCGCTCAGATGCTGGGGGCTGGGGGACTGGGACCGCGCCGACGACATGTCGCTGTGCGTGAGCGAGTTGGCCACGAACGCCCTCCTGCACGGGGTGCCGCCCGGACGTGGCTTCCTCCTGCGGCTGCGGTACGACGGCGGCGTCGTCCGCGTCGAGGTGCACGACAGCGGACCGGGCGTGCCGAAGATCGCCGACGAGGCGTTCGGCGAGGGCGGGCGCGGGCTGGTGCTGGTCGCGGCGCTCGCCGACAAGTGGGGGGTGTGCGAGCGGGAGCTCGGCAAGGTGGTGTGGGCCGAGTTCGAGACCTCCGCCGCGGCGGACGTACAGCTCGTATGACCCATGGCGGGTCGCGGAGCACCCCGGCGGTTGCTCGGCGGTGAGCAGTCGCCCGACAGCCGGGTCACCGAGGAGCGGTGTCCGTGCGGCTGATGAATTCGGTTGCGGCGGGACCGACGTGCCCGGTGAGGTGAATCGCATGGACGGTGCCACCGAGCGGGAGCAGCGAACGACGGCGGGAAGAGTCCATGGAGTCACCCGGCAGCCGGCTCCATGGCACCGGCCGGCGGTGCTCGGGGCCCTGATGGTGGCCGCTTTCACCTTCAACACGGCGGAGAACCTGCCGGTCGGCCTGCTGGAGCTCGTCTCCGGAAGCCTTCGGGTGTCGGTGTCGGCAGTCGGTCTGCTGGTCACGGGGTACGCCGTGACGGTGGCCGCGGCGTCTGTGCCGCTCGCTCACGCCACGCGGTCCGTGCCCAGGCGCCACGTGCTCACAGGGCTGCTGACCGCGCTGGTCCTGTCCAGTGCCGTTGCCGCACTGGCCACCTCGTACTGGCTGCTCCTGGTGGCGCGGCTGCTGACCGCGCTCGCCCAGGCGCTGTACTGGGCCGTGACGGGGCCGGTCGCGGTGGGCCTCTTCGCACCCGAGGTGCGCGGGCGGGTGGTCGGAGCGCTCTCCGTCGCCGGTTCGCTCGCCCTCGTCATCGGAGTTCCCGCCGGGACCTGGCTGGGCCGGCGGACCGACTGGCAGGTGCCGATCGCCGTGCCGGCGGCTCTGGGGCTCGTCTCTCTTGTGACGATCGCCTCCCTTCTTCCGACCTCGCGTCCGGGGGAAGAACCCGCCGCCTACGCGACCGGCCCCGACGTGCGGCGGTTCTTGACGGTGCTGGGGGCCGGGGCCCTGTCCGCCACCGGGGCGTTCGCGGGATACACCTACATCGTGAAGTTCCTGGGCGACGTGAGCGGGTTCTCCCCGGGCGCGGTCAGCGCCCTGCTCGTGGTTTTCGGTGTCGCCTGTCTGGTCGGTGTGAGCGTCACCGGGGCGTTGCTGGACCGCTTCCCGCGGTCCGCGCTGCCCACGGCCGTGGCCACGCAGGCGGTGGGCATGCTCGGCCTGTACGCGGTCGGCACTCATCCGGTGGCGGCGGTGATGTTCCTGGTCCTGATGGGGGGTGCGCTCGGGCCGGTGTTCATGGTCACGCAGAACGAGATGCTGCACTGCGCACCGGGCCGCACGGACATCGCCCTCGCGTCCAACTCCGGCGCCTACAACGCCGGCATCGCGGCCGGCGCCGCACTCGGGGCACTGGTCCTGCCGCTCGCCGGGGTGCGAGGCACCTTCCTCGCCGGCGGGCTGGTGACCGTCGGGGCCTGCGCGGTACAACTCGGTGATCGGCTGCTCCCAGGGAGCCCGCTCCGACGCTCCTGAGGCCGACCTCATGCCCCGACTCGGGATGATCTCGGTATGTTCGTCGGCGGACGGGAAGCCGTCCGCCGACGAAGGTGTCAGAGCCGCTCGGGCGTCCTGATGCCCAGCAGGGCCATGCCCTGGTGGAGGGTGCGGGCCGTCATGTCGCACAGGAACAGACGGTTCTCCACCTGGGCCGGGGTGTCGGCCTTCAGGACCGGGCACTTGTCGTAGAACGACGTGTAGAGGGACGCCAGCTGGTACAGGTACGCCGCCAGCTTGTGCGGGGCGTACTCCGCCGCCGCCTCGAAGACCGTGTCGCCGAACGCGTCCAGATGCAGGCCCAGCGCCCGCTCCGCCGCGTGCAGTGCCAGCTCCGGGTGCGCGGCGGGGCGGACGTCCCCCGCCTTGCGCAGGATCGACCGGATACGGGCGTACGCGTACTGGAGGTAGACGGACGTGTCGCCGTTCAGCGAGACCATCTGGTCCAGGTCGAACTTGTAGTCGCGGTTCGGCGACGTCGACAGGTCCGCGTACTTCACGGCACCGATGCCGACCTGCTGGGCCCGCTCCTGGATCTCGTCCTCGGTCAGGTCCTGCGCCTTCTCCCGGACGACCTCGGCGGCCCGCTGCACCGCCTCGTCCAGCAGGTCCTCCAGCCGTACGGTTTCGCCCGCACGCGTCTTGAACGGCTTGCCGTCCGCGCCCAGCACCGTGCCGTAGCCCATGTTGTGCGCGGTGACGTCGTCGGTGAGCCAGCCAGCCCGCCGCGCCGTCTCGAAGACCATCTTGAAGTGCAGCGACTGGCGCACGTCCACGACGTAGATGATGGACGTGGCGTGCAGGTCCCGGACCCGGTCGCGGATCGCGGTCAGGTCGGAGGCCGCGTAGCCGAAGCCGCCGTCGGCCTTCTGCACGATCAGCGGGACAGGCTGGTCGTCCTTGCCCCGGATGTCGTCGAAGAACACCACCAGCGCGCCCTCGGAGCGGACCGCGACGCCGCTCTCCTCCAGGAGGCGGGCGGTCTCCGGCATGCCGTCGTTGTACGCCGACTCGCCGACGATCTCGTCGTCCCGGATCTCCATGTCGAGCTTCTCGAAGACCGAGTAGAAGTAGACCTTCGACTCGTCCACGAACCGCTGCCACAGGTCGAGGGTCTCCTTGTCGCCGGACTGGAGGGCGACGACCCGCTTGCGGGCCCGCTCCTTGAAGTCCTCGTCCACGTCGAAGACCGCCCGGGACGCCTTGTAGACCCGGTTCAGGTTCGACATGGCCTGCTCGCCGTCCGTGTCGGTCTCCGGGGACAGCTGGTCCGGGTTCTCGATCAGGTACTGGATGAGCATGCCGAACTGGGTGCCCCAGTCGCCGATGTGGTGCCGGCCGATGGTCCGCTCGCCGGTGAAGTCGATCATGCCGCGCAGGGCGTCGCCGATCACCGCGGAGCGGAGGTGGCCGACGTGCATCTCCTTGGCGACGTTCGGCTGGGCGTAGTCGATGACCGTGATGCCGGGGTCCGCCTTCGCGGGTACGCCGAGCCGGTCGCCGTCCGCGTACCGCGCGGCCAGGTTCTCGGTGATCGCCCTGTCGGAGAGGGTGATGTTGAGGAAGCCGGGGCCGGAGACCTCGACGTCCTGGATCAGGTCCGCGCCGGTGGTGATGCGGGAGACGACCTGCGTCGCCAGCTCCCGGGGGTTCGCCTTGGCCTTCTTGGCGAGGGCGAGGATGCCGTTCGCCTGGTAGTCGGCCCGGTCGCTGCGTCGCAGCAGCGGGTCGACGTCGGCCTCTGGCAGGGCGGCCGAGAGGGCGTCGGTGAGCTGCTGGTTGACGGAGTCGCTGAGGGGCGTGACCGGGGCCATGGGGTGGGAGCCGTTCTCCTCGTGGGTGCGGGTAGACGGGTCCAGTATTTCACGGGGGGTAAAGGGGTTTTTGCGGCTGAGAGCTCGGGGGGTGCGGTGCGTTGCCGGGTGCGGCGCGGTGGGGGCTGGTCGCGCCCACGCGGCGGAGCCGCATGTCGATACAGCCCCGCGCCCCCAGACGGCGGCTGCGCCGCCAGACGGGGGTTGCGCCGCTGGACGGGGGCTGGGTGGCCGGGTGCGGCGCGGTGGGGGCTGGTCGCGCAGTTCCCCGCGCCCCCAGACGGCGGCTGCGCCGCCGGAGGGGGGCTGGGTCCCGGGTGGGGGCGGGGCCGGGGCCGGGGGCGGGGGTGGGGCTCGGAGGGGGCTTGGTAACCCGTTTTCGTGGATTCGGGGTGGGCTGGGAGAATGGGGCGGTCAGCCGTGCGACCGTGCCGGCTGCCCCGTGCCAGAAAGAAGGACGTGCCGACGTGGCTCAGAGCACCGAGACCACCGACTGGGTCTCCCGTTTCGCGGATGAGGTCATCGAGGAGTCGGAGCGTCGGGCCCCGGGCAAACCGGTCGTCGTCGCGTCCGGGCTGTCCCCCTCGGGCCCCATTCACCTGGGCAACCTGCGCGAGGTCATGACCCCGCACCTGGTCGCCGACGAGATCCGGCGGCGGGGGTACCAGGTCCGCCACCTGATCTCCTGGGACGACTACGACCGCTACCGGAAGGTGCCCGCGGGCATCGCGGGAGTCGACGAGACGTGGGCCGAGCACATCGGCAAGCCGCTGACCTCGGTGCCCGCCCCGAAGGGCTCCGCCCACCCGAACTGGTCCGAGCACTTCAAGGCCGCGATGGTCGAGTCGCTGGCCGAGCTCGGCGTGGAGTTCGACGGGATCAGCCAGACCGCGCAGTACACCTCCGGGGTGTACCGCGAGCAGATCCTGCACGCCATGAAGCACCGCGGTGACATCGACGCCATCCTCGCCCAGTACCGCACCAAGGCGAAGACCGGCAAGAAGCCCCAGCAGAAGGCCGTCGACGAGGCCGAGCTGGAGGCCGAGGAGGGCTCGGGCGCGGCGAGCGAGGACGACGGCTCGTCGGGCTCCGCCGGGTACTTCCCGTACAAGCCGTACTGCGGCGGCTGCGGCAAGGACCTGACGACCGTCACGGCGTACGACGACGACAGCACCGAGCTGACGTACACCTGCGACGAGTGCGGGTTCTCCGAGACCGTCCGGCTCAGCGAGTTCAACCGCGGCAAGCTGGTGTGGAAGGTCGACTGGCCGATGCGCTGGGCCTACGAGGGCGTGATCTTCGAGCCGAGCGGTGTGGACCACTCGTCGCCGGGGTCGTCGTTCCAGGTGGGCGGGCAGATCGTCGGGATCTTCGGCGGGAAGCAGCCCATCGGGCCCATGTACGCCTTCGTGGGCATCAGCGGGATGGCGAAGATGTCGTCCTCGCGCGGTGGCGTGCCCACGCCGGCCGACGCGCTGAAGATCATGGAGCCGCAGCTCCTGCGCTGGCTGTACGCCCGGCGCAGGCCCAACCAGTCCTTCAAGATCGCCTTCGACCAGGAGATCCAGCGGCTCTACGACGAGTGGGACAAGCTGGACGGCAAGGTGGCCGACGGTTCCGCGCTGCCCGGTGACATCGCCGCGCACTCGCGTGCCGTGGGTACGGCCGGCGGTGAGCTGCCGCGGACGCCGCGCCCGCTGCCGTACCGCACGCTGGCCTCCGTCGCCGACATCACCGCCGGACACGAGGACCAGGCGCTGCGCATCCTGAGCGAGCTGGACCCGGCGAACCCGCTCGGGTCGCTGGACGAGGCTCGGCCGCGCTACGACAGGGCCGAGGCCTGGATCAACACCCAGGTGCCGGCCGACCAGCGCACCATCGTCCGTGACGAACCCGACGCCGAGCTGCTGAAGTCCCTCGACGAGGCGTCCCAGCAGTCGGTACGGCTGCTGCTCGACGGGCTCGCCGAGCACTGGTCGCTGGACGGGCTGACCCACCTCGTCTACGGCGTGCCCAAGGTCCAGGCCGGGTTCGCCCCCGACGCCACGCCGAAGGAGCTGCCGCCGGAGATCAAGACGGCCCAGCGGACGTTCTTCGCGCTGCTCTACCACCTGCTCGTCGGGCGCGACACCGGGCCCCGGCTGCCCACGCTGCTGCTCGCGGTCGGACAGGAGCGGGTGCGGGCCCTGCTCGGGGCGTGACGCCGGCATGAAGAAGGGGCCCTCCGCCGAGGAGGGCCCCTTCTTCATGCCCTGTGGGGCTGCGGGGCTCAGGCGATGTGGTCTTCCTGCAGCTCCGCCGTGTGGCGGTTCGTGAAGCGGTTGACCATGCGGTCCGCGTCGCGCTGCGCGAGCGTGATGCCGTACGTCGCCTCCACGTCGTCCCTGAGCTGACCGGAGGTGGGGTAGCTGCCGTCTATCGACTTCTTGAAGACCAGGTAGAAGTCCTCTTCGGTCGGCTCCGGCGGGCCGCCGCCCTCGCCCAGCTCGCGAGTGCGGCCCGGGCCGGAGGGGATGGGGAAGCTGCCGGTCGTCTCCGACGGGGACTCCGCGGGGAGGGGCTGCTGCTCCTGGGGGAGTTGCTGCTGCGCGAACTGCTGCTGCCGGAGCAGTTCCTGCTCGTACTGCTCCTGCTCGTACTGCCAGGCCGCGTACTGCTCCTCGCTGTACTGGGGCTCGTACGACGGGTCGTAGTCGCCGTGGTACTCGATCTGCTGCGGGTCCCTGGCGTGCAGCCAGGGGTTGACGTTCGGATCGAGGGCCGGCTCGGGCTGCCTGGCCGGGATCTCCTGCTGCCCCTGCTGGGGACCGGGGACCAGCTCCGGGCGCTGCTGGCCGGGAGGTGCGGCCGCGTCCACCCGTGCCGCCCCGGCGGCACGACCGTTCGCGGCCATGGAGATCTGCGTCGGCAGCGCGGGAAGTTCGATGCCCGCAGCCGCCAGACCGTCCGGGGCCGTGTCGGCCAGGGGGACGCCGTACTTGGCGAGGCGCAGGGGCATCAGGGACTCCACGGGAGCCTTCCTGCGCCAGGCCCGGCCGAAGCGGGAACGCAGCCTCGCCTGGTAGACGAGACGTTCCTGCTCCAGCTTGATGACCTGGTCGTACGAGCGCAGCTCCCACAGCTTCATCCGGCGCCAGAGAAGGAACGTGGGAACCGGGGAGAGCAGCCAGCGGGTGAGCCGGACCCCCTCCATGTGCTTGTCCGCCGTGATGTCGGCGATCCGGCCGATCGCGTGGCGGGCGGCCTCGACGGCCACGACGAACAGGATCGGGATCACCGCGTGCATGCCCACACCCAGCGGGTCCGGCCAGGCCGCCGCGCCGTTGAACGCGATCGTCGCGATGGTCAGCAGCCAGGCCGTCTGCCGCAGCAGCGGGAAGGGTATGCGGATCCAGGTCAGCAGCAGGTCGAGGGCGAGCAGGACGCAGATGCCCGCGTCGATGCCGACCGGGAACACGTAGGCGAAGTTCCCGAAGCCCTTCTTGATGGCCAGCTCACGGACGGCCGCGTACGATCCGGCGAAGCCGATGCCGGCGATGATCATCGCGCCGGTCACGACCACGCCGATGAGAACGCGGTGCATCCGGGTCAGCTGCATTGGCGCGGCCACCGGCACTCCCCTCCCCTTGCATGTTGTTGCGCGCAACAGGGTGGCACATCAGTGCGGCGTACGTATGGCCGGTCAGCTCTTCTTGGCTGCCGACTTGGACGGCGACGCGGTGGGCGAGGCCGACTTCGAGGCCGATTTCGATGCCGACGGCGAGGGTGTCGCCGCAGATGAACTCGCCGGCGCACCGGAGCCGTTGGCGGTCGAGACCGACGCCACCGCCTCCACGGCCGCCTTCTCCGCCGCCTTCGTCAGGGCGTCCGCGTCCGGGGTTTTCTCGCCCGCGAGACCCGCGCCGTTGTAGTCGACGGTGACGACGACGTTCGCGACGCGTGCCACGACCGTCTGCTGCTTGAAGGCGCCCTCCTTCTTCTTCAGGTCGTAGCGCACGGCCGTCGCCTGGTCGCCCGCCCCCGACACCGGCACCGTCTTGGTGTTCTTGGCGCCGGACACGGACTGTGCCCCCCGCACCTGGTTCGTGTAGTACGCCTCGGCCTGCTGCTCGCCGGAGCCGCGGCTGGTGTCCGAGTCGAAGCGGAGGAAGGAGATGTTCAGCCAGCGGAACTGGGACCCCTTCACACCGTTGTTGTCCAGGCTGCTCCAGGAGCAGCTGCCGCGCGTGGCCACGTCGTTCGACGTGCCCTCCTTGCCCGAGGTCGCGCCCTTCGGCACGAGCGCGGTGAGGGTCTTCTTCGACAGCACCGCGCACGGCTCGGGCAGCTTCTGGTACTTGGCCGCCTGCACGGTGGCCGAAGGGGCCGCCGAGCCGCCCGGGACGGTGACGGGACTCGAACCGCCGGCCGGCTGCTGCGCCGCGCTGTCCGAGTCCGAGGAGCAGGCCGTCGCGAACAGCGCCACGGCGGGGACGGCGGCCGCGCAGACGAGGCCGCGGCGCAGGCGCCCTGCCCGCCGCTGTGCGTTCCGCTCGTTCCGGGCGCGCTGGTCGTCTCGCTGGACTGCTACTCGCTGCATGGTTCCTTCACTCATACGTTCGGGGTTCCTGCGGTCGGATCGGGTCCGAGGGGCCACGGTACGCGGTGAGGAAGCTGTGCGGTTTCGGTTCGGGTGCTTTGCGGACGGGGTGCGCAAGGCGTGCCGGGGGCCTCAGCTGTTGAGGGCCTCGGCCAGCTGACCGGCCAGATTCTGCGCCCTGTCCTGCATTTCCTTGCTGTCCGGGACCGTCCCGGTGGCCATCGGCTGCTCCTCGTACACGATGGTCACGACGACGTTGGACGTGCGGAACACCACAGTCACCGTCCGCTGCTCGGCCGTCGAACCGGAGCCGCTGAGCTGATCATCGAGATACGCCTCGTCGCCCAGGTCGGAGAGAGTGCGGGGCTGCACACCGGCCGGAGTGGCGGAGGAGGAGGCGGAGGAGGCGGAGGCGGTGGAGGAAGCCGAGGAGGACGGACCGGCGGATCCCGTGGCGGACGCGGATCCGGACGCGGACGTCGGCGTGGACGCGGACGGGGAGTTGGACGCCGACTCCGACGGTGACTCCGTCTCGACGGGGCTCGGGGGCGCGGACTCCGGGATGTCGGCCGCCGTCTCCAACTGCGTGTAGATCGTCTGCGCCTCGCTGTCGTCGCTGACCGCGTTGTCGTACGACACCACCCGCTCGAAGTCGACGGACAGCCGGTCGGTGGCGTCGGCGGACTCGACCTTCCAGTGGCAGCCCACCTTGCGATCGGTGTCGTAGGTGAGCGTGGCGTCGCCCGCGTACGCCTTCTCGCGCTGCTGCTCGTCGGTGATCTGGGCGATGCCGGGGAGCAGGGAGTCGAGGGTGTCGTGGCTGACCGCGCCACAGGCCTCCGGGAGGGTGCGGTACTTGCCGGGCTGGGCGGCGACGGCGGAGGTGCCGGTGTCCGCGTTCTTGTCGGTTGTGTCCTCGCCACCGCTGGAACCGCTCGTGCAGCCGGCCAGCAGGGCCGCGAGAAGGGCGGCGATGCCGGTTACGTACGCCTTCCGCTGCACGGTCAGGCTCCTTCCGTTCACTGGTCCGCTCGGTCCTGCTCCAGTGTCCCCGCTGGTTAATCGCTTGCCGCAGTGGGGCGCCCGCTGGAGACAATGTCTACCGCACGCACTGCTGTGAACGCCGGTCCCCTGTCTGGTTGATGGACCTCTGGCGCCGCATTTGCCGTTTGTTTTATTTAAAGATCTCTGTCCTTTTTGGTGTGCTGTTCGCGGGGGAATGAGGAAGACATGTCGTACGTGGAGATGCCGGGCGCGAAGGTGCCGATCCGGATGTGGACCGACCCGGCGACCGTCGAGGACGTGGCGCTCCAGCAGTTGCGCAACGTCGCGACCCTGCCGTGGATCAAGGGCCTGGCGGTCATGCCGGACGTCCACTACGGGAAGGGCGCGACGGTCGGTTCGGTCATCGCCATGCGGGGCGCGGTGTGCCCGGCGGCGGTCGGGGTCGACATCGGCTGCGGGATGTCCGCGGTGAAGACGTCGCTCACGGCCAACGACCTGCCGGGGGATCTGTCGCGGCTGCGGTCGAAGATCGAGCTGGCGATTCCGGTGGGGCGGGGGATGCACGCGGAGCCCGTGGAGCCGGGGGATTTCCATGGACTGGCCACGGCCGGGTGGGGGGAGTTCTGGGGGCGGTTCGACGGGGTCGCGGAGGCGGTGAAGTTCCGGGAGGAGCGGGCCGTGAAGCAGATGGGGACGCTCGGGTCGGGCAACCACTATGTGGAGGTCTCGCTGGACGGCGAGGGTTCGGTGTGGCTCACATTGCACTCCGGTTCCCGCAACATAGGCAAGGAACTGGCCGAGCACCACATCGGCGTGGCCCAGAAACTTCCCCACAACCAGGGCTTGGTCGACCGTGACCTCGCTGTCTTCGTCTCGGACACCCCGCAGATGGCCGCGTACCGGAATGACCTCTACTGGGCGCAGGAGTACGCGAAGTACAACCGCTCGATCATGATGGCGCTCCTCAAGGACGTGATCCGCAAGGAGTTCAAGAAGGCGAAGCCGACCTTCGGGACGGAGGTCAGCTGTCACCACAACTACGTGGCCGAGGAGCGGTACGAGGGGATGGACCTGCTGGTGACCCGTAAGGGCGCGATCCGGGCGGGAGCCGGCGACCTCGGCATCATCCCGGGTTCGATGGGCACGGCTACGTACATCGTCAAGGGCCTTGGCAACGAGAAGGCTTTCAACTCGGCTTCGCACGGCGCGGGCCGGCGAATGAGCCGCAATGCCGCCAAGCGGCGCTTCTCGACGAAGGATCTGGAGGAGCAGACGCGGGGCGTGGAGTGCCGTAAGGACTCCGGCGTGGTGGATGAGATCCCGGGTGCTTACAAGCCGATCGACCAGGTGATGGACCAGCAGCGAGACCTCGTGGAGGTCGTGGCGAAGCTGAAGCAGTTCATCTGTGTGAAGGGCTGAGGACCGGGGCCCCGGTTGGCTTCGGAGGCTCCGGTCGGTCGGCTGTCTTCGTAGAGCCCGGCAGCCTGGACAGCAGAGCCAGGTCGCCTGTTCGGCCGCGGTTCGGGTGATCGGCGATGTTCACCCCTGTGGGTTGCCGCGCTCCCTGGTCACTTCGCGTGGCGGACCGCGTAGATCATCACGAACGCGATGATGTGGATGCCGAAGAGGAAATAGCCCAGGAAATACCAGACCTGGCGTTCGTTCTTCGTCTCCTGCGCCAGGCGGGACTTCTCAAGTTCCTTTTCCAGGGCCTTGGCCGCGTCCTCCTTCGACATTACAGCTCCCGGTAGACCTTGGTGTTGGAGGCCTGGGCGCGGGGGCGGACGACCAGGAGGTCGATGTTGACGTGGCTGGGGCGGGTCACCGTCCAGGCGATGGTGTCCGCCACGTCGTCGGCGGTCAGGGGCTCGGCGACGCCCTGGTAGACCTTGGCCGCCTTCTCCTCGTCGCCGCCGAAGCGGGTCAGCGCGAACTCCTCCGTCTTGACCATGCCGGGGGCGATCTCGATGACGCGGACCGGTTTGCCGACGATCTCCAGGCGGAGGGTCTCGGCGAGGACGTGCGCGCCGTGCTTGGCGGCGACATAGCCGGCGCCGCCCTCGTAGGTGGCGTGGCCGGCGGTGGAGGAGACCACGACCACCGTGCCGTCGCCGCTCGCCTCCAGCTTGGGGAGCAGGGCCTGGGTGAGGTTCAGGGTGCCGATGACGTTCGTCTCGTACATCGTGCGCCAGTCGGCCGGGTCGCCGGTGGCCACCGGGTCGGCGCCGAGGGCTCCGCCGGCGTTGTTCACGAGGACGGCGACCGCCTTGAAGGCCGTCGCGAACTCGTCCACGGCCGCGCGGTCCGTCACGTCCAGCGGGTAGGCGGTGGCCTCGTGCCCCGCTTCGTTGATCTCCTTGGCCAGGGCCTCGATCCGGTCCTCGCGGCGGGCGGTGAGGACGACGCGGTAGCCGGCCTCGGCGAGCTTGCGCGCGGTGGCGGCGCCGATGCCGCTGCTGGCGCCGGTGACTACCGCGATGCGGGACGAGGCCATGGGCTGCTCCTCAGCGGGGTGTACTTGTGCGGCTTGCTTCGGAGAGTCTAGGCGCCGTGGTCGGTGCGGGATCGGGCGGCTGCGGGCCGGTGCGGGGCGGTGGGAGCGGTGGGGCCAGGTGGACCGGTGCGGGCCGGTGGGGCCAGGGGCCGATGCGGGCCGGTGCGGGTCGGTGGGGGCCGGTGGGGGCGTGCCCACGGGCCACGGGGCGGAGCCGCGCATCGATACAGCCACGCGTCCCCCTCGGGCGGGTTCTCCAGGTCAGTTTCTGGGCGCCCACATGATCAGGGCCATGCCCGCCAGGCATACCGCCGCCCCCGTGAGGTCCCAGCGGTCCGGGCGGTAGCCGTCCGCGACCACGCCCCACAGGATCGAGCCGGCCACGAAGATGCCGCCGTACGCCGCGAGGATGCGGCCGAAGTGGGCGTCGGGCTGGAAGGTGGCGACGAAGCCGTAGGCGCCGAGGGAGAGGATGCCGCCGGCCACCCAGAGCCAGCCGCGGTGCTCGCGCACACCCTGCCAGACCAGCCAGGCGCCGCCGATCTCGAAGAACGCGGCGACGACGAAGAGGGCGGCGGAGCGCAGGATCAGCATGCGGGCAGCGTGCCACGCACGGCAGGTGTCACCTGATGGGGGGCGCCTGTGGCGGGGCCGGGGTGGCATACATCCGTACGAATGCCGGAGACGGACGGGATGCGCGGACGGACGGGACGGGTGGCATGGCGATGCGTCGTGGTGGGCTGACGGTGGTCGGTGCGGCGGCGGCGGGGGTGCTGGCCCTGGGGACGGCCGGTACGGCCTGGGCCGGGAACGCCGATCTTGAGATGCACGGGTCCGCCGTGCTGGTGGGGGACCTGGTGGAGGTCGGGGTGACCCCGCGCAACCACGGGCCGGACACCGTGACGGGCGCCAGTGTGCGGCTGACGTCGTCGGCGGCGCTGGCGGACACGCAGCACCTGCCGGGCGGGTGCGCGCGTACCGGCGACCGGGAGGTGGTGTGCGACACCGGACCGCTGGCGGTCGAGGTGCCCGGCGAACGGCTGGTGGTTCCGGTACGGCTGCGGGACCGGCCGGAGGAGATGACGCTGAAGGTGGACGTGGTGTGGGGTGGGGGTGCGGTGGACCAGGACCGCACCAACGACGAGCAGCGGGTGCTGGTGCTGGCGACCGGGGATCCGTACGCGTTCTGAGCGGGACCGCGCCGACGCTGCCGGACTCGAACGTCCG
>NZ_JAJONF010000063.1 GCF_021462265.1 Streptomyces shenzhenensis | reverse complement strand
GGCGGTCAGCTCAGGCCCGGGATCGATGCCCTGCTCCTCCAGCAGCAGCTTCCTGACACCGCTGAACACCGCGAGCGCGTCGGCCTGTCTGCCCGCCCCGTAGAGCGCGCGCATCAACAGGCCGTACGGACGCTCGCGCAGGGGGTGCATGGCCGTGAGGTCCGCCAGGCCGGGAATGACCTGGCGATGGCGACCGAGGGACAGGTCGAGGTCGAAACGTTCCTCCAGCAGAGCGATGCGTAATTCCTCGAGCCGGTCACGCTGCCGCATGGCGAAGGGGCCGGGCACTCCGGCCAGAGTCTCTCCCTGCCACAGGTCGAGTGCGCGGACCAGCCTGTCGCTCGCCTCCTCCAACCGGCCCGCGGCACGTGCCTGCGCCGCCTCACGAGTGAGTGTCTCGGCCTGCCCCACGTCGAGCGAGGACGGGGGGACGACCAGGCGGTAGCCGTCGCCGACCGACACGAGCACGCGCGGCGTGGAGCGGTCCGGTTCCAGGAGTCTGCGCAACTGCCAGGCGTAGGTGCGGATCGTGGTGGTGGCCTTGCTGGGGGGCGTGGGGCCCCACAGCGCGTCCACCAGTTGTGTCTTCGACGCGGTGTGCCCCGGTCGCAGAAGCAGGACCGTCAGCATGGCCCGGAGCTGGGGTGGACCGAGGTGCAGTTCCGCGTCGCCCCGGTATGCGCGGACCGCCCCGAGAACGGCGAAGAGCAGTTCTTCCGTCACCTCGCCAAGGCCCTCCTTGCCCGACCACTCCGAACGCCGTCGTCACCACCATGAGCACGGACTCACCGTGGGATCGGTTCACGCTTGGATCGATCGCCTGTGCGCTGAGGTGGCCAGCCGACCGCGGTCGGACAGCAACCAGCCTATCAATCGCGTCGGTTCATCCTCGAAAATGCGTATACAACGTGAGGCCGCCGGGATTGCGGGGCAGGAGAGACCGGCTCCGGGGAGGACATGCGAACGGCCGGCACGACGTGCTCGCCGTGTCGGCCGAAGTGCCCTG
The DNA here is from genome assembly GCF_021462265.1 of Streptomyces shenzhenensis. Lineage (GTDB taxonomy): Bacteria > Actinomycetota > Actinomycetes > Streptomycetales > Streptomycetaceae > Streptomyces > Streptomyces shenzhenensis. The sequence goes on along the minus strand of NZ_JAJONF010000063.1, from coordinate 39,563 downwards.
GACACCGCTCCGGTCGCGTGACCGGCCGGTGCGCGGAGCCGTGGCGGGTGACCGACCCGACACACGAGCGGGTGCTCGTACGGGCACCCGCTCATGAACCGTCAGTGGTCGGCCGGACCTCTCAGACCAGCGACTCCCAGTCCACGATGCCCTCCGCGAGGTCGCGTACTCCGGCGAGCAGGCCCAGCCTGTTGGCCCGGACCGCGGGGTACTCGGACATCACCAGGACGTTGTCGAAGAAGATGTTCACCGCGTCGACCAGCTCGCCCGTCTCCGCGTTGAAGCGGACGAGCGAGGTCTCCCCGTCGAGGACCTGCCGGCACTTGACCAGGGCGGCGTGCAGAGCCTGCTCGGCGGGCTCATGGAGCTGCTCCGGGTCGTACACCGCCTCCAGCCCGGCCGGCACGATGCGCCGTACCCGCTGGAACGCCGCAAGAACGGTGGCGAACCGGTCGTCACCCTGCAGGCCTTCAAGCTCCTGCAGGGTCCGCGTGGCCAGCCGCGGCGAGTCGCCGCGCACCAGCACCGCGCGGACGTCGGTGGTGGAGTGCCCCAGCTCGATCAGCTGCTGCTCGAAGCGGCGCAGCACGAACTGGGCCGCGTCCTCCAGATGCTTCTGCTCGACCGTGACGGCCTGGTGCTCCGCCGCGACGGCCAGCGCCTGGCTGAGCCTGATCGCGGCCAGGTCGCTCCTGCTGAGGAGGATGTTGACCACGCCCAGCGCGGAGCGGCGCAGCCCGAACGCGTCCGAGCTGCCCGTGGGTTCGGCCCCGATCGCGAAGAGCCCGACCAGCAGATCGAGCCGGTCCGCCAGGGCCAGCAGGGCCCCCGGCAGGGTCTCGGGCAACGCGTCGCCGGCGAAACGCGGCAGTTCGTTCTCGTAGAGGGCCTGCGCCACCCCCTGGCTCTCGCCCGCGCGCACGGCGTACTCGCGCGCCATGATGCCCGCGAGGCTGGACAGTTCGGTGACCATCTGGGAGCCGAGGTCGAACTTGGTCAGGGCCGCGGCCCGTTCCAGGACGTCGTGGTCCGTGCCGGACAGGCCGATGACCTCCGCCAGCCGGCGGGCGATGGCCGAGATGCGGTCGGCGCGGTCCGCCATGGAGCCGAGACGCTCCTCGAACGTGAGGAGGTGCGTCTTCTCCCTCATCTCGCTCAGCGGGGTCTCCAGATCCGCCTTCCAGAAGAAGGAGGCGTCCTCGTACCGGGCGCGCAGCACCGCCTCGTTGCCGTGGCGGACGACGTCGTGGTCGCACCTTCCGTTGGCCACCGCGACGAAGTGGGGCAGCATGCTGCCGTCGGCGCCCACCACGGGAAGGTAGCGCTGGTGCTTGCGCATGACGGTGACGAGGATGTCCGCGGGCAGCGTGAGGTACTTCGGGTCGAAGTTCCCGAGGATCGGGGTGGGGGACTCGACCAGGTTGGTGATCTCGTCGATCAGCGCGCCGTACTGATCCGTCTGGATGTGTCCGCCCACGGCCTCGGCGAGCCGTGCCGCGCCGTCCACCACGAGGCGCCGCCGCTCCGCGGCGTCCGCGAGGATTCCGTGCTCCTTCAGAAAGGGCAGGTACCCGTCGGCCGTCGGCACCTCCGCCGTGGGAGGCACCGCGTCACGGTGAACCTGCGTCGTACGCCCCGACGTCAGGCTGGACACCGTGAAAGGGACGACCCGCTCTCCCAGCAGAGCCATGATCCAGCGGATCGGACGGGTGAAGGAGAGCCGCGGCGCGTTCCACCGCATGTTCTTCTCGGAGCGAAGTCCGGTCACGACCTCCGAGAGGAGAGCGGAGAGGACGTCCTCGGCCGAGCGCCCGACGACCTGCCGGGTGAGCGCGACATGCTCGTTGGCCCCGACGGTGACGCGACCGAGGTCAGCCGGTTCGGCGCCGTTGCTCCTGGCGAAGCCGATGGCGGCCTTGGTGGGGTTTCCCTCCGCGTCGAACGCCGCCGAGACCCGGGGCCCGCGCACGGTCTGCTCGTAGTCGGCCTCGCGGGGTTCCACGCCGAGGACGGTGGCCACCACGCGTCGGGGGCTGGCGTCGACCCTGATCTCACCGTGTCCCAGCCGGGTCGCGCCCAGTTTCTCCGTCAACGCGGTGCGCACCGCCTGCGCGGTCCGGGTGACCTCGGCCGGCGGCATCTCCTCCACGCCGATCTCGACCACGAGGGTGGCCGGCCCCGGTTCGGCCGGCGGGGCCACCGTGTCCTGCTCGGCCTCCACGGGTTCCGCGGCCGCCGCCCGCTCCGGAGCCTCGCTCACCGCGGTGCCGGCCGGGGCGGAGTCGCCGCTCGACACGCGGCCCAGGGGGAATCCGAGTTCCTCGCGCCGCGCGACCCACAACTCGGCGACCTCGTGGGCCAACCCGCGCATCCGGGCGAAGGAACGTGCCCGCTCCGTGGTGGAGATGGCGCCCCGCGCGTCGAGCACGTTGAACGCGTGCGAGCACTTGAGGACGAAGGAGTACGCGGGGACGGGCAGTCGCGCGTCGAGCATGCGGCGTGCTTCGCCCGCGTAGGCCTCGAAAAGGCTCCGCTGGGTATCCAGATCGGCCTCGTCGAGGTAGTAACGGCTCATCTCGTACTCGGCCTGGCCGAACGCCTCGCCGTAGGTGACACCCGGCGCGTACTCGAGATCCTTGAAGTGATTGACGCCCTGGAGCGCCATCAGGATGCGTTCCATCCCGTAGGTGATCTCGACGGACACCGGGTCGAGGGTGATGCCGCCTGCCTGCTGAAAGTATGTGAACTGGGTGATCTCCAGACCATCGAGCCATACTTCCCAGCCGAGCCCCCAGGCGCCCAGCGCCGGGGAGGCCCAGTTGTCCTCGACGAAGCGAATGTCATGTGCCGCCGTGTCGATGCCCAGTGCCTGCAGACTGCCCAGGAAAAGCTCCTGCGCGTTTCCGGGCTCGGGCTTGAGGATGACCTGGTACTGCGTGTGGGTCTGCAGCCGATTCGGGTTCTCGCCGTAACGTGAGTCGTCGGGCCGGACGCTCGGTTCCACGTATGCGACACGCCACGGCTCCGGTCCCTGGACCCGCAGGAACGTAGCCGGGTTGAGCGTGCCCGCACCCACCTCGGTGTTCATGGGCTGAACGACCAAACACCCGTGTTCGGTCCAGTACTTGTTCAGCACCAGCAGTGCTTCTTGCATCGTCAACACCGAGATCATTCCTCCACGGGTACCGCACATGCTCAGAGCATCTCCCGGCTGAGGCTCAGGAGACCATGGCCTGCGGGAGTCTACCAATCAGGGCGTTTCCGCTTGGCATCGCCGGGGAGCCAACGGGCGCCGCATCCGGGCCAATTGCGACCGGCCGAGCGGGCCGGCCGGCGTTCCCCCGAGTGGCCGGGACCTGTCGGCGGCCGTCGGCACGGCCCTGCCGACCTCGGCCGCGTCCCACGGCCGGAGGTGCGTGTGCCCGGCGGCCGAACGGGGCGGGGAACTCGAAGATCTAGGGAATCCACTAGTCTTTCCGGGCCGCCGTTCTGCCGGTCGATTTTCATGCGACCATGAGTGTGGACGTTTATGTGGAACCTTTCCTTTCTTGCCCACCCTATTCAGTTCGCAGTGCAGGCGGGCGGGAATTCGTAGCCGGTGTGGATTGAGCATAACGCGGGCGGTGAATCGAGGCTTGACTGATCGGATGATGCTCTCTATGGTTCAGTCGTTCGGTCATCCGGACGTGAAGTGAATGCATTACATCCCCTGTGCTTCCTTTCGTCAGGTGGTTCGGTGCCTGTAGTGGATTTCGTCCGGGCATCGCTTTTCGGTGATTTCTTGGTGTGGCTCGACACCGTTCTCTGGTTACAGAATCCGATCCACGGATGCGAAGAAGCCCCTGCGAAAGAGAGAAGTCATGGAAAACTTCGACGACATCGACATTTCCGACCTGTCGGAAGAGGAGCTGGACGACATCGTCGGCGGCCAGTTCGGGATTTCCCTCACCTGCGTCATCTGACGATCTGAAGTCCGCGGTCCGTCTGCCGAAGGTCTGCGCTTCTTCGGCGGACGGGCCGACGGCTCACGTGCGGACGTCCTGTCGCGGGCGGACAGGCCAGTGACTCACAACGGGAAGGGACTCATGCCTGGCGATTCGCGTTTCAACGCCGAGGCGCTCGAACACCATCGCAGGAGCGATGGCCTTGGACCGGTCTTCGGTCACGCTCCTGCCGTGACCCGGCCCAAGGGAGCAGCCGAGCGGATCACGGCGGTCCGCGAGCGGTTCAGGCGACGCACACGCGGAGCGCGGCTGCAGGTCTGCTTCCAAACCCAGGTCAGCGACTGCGGTCCCGCCGCTCTCGTGACCGTGCTGCGCCACCATGGCGTGGACGTGTCCCTCGACGAGGTCCGCGCGCGTGCGGGTTCCGGGCGCAATGGCGCATCGGCCCGCACCCTCCTGGAGATCGCCCGTGAATACGGCGTCAAGGGCCGCGGGGTACGCGCCGGCACGGAAGCCCTGGCCCGGCTGTCCCCCGGTTCGATCCTGTTCTGGAACTTCAACCACTTCGTCGTCCTGGAGGGAGCCGGCAAAGACCATGTGGATGTCGTCGACCCTGTCCATGGACGCCGCAGGCTCACCATGGCAACGGTCGCCGAGTCCTTCACGGGCGTGGCCCTGGAGTTCGAGCGGCCGCTCGAAGCCGGCTCCGGCCGGCGCCGACGCGGCAGTCAGCTCCCCGGCCCCTGGCACCGCCTGCGGCAGTTTCTGCCGCGCGGCCGGGAACTGGCGCTGATCCTCGCCTCCTCCGCCGGACTCATGGCCTTCGAACTCGCCCTGCCGCTCACCGCCGGATTCCTGGTCGAACGCGTCCTCGGCAACCGGTCCACCGGCGGAGCGTGGACGGCCTGCGCCATCCTGGCCGGTCTGGTCGTCCTCTATTTCTCCTTGTCCGTGGCGCGATCGTTTCTGGTCACCAGGCGCCAGGCCGTCATCGAGAAACGGCTCACCCTGGGCATCGTCGGGCATATGGCGGACCTGCCCTACGACTTCTTCACCGTGCGCAACTCCGGTGATCTCGCGCTACGGGTCCGCACCAGCAACGTGCTCGTCCAGGTCCTGAGCCTCACCGCGGTCTCGGCCGTCTTCGACAGCCTGCTCATCGTCGTCTATCTGATCGCCATTGCCGTCGCGAACCCGCTCCTGTCGCTTCTCGTCACCGTGCTGGTCGTCGTGCAGACCGCCATCCTCGTGCTGACCTGGCGCCGGCAGACCGGACTGAGCCAAGAAGTCCTCGAACGCCAGACCAAGGCCCAGGAGGAACTGGTGGAGATGCTGGAGAGCATCACCACTCTCAAGGCCGCCGGCATGGACGGCCGGGCGGTGGAGCGCTGGTCGCACACCTTGGTCCATGAGGTCAACAAGCGGCTGAGCGCCCGCCGCAACCTCGCCCTGTTCGCGTCCCTCAGCCGCACGCTGCAGTTCGCCGCGCCCCTGATCGTGCTGGTCGCCGGGATCTGGCTGGTCCTGAGCCACCGTTACTCGCTCGGCGAGGCCATGGGCTTCATGACACTGACGATCGCCCTGTTCATCCCGCTGGAAGGCCTCTTCGACGCCGGCTCCCAGCTGGCCGCGGTCCGGCCCACCCTCGCCAAACTCGACGACGTCCTGCGAGCGGCCCCCGAACCGCGGGGCGCCTTCGCCGAGACCGGCGTGGCCAGGCCTGGCCGGATCAAGGCCGAGGCGGTCGGCTTCCGCTATCCGGGAGCTCCGCGGCCCACCCTCGACGGCGTCAGTCTCGAACTCGAACCAGGGCAGTTCATGGCCATCATCGGCCGCTCGGGCTCCGGGAAGTCCACCCTCGGCATGCTGCTGGCCGGACTGTACACACCCACCGGCGGCACCCTGACCGTCGACGGCACCGACCTGGCCGAACTCGACCGGCCCACCTACCGGCGGCGCATCGGCTACGTCAACCAGAACGCGCACCTCTTCGGCGGCACCATCCGGGACAACATCCTCTTCGGCGGCGACGACATCAGCAAGTCGGATCTGATCACGGCGGTCGGGCTGGCGCACATCCACGAGGAGATCGAAGCCATGCCGATGGGGTACAACACCCTCGTCGCCCCCGGCGGCCACGGGCTGTCGGGCGGACAACGCCAGCGGATCGTGCTGGCCCGGGCGCTGGCCAAGAAACCCGAACTGGTCATCCTGGACGAGGCGACCAGCGCCCTCGACCCGGCTCTCGAGGAATCCATCATGCGGGCGCTGCTGGACGCGGGCATCACCGTCGTCGTCATAGCCCACCGCCTGACCGTGATGGACGAGGCGGACCAGGTCGTCGTCATGCGCGACGGGCGCATCGTCGAGGCGGGTTCCCCCGCCGTCCTCAAGGAGAGCGGAACGGAGTACCTGTGCCTGACCTGACGGCCCCAGGGGTCCGTACCCCGTTCCCCCTGACCTACGAGCAGGAGTGGTTCCACACCAAGACCCTCTCCAGCGGCTGGTCCCACAAGAACACCCAGCTCGCGTTCGAGATCCTGGGCGGCCTCGACACGGACGCCCTCGCCGCGGCCGTACGCGCCTTCGTGGTCCGGCACGACGCCCTGCACCTCCAGATGGATCCGGTGCCGGGCCCGCACCCCCTGCAGTGGACCCGGGGCATCGAGGCCGAGGAGGAGGTCGTCCGAAGGGTGAAGGTGAAGGCCGCCTCGCCCGCACAGTTCTCCCACTACGCTTCGGTCCTGCTGTCCCGCGACTGCGTCACCCCGTGGTCGTACGGCACACAACGGCCGTTCGTCATCAGGCTGCTGCGCTACGACGAGAACCACCACGCGCTGCTGGCCACCTTCCAGAACCTCGTCTTCGACGGCCGGGCCCATCACCTCTTCGGGCATGAGGTCTGGCGCGATTACCAGACCCTGCGCGACGGCGGCTCCCCGCCGGACACGGCCCCCTCGTTCGCCGACGCGGCGGTCCGGCAGCGGGAGCGGACGAGCGAGCGGCTGCGCGAGCAGGCACAGGCGAACTGGAGAGAACGCCTGGCCTTCATGACCCGTGTCTCCTGGCCCCGGACCGGCCCGGCCGGGACCGACCCCGCGGAAGGAGGCATGGTGAGCGCGGAACTGCCGGCCGCGACGGTCACGGCGCTGCGTGGTCTGTGCGCCGAGTTCCGCTTCACCGTCCTGCAGTCGGCGGTCGGGTTGTTCGCCACGGCACTGGCCGCTCGAACCGGCATGTCCGAAGTGGGACTGTGGACCTCGATGGACTCGCGTGCGTCCCGGGACATGGACGTGGTGGGCATGTTCGCCGGCTCCTGCCCGCTGACCCTGCGCGACGCCGGCGCCGACGCCTTCTCCGTGCGGACACAGGTGCGTGACCAACTGCTCAACGGGCTCCGGCACCAGAGGCTCGACGCCGAGGACCTCACCGCGCTGACCCGGGAGGCGGAGGAGACCGGCGGAGCACCCGTCAGCCGCGACATCTACGTCAACCTGCGCCGGTTCGAGGGGAACTCCGCGGTCGCGGACGACATCGGCGGTCTGCGGATCACGCCTGACGCCTACCCGCTGCACAGGATCACCTTCCATGACACCTTCGCGCTTCACCTCCGGTGCACCGAGTTCCGCGACCGGCTGTGCATCGACCTCCTCTACGACGGGCACCGAGCCGACCGCCCGCTGGCACGGTCGGTCCTGGACGACATGCTCGCCGGCCTGACGGCCACCGTGCCCGCCGGATGACCGGGCAAGAGCCGTGAGGGCCGTCCGCCTTCCCGCCGTACCCGATTCCGACCCACGCCCCCCGAGCAGAGAAGGCGCCATGTCCGACACGCCGATCGACGAGGTACTGACCGCCGTGAGCGAGGTGTTCGGCAGGCCGGTCGTGCCCGAGGACGATTTCTTCGCCCTCGGCGGCGACTCCATCACCGCGGTCGAACTGAGCCTCCGTCTGGAGGAGAGCCTGGGCGTCGAGGTCGACGTCGAACTGGTCGTCAGCCTCCCCGACCTCGCGGCACTCGCCGCCGCGCTCGCGCAGCCCCCTTCCGCCTCGCCGACAGCCAAGCACTGAGGAATCATGAAGCCTTATCTCTGGGACCCCTGGGCCACCGCGCGGACCCACCCGGACCGCGTGGCCGTGATCGCCGACGGCGAGCAGAGCACCTACGGCGATCTCACCGGCCGCGCGGACGCCCTGGCCCGGGGGCTGCGCGCCCACGGGATCCCGGACGGCGCGGTCGTGTCGACCGACATCCCCACCGGACCGGCCTTCTTCGCACTGGCCCTCGCCGCGCTGCGACACGGCTTCGGACTCTTCCCCATCGACCGTGAGCTGCTCGGGATTCCCATGGGACCTGCCCTGCTCGCCTCGGTGTCCACCGCCGCGCACATCAGCGCCCGGCCCTGGGCCGACGGCCCCGCCCTGCCCTGCCCGGTCGTGACCGACACGCAGCTGACGGCCCGGGCGGACGGCCCCGGCACGCCCGCGACACCGCCCGCCGCGGGCCATCTCGTGTTCGCCACCTCCGGGACCACCGGACTGCCGCAGGCCGTGGCGCGGACACGTCCACGCAGGCCGTACCGCGGGGTCGCGGTCGCCGAACGCTACGGCGCCGGAGCCGGCCGTGGCCCGCACCTGATGGCCAACCCCACCTACCACCTGGGCACTCTCGGCCCCGCCCTGTACGCGCTGCAGGCGGGCAGCACGGTCGTCGTCCAGCGAACCTGGTCCTGCGACGCCTTCACAGAACTGGCGGACCGTCACGGTGCGGACAGCGTCATGCTCAGCCCCGACCGACTGACCGACCTCGTCGAGGCCGGTGCGGCACCGCGCCACCCCTTCCAGGTCGTCTTCCACGGCGGAGCCGCCTGCCCACCCGGGGTCAAGCGCGCGGCCATCGACCTGTTCGGGCCGGTCCTGCACGAGTACTACGGCACGTCCCACGGTGTCATCACCGAGATCACGACGGCGGAGTGGCTGGCCAGGCCCGGATCGGTCGGACGACCCCTGCCGGGGATCCGGGTCGAGATCTCGCGGGAGGGCCGGCCCGTGCCCGCGGGCGAGACCGGGGACATAGACATCCGGCTGCGGGCGGCCGACCGGGCTCCGTCCGACACCGGCGTGCTGAAGACCGGGGACGTGGGCCATCTCGACGACGAGGGATATCTGTTCGTCCTCGGCCGGGCCGACAGCCCGCGGGAGATCCGGATGGCGCGGCTCGAGCACGACATCCGGTTGCTGCCCGGAGTCACCGACGCCGCCGCCCTCGACGGCGCCGGCGACGGACCGGTGTGCTTCGTGGAACACAGTCACGGTGCCGGCTTCCAGGACCCGGTGCCCGCCATCGAGGCCACGGCGGAGCAACTGGATCTGCCCTGCCCGCGCGTCGTGCTCGCGGTTTCGGGCTCCCTGCCCCGTACGCCCAGCGGCAAGCTGCGGCGGGCCGATCTCGGCGTCCTGGCCCGGAGCGCTCCCCATGGCCCCCGGTAGCGGAGGACCAGCCCACGACTCCGTCACAGCCACCGGATGGCTCCGGCACCACGCCCGGCACCGGCCGGACGCCATCGCCCTGACCAGCTGGGACGAAGGGGAGATCCGGCGCCGTACGACCTTCGGGGAACTGGACCGGCTGGTGGACACCGTCGCCCGCGCGCTGCGGGGCCTGGACGCCGAACCAGGACAACGGGTGGTCCTGGTGCTGCCGAACGACGAGACGTTCGCCGTCGTCCTGCTGGCCGTGATCGGCACCGGACTCGTCGCGGTTCCCGCCCCAGGCCCGCGCACGATGCGCGCGGCGGCGTTCGAGCAGCGACTGCGTGCCGTCGTCCGGGACTGCTGCCCGGCTCTCGTGATCACCACGGAAGCGTGGCGGGACACGGTGCGCCCCGCGCTGGAGGACTCCGCCACGCAGGTCCCGATCCGCACCTGGGAGGAGCTGCCGGCGGTCGCCGCCGCCCTGCCGGAGCGCGGCGGCGCGCCCGACGCACGGGTGAGCCCGCGAACACCGGCCTTTCTCCAGTACACCTCCGGATCGACCGGCTCTCCCAAGGGCGTCGTCATCGATCACCGCGCCCTGCGGTCGAGTTGCCGCCAGGCGGCCGTCTGCTACCGCGAGAGCCCGGCCGACGTCGCCGTCACATGGGTGCCGCTCAGCCACGACATGGGTCTGATCACCGGAATCCTCAGGCCGCTGTTCAGCGGATACGAGTCCGTGCTCCTGCCGACCGAGCGCTTCGCCCGCCGTCCGGCGGAATGGCTCTCCGCTCTCACCGTCTGCCGCGGCACGCTGTCCAGCGCTCCCGACTTCGCGTACGACCTGTGCGCGCGCAAGACCACCGACGACGAGATGGCCCTCCTGGACCTGCGTGCCTGGCGGGTCGCGCGCAGCGCGGGTGAGGTGGTCCGCACCGCCACCGCCGAGCGGTTCGCCGCCCGGTTCGCGGCAGCGGGGTTCCGGGCCGAGGTCCTGTGTCCCTCGTACGGGATGGCGGAGGCGACCCTCACGGTCACCGCCACCACCCCCGAACTCCCGCCGCTCCGCCTCGCCGTCAGCACCGAAGCGCTGCGTGCGGGCCGCGCGGTCCGCGCCGCGCGGGGAACCCCCTCCACCACCCTGCTCTCCTCGGGCGTCCCGCTGCCGGGAACCCGGGTACGCATCGGCGACGGCCGTCAGGACCCGCACCGCGTGGGCGAGATCCACATCCGGGGCCCGCAGCTCTTCAGCGGCTACTGGCGCAAGCCGGTCCGGCGATCCCGCTGGCACCCCACCGGGGACCTCGGGTTCCTCGACGGCGGACAGCTGTTCGTCCTCGGACGGACGGACGACGTACTCGTGCACCGCGGCCGCAACTTCCATCCCGCGGACATCGCCGCGGCCTGTGCCGCCGTACCGGGCCTCAGACCGGGGCGGTGCGCCGCCTTCACCGTCGAGGACGAGGCGGCCGGCGAACTCCTGTGCCTGGTGTCGGAAGTGACCGGCGGCCCCGGCGCACCGTCCCCCGCGCAACTGGCCGCCCAGGTGCGGCGCCGGCTCGCCCAGGTCCTCGACCTGTACGTCTCCGAGGTCGCCCTGCTGCCCGCCGGCGGCCTTCCCGTGACGACCAGCGGCAAGGTGCGGATCTCCGAGACGAAACAGCGCTTCGAGCGGGGCGACCTGCCCGTTCTCCGGCTCCACGTGCCCCGGCGCACATCGTCCGAGCACAGAGAGGAACGCACGACATGACCATTGCGCACTCCACGACACTGTCCCGGTGGGTCGGCGACCCGGCGGCCTTCGCCGCCGACCACTGGCGCCGCCGTCCCGGTGTCTTCACTCCCGACGGCTCCCTCGTCAGTCCCTTCACGCCGGCCGACGTGGACGGCGCCCTCGCCAGCGGCTTCCTGCACGAGCCCTACCTGGAGATGACCGGCGCCGAGGGGCCCCTGCCCGCCGACACCTACGTCTCGGCACGTTCGGTCCGAGGCGTCTCCCATCCGGGGTTCGCCGACCAGAAGAAGATACGGGGGCTGATCGAGCAGGGCGCGACCCTGCTCATGCACCGGGTCGACCAGTGGCACCGCCCCACCCGTGATCTGCTGGCCCGCCTGTCGGCCGAACTCCAGCGGCCGGTGGAGGCGTTCTGCTTCGTCACCCCGCCTGGCGCCCAGGGAGCTCCACTGCATCGCGACGACGCCGATGTGCTCGTTCTCCAACTGGCCGGCAGCAAGGACTGGCGTGTCTACGAGGGACCGGCGAACGGCGAATGGCGCGAGGGGAGGGTGGAGGGGGAGAAGCCGGCGGAGGTGCTGCGCGCCACCGTGCACGCCGGGGACGTCCTGTACATCCCACGCGCCTTCGCCCACGAGGCAGTCGGGAGCGGCGGCCTGTCCGTGCACCTGTCACTGACGATCCGTGAGGTCCACAAGGGCGATCTGTTCCGCAGCCTCCAGAAGCTCACGGCCAGGGCGATGAACGTCGAAGCGCGCCCGCTGGACGACGAAGCCGTCCTCGCCGCCGCCACCGCCATGCTCGAGCACGTGAGCAAGGCACTGGCCGGTCTGACCCCGCAGGACCTGGTGGACCACGCGAGGCGGACCAGGCTCGCCGCCCTGCCCGGTCCCGGTGCACCGGTCTCGCTCGGTGACCTGGCCGTCGGACACGCCGATCCGCGGTGATCCCGCGCGTCCCGACGACGGTGGCCGCACCGGTCGCCATCGGGCGTCCGCAGCCGTGCTGACACCGGGCACCGGTCCGAGGACCCCGGCCGGCCCGTCGTCGTAGCGGCTCGGGGGCCGGACGGTCCGCCGGCGCCCGGTGCCGCTCCGCTCGCTGTGCCCGGGTGCCGGCCGACGTCCCGGTGCCGTTCCTCGGAAGCGGGCCCGGGACCGCGGAGTTCCCTGGTGCGGGCGGCTCCCGCACTCATCGATTCCGCACTGATCGTGCGCTGATCGTCGTGAGCCAGTATGGCCGTAACCGAACAGGTCGGGCGCGTGCACGCTCTATGCCCAGCGGCGCCTACGACAGGTCTGCCCTGCGAGTCGCCGTCGATCGGGCCGGCAGGGTGCAGTCGAAAGCCACAGGAGCACGAATGGGTCATTCTGCGCTGACAACGGACAGAGAGATCTTGGTTTTTCTCGACCGCAAGCACCAGATGCAGTACGGGAGTCCGGAATTCTTCCGCCAGTTCGGCGGGTCGGGCGAGGAACTGTACGGAAAGCCGTTCCGCTGCCTCATAGAATCGGACCTCCGCGAGGCTCTCGACCGCGACCTGAACCAGCTGCTCATCGGAGACCGGGACCAGTTCAGTCACCGCATAGCACTGCGGCGACGGTCTGCCACACCGCTGATTGCCGTGCTCACCGCGACAGCCCTGTGGGGTAGTTCGCCGAACAGGGCCGTGGCCATACAGCTCTTCCACCCCACGGACCCGGCCGGGCCGAAGACCGTCAGCGAGAGTCTGGTCATCGGTGAGATGGCGGCGAAGATCCTCGAAGGAACCGCGGCGGGACTGACATCAGAATTCCTGGCCTCACGTTTATTCATCAGCCCCAAGACCGTCGATTACCACATCTCGCGCATGCTCCGACAGTTCGGCATGCCGAATCGGGTGGCGCTGATCGCGCTCGCCTACTCGACGGGAATACTGCAAATCAATTCGTGGCCGCCCCGGGTCGCCGATGAGTTCATAAAATAGGAATCCGGATGAGTCTATGACCTGCCCCTCGTCTGACACGCGGCCCGTCATCAGGACGGGTCGCCAGTTCCCCGGATGGTCCTTGTTTTTCGTAAGGGGGTAGGAGTGGAGCTCATGCGCACAGCGTGGCAGGGCGGCGGAACGTCCCGTTCGGACGCCGCCCCGGACGCGGGGGTCGAGACCGGACCCACTCAGCTGAATCTCTTAGGGCCGCTCGAGATCCTCGTGTCCGGTGTCACCGTGTCCCCGGGAGGAGCGAAGCCGCAGATCCTCTTCGCCTACCTGTGTCTCCATGCCAACCGGCACGTCTCGGTCGACAACATCATCGAGGCCGTCTGGGGGGAGGCACCACCCTCGAGCGCCAAGAAGAACATCCAGCTGTACGTGAGCCGTCTGCGCCGGCAGTTCGCCTGCGCGACCGGCGTCCGTCTGATCACGACCAGCGACGGGTACCAGCTCACGGCGGAGTCCGATCAGGTCGATCTGGAGCGGTGCCAGCAACTGTTGCAGCTCGGCCAGGAAAGCCTCCACAACGGTGCGCCCAAGGAGGCCGGCAGGCTGCTGCGCGAGGCGATCCGGCTGTGGCGGGGCAAGCCTTTGAGCGGCCTCACCCACACTCTGGTCATGCAGGCCGAGGCGGCCAGGCTGGAACAGTTCCGGCTCGGACTGCTGATGAAGTACTTCCAGGCGCAGCTCGCGGACGGTCAGCACTTCGAGATAATCCCCGAACTCCTCGCCACGGTCGCTGATCACCCGCACCAGGAACGACTGCGCGCGGATCTCATGATGGCCCTGTGGCGGTCCGGCCAACGCCACGCCGCGCTGGCCACCTATCGCGAGGCGTACCAGCTGCTCGCCGACGACCTGGGAATCTTCCCCGGACGGCAGTTGCACGCGCTGCACCAGGCGATCCTCGCCGACGACGCGGAGATCATGGGCGGCCTGACGACGGACCGGAGCGTCGCTCCATGACGTCGTTCACGGCCCGCGGGAAGGCGCTCCCGTCGCGGAGACGGCTGTTGCGGCATCGGGCGCAGCAGCCGCCCATTCACCGCGCGACCTGCACATTGATCACCCGTTGATCACGGTCTGCCAGCATGGCCAATCGCTGTGGGCCCCGTGGCCCGCGGCGTAGAACTCACCAGAACGGATACATAAAGTGAAGCGATACAAATCCGGCTTTCCGCTGCGTCAGTTCCTCCTGGCCGCCGTCCTGGCGCTGCCGTTCATCCTGGCCGCCGTCATCGGCGGTTCCCCCGTCGGCGGAGTGGCGAACCACCCGTCGTCCGGCACGGTGAACCACCAGGACCGGGCCGACGACCCGATGGGGTGGAACGGCACGGGGTCGAGATACCACGGGCCCTCCTCGTGACCGGCCGGCGACGGGCGGTCGAGCCGGGCGATCGCCAGGAGTGACCGTCGGCCGGGGGCGGCGTGACGCAGCCGGGGCGAGGCGTGGGCTCAGCCCGGGGAGTGTGCAGCGACCACCGCATCCTCCCAACCGTGGAACCACGTTCACAGCCGCCGCGTCCACCGGGCCGGACCCCGGATGACCACCAACCGGAACCGGGACCCGTCCGCACGTCACGTGACGCCCCCGGCGTGGCCCGATTCCGCGCTGCCGATCCGCCGCTCTCACCCGCGGACCCCCTGCTCACCCAGGTCCGCGGCGACCCCGTCGCATCTGCCCTGCGGCTCCGCGGTCCGGGTGGGACACCCCGCCGCACCTGGTCACCGCGTACTGGCGGACGAACCTGACGCGGCGACAGCTTGGACCATTGTCCGGCGTGTCCAAGTCGGCCGCCGCCCGTATCGTCGATCATCTCGGACCGCTACTCGCCCTGCATCAGCGCAAACGGTTCCGCAAGGAGACCGTGCTGATCGTGGACGGCACCCTGGTCCCGACCCGGGATCACACGGTCGCCGAGCAGTCGAAGAACCATCGGTACTCCACCAATCACCAGGTCGTCATCGACGCCGACGCTCAACTCGTCGTCACCGTCGGCCGGCCTCTGCCCGGCAACCGGAACGACTGCAAGGCATGGGAACTGTCCGGAGCGAACGCCGCCGTCGGCAAGGCCATGGTCATCACGGACGGCGGATACCGGGGGACGGGCCCGGTCATCCCGCACCGGCGCCCGCCCGGCCAGGACGAACTTCCCGCTTGGAAAGCGGGAGCACAACGCCTCTCACCGCAAAGTCCGAGCCCGTGTCGGGCACGTCTTCGCACGCATGAGGACCTGGAAGACCCCTACAGCGGCTCTCCCGCGGGCGGGCACCGGTAATGGCCAGGTGATCTTCAAGAGCGAGTAACACATGCGTCCTCTCCGGCCCGACCGTGGAAAGGCCGGGCCGAGCATCGATCCGCCCTCAGCACGGCATCGCACCGCTGAACACCGGCACGAGTTCGGTACGTGCGGCGAGAGAAGGGCGCCTTCGGTGTTCCTCGAGGTCGGCCCTGGGGCGTCGTCGCATTGTCTCGGGGTGGCGATGTGGTCAGGTCTCCTTGAGGCAGGCCAGTCTGGTGATCATGGCCTCGGTGATGCTCTCCTCCGGCCAGGGGAACGTGCGGCTGTCGGCGCGCTGGTGGGCGAGGCCGTGCAGGCCGAGCCAGAGCGTGACCGCGTCCTGCGGTGGGTCCGTGACGGCGGACTGGCCTGCGGCGGCGCACTTCGCGAGAGCGTCGACGACCACCTGGAGGGCCGTCGAGCCGAGGCTGGCGAGGTCCTCCTCGGTCAGGGAGTTGTCGCCCAGGGGCGGCAGGCAGTGGGCCATGTCCTTGCCGCCGTCCTGCCCGGACACCCGGACGAGCGACTGCTGGTAGCGCTGGTAACGGCTGTCCCAATTGTTCGCCACGAACTGGTAGTTGCCGGTTCTGCCGGAGTCGTTGTACCAACCTGGTTCCGTGACGTTGCTGGTCTTTATCCGCGTCTGCGCCTCAGTGGTTCCCGTGGCGAGCCCGATCGTGGCGCAGCGACCTGCGACCGCCAGTGCGCCGAAGGTCTTCCAGTCGCGAGGCATGATTGATGAGTGCTCCTTCTGTCGTTTTGCCGATCGGAAGTGGTGCGGTGGTGGGTGTGGCCTGCGCGGCGGTGCGTGCGCGGCCGCGGCGGAGTTCGCCTGCCGGGCCACCCTGCGACGAGCTTCAGGGGGCAACCGGTGCCCCCATGAATCGGTGCGGCTGCTTCTGCTCCCGGGACACCGGCCCGGATGCTGCCGAGGTACCGGGCGAAGGCACCCTCCGCACCCTTGCCTGCCCACGTGTCTTCGGTGAGCCGTGCTGCAGAGGCGCTATGGACACGGATCCGCCGGCCGTCCTAGATTCGTCCTTGTGCGAGGTCAGCCAGGGGGATGGGCGTTAATCGTCACGTACCAGGGGGAGCATGAAATTCGGCTTACTGGGGCCGTTACGCGCCCAGATCGCCGGACGCGCGGTCCCGTTGAACGGGCCGCGGCAGGCCAAGATGCTGGCAGCACTTCTGATCGACGCCAACAACATCGTCGCCACGGAACGGCTCGTCGCCGTGATGTGGGACACGAACGCGCCCGCCACTGCGGTCCGTCAGGTCCAGGACGCTGTCTCCGGGCTGCGCCGCAACCTCGTCGCCTGCGGATCACCCGGCACTCTGATCAGCACGCGGCGCGGCGGCTATGAGATCCACCTGACTCAAGATCAGCTAGACCTGCTGGAGTTCGAGCACCAGCGACACCTCGCCGAACAGCACACGACCCCGTTGGAGACAGCGGTCGCGCTGCGGCGGGCGCTGGCCTGCTGGCGCGGAGACGCCCTGGTCGACACTCCCAGCCAAGTCCTGGAGATCGACGCGGCACGGCTGAACGAGAAACGTGCGGCCACGCACAAACAGTGCCTGGCCATCGAACTCGGCCTGGGGCGTCATCGAGAGGTCATCGACGAGCTGACCGCTCTGCTCCACGAGCATCCCTACGACGAGCAGGTCGCCGAGCACCTGATGGTCGCCCTCTACCGGTGCCGAAGACAAGGCGAGGCGCTGCAGGTGTACGAGCGGCTGCGCCGGACACTGGCCGACGAACTCGGCGTCGACCCCACCCCGCCGCTGCAGGCGCTGCACCAGCGCGTCCTGACCGCAGATCCCGCCCTGGTGGCTACGATCCCGGCAAATGGCCCCCCGGCCACACCACCGGAGAGCGCTGCCCCGGCGGCTCCCGGGCCGGCGATGGCGATGCCGGTACGTCAACTTCCCCTCGACGTATCCGACTTCGTGGGCCGGACCGAAGCACTGGCCGAGATCGCCGGGCTGCTCGACGGGTCGGCGTCGAACCGGGCCCCGGTGGCCGTCATCGTGGGCGGTCCCGGTGTCGGCAAGTCCTGCCTGGTGACGCACGCCGCGCGGCTGGCGAGCGCCGACTTCCCCGACGGCCAGCTCTACCTCAACCTCGCGGCGACATCGGATGAGCCGCGGGACCCGGGGCTGATGCTGGCCGAGGCACTGCGCGCGCTCTCGATCGCCGGCAGCGCGATCCCGAACCGCCTGGCCGAGCGGGCAGCGCTCTACCGGTCGTTGCTGGTGGACCGTCGCATGCTGGTGGTGCTGGACGATGCCGGTCACGCCGATCAGGTGCTGCCCTTGCTGCCGGCGGCCGACGGCTGTGCCGTGTTGATCACCAGCCGCACTCTGCTGACGCAACTCCCCGGCGCTCGGCACATCGACCTGGACGTGCTGAGCCCGGCAGAGGCGCGGGAGTTGTTCACGGGAATTGTCGGACGGCGGCGGGTCGAACGGGAACCGGGGGAGGCAGACGCGATCCTCGACTGCTGCGGCAACCTGCCGCTGGCGATCCGGATCGCCAGCGGCAAGCTCACGGGCCGCCCGGCCTGGTCGCTGCGGGTGCTGCGGGAACGGATCGAGGACGAGTCCCGGAGGCTGGCCGAGCTGAGGATCGGGGACCTCAGCGTGCGAGCCAGTGTCGAACTGAGCTTACGGCTGCTGCCGGCCGACGCGGTGCGCGCGCTGAGCCTGCTGGGTCTGCTCGGCGCCTACACCCTGCCCGGCTGGGTGGTCGGCCCGCTGCTCGACCGCTCGGACGCCGAGGAGGTGCTGGACACCCTCGTCGACGCCAGCCTGGTGCGGCTGACCGCCACCGACGCCCTCGGCGAGCCGCGTTACCGGCTGCACGACCTGATCAGAACCTGTGCCGTGGAGATCGCCGCCCCGCTGCCGATGGAAGACAAGCGGGACGCGATCACCCGGGTGCTGTCCGTTTGGCTTGAGCTGATCGGGCGCGGTACCGATCGGCTGCCGACGGCCGGGCTGCTGGCAGCCGCGCCCGGTTCGGCACCGCGCCGGTCGCTGCCCGATGCGGTCATGGACCGGCTGATGGCCGACCCGGTCGGCTGGTTCGACGCGGAACGCGACAACCTGCTCGGCGCGGTGAAACTGGCCGTGGACTGGGGCCTGGACGAGTTGGCCTGGGAGCTGGCGGCCGGCGCGGCGACCTACTACGACCACCGGTGTCTCTATCAGGACTGGCAGCACGGGCACCGGCTCGCGTTGGACGCGGCCGAGGCCGCCGGCAACGCGCGCGGCGCATCGGTGCTGCTGCGCGGTCTTGGCCAGCTGCACATCTACCAGGACGAGTTCGATCGGGCCGCCCGGGCCCTGGAGTCCTCCCTCGGGCTGTGTCAGGACGGTGGGGACAAACGCGGCGAGGCGCTGTCGGTGGCCATGCTGGGTACGGTCAGCCGCGTGCAGGGCCGTGACGACGAAGCCCTCGAACGTGTCGAGCACGCGCTGGCCATCGCGGCCGGTGAGGGCGACCGGCACATCGAAGCGCAGCTGTCCTGTTCCATGGCCGTGCTGAAGCTCATGCAGGGCAGGCTCGACGAGGCGGAGTTCTGGTTCGACGGGGCCTTGAGCCAGGCCAGGGCGCTGGGCGACGGGCATCGCGTGGCCGTGGTGCTGCGGCGGTTCAGCCGGCTGCACGATCGGCGTGGTGATCCGGACGAGGCGCTGCGCTGCCTGTGGCAGGCGTTGGTCACCTTCGAGGAACTGGCCGACGAGCGGTGCGTTGCGTACACGCTGCTGGAAGTCGGCCGCGTGTACGCCGGTCAACACGACCGGGACCGGGCGAGCCCGGCGTTGGAGCGCGCGGCGGGCCTGTTCCACCGGCACGGCGACCGCCAGGACGAGGCCGCCTGCTGGCAACTGATCGGCGACCTGGACGCCGCCGCCGGCGTTCACCATCTGGCGCTCCAGCACCGAGGGCGGGCGCTGCGGCTGTGGCAGGTGATCGGCGACATCAACCAGACGAAAGCTCCGGGGCGCCCATCGTCACCGTGAGGTGGCCATGTCCATGTCCCTGATCGGAGAATGTCTGTCCGATCAGGGGTCGTGAGGCAACGCACGGGGACCGCACCGCCCATGAGCAACCGCCGCTTGACCGAGGGCGCCGACACGGTTTGTAAGCGCGTGCGGTCCCCACCGTGTCCGACCGGCCCCGAGCCGGCGAGGACCCGATGCGGCTCGTCAGCGAGTCACGAGGCAACGGTGGGGCAGGTCCCCTGTCCCAACGGCCAGGCCTGCACACCGAAGAACTCGTCCGTGGACCCACGAGGGTAACTGCTCTTCATCCTGAGCCTGACCGTGATGAGAGCGGGCAAAGGACACATCCAGAGCCACATCCGGGTAGCCCTGGACCTCGGTGTCACCTCGCAGGAGATCCTCGAAGCGATCGAGATCGCCCTCCCGGAGGCCGGAATCGTCGCCTTCCAGGCGGGCTTGGACGCGTGGCGCGAGGTCGTCGACGCCCGCGGCGTCGAACCCACCGTGCAGGTGCACCAGGGCGGCTCAGGAACGGGCTGACAGAGCTCGCCGGCTTCCCGCACAGCAGCTCAAGCCGCCGGTGGTTGACCAGCTCGGCTCCCAGGGCGATTCGGACAGGAAGAACTGCAGCCGCTGCCCCCGGCGTCCCCGCACCGGTCAACGCGTCGTCGATGCTGGAGCTCTACCGCAGCGCCCTCCGCATACGCCGCGAGCAACCGGCCCTCGGCGACGGCACCCTCAGCTGGCTCGACACCCCCACCGCAGTCCTCGCCTTCCACGGCGACCCGGCTTCGTCTGCGTGGTCAGCCTCTCCACCGAGCCGTACCCACTCCCCGACCACACCTCCATCCTGCTGACCAGCGAACCCGTCGAGAACGGCCACCTTGCCCCGGACCAGGCAGCCTGGCTCGCGGTGTAGCGCTCCAGCCCTTTCGAACCCGCCAGGGCCTGTCCGGTCCCACTCCCCGCCGACCGGACAGGCCCTGGCCCCAAGCTCGTCACCCCCACCCCTGACATCTGCACACTCACCGCACACCAACTGGCCGGCGAAGACGACAGCTCCGACCTCCAGGACGACCACGCATACGACCTTGCCTGGTCGGCACCGCTGCGACTGGTCGAACGCATCGCCCCCGAATACAAGGGCTGAGTCACACCGAGGGCCAGGAAGAGGGGCAGGCGGGCGGCCGTATCCAAAACCGGTGTCGCGGGCTGCCCCGACTCCCGGCCCGTCCTACAACCTCGACCTCGTCATGCCCTGAGGTTTCGGGTCGACGTGGTCGTGGGCCGGCGACCAGGTGGCGTCAGGCTGGCGGACAGCCCTTTTGGCGCCGCCCGTCCGTTCCTCGCCCGGCGCCGTACGAGTCCGACCGTCTCCCACGACACAGTGGCAATGGCCACGAGGGACAGCAGCAGGTAGAAGACGAAGAGCTTGTGCAGGTCGTCGAGGAAGTACCAGATCGACGCGGTGGCACTGAACCAGAAGGCGACCAGCGAGCCGACGCCGCGCTGCCGGCTGCGTACCGCGCTGACGAGGCAGCAGACGGCGGCCAGTGCCAGCAGAGCAGCGATACCGACGTACGAACCGTGCCATCCGACGTAGGCGCGCCGCAGTTCGGAGTTGACCGCCACAGCCTCGGCCACCGGCCCCCAGCCCAGCGCACACGACAGGCGTGTCGACCACGGGAGCGCCACCACGCCCAGCGCACCGGCCGCGATGGCGATCCGGCCGAAGTGGGCGGTGTCCACCAGTTGGCCATGTGCGCACAGCACCGAAAGCAGGCATCCGAGCAGAGCCAGGGCGCTGTCGGCGGAAGGGCGCAGTGAGATACGGAACTTGTCGCGGAGCGTGGTTCGGTCGGCGGACCGCGTCGCCGGAGGCCGGGGCGTGGTGGCCTGGGCCGTCGGCATGGAGGTCTGTGCCAGGGCGTCGGCGAGGGCTGCGCGCATCTGTCCCGCATCGGCGAATCGTTCCGCCGGGTCCTTGCACAGCGCACGCAGGATTGCGGTCTCGACCGCCGGCGGTATCTGCGGTCGGAGCCGGGAGACCGGCTCGGGTTCGGCGTACAGGTGCTGATGCATGACGGCGAACGGCGAATCACCGTGGAACGGGGTCTGCCCGGTCAGCAGTTCGTGCAGCAGGCACCCCATCGCGTAGAGATCGGCCCGGTGGTCGATCTCCGCGCCGCTGATCTGCTCGGGAGAGAGGTAAGCCGGGGTGCCTATGGCCGCACCGCTGCCGGTGATACGCGTCGCAGCCTCGGTGAACGCCTTGGCAATGCCGAAGTCGAGGACCTTCACGGTTTCGGGTCCGGTGAGCATGATGTTCGAGGGCTTGATGTCCCGGTGCACGATTCCGCGTTCGTGACTGTGCCGTAGCGCGTCCAGTACCGCGCAGGCCGCGTTGACCGCCTTGGCGACGGGGAGCGGGCCGTCGTGCAGGACCTCGGCGAGGGTGGCGCCTTGCACGTACTCCATGACCAGGTACGGCCGCGGACCATCCGGGTGCGGCTCCTCGCCGACGTCGT
This sequence comes from Streptomyces shenzhenensis, assembly GCF_021462265.1. Taxonomy (GTDB): domain Bacteria; phylum Actinomycetota; class Actinomycetes; order Streptomycetales; family Streptomycetaceae; genus Streptomyces; species Streptomyces shenzhenensis. Next base: position 17,616 of record NZ_JAJONF010000063.1, on the reverse strand, counting down.
GGATGGTGGCCACCGCTGGATGGTTGAGCGCGGCGGCAGCGTGGGCCTCGCGCCGGAAGCGGGCTCGCGACTGCGGATCGTGGGCCAGCTGTGAGGAGAGCAGCTTGACTGCGACGGTACGGCGCAGCTGCCGGTCCACACCCCGATGGACCGTTCCCATGCCGCCCTGCCCGAGCTTCTCGACCAGCTCGTACCGGCCGCTGAGGACCATATCCCGACCCACCCACGCCTCCCGCGATTCAGAACCCCGGCGCAGCTTACGGCGTCACCTCGACGGGCCGATCGCCACCGCCGCAGCCCGGCGGGTCGCAGAGCGGGCGGCAACGGACGATTTCACGCCGGGTCTTGCCCTCCTTGATCCGCCGCTCGTAGTAGTCCTGAGCACACTCCGGAGAGTTCGACTGTGTGCCGGATGTCCGCGAAGCCGGAGTCCTGGGCGATGGTCTCGGCCCAGTCCTCGATCGGGCCGGAGTCGACGGGGCGGCTCAGACCGCATTCCGTGCAGATGAGGTAGTGGCGGTGGTCGGGGCCGGGGCGGTAGCGAAAGAGGCGTTCACCGCCTGAGTCGCGGACCATGTCGGCCCGGCCCGCGCCGGCCAGGGCGGTCAGGGTGCGGTAGACCGTGGACAGGCCGACCGGTGTGCCTTCGGCGGCGAGCTGGGCGTGGAGGGCCTGGGCGCCGACGAATCCGTCGGCGCGGATGAACGCCGCGAGGACGAGGGAGCGTTGCTGGGTGCGGCGGCCGATCAGCGTGACTTCAGTGGGGGTGCGTTGCCGGGCGCGTGGCTCAGCGCGACCTGCTCGGGTTCTCATGGGCCGGTGGGGACAGCGGCTCGTGCGCGGGAGACGTGGGCGGGCCGGCGTACCAGGAACGTGGCGGTGTAGACGGCCGTGGCGACGGCCATGATGGCGAAGCTCGGCGGCATCCTCGGCACCGCGTAGGAGGCGAACAGCCCCGCCCACATCTCCAGCACCGCCAGCCCGGCGGAGAGGGCAAGGGCCCGGTGGGGGTGGTCGGTGAGCCGGACCGCGGCGCCCGCGGGGGCGGCGAGCAGGCCGAGCAGGAGCAGGGAGCCGACGGCCTGCGTCGCCTCGGCGGCGCTGATTCCGGCGAGGGCGAGGAAGCCGTAGCCGAGGAGCCGTACCGGTACTCCGCGGGCCGCGGCCACCGCCTCGTCGAGCGTGGCGAACAGCAGCGGCCGAGCCATGAGGACCACCAGCAGGGCGACCCCGGTGGCCACTAGGGCGGCGACCACCGCACTGCCGGCGGAGATGCCGAAGACGGAGCCGAACAGCACGCTGATGCCGGCGGTGCCGTTGGTGGTGCTGCGGGAGCTCGTGTAGAGGGTGATGAAGAAGGCGCCCAGGCCCAGGATCCAGGAGAAGACGCTCCCGATGACCACGTCGTCGGGGCGCGCCCGGCGGCCGAGGGTGCCGAAGAGCAGCGCCATGGCGATGGTGGCGGCGAACAGGCCCAGGCGCAGGTCGTAGCCGAAGGCCAGGGCGGCCATCGCGCCGGTGAAGGCGACATGGCTGAGCGCGTCGCCGGTGAACACCTGGGCGCGCAGGACCAGGAAGTAGCCGACCAGCCCGCAGGCGGCGGCGATGGCGGTCCCGGCGAGGAAGGCGTGCTGGAAGAACGGATGGGACAGCGGGGAGACGGCCATCAGGAGGGTCATGCCGGCACCTCCCGGGTGGCGGTGGGGGCCATCGCCCGGCGGCCGGGCACCTCACTCAGTGAGCGCCAGCCGAGAGCGAGCAGGTATCCGGCGAAGGCGATCGTCGTCACGAAGAAGCCCAGGGGATAGGGCCAGTAGTAGGCGGCGGTCAGTCCGAGCCAGGTGGTGGCGAATGCCAGGAGGACGGCCAGGGCCAGGCTCAGGCCGGGGCGGGCGGTGAGGACCTGCGCGGTGGCTGCCGGGATCACCATGAGGGCGAAGACCAGGAGCGTTCCGGTGATCTGGCTCGCCTCGGCGGTGGCCGCGCCGAGCAGGACGAGGAAGACCACGGACAGCGCGCGGACCGGCACCCCGCGCCCGGCGGCCACCTTCGGGTCCACGGAGGCGAACAGCAGCGGCCGTCCGAGCAGCGCGAGCACGGCGAGTACCACCGCTCCGACCACGGTCAACACGGTGACCTGCGACGATGTGATCCCCAGGAAAGTGCCGAACAAGATGGTCTGCGGCCCTTCCAGCAGCCCCCGGTACAGGGCGGTGAACAGGAACCCGGAGGCGAGCAGAAACGCCTGCACGGTCCCGGTCAGCGCGGACTCCTCGTGCTCACCCCCACCGCGCAGGGCCGCGATGACCAGCGCGGCGGCCACGCACAACGTGAAGTACCCGTAGCCGGCGCTCACTCCGAGCAGGAGCGCCCCGGCCGCGCCGGGGAAGGCGACGAGGGAGACGGTGTGCGCGGCGAACGTCAGCCGCCGCAGCACCACGAACCACCCCACGACCGCCGCGACGACGGCCACGATCGCGCCCGCGCGGAACGCGTTGACCATGAAGGGGTACGACCACATCTCCTGGAAGTCGGTCAGGAGGTTCCACGACCAGTCCGGTGCCCCGGTCTCGGCGAGCGTCATGACGGCCCCCCGGAGTGCCGGTCGGTGTGCGCCGCGGGCGCCTCCGGCTGGCCCACCACGACCAGCCGCCCGTCCGAGGTCCGCAGCACCTCGACCGGAGTGCCGTAGAGGCGGGTCAGCGTCTCGGAGGTGATGACCTCGGTCGGTGTGCCGGCGGCGGCCCCGCCCTCGGCCAGGTACACGACCCGGTCCAGGTGGTGGAGGATCGGGTTCACGTCATGGGCGACCATGACCACCGACACGCCCTCCTGGTGGCAGATGCGCCCGATCAGCGCGGCCACGGCGCTCTGGTTGGGCAGGTCGAGGCTGTCCAGCGGCTCGTCGAGGAGCAGCAGGCCGGGCCTGCGGACCAGCGCCTGCGCGATCAGCAGCCGCTGCTGCTCGCCGCCGGAGCACTGCCCGATGGGCCGGTGCGCGTATGCCGACGCCCCGACCAGCTCGATCACCTCGTCCACGCGGGCGCGGGCGGCCCGCCCACGCGTGCTCGGGAACGGCAGCGGCACCCCCCACCGGTCGCCGTCCAGACCCATGCGCACCACGTCGATGCCGCGGATCCGCAGGGAGGTGTCGAAGCTGCGGCGCTGCGGCAGGTAGCCGATACGGTCGTTGGCCTGCCCGGGCCGGGCGCCGAGCACCCGCACCTCACCGGCAGCCGTCGGCAGGGCGCCGAGCAGCACCTTGATCATGGTGGACTTGCCGACGCCATTGGGACCGAGCACGGCGGTGAACTCGCCGGTCCCGATGCGAAGGTCCACGCCCGACCACAACGTACGGCCGCCGACCCGCACGGTGGCCCCGCGCAGGTCGACCACCGGGCCGCTCCCGCTGTCTGGTGCGGTGTCGTGGCCGCCCGCGCGGCGGTTGGGGACGGTGTGTCCGCTGGGGGTGACGGCTTCGCGGGCCTTCGCTATCGGGTTCATGGCGTCGGCTCACTTCCCGGTGGCCTTGGCCAGGGCCTGCTCGATGCCTCGCAGTTCGGTGGTCTGCCACTGCTGGAAACTGGCGCCGGCGGGGGTGAGGGTCTCGGTGACGGTGGCGACCGGGATGGCTTCCGCCTTGGCCTCCTTGACCTGCGCCTGAACGTCCGGGGTGGAGTTCTGGGAGTTGTAGACGTAGATCTTGATCTTCTTGTTCTTGATCTGCTGGTCGATGGTGGTCTTGTCCTTGGCCGTGGGGTCGGAGCCTTCGCTCATCGCGTCCAGGAACGCCTCCGGGGTGAGCATCTTCAGCCCCAGGCCCTCGGCGAGCGGCGTGACGATGGACTCGGAGGCACCGATCGGGGTGCCGGCGTACTTCGCCTTGATGTCGGCGATGAGCTTGTTGTACCCGGCCAGCGTCTTGGTCTCGAAGGTCGCCTTCTGCTGGTCGAAGTAGGCGGCGTCGGCCGGGTCGATCTTCTTGTAGTCGGCGGTGATCTTCTCGATGACCTGGTGGACGTTGTCCGGGGAGTACCAGCGGTGCGGGTTGCCGCCCGGCTTGATCCCGACCAAGTCGCCGACCTTCAGTTCGGTGCGCCCGCTGCCTGGGTTGGCGGCCAGGAGCTTGTCGGCCCAGGCGTCGTATCCGATGCCGTTGACGATCGCGTACTGGGCGCCGGCCACGGTGCGGGCGTCGGCGGCGGTCGGCTCGTGGTCGTGCGGGTCGGTGTTCGGGTTGGTGATGATGCTGGTCACCTTCACGTGGCTGCCGCCGAGCTGGGAGGCGATGCTGCCCCAGAAGTTCTCCGCCGCCACCACCTGGATCGTCTTGCCCGAGCCGCCGCTGTTGCTGGTCGCGGCGGTGTTGCCGGCGTTGTTCGAGGAGGAGGTCGAGCAGGCGGTCGCAGTCGCGGCCGTCAGGGCGGCCGTCGCGGCGACGAGTGCGAGCCTCGCGGACGGTGGGGCGAAACGGGAGGCAGGGACGGCCGACATGCTGGGGCTCTCCTTCGGGAGGTGCCGGACGGGAAGCGGACACGTGCCGGCGATGCGGTGACGCCCTCACCCTAGATGGAAACGATTTTCATCTCAATGGTAGATGAAAACCATTGCCATCTCTTGACTGGGCGACGACCGCCGCACAGAGGTGAAGCGCGTGTGGGTCTCACCGCCGTGCGCTCCGGGGCGGAAGGCGGCAACCCGGTGGCAGTTCTGGAAGGCGAGGGCCACTCCGAAGTGCCGCTCCAGACTGCCCCGGATGGCGTCGCTCGCGCACCAACTCACTGGTCACACCGTCCAGTTGGGTGAGCCGTGGCGCAAATAGGGGATCCCTTCGAACACTGCGGAGGAGACGCGGAGATGAGCGATGCGGCACGCGGCCCTCGGAGCCGCCCTTTCACCCTTGTCGTCTGCGGTTCCTGCGAGGCCGCCGCGACCGGGCAGGTGATGGACGGGCTGCGCCGCGCGGTCCGGGCCTGCCCTCACGGGGTGATGGTCTCCACCGGCTGCCTGGAGAAAGTGCTGCACTGCCGGAGGGACCACGGGTTGCACGCCGCCGTGCAACCGCGCGGGGTCGGCCGAAGGCCCACCGGGGCCGTCGCACGCCTGGGGCCCCTTCTGACGGAAGCCGACGCCGAGGTGGTCGGGGAGTGGCCGCGGGCCGGAATGCCCGACGACGGCACACTGCCCGACCGGCTCCGCGCGGCGCCGGCACCACGGCAGGTCGCCCACCTGAACTGACCTGCTGCTCCTGGGCTCGCGGAGGGCGTCCAGCACGACGCGGGCGATGGTGCCATGGGGGAGAGTTGCGGCGGCTGGGATGTGCGGTCAGCCGAGGTCGCGGACTCCGAGGCGGAGGTGCTCGATGTGGTGGACGGCCTGATCGAGGAGCTGGGCGACGTGGTCGTCGTAGAGGCTGTAGACGATGCGGCGGCCGTCGCGGCGGCCGGTGACCAGGCCGAGGGCGCGCAGCAGGCGCAGTTGGTGGGAGACGGCGGACTGTTCCATGCCGACGGCGGCGGCGAGTTCGCCGACCGGGTACGGGCGCTGCCGCAAAGTGGTGAGGACCAGCAGACGCGACGGTGTGGCGAGGGCCTGGAGCGTCGTGGCGACCGAGGCGGCGGTGGCCTCGTCGAGCCGGGCGGCCGCGAGGACGTCGCGGCCGCCGGCGTCGATGTCACCGGCGTGCACGGGGGCGGGCCTCGCGCGGTGGGCGGACGAACTGGAGCGCGAGCGTGGCGGGCGGTTCGGCCATGCCGGGTCCGCCCTCCGCCGCCCAGCGCAGCAGGTCATCGGTGCAGTCATCGTCCATCGCGAAGCCGACCCAGACGGCGCGGCCCCCCGCCCGGCGCCCTGCGGTGGAGGGCTGGACGACGATGATGTTCGCCTGGTCGCAGGGGCCGAGGCAGTCCGTCGTACGGATCTGGAAGCCGCCTTCTGCCGCGCCGGCGCGCAGCCGGTCCAGTTGCCAGGCGTGGTCGGTGCCGGGGCGCTTGCGGGGGTTGCCGCAGCAGCAGCCCCGGCACACGACGAGGGTGCAGGGCCGGTGCGCGGCGGACCGGATCACGGAACGGTTGGCGGCGGACCCGATTCCGCCGGGCCGGTTCACAGGGCGGTCCGGGAGGGCGTGCCGTGGGTCCGGATGCGGCCGTCGCGCCATGCCACGGCCAGCAGATGAGGGCCGGCCCAGGTCAGCGCGGCGACCGGCGCACCGGTGCCCTCGATCTCGCGTACCGGCCGCAGGCGCGCCTGAGGCCGCCCTGCCGTGGCATGCCACAGGGCTACGGTGCCGTCGTCGCCGCCGCTGGCGAGGTGCCCGGCGGCACCCGGCCGCCAGGCAAGCGCGGTCACGGTCTCGTGGCAGCGCAGGGAGCGCGGGGCGGTGCCTTCCGGTCCGCCGCCGGAGAAGTCCCAGACCGTCACGTCGGGGGCGCCGTCGGCGGCCAGCCAGAAGCCGGTGTCGTCGAAGGCGAGGCGGCAGACTTTCTCCGGGTAGCCGGACATGGTCAATTCGCTGCCGTCCCGGGTGCGCCAGATGTGGATGGAGGCGTCCTGGTTGCCGCTGCAGATCCACCGTCCGGTGGGCGCGACCGCGAGAGCGAGGTGCGAACCGACGTACGGATAGGTCACCAACGGTTTCTCGGTGTGGCGTTCGTGGCAGCGCACGGCCCCGTACGCGGCCACGGCCAGACGCCGGCCCTGCCGCATCCAGGCGAGGTCGGTGACGGTGGATGCGGCGGCTTCCGTACGCCACAACTCCCCACCGCCGACGTCCAGCACGAGGGCGCGGCGACCGGAGGCGACGGCGACACGGGTGCCGTCCGCCCAGGCGGCGGCAGCCGACCAGGCCCCGGACTCGCGGACGGTCGTGCGTCCGTCGGCGCGCCGCCACAGCGCATAGCCCGTCGGGCCGGTCGCCACCACGGACCCGGCATCCGGGGAGAGTCCGACTCTGAGCGCGCCCCCGGGGAGTTCGAAGGACCCGATCTCGGCGCCCAGCGCCGCGTCGAAGACCTTCACGGTCCCCTCGGCCCCAGCGACGGCGACCAGGTCACCGCGCGCGCTGAGCGCGACGGGCGCGTCGTCGACGGCGACGTCCCAGACGAGCGGGGAGTTCACGGCGGTGCTCACGCGGCGGCTCCCGCCGTGGCCAGGCAGTCGGCGAAGCCGCGCTCGAGGGCCTCGCGGTCGAGGTCGCGGCCGATGAACACGAGCTTGTTCGTGCGGGGTTCACCCTCCCGCCAGTCGCGCCCGAAGGTGCCGTCCAGCAGCATGTGCACGCCCTGGAAGACGTACTGCTTGGGCGCTCCGGCGATGGCGAGAATGCCCTTGGAGCGGAACAGGTCTACGCCCTTGGCGCGCAGCAGGCTGCCGAGCCAGGCATTGAGCCGGTCCTCGTCGAGTTCGCCGTGAAGTTCGATTCCGACCGAGGTGACCGTGGTGTCGTGCTGGTGCTCGGTCTCGGTCAGGAAGGACGGGTCGTCGGCGAGTACCCGCTCCAGGTCAAAGGCGCCCACGTCCAGCACCTGCCGCAGATCGATCGCGGCGTGCTGGGCCGGAAGGACGTGCACGCCGGCGTTGATGGCGCGGATGCGGCGCGCAACCTGTCCGATGGTCTCCTCGTCGGCCAGGTCGGTCTTGTTGAGCACGATCCGGTCGGCGAAGGCGATCTGCTCGACGGCCTCGTTCTCCACACCCTCCGGCTTGACCTCGTCCAGGTGCTGGAGCACGTGCGCGGCGTCGACGAGGGTGACGATGGCGTCCAGACGCAGCTGGGAGGCGATCTCGTCGTCCATGAAGAAGGTCTGCGCGACCGGCGCCGGGTCGGCGAGGCCGGTGGTCTCGATGAGGATGTGGTCGAACTTCTCGCGCCGGCGCATCAGCGCGCCCAGGATGCGGATGAGATCGCCGCGCACGGTGCAGCAGATGCAGCCGTTGTTCATCTCGAAGATCTCTTCCTCGGCGTCGAGTACGAGGGCGTCGTCGATGCCGACCTCGCCGAACTCGTTCTCGATGACGGCGATCCGCAGGCCGTGGTTCTCGGTGAGGACGCGGTTGAGCAGGGTGGTCTTGCCCGAGCCGAGGAAGCCGGTCAGGACCGTGACGGGAACCCGCTCGTCGCGGAGATCTCGGGGTTCGGGGGTGGTCAAGTCAGTCTCCTAGTCGTGCTGTTCGGGGGCGAGCAGGGCAGCTCGCAGGTCGTCCTCGGTGATCTGGTCGGCAGGCCGGTGCAGGGTCCAGCGGCGGGCCTCCCCCTCCATCGGCAGGAGTGCGACGACAGTCTCCAGCGGTGGGCAGCCCGGTTCTGTGCAGGTGAGCTGGCGGACCATGACAGCGGTGTCGTCGTCGAGGCCGAGCAGGGTACGCACGGTCTCCTTCAGCTCGCGCAGCTGCGGACTCGGCCCGGGGAGTCCGGGGCGCGATCCCAGTGGCATGACGGTTCCTCTCCTTCGGCCCCGGACAGTCGGCATGCGTCCGCGCCGGGCAGACAGTCGGCGCAGACGCCGGTGAGTTCGACGGTGTGCTCGACCGCGGCGAAACCGGTGTCCGCGGCGATCCTGCTCGCCCACTCCTCCACGGCCCCGGAGTCCACCGGGCGGCTTCGGCCGCAGTCGCGGCACATCAGGTAGTGGCGGTGCCCGTCGGCGGGCCGCAGCCGGTAGAGCCGTCCGCCCGTCTCGTCGCGAACGACGTCGACACCCCCGTCTGCCTCCAGTTCCCGCAGGGCGCGGTAGACGGTGGTCAGGCCGATCGCGTGGTCGCCTGCGAGCAAAAGCGCGTACAACTCCTGGGCCGAGACGAAGTCCTGACAGCCCGCAAGTGCACGCGTGACCGCCTTACGCTGCCGGGTTGTCCGGCCGCGGCTACGCATGACGCATCACCACCTATGGCTCGCGCGGAGTCGACACGTTCACCGTAGATGGAAATGAAATCCATGTCCATATGAATCTTCGATCATGTTTTGCCGTGTCGGCGGCTGCTGTGTTCCGACCTTGGGGGCCAGACGGCAACGGTCCGTCGCACCTCGCACGGGTGCGGCGGGCCGTTCCGCTGCGAGGGCTCAGCGGCGGCCCTCCGCCCGCGCCTGGGCCCAGGCAGACTCGCGCAACAGCCGCAGGCCGTTGAGGCCGACAATGACGGGAGAGCCCTCGTGCCCGAGGACGCCGAGCGGCAGCGGCAGGGCGGCGGCCAGGTCCCAGACGACCAGGCCGGAGATGAACACGGCCGCGACGACCAGGTTCTGCGCGACCAGACGGCGGGCCCGGCGGGAGGGAGCCACCGCGGTGGACGCGGTGGCCAGTTCGTCGCGGACGATCACTGCGCCGGCGGTCTCCAGTGCCAGATCGGAGCCTGCGCCGCCCCTGGCGATGCCAGGGTGAGCGACGGCCGGTGCGGGCGCGTCGTTGACACCGTCGCCGACGACCAGAACCCTGCGGCCGGCCTGTTCCAGCTCCCTGACTGCGGCCACCTTGTCCTGCGGCAGCAGCCCGGCACGCACGTCGCTGATGCCGACCTCGGCGGCCGGGCGGGCGGCGGAGCGCGGGTTGTCGCCGGTGACCAGCGACGGCGCGGTGCCGTTGAGCGCGGTGAGGGAGCCGACGGTGGTGGCGGCGTCGGGGCGCAGCCGGTCGGGGATACCCAGGACTCCGGCCGGGACGCCATCGTCCACCACCAGGACTGCGGTGCGCCCGCCGTCCTCCAGTTCGGCGGCACTGGCCGCGGCACGTGCGGCGGGTGCGCCCTCGGCGCCGGACAGCAGCCGTGCGGGGGCGCCGACGGCGATTTTCCGGTCTTCGATGGTGGCGGTGACGCCGACACCCGGTGTGGACGTGAAGTCCTCCGCGAGGGGCAGGGTGAGACCGCGGGCGCGTGCGGCGTCCATGACGGCGCGGGCCAGTGGGTGCTCGCTGAGGGGTTCGGTCGCAGCGGCGAGCGTCAGCAACTCCTCCCGGTCAGCCGGGAGTCGGGCAGCGGGCGGATGTCGGTGACCCGCGGGGTGTCCTCGGTGAGCGTGCCGGTCTTGTCCAGGGCGACCGCGTCGACAAGGCCGAGGCGTTCCATCACCACGGCGGACTTCACCAGCACGCCGTGCCGCCCTGCGTTGGCGATCGCGGACAGCGGCGGCGGCATGGTCGCCGGGACCACCGCGCACGGCGAGGCGACGATCATGAAGGTCATGGCCCGCAGCAGTGAGCCGGTCAGCGCGCCGCCGAAGGCGAGCGGCACCGCAAACACGGCGAGTGCCGCCGCGACCATGCCGATCGAGTAGCGCTGTTCGACCTTCTGGATGAACAACCCCGGGTCGAGACCCGCGGCGCTCCCTCGACGAGCTGTCCGGCGCCCGGACATCCGCGGCACCACCCTGAGCCGCCCGGCGATTTCTCCGGTCGGCTCAGGGTGATGTCGGGTGCGGTGCGGTCACGGCCGTTCGACGCTCGGGCGGGGCCCGAGGGGCGGTGTACGCGCCGACCGTGCGGCCAGTTCGAGGAGTTCGTCGACCGGCCACTGGTCGTAGGCGTGCTCGCCGTACTTGACGGCGAGCACCCGCCCGCCGGGGGCGACGAGGAAGTCGGCGGGAAGGCCGAGCCGACCGCCGTGCGGGCGGTTGGCGGGCAGGCGTTCACGCCCCCGTACGACGTGCCACGCACCGCTCACCACCGCGCGGACGATCGGCCCCCAGACACGCGGGGCCAGCAGGGCGCGCGGCGACTGCTCCACGCCGAACTCCCGGTACAGCCGCTTGTCCGGGTCGGCGACGACGGCGAACGGCAGGCCGCCCGCGTGGGGGCGCAGTTCGTCGGCGGGCGAGTGGAAGACGACCACCTCGCGCACACCGGCGGCCGCTATCTCGTCGTGTCGCCGCACCACCGAGCGCAGGTGCAGATTGCAGACCGGGCAGCCGGCGAAGCGCCGGAACTGGAGGTGCACGAGGCGGTCGGGGTCGGGGACGGTGACGAGGTCGCCGGAGACCGTGGTGAGAACGCGCTCGGCCACCGTGGACCCCGGGGCCATGGGGCTACGTTGCGTACGCATGACTGCTTCCCTCCGTAAGCGTACGATATACGCCTACCAGCGTAAGCGTATGCCGTACGCTGTCAACCGCCATGCCACGACCACGCTCTCTCGCTCCCGAACAGCTCGCCTCGGCCGCACTCGCCGTTCTCGACAGCGAGGGGCTCGCCGGGCTCTCGATGCGGGCGGTCGCCAAGGAACTCGGCATGAGCGCCATGGGGCTCTACCGGTACGTGCGGGACCGCGGCGAACTGGAGCGGCTCGTCGTGGAGCAGGTCCTGGAGGCCGTGGACACCGAGCCGCCGGACCCCGCCGCCGCGTGGCGGGAACGGATCACGATCCTGGTGCGGCGCATGCGCGACGCCGTGGGCGCCCATCCCGCGGTCGTCCCGCTGGTCATCGCCCACCGGCACCACTCCCTCGGGGTGCTGCGCTGGTCGGAGACGGTGCTCGTGGTCCTCGACGAGGCCGGGGTGTCGGGCGAGCGGCGGGTCGTCGCCCTGCGCGCCCTGCTCGCCCACCTCACCGGGGCGATCCAGCTGGAGCATCTCGGCCCCCTCGCCGGTCCGGGCACGGTGGCCATCTCCGCGCTGTCGCCCGACGACTTCCCGCACATGGCCGCGACCGCCCGCGCCGCCCGGAACGTCGGCCCCGACCGGGAGTTCCTGGGCGGGCTCGGCATGCTGCTCGACGGTCTCGAAGGACCCGACGGCACCGGCCCCGCGACGGGTTACGGAAGGCAAGACCCGGCGTGAGATCACCCGCTGCCTGAAGCGGTATGTGGCCCGGGAGGTCTACCGCCTCGTCCAAAGACGGCGTCAGGGCCTGGGGTGCTCGTGAACGGCCATGTGCACTCCAGCTGTGGATCATGATCTGGGAGGGGTATGTCGGCGAGAGGCGGCCGTTATTCGCGCCACCGAGTACCGCGACCAGGCAGCCCCAGCAGTTGCCGAGCCGGTGGCGGCGTCCTCGTACCGGGCGTGGATCGGGCAGACGGTCGAACGCTGCGGCCAACGTGGGCAGTTCACAGGTTCACGGACAGGGCGCGGCGGCGTCCTCGAAGCGACGCGGGAGGACACTGCTCAGGGAAGAGGGCACGCGGACGCGACTCCGGGCTGATCTTCAGCCTCCGCAACCTTGATCATCTGGCGTCGCGTCCGCCGTGTTCACCCGGGCACGCCACCATCCCGCGGGTCGGCGGGCCTGTCTTGCCGTATAACCCGTGAGTGCGGGTGTCTGCACCGGATGGGCGGCTCCGGGTGGCGGGCCGGACGGCGATGTCGTTCACGTCGCCTGCGGCGGCCTGTTCGATCGCGAAAGCGATGGCCCGGGAAATCGCCTGGTGCGGGGTCGTGATGTCGTCCTGCGTCTTCGCGATGTCTGCTCTGCCCTGACCTGGCTGTTGGTTGCCGCATCGGTGAAGTCGGTCGCAGTCGCACCGGGTGAGAGGACGCTTACCCGCAGGGAGTTGTCCGGTTCCTGGCGTGCTCCTTCACGGATGGCCCGGACGGCGAGCCTGGTGCCGGCGTGGACGGCCATGACCGGCACGATGCGAAACGCAGCTGTGGAGGCGATGGTGAGGAAGCGGCCGGTTCCCTGCGCGCGGAAAGACCGGCAGTGTGGCGCCGATTCCGTGTTGCACGCCCTTCCGTACTCCCTGTTCCACTCCAGGTGGCACCGGGCGGCTGGTGTCGCGTACCGGCGGGTGCAGTCGCCCGATCGGCAGCGCGTCCGGCCTGGCCGTGGAGTGCCAGGTTAATTCGCCGCTTTCTCCTGTCGCTGGTCATCGCCGGCTGTGGCGGGGATGGCGTTGTCGATGAGGACGGCGGCGATGGCGGCGGCGGTGGGGAAGGCGTCGGCGTTGACGACCCGGGTGCGGGCCGCGGCGCCGTCGAGGAGCAGCGCGAGCTGCTCGCCGAGTTGTTCGGGGTCGGCGGCGCCGGCTTCCCGGGCGGTGTCGGCGAGCCGGGCGGCGACGGCTTTCTTGTAGTCGCGTGCGTACTGGGACGCGGGGTGCTGGGGGTCGTGGAGCTCCACGGCGGCGCCGATGTAGGGGCACAGAGGAGTGGTGGGGGGGATGTCGAAGGCGGCGAGAAGCCGTTCGCGGGGCGTGAGGTCGGTGCGGTCGAGCACGCCCGACAGAACGGAGGGGTCGAACCGGCGCAGGTACTCGGCGACGAGTTCGTCCTTGCCGGTGAAGTGCTGGTAGGCCGTGCGCTTGGACACCTCGGCCGCCGCGCAGAGCTGGTCCATGCCGGTGCGGTTGATGCCCTGCTCGCGGAACAGCTGCTGGGACGCGCTGAGGATGCGCTCGCGGGCGCCCCGGCCGCGGCGGCGGCCCGTGGGGCCCTTCTCCAACTCCGTCATGACCCCATGCTACCCCGACAGGGTAACGACCGGTGTACATAGTTTGCGCCCCGGCCGCCCACCCCGTACCGTAAGCACACAGGGCGGTGTACATAACACCGCCATCTCAGGTGCGCACGGCACCACCGACCCGAGGGAGTAACTGTGGGAAAGCTCGACGGCAAGGTCGCGGTCATCACCGGCGGCACCACCGGCATGGCGCTGGCCGGCGCGAAGCTGTTCGTCGACGAGGGAGCGCACGTCTTCATCACCGGCCGCCGCCAGGACGCCCTGGACGAGGCCGTGAAGCAGATCGGCCGCAACGTCACCGGCGTGCAGGGCGACGCCGCCGACCTGGACGACCTGGACCGCCTGTACGACACCGTCAAGCGGGAGAAGGGCAGCCTCGACGTGCTGTGGGCCAGCGCCGGCGGCGGCGAGCCCGCGCCGCTCGGCGAGATCACCGAGGCCCAGTTCGACACCTGGTTCGGGCTCAACGCCCGCGGCACCCTGTTCACCGTCCAGAAGGCTCTCCCGCTCTTCAACGACGGCGGCTCCATCCTCATGACCGGCTCCAACGCCTCCCTCGGCGCCTTCCCCGGCTGGAGCGTCTACGCCGGGAGCAAGGCCGTCCAGCAGGCCTGGGCCCGTATCTGGCTCAACGAGCTCAAAGACCGCCGCATCCGCGTCAACGTCCTGACCCCCGGCCAGGTCGCCACCGCGAAGCAGGAAGAGCTCTTCGACGAGGCCACCAAGCGCCAGTTCGAGTCCCTCATCCCCCGCGGCCAGATGGGGCGCCCCGGCGAAATTGCCACCGCCGCCCTCTTCCTCGCCTCTGACGACTCCAGCTACGTCAACGGCATGGAACTCGTCGCCGACGGCGGCACCACCGCCCTCTGAACCGGACAACACACACCCAGGGCAGGACATCTCATGAGCAACATCAGCATCATCGGCACCGGGAACATGGCCCGCACCATCGGCGCGCGGGCGATAGCGGGCGGCAACACCGTGGAGATCATGGGCCGTGATCAGTCCAAGGCCGCTGACCTGGCCAAGGCTCTCGGCGACGGCGCCACGACCGGAGAATGGGGCACCGCCCCGGCCGGGGACATCGTCGTCGTGGCCTTGTTGTACGACGGTGTCGTGCCGGCCGTCGCCCAGTACGGAGACGCACTCGCGGGCAAGGTCATCGTCGACATCAGCAATCCGTTCAATTCGACGTTCGACGGGCTGGCCCACCGTGAGGAGACCTCGATCGCGCAGGAAGTCGCCCAGGCGGCCCCGGCCGGCGCCAGCGTGGTGAAGGCGTTCAACACCGTCTTCCGTCATGTCCTGGAGAAGGGCCGGCCCGACGTCTTCATCGCCGGCGACAACGCGCAGGCCAAATCAAGTGTGGAGGCGTTCGTCGAGAGCCTCGGGATGCGCCCGCTGGACGTCGGCGGCCTGAAGATGGCGCACTGGCTGGAAGGAGCGGGTGTGGTCACGGTGGGCCTCGCCAACCACGGGGTGGGAAACTTGAACTTCGCCCTCAGCATCACCGAACTTACCGTCTGAGCAAACGGTTGATGGCGCTTGTCAGAGCGGCTACCGATCCGGCGTGAACCCGGGGCGCAACGGACAGGGTTTCGGCCCGCATCGCCGTCGTCTCAACCGAACTGCTCGGATCGCCGTACGCGCAGAGGGCGTCTGCGCAGCGCACCCCTGCATGAGGCGACGGTATTGGGGGACGCCTTGCCTCGGTATCTGGGTGAATGACTGACTGGTGGAACGTTGCGCTTGGGCGAGCTGCTTGTGCGTAGGGCGCTGACGGCGGCCGTGGCAAAGTCCCAGATGTGCGGCCAGCCGAGTCCAGGCTGATGGCCACCGGAATTCCAGGTGGATGGCCGTCTGACCAGTGGTGTTCCTGATCACTTCCTTAACTGGAGGAGACCCCTCCGCCCGTTTGCTGGTGTTTCCACGCATCAGCTACCGGCCGGAGAGGTCCTGTGACGAAGTCTGACACGGAGATTATGGAAATCCTTGAGGCGTACGACCTGACCGGGACGGTCTGGTCCGCGGCGACCTTGACGGGGCACGACCCGAAGACGGTCAAGAGGTATGTCGAGGCCCGCAACGGCGGACGCAATCCCTATGAGCGAGAGCCGCGGGCGAAGATGATCGACGCGTTCCTGGAGAAGGTCGAGGAGCGGGTCGAGCAGTCGAAGGCGACGATCCGTGCCGATGTGGTCCACGACAAGCTCGTGAAGATGGGCTACCGGGGCAGCGAACGCTCGACGAGACGGGCGGTGAGCACGGCAAAGACCGCGTGGAAGGCGGGTAAGCGACGAACGTACCGCCCGTGGATTCCCGAGCCGGGCCGGTGGCTGCAGTTCGACTGGGGCGAGGGTCCGCGCATCGCGGGACGTCGGACCTGGCTGTTCTGCGCATGGCTGTCCTGGTCGCGATTGCGGGTGGTGATCCCGGTCTGGGACTGCACGCTGGGCCCTTTGGTGGCCTGCCTGGACACCACGCTCAGGCGGATCGGCGGGGCACCGGCGTATGTACTGACCGACAACGCCAAGACGGTCACCGTCGAGCACATCGCCGGGATCCCGGTCCGTCATCCGCAGCTGGTCGCCGCGGGCCGGCATTACGGCTGTCAGGTGGTCAGTTACGTGCCCTACGATCCCGAATCGAAGGGCGGCGCGGAGGCTACAGTCCGCATCGCGAAAGCCGACCTGGTGCCCACAGATGCAAACCTGCTGGCCGCCTACGACACCTTCGCCGAGCTCGCCGATGCCTGCCTGAGCTGGTGCGATGCAGTGAACTCCCGCCGTCACCGAGTGACCAGGCAGATACCCGCCGACCGCCTCGACATCGAACGCACCACGCTGCATGTCCTGCCCATCGAGCCGCTCGCGCTCGCACTGGGCGAGGAAAGACTGGTCGGCTCGGACCGCACCATCAGCTTCAACTCGGTGCGCTACTCGGCCCCTGCCAGGCCATACCGGCGCCAAGGTGTGGTGCCGGGTGGTCGGCGAGGAACTGTCCATCACCGCCCGCACCAACTCCGGTGACCTGCCGGAGATTTGGCGCCACCAGATCTCCACCCCGGGCCTTCCGCAGACCATCGACGCGCACTACCCCGACCATCCCGACGGCCGCAGCATCCACCAGCCGAGGCTGCAGCCCCGCTCGGAAGCGGAGATCGCATTCATGGCCATCGGCCCCGGGACCGGACGTTGGCTCAAGAAAGCCGGACCCGCCGGCACTGCTCGCATCCGCGCCAAGATGGCCCGCGCGGTCGAGCTCGCCACCGTCTTGGGCAACGACAAAGTCGACCAGGCCCTGGGACTTGCGGCCACCGCCGGGCGCTTCGCCGACGAGGACCTGCTCTCGATCCTGGGACACATCGCGGACAGCAAGCCCGTCGGTGAGGTCGTCCGCCCGGACGAGGCCCACTCCGTCCAGAACGGAACCATCGGCTGGCAGGCCCTGGGCCAGTAGGCAACGAATTCACGGGAGTTGACGCACGACTCTGCGGTCAGTCGCCGACAAACCACAGATAGCGGTGTGACCCTTGCTCGACTACCTGGCACAACTCGCGGGCCTGCCCGACCCAGTCACCACCGCAAGCGACGGGGAGCCGGTCGAGTTCCGCCAGCAGCAGCGACACCTGCCGATGATTGAGGACCGCATCCCCGTAGGGAATCAGGCCCCAGAGCATCGGGAACAGCCCCGGATTCAGATCACCGAAGGCGGAAGTCCACTTCACCCTGCCCTCGGCCCGGGCTATGACGTCGCCGCTGTCACCGCGCACCTGCATATCGATCACCCGTCGAGCCTATCGGCGCCAATCCTGACCCAGGGCTCCGTCGTTCTCACGATCGGCCGGAAATGATCACGTGAGTCCGAGGGTCGCCGACGGCCGAGCCATGTCCCGCCCGTGATGGCGCAGGCTCTCGGCGATGCTGCCCCGTCCGGCCAGGCGGAGTGTGCCGATGGCCAGATTCCGCAGAGAGGCCATCGCCCGCGGTGCGCTGCCGGTCCGCACCCGGAAGACGTCCTCCCCGAACGTCACGTCCCTGACGTGGTGCTCACGATTCTCGATTGCCCAGTGTCCGCGTACGCGTTCCGCCAGGTCAGCGGCTGTCGTCTGGTGAGCCATCAGGCGCAGGCCCATACCGGCTCTGCCGGGCCGACCGCGAGAACGACGGAGCCCTGGCCACTGGCGAGGCTTCCACACTCTGGGTGACCGCCCCGGGCGCTCAGGACGTC
>NZ_JAJONF010000062.1 GCF_021462265.1 Streptomyces shenzhenensis | reverse complement strand
CCCTGACGGGGCGCTGCCCCTGACGGGGCGCTGCCCCTAACGGGGCGATGCAGGCAGCCGTGTCGTGAAGTCCGCGACCGCCGCTCGCACGTCCTGGGACGTCCATTCCAGGCCCGCCTCCGCCACCGTCACCTCCGTCATCGACAGGCCCGGCCCCTTCGGTTCCCAGAAGCCGGCGAAGAGGTAGGTACCGGTCTCCTCGGCCTGGCGTACCGCCGTCTCCGTCAGCACATCGGGGTCGTACGGCAGCCAGACCTGGAACTGGTGGGTGTGCGGTTCCTCGGGGTGGACGCGGGACCAGGGCACGCCTGCCTCCGCGAAACCCTCGCGCAGGGCCGCGGCGACCACGCGCGCGTGGTGGACGTAGTCCGGAAGGCGGGGCAGTTCGCGCTCCAGGCCGACGAGGGCCGCCAGGGCGGTCGGGAACTGCTGGAAGACCATTCCGCCGTAGCGGTGGCGCCAGGTCTTCGCCTCCTCGATCAGGGGCTTCGGGCCGGCCAGCGCGGCGCCGCCGAAGCCGTCGAGGGACTTGTAGAACGACACGTAGACGCTGTCCGCCAGATCCGCGATCTCCGGCAGTGACCGCCCGAAGTGGACGGTGGACTCCCACAGGCGCGCGCCGTCGAAGTGCACCACCGCGTCGCGCTCCCGCGCCGCCTCCACCAGTTCCGTGAGCTCCTCCCAGGACGGCAGCACGAAACCCGCGTCCCTGAGGGGCAACTCCAGCATCAGCGCCCCGAAAGGCTCCTCGAAGTCGCGCAGTTCCCGGGCGGTGGGGAGCCGGGGCTCGCCGGTGACGCGCACGGTGCGCAGGCCGGCCACCTCGCGCAGGGCGTTGCGTTCGTGCACCTCGGGGTGGGCGAGGGCGTGCAGGGCGACCGTGGGGTTGCCGGTGCGGGCCGCCCAGCAGCGCAGGGCGACCTGCTGGGCCATCGTGCCGGTCGGGAAGAACGCGGCGGCCTCCGTGCCCAGCAGGGCCGCGACGCGCCGCTCCAGGGCCTCGACGATCCCGTTGCCGTAGACGTCCGACGGCTCGTCCAGGTCGTACACCTCGGGGGCCGCTTCCTGGAGACGTGCGAGGCGCTCGCGGAGCGGGGCCCGCACGCCCACGCGCGCGAGGACGCGGTCGGCCCGCCGGTAGGCGGCGGTGCGCCGCTCTCGCAACTGCTCGTCCGCCGACCGTGGTCCGGTCGGCTGCTCGTCCTGGGGCGTCGCCGTGTCACTCATGCGGTGGATGATGCCGTGGCGCGCCGGCCGGGGCACCCGGATTTTCCGCACCGCCGATGTGACCGGTCCGATGTGACCAGTCACCCACAGCCTGTGGACAGCCGATCGACCCCGGACCGGATAGCGTTAACATGACGAGAAATCGTCCGGTACCCAGAGCGGACTGGAACGGGAAGGCCACCCTCGCGTGAGTACAGTCCAACAGCCAGACCCCAGTGACCGCCCCGCGCGGCTCACCGTCGGTGTCGTCGGCGCCGGCCGGGTGGGTCCCGCGCTGGCCGCGTCCCTGCAGCTCGCCGGGCACCGTCCGGTGGCCGTCTCGGGGGTCTCCGACGCCTCCCGGCGGCGCGCCCAGGAGATGCTGCCCGAGGTCCCGCTGCTCCCGCCCGCCGAGGTCCTCCAGCGCGCCGACCTGGTCCTGCTGACCGTCCCCGACGACGCCCTGCCCGGCCTGGTCGCGGGCCTCGCCGAGACCGGTGCCGTACGGCCCGGCCAGCTGCTCGTGCACACCTCCGGGCGATACGGCGCGAAGGTCCTGGACCCGGCCCTGCGCGCGGGCGCGCTGCCGCTGGCCCTGCACCCGGCGATGACCTTCACCGGGACCCCGGTGGACGTGCAGCGGCTGGCGGGCTGCTCGTTCGGGGTGACCGCGCCCGAGGAGCTGCGGCTGGCCGCCGAGGCCCTGGTCATCGAGATGGGCGGCGAACCGGAGTGGATCTCCGAGGAGAACCGCCCGCTCTACCACGCGGCCCTCGCACTCGGCGCCAACCACCTGGTCACCCTCGTCGCCCAGTCCATGGAGCTGCTGCGCGCCGCCGGCGTCGAGGCCCCCGACCGGATGCTCGGCCCGCTGCTCGGCGCCGCCCTGGACAACGCCCTGCGCTCCGGCGACGCGGCGCTGACCGGGCCGGTCGCGCGCGGCGACGCGGGCACCGTCGCCGCGCACGTCACGGAGCTGCGCAGGCACGCACCGCAGGCCGTCGACGGCTACCTGGCGATGGCCCGCGCGACGGCCGACCGGGCGCTCGCGCACGGCCTGCTGAAGCCGGAACTCGCCGAGGACCTCCTCGTCGCCCTCGCCGATGGCGGCGACGGCACCGGAAAGCCCGGCACCAACGGCACCGAGGGGACCCGATGAGCACCGCCCTGCTGCGCACCGCCGAGGCACTGCACGCGCGCGTACGGCACGGCCGCCGCGCCGTCGTGATGACCATGGGTGCCCTGCACGAGGGCCACGCCACCCTGATCCGCACCGCGCGCGAGATCGCGGGACCGGACGGCGAGGTCGTCGTCACGGTCTTCGTCAACCCGCTCCAGTTCGGTGCCGGCGAGGACCTGGACCGCTACCCGCGCACCCTGGACGCCGACCTCAAGATCGCCGAACAGGCGGGCGCCGACGCCGTCTTCGCCCCCTCGGTCGACGAGGTCTACCCGGGCGGCCGGCCCCAGGTGCGGGTCACCGCGGGACCGATGGGCACGCTCCTGGAGGGCGCCTCCCGCCCCGGGCACTTCGACGGCGTCCTCACCGTCGTCGCCAAGCTGCTGCACCTCACCCGCCCCGACGTGGCCCTGTTCGGGCAGAAGGACGCCCAGCAGCTGGCCGTGATCCGGCGCATGGCCCGCGACCTGAACTTCGGCATCGAGATCGTCGGGGTGCCGACCGTGCGCGAGGCCGACGGGCTCGCGCTGTCCAGCCGCAACCGCTACCTGTCCGCCGACGAGCGGCGCACCGCGCTCGCGCTGTCCCGCGCGCTGTTCGCCGGCCGCGACCGCCACGCGGCCCAGGAGGCGCTGCGCGCGCGGGCGCTCGAGGTGCCGTCCTCGCGGGCGCGCGCCGAGGCGCTCAGCGCCATAGGCGAGTCCCGCGCGGCCGCCGACGCCCACGCCGTAGCCAAGGCCGTGCCGAACGCCGCCGCCGCGGTCCGCGCGGCCGCCCGCCAGGTCCTGGACGAGGCCGCCCACTACGACCCGCCGCTCGACCTGGACTACCTGGCCCTGGTCGACCCCTCCGACTTCACCGAGATCGACGACGACTTCACCGGAGAGGCCGTCCTCGCCGTCGCCGCCCGGGTCGGGACGACCCGGCTGATCGACAACCTCCCTCTCACCTTCGGACCCCTCGGAGCCGCCTTGTGACCAGCACAGGCACCAGCACTGGCGCCAGCACAGGCATACGACTGCACGCGCCCGCCCCGGGGTGGAGCATCTCGGCCGACGTGGTCGTCGTCGGGTCCGGGGTGGCCGGCCTGACCGCGGCACTGCGCTGCCAGGCCGCCGGGCTCACCACCGTCGTCGTCACCAAGGCCCGCCTGGACGACGGCTCCACACGCTGGGCGCAGGGCGGCATCGCCGCGGCCCTCGGCGAGGGCGACACCCCCGAACAGCACCTCGCGGACACCCTGGTGGCCGGCGCCGGCCTCTGCGACGAGGAGGCGGTGCGGATCCTCGTCACCGAAGGCCCCGGCGCGGTACGGCGGCTCATCGACACCGGCGCCATCTTCGACGAGTCCTCCGAAGGCGGCCTCGACCTCACCCGCGAGGGCGGCCACCACCGGCGCCGGATCGCGCACGCGGGCGGCGACGCCACCGGCGCCGAGGTCTCCCGGGCCCTCGTGGAAGCGGTACGCGCGCGTGGGCTGCGCGCCATCGAGAACGCGCTCGTCCTGGACCTGCTGACCGACGCCGAGGGCCGTACGGCCGGGGTCACCCTGCACGTGATGGGCGAGGGCCAGCACGACGGCGTGGGAGCCGTGCACGCCCCCGCGGTCGTCCTCGCCACCGGCGGCATGGGCCAGGTGTTCTCCGCGACCACCAACCCGTCGGTGTCGACCGGCGACGGCGTCGCGCTGGCACTGCGCGCGGGCGCGGAGGTCAGCGATCTGGAATTCGTGCAGTTCCACCCGACCGTGCTCTTCCTCGGCCCGGACGCGGAGGGCCAGCAGCCGCTGGTCTCCGAGGCGGTGCGCGGCGAGGGCGCCCACCTGGTCGACGCGGACGGCACGCGCTTCATGATCGGCCAGCACGAACTGGCCGAGCTGGCGCCCCGCGACATCGTCGCCAAGGGCATCCTGCGCCGGATGCTGGAACAGGGTGCCGAGCACATGTACCTCGACGCCCGGCACTTCGGCGCCGACATGTGGGAACACCGCTTCCCGACCATCCTGGCCGCCTGCCGGGCCAACGGCATAGACCCGGTCACCGAGCCCATCCCGATCGCCCCGGCCGCCCACTACGCCTCCGGTGGCGTCCGCACCGACGCGCGGGGGCGCACCACCGTCCCCGGGCTGTACGCGTGCGGCGAGGTCGCCTGCACCGGCGTGCACGGCGCGAACCGGCTGGCCTCCAACTCCCTCCTCGAAGGCCTGGTCTACGCCGAGCGGATCGCCGCCGACATCACGGCGGTCCGCGCGGAGCACGGCCTGCACGCGCGCGTGCCCGCACCGGTCCCGCACCCCGAGAAGCCCGCGCACCCGCTGCTCGCCCCCGAGACCCGCTTCGCCATCCAGCGGACAATGACCGAGGGCGCCGGTGTGCTGCGCTCCGAGGAGTCCCTGGCCAGGGCCGCCGAACAACTGCAGCGGCTGCACACGGACGCCCGTGACACCCTGGCCGAGAACGGCAAGACCGCCGAGCCCGGAGTCGACACCTGGGAGGCCACCAACCTCCTGTGCGTCGCGCGCGTGCTCGTCGAGGCGGCCCGCCGCCGCGAGGAGACCCGCGGCTGCCACTGGCGCGAGGACCACGCCGACCGTGACGACGCCGCATGGGGCCGCCACATCGTCGTACGGCTGAATCCGGACCGTTCACTGGCCGTGCGCACCACCGACACCGCAGACTTCCCCCCTACCCGGCCGCACCAGCCACACCAGGAGCAGTGACAGACGTGAGCACCAACGACCTTCCCCTTGCCGACGGCGGTGGCTGCGGCGACGGCTGTGCCTGTGGCGCCGAGGGCGACGAGGAGTACCTGGAGTGCGGGCTCGACCCCGCGCTCGCCGAGCTGCTGGCCGCCGCCGGACTCGACCCCATCGAGGTCGAGGACATCGCCAACGTGGCCATCCAGGAGGACCTGGCGGGCGGCGTGGACGTGACGACCGTCGCGACGATCCCCGAGGAGGCCGTCGCGACCGGCGACTTCGTCGCGCGCGAGGCCGGAGTGGTCGCGGGCCTGCGGGTCGCCGAGGCCGTGGTCTCCGTGGTCTGCACCGACGAGTTCGAGGTCGAGCGGCACGTCGAGGACGGCGACCGGGTGGAGGCCGGGCAGAAGCTCCTCTCGATCACCACCCGCACCCGTGACCTGCTCACCGCGGAGCGCAGCGCGCTGAACATCCTGAACCGCCTCTCCGGCATCGCGACCGCCACGCGCGCGTGGGCGGACGTCCTGGAGGGCACGCGGACACGCGTGCGTGACACCCGCAAGACCACTCCGGGGCTCAGGTCGCTGGAGAAGTTCGCGGTGCGCTCGGGCGGTGGCGTCAACCACCGCCTGTCGCTCTCGGACGCGGCGCTGGTCAAGGACAACCACGTGGTCGCCGCCGGCGGCGTCGCCCAGGCCTTCAAGGCCGTCCGCGAGGCCTTCCCGGAGCTGGCGATCGAGGTCGAGGTCGACACCCTGCACCAGCTGCGCGAGGCCGTCGACGCGGGCGCCGACCTGATCCTGCTAGACAACTTCACGCCGGGGGAGTGCGAGGAGGCCGTCGCGATCGTCGGCGGGCGCGCGCTCCTCGAGGCGTCCGGGCGGCTCACGCTGGACAACGCGCGGGCGTACGCCGAAACCGGCGTGGACTTCCTGGCCGTCGGCGCCCTCACCCACTCCTCGCCGATCCTGGACATCGGCCTGGACCTGCGCGAGGCGGAGTGACCCCATGCTCCTCACGATCGACGTCGGCAACACGCACACCGTCCTTGGGCTCTTCGACGGCGAGGACATCGTCGAGCACTGGCGCATCTCCACGGACGCGCGCCGTACCGCGGACGAGCTGGCGGTGCTCCTCCAGGGCCTGATGGGCATGCACCCGCTGCTCGGCGACGAGCTCGGCGACGGCATCGACGGGATCGCGATCTGCGCGACCGTGCCGAGCGTGCTGCACGAACTGCGTGAGGTCACCCGGCGGTACTACGGCGATGTGCCGGCGGTGCTGGTGGAGCCCGGGGTGAAGACCGGGGTGCCGATCCTCACCGACAACCCCAAGGAGGTCGGCGCCGACCGGATCATCAACGCGGTCGCCGCGGTCGAGCTGTTCGGTGGGCCGGCGATCGTCGTCGACTTCGGTACGGCGACCACCTTCGACGCGGTGTCAGCGCGCGGGGAGTACGTGGGCGGTGTGATCGCGCCCGGCATCGAGATCTCGGTGGAGGCGCTGGGGGTCAAGGGCGCGCAGTTGCGGAAGATCGAGGTGGCGCGGCCGCGGAGTGTGATCGGGAAGAACACGGTGGAGGCCATGCAGGCGGGCATCGTGTACGGGTTCGCCGGGCAGGTCGACGGGGTGGTCGGGCGGATGGCGCGGGAGCTGGCGGATGATCCGGACGATGTGACGGTGATCGCGACGGGGGGGTTGGCGCCGATGGTGCTGGGGGAGTCGTCGGTGATCGACGAGCATGAGCCGTGGCTGACGCTGGTGGGGCTGCGGTTGGTGTACGAGCGGAACGTGTCGCGTATGTGAGCGGCCGGTGGGGGCGGGCCGTGGGGTCTTCGCCCCCGCCGCCCCTGCCCGTCCCGTCCTCCAGGGAGTGGGCCCCCTTCGACCGCCCGCTCCGGGGGCTGCCGCCCCCGGACCCCCGCATCGGCCTGAACGGCCTCGTCCTCAAACGCCGGACGGGCTGATAACGGGGGTGCGGGCCGGTCTTCGTCCTCGGACGCCGGACGGGCTGGGGGCGAGTCGGTCTCGTTCTCAGGTGCCGGACGGGCTGGTGGGGGGCCAGGACGGTCTTCTTCCCCAAGCTGCGGCGGCCAGGTGGGTGGCCCTCTTGCGGCACACCGGGTTGTTGTGTCTGGTTTGTCTGATTTACGCGTATCTTCGGTACATGCCCACGCCATACGGATCCCGCGGCGGCATGGCGTTCGGTGCGGAGGAGCTGCGTGTGCTCCGCCGTGCTCTCGCCCTCGCCCTTCATCCCGGTCCCGTCTCCGCCGAGGACGTCAAGGACTGTCATCGGCTCGCCGAGTCACTTGACGAGGCGTTGTGCGAGGGGGCCCGGCTGCGCGCCTTCCTGGTGGCCGACCTGGCCCGGTACCGCGCCGCGCTGCCGGGGGCCGTCGCCGGTTACCTCGCGCTTCTGGAGGAGGCGCTGGGTGCCGGGCACCGGCCCACCCCGGACGACCTGGCCGCGCTGCGGGCGCTACGGGGGAACACCGGCGCCGCCGCTCTGCTCGGCCGCTGCCAGGATCTCGCCGAGCGCGATGTGCGGGCCCGGCTCGCCCAGGGGGACCTGCCGGTACCCGCGCCCGCTGTTCCGGTCTCCAGGGCCCGGCTGACGGCCCTGCCGGGCGGTGTGGCCAAGGAGCCGGAGAAGAAGCCCAAGGAGAAGCCCGCCGAACGGCCCGACCCGCGACCCGCGGCTCCCGAGCCCGCCCCGCCGAAGCGGCCCATTCCCACGCCGGGCGAGGTCTTCCCCCGCCGCCGCCCCGGCTCGCCGTCGACCGGGTCCCCGGAGCAACTCGCCGCTGGCTGAGAAAGCCGGGAAAGCCGAGAAGGCCGAGAAAACGGCACTCGGCGGGGGAACGGGGGAGTGGTTCGCCCACCCCGCCCCTTTCGCCCGGTACTCCCTGGCTACTCTGGACCCATGGACTACGTCTCCGCGCTCCTGCCCCCGGTCGTCATGGCCGTCTTCTTCATCGGTCTGGTCCGGGTGATCGTGAAGACCCAGGGCGGCGCCGCCAAGGCCAAGGAGGACGCCGCCGTCGACGCCGCCCTGGAGCGCGCGGCGAGCGCCCGCCGGGCCGCCGTCCCCGAGTCCGACGGCGTCTGAGTCCCGCCGCGCCCTGCCCGGCGTACGACTCGCCGGGCATCCCTCGCACGCCTGCGCCCGCCGAGCTGTACGCCCTTTTTGTCCACGTTTACCGGTCAATGTGCACGTTCGGCACGCCATAGGCGTGATCTCCCACTATTGTTCTGAGTTGTGCCTCGCCCATTGGGAGAACTCGAAGACGCGGTCATGACGCGGGTGTGGAAGTGGAACCGCCCGGTGACCGTTCGAGAAGTCCTGGAAGACCTTCAGCGGGAACGGTCCATCGCGTACACCACGGTGATGACCGTTTTGGACAATCTCCATCAGAAGGGCTGGGTCCGGCGGGAGGCCGAAGGCCGTGCCTATCGATATGAGGCCGTCTCCACCCGGGCCGCCTACGCCGCCGCCCTGATGAACGACGCGTGGTCGCAGAGTGACAACCCGGCCGCCGCACTCGTCGCCTTCTTCGGGATGATGAGTGACGAACAGCGACAGGCCCTGCGGGACGCCGTGCGCATCGTGCAGGGTCCGGATAGGCAGAGGGAAGACCGGGAAGCTCCGCAAGAGGAGAACCCCGGCTCCGTGGCGGACGCCGACGGACGATAGCGTCCGCTCATGTCAGCGACGCACCCCGAAGTCACCGCAAAAGCCATCACCGTCCGGCGGGCCCGGACCAGCGATGTCCCGGCTGTGCGCCGCCTCCTCGACGTGTACGTTCGCGACCGCATCCTGCTCGACAAAGCCACGGTGACGCTTTACGAGGACATCCAGGAGTTCTGGGTTGCCGAACGCGACGACAACGCAGAGGTGGTCGGCTGTGGCGCACTGCACGTGATGTGGGAAGACCTCGCGGAAGTACGCACTCTCGCGGTGAACCGCAGCCTCAAGGGCGCCGGTGTCGGTCATCAGTTGCTGGAGAAGTTGCTGGAGACCGCACGCTGGCTTGGTGTTCGCCGTGTTTTCTGTCTGACCTTCGAAGTCGAGTTCTTCGGGAAGCACGGCTTCGTGGAGATCGGTGAGACACCTGTCGACACCGATGTCTACGCGGAGCTGCTGCGTTCCTATGACGAGGGTGTCGCGGAGTTCCTCGGACTCGAACGAGTGAAACCGAACACCTTGGGCAACAGCCGGATGCTTCTGCATCTGTGATCGTCGAGAGGGATCGGCGGACAAGGGCCATCGGGGCAGAGATGGGCGGGAGATCGGCCCGCTATTCCGGTCAACCCGCCTGCCCGGGTGCCCTATGTCCGAAACGCGCATGTTTCCGGGTGTGGGCGGGCCCCTCGGTCTCTCCCGGGGGTTTGTGTTTTTCCCGCAAAAGCGGTTTGCTTTCCGAGTACTGCAGTACTGCATATAACAGGGGGGCGGCGAAACGGCGGACGCCGCAGACCCCCGGCCCCTGAAGTTATCGATGAAAGGAAATCCGGTGGCACAGAAGGTTCAGGTCCTTCTTGTCGACGACCTCGACGGCGGCGAGGCGGACGAGACCGTGACGTTCGCGCTGGACGGCAAGACGTACGAGATCGATCTCACGACCGCCAATGCGGACAAGCTGCGCGGCCTTCTCGACCCCTACGTCAAGGGCGGTCGCCGTACCGGTGGCCGTGCTTCCGGTGGGCGTGGAAAGGCTCGGGTGGCTTCCGGCGGCAGCCAGGACACCGCGCAGATCCGTGCGTGGGCCAAGGAGAACGGTTACGAGGTCAACGACCGCGGCCGTGTTCCCGCGACGATTCGCCAGGCCTACGAGGACGCCAACGCCTGACCGTGCTGCGGTCCTTGGTCCGCGCGCCGCAATCGGATGCGGTGGCACTCCGTGGCCACCGTGTTCACCAGCCGTACGAGATCGGGGGCTCCTCCGAGGCCCCCCATGGCCGACAGCGTCGGCAGCGAGGCCTCGACCTCGCACCCCGACTCGGGGGGCCGCAACCAGAGGGCGGCCCCCTGCACGGGCGTGTCCGGACCGGGCCGTGCGGGCGCGTCCATCGCGTCTCCGGCGCCCAGCGCCCGCAGATCGAGGTCCAGGGCCGCCGTGCCCCACTCCAGCCAGTCCAGCAGCCCCGGCAGCTCCTCCGCGCTGCCCGCGGCCACCAGCAGCCGCGCCCGGACGCCCTGCAGGGCCACCGGAGAGCCCGGCGCGAGATGCCTGAGCGCCCGCACGCCCGCCCGCGCCGGCACCTCCAGCACGTCGAAACGCACGCCCGTGACCAGCCGTAGCGGCTCTCCGGGCGACGGGGGCACTGTTGCCCACCCCAGATCGTTCTCGTACCAGTGCCGCAGCCGGCCCGGCTGCCCGGCGCGGGGATCGGACGGATGACGGGGGTGAGGGACCGTGGAAGCTGCCGGAGGCGCTGTGCCAGCCATGCCCGGTGCAACCTTTCCGAGACCACCGTGGTTACGCTGGGTGTGCGCACTGCTGCGCTGAGTCCCCGAAAAACGGGGCGTGCGGGAGCCGGAGAGACGCAAGGCTGTTCGCCCATAGCGGAGGGACCGGGGGGCCACGGCATGGACTGTCCGTCGCTGCGGGTAAGACATCCCTAGTGGGAGGGGGGCGACACGCAGACGAGGCCGTCTCACGTTCGCCATCGGCGTACTGACGGAAGGGGTAACTGCCTGGCCTGCGGGAACATCGTCTCGCACCATCGGGTTGGAGCAGATGTCGGCGTTCGGGGTCAGGAGGCCATCGACGGTGTCGGCAGTTGGAATGAGCGGTCCCCGCTTGCGGGACTAAGCTGCGGAAGGACAGGAGGGGAAGTTCCCCCCACTGCCTGACCGCTCTGAGGAGCGATTAACGATGTTCGAGAGGTTCACCGACCGCGCGCGGCGGGTTGTCGTCCTGGCTCAGGAAGAAGCCCGGATGCTCAACCACAACTACATCGGCACCGAGCACATCCTCCTGGGCCTGATCCACGAGGGTGAGGGTGTCGCCGCAAAGGCCCTGGAGAGCCTCGGCATTTCGCTTGAGGCGGTCCGTCAGCAGGTCGAGGAGATCATCGGCCAGGGCCAGCAGGCCCCGTCCGGGCACATCCCCTTCACCCCCCGTGCCAAGAAGGTCCTGGAGCTGTCGCTCCGCGAGGCCCTTCAGCTGGGCCACAACTACATCGGCACGGAGCACATCCTGCTCGGCCTGATCCGTGAGGGCGAGGGCGTCGCCGCCCAGGTCCTGGTCAAGCTGGGCGCCGATCTCAACCGTGTGCGGCAGCAGGTGATCCAGCTGCTCTCCGGTTACCAGGGCAAGGAGACCGCCACCGCCGGCGGCCCTGCCGAGGGCACCCCCTCGACGTCCCTGGTCCTCGACCAGTTCGGCCGGAACCTCACCCAGGCCGCTCGTGAGTCCAAGCTCGACCCGGTCATCGGGCGCGAGAAGGAGATCGAGCGGGTCATGCAGGTGCTGTCCCGCCGTACCAAGAACAACCCGGTCCTGATCGGTGAGCCCGGCGTCGGCAAGACCGCCGTCGTCGAGGGCCTCGCCCAGGCCATCGTCAAGGGCGAGGTGCCCGAGACCCTCAAGGACAAGCACCTCTACACCCTGGACCTCGGTGCACTGGTCGCCGGCTCCCGCTACCGCGGTGACTTCGAGGAGCGCCTGAAGAAGGTGCTCAAGGAGATCCGCACCCGCGGTGACATCATCCTGTTCATCGACGAGCTCCACACGCTGGTCGGTGCGGGTGCGGCCGAGGGCGCCATCGACGCCGCGTCGATCCTGAAGCCGATGCTGGCCCGCGGTGAGCTGCAGACCATCGGTGCCACCACCCTGGACGAGTACCGCAAGCACCTGGAGAAGGACGCGGCCCTGGAGCGCCGCTTCCAGCCCATCCAGGTCGCCGAGCCGTCCCTGCCGCACACGATCGAGATCCTCAAGGGTCTGCGTGACCGGTACGAGGCCCACCACCGGGTCTCCATCACGGACGAGGCGCTGGTTCAGGCGGCCACCCTGGCCGACCGCTACATCTCGGACCGCTTCCTGCCGGACAAGGCGATCGACCTGATCGACGAGGCCGGTTCCCGGATGCGTATCCGCCGGATGACCGCGCCGCCGGACCTGCGCGAGTTCGACGAGAAGATCGCCGCCGTCCGCCGGGACAAGGAGTCCGCGATCGACTCGCAGGACTTCGAGAAGGCCGCCTCCCTCCGCGACAAGGAGAAGCAGCTCCTGGCCGCCAAGGCCAAGCGGGAGAAGGAGTGGAAGGCCGGCGACATGGACGTCGTCGCCGAGGTCGACGGCGAGCTGATCGCCGAGGTCCTCGCCACGGCCACCGGCATCCCGGTCTTCAAGCTGACCGAGGAGGAGTCCAGCCGGCTCCTGCGCATGGAGGACGAACTCCACAAGCGCGTCATCGGCCAGGTCGACGCCGTCAAGGCGCTGTCGAAGGCGATCCGTCGTACGCGGGCCGGCCTGAAGGACCCGAAGCGCCCCGGTGGCTCGTTCATCTTCGCCGGTCCGTCCGGTGTCGGTAAGACCGAGCTGTCCAAGGCCCTCGCCGAGTTCCTCTTCGGTGACGAGGACGCGCTGATCTCCCTCGACATGTCGGAGTTCAGCGAGAAGCACACGGTGTCGCGTCTCTTCGGTTCGCCCCCCGGCTACGTGGGCTACGAAGAGGGCGGCCAGCTGACCGAGAAGGTCCGCCGCAAGCCGTTCTCCGTCGTCCTCTTCGACGAGGTGGAGAAGGCCCACCCGGACATCTTCAACTCGCTGCTGCAGATCCTGGAGGACGGTCGCCTGACCGACTCCCAGGGCCGGGTCGTGGACTTCAAGAACACGGTCATCATCATGACGACCAACCTCGGCACCCGGGACATCTCCAAGGGCTTCAACCTGGGCTTCGCGGCCTCGGGTGACACGAAGACCAACTACGAGCGCATGAAGAACAAGGTCCAGGACGAGCTCAAGCAGCACTTCCGGCCCGAGTTCCTCAACCGCGTCGACGACGTGGTCGTCTTCCCGCAGCTGACGCAGGAGGACATCCTGCGGATCGTCGACCTGATGATCGGCAAGGTGGACGAGCGCCTGAAGGACCGGGACATGGGCATCGAGCTCTCCCAGTCCGCCAAGGAGCTGCTGTCCAAGAAGGGCTACGACCCGGTGCTGGGCGCGCGTCCGCTGCGTCGCACGATCCAGCGCGAAATCGAGGACACGCTCTCGGAGAAGATCCTCTTCGGCGAGCTGCGCCCCGGTCACATCGTGGTCGTCGACACGGAGGGCGAGGGCGACACCGCGACCTTCACCTTCCGCGGCGAGGAGAAGTCGGCCCTTCCCGACGTCCCGCCGATCGAGCAGGCGGCCGGCGGAGCCGGGCCGAACCTGAGCAAGGAGGCGTAACCCTTCGCGGGTTGGCCGATGAGAGGGGCCGGTGCCATGGGCACCGGTCCCTCTCGCTTCTGCGTACCGACCCTGTCGTCCGGTCAGCGGGGGTCGACGCCGACAGCGGCGTTCGGGAAGAGCCAGCCCCGCGTGCACTGGGGCCGGTTGCCGGAGCGGGCCGCTGCGCAGCAGGGTGCGGTGCACCAAGTCGATGATCCCGTCGGCCCGTTGGCGGAGCAGGCTGGACGCCGGCTTGCCGCCCGGTACCGTCGGCTCCATCCGCCGCCCCCGTGAGTTCCGTCAGCGGATGGAGCCTGTCGGCGCCCTACGACAACTGGCCGTTGTAGTCCGGCAGCTTGAACGTCTTGTCGGCGTGGCCGCCGGAGAGGTCGGAGGCGCTGTTGCCGATGTTGGCGATGATGTCGTAGCCCTTGTTCTCGATGTCCACGCGCTGGGCGGTCTTGTAGGCGGCGACGTCCTTGAACAGGTCGAGGAAGCCGCGGACGTAGAGGCCGGAGACCTGGTAGCCGTCGTGTTCGAGGTTGTACTCGGTGGGCAGGTAGATGATGCCCGGACGCGCGGTGACGAAGAACAGGGAGACGCCGTGCTGCTGGGCGTACTCGGCGACGTTCAGGACCGGCTTGTTGGCCGGCTGGGGCCAGCTGAAGCCGAAGTCGGTCTCCAGCGTGGTGTTGTCGATGTCGAAGACGATCGCCTGCTTCTGGCCCGGCTGCGCGGCGGCGATGCGCTGCTGCAGGTAGGGCAGGGCCTGGTCCATCACGGACTGGCAGTCCTGCTGCCAGGTGGCGTAGTCGACCGTGGTGGAGCTGCTCTCCGTCGCGGCCTGGGCCGGCGTGGCCAGTCCGGCGAGCGCGGCCACGGATACGGCGGTGACGGACATGCGGCGGGTCCAGGTGCCTGTGGTCATCGGGCGGGGTGTCCTCTCACGTCACTCTTGCTATGTCAGGGGCATGGTGAGTGGGGCAGGTGGCGCGAGGGGAACCGTAGGGTTACCGATGGGTAGGAGGCTAGAGGTGTGCGCCGGATTCCGCTGTGTCCGGGAGGGAGGGCAGGCGTTGCCGGTGACATACCGCACGGGCGAAATGTTCGTTACTAGCGTGCATAGTGGGGCGATTTGGCCCGTTTGGTGGCAATTTCGGCCGCGGCGGTGCGGCCGGTCGCCGCCGCCGGACAGGGCTGAGCGGCCAGGCGTCTTCTGTCAAGAAAAGGTCAATTTCGACCCTGAATACTATGAGATGCCGTAGATGGGTGACTTGAGCGGCTGCCGGGACCCGGGTTACCAAGGGATGGCCCGTTCGGTGGCCGCCCCCTGTGGGAGGGCGCCCCGGAAGGGCTCCCTGTTGCCTACCCCACGAGGTTCTGATGTCCCTGCGCGCCGCTCTCCGTTCCCCCCGTACGTCCTCCCTCCGCAGGCGGGCCGCCGTTCTGGCCGCCGGTGCCGGGGTCGCGGCCGTGGTGGGGTCGGGGGTCGCGTCGGCGGCCGCCTCCAGCGCCGCCGCCTGGGTCGACCCGGTCAAGAAGTACACACTCTCCGCGAGCTTCGCCCAGGCCGGCAGCCATTGGAGCGCCAAGCACAGCGGGCAGGACTTCGCCGTGCCGACCGGCACCGAGGTCGTCGCCGCGCACGGCGGCACCATCGTCAAGGCCGGCGGCAACGGCGCCGGTGACGGCCCCGCGTACGGCAACGCCATCGTCGTCAGGCACGGCGACGGCCAGTACTCGCAGTACGCGCATCTCTCCCGCGTCGACGTCAGGCCCGGTCAGACCGTCGGGACCGGCCAGCACATAGGTCTGTCCGGCAGCACCGGCAACTCCACCGGGCCGCACCTGCACTTCGAGATCCGCACCACTGCGAACTACGGTTCCGCGGTCAACCCCGTCACCTTCCTGCGTGCCAAGGGCGTGACCCTCTAGCGGGGCGTCCGGCGGCGCGCTATGCGGGGTGGGAGCCCCGGTGAGCCTGGGTCACCAGGTCCACGGCGACCTCCAGGACGGCCTCGCGCCTCTTCTGGGGGTCGCCTTCGAGGTCCTGCATGACGAACATGCCGGCGTGCAGCGTGAAGAGCGCGCTGACGCAGCGGACCTGGTCGGCCAGGGCGGCGTCCGGGTCGATGATGATGTCCCGCAGGCCGCGCATCCGGTCCTTGAAGGTGTCGCCGATCCGCAGCTCCCGGACCGTCGCCTGGTTCTCCTGCATGAACCGGAAGAGCGGTTCGGCGTCGGCGAGCGCCTGGTGGTAGCGCCGTACGATCTCCTGCTTGGTCTCCAGGGTGTGCGGCTGGCCCTTGCCCCACTCGATCAGGTTCTCGATCGGCCGGGTCAGGTCCGCGAAGACGCTGACCAGGATCTCTTCCTTGGTCTTGAAGTGGTAGTACAGCGCGGCCTTGGTCACGTCGAGGCGCTCGGCGATCTCCCGCAGGGAGGTCTTCTCGTAGCCCTGCTCGGCGAAGAGTTCGAGCGCCACGTCCTGGATGCGCTGGCGGGTGTTCCCGCGGCGCTGCTGCTTGGTGCCGTCCATGGTGACGCTCATCCTCTTACTCCTCGCACTCCCGCGAAACTTGCTTGCCGCCCGGCTAGTAAACTTACTTGACGCCCGGCTAGCAACGGGTCTAACTTCCAAGTGTACTGAACTAGCCGGGCGGCAAGTAAGTAGCTGTCGTCAGGGGGAGTGGGAGAAATGGCGGATACCCAGGCGGTCGAGAGCGGCCAGGCTCCGGGGACACCGGAAGCGGCCGAGCAGCCGGAGAAAGAGCCGAAGAGCGTACGGGTCGTGATGCTCGCGCTCATGGTCGCGATGATGCTCGCGATGCTCGACAACATGATCGTGGGCACGGCGATGCCGACGATCGTGGGTGAGCTGGGCGGGCTGGAGCATCTGTCGTGGGTCGTGACCGCGTACACCCTCGCGACCGCGGCGGCGACCCCGCTCTGGGGCAAGCTCGGTGACATGTACGGGCGCAAGGGCGCCTTCATGACCTCCATAGTCATCTTCCTGGCCGGCTCCGCGCTCAGCGGCATGGCCCAGGACATGGGCCAGCTGATCGGGTTCCGGGCCATCCAGGGACTCGGCGCCGGCGGTCTGATGGTCGGCGTCATGGCGATCATCGGTGACCTCGTGCCGCCCCGCGAGCGCGGCAAGTACCAGGGCATGATGGCCGGCGTGATGGCGCTCGCCATGATCGGCGGCCCGCTGGTCGGCGGCACCATCACCGACAACTGGGGCTGGCGCTGGGCCTTCTACATCAACCTGCCGCTCGGCGTGGTCGCGCTGGCCGCCATCAGTGCCGTACTGCACCTGCCGAAGAAGCGGAACAAGACGCGCATCGACTATCTCGGCGCCGCTCTGCTGACCCTCGGCATCACCTCGATCGTGCTGGTCACCACCTGGGGCGGCTCCCAGTACGCCTGGACGTCCGCGCGGATCATGGAACTGATCGCCATCGGCGTCGTCGCGCTGATCGGCTTCGTCTTCTGGCAGACCAAGGCCGCCGAGCCGGTCCTGCCGCTGCACATCTTCCGCAGCCGCAACTTCACCCTGATGTCGATCATCGGCTTCATCGTGGGCTTCGTGATGTTCGGCGCCACCCTGTTCCTGCCGCTGTACCAGCAGTCCGTGCAGGGCGCCTCCGCGACCAACTCCGGTCTGCTGCTGCTCCCGATGCTCGGCGCGATGCTGGTGACCTCGATGATCGCCGGACGGGTCACCACCAGCACCGGCCGCTACAAGGTCTTCCCCCTCGTGGGCGGCGTGCTGCTCACCGTCGGCCTGTACCTGCTGTCCACCATGGACACCGGCACCACCCGGTTCACCTCCGGGGTGTACATGGCCGTCGTCGGCCTCGGCATGGGCTGCCTGATGCAGATCACCATGCTGGTCGCGCAGAACAGCGTGGAGATGAAGGACATGGGCGTCGCGTCCTCGTCCACCACCCTGTTCCGTACGCTCGGTTCCTCCTTCGGCGTCGCCATCATGGGTGCGCTCTTCAACGACCGGGTCAAGAACGTCATGGCCGAGCGGGCCGGTGCGGTGGGCTCCAAGGTCACCGAGCAGTCGGCGCAGCTGGACGCGAAGAGCCTGGCGAAGCTGCCGGCGGCGGCGCGCGAGGCGTACCAGCACGCGGTGTCGGCCGGTACCCATTCCGCGTTCCTGCTCGGCGCCGTGGTCGCCGTGCTGGTGCTGGTGGCGGCGATCTTCGTCAAGGAGGTCCCGCTGCGGGGCGCTCCGCAGCAGGCGGGCGAGTCCGACGAGGCCGCGCCGATGCCGGTGGTCGAGGCCGTCTGAACGAGGTCCCGGCGGCCGCCGGGACCGCTTGAGCGAGGTGCCGGTGGCCGCCGGGACCGGTTGAGCGTGGTGCCGGTGGTCGAGGCCGGCTGAGCGTGGTGCCGGTCGAGGCCGGCTGACACTGTGCGGGAGTTCCGGGGAGTACCGCCCCCGGAACTCCCGCCTCGCCGTTTCTGGCCGATAATTGACGGCGGCAGCTTCGCCTCGCCAAGGACGCCATGGACCGGGACTGGGCCGACCCGGCCCTGGATCTCGACGCGGTCGCCGCGCACGCCGGATACTCGCGCTACCACTTCCTGCGTGCCTTCAAGGAGGCGTACGGCGAGACGCCCGGCCAGTACCTGACGCACCGCAGGGTCGAGCGGGCACACAGGAGATGCTGCGCGGCGCGAACCTCACCGTCACCGAGATCTGCCATCTGGTGGGCTTCAGCAGCCTCGGTACCTTCTCGGCGAGATTCAAGGCCCGCACCGGACTCAGCCCCACCGAGTACCGGACCAGGCACGTGGGTCGCGGCGCCTCGCTGATCCCCGGCTGCTACGCCATGCTCACGTGCCGGGTGTCCCGGAAGCCGGCCTCGCGGGCGAGGGCCGCCATCCGTTCGGGTGTGCAGAAGCTCAGGAAGGGCGTGCCGGAGGCTCGCGCGCCCCGCTGGGCCGCCAGCAACTGCTCCCGCTGGTCCGGCTCGACGTCCTCGCTGCGTTCTCCTGCCCGCCCACCGCAGAGTGGCTCAGTGGCTTCCCGCCTGGGCCGGGCCCGGCAGCACCGGGTAGCTGCCGGTGGCCGTCGGAGCGTGCTCCGGGAGCCACAGGACGGCCACCGCGCCCTCCGCCGGGAGGCGCTGGGGCGCGCCCGCCGGGCGGATGTTACGGAAGGTCAGGCGGGCGCCCAGGACGCGTGCCTGGCCCGCCGCGATGGTCAGGCCCAGGCCGTGGCCCTGGCCGGCCCGGTCCGTGCTGCCGGTGCGGAAGCGGCTCGGGCCCTCGGCGAGGAGTTCCTCGGGGAAACCGGGACCGTGGTCGCGGACCCGGATGACCCGGCCCTCCACGGTCACCTCGATCGGCGGCCTGCCGTGCCGGGCCGCGTTGGCGAGCAGGTTGAACAGCACCCGCTCCAGGCGGCGCGGATCGGTGGTGACCTCCGACTCGTGCACCACCCGCACCTCGATCCGCGGGTCCTTCGCGGCCACCCGCCGGGCGACGAACTCGCCCAGCATGATGTCCTGCAGCTCGGCCCGCTCCGAGGCACTGTCGAGACGGGCCACCTCCAGCACGTCCTCGACCAGGGTGCGCATCGCCTTCGCCCGGTCCAGGACCAGTTCGGTCGGCCGGCCGGGCGGCAGCAGCTCGGCCGCCGTGAGCAGGCCGGTCACCGGCGTACGCAGCTCGTGCGCGATGTCCGCCGTCACCCGCCGCTCGGCCTCAAGACGCTGCTGCAACGCGTCGGCCATGGCGTCCACCGCCCGCGCCAGGTCGTCGGTCTCGTCCCGTACGACCCCGCCGATCGCCTCACGCACCCGCACGTCCGGCTCGCCCATGGCGACCTGGTTGGCCGCGGCCGCCGCCTTGCGCAGCCGACGCGAGAGCTGACCGCCGATCAGGACCCCGAGCGCGCTGCCGCCGAGGACGACCGCGATGGAGCCGATGACGAGGGCCTGGTCGAGGTCCCTCAGCACGTCGCTGCTGCGGTTCGCGAAGGTGGTGTGCAGGGACAGCACCCGTCCGTCCTTGGCCTGCACCGCCGCCCAGATGTCCGGCGCGCCGGTGTCGTGGTCGATGACGTCGGTCGCCCGGCGGCCCGCCTCGACCCGCTCGCGCAGGTCCGGCGGCAGCCGGGGATCGTCGACCTTGACGTCGGGGAAGTTCGCCCTCCCGTACAGCTCGTAGTTGCGCTGCGCGATCTGCAGCCGCTCGTTGGCCAGGTCGCGCGCGTTGTCCAGCATCGAGACCCGGGCGGCGTTGTGCACCACCAGGCTCAGCGCGATCGCGACCAGCGCGCCGACCAGCGCGATCGCCGCGCTCAGCTTCCATCTGAGCCCGGTGCGCAGTCCCGGACTCCGGTACCGGACGAAGAACCGTCGCATGACCGCCTCGCTCAGGCCTTCAACTTGTAGCCGAAACCACGGACCGTCTCGATCCGGTCCTGGCCGATCTTGGTGCGCAGCCGCTGCACATGGACGTCGACGACGCGGGTGTCGCCACCCCAGCCGTAGTCCCAGACGCGTTCGAGCAGCTTGTCGCGGGAGAGCACGGTCCCCGGTGCCGAGGAGAACTCGAGCAGCAGCCGCATCTCGGTCGGGGTGAGCGCGACCGGCTGCCCGGACCGGCGCACCTCCATGCCCTCGGTGTCGATCTCCAGTTCGCCGAAGGTGAGCATGGAGCCGGTCACCTCCGCCGTGTCCCCGTGCGGCTTGTCGCCGCCGCTCGCGTGCCCGAAGCGGCGCAGCACCGCCCGGATCCGGGCGACCAGTACGGCGCCGTCGAACGGCTTGGTGACGTAGTCGTCGGCGCCCGCCTCCAGGCCCAGCACCACGTCGATCGAGTCGGCCCGTGCCGACAGCATGATCACCGGGACGGTCGACTCGTCACGGATGCGCCGGCACAGGCTCACCCCGTCCATGCCCGGGACCATCACGTCCAGCAGGGCGATGTCGGGCCGGTCGGCGCGGAAGGCCTCCAGCCCCGACAGGCCGTCGGGCATGGCGGTCACCGCGAAGCCGTCCCGCTCCAGGGTGAGCTGGGTGGCCTCGCGGATGACGTCGTCGTCCTCGACGAACAGGACGTGGGTCTGGTCTGCCATCCCGGCTCTCTCGGTGGTCGGTGGGGTGGGTTCAGTTGGCGGTGGAGGGCTCCGGCGTGGCGTCGCCGCTGCCGGCCGCGTTGCCGTAGTCGGTGTGGTGGAAGTCCTCCTGCACGAAGTGTCCCGCGGTCCAGCCGTAGGTGATCACGTTCTCGCCCGAGGGGCTCGACACCGGGTCGCCCTTCTCGTACACCTGCTTGGTCACGCTCAGGTCGCCCCGGTCTATCTCCGCGTAGACCGGGGACTCCTCGGCCTTGAAGACATTCTTGTACGCCCCGCTCTCCCGGCGGTACACGTACGCCCCGACCCCGACCGCGTCCCCGCAGGTCAGTACGTTGACGACGACGTCCTCGGCGGGACCCCCGGTGAGGTCGCCGTACGTCACGTCGACCGGGTACTCGTCGCCCGCGCACGGCTTCAGATCCCGTTTCACCGTGGCCGAGACCACCGGGTCGGCCTTCACCAGAGCGACCGCGTCGACCTTGTCGTACGTCTGGGACGGGTTGGGCGAGGGGGCCCTGGCGGCCGGGATTTTCGCGGCCGAGCCGGCGTGTGCCGGGCCCTCGTCCCGGGCTCCGGTGCCACCGGTGCCGCAGGCCGCGGCGAAAAGGGCGAGGGCGGCGAGCACGGCCGTCGCCGTGATCACCGCCTGTGCACTCGCCGAGCCCCTGCTGGGCTCCGTGCCGGTCAGGCCGCGCAACGCTCCCGCTCCTCACGCTCCAGCGCGCGTGCGTCGAGGTCGCGTGACTCCAGCTCCTCGCGGAGCCGGGCGAGCGCCCGGTGCAGCGTGCTCTTGACCGTTCCGGCCGACATGCCGAGGGCGGCGGCCGTCTCCTCCGTGGACATCTGCTCCCAGTGTCGCAGCACCACGACACTGCGCTGCTTCGGAGCCAGAACCTTCATGATGTCCATAAGGAGAGCGCGGTCCGCGTGCTGCTCGGTGGAGTCCTCCACGCGGGCGTCGGGCAGCTGCTCGGTCGGGACCTCCTCCAGCTTCCGGGCCCGCCACCACTCGGTCCGCGTGTTGATCATGACCCGGCGCAGATAGGCGTCCGCGAGCTTCTTGTCGGCGATGCCGTCCCAGCGGCCGTACGTCCGTACCAGCGCGGTCTGCAGCAGGTCCTGGGCGTCGGTCGGGTCCGGGACCAGCCGGCGGGCGCTGCGCAGCAGCGCGTCCTGCCGAGTGCGGACGTACTCCTCGAATTCGAGCACCTCGCCGTGCGCCATGATCAACCGCCTCCCGATCCCCGTTTTCCCCGGCCCTGTGCCTGAGTTCCCGTCCCGCGGTCCTGGCGGGCACGGAAACGAAGCTACGGACCCGTTGTCACGGAGCTGTGCGCAGCAGCCTGCGGGTAGCAATCGGCTGTCCGTCGGTTGTGTAACGGAAGTAGGTTCGGGGTAAGTAGGCGCAGTTCTATGCCCGGTTGTGCGGTGCTTTGTCGTGCGATCGAGGTCGTGACACAGCCCGTTGCGCTGTGACGCGGCTGTGCGTTCGCGGTGGCGTCAGCCCACGGGGAGCCGGTACAGGCCGCCCGCGAGCGGCTCCACCAGCCCGTCCGAGACCAGCCCGTCCAGCGCCCGCGCCCGCTGCACCGGCTCGTGCCAGACCCGGTCGAGCGCCGTCTGCGGCACGGGCGCGTGCGCCTCGCGCAGAACGGCGAGCAGCTTGCCGCGCACCTGACGGTCGGTACCGGCGTACGTCTGCCCGCGCCGGGGCGGACCGACGTGCTCCGGCTTGCCCGCCAACCGCCAGGCGCACTCCCCGGCGATCGGGCACCGCTGGCACGTCTCGTTCTTCGCCGTGCACACCAGCGCGCCCAGCTCCATCGAGGCCGCGGCCCAGCGGGCGGCGGTCTTCTCGTCCGTCGGCAGCAGTTCGCGGGCGAGCTTGCGTTCGGCGGCGGTGGTGGCGTTCGGCGGGTACTGCACACCGCTGACCGCCCGCGCGAACACCCGCCGCACATTGGTGTCGAGCACGGCGTGCCGCTGCCCGTACGCGAACGAGGCGACCGCCGCCGCGGTGTACTCCCCGATGCCCGGCAGCGCGAGCAGCTGCGCGTGATCCGTCGGTACGTCCCCGCCGTGCCGTTCCGTTATGGCGACGGCGGCGCCGTGCAGCCGCAGGGCGCGGCGCGGGTAGCCGAGCCGGCCCCAGGCGCGCACCGCCTCGCCGGGCGCCTCGGCGGCGAGGTCGGCGGGGCGCGGCCAGCGGGCCAGCCACTGCTCGTAGACGGGCTGCACCCGGCTCACCGGGGTCTGCTGCAGCATGAACTCGCTCACCATCACCCCCCACGGGCCCGCCTCCGGGCGGCGCCAGGGGAGGTCACGGGCATGGGCGTCGAACCAGGCGATCACGGGGGTGTGGAGCTTCTCAGTCATGGCCCTTCCGATCCTGCCACGTCCGGCGACGGCTGGGGTGGACGTGGTTCGTGGCGGGGCCGGGGTTGACGCTCCTCGCCAGGAGGCTCGCCATGGAGCTCGCCACGGACCTCGTCATGAAGACGAGCCGGGCTGAAGGGAGTTGCCGGAATGATGATCCGGAAAAGTTGAGGTTTGGGCGGCGGGTGGGGCGAGGAACTGCACGGATCTCTCGTACAGTTTGCGCCGTGGGATCTCTGCGCAATCCGGTCGGGCCGCTTCCCTCCTCCATCTACTGGCGACGGAGGGTCTTCATGCTGTCGGCGCTCGCCGTCCTGGCGCTGCTGATCGCCTGGATCGTGACGTCGAACGGCGGGGGCGGCAAGAAGAACGCGGGCGGGTCGGACGGCAAGAATCCCGCGTCCACGATCAC
The DNA here is from genome assembly GCF_021462265.1 of Streptomyces shenzhenensis. Taxonomy (GTDB): domain Bacteria; phylum Actinomycetota; class Actinomycetes; order Streptomycetales; family Streptomycetaceae; genus Streptomyces; species Streptomyces shenzhenensis. Next base: position 19,964 of record NZ_JAJONF010000062.1, on the reverse strand, counting down.
GCCGGGGCCGTCCGGCAGCGGGCCGGCGATCAGCCAGGCACCGGGCGGCCGGGACGAGTCGAGCGGCGGTGGCTCGGGGAGCGGTTCGACCTCCGGTTCCGACGGCGGGAGTTCGGGCGGTACGGGCGGTGACTCGTCGCCGGGCTCGGCCGGTTCGGCGGGCTCCTCGGGCTCGTCGGGTTCGTCGGCCGGCTCGGGCGGTGACGACGTCACGTCGGGTTCCGGCGGTACGGCCGCCTCGCTGCCCGGGTCCTCCTCGCTGCCCAACTGCACTGCCGGGTCGGTGGCGTTGAGCCTGAAGAGCCTGCACAACTCGTACTCACCGGAGCAGACGCCGACCTTCCAGCTCACCGCGAAGAACACGTCGTCCAGCGACTGCAAGATCGACCTCGGACCGAAGAACGCCGTGCTGACCATCACGCAGGCCAGTTCGGACAACAGCTACTGGTCGTCGGCGGACTGCCCGAAGGCGGCGGCGAGCCGGTGGTACCGGGTGCCGGCCGGCAGCAGCATCACGTACACCCTGCGGTGGGACCGGAAGCCGAGCGCTCCCCAGTGCGCGACGCCTGCGGCGGGCTCGGCCGGGGCGGGCACGTACCTGCTGGAGGCCGAGGCCCCGGGGTACGCCAAGGCCCAGGCGTCTTTCGTGCTGGCGGCGGATTAGCGGGCCGCGGGGGGTTTCACTCGCCCGCGTTGGCGGGGTGCCTCCCCCAGCCTTCGGCCGGGGGGACCCCCAGCGCCCACCCTCCCCCACTCTCGGCTTCGCTCGAGCGGGGGGACCCCCATCGCCCTGGGGGCACCTCCCAGGCCCTTAAGGCACTGGGGGAGGCACGACTCCGCGGCTTGTGAGACAGGGCTGGGAAGCGCCCCGTCAGGGGCGCGGGGAACTGCGCGATCAGCCCCCACTCGCCTGTGGTCGCCATACAACGCGACCACCCGAGCTACCAGGCGAAATCAGACATACCGTTCAAGAATCGAAGACTCCGCCAGCCGGGACAGCCCCTCGCGCACGCTTCGGGCGCGGGCCTCGCCGACGCCGTCCACGGTCTGGAGGTCGTCGACGCTCGCGGCGAGCAGCTTCTGCAGGCCGCCGAAGTGCTCCACCAGCCGGTCGATGATCGCCCCCGGCAGCCTCGGCACCTTCGCCAGCAGCCGGAAGCCGCGCGGCGACACCGCGGAGTCCAGCGCCTCCGGCGAACCCGTGTACCCCAACGCCTTTGCCACCGTCGGCAGTTCCAGCAGCTCCGCATGGCTGAGGGCATCCAGCTCGTACAGTGCCTCATCGACCGTACGGGAGCGCTTCGCCGTCGGCTCGGGCACATAGTCCCGGACCACCAGCTCGCGCTCCGGCTCGACCCCGGCGATCAGCTCGTCCAGCTGGAGCGCGAGAAGCCGCCCGTCGGTGCCCAGTTCGACCACGTACTCGGCGATCTCCGTGGCGATCCGGCGGACCATCTCAAGGCGCTGCGCGACGGCGGACACGTCGCGGACCGTCACCAGGTCCTCGATCTCCAGTGCCGACAGCGTTCCCGCGACCTCGTCCAGGCGGAGCTTGTACCGCTCCAGCGTCGCCAGCGCCTGGTTCGCGCGGGAGAGGATCGCCGCCGAGTCCTCCAGGACGCGGCGCTGACCGGCGACGTACAGCGCGACCAGCCGCATCGACTGGGAGACCGAGACCACCGGGAAGCCGACCTGCTTGGAGACGCGGTCCGCCGTGCGGTGGCGGGTGCCCGTCTCCTCCGTGGGGATCGTCGCGTCGGGCACGAACTGCACGCCCGCCCGAAGGATCTTCGACAGGTCGGAGGAGATCACGATGCCGCCGTCGAGTTTGCACAGCTCCCGCAGCCGGGTCGCCGTGAACTCGACATCCAGCACGAAACCGCCCGTGCACATCGCCTCGACCGTCTTGTCGAAGCCGAGGACGATGAGCCCGCCCGTGTTGCCGCGGAGGACCCGCTCCAGGCCGTCCCGCATGGACGTGCCCGGAGCCACGGCGCTCAGCGAGGCGCGCATCAGGCCATCGGAACCGGCACTCCCACCGGACTTCCCGGGAGCTCCTGCCCGGTCGTTGGCTGCCACTGCACTCCTCCGGTCGCAGGTTCTGAGGCGCTGCCGTCCCCGCACTCGGTTCGTACGGACGGGCGAGACCAGGGCAAAGTCTACCGGCGCTCCTCCGCCTCCCGTGGGGCCTCTCGGCGACGGGAGCGCGGCAGCACCCGCAGCGCATCCCCCATGTCGGCGACTTCCAGGACCTTCATGCCCGCCGGGATCTTGCCGGGATCGCCCGGCACGAGCGCATGCGTGAAACCGAGCCGGTGCGCCTCCGAGAGCCTGCGCTGGACCCCGGTGACCCGTCTGACCTCGCCTGCGAGGCCGACCTCGCCGATGGCGACCAGGTTCTTCGGGAGCGGGGTGTCGCTGGCGGCGGAGGCCAGGGCGAGGGCGATGGCCAGGTCGGCCGCGGGCTCGGAGAGCTTCACCCCGCCGACGGTCGCGGAGTAGATGTCCCGCTTGCCGAGCGCGCTGATCCGGCCGCGCTGCTCCAGGACGGCCAGCATCATCGAGACCCGGGAGGTCTCCAGGCCGGAGGTGGTCCGGCGCGGTGAGGGGATCTGGGAGTCGACCGTCAGCGCCTGCACCTCGGCGACCAGGGGGCGGCGGCCCTCCAGGGTGACGGTCAGGCAGGTGCCGGGGACCGGTTCGGCACGGCGGGTCAGGAAAAGTCCGCTGGGGTCGGCGAGGCCCGTGATGCCCTCGTCGTGCAGTTCGAAACAGCCGACCTCGTCGGTGGCGCCGTAGCGGTTCTTGATGCCCCGGACCAGGCGCAGACGGGCATGCCGGTCGCCCTCGAATTGCAGGACGACGTCCACCAGGTGTTCCAGCAGGCGGGGGCCGGCGATCGCGCCGTCCTTGGTGACATGGCCCACGAGCAGGGTGGACATGCCCCGCTCCTTGGAGGCGCGGATGAGCGCCCCGGCCACCTCGCGGACCTGGGCCATGCCGCCGGGGGCGCCGTCGATCTCCGGGGAGGCGACCGTCTGTACGGAGTCCAGGACCAGCAGTGACGGCTTCACCGCGTCCAGGTGACCGAGGACGGCGGCCAGATCGGTCTCGGCGGCCAGGTAGAGGTGGTCGTCGATGGCGCCGATGCGGTCGGCGCGCAGCCGGACCTGGCTGGCCGACTCCTCGCCGGTGACATAGAGGGTGCGGTGCTCGTCACTGGCCGCCTTGGCCGCCACGTCGAGGAGGAGGGTGGACTTGCCGACGCCGGGCTCCCCGGCGAGCAGCACCACCGCGCCGGGAACCAGGCCGCCGCCGAGGACCCGGTCCAGCTCGGGCACGCCGGTGGTGCGAGCGGTGGCCTGACGGCCGTCGACCTGGCCGATGGGCACCGCGGAGGTGGTGACCCGGCCGGGGGCCGTCGTCCGGACGGCGGGCGCGCCGTACTCCTCGACCGTCCCCCACGCCTGGCACTCGGCGCACCGGCCGAGCCACTTGGCCGTCTGCCAGCCGCACTCGGTGCAGCGGTAGGACGGACGGTCCTTCGAGGTCTTGGTACGGGCAGCCATGCGGAAACCGTAGCCCCCGCCACTGACAGGGGGCCGACAGTGGTCCGTGTGACAGGTGTGGGTGGACCGGTCCCGGCCACCCCGAGGCGGGAACGAGCCACGGAAGAACACGTTCCTGTCCCCGATTGAGGGATCGTTTCACCCGTACGGATTAAAAGTGCTCAAGCCGCCAGAAGGGGCGATACAGGGCCGCCTACGGTCGCACGGGTGATGAGCAGCAGTGCGGAGACCTCGGCCCGAACGACAGGCGCGCACCGGGCACACCGGGAGGCGCGCGCGGCGCGTGATCGTGCGGCGGCGCGTGCGCTGGCGCAGCAACCGCCAGCGCGCTACGAACCGTACCTGGACGGCCTGTTCACCTACTGCCTCTCGGTGCTGTGCGACCACGACGCGGCCGTCGCCGCGCTCGGGGACGTCCTCGCACTCGCCGAGCGGCGCGGCCAGCGCGTCCCGGAGGCCGCCGGGGACCACAGGGCCTGGCTGTACGCGCTGACCCGCTGGGCCTGTCTGCGCGGCCTCGCCCAGGCCAAGCAGAAACGTCAGGCCACCCACGCGGCGGGCCGGCCCCCCGCCCCCACCGCCGACCCCGGGGTCCCCGCCGACACCCAGGAGCAACGGCGTCGCGAACTCGCCCTGCTCGCCTGGCCCGAGGCGGCCGGCACCACCCCCGAGCAGCGCGAGGCACTCGAACTCGCCGTCCGCCACCACCTCGCCGCCCACGAGGTCGCCGCCGTCCTCGGCATGGACCTGGCCGGCGCCCGGGAACTGCTCGCCTCCGCCGCCTGCGAGGTGGAACGCACCCGCGCGGCCCTCGCGGTCGTCGAGACCGGCGGCTGCCCGAGCGTGTCCCACCTCACCGGCGACAGCCAGCTCGTCCTCAGCAGCGCCCTGCGCCGGGAACTGGTCCGGCACGTCGACGACTGCCCGCGCTGCCGCCGTACCGCCGAACGCGCGGCTCCCGGCCGGTGGCCCGGCGCGATGACCACGCCCGCCGAGCTGCCCGTCCTGGAGGCGCCCCGCGCGGCCCTGCGCAGTGCCATGGAGCACCAGCCCCGCGCGCGTGGCGCCGCCGCGCCCCGCTTCGACCGGCGCGGCTTCCCGATGGACCCCAAGGACCACGCGGCCCGCCGTGACCGGCTACGCGCGCGTGCCGTCACGACGACCGTCGTCGCCACGGTGGTCGCGGCGCCGGTGCTGGCCCTGTGGGCGGCGTACCGGGGCTCGCCGGCCGGGGAGGGCCACGAGGGGACGTCCGCGAGCGCGCGGGAGGCCGCCGGCCCCGGCGCGCTCGGTGGCGACACGGCCGGGGGCTACGAGAACGCCGGCAACGCCAGCACCAGGCCCGGACCGCGGATCGGCAAGGACGGCAAGGCCGATGTGTCGGTGGAGGTGATCAGCGTCGGCGGAGCCGACCGGAAGGCGGCCGGCTCGGGGCACCTCGCGGTGGCGGCCGCGAACGACGGCGACACGACGCTGATCACGCTGGCGGCGTCCGGGGGCGCGGCGGTGCGGTGGTCGGTGACCGCCTCGGCGAGCTGGCTGTACTTCTCCCGGCCGTCGGGAACGCTGCGGCCGGGAGAGTCGTTCACGATCAAGGTGTACGTCGATCATCTGCGGGAGCCGGCCGGGTACTGGAGCGCGCGGGTGGCGGTGGCGCCGGCGGGGGCGGTGGTGTCGATCGGCGGGTACGGGACGGCTCCGCCGCCGCGCCGGGGGCCTCAGCCGCCGTCTCCGGGGAGACCGACGCCGACGCCGACCGGGTCGGCGTCCGCCGAGCCGACACCGCCGGTCAGCGACCCGCCGACGTCGGCGTCGCCTACGCCGAGCGCGTCGGACCCGGGGAGTCCGACGGGGTCGGCATCGCCGACGGACCCCGGCAGCGAGAGCCCACCACCGACTCCGTGAGCCCCGTCACCGGCGCCCCTTTTCCGCCGGTCCCGTCCAGCGGCCGGTTCCCTTTCCGCCGGTTTCTACCTGCGGCCCGGTTTCCTCTTCACACCGGTCTCTTCCCTGCGGCCGGTCTTCACGCCCGTGCCTACCTGCCGCCGGTCTCTCCCGCCTGCCGGTTTTCTGCAGGCGTCGGCTCTTCCGCCTGCCGGTCTTTTGTCACCGCCGCGACGGTGCTCGGCCACGACGGTGGAGTTCGGCGGTGCCGGGCTGGGCGGTGACCGCCGTAGGCGGTGCGGTGCGGTGGCGGGTGCGGCGCCGTTGTGGCTGGCCGCGCAGTTCCCCGCGCCCCTGACGGGGCGCCTCGGTGGGCGTTGCAGGGAGAGGCGCCGTGTCCCTGGCGGGGTGCCTCGGTGGGTGTTGGAGGGGGAGGCGCCGTGTCCCTGGTGGGGCGTCTCGGTGGGTGTTGGGGGAGGAGGGGAGGTCAGTTCGTGGGATCCGCCGGGTGTGGTGCCAGCAGTGGCAGTTGCGAGGCCAGGCGGGCCTCGCACAGCTCGGCCAGGCGGTCGTAGCCCGCCTTGCCCATCAGTTCGGTCAGTTCCGGTCGGTAGGAGAGGTACACCGGGTCGCCCGCGCCGTGCGCCGAGGTGGCCGAGGTGCACCACCAGTGCAGGTCGTGGCCGCCCGGGCCCCAGCCCCTGCGGTCGTACTCGCCGATCGAGATCTGCAGGACGCGCGTGTCGTCGGGGCGGTCGATCCAGTCGTACGTGCGGCGGATCGGGAGCTGCCAGCACACGTCCGGCTTGGTCTCCAGCGGCTCGCGGCCCTCCCGCAGCGCCAGGATGTGCAGCGAGCAGCCCGCGCCGCCCGCGAAGCCGGGCCGGTTCTGGAAGATGCACGAGCCGTTGAAGGGGCGGGTCTGGCGGGAGCCCTCCTCGTCCTCCGAGACCCAGCCGTGCCCGGTGCCCTCGGCGTGGTGCTGCCAGATCTCCGGCGTGAGCCGTGCCACATGCTCGGCGACCCGCTTCTCGTCGTCCTCGTCGGAGAAGTGCGCGCCCAGCGTGCAGCAGCCGTCGTCCGCGCGGCCCGCCTGGATGCCCTGGCAGCCGCTGCCGAAGACGCAGTTCCAGCGGGAGGTCAGCCAGGTCAGATCACAGCGGAACACCTGCTCGTCGTCCGCCGGATCCGGGAATTCCACCCATGCGCGCGCGAAGTCGAGACCCTTCTCGTCCGCGGCCAGAGCCTTCTTCGACAGCGTCGCCGCCTTCGGCCGCTTCGGTGGCTGCACGCCCGAAGAACCGTCGGCTGATTTGGCGGCCTTGTGGTCCTTCGTGTTTTTCGTCTTTGGCACGAGTCAAGAGTAAGTCGCCGAAGACGGCCAGGGGCACCGCTCAGGGCCCGCCGGCAGCGGTGTTCCGTACAGTTCCGTACATGAGACTCGGTGTCCTCGACGTGGGATCCAACACGGTGCATCTGCTGGTGGTGGACGCGCACCCCGGCGCGCGCCCGCTGCCGGCGCACTCGCACAAGGCGGAGTTGCGCCTTGCCCAACTTCTCGACGGCAACGGGGCGATCGGCCCCGACGGCGTCGAGAAACTGGTCGGTGTCGTCAAGGACGCCCTCCAGGCCGCGGAGGACAAGGGCGTCGTGGACCTGCTGCCGTTCGCCACCTCCGCCGTGCGCGAGGCCAGCAACGCCGACGACGTCCTCGCGCGCGTGAAGGCCGAGACCGGTGTCGAGCTCCAGGTCCTCAGCGGCGCCGAGGAGGCCCGCCTGACCTTCCTCGCGGCCCGCCGCTGGTTCGGCTGGTCCGCCGGAAAGCTGCTGGTCCTGGACATCGGCGGCGGCTCCCTGGAGATCGCGTACGGCATTGACGAGGAGCCGGACGCGGCCGTCTCGCTGCCGCTCGGCGCCGGCCGGCTCACCGCGGGCTGGCTCCCCGGCGACCCGCCGTCCGCCGACGACATACGGGCGCTGCGTCGCCATGTACGCGCCGAGATCGCCCGTACGATCGGCGAGTTCACCCGCTTCGGCGCCCCCGACCACGTGGTCGCCACCTCCAAGACCTTCAAGCAGCTGGCCCGCATCGCCGGCGCGGCCCGCTCCGCCGAGGGCCTCTACGTCCAGCGCGAACTCAAGCGGAGCTCGCTGGAGACCTGGGTCCCGAGGCTCGGGGCCATGACCACGGCCCAGCGTTCCGCGCTCCCGGGAGTGTCGGACGGCCGGTCGGGCCAGCTGGTGGCGGGTGCGCTGGTGGCGGAGGCCGCGATGGACCTCTTCCAGGTGGAGAACCTGGAGGTGTGTCCGTGGGCCCTGCGGGAGGGAGTCATCCTGCGGCGCCTCGATCACATGGGTACGGCGTGACCGCGCCTTCGCCGGCCCCTTCGCCGGCGCGACCCCGGTCACACCGGCGCGCAGGCGCCCCCTGTCCACCCGCCCCCACCCCGTAACCTGTCCCTCGTGGCAAATCCAAGGGACGTCGTCCGTATCCCGGATGCGAAGGTCGCGCTCTCCACGGCCTCCGTCTACCCGGAGTCGACGGCGACGGCCTTCGAGATCGCCGCGCGCCTCGGTTACGACGGCGTCGAGGTCATGGTGTGGACCGACCCGGTCAGCCAGGACATCGAGGCCCTGCGGCGGCTGAGCGACTACCACCGCATCCCGATCCTGGCCGTGCACGCGCCCTGTCTGCTGATCACCCAGCGGGTCTGGTCCACCGACCCCTGGGTCAAGCTCCGGCGGGCCCGGTCCGCCGCCGAGAAGCTGGGCGCGAGCACGGTCGTCGTCCACCCCCCGTTCCGCTGGCAGCGCCAGTACGCCCGCGACTTCGTCGAGGGAATCTGGCGCATGGCGAACGAGACCGATGTGCGGTTCGCGGTGGAGAACATGTACCCCTGGCGCTACCGCGACCGCGAGATGCTCGCGTACGCCCCCGACTGGGACGTCACCAAGGACGACTACCGGCACTTCACGATCGACCTCAGCCACGCCTCGACGTCCCGTGTCGACGCGCTCGCCATGCTCGACCGGATGGGCGGCCGGCTCGGCCACGTCCACCTCGCCGACGGCCGGGGCTCCGCCAAGGACGAGCACCTGGTGCCCGGCCGCGGCACCCAGCCCTGCGCCGAACTGCTGGAACGGCTCGCGGTCAACGGGTTCGACGGGCATGTCGTCATCGAGGTCAACACCCGGCGCGCGATGTCCGGCGCGGAGCGCGAGGCGGACCTCGCGGAGGCCCTGGCCTTCACCCGCCTGCACCTGGCCTCGGCGGTGAAGGTGCCCCGCCGATGACCCGTACCGCAGGCGGCGGCACCGCAGGAGACACCGCAGGCGTTACCGGAAGCGGCGGCACCGTGGGCGGCACCGGCGTCCGCCGTCGCGGCCGGCCCCCGCGTACCGAGTCGGCCGGCACCCGGGACCGTATCCTCGCCACCGCCCGCGAGGAGTTCTCCGAACGCGGGTACGAGAAGACGTCCGTACGCGCCATCGCCAAGGCCGCCGGCGTCGACTCCGCCCTGGTCCACCACTACTTCGGCACCAAGGAACAGATCTTCGAGGCCGCCGTGTCGGTCGCCTTCGCCCCCGCGCTCGACGCGCCCACCGCCCTCGCCGACGGCCCGCCGGAGGGCGTCGGTGAGCGTCTGACCCGGTTCGTCTTCGGCATCTGGGAGAACCCCACCACCCGTACCCCGCTCCTCGCGATCCTCCGCTCCGCCGTCAACAACGACACGGCCGCCGCCGTCTTCCGCCGTCTGATCGCCACCCAGCTGCTGCGCCGCGTGGCGGAGCAGCTGGACCTGCCCGACGGGGAGCTGCGCGCCGAGCTGGCGGCGGCGCAGCTGGTGGGGTGCGCGATGATGCGCTACGTGATCAAGCTGGAGCCGCTGGCGTCGGCGGACCTGGAGCAGCTCGTGACACGGGTCGCCCCGGTGGTGCAGGGGCACCTGACCGGGCCCTGACCCACTCCCGCTCGGCGCCGAGACACGCGTCCCGCATCCCGGACACCTCGTCCCGAGGCCTGAACAACGGGCGTACGCTCGTTGGCAGCCCTATCTGTCTGAAGGAGCGAGCGACGATGCCCGAGCTGAGGTCCCGCACAGTCACCCACGGCCGCAACATGGCGGGCGCCCGCGCCCTTATGCGCGCCTCCGGTGTACCCGGTGCGGACATCGGCCGCAAGCCGATCATCGCCGTCGCGAACTCCTTCACGGAGTTCGTGCCGGGCCACACCCACCTGCAGCCGGTCGGCCGGATCGTCTCCGAGGCGATCACGGAGGCGGGCGGTATCCCGCGCGAGTTCAACACGATCGCCGTCGACGACGGCATCGCGATGGGCCACGGCGGCATGCTGTACTCCCTCCCCTCCCGCGACCTGATCGCGGACTCGGTCGAGTACATGGTCGAGGCGCACTGCGCCGACGCCCTGGTCTGCATCTCCAACTGCGACAAGATCACCCCCGGCATGCTCATGGCCGCGCTGCGCCTGAACATCCCGACGGTCTTCGTCTCCGGCGGCCCCATGGAGGCCGGCCGCGCGACCCTCGTGGACGGCACGGTCCGCACCCTCGACCTGATCGACGCGATGGTCGAGGCGGCGAACGAGAACGTCTCCGACGCGGACGTCCTCAGGATCGAGGAGAACGCCTGTCCGACCTGCGGCTCCTGTTCCGGCATGTTCACCGCCAACTCGATGAACTGCCTGACGGAGGCCATCGGCCTCTCCCTCCCCGGCAACGGCTCGGTCCTCGCCACCCACACGGCCCGCAAGCAGCTCTACGTCGACGCGGCCCGCACGGTCATGGACATCACCCGCCGCTACTACGAGCAGGACGACGAGACGGTCCTGCCGCTCAGCATCGCGACCTTCGCCGCGTTCGAGAACGCGATGGCCCTGGACATCGCGATGGGCGGCTCCACCAACACGATCCTGCACCTGCTGGCCGCCGCCCAGGAGGCGGGCGTCCCCTTCGGCCTGGAGGAGATCAACGAGGTCTCGCGCCGGGTGCCCTGCCTGGCCAAGGTGGCCCCGAACGTCGCGAAGACCCGCACCTACTACATGGAGGACGTGCACCGCGCCGGCGGCATCCCCGCCCTCCTCGGCGAGCTGCACCGCGGCGGACTCCTCAACGAGGACGTGCACTCCGTCCACAGCCCCTCCCTCGCGGACTGGCTGAAGACCTGGGACGTGCGCGGCGGCTCCCCGTCCCCCGAGGCCGTGGAGCTGTGGCACGCGGCCCCCGGCTGCGTCCGCTCCGCCGAGGCGTTCTCCCAGTCCGAGCGCTGGGAGGCCCTGGACGAGGACGCCGCGGAGGGCTGCATCCGCGACGTCGAGCACGCGTACTCCAAGGACGGCGGCCTCGCGGTCCTCAAGGGCAACCTCGCCGTCGACGGCTGCGTCGTCAAGACGGCCGGCGTCGACGAGTCCATCTGGACCTTCGAGGGCCCCGCGGTCGTCTGCGAGTCGCAGGAAGAGGCCGTCGAGAAGATCCTCAACAAGCAGGTCACGGACGGCGACGTGGTCGTCATCCGCTACGAGGGTCCCAAGGGCGGCCCCGGCATGCAGGAGATGCTCTACCCCACGTCCTTCCTCAAGGGCCGCGGCCTCGGCAAGTCCTGCGCCCTGATCACCGACGGCCGCTTCTCCGGCGGCACCTCGGGCCTCTCCATCGGCCACGCCTCCCCGGAGGCGGCCTCCGGCGGCACCATCGCCCTCGTCGAGAACGGCGACCGCATCCGCATCGACATCCCGAACCGCACCATCGAACTCCTCGTCGAGGAGGCGGAACTGTCCCGCCGCGAGCAGGCCCTGAACGGCGTGTACGCCCCGAAGAACCGCGACCGCAAGGTCTCGGCGGCCCTGCGCGCCTACGCCGCGATGGCCACCAGCGCCGACAAGGGCGCGGTGCGCGACGTGACGAAGCTCGGCTGACACCGCCGTAGCGCCCTGGGGGCCGCCTCCGTCACGGAGGCGGCCCCCTCGTCCGTCCTCACCAGCCGGCGGGATCCGCCGCGTCCACGGCGAAGACGGTGCCGTCGGGGGCGGCGGCGTAGAGGTGGCCGTCGAGGAGCAGGGGGGCGGGCACCGAGGTGGCGATTCCGCCCGAGGCCGTCCCGAAGCGGGCCGAGGTCTGTCCGGCGACCCCTCCGGTGCGCGCGTTCACGGCCATGAGCCGGCCGTCGGCAGCGGAGAAGTACACGTGCCGGCCGTCGGCGACGGGTGCCGAACCACGGCTCACCGAGGTCTCCGTGTGCCATGTGCGCCTGCCGGCCGTCATGTCGACGGCGTCCAGCGAGCCGGTGGCGGCCAGCACGTAGACCACATCGCCATGCACCCCGGCCTGCGCGTCCTCACGCGGTACGGGCAGTTCGACCCGGCGGGTGGCCCCGGACCGCGGGGCGTAGCGGACCACGGCGTCGGTGTCGCCGTACACCGGATCGGCGGACAGCAGCAGAACCGCCCCGTCCTGCGTGCCGACCGGCGTCAGCTGTCCCTGCAGCCGACTGGCACCTTGTACATCTCCGGTGGCCGGATCCAGGACGGTGACCTTGGTGCTGGTCCCGTCCGCGGACGTACTGGTCACAAACGCCGACGACGGATCCGTGGGGAAGAAGTCGATCCGCGCCGTGCCGTGAACCCCGGTCGGCCGGCTCCACCTGGTGGTGCCGGTCGCGCTGTCCACCCCGGTGACCATGCCGTCCGCGCGCGTGAGCAGCAGCATGTCGCGGGCGTACTCCATCGCGCTGTTCTCGGGCAGGTCCCGCTGCCATCGGCTCTCGCCCGAGCCGGGGTCGAGCGCCATCACGTGCCGGGCCCCGTTCGTGACGAGCTGGACGAGTCCGCCGGAGAGGACGGGGGGCCGGTTCCACCAGTGGGCGTTCGCGACGGAGTGCCGCCAGAGCACCGCACCTGTCACCGGGTCCAGGGCGAACACCATCGACGCCTCGGTGCAGAACAGTCTCCCCTCGCCAGTGGCGCATTGGGGAGTGGCCGTGACCTTGGCGACGGGTTTCGCCTGCCAGGCCGAGAAGGCGGCGGCCGTCGTCCTCGGATTGCTCGCCCGCGGTTGCGGGGTGCTCCCGGCGCCCCACTCGACCAGGGCCACGACCGCGCCGAGCGCGAGGACGACGGCACCGGTGGCCAAGGCGACCCGCCTGCCGAGCCGTGGTCCGCGCGCCTGCGGCGGCCTCTCCGCCTGCGGCGGCCTCTCCGCCTGCGGCGGCTCCGGCTTCGCCGCCTCACCGGTGTCGTCCCCGACGAGGGCACCGGCTGTGGCCCGCTGTGCCGGTATGAACGCCTGCGTGTCGTACGACGCCGCCAACGACCGCAGCGCGCGCATCAGCTCGTCGGGCGTCGGCCGGTCCTCGGGCTCCTTGGCGAGGCAGCGCGTCACCAGCGGAGCGACCTCCTCTGGTACACCGGTGAGGTCGGGCTCGTCATGGACGACCTGGTAGGCGACGACATAGGGACTGTCCGAGTCGAACGGCCCCCGCCCCGTCGCCGCGTGCACCAGTACCGACCCGAGCGCGAAGATGTCGGCGGCGGGCCCCACTTCACGCGGCCGCCGGAACTGCTCCGGCGCCATGAACGGCGGCGTGCCGATCAACTTTCCCGTCTCGGTCCGCAGTTCGCTGTCTTTCGGCCGGGAAATACCGAAGTCGATGACCTTGGGACCGTCCTCGGCGAGCAGCACGTTGCTCGGCTTCAGATCCCGATGCACCACGCCGACCCTGTGAATATCCCGCAACGCCTCTGCCAGTCCCGCCATCAGCCGGCGCAACTGGGCAGGAGGCATCGGCCCGTTCCGTTTCACGTGCTCGGAGAGGGTCGGGCCGGGAATGAAGAGGGTGGCCATCCAGGGCCGTTCGGCCTCGGGATCGGCGTCCACCACGGGTGCGGTGAAGGCGCCGCTGACCTTGCGCGCGGCGGCCACCTCCTGCCGGAAACGGCCCCTGAACTCGCGGTCCTTGGCATACTCGGCGTGCACGACCTTCACCGCGAGCTTCAGCCCCGAGGTGCTGCGGGCCAGGTGCACCACGCCCATGCCACCGGAGCCGAGACAGGACTCCAGGCGGTAGTGCCCGGCGTACTCGGGAAGTTCCGCTTCCGCGCCCGCTCCGGTGTTGCGCTGTGGCGTCAAGGGACCACCCCCGTGCTTTTTCCGCGGAGCGCGACGCACGGAGCCTAGTCGATGACTCGTACGAGACAGAGGCGGCTTGCTAGCCTCCGCGTGCGAGTTGCGCAGGCGTGTTTCGTGGCTCGAATCAGGGGAATCAACGGGACTCCATGGAACTCATGGGTCCAGTGGGGGAGTACTGCATGTCTGTCGATCACACACAGGAAGCCGAGAGCGGCGGCGAGGAAGAGGCCGTCACGACACTGGCGGCTGCCACCACCGTTCGCTACTACTCGGTCGCCCCGGGCGTCCGCCTCAACGTCCGCAGCGGCCCCGGCACCAGCTACGACATCACCCGCGTCCTCCCGGAGGGCGCCAAGGTCCCGATCTACTGCCAGACGCCGGGTACTTCGGTGTCCGGGTACTACGGCACGTCGAACATCTGGGACAACATCAGCAACGGCGAGTTCGTCTCGGACGCCTACGTCAACACCGGCAGCGACGGCTACGTGGCCGACCGCTGCGCCTGACCCCGCGCACCACCCCGCCCCGGAGCCCGTGGCCCCCGGCGCCATAATCGTCCCGTGAGCGACGAACCAGGCACCCCGGACACCCCCGCGGGCTCCACCGGCGGCCCACGCCCCGAGCCCCTCCGTTTCTTCGGCACGTCCTGGGTGAACCACGACGACGGCTACACCGCCCGCCGGATCGGCGTGGCCGTGGGCTCGCTCGCCGCCGCCGGCGTCTCCTGCCTGGTCCTCCGCCTCGCCTACGAGGGCGTCCAGCTCGCCGACACCGGCGCCTTCGTGACCGTCCTGGTCGTCGCGATGTTCGCCATCTGCAGCGCCCTGGCCTTCCGCAACACCTGGGAGGCCTTCGGCAAGCGCCCCGACCCCGAGCGCCAGGCCTCGCTGCGCGGCCTCCTCGCCATCGGGTTCGTCGGTTCGCTCCTCGCCTACTTCTTCCGCTCCCTCACCGAGGCCCCCGGCGAGAAGCTCCACCGCGCCGAGTACGACACGGCCGTCCAGGAACACGAACACCGCACCACCCGCCGCTCGGGCGACCCGTCGAAGAAGAAGCGGAAGCGGTGAGGCCGGCCCGCCGGTCGCGGGGCAGAGCAGAGCGCAGGCGCTGAGGTCGGCGGCCTGGCGGAGGGGCGGACAGGGGGGTGTGTCCAACCCGCCCGTCCGAAATCCCTGTCGCCCCCCTCCCCCCTGCCGGGACCATGGCCGCATGACCACAGGCCAGTCGCAGTCGCATCCCCGGAACCCGACCCCGACCCCGACTTCCGTTCCCTCCCACGCCGCACGCGCCCGCTCCTTCAACGCCGCCGCGGCCCAGTACGCCGCGAACCGCCCCTCCTACCCGCCCGCCCTCCTCGACGCCGTCGAGGAGGAAGCCGGCCGCTCCCTCACGGGTGCCCGGGTGGTCGACGTCGGCGCGGGCACCGGTATCGCGACCGCCCTGCTGCACGCGCGCGGCGCCGACGTGGTCGCGGTGGAACCGGGCGAGGGCATGGCGGCGCAGTTCCACGCCACCCTCCCCGGCCTCCCGATCGTCCGTGGCAGCGGCGACGCCCTCCCGCTCGCCGCCGCCACCGCCGACTTCCTCACCTACGCCCAGGCGTGGCACTGGACCGACCCGGCCCGTTCCGTGCCGGAGGCGCTGCGCGTGCTGCGTCCCGGCGGGGCGCTGGCACTGTGGTGGAACACCGACGCGCTCGACGTCGACTGGATCGCCGACTCCGCCGACCGCATCAGCCGGTTCTTCGGCATCGACGTCAGAGCGGAGCAGCGCAAGTCCGCCGACCGCACCGATCTCGCCGACCCCAGCGGCCGACTCCGGTTCACCCGCCGCGTGGTGCGCTGGAGCCGCCGGGTCCCGGTCGACACCCACCTCGCCAACATCGGCAGCCACTCGGCGTTCCTCGTCACCCCCGAGGCCCGCCGCACCGCCTTCCTCGCCGAGGAACGCACCCACCTTCTGAAGGTCTTCCCCGACGGCGTCGTCGAGGAGACGTACGACGTCCTCCTGCTCGTCGCCCTCAACACCTGAGCGCGCCCACCTGTCGGCCCGCGGCAGCGACTCGGCCGCGGGCCGGTGGGGCGGCTGATCGCGCCCACACGGCGGTAGCCGCAAACCGCATACGACCCCACGCCCTTACGGGGCGCTGCCCGCCCGCATCTCACCGGCCGCGGGCAGTCGTACCGTTCGGCCAGCGCCGGCTGGCGCCGGTGAGCGTCGCACCCCGACCCCTTCCCCTTGACGCCCCTTGACGCCCCACCCCCTCCCGAGCATTATTCAGCACATGGTGAATTCTTCGTCGGAGCCGCCCCTGGCCCCCGGCAACTCAGCCCTGCCCCCCGCCGTCGAGGCCGCGGGACTCACCGTGGTCCGCGGCCCCCACACCGTCCTCCGCGGCCTCGGCTTCACCGTCCCGCGCGGTCAGATAACCGGCCTCCTCGGCCCCTCCGGATGCGGCAAGTCCACCCTGATGCGCGCCATCGTCGGCACCCAGGCCAAGGTCACCGGCACCCTGAACGTCCTCGGCCGCCCCGCCGGTCACCCCTTCCTGCGCACCCGCATCGGCTACGTCACCCAAGCCCCCTCCGTCTACGGCGACCTGACCATCCGCCAGAACCTCGACTACTTCGGCTCGATCCTCGACCCCACCCGCCCGGCCCCCGCCCGCCGCGCCGACACCGACCGAGTCCTCGGCGAAGTCGACCTCACCAGCCACGCCGACACCCTCGCCGGCAACCTCTCCGGCGGCCAGCGCAACCGCGTCTCCCTCGCCGTCGCCCTGCTCGGCAGCCCCGAACTCCTCGTCCTTGACGAACCCACCGTCGGCCTCGACCCCGTCCTGCGCCGCGACCTCTGGAACCTCTTCCACTCCATCGCCGCCACCCGCGGCGCCACCTTCCTCATCTCCTCCCACGTCATGGACGAGGCCGAACGCTGCCACCGCCTCCTCCTCATGCGCGAGGGCGAGATCCTCGCCGACGACGCCCCGGAGGCCCTGCGCACCCGCACCGGCTCCGGCACCGTCGAGGCCGCCTTCCTCCACCTCGTCGACGAGGCCAACGCCAACTCCCGCACGAAGGAAACGGCACGATGACCACTCAGCCGGCCACCACAGGAACCACCGCAAGCACCGCGGGCATCCCCGTCAGCACCCTCAACCTCTCCCGCACCACCGCCACCGCCGGCCGCGTCCTGCGCCAGCTCCGCCACGACCCCCGCACCATCGCGCTGCTGATGCTCATCCCCTGCCTGATGCTGGTCCTGCTCCGCTACGTCTTCGACGGCAGCCCGCACACCTTCGACAACATCGGCGCCTCACTCCTCGGCATCTTCCCGCTCATCACGATGTTCCTGGTGACCTCCATCGCCACCCTCCGCGAACGCACCTCCGGCACCCTCGAACGCCTCCTCGCCATGCCCCTGGGCAAGGCCGACCTCATCGCCGGCTACGCCCTCGCCTTCGGCATCCTCGCGATCATCCAGTCGGCCCTCGCCACCGGCCTCGCCGTCTGGTTCCTGGGCCTCGACGTCACCGGCTCCCCCTGGCTCCTGCTCCTGGTCGCCCTGCTCGACGCCTTGCTCGGCACGGCCCTCGGGCTGTTCGTCTCGGCCTTCGCGGCCTCGGAATTCCAAGCGGTCCAGTTCATGCCCGCGGTGATCTTCCCGCAACTCCTCCTCTGCGGTCTCTTCACCCCGCGCCCTCAGATGCACCCCGTCCTCGAAGCCGTCTCCGACGTCCTCCCCATGTCCTACGCCGTCGACGCCATGAACGAGGTCCTCCGCCACACCGACGTGACCGCCACCTTCGTCCGGGACGTCCTGATCGTCGCCGGCTGCGCCCTGCTGGTCCTGGTCCTCGGAGCGGCCACCCTGAGGCGACGGACCGCCTGACCCACCGCCCACGTCCGCCCAGCGGACAACCGGCCCCCGCCCCACCACCCGGTGCCAGACTGAACGGCATGAGCCAGAAAGTCGCAGTCCTCGGCACCGGCAAGATCGGCGAAGCCCTGCTCAGCGGAATGATCCGCGCCGGCTGGGCCCCTGCCGACCTCCTGGTCACCGCCCGCCGCCCCGAACGAGCCGAAGAACTCCGCGCCCGCTACGGAGTCGCCCCGGTCACCAACCCCGAGGCCGCGAAGACCGCCGACACCCTGATCCTCACGGTCAAGCCCCAGGACATGGGCGCCCTCCTCGACGAACTCGCCCCGCACCTTCCCGCCGACCGCCTCGTCATCAGCGGCGCCGCGGGCATCCCCACCTCCTTCTTCGAGGAGCGCCTCGCCGCAGGCACCCCGGTCGTCCGTGTCATGACGAACACCCCCGCCCTCGTCGACGAGGCGATGTCCGTCATCTCCGCCGGCAGCCATGCCACCGCCGGCCACCTCGCCCACGCCGAGGAGATCTTCGGCGCCGTAGGCAAGACCCTCCGGGTTCCCGAGTCCCAGCAGGACGCCTGCACCGCCCTTTCCGGCTCGGGCCCGGCGTACTTCTTCTACCTGGTCGAAGCCATGACCGACGCCGGCATCCTGCTCGGCCTGCCCCGCGACAAGGCCCACGACCTCATCGTCCAGTCCGCGATCGGCGCCGCCGTGATGCTCCGCGACAGCGGTGAGCACCCCGTCAAGCTCCGGGAGAACGTCACCTCCCCCGCCGGTACCACCATCAACGCCATCCGCGAACTGGAGAACCACGGCGTCCGCGCCGCCCTCATCGCCGCCCTGGAAGCCGCCCGCGACCGCAGCCGCGAACTCGCCTCCGGCAAGAAGGACTGACGGCCCGCCCCTCGAACGCACTGACCTGCCCGCATCCGAGGTCACTCCGCCGGGCCGGGTTCGGCGACGAGGTCGCGATGCGCCGGCAGTGCGCATCGCGCCTCGCCACCGGCCCCCACGCCTACCGCGCCGCGTTCAACGCCGGCTCGGCCGTCACCTGCCCCGGGCCGGCGAAGGCGCCGGGCGGCAACAGCCCGATCGCCCGGTAAGCCGTATCGACGATCGGCCGGGCGATCACCCGAGCCTTCTCCGCCCCATGCCGCAGCACCTCCTCCACATATCCCGGATCGGCACACAACTCCTTGTGCCTGGCCTGCACGGGCCTGAGCGTCTCCAGCACCGCCTCCGCGGTGGCCTGCTTCAGAGCGCCGTACGAATCGTGAACGGCCGCCAGTGACTCAGGGTTCCCGCCCGTGCACGCAGCGAGAATCTCCAGCAGGTTCGCGACCCCGGGACGCTCCTCCCGGTCGTACACGACCTCCCGCCCGCTGTCGGTGACGGCCCGCATGACCTTCTTCCGGATCACGTCCGGCTCGTCGAGGAGATAGACGATCCCGGGCCCGGAGTCGTCCGACTTCCCCATCTTCGACGTCGGGTCCTGCAGGTTCATCACCCGGGCCGCCACCGTCGGCACGGTCGCCTTCGGCACCACGAACGTGTGCCCGTACCGCTGGTTGAACCGCACCGCCAGATCCCGCGCCAGTTCCACGTGCTGTGCCTGGTCGTCCCCGACCGGCACCTCGTCCGCTCCGTACGCCAGGATGTCCGCCGCCATCAGCGCCGGATACGTCAGCAGCGACAGGCGCACGCCCCGCCCCCGCGCGCCCTCGCTCGTGACCTTCTCCTTGTACTGGATCATCCGCCGCATCTCACCGTCGGTCGCCACGCACTCCATGACGTACGACAGCCGGGTGTGCTCGTCGACGTGGCTCTGCACGAACACGGTGCACAGCTCCGGATCCAGCCCCGCCGCCAGCAGCAGCGTCGCCGCCTGCCGGGTGAGTCTGCGCAGCCGGGCCGGGTCGTGGTCCACGGTCATCCCGTGCAGATCGACGACGCAGAACACGGCGTCGGACTGATGCTGGTCGACGGCGGCCCACTGCCGCATCGCTCCCAGGTAGTTCCCCAGTGTCAGGTGCCCGGTCGGCTTGATGCCGCTGAAGACCCGTGTCATTCCCTCTCCACCTCCTGGCCGAGGCCGCCGCTCCCGGCGGCCGGCCCCCGGAAGTTCCGGAGGGAGATACGCGAACGGCCGCCGAAGCGGCGGCCGTTGAGTACGTACGTGAGCGCGGCCGCCGTCAGGCGGGCCACCACTGCTGGGTACACGTACGCGTAGTCATGCCGCCCACCTTACGCCCCCGGGGCGCAGTCCCGCCGGGAGTTGACACGCCCCGACCGGATACGTAGTGTTCTCCGGGTTGTCCGACGTGAGCGCCGACCTCGGTCGGTCCCCGGGCAGCCATTCCGCAGTACCTACCAGCAATCGGCGACATGTCGTCGAGGGCTTCGGCATGCGTATTCGCGTAATGAGGAATCCGTGTTCGAAAGGACGCGGCCCCCGATTAGCTCGGAGGCCGGGAATCCGCTAAAGTCTCACT
>NZ_JAJONF010000061.1 GCF_021462265.1 Streptomyces shenzhenensis | reverse complement strand
CGCCTCGTTCAACCCGCCGGACTCACCGGTGTAGTTGAGCCCGGCGGTGTTCGAGGTGACGCCGTGGCTCATCTCGTGGCCGGCCACGTCGAGCGAGGTCAGGGCGTGGGTGCCGCCGGAGCCGTCGCCGTAGGTCATGCAGAAGCAGCTGTCGTCCCAGAAGGCGTTGACGTAGCTGCTGCTGTAGTGGACACGGGAGTAGGCGGCGACGCCGTCGTTCTTGATGCCGCTGCGCCCGAAGGTGTTCTTGTAGAAGTCCCAGGTCATCTGGGCGCCGTAGGCCGCGTCGGCGCCGGCGGTCTGGGTGTTGGAGCCGGCTCCGGTGCCCCAGACGTCGTCGGAGTCGGTCATCAGGGTGCCGGTGCCCGACGTGCCGTTGTTGAGGTTGTAGGTCTTGTGGCCGCCGCGCGTGGTGTCGTACAGCTGGTACGTCGAACCCGACAGCGTGGTGTTCAGGGTGACCGTGCCGCTGTACTGGGTGTTGCCGGTGCCCGTCTGGACGGCCTGGTAGCGGTAGAGCTCCTTGCCGGTGGTGGCGTCCGTGACGACGTGCAGCCTGCTGGGCGTGCCGTCGTCCTGGAAGCCGCCGATCACGCTCTCCCAGGCGAGCCTCGGGGTGCCGCTGCCGGCCCAGATCACCTTGCGGGCGCTGTCGGCGGTGGGCTGCCGCGCGTCGAGGGCCTTGGCGGTCTTGAGCGCCTTGGTCTGGGCGGCGGACTTGCTGTAGGCCGCGGTGACCGTGGGGACCGTGATGGTGTGCTTGTTGTTGAAGGTCGTGCTCACGGTGCCGGCCGCCAGCGAGGCGGGCGGGGTGTGCACGACCAGGTCCCCGCCGAGGACCGGCAGACCGGCGTAGGTGCGCTCGTAACGGGTGTGCACGGTGCCGTCGTTGTCCTTGACGACATCCCTGACGACCAGCTTCTCCTTGGCGCCGAGGCCGATGGTGCGGGCGGTCGCGGTGGTCTTCTGCTGGGCGCTCTTGAGCAGCGCGGTGTGCTGGGCGGGGGTGAGCTTGGACTCCAGGCCGCCGGTGCGCACGGGGCTGGGGTGGGGCGCGGCGGGCTGGGCGTTCGCCGGGATCGACTGGATGCCGACGGCGAGGAACGCCGCGGTGGAGACCAGGGCGGCTCCTACCGTGGCGCGTCTGTGGGGAAGACGTCTCACTCGTACTCCTCCTGCTGCGGCCGCCGGGTCGCGGCCGGTGACAGACCGGGCAGACGGGTGTGCTGCCCGGGCGAGCTGAGCTGTGCGGGGACCGGGATTCCGGGACCGGGGTGCGTGGCACGTGCCCCGGGGACACGCCAGGGAGAGAGCGTGTTGCTGAGCGAGGATTCCAGATTTGACCCGCGCATGTCAGTCACGCCGGGGCCAGTCAAGGGTTTTCCCTATACAGGGCGAGGGGTCGGCCCGACGCCGTTCAGGGAGCCGGCCGGCGCACCATGAACACGTCCACCGGATCCTCGCTCTCGGCCAGGAATCCGTGCCGCTCGTACAGCCGCCGCGCCGCGCTGCCGCGCAGGACGTTCAGCCGGACGGGCACGCCGTCGCGGTCGCACCGCTCCAGCAGTTCACGCAGCACGGCCGAGCCGATGCCGGCGCCCTGGGCGTGCGGGGCCAGGTAGAAGTGCTCCAGCCACCGGGTGTCCCCGGCCGTCCGCAGTGCCACACAGCCGGCGAAGGCACCGCCCACCTCGATCACCCAGGTGTGGGCCGCGTCGAACCCGTCCCGCAGCCGCTGCCGGACCCGCCGCTCGTCGTACCGCCCGAGCCGCTCCAGGTCGTCCCGCAGCACCGCGGCACGCAGTTCGGCCACCGCCTCGACGTCCGCGTCCGACGACGGCCGCATCCTCCAGTCCGCCATGATCGCCACGCTATCCGCCGCGACCGGCCGCCGAGCGACCGGGGCGGGCCACCCGGCCCCGGCCGCTGAGCCGCCGCCCACACCCGGTCCCGACGGGCGTCGGGCACCGGCCCACGGCCCGCCTCGGCGACCCGGGAGGGCGGGGTCCGCGGGAAGCGCGAGTCACCGGCCCCCGAGATGGCCGCGGCCGTGCGCCGCCGCCCCGCCGGGGATCCGAGGCCGGGGAAGAGACGACGGGGCGCCGAAGAGACGAGGACGTGTGCCGACCTCACCGAGGAGAAGGCCGCGCCCCGCCGCGATGGTCACCGTGGGTCACGAGCCCGAGCCGCGGCGAGCTGACCGATCTATCCTGGTTCGGGCGGAGTGTGGAAGTGCCGCATGCGTGGACGGACCGGCGGCAGCTCCCACCCCACGGAAGGGGCTCACCCATGCGGGTCTTCATCGTCGGCACAGGCAACATGGCGGGCGGCATCGCCACCCGGGCCCTGGCGGGCGGCCACACGGTCCGGCTGATCGGCACGGATCCCGCGAAGGCCACCAGGCTCGCCGACGCACTGCGCGAGCGGACACCGGAGGCGGACGTGGCACCGGCCGTACCGGACGCGGTCGGGGCGGCGGACGTGGTGGTGCTGGCCGTACCGTTCGACGCGGCCAAGCAGGTCGTGACCGAGTACGGGGACCAGCTCGCCGGGAAGACCGTCGTCGACATCTCCAACCCGGTGGACTTCTCGACCCTCGACTCGCTCACGGTGCCCGCGGACAGCTCCGCTGCCCAGCAGCTCGCCGAGGCGGCCGCCCCGGGCACGCACGTGGTGAAGGCCTTCAACACCACGTTCGCGGGCTCGCTGGTCGCGGGTGAGGTGGGCGGGCTGCCGCTGGACGTGTTCATCGCCGGCGACAACGCGGCGGCCCGCGACCAGGTGGCCGAACTGGTCTCCTCCGGCGGACTCAACCCGGTGATCGTCGGCGGACTGCGTCACGCCCGGGAGCTGGAGGGGATCCAGCTGCTGCACATGGCCCTGCAGACGCGGCCCGGGGGCCACGGCTGGATGAGCGCCATCAAGATCGTCCCTCCCTGAGTCCCGCCCGCGGCGCCCGAGTGACAGCCGAGGTCCCGGTGCCCACCGGGCCGGCCCGGCGCGCGCCCACCTCGAAGCGGTGACGGCCGCCCGGCACCGGGCGGCGCCTTCACGGCCCCCCGCGCGTGGTGACGGTCCGGACCGAACCCCCGTGCCACAGCCGTCCGTTGATCGTTGTACGGTTCGCGCGTGTCTCACTCCTCACGCGAAACCGCAGAAGGCGCCGGCTGGGGCGAGGCCGAGCCCGGCGCCTATCGCCGGCTGATGCCGGACCACGTCGAGAAGCTGTTCTGGTTCAACCCGAGGACCATGTGGGCCGCCCGCAACGGGGTGCTGGCGTCCTGGTTCGGCGACCCGACGGGCCGTACCCGCAGCCGCTGGGTGGCGCAGCGGGCGGCCGCCGGAGCCCCCGCCGACAAGGTGATCCGGCGTCATGAGGCGGACCGGTTCTCGTTCATGGTGATCGGCGACACCGGTGAGGGGGACGACTCCCAGTACGCGGTCGTGCCGGGCTTTCTGAAGGCCGGTCAGGACACCGACTTCGCGGTGATCGCGAGCGACGTGATCTATCCGGTCGGGGCCGCCGACGACTACGGCGCCAAGTTCTTCCGGCCGTACCGGGACTATCCGGCGCCGATCTACGCGATACCCGGCAACCACGACTGGTACGAGGACCTCGGCGCCTTCATGCGCGTCTTCTGCGACGACGCCGCGCCGCTCCCGGCCGGGCCGAGGCCGCGCCTCCTCACCCGCGCCTGGTGGCGCGCCCTGCTCTGGCACCGCCCGCGTCCGGCGGACGAGCAACTCCTCGCCGAGGCAAGGAAGGCACGCTCGGCGCAGGAGCAGACGGCCGTACAGCCGGGACCCTACTGGGCCATCGACGCCGGTCCGGTCCGGATCGTCGGCATCGACACCGGTCTGCTCGGCACCGTCGACGCCGAACAGGGCGCCTGGCTGCGCGAGATCTCCCGGGGGCCGCGTCCGAAGATCCTCGTCACCGGCTCCCCGCTGTACGTGGACGGCGAGCACCACCCGTGCCCCGTCGAGGGCGGCGGCACGGTCGACGACATCGTCCGCGACCCGGCCCACCACTACGTGGCGGCCATCGGCGGCGACATCCACAACTACCAGCGCTACCCCGTCGACGTGGCCGGCCGCACCATCCAGTACGTGGTCGCGGGCGGCGGCGGTGCCTTCATGCACGCCACCCACACCATCCCCCCGGTGGCGGTCGCGAACGTCACCGAGGACGACTTCCGCTGCTACCCGCTGCGCGGCGACTCCCTCGCCTTCTACAGCCGGCTGTACGGCCGGCGGCTGCGGCTGCCCCGCCTGCTCACCCTCACCGAGGCGGAGGCGACCGCCGTGATCGCCGAGCGCCTCGGCATCAGGCCCGGCCGTACGCCCGCCCCGGACACCCGGGTCACCCGCCGCACCCGCCTGGTCGCGACGCTGCTGGGCGCCGGCAGCCGCCCGGACCGCGGCGCCCGCTTCCGGCTGCCCGTGAAGAAGGTCTACACCCAGCTGTTCTCCCCGGGCTCGGCCACCTACAGCCCGCCCTTCTTCAAGTGCTTCCTGCGCCTGGACGTCAGTCCGGAGGCGATACGGCTGCGCTGTTTCGCCGCCACCGGGAACCGCCCGCAGGAGCTGGACCCGCCGGTCGAGGACGAGATCGTCATCCCTCTGACCTGATCCGGACCTGATCCGGAACTGATCACATTTCCGCAATGTCCGGGTGCCACAATCGGGGCAGAACTGACGTACGACCGCTGGAGGACCCGTGCCGTCCACCCCCCGCCCCCTGCGCAGACTGGGCTTCCTCACCATCGGCCTGTTCGACGGGGCGGATCCGGCCCGGGGCCACGAGTCCACTCTGGAGATCATCGAGCTGGGCGAGCGACTGGGCTTCGACAGCGCGTGGGTGCGCCACCGGCACCTCCAGTACGGCATATCGTCCCCGGTCGCCGTCCTGGCTGCGGCCTCCCAGCGCACCAGCCGGATCGAGCTCGGCACCGCGGTGATCCCGCTGGGCTGGGAGAACCCGCTGCGGCTCGCCGAGGACCTGGCGACCGTCGACCTCCTGTCCGGCGGCCGTCTCAACCCCGGTGTGAGCGTGGGGCCGCCCATGCACTACGAGCAGGTCAGGGAGGCCCTCTACCCGGACACGGCGGATGCCGAGGACTTCGGCTACGAGCGGGTGCGCCGGCTCCTGGACTTCGTCCGGGGCAGGCCGGTCACCGGCTTCAGCGGAGTGGAGGGCTTCGAGGTGTTCTCGGATGTGGTCCAGCCGCAGTCCCCCGGTCTCGGGCGACGGCTCTGGTACGGCGGCGGCAGTCTCGGCTCGGCGCGCTGGGCGGGCGAGCACGGCATGAACTTCCTGACCAGCAGCGTCGTACGGGCCGGGGACCCGGCGGACGGGTACGACTTCGCGGCGATCCAGCTCTCGCACATCCGCGAGTTCCGCAGCCGTCACCCGGACGGTGAGGCGGCCCGGGTCTCCCAGGGCCTGGTCGTCATCCCCACCGACTCCGCCACACCGGAGCAGCGCGCCAAGTACGAGGCGTACGCGGCCGAGCGGCTGCCCCGCACCACGACTCCGCAGGGCCCGGCGCGGCTGCTGTTCGCGCCGGACATCGTCGGCACGTCGGCGGAGATCGTCGAGCGGCTGCACGCGCACGCCGGGTTCCGCGAGGCCGACGAGGTGGCGTTCGCGCTGCCGTTCACGTTCGAGCACGAGGACTACGTCCAGATCCTCACGGACATGGCGACCCGCCTGGGCCCGGCGCTCGGCTGGCGGCCGGGGTCCGCCGCCTGAGTCACCAGCGGCGCACCTGAGTGCCGGTGACCGGCTGTGACGGCTCGCCGTCCACGCCGACCGGCACCTCGCCGTGCAGCATCACCCGGTGCATGACGCGGGTGAAGCCGAGGTGGGCGTTGTCGCCGGGCGCGAGGTGGATGGTGGCCCGGTTGTCCCAGAAGGCGACGCTGCCCGGCTCCCAGCGGAAGCGGACCGTGTACTCGGGCCGTACCGCCTGTTCGAGCAGCATCTCCAGGAGCGCGGCGCTCTCCGGGCGGGAGACACCGGCGATCTGCTCGACGTAGTAGCCGTTGACGTACAGGACCCGCTCCCCGCTCTCGGGGTGGACGCGCACCAGCGGGTGCACCGAGGCCACCTGGTGGTCCAGCAGGTGGCGCAGGTAGGAGTCGTCGCCGGGGCGGGGCTGGTAGCCGACGCCGAGGCGGTGCTCGGCGCGCAGGCCGTCGACGAAGGCGCGCACGGGCGCGGAGAGCCCGGCGTAGGCGGCGGCCAGGTTGGACCAGGTGGTGTCGCCGCCGTACGGCGGGACGGTCTCGGCGCGCAGGATGGTCGCGGCGGGCGGGTCGATCCGGGCCCCGTGGTCGCAGTGCCAGCCGCGCAGCAGGGTGTGCCGGCGTCGCCGGAGCCACTCCTCGTGCTCCATCCCGAACCGGCCGCCCAGCTCCAGCCGGTCGGCGGTGGTCTCCACCTCGGGGAAGCCGGCCGGTGAGGCGCTGCCGCGCCGGCCCGGCACGACCGGTTCGCCGAAGCGGCGGGCGAAGGCGACGTGCCCGGCGTGGTCCAGGCGCTGGTCCCGGAAGAACACGACCTTCCAGCGCAGCACGGCCTCCCGGATCAGGGCGACCACGGCGTCGTCGAGTCCCCCGGTGAGGTCGACGCCGGTGATCTCCGCCCCGATGTGCCCGGCGACGGGTCTCACCTCGACCCCGGCGGCGCTCCTCGCCCGTGCTGCCGTACCCCGGTCCGTCGTCATGCGTACTCCGAGTGGTCGTCGGTACCCGTCCAGGGAAGATCGTGACAGCCCGGCCCGCGGCGCGGAAGGCAGCGCCCGGGCCAGGTCGATCATCGCCCGCCCGGTCCGCGAGGCCGGGACTACGACACAGTCGAGGGAAGGTCACATCGTGAGCAGCATTCCGGCATACACGCTCAACGACGGGACGACGGTCCCCGCCACCGGACTCGGCACCTGGCCGATGGACGACACGCAGGCCGAGCAGGCCGTTCGCCACGCGCTGGAACTCGGGTACCGGCTCGTGGACACGGCGGTGAACTACCGCAACGAGTCCGGGGTCGGCCGGGGTGTCGCGGGCAGCGGCGTGCCCCGCGAGGAGGTGGTGCTGACGACGAAGCTGCCGGGCCGCCACCACGGCTACGAGGAGACCCTCGCCTCCTTCGAGGAGTCCCGGCGGCGGCTGGGCGTGGAGTACGCGGACCTGTATCTGATCCACTGGCCCAACCCCCGGGTCGGAAAGTACGTCGACTCGTGGAAGGCGATGATCAAGCTCCGTGAGGACGGTGTGGTGCGCTCGATCGGCGTCTCCAACTTCACCGAGGAGCACCTCACCCGGCTGGAGAAGGAGACCGGGGTGCTGCCCGCCGTGAACCAGGTCGAGCTGCATCCGCTGTTCCCGCAGGAGGAGCTGCGGGCCTTCCACGCGGAGAAGGGCATCGTCACCGAGAGCTGGAGCCCGCTCGGCCGGGACGTCCGTCTGCTCGACGACCCGGCGGTCGTCGCGGTCGCCGAGGCGCACGGGGTGACGCCCGCCCAGGCGGTGCTGCGCTGGCACGTGCAGCTCGGTGCGCTGCCCATTCCGAAGTCGGCGGACCCCGAACGCCGGCGCGCCAACCTGGACCTGTTCGGTTTCGAACTGGACGCCGCCCAGATGGCGGCGGTCTCCGGGCGCTCCCGTCGGCGGCTGGGCGGCGACCCGGACCGTCACGAGGAGTTCTGAGCCGCCGCGGGCCGGTCGGGCGGAGCCTTGCCGGGTACCCGGGGCGCACGTGCGAGGGAAGGAGCCGTGGTGAGCAGCGACGACCGGTTGCGTACGTACCGAGACAAACGTGACTTCGAGCGGACCAGGGAGCCGTCGGGGCGGGCGGGGGCGGCCGGTGACCGGCTCCGGTTCGTGGTGCAGATCCATGACGCGCGCCGGATGCACTTCGACTTCCGGCTGCAGGTCGGCGACGTCCTGAAGTCCTGGTCGATCCCGAAGGGCCCGTCCGCCGACCCCGGGGACAAGCGGCTGGCCGTGCCGACCGAGGACCATCCCCTGGAGTACGAGGACTTCGAGGGGGTGATCCCGAAGGGCGAGTACGGCGGTGGCACCGTGATCGTCTGGGACCACGGCTGGTACGAGCCTCTCAGCCACGACCGCCGGGGCCGCCCGGTCGGCTTCGGGGAGTCGCTGGAGCGCGGTCATGCCACCTTCCGGCTGCACGGCTCCAAGCTGCACGGCGAGTACGCGCTGACCCGGTTCCGGGGCAGTGCCGGGGACGACGCCTGGCTGCTGGTGAAGAAGGGAGCCGGGCGCTCGGCCGGGCACGGCACGCCCGACCCCCGGCGGGCCCGTTCGGTGCACTCCGGCCGGACCCTCGCCCAGGTCGCGGCGGGCGAGGGGTGACGGGCGGTGCCCGGCGCCGGCGGCCGGCTGTCCGGTGCTGACGGTTGCGCTCGGAGACCAGCACCGGTTGCCCGACGTACCGCTCACACTTCGGCGGATGTCCGGGGACCGTGAGCCTTCTGGGGGACGAACGGTGCCGCGGGCACGGCCATGGCGATCAGTACGACTCCGCCGGTGAGGTTTCCCAGGTGCACGGCGTCGGTGAACGCCCCGGGCACCGCCAGGCCTTCACGACGTCGGCGATCCGGTCGGCCCTCGACAGCGAGCCTCGCCGTGTGACGTGGATCATAGCGATGGGAAAACCTGTTGTCCGGGCCGGGCGTCTAGCAGGTGTGAGATCAGTCAGAGCAGCGCTGCACGAGGTGGACGAGGAGCGCCTCGTCCGGCTGGTGGCCAAGGGCGACCGTGCCGCGTTCGAGGAGCTGTACCGGCGTACGTCGCCGTGGATGGCGGTGCGGCTGCGCCGCCGGTGTGTGGACGAGCAGATCGTCGCGGAGGTCATGCAGGAGACCTACCTGGCGGTGTGGCGCGCGGCAGGCGCGTTCGCCGGGACCGCTGTCGGGGGGACGGCCACCGGCTGGCTGTGGACCATCGCGGCGCGCCGCCTGGTCGACGCGTTCCGGCGCAGGGCTCACCACGCGGAGCCGCCGCCGGCCGCCGCTCCGCCCGACGTGGTACCCGCCGCCGAGGAGTTGGCGCTCGCGGAGACCGTCGGCGGTGACGTCGGGGACGCGCTGCGGTGCCTCGCGCCGGAATTGAGACAGGTACTGCAGGCAATGGTGCTCGACGGGCTGTCCGTCCGGGAGACCGCGGTCCTGCTCGGGCTGCCCGAGGGCACGGTCAAGACCCGTGCCCGCCGGGCCCGTATCGAGATGCGGAGGGCGCTGACATGAGTGTCGAACACGCGTCGAAGCGGATCATCGAGGGATACGTGCGCGGCGGCGCGGACCTCTCCGCCGACGAGGTGTGGGCCGTGGAGGCGCATCTGGAGACGTGCGGGGGGTGCCGTGACCGGTTGTCTGCCGCTGTCCGTGCCGGGGTGCCCGCCGTGGCGTCGCTCGTCGACACCGTGTGGTCCGGCCTCGAACCCCGGCTCGCGGTCACTGCCACGATGCCGCGCCGGCGGCGCTGGTCGGCGCGGGTGTCGAGGTGGATGACCCCCACGATGGTGCCGTGGCTGGCCATGGCCGTGGGCATGACGCTGCTGACCCTGCTGCTCGACCTGGCCTACACCGGCTCCGGTGAGGTGTCGTTGGTGCTGCTGCTCGCGCCGGTCCTGCCCGTGCTCGGCGTCGCGGCGTCCTGGTCGCGCGGTCTGGACCCGGCGTACGAGCTGACGGCCTCGGTGCCCAGGGCCGGGCTCTACCTGGTACTGCGGCGCACCGCGTCCGTGCTCGGTGTGGTGGTCCCCGCGCTGCTGGTGGGCGGCTGGGCGACGGGAGTGATGGTCGTGCAGTGGTTGCTGCCCTGTCTGGCCTTCACCTCGGCGACCCTGGCGCTCGGCGGTGTCGTCGGTGTGACCCGCGCCGCCTTCGTGCTGGCCGCTGTGTGGGCCGGTGTGGTCGTGGCGCCGACCGTGGCCACCAGCCGTACGACCTTCGCCCTGCAGACGAGCGGGCTGCCCGCGTGGGGGCTGATCCTCGCGCTCGGTCTCGGTGTCGTGATCGCCCGCAGAGACGCGTACACCGTGCTGGGAGCTCATCGATGACCATCGGAAAGAACACGGGAAAGGAACGCCACATGACGTCCGCCGTGAGCGCGGCCGACATCGCGCCGACGGCCTACGCCTGGGAGATCCACGCCACCGGGCTGAAGGTCAAGGTCGGCAAGAAGCGGATGGCCGTCGACGGCCTCGACCTCTCGCTGGGCATCGGCGTCCACGGACTCCTCGGCCCCAACGGGGCGGGCAAGACCACCCTCATCCGGACCCTGGCCACCGTGCTGCGCCCCACCGAGGGCAGCCTGGAACTGCTCGGCGAGTCCGTGGGCGGCCTGGGCGAGCACCGTGCGGTGCGCCGCCGAATCGGCTATCTGCCGCAGGAGTTCGGCTACTACAAGCGCTTCACGGTGCGCGAGTTCGTCGAATACATGGCGTGGCTGAAGGAGGTGCCCAAAGCGAGCATCCCCGCGGCGGTGCAGCGCGCCGTGGAGCGGGTGGGTCTGGCGGACCGCGCCGACGAGAGGATGAAGGCCCTGTCGGGCGGCATGGTGCGCAGGGTCGGTATTGCCCAGGCCATCGTCAACGACCCCACGATCCTGCTCCTCGACGAGCCGACGGTCGGCCTGGACCCGGCGCAGCGGCTGCGCTTCCGCGAACTGCTGCAGGAATTGGGTACGGACACCTGCGTGCTCGTCTCGACCCATCTGGTGGAGGACGTCGCCGCCGCCTGCACCGACGTGGTGCTCTTCGCCGAGGGGCGGCTGGTCTTCAAGGGCCCTCCGGACGAACTGGCCTCGGCGGGCGGTCCGGAACACGTGGGTGACAGCCCGCTGGAACGCGGCTACTCGGCCCTGCTGCTCAACCCCGAGCAGGGAAGGGGGACTTGGTGAACGGCCGCGTTCTGCGTATCGAGTTGAGGCGTTCGGTCGCCCCGTGGGCCGGCATCCTGGTCCTGGTACTGGCGCTGACGTTCCTGTACATGCCGGGCGGCGCCTGGCGGAGTGGCACCACGGCGTGGACGGCCCAGTGGACACCACTGGCCATGAAGACCCGCTCCCTGCTGTTCTACCTCTGGCCGCTCGCCATCGGGCTCGGGGCGCTGCAGGGACTGCGCGACCACCGCTCGAAGATGTCCGAGCTGCTGACGAGCACCCCGCGGCCCGCCCGGCACCGCGCGGCCACCCTGGCGGGCGCGACGGCGATCACGCTGGCCTCGGCCTTCGCGCTCCTCGTCCTCGTGGGCGGGGTCCAGGTGCTCGCCCACACCGAGTACCCGCACCTCGGGTGGCTGCCCATCTCGCTGGTGGGGGTGCTCTTCCTCGTCGCGGGGGCCGTGCTGGGCATGGGGGCCGCGAGGGCCCTGCCGTCGCCGCTCACCCCACCCGCGCTGGCCATGGGCGCCTTCGTGTTCACAGCCCTCATGCACATGACGCTGGGCCGGACGGAGACGGGCACGACGGACGGGTTGCCGAGCACGGAGCCGAACCGGGTCTCACTGCTGTCACCGACGCTGGAAGACGTGCGCGAGGCGTTCGTCACGGTCTCCGCCCCCGTGCACGTCGGGCAGACGATCTGGCTGCTCGGCATGGCCGCGACCGGCTTCGCACTGCTCGTCGCCGCGACCCCGCGCGCCCGGCTGACCGCCCTGACGCCCGTCCTGGCGGGTGCGACGATCGCGCTGCTCGTCCTCCCCGCCGACGCGCGCCGGATGTACGTCGTCGACAAGGCCGCCGCGGAGCTGGTGTGCGACGGCCCGGTGTGCGTGACGAGGACGCAGCAGGCACGACTCGCGGACCTCGCGGGTCCCGGTAAGGAGGCGCTGCGACTGCTGCACGATGCCCTCGGTGATCAGGCGCCGGACTCGGTCCGGGAGAACACCGCCGTACTGCCCGACGGCTCCACGCCGCGGTGGTCCCGCGGGACCGTGCTCTTCGGCTTCGACGACGACATCATCGCCACCGCGAAGGGCGAGGAGCTGACCTGGGCCCTGATCGCCAAAGGCATGGTGCCCGGGTGCACCCCCGTCGGCTGGAGCGGCTTCGGGGGAGACGAATACGCGCAGACCGTCGCGTTGGGCTGGGTCCTCGGGGACCTCAAACCGCTCGGCGGCCTGTCGGCACGTATGCGCGGCGAGGTCGAAGCCGAGACCCGCCCGGTGTGGAAGGAACTCAAGGCGCTTCCACGGGCCGGGCAGCTCTCGCGGATCAACGCGATGCGCGCCGCCGCGTTCTCCTGCGAGGGCGACCCGTTCGAGGTACTGTCCGGCGGTGCGTCCCGGTGAGATGGCTGACGTTGTACGCGCGTTCGCGTCAGGTACCCGCGTCGCTCGCCGCGATGCTGATCGGCGCGGTGGCGGTGTGGGCGCTCACCCGGGACGGAAGCGCGGGACCCGGTGATCCGCATCTGGCCGTGCTCGTCCTCACCACTGGGGCGATGGCGGTCTCGACCGGGCTCGGCGGGCAGGACCTCGCCCTGGACCGGACGGCCGCGATCCGCTGGATGCCCCGCAGAGCGGCGCACGTGCTGCTCGCCGGCGCGGCCGTCGCCGCGGCGCTGCTGACGGTGCAGACCATGGGCGTGTCCGTGGCCACCACCGCGTTCGTCGTCCGGGACAGCGCGGGCCTGATGGGACTGGCCGCCCTCGGCGCGGCGCTCTCGGGCGGCCAGTACGCATGGACGCCGCCATTCGCCTGGCTGTCGTTGGTGTTCTTCGCCCCACCCCCGACGAGCGCGCCGATGCGGGTGGCGATGTGGATGCTGCTGCCTCCCGGCACGCCGGCGGGCACCTGGACAGCCCTGGTCATCACGGTCGCCGGCACCACGGCGTACGCCGTCGCGGGCCCGAGGCGGTAGCCGGACCCCGAAACCCCGGACCGGGAGACCGTCGGGCCACGACCGCAGACGCCTCGGCCGCGCCTGCCCCCGTCCACCGAACCGGCGGGCAGCCGGGAGCGGTGGGGAGCGCTGCTGCCCGGCCGCTACGAGCGGGGGCGGCCGTGACAGGCGGGAGAAGGCCGGCACGGGGTTCGGCCGGCGGACGCCGCCGGCGCCGCGCGAACGGCTCGACGGTCCGGAACGGAAGGACCCGCCGTACGGGGCGACGGTGCGGGAAGCCCGGGTGCACGGGGCGGAGCCGGAGTCCGTCGCGCGGACCGCGTTCACCGCATGGACCAGGGACGGGATGCCGCGGCATCCGCGGTCGCCCGCACCGCGGGAGGACAAGGATCCCCGCACCGCGGGAGGACAAGGATCCCCGGACCGCGGGAGGACAAGGTCCCCGGGCAGCGGTCGGGGAACGGGCGCACGGGTGAGCGGCGGCGCCGCGGCGGCGCAGGCGGATTGGGCCGTTCCCGCCCCGGCCTGCCCCGCGGGGGCCTATGTTCGCGAAGGTACTCGATCTTCGGTTCAGGAGGCCCCCACCCATGCGTACCGCGCTCCGTACCGTCATGGCCGGGGCGGTGGCCGCAGGCACTCTGCTGACCTGCGGCACCGCCCATGCCACCCCCGCCGGACCCGGCGTGACCGGCAGGGTGATCAGCCAGACCACCATCGGCGACACCGACTACGTCCTGCGGGAGATCACCGTCCCGCCCGGCCAGACCACCGGCTGGCACTATCACGACGGTCCGGTCTACGGATACGTCCAGCAGGGCACCCTCAGTCACTTCCACTCCGACTGCAAGGAGGACGGCGTCTACCGCCGGGGCGGCACGGTGTACGAGCCGGCCGGCCCCGGCGATGTGCACCTGGGCGCCAACCTCGGTGACACCGACGTGGTCCTGGACGTGCTGTACGTCCTGCCGCACGGCTCGCCGTACGCCGAGTCGGTGCCGAACCCGGGCTGCGACTTCCAGTAGACCGGTTCGCCCGGCCACCCGGCCGCTTATGGCAACGGGCCGTCGGGCAGCGGCTGTTCGGCCCAGATGGTCTTGCCGCTGCCCGTCTGCCGGCTGCCCCAGCGCTGGGTGAGCTGGGCGACGAGGAGCAGACCTCGGCCGCCCTCGTCGTAGGCGTGCGCCCGGCGCAGGTGCGGTGAGGTCGAACTGCCGTCGGAGACCTCGCAGATCAGCGCACGGTCGCGGATCAGCCGTAGCTGGACGGGCGGTTCGCCGTAGCGGATCGCGTTGGTGACGAGTTCACTGACGACGAGTTCGGTGACGAAGGCGGCCTCGTCCAGACCCCAGGCCGTGAGCTGTTCGGTGGCCGCCTGCCGGAAGCGCGCCACCTCGGCCGGGTCGGGCGGCACGTCCCAGGTGGCCACCCGGTCGGCGCCCAGGGCGCGGGTGCGCACCAGCAGCAGGGCGACGTCGTCGCAGGGCTGTTCCGGCAGGACGGCCTTGAGCACGTTGTCGCTGAGGGTCTCCAGGGAGTCGGCGGGCACGCTCAGCGCACGGCACATCTCCTCGGTGCCGCGGTCCACGTCCCGCTCGCGGTCCTCGACCAGGCCGTCCGTGTAGAAGGCGACGACGGCGCCCTCGGGCATGTCGAGCTCCGTCGCCTCGAAGGGCAGACCGCCGACACCGAGCGGCGGACCCGCCGTCATCGGGATCAGCTCGGCCCGGCCGCCGCCCGGCAGCACCACGGCCGGCGCCGGGTGCCCGGCGGCGGCCAGGGCGAGCTGCCGGGAGACGGGGTCGTAGACGGCGTACAGGCAGGTGGCGCCCAGCTCGGCGACCTCCTCGCCGGGGCCCTCCGCGGCGAGATGGGTGACCAGGTCGTCGAGGTGCGTGAGGAGTTCGTCGGGGGCGAGGTCCACATCGGCGAGGGTGCGTACGGCGGTGCGCAGACGTCCCATGGTGGCGGAGGAGCGGATGCCGTGGCCGACGACGTCGCCGACGACCAGGCCGACCCGGCTGCCGGAGAGCGGGATCACGTCGAACCAGTCGCCTCCGATGCCGGCCAGCGATCCGCTGGGCAGGTAGCGGTGGGCCGCCTCGACGGCGGACTGGCCGGGCATGCCACTGGGCAGCAGGCTGTGCTGGAGGGCGAGGGCGGTGGAGCGCTCGCGGGCGAAGCGGCGGGCGTTGTCGATGCAGACGGCGGCGCGGCTGGCGAGTTCCTCGGCGAAGACGGTGTCGTCAAGGGCGTAGTCGTCGGGGTGGCGCATGCGCGCGCCCACGACGACGCCGAGCAGGACGCCGCGGGCCTGCAGGGGTACGGCGATCACGGAGTGGACGCCCTGGCGGTGGACACGGCCCTCGGGCGAGCGTGCGTTGCGATCCTCGATCCAGCGGCGGAACTCGGGCTCGCCGGCCTGGCCGACCACCGCCCGCCGCTCGCGCAGCGCCCGCGCCGGCGGGGACGCCGCCGGGTACGCCTCGTTCTCGCCCAGCCGTACGACGGCCTCGGGGGTGCCCTCGGTCGCGGAGCCGTGGGCGACCCGGCGCAGCGTGATGTCGCCCTCCGGCACGGTGGGGGGCTCCTCGGCGCCGAGGACCCAGTCGAGGAGGTCGACGCCGGCGAAGTCGGCGTAGCGCGGGACGAGGAGTTCGACGAGTTCCTCGGCGGTGCGCACCACGTCCAGGGTGGTGCCGATGGAGGTGGCCGCCTCGTTGAGGAGGGTGAGCCGGAGCCGGGCCAGGTACTGATCGGTGCTGTCGAAGGCGGCCAGGGCGACGGCGGTCAGCTCGCCGGCGGGGTCGCGCAGGGGCCACATCTCGATGCTCCAGGCGCGCTCCCGGTTCAGGGCCGGGGCGCCGGTGAAGCTCTCGTAGCGGACCGGCCGGCCGGTCTCGACGACCTGGCGCAGATGGCTCAGGAAGCCCTCGTTGTCCGGGGCCTCCTCGACGGTGTCCGGGAAGAAGCGGCCGAGCAGTGCCTCCTCGGGGACGCCCATGACGTGGCAGGCCTCGGCGTTGGAGCGGAGGTAGCGCTGGCGCACGTCGAAGACCGACATGGACATGGAGGCCTGCTCGAAGACCTGGCCGGCCAGGGTGGGGTCGGCCTGCCGGGGCGGGCCG
Source organism: Streptomyces shenzhenensis (assembly GCF_021462265.1). Taxonomy (GTDB): domain Bacteria; phylum Actinomycetota; class Actinomycetes; order Streptomycetales; family Streptomycetaceae; genus Streptomyces; species Streptomyces shenzhenensis. The sequence continues at coordinate 27,915 of NZ_JAJONF010000061.1, read as the reverse complement.
GCGGTGACCACGTAGCCGGTGGTCTCGCCGTCGGGGCCGAGGACGGGGCAGGCAATCAGGGCGATCTCCGTGCGCCCTCCGTCGGCACGGCGCAGCGTGACGGTCCCGGCGCGGGCGGCCAGCACCCCGTCCGGGACCGCCTCGGCGAGGAGGTCGGCGGCGGGCTTGCCGACGACCTCCTCAGCCCGGTGTCCGGTGAGCACCCGCGCACCCTCGCTCCACCCCGTCAACCGGCCCAGGGCATCAATGACCGCCGCGGCAGCGACATGCTCCATACGCCCCAGGATGGGACCTGTGTCCCGGCGCTTCAAACGCGGGACCGGACCGCCCGGTCAGCCCTGGTGGGCACGGAGGGCGGCCAGCGCCCGGTCGGCGTGGGTGTTCATGCGCAGTTCGCTGCGGACGACCTCCAGGACGGTGCGGTCCTGGGCGATCACGAAGGTGGCCCGCTTGGTGGGGACGAGCGAGAAGCCCCGCTTCACGCCGAACACCTCGCGGACGGCGCCGTCCGCGTCGGAGAGGAGCGGCATGCCGAGCGTGTGCTTCCCGGAGAACTCCTGCTGGCGTTCCACGCTGTCCCCGCTGATCCCGACGGGCCGGGCTCCGGCGGCCGCGAACTCGGCGGCCAGGTCCCGGAAGTGGCAGGCCTCGGCGGTGCAGCCGGGCGACAGGGCGGCGGGATAGAAGAACAGCACGACCGGCCCGTCGGCCAGCAGCTCCGTGAGGGTCCGCGTCGTACCGGTCTCGTCCGGCAGCGCGAAGTCCTCGATCCTGCTTCCCACCTCTACAGGTGCCGCCATCTATCGGCCCTCCTCGTCACGTGCGACTGCGCGCGCCCACAGCACCAGGGGCACCTGGAGCGGCAGCCGGGCGTAAGCCGCGGTCCTCAGCGGCTCGGGCCGCTTGTGCCAGTCGACGGCCATCTGCACGTTGGCCGGGAACACGCCCACGAAGAAGGCGGCGGCCGCCCGGGCCGTCACCGCGCGGGTGCGCGGCAGGGCGATCCCCGCCGCCAGCGCCAGCTCCACGGCCCCGCTGCCGTACGTCCATGCTCTCGGTGATCCCGGCAGCGCCCGGGGAACCGTCGCGTCGAACGACTTCGGCGCCGCGAAGTGCGCGACACCGGCCGCGGCCAGCAGCCCCGCGAGCAGCAGGGGTGAACGTTGGGACCGGCCCACTGAGCCTCCTCTGATGACCTGCCGTCAGAGATTACCGGACGGTAACGCCCCCTTCCCCGCGGGGTCCTGCTCCAGGTGGTGCCGGTCCCCGGACCGGGGCCCGAGCGGCGGCTGAAGCCGCGGAACACCGGCGGCGACCGCCGGTGGCCGTCGACGACGGCGTGTCCCGCGTCCGCCGGCGCCTCACCCCGTCCGGTGGGCGGAGGGCACCGGACCGGCGGTCTCCTGGCCGGGTTCGTCCTCGACCGCGTAGGCCAGGAAGTCGTCGACCATGCGATGGAAGAGCGTGGCCAGTTCCCGCAGCTGCTCGGGCTCCCAGTCGTTCAGGGCCAGCTGCATGCCCCGGGCCCCGGCGTCCCGGACCCGGCCGACGGCCGCCCGGCCGGCGTCGGTGAGCTCGATCCGCTGGGCACGGCGGTCGGCGGGGTCGGGGACACGGGTGACGTAGCCCGACCTCTGCAACTGCTGCACGGTACGCGTCACATGGGACGCCTCGACTCCGAGCCGCTGGGCCAGCTCCCCCGGGCGCAGCGGCTCGGAGTCGGCGACCTGGCGCAGCAGGGCCACCGCGGCGCGGTCCAGCGGGACGCCGGCGAGCGCCATCAGCCGTTCGTGCTGGCGGGCGCGGGTGCTCAGGTAGGTGATGCGCGTCAGGGCACGCTCGATCTCCACGACCTCCGGGGTGGCGGCGGGGACGGCTGGCAGCGGTTCTGGGGACATACCAGCCAGTTTACCATATCGTTGCGTAACTCAAGTAAATTACCGCGCAGGTTCACTCACGGTGCCGAGCGGGTGCAGGCGCCGGATCGGACTCCGTGTTCCCGCAGCGGCCCGACGGCAAGACCCCGCTGGTCACAGACGTCCAGGAGGTGCGGCAGCGCCCCCAGGGCCGAGCGCCAGGCGCCCGGCGCCGACGTGCAGTCGGAGTCGTGCAGCAGGATCGTGCCGCCGCCGTCCAGGTCCCGGGCGACCGTGCGGTGGACGGAGTCCGGGGTGGCACGGGCGGTCCAGTCCTCTCCCCAGCAGGTCCACAGCACCGGGGTGAGACCCAGCCGGCGGGCGGTCAGGTGGGCCGCGGTGGACATCACGCCGTACGGCGGCCGGAACAGGCGCGGAGGCCGTCCGGTGAGCTCGCCGACGGTGTCCCGGGCCCGGGCGAGGTCGTCGTAGGTGGCCCGGGGGCCGCGCAGCAGGAGCGGCCGGTGCAGATAGCCGTGGATGCCTGTCTGGTGACCGGCCGCGGCGATCTCCCGGACCAGGCCGGGCGAGCGGCGGGCCTGGCAGCCGAGCAGGAAGAAGGTGGCCCGGATCCCGCGCTCGTCCAGGGCCCGCAGGAAGAACGGGGTCGACAGCGGGTCCGGGCCGTCGTCGAAGGTGAGGGCGACGTGGTCGGGCCGGCCCCGGCCGGCGAGCCGGGGCATGGCACGGTTGCGCAGCGGGCCGTACGTGGAGATCACGGGCGCCGCGTGCAGGGCGAGCGCCGGGAGGGCGGCGAAGGCGGCCGCGCGGAGCAGGCGTGCGGGGGTGGTCACGAGTGGTGGGTCTCCTGCTGCGGGCCGCCGGGGTGGGCGTCGTCGTCGAGGTCCAGGGTGTGGCCGATGGCGTGGATGACGCCCGGGCCGCTGCCGGTCGTGGCGACGGCGGTGCCGACCGCGCCGGCCCAGAGGGCACAGGCCGCGGTGACGCTGGCGGCGAGACGGCGAACGGCCGGGCGCGGCCGGCGGAGGACCGGCGCGCGGCCGGGCGCGCCGCCGGCCGGGGCCGCCGGCGGTGACGGCGGGTCGAGGCGGGGCGGGACCGGCGGAGGGCCGATCGTTCGGCAGGCGCGGGCGATCTCGTCCGCGGGGCCCGCTCCGGGGGCGGCGAACAGGGCGCGGCCCGCCTCGCGTTGCAGCAGGCCGCGCGGGCCGTCGATCAAGTCGCTCAGGATGTCCCTGAGTTCGGCCGGGTCGCGGATCCAGGCGGCGACCTGGGCCTGGTCGAGAGCCGCGGCGTTGGTGATGCCGTGGCCCGGTATGCAGCGGTAACTGGCGACGGGCAGCCCGGCGGCGAAGGCCTCCAGCGAGGTCAGGCCGCCCGCGTTCTGCACCAGCACGTCGGCCGCGTGCATCAGGCCGGGCATGTCGTCGACCCAGCCGTAGGCGTGCTCGATGCCGTCGGCGCGCAGTTGCCCCGCGAGTGCCTCGTTGCGGCCGCAGACGACGACCGGGACGACCGCGCCGCGGTCGCGCAGTTCCAGGGCCACCTGCCGGACCGGGCCGACCCCCCAGGAGCCGGCGACCAGCAGCGCCAGCGGAGCGTCCGCGGGGAGCCCGAAGCGGGCCCGGGCCGCCCGGCGGCGTCCGGCGGCGGCGGGGCGGAAGCGCGGGTCCGTGACCGGGCCGCCCACCCGGACGTCCCGGGCGCCCAGGGCGCGGGCCTGCGCGGCGGGTACGGCGTGGGCGGCGAGGTGGACGTCCACGCCCTCGGCCACCCACAGCGGGTGCACCGAGAAGTCGGTGAGATACGTGAAGACCGGCACGTCCAGACGCCCGGTCAGCCGCAGCCTGCCCAGGACGCGGCTGGCGCCGGGATAGGTGGAGACGACGGCGCCGGTGTCCGCGGGGAGGGCGTCGAGCAGGCGGTTCTCGGCGGTGCGCAGCAGCGCGCGGGCCAGCGGACCGCCGCCTCCGGCGCGTTCGGTGCTGGTGTAGACGTGCTGGTAGACCCACGGCGCCCGGACGAGCATCCGGTGGTAGCCGTCGCGGACGGCCCGGCCGATCCGGGCGGGCAGCAGGTCGAGCAGGTCGTACCGGTCGACCGTGACGCCCGCCGCGGTCAGCCGGCGTTCCAGTTCGCGCGCGGCACCGTCGTGACCCGCCCCGATGCTCGCGGAGACGATCACGACGCGCTCGGCAGACCTGTCGCGCCGGGGCGCGAGGCCGGGCCGGGGACGCAGGGCGGCGGCCGCCAGGGCGCGCAGATGCACCGTACTTCCGAGGTGGGGCATGGGTGGGTTCCTCCGCAGATACTCCGCAGGTGGAGTGCAGCGGCGAAACTCTACAACATGTAGTAGCAGAACTCGTACAACTTGTAGTAGGTGACTTTCGCGCAGGTCATCCAGCACGCCCGGCCGGTTCTCCATGCCGTGGTAGCACTGTGGGTAGGCTGTGGCCTCGACCACGGGTTGAAGGACGGTGAACGGTGCGCGACCGGAGGAGCGGCGAGACCGGCGAGGCATCCGGCCGGCGGGCGCGCGGTGAGCTGGAGAGCGGCGTGCTGGCCACCCTCTGGACCGCCTCCGGGCCGCTGACCGCCCGGCAGGTCCAGGAACGGCTGCCCGGGGACCTCGCCTACACGACGGTGCTCACCATCCTGTCCCGGCTCCACGACAAGGGCACGCTGGTACGGCACCGGGCGGGCCGGGGATACGCGTACGCGCCGGTGCGGGACGAGGCGTCCGACACCGCCCAGCGGATGCACACCCTGCTGGAACGCGGTTCCGACCGGGAGGCCGTGCTCACCCGGTTCGTCTCCGAACTCTCCCAGGAGGACGAGCAGTTGCTGCAGCGCCTGCTCGGGGAACACGACGGCGGCCCCGCCGGCGAAGGACCGTGAGCCGATGGCAGTCAGCGTCTACGTCCCCCTCATGGTCACCGTGGTCCTCTCGGTGCTCGCGCCCCGGCTCGCCCGGCGTCTCGCGCCGGGACCGGCGGCGTGGGCGCTGGCCGGCGGCGCCCTGGTGACGGCGCTCGGCTGGCTGGGTTCACTGGCGCTGCTGGCGTTCACCGGGTTCGCGCAGATCCCGGAGGTCGCCGAGGAGGGCCGCTGGTCGGTGACGGCGCTGCGCGCGGACGACCCCGTGTACCTCACCGTGTCCGCGGTCGCGACGGTCGCCCTGCTCGCCTCCCTGTCCGGCCTCGCGGTCGCCGCGGTACGCCAGGTACGGCATCTGCTCTGGGCGCGCCGGGAGTGCGCACGGCTGCCCGGGGACCTGGAGCTGGCCGTGCTCGACGACGCGTCGCCGCACGCCTTCGCGCTCCCGGGGGCGCCGGGCCGGATCGTGGTCTCGCACGGGATGCTGCGCTGTCTCGGCGACACCGAGCGGGAGGCGCTGCTCGCGCACGAGCGGGCCCATCTGCGCGACCGCCATCATCTCTTCCAGACCGCCTGGCGGCTCACCGCCGCCGCCTGCCCCCTGCTGCGGCCGGTCGCCGGGACCGGCGGCTTCGTGCTGGAGCGCTGGGCCGACGAGGCGGCCGCGGAGCGGGTCGGGGACCGGACGGTCGTCGCCCGCGCGGTGGGCCGGGCGGCGCTCGCCTCGGCCAAGGCCCCGGCCGGGGACTCGCTCGCGGCGACCGGCGGCGCGGTGCCGCAGCGGGTACGGGCCCTGCTCGCCCCGCCGCCCCCGAAGCGGACGCTGCCGCTGGTCATGGGCGCCGCGCTGCTGGCCGTGTCCTGCGCGAGCCTGGCCGAGGCCGCGTCGGACAGCGAGCACATGATCGAGGGTGCCCAGTTCGCCGCGTGCGTGACCGCACTCAAGGACCCGGGGTTGCCGTCGCCGCCGCCCGGACATGGGCCCTGCGGCTGCCCTCCGCGCGGCCACGACGGGCCGGGCCGGCACCTGCGCTGATCCCCCCCCCGGGGCTTGACACCACGATCGGAGAGCGGGTTATCGTCACCCGACGATCAGCAGGATTCCTGATGATTGATCCGTCGCTCGGCGGGTGCCGTCCCGCGGCGCACGCCCCTCCCGATCGGAGCCGTATGTCCCTCCTGGCCCGCCCTCCGGTCGCCGCCCTCGCCGCGAAGACCATGCAGCGGATGACCCTGCTCGCGAGCAGACGCGCGAGCGGCCCGGGCTCCGACGCCGCCGCGCACGCCCGGTTCCCCGAGTTCCCGCGCACGGTGCGGACGCTGACCGTCCCGACGTCCGTCGCCCCGGCCCGCGCCACCGTCTACCTGCCGGCCGCCGCGGCCCCCGCTCCCCCGGTGCACGTCAACTTCCACGGCGGCGGTTACGTCATGTCGCTCACCGAACTCGACGACCCGCTCTGCCGGTTCCTGGCCGCCGAGGCCGGGGTGGCCGTGGTCAACGTGGACTACGTGGTCGCCCCGCAGCATCCCTTCCCGGCCCCGCCGCGCCAGGCCTACGAGGTGGTCCGCTGGGTGGCGGAACACGCGGCCGAGCAGGGCTGGGACGGCACCCGGCTGACCGTCGGCGGGCAGAGCGCCGGCGGCGGGCTCGCGGCGGCGGTGGCCCGGCAGGCGCTGGCGGCGGGCGGCCCCTCCATCGCCCTCCAGGTCCTCCACTACCCGCCGCTGGACCTGGCGACGAGCGCCACCGACAAGCGGGCCGCCATCGCCAGGCCGATGCTGCGGCCCTGGATGGCCGAGGTGTTCGACACCGCGTACGTCCCGGAGCCGGAGAACCGCGCCGACCCGCTGGTCTCCCCCGCCCACCCCTCCGACACGGCCGACCTGAGCGGCATCGCCCCGGCACTGGTGATCACCGCCGCGTACGACCTGCTCAGGGCGGAGGGTGAACGGTATGCCGCACGGCTGGAGGCCGTGGGGGCACTGGCCGAGCTCCACGAGGTGGCGGGGGCGGACCACGGGTACGACGGCAAGGACGACGTGAAGGCGCGGGAGGTCTATGCGCTCATCGCGCGCCATGTGCGGGAGGTACGGGAGCGGGGCGCCTGAGAGCTCGGGGCGTCCTGCCCGTACGCGACCGGCCGGTGCCGGTGGCCGGTCGCCCGCGTGGAAGGACGCGAAGATCGGGGCGCCGACGACGCTGGTCAGGAGTTCGAAGCCGAGGGACACGCCGGAGCCCTTCGCGCCGCCCAGGGGCAGGGGCGTGACCGCCCGTTCCGGGTCGGTGGTCGGCGTGCCGTCCGCCGTCGCGGCCGCGCCCCCGGGCAGGGGCGCCCCGCTCGCCCTGGCCTGGTGGATCTCGCCAAGGGCACGTGGCCGTCCTGGAGGGCGGGGCGGAGGTGTGGGCGGACGGCGAGGTGACCCGCCTGGAGCGGTTCGACACCACCTGCGTCCCGTCCCCCGTCCCCCACCTGTTCCGCAACGTCGGCGACACCCCGCCGCGGATCCCGTGGGTGTACTCCTCGGGATACGTCACCCGGACCTTCACCGCCACGGGGAAGGCGGTCGGACACCTGTCGGCGGAGGACCGGACGGGCTGAGTCCCCGGGTGCCCTGGGACGTCCCAGCCGTCCCAGGGCACGCGGGGACGACATGGTGCCGATCCGGCACGGAAACGCTCCGAGTCGTGATCACGCTTCGTGGTCACGAGCACGACAGCACGGAGGTTTCCATGTCCCGTCGGATCCTGAAGAACGGCCTGCTGGCCGCGGTCGCGGTGTTCGCGTTCCTGCCCACGGCCGGGGCCGCCACCGCGAGCGCCGCCACCCCGGTCCCCGCGCCCCAGGGAATCGTGCAGTTCAACAACTACACCACCCTGCCCGCGCCGGCGGCCCACCGTCTCCACCACCGGCACTACGCCTACCGCACGGTGGGCCGGGTGACCACGCACCGCGTCCGGCTCAACGTCCGCTCCGGCCCGGGCACCCGCTACCGGGTGGTGAGCCACCGCCACAACCACCGGCTCGTCGCGCTGACCTGCAAGACCTACGGCGGCTCGGTGCGCGGCAACCACACCTGGTACCGGCTCCCGCACCACAAGGGGTACGTCTCCGCCCGCTACGTCCGGGTCGGCCACGCCGTCCCGTGGTGCTGACGGCCCCGCACCGCCGTACTCCCTGACCGCCGAGGCCTGTTCGGGAACCCCGCGTCCCGAACAGGCCTTCGGCGTGCGCCCCCCGATTCACCGCCTACACACCTGTTCGCCGATTGCGATCCCTGCCCCGAGGGGAAACCATCCCGACAACAGGGGCGAAACGCCCATAGCGCAAGAAGTCGAGGCACGCAACATGCCGCACCCCGAAGGAGCGAGAACCACCCCAACGGACGCGTCGCCGGCGGCGCGGCTGCGCGAGCTGAAGGAGCGTACGGGGCTGAGCCTCGCGGCGCTGGCCGCCCGCACTCCGTACAGCAAGTCCGCCTGGCACCGCTATCTCTCCGGCGACAAACGACCGCCGCGCCCGGCCGTGGAGGCCCTGGCCCGGCTCGCGGGCGCCGATCCGGCGGCCGTACTGGCGCTGTGCGACGCCGCCGAGGGGCCGCCGGCCGTCGAGCCGGTCCCGGGCACGCCGTTGGCGAGGCGGAGGTGGCGGCTGCCGCTCACCGCGCTCACGCTGCTCGCGGTGGCCGGGGCGACAGCGGCGGCCGTGACCGTCTCGGACCGGCGCGGAACCCCGGGAGCGGGGCCGGTCTCGGCGGCGCCGCGCTGTCACGGCCGGTCCTGCCAGGGCGAGCTGCCGGACGCGTCGGCGTGCGACCGGGACGCGCGGACCAAGAGCCGTGTCACCGGTGTCGCCTACGACGTCCGGCTGCGCTGGTCCCCCGCCTGCGGCACCGTCTGGTCCGAGGTGCGGCTGCACGCGCCGCACGCCCGGGAGGTCTCGGTCCGGGCCGGGGAGGACGTGCTCTCGGCGAGCTATCCCGCCGAGGACTCGGTCGGCTACACCAGCCCGATGCTCGCGGTGCCGGCACCCCGGGGCGTGGAGGCGTGCGCGGAGGTCGAGGGGCAGCTGGCCTGCACGGGCCTGGAGGCGGAGCCGGCCGGCGAGCAGTAGGAAGGCGCCGCGCCCGTGCCGGGGCGCGGCGCCGGACCGGTCCGAAGGGCACCGGTCAGTGTGCGGCGAGCAGGTTCTCCCGGTCGTGGCCGGCCTGCGGCTGCCTGGCCGAGCGCAGGGCGGCGACACCGATGAACACCATCGAGGAGACACCGGCCAGCGCGAAGGCCGTGAAACCCCAGTCGCCGTTGCCCGTGGCGAGCAGCTGGCCGCCGAGCCACGGCCCGAAGACGGCTCCGAAGCGGCCCATGCCGGAGGTCCAGCCGACGGCGGTGGCACGGCTGTCCGGGGTGGAGCGGATGGAGACGGTCGCGTAGATCATCGTCTGGGCGCTGTTCAGGAACACGCCGGTGAGGAAGACGACCAGGGTGGTCACGCCCATCGGCATGTGCACGTTGAGCAGGTAGACGCCGGCGGCGGTGAGGGCGAACCAGACCGCCGCGATGCGCGGGGCGCCGAACCGGTCGGCGGCACGCCCCGCGACCAGCATGCCCACGATGCCGCCGAGGTTGAAGACGACGACGAACGTGAGGGCGTTGGCGAGCTCGTAACCCTCGGTGCGCATCAGGGTCGGCAGCCAGGTGGCGACGCCGTAGACCAGCAGCAGACCGCCGAAGGAGGCCAGCCAGTACAGCAGGGTCTGCAGCCACTCGCCGCCGCGGAACAGGCCGAGCAGCGCGTCCCAGCGGTCGGCGGCGGTCTTCTTGGCGGCGACGGAGGGCAGTTCGACCTCGTAGCGGCCGGCGAGGGCCTCGGCCTCCTCGGTGCGGCCCTTGGCGACCAGGAAGCTCAGCGACTCGGGCAGGAGTTTGAGCAGGACGGGGACGAAGAGCAGCGGGAGCACGCAGACCCAGAAGGCGGAGCGCCAGCCGAAGGGGTCCACCAGCCACTTGGCGACGTAGGCGGAGAGGATGCCGCCCGCATGGTGGGCGGTCATCAGCAGGCCGATGGTGATCGCGATCCGGCCGCCCCTGGCGTAGTCGGAGACCATGCTGATCGCGGTCGGCAGCAGCCCGCCGAGGCCGACGCCGGCCAGGGTACGGCCGAGACCGAAGACCGTGAGGCTGCCCGAGACCGCGCAGATGCCGGAGGCGAGCGAGAACAGGGTGACGCAGGCGATCATCAGCTGCTTGCGGCCGATCCGGTCCGCGATCGTGCCCGCGGCCAGGGCGCCCACCAGCATGCCGAAGGTGGCGTAGGAGCCGAGGTCGCCGGCCTCGTCCGGGGTGATGCCGAAAGTCCTGGTCTCCAGCAGGTGGGGCAGCACCGAGCCGTAGATGAACATGTCGAGGCCGTCGAAGAGTACGGCCAGCCAGCACAGCCCGACGACCAGCCGGGCCAGTTTGCCGCCGCGAGCGGACAGGGCGGTTGAGGAGGACATCTTTGTTTTCCTCTCGTCCAGGAGCGGTCCCTGGAGGGGAAGCGGTAGAGGGGTCGACGCGGCTCGTGCGGCTGACCCGTGGTGCGTAGACGCTAAGGATCGGCGGGCAAAAACGTCAACACTTTTGTCAACAATCTCTGCAACGATCCGGGCACCAGAGCGAACGAAGGGGGTGGCCGACACGCCGTGACGCGTCGGCCACCCCCAGAGGCCGCTGAAACCGGATCAGCCGACCGGCGGCGTCCCGTGCGTGTGGAAGGACTCGATCGTCTTGAGCCCCCACGCCTGCCCCTTGGCCCGCTCGGCCTCGGTCCACGTCACGAGCGGCCAGTCGGGGGCCAGCACCAGCCTGGTGAGCGGGTTGCACAGCTCGATGCGGTTGCCGCCCGGTTCGTAGACGTACAGGAAGAAGGTCTGCTGGATGGCGTGCTTGTGCGGGCCGGTCTCGATGAACACACCGGTGTCGATGGCGAGGTCGGCCGCGCGCAGGATGTCCTCGCGGCCGTCGGTCGCGAAGGCGATGTGGTGCAGCCGCCCGGTCGAACCCGTCCAGTCGGACGTGTACACGACGTCGTACGACTTGTGGGTGAAGGTCAGCCAGCGGGCCGCGACGGACCCGTCGTCGAGGCGGACCTGCTCGGTCGGGCGGGCCCCGAGGACCTGTTCCTGGAACTCGGCGTTGGCGAGCACGTCGGCGGCAAGGAAGTTGACGTGGTCCAGGCGGCGCACGCCGACGCCCCGGTTGGGCTTGGCCTGCGGCTGGTTCTTCAGCGCGGGCCTCAGCTCGTCCGGCGCCTGATAGTGCTCGCTCTCCCAGTAGAGGGCGTGCTCGTGGCCGTCCGGGTCGGTGGTGAGGTAGAGCTTGCCGAGGCCGGGCTCGTCCTCCACCCAGCGGCCGGTGCCCCCGGCGCCGCCATTGTCCTCGATTGCCCTGATCCGGCGGTTCAGGGCCTCCTCGCTGGAGGTGCGCAGGGCGAACCGGCCGAGGCCGGGCCGGTCGCGGGCGGTGAGGACCAGGCTGTGGTGCTCGTAGTCGTCGTACGTGCGCAGGTAGACCGTGTCGCCGTCCTGGCCGTTGACGGTCAGCCCGAGGTAGTCGGTGAAGAAGGCGACACTGGCGTCCAGGTCCGGGGTGAACAGCTGGGCATGGCCGATATGGGCGATGTCACCGAGGGGCGGAGCCATCGTTGCCTCCTTGAGATGGTGCGGGCATGAAGGCGGCGCGGGCGAAGACCGTGCCGTCGAAGATCTTGCGTGCGGTGCGGACGACCGTGGTGCGGCGGGCGGCCGGCGGGGAGCCGTCGGATCCCGGGTCGACGCTGGTGTCGATCTCCAGGAATCCGGTGGGGTGTTCGATGCGGACACGGTCGCCGCGCTCCGGGAGCCGGGCGATCCCCTCTCCCACGCTGCCGGGCAGCCTGAGCCCCGCGGCCACGCTGGCGGCGCCGAGGACACCGATCGAGGTGTGGCAGCGGACCGGGATGAAGGTCCGGGTGGTGACCGCGCCGCACTCGCGCGGCGGGGCGAGCAGGCTGAGCTTGGGCACGGTGGCGGTCTCGACGTCCCCGAGGCCCATGAGTCTCCCGGCCGCCAGCCGGATCTCGTGGAGCCGGTCGGCGAGGGTCAGGTTCTCCTCCAGGTCCTTGGGCGACTCGTAGCCGCTGACGCCGAGGTCGCCCGCCGCGATCAGCACGGTCGGCATGCCGTTGTCGACGCAGGTCACCGCCGTCCGGGCGATGGTGTCGCGGACGTTTCCGGTGGGCAGCAGCGGGCTTGGCCCGGCCGGGAACTCGATCACCACCGGCGCGGCCGTGCCGGGCACGCCCGAGATCTCGGCGTCCCCGGTGTAGTCGACGCGCCCGCCGGGGGTCGGGAAGGTGGCGATGGCCAGCTCCCCCGTGTTGAGCATCCGGATCCGTACCGAGGTCTCGCCGCCACCGGGGGCCACGAGCCCCCGTTCCACGGCGAACGGACCGACTCCGGCGAGGATGTTGCCGCAGTTCTGACGGTCGCTCACCTCCGGCCGGTCGACGGCGACCTGGAGGAAGAGATAGTCGACGTCCGCCTCCGGGTCGTCCGACGCCGAGACGACCGCCACCTTGCTGGTGAGGGGATGCGCCCCGCCCAGGCCGTCGATCTGGCGCGGGTCGGGGCTGCCCATCACCCGCAGCAGCAGGTCGGCGCGGGCGGCGGGGCCGGCGGGCAGGTCCTCGGCCAGGAAGTACGCGCCCTTGGAGGTACCTCCGCGCATCAGCATGCAGCGCACCTCCGCGGGACCGGTCATGTGCGGTGCTCCTCGTACTCCTCGTACGTCTTGTACTCGACGCCGAGCCGCTGAAGGGTCTCGCGCAGCCCGTAGCGGTCGAGGCCCAGCCGGCCCTCGACGAACGCGGCGCGGGACGCGGCCTCCTTGGCCTCGCGGGCCTCGGACTTCTCGGCCGTCTCGCGGACGCGCTCACGGGGTACGACCACGACCCCGTCGTCGTCCGCGAGGATCACGTCACCCGCATTGATCACCTGGCCGTCGACGGCGATCGGCACGTTGACCGAGCCGCCGGTGGCCTTGACCGTGCCCTGCGCGGAGACCGCCCGGGACCAGGCCGCGAAGCCCATGTCGCGCAGTTCCTGGGTGTCGCGGATGCCGGTGTTGAGGACGACCCCGCGCACCCCGCGCCGCTTCAGCGCGGTCGCGAACAGCTCACCGAAGAGCCCGTCCGTGCAGGGCGAGGTGGTGGTGACGACCAGGATGTCGCCCTCGCCGCACTGCTCGACGGCCGCGTGGATCATGAGGTTGTCGCCGGGCCAGCTGAGCACGGTGACGGCCGTGCCGGCGACCCGCACGCCCTGCTGGACGGGCCGGATCCCCGGACCCAGCAGGCCGGTGCGGCCCATCGCCTCGCTCACGGTGGCCACCCCGAAGCCGGCCAGGGCGTCGACGTCCTTCAGCTCCGCCTTCGGCGGGTTGGTGACGATCACGCCGCTCATGCCAGCTCCCTCGCGATCTGCGGGAACGGCCGCATGAACGCCTCCGCCATGGTCCGGTGCGCCAGGCCCAGGTTGGGTCCGGCGTTCCGCTTGAGCTGGACACCCCGGCGGACGGCGAGGTCGGTGTAGTAGGCCCACAGGTGCTGCTGGGCGCCGAGGCACTCCATCGCCCTGCGCTTGGTGTCCCAGACCTCGGTGATGTCGAGCAGGACCTCGGGCCTGAAGCCGCTCATCTCGGGCTGGTGCGGCTCGAAGTAGAAGACCGGCGGGGCGCCGATGATGTCGCCCTCGCCCGGGTACCCGATGGCCTGGGCGAGGATCCGGGCCTCCAGAGCCATCCGGTTGGCGGCCGGATGGTCGCCGTTGTACGGGTCCTCGACCGGGTGGGTGAGCACGACGTCGGGCTGGGTCTCGCGGTAGACGGCGACCAGCTGGTCGGTCAGTTCGGCGGTGGCGACCAGCGGGTAGTCGCCGGCGTCGAAGAAGCGGACCTCGGCGCCGAGAGCGGCGGCGGCCTTCTCCGCCTCCTCCCGGCGTATCGCCTTGATCTCCGCCAGCTTCCTGCCCTCGCGCCACGCCTTGGCGGACTCGCCGCGCTCGCCGAAGGTCAGGCACGCGATGGTGACCTTCTCGCCCCGGGACGCGGCCAGGGCGACGGCTCCGCCCGCCCGCCACACGAAGTCCCCGGCGTGCGCGGTGACGACCAGAGTGGACCGCGGCGGGGACGGGGGCTCCCCCGGGCGAGCGTCTTCGGGACCGGGGGAAGGCGCGTTGGCGTGCGTCATCGAAAAACTCTCCTTGGTGGACAGGTGTGCGCCCACCCAGCCCCGGGCGTCTCAGTCGCGCAGTGCGTCGATCACGCTCGTGAGGTGGGCGCGGACGGCCGCCTCGGCCGCCTGCGGGTCCCTGGCCCTGATCGCCTCGATCATCGCCAGGTGCTCGTTCAGGGATTGCTGCGGACGCCCCGGGCGCAGCGCCAGCTGAAAGCGGTGGCGCACCAGTTGGGCGTTGAGCCGCTCCAGCAGTTCCACGGCGGTCTGCTGGCCGGAGATCTCCCGGATCTTGTCGTGGAGTGTGTGGTTGAGTTCGGAGTAGGTCACCGGCTCGCCGGCGGCGACGGCCTCGGTCATGGCCGCTCCGAGGTCCGCGAGGTCGCCGAGCTGCTCGTCGCTGGCCGCGACGGCCGCCTTGGCCGCGCACAGTCCCTCCAGGACCATGCGGCACTCCGTGATCGCCACCGCTTCCTCCACGGTCACCACCCGCACCCGCGAGCCGCGGTTGCGGATCCGCTCCACCAGGCCCTGGGCCTCCAGATCGATCAGAGCCGCACGGATGCTGGCGCGCGTCACACCGAACTGCTCGGCGAGTTCGTTCTCCACCAGCCGCTGGGCCGGGGCCATCTCGCCGTGCAGGATCGCCTGCCGCAGCAGGGTGAAGGCGTGCTGCTTGGCCTGCTCTCCGGTGCTCGGACGGACTTCTGTCGGCATTCGTGCCCTCCCTGAGTGAGTGCCTGTCGAACGTAAATCTAGCCAAACAAGATTGTCAACAATTTTGTCTGCGGTATTGCCGGGCCAATCCGGCCGCACGCGAGCCTCAGCCCGCGCGGTACAGCTCACCGAGCAGTTCGAGAACGGCCTGGTGGGCGGGGTGCGGGTCGTCCCGCCCACCAGGCCGGCCGGACCGTGACCGGCTCGGCGTCCCGGACCGGCCGGTGGACGATGCCCGCCGCGGGTACTGGCCGGCGGTCGACTCGGCGGTCACACCGACCGCAGGCCGGCCCCGATGACGGTGAGCCAGTCGTCGACGTCGTGCACCTCCTGGACCACCGGCCGCGACTCCTGCGGCCACAGCTGAGGGGTGGTGGTGCCGGTGCGCCGGCCGACCGGGAGGATCCGGCCGGCGAGGTCGGCCAGGCGTACGGGCCGGCGGATCGTCGGCGGCCGGCGCGCACAGCCGCCGTTCCAGCCCCACGACGGCCGAACCGAACCGCCGGTCCTCGGACGGCCGCCGCACGACGGCGAGGTCGCAGGCCCCTTCGGCGAGGCCGGCGGACGCCGTGTTCACCCGCACCAGCCGCAACCCGGTCCCCGGGTGGGACAGACATCGTAAATTCTCGTACCTGGCACAGAGGTTGACGTCAGATGCGAAGCCGCGCACCCACCCGGAGAGTCACCCGCCACCCCGCCCACAGGCCACGCCGGACCGGCGGCACGACGGCTTCGGCGTTTGCTCCTGAGCGCCCTCGTGAAGCAGTCACCCGGGCCCCGGCGGCTCCCCCAGCCAGTAGCCGAAACCCCGCCTGGTGTGGATCAGCGCGGGGCCGCCCCGGTCGACCTTGCGCCTGAGCCGGGACACCAGCTGTTCGATGGCGTTGTCCCCCCGGAACTCGCCCCAGAGGTGCCGGCTGATCTGCTCCTTGGACAGCACCTTCTCCGCGTTGGCCAGGAGGTGGCGCAGCAGCCGGTACTCGGCGGGCGTGAGGTCGAGGGTGCGGCCACCCCGGCGGGCCCGGCAGGTTCCGTCGTCCAGGGACAGGCCCGCCTGGTCAAGCGTGGGCCCCCGGCGGCCACCGTCGCCCACGCTCCGGAGCAGGACCTTGACCCTGGCGAGCACCTCGGCGATCCGGAGGGGTTTGGTGACGCAGTCCCGTTCGCCCGCACGGAGTTCGGGTACCAGCCGGGCCAGTGATCCACAGGCGGCCAGCAGGAGGACCGGAGGCCGGTACGGCGGCCTGAAGCGGCCGCCCCGGGCGAGGCCGTCGAGACCGGGGAGTTCGGCATCGATGACGACCAGGGCGAACCGGTGTTCCCCGAGGCGCCGCACCACCTCGGCGGCGGTGCCCGCGGCACCGGTCCGGTAGCCCGCCAGATCCAGGGTCACGGTGAGGAGTTCGGCGGCGTCCGGGTCACCGGCGGCGACCAGGAGCCGCTGTCCGCTGCCACGGGCGAGCGCCGGGGACGCGGGAGGGCTGCCGTACATGGGGGACCCATCCGTTCGGAGCACGGACCATTCGCTTGCTTGACTCAAGTAAGCCACATATGCTTGCCTAACTCAAGTAACCGGGGTCGTCCTGAGCGGAGGCCGCCCCGTGGGCCCTGCCCGGCGGCGGGCCCGGGCGCCGGTCCCGTGGGGACGGGAACCGGCGCGGTCCTCGGGCCGGACGCCGGCCGACTCCCCCGGCCCGGCGGCCGGCGCGGGGGAATGGCCCGGGGGAATCTCCTCGGGCGGACGGCCCGGCGAACCTCCCGGCACCACCTGAAAGCGAGAGTCACCCATGGCCACGATGAAGTCCGTACAGACCGCCGGCGTCGGCAGGATCGAGGTCGTGGACGTCGAGCGTCCCGCGCCCGGTCCGAAGGACGTCCTGCTGAAGATCCGCGCGGGCGGCATCTGCGGCACCGACGTCACCTTCCTGCACATGGGCGGCATGCCCGCCCGCGCCCACCTGGGCGGCGGCCTGGTCCCGATCCCCCTGGGCCATGAGCCGGCCGGCGAGGTGGCCGAGGCCGGCGCCGAGGTCACCGGGCTGAAGGCGGGTGACCGGGTGGTGGTGAACCCGCAGGCCGCGCCCACCGGGATCATCGGCTGCGGCGGCCGGTACGGCGCCCTCAGCGAGTACCTGCTGATCGAGAACGCCGAGGCGGGCCGGAGCCTCGCGGTGTTCCCGGAGACCGTGCCGTTCGAGGTCGCCTCCCTCAACGAACCGATGGCGGTGTCCCGGCACGCGGTCAACCGCTCCCAGGCCGGGCCGGACGACAAGGTGGTCGTCTTCGGCGCCGGACCGATCGGGCTGGGCGCGGCGATCTGGCTCAAGCTGCGGGGCGTGCGGCACGTGGTCGTCGCCGACGTCATCCCGGCCCGGCTGGAGAAGGCGCTGGCCGTGGGCGCGGACGCCGTGATCAACTCGGCGGAGGAGGACGTCACCGCGCGGCTGACCGCACTGCACGGGCGGAGTGCCAACGCCCTGGGCCAGCCACGGCCGGGCACGGACGTCTTCATCGACGCGGCCGGCGCCCCGGCCGTCTTCGACACCGTGGTCGCCAACGCCCGGTGGCACGCCAGGCTGGTCATGGTCGCCGTGCAGAAGAAGGGCGAGATCGACCTCGGCGGAATGCTGCGCAGCGAGCTGACCCTCATCGCCTCGCAGGGC
The DNA here is from genome assembly GCF_021462265.1 of Streptomyces shenzhenensis. GTDB lineage: Bacteria > Actinomycetota > Actinomycetes > Streptomycetales > Streptomycetaceae > Streptomyces > Streptomyces shenzhenensis. The sequence continues at coordinate 10,533 of NZ_JAJONF010000061.1, read as the reverse complement.
TACCCCACCGAGATCTTCGAGGTCACCCCCGAACTGGTCGAGCACCACGAGCGGTTCGCGAAGCTGATCAGCCACCGCGTCCCCTTCACCGACGTCCACCGTGCCTTCGAGCTGGCGCGGACGCCGGGGGCCGCGGAGAAGGTCGTCGTCACCTTCGACGCGTAGCGGAGACGGGCGCCAGCCACAGCCCGAGGAGGGCGTCGGTGAGCCCGGTGGCCGCGTCGCTCCAGGTGGCGCGCGGGGTGGCGGTGCCCTCGGCCAGGGCGCGCTCCCGCTCGGCGCAGGTGTGCAGGATCAACGTCCTCGCCATCAGGCCGCGTTCGGCGCGGACCTCGGCGGGCAGTTCCGGCAGCCGCCGGTTCAGCGCGTCGACGGCCTGGCGCAGCGACGGCGAGGCCAGGGACTCCTCGACCATGATGTCGTACAGGGCGGGGTCCGTCATGACCTGCGCGCAGAAGCGCGCGTACCAGGTGGGGCTGCCCAGGCTCGCGAGGTGTTCGGTGATCGGGCGGACCAGGCAGTCCACCCGGTCGCGGATGTCGTCGGAGTCGCCGGCCTCGGCCAGCAGGCGCAGGCGGATCTGCTCGATCCGCTCGAAGTGCCGGGCGGCGACCGCACGGACCAGGTCGGCCTTGGTACCGAAGTGGTAGCCGACGGCCGCGTTGTTGCCCTGGCCGGCGGCCTCGCTGACCTGGCGGTTGGAGACGGCGTACACGCCCTGTTCGGCGAAGAGCCGCTCCGCCGCGTCCAGGATGGCCTCCCGCGTCGCGCTGACCTGGTCCGCCCGCGCCGTCCTGCCGGCCATGCCCACCACCGCTCCGGGACCGCGCACCACCCGGACCGGCCTGTCCCGCGAGCCGTACCCGGGGCCCCGCCCGAAGCGGCGAGGTCCAGCCGGAGAAGCCTACGCGGCAGGGCCGCACCGTGCGGCCGCACCCTGCCAGTACAGTAAGTCAAGCGCCTGACTTAAAAAGTGCCCAGTCGCCCATGTCCTGCCTACGGAGGCCCAGTTCCATGCCCGAAGCCCCTGTCCAGCCCGCCGGGTCCACGAGACCGGCGCGACCGAACCCGAACGCGGTGGTGGCGGTGCTGGCCCTGTCCGGTATCACCGTCTCGCTGATGCAGACCCTGGTGATCCCGATCGTCCCGGAGCTGCCGAAGTACCTGAACGCCTCCGCGTCCAACGCGGCCTGGGCGGTGACGGCGACCCTGCTGGCCGCCGCCGTCGCCACCCCGGTGGCCGGCCGCCTCGGTGACATGCTCGGCAAGCGGCTGATGCTGCTGGTCAGCCTGGTGCTGCTGGTGTCCGGCTCGGTGGTGGCCGCGCTGAGCGACTCGCTCGTCCCGATGATCGTGGGCCGCGCCCTCCAGGGCCTCGCGGCCGCCGTGGTCCCGCTGGGCATCAGCATCATGCGCGACGAGCTGCCGCCGGAACGGCTGGCGGGCGCGACGGCCCTGATGAGTGCCTCGCTGGGCGTCGGTGGCGCGCTCGGCCTGCCGGCCGCGGCGTTCCTCGCGGACCACTACGACTGGCATGTGCTGTTCTGGACCTCCGCCACCCTCGGTGTCGTCGCGTTCGCGCTGGTCATGCTGCTGGTGCCGGAGTCCAGGGTGCGCTCGGGCGGCCACTTCGACGCGGTCGGCGCGGTGGGCCTCGCGGTCGGCCTGGTCTCGCTGTTGCTCGCCGTCTCCAAGGGCGCCGACTGGGGCTGGGCGAGCGGCGCCACGCTCGGCCTGTTCGCGCTCGCGGTCCTCGTACTGCTCGCCTGGGGCTTCTTCGAACTGCGCACCACCGAGCCGCTGGTCGACCTGCGCACCACCGTCCGCCGCCAGGTCCTGTTCACCAACCTGGCCTCGATCGCGTTCGGCTTCTCGATGTTCGCGATGTCCCTGGTGCTCCCGCAGCTGCTCCAGCTGCCCACCCGGACCGGCTACGGCCTCGGCAGGTCGATGCTGACGGTCGGTCTGGTGATGGCCCCGCAGGGCCTGGTCATGATGGGCTTCGCCCCGCTGTCGGCCGCCATCACCAAGGCCAGGGGACCGAAGATCACGCTCATGATCGGCGCGGTGATCGTCGCCGCCGGCTACGGCCTCAACATCGTCCTGATGTCCGAGGTCTGGCACCTGATCCTGGTCTCCTGCGTCATCGGCGCCGGTGTCGGCTTCGCGTACGGCGCGATGCCCGCGCTGATCATGGGCGCGGTCCCGGCGTCGGAGACGGCCGCCGCGAACAGCCTCAACACGCTGATGCGGTCCATCGGCACGTCGGTGGCCAGCGCCGTCGCCGGCGTCGTCCTGGCCCAGCTGACCATCAGCCTCGGCGGCGTCACCCTGCCCTCCGAGAACGGCTTCAAGGTGGTCATGGCGACCGGTGCGGGCGCGGCCGTCCTGGCCTTCGTCCTCGCCTCCTTCCTGCCCGGCCGCCGCCCGGCGGACCCGGAGCCCGCTCAGGCCCCGGCCAGGCCGACGGCGGAGTCCGTGCGCTGAGCCCCGTACGCGAAGGGTGATCCTCGGTGGGGCGGGCCGTACCCCGGCGGGCGGCCCGCCCCGCGACGTTTCGGCGTCGAGGGCACGCCGCGGGCTCTGCCGGGCGGCCCCGGCGCAGGCCCCGCCGCCGTGCCGGACGCCTGGAGCCTGTTCGGGGGAACCGGTACCGGAAGGCGCGTGCGGCGGCCGTGACCGGTTCACATCTCCTCAGTGACCGCCCTGCCGCTGATCCCGCCCATGCTCGCCACCCCCGGCCGGCTGCCGCCCGCCGCACAGGACGCCCGCTGGGCCTACGAGACCAAGCAGGACGGCCAGCGGGTGGTCGTCTACCTGCCCGGCGACGCCGGCATGCTGCTGCGCGCCCGTTCCGGCGAGGAGATCACCGCCGCCTACCCCGAACTGCGCCCGCTGGCACGGGCGCTGGGCCGCACCCCGGCGATCCTGGACGGCGAGGTGCTGGCCGTCGACGAACACGGTCGCGCCGACTTCCAGTTGCTGCAGAGCCGGATGGGCCTGGCCCACGCCCCGGCCCGGGCGGCCCGGATGGCGGCCCGGGTCCCGGTCCATCTGGTGCTGTTCGACGTGCTGCTGCTGACGGACCCGCTGCTCACCACGGCGTACGCGGAGCGTCGCAGACGCCTGGAGTCCCTGTCCCTGCAAGGCCCGTACTGGTCGACGCCGCGCGCCGTCGTCGGGCACGGCGCGGAGGCGCTGCGGGCGACCCGGGAGCACGGTCTGGAGGGGCTGGTCTGCAAACGCCTGGACTCGGTGTACGAGCCGGGGGTGCGGTCCCGCGCCTGGATCAAGATCCGGAACATGCGGGCCGAGGACGTGATCGTCGGCGGCTGGCTGCCGGGCAAGGGGCGGCTGACCGGGCTGCCGGGCGCGGTGCTGGTCGGCCAGCGGTCCGCCGACGGGCGGCTGCGGTACGTCGGCGGGGTGGGCACCGGCTGGAGCACGGCGGAGCGGACCGAACTGGCCGCGCTGCTGCGGGCCGCCGCGACCGGTTCGTGCCCCTTCGACCCCGTGCCCCCGGTCCCGGGCGCCCACTGGGTGCTGCCCCGGCTGGTCGGCGAGGTCAGCTACAGCACCCGGACCCGGGCCGGGCTGCTGCGCCAGCCGTCCTGGCTCCGGCTGCGCCCGGACCTCGCACCGGAGGAGTCGGCCGCGGACCTGCCCCGGGACCTGGGCTGACCGCCGGAGCCGGCTTCGGCGGCCTCGAGGGCCGCGGTTTCGGCGTGCGGACGTCGAGCCGAAGGGGGCACGTGGACACCGGCTTCGCCGCCTGTCGCGGCCGGCCGTGCCCTCTCGCATCGTGTGCGACCCCGGCGGCCGGTCCCGGCATGACGGCGGGACGACGCTTGAGACGGAACGGCCGCCGGACGCGCTGGGGGACCAACTCCCCGTGGCGTACCGGCTTCCGCGTCGACGTCCGGCTCCCGGGCTCGGACCGCCTCGCCGTCGCCGCCGGTGCTCAGCACGTCGGCTTGCAGCAGCGCGTCCGCCTCACCGGCGGTGAGCTTCGCCAAGCGCCGGTTGACGTCGCCCCGGAAGGGCACGCACTCAAGATGCCGGTGACCGACGGCGAGGCCGGCGGCCCGCTCATCCCGGCCGAGCGCCGCGAACTGCCGTGCCACCGCCACCTGCTGCGTACCCCGCCGAACTCGGGCGTATCGGAGGCAGACACCGATCTGTTCCCCTTCGGCCGGTGGCTGGAAGGGGCCCGCACCGGCTCACTCCCGTAGCCGAAGACCGACAGGATGTCGGAATCCGCGGGCGGCCGGAAGGTCTATCGTGTCCTCATGTCGGTCCCCGAGTTGATCCGAATCGTCTCCCGTGACTCACCGATGGCGCTCGCTCAGGTGGCCCGGGTCCGGGCCGAGTTGGCGGCCCTGTATCCGCAGGTGCGCACCGAGGTCGTGCCGGTGAAGACCACCGGTGACAAGTGGCTCGGCGATCTCTCCGCGGTCGAGGGCAAGGGCGCGTTCACCAAGGAGGTGGACGCCGCGCTGCTGACCGGCAAGGCGGATCTCGCCGTGCACTGTGTCAAGGACGTCCCGGCGGACCGGCCGCTGCCCGCCGGGACGATGTTCGCGGCGTTCCTGAAGCGGGACGACATCCGCGACGCCCTGGTCCACCCGGGCGGGCTGACCCTGGACGAACTGCCGCCGGGCACCCGGATCGGCACCTCCTCGGTCCGCCGGGTCGCCCAGCTGGCGGCCGCCCATCCGCATCTGGAGTGCGTGCCCTTCCGGGGCAACGCCAACCTGCGCCTGGCGAAGCTCGCCGCCGGTGAGGCGGACGCGCTGCTGCTCGCGCTGGCGGGCCTGGAGCGGATCGGCCGTACGGACGTGGTCAGCGAGGTGCTGGACCCGGAGAGGATGATGCCGCCCATCGGCGCGGGCATCCTCGCCCTGCAGTGCCGGGAGGGCGACTCGGAACTGATCGACGTGGTGAGCGCACTCGGTGACCCGGCCACCCACCGGGAGGCCTCCGCCGAGCGGATGTTCCTGCACGTGCTGCAGGGGCACTGCAACAGCCCGATCGCCGGCTACGCCCGGGTCGACGGCGGCGGTGAACTGTCGTTGCGGGCCTGTGTGTTCACTGCGGACGGCAAGACCCGGCTGAACGCCCACGAATGGGCGGGCCGCCTGGACCCGGCCACGCTCGGCACCTCCGTCGCCGTGGCCCTGCTGCGCCAGGGCGCCCGCGAGATCATCGACGGCATCCCGCACTAGGGGGCACTAGGGGCTGTCCGGCAGCGCCGGGACATGCCGTCGGTCGTCCGCGGCGCCGTGGTGGCCTGCCGCAGCCGCGCGGCGGTGGCCGCACATCGGATACGGCCCCGCACCGCAGCCTGCTCAGGGAGCGGTGGGGCCCGGCTCCGTCTGGTCCTTGAGGAAGGCTGTCACCTGGTGGGCCACGCTGCCCGGGCCGGCGCCCTGGCAGGCCGTGGCGGTGGTCGACTCCAGTACGCCGATGCCGCCCGCCCACAGCCGGCGCTCCGTCCATTCCTCGTCGACCCGGAGCTGGACCTGTACGTCCACCTGGGTGAGGGCGGCCTCGGGGCCGGCCGCGTAGAGGACGGCGGTGGCGCGGCGCAGCGGGTAGACGTCGAAGCCCTCGATGAACTGGGAGTTGCGCCAGTCGATGAACGCGCCCTCCCCGTCGGGGCCGACCCGGACGTCGATCTGACCGTCCTCCAGTTGCACGCTGAAGTGGCGGGAGCCGCGGTTCTCGATGGTGACCCGGACACTGAAGTACGTCAGCCCGGCCGCGGCGTCGTCCCGGCCGCGCGGCGGCTCGGACTCCTCCAGGCGGTGGACGCGGACCCGCAGACCGGCATGCTCGTCGTACTCGTGCCAGTCCCCGACCACGTTCGGCTCGTACACAGTGCCCCTCTCGACTCCCGCTGTCTATCTGTGTGCTCAGCGCACTGTCAAATGGGTGGAATGCGCTGTGGCCAGGGGGTTCGCCCGCTTTGATCGCTGATCAAGCGTTGCGCAGCGGTTATCCCGCCCCGGGGTCCGGGGCGGGTCGCGGGCGCGTGCCGCACATCACGTCGGCGTGCGTCCCGCCTGCGGCCGGATCAGCGGGCCAGACGGCCGAGCAGTGCGGAGGCCGCGGTGATGCCCAGGGCGGCCGCGACGGCCAGCACGCCGAAGTCGAGGCCGAGGTGGGCGGGCGTACCGAGGAGCAGGCCGCGCAGGGCGTCGACCTGGTAGCTCAGCGGGTTGATCCTGCTCACCACCTGGAGCCAGCCCGGCATGATCGCGACGGGATACAGGGCGTTGGAGCCGAAGAACAGCGGCATGGTGATGGCCTGCCCGATGCCCATCAGCCGGTCCCGGCTGAGGACGATGCCGGCGATGCTCATCGACAGGCAGGAGAAGAACGCCGAGGCGAGGACGACGGCGAGTCCGACCCCGAGCAGCTTCAGCGGGTTCCAGGTCAGGGAGACGCCCAGGATCGCGGCGATGACGATCACCACGACGGCCTGGATCAGGGACTTGACCCCGGCCGCGAAGGCCTTGCCGGTGATGAGGGCCGAGCGGGGGGTGGGGGTGACGAGGAGCTTGTTCAGGACGCCGGCGTCGCGCTCCCAGATGATCTGGATGCCGTAGAAGATGGCGATGAACATCGCGGACTGGGCGATGATGCCGGGCGCCAGGTAGTCGATGTAAGGGATGCCGCCGGTGGGTATCGCCCGGATCCGGGTGAAGGTCTGGCCGAAGATCAGCAGCCAGAGGGCGGGCTGGATCGCGCGGGTGTAGAGCTCGGTGCGGTCGTGGCGGAGCTTCTGCAGCTCGACCGCGCACATGGCGACGACCCGGGCGGGCAGCAGCCGCCAGCCGGAGCGCGGCCTGGGCGGGGTCAGCAGCAGGGACGTGCCGGTGCCCTCAGCCGACTCGGTTGGCGGTGCGGCGGGTGCTTCGGACATCGCGGAAACCTCCTGACCGGTCGTCGAGGCCGCTGCCGGCCACGTCGCGGAAGACGTCTTCGAGGGTGGGCAGGGCCTCGGTGCCCTGCCGTTCGGCGAGGCCGCGCCTGAGCTCGTCGGGGGTGCCGAGGGCGCGGATCCGGCCGCGGTGCATGAGGCCGACCCGGTCGCAGTGCTGGTCGGCCTCGTCCATGTAGTGAGTGGTGACCAGGACGGTCATGCCGGTGGCCGCCCGCACGGAGTCGATCTGGTCCCACACGCCGGTGCGGGCGATCGGGTCGAGGCCGATGGTCGGCTCGTCCAGGATCAGCAGCCGGGGCGCGCTGACCAGCGCCTGGGCCAGTTCGAGGCGGCGGACCATGCCACCGGAGTAGGTGCCGGCGAGCCGGTCGGCGGCGTCGGCCAGGCCGACGGCCGCCAGCGCCTCGGCGACCCGGGCGGCCCGCTCGCGCCGGGGAACGTCGAAGACGCGGGCGAACAGCTCGACGTTCTCGCGCCCGGTGAGCCCGCTGTCGGCGGACAGCTGCTGCGGGACGTAGCCGAGCAGCCGGCGCACGGCCATCCGTTCCCTGCCGGTGTCGTGGCCGAAGACGCGGACCATCCCGGCGGGGACGGGCAGCAGGGTGGTGATGCAGCGGATGGCGGTGGTCTTGCCGGCGCCGTTGGGGCCCAGCAGCCCGAAGACCTCGCCCTCGGCGACGGTCAGGTCGAGTCCGTCGACGGCCTTGGTGTCCCCGAAGCGGTAGGACAGTCCGGTGCAGGCGACTGCTGTGGTGTCCGTTGTCATGATTCCTCGGCCTCCTCGTGCAGGGTGTCGGCCAGCCTGCGCAACGCGGGAAGCGCCGCTCTCAGGGCCTCGCGGTCCGCCTCGGCCAGCCGCGCGACACGGCCGGCGACGAGTTCCGCGCGGCGGCGGTGCCAGTCGGCGAGCCGTTTCCCGGCGTCCTCGGTGAGCCGCAGCCGGGCGGCCCGCCGGTCGGCCGGGTCGGTCTCCCTGACCAGGTAGCCGTCCTTGACGAGCTGGTTGACCAGGGTCGACACCGAGTTGCTCGCCAGGTGCAGCTCCTTGGCCGCGTCCGAGATGCCGATCCCGGGCCGGGACTCGACCAGCCGCAGCAGCTCCACCTCAGCGCCGCGCAGCCGTGGCAGGGCGAGCCCGCGGCGCAGCCGGCGGCGGATCAGCCGCTGGAGACCGACCAACGCGTCGGCGAGTTCTTCCGGGAAGGTCTCCGATTCCACACCTGGAAGATTACCTCTGCTACAGAGGTATCCATATCAAGGGACGGTCAAGGGAAGAACCGGCGAGAAGGTCAACCACCGGAAGAAAGAAATATCATCCTTTCGACCGTCTTGTTTCGCTATGTTCCATTCGGGGCATCAGCCCTTCAGTGCTTCGGACCGGAGGCACGTTCGTGGGAGCCGGCTTCCGCCGGCCGCCCCTGTGTCCTTCCCAGGGTCCGAGCGCGTCCTCCCACGGTCTCCGTCCACCAGCACCTCGCTGAGGGAGGTGCGCGCGATGCGTGCCACCTGTAAGACCAACTCCCATCCGCACGACGACGCCCCGGACACGGCCCAGGACTTCGTACGGCTGGCCGCACTGCCCGAGGGCCCGGCACGCCGGGCGCTCAGGGACCAGCTGGTCGAGCTGTGGCTGCCCATGGCCGAGCGGATCGCCGTACGGTTCCGCGGCCGCGGGGAGACCCTGGAGGATCTCTACCAGGTCGCGGCCCTGGGACTGGTGAAGGCCGTCGACCACTACGACCCGGAACGCGGCCGGGCCTTCGAGGCCTACGCCGTGCCGACCATCACCGGCGAGATCAAACGCCACTTCCGCGACCACATGTGGACCCTGCACGTGCCGCGCCGGGTCCAGGAACTGCGCAACCGGGTCCGGGGCACCCTCAAGGAACTGGGCCAGACGACCCCCGGGCGCGTCCCCACCGTCGCCGAGATCGCCGCGCGGGCCCAGCTCACCGAGAGCGAGGTACGGGCCGGGATGGAGGCCCTGGAGTGCTACTCGGCGCTGTCGCTGGACGCCGAGGTGCCCGGCGGCGACGGCTATGTGCTCGGGGACACCCTGGGCGGTCCGGACCCCGGCTACGATCTGATAGTCGACCGCACGGCCGCGGAACCCTGCCTCCAGGGGCTGCCCGAGCGTGACCGGCTCATCCTCTACCTGCGGTTCTTCCGCGGCATGACGCAGAGCCGCATCGCCGAGCAGCTGGGCATCTCGCAGATGCACGTGTCCCGGCTGCTCAGCGCCTGTTTCGAGCGGCTGCGCGAGGAACTGCTGGCCGAGGCCGAGACCGAGACCGGCTGAGGCCCGCCCGGTGGACGGGGCGCCGGGAGGCCGGGAGGCCGGGCCGTAGCGTTCCAGCGGTTCCGCCGGCTGGACGCGGATCCCGGCGGGCAGGCAGCCGGTGCGCCCCGGGACGAGGATCAGGCCGGCGACGTCGCGCCGCCTGACGTCGGTGTGGTGGGAGACCTCTGTGCCTGGTCCACCACGGCATGCAGGCGACGGCCTCCTGGAGCCGGCCGGCCTCTTTCCGCAGGTGGGGGATCCGGGCCGGCTCCCTCTCGCCCGTCCCTCCGTCACATCACCCGTATGGCTCTGCGCCACCGGGGTACTCGGCAGGCATTTCCACCGCTTCCGGTTGGAGACTGGTGGCAGACCGGTCCTCCCGCCGGCCCCGACACCCAGGACACGAGTGCCATGAACGACGACACGCCTCCCCCCGGACCCACACAGAAGAAGCGATCGGTGCTCTCCACGCACTCGGTCTTCGGTGCCCCGTGCTGGGTCAGCCTGACCAGCCGCGACCTGCGGACGACCGAGGACTTCTACAGCGCCGTGCTCGGCTGGCGATGGCGCAGTGTCCGGCTCGGCGACCACTTCCGGATCGCGCTGGCGGACGGGGTGCCGGTGGCGGGCATCGCGGCGGTCGCCGCGATGTGGCAGATGGCGGTGGCCTGGACGCCGTACTTCGCCGTACTGGACGCGGACGAGGCGGTGTCGCGGGCCCGCGAGCGGGGCGGCACGCCCGCGGTGGGGCCGCTGTCCTTCCCGCCCGGCCGGGCGGCGCTGATCGCCGACCGGGACGGCGCCGTCTTCGGTATCTGGGAGGGGGAACTCGTCTCGAACTGGGAGACCTGGCGGCAGGCCGCCCCGACCTTCATCCGCCTGCACACGCGCAACGCCTTCGACTCCGCGATGTTCTACGGCGAGGTACTCGGCTGGGCCTCCGACAGACCGGGCTGCTGCGAGGTCGAGTACGAGGGCGGCGAGGTCGTGCTGCGCAGCCGGGGCGACGCCGTGGCCCGCATCGACTCGGGGGCGGTGGAGGCGGCGCCCGATCCGTCGGTACGGCCGCACTGGCAGATCCACTTCGCGGTCGCCGATGTCGCCGAGTGCGCACGGGCCGCCGAGAAACACGGGGGCAGCGTGCTGAGCGAGGGGGAGACCGAGGCGATTCTCCGGGATCCGGACGGCGCGCAGTTCACGGTGACCACGTCACGCGGGGGGCGCTGAGCCGTTGCCGTTGCCGGGTCCGCCGCCTTGCCGGTCGGGTGCGGGTGCGTGGGGGTTGCTCGCGCAGTTCCCCGCG
>NZ_JAJONF010000060.1 GCF_021462265.1 Streptomyces shenzhenensis | reverse complement strand
GCAGCGCCCCGTCAGGGGCAGCGCCCCGTCAGGGGCGCGGGGAACTGCGCGGGCAACCACACACAACCCGCACCCGCCCCCACCACACGCACCCGGCACCCCAGTAGGCGCCCGGCCCCCACCTCACCCGTGTCCGCCGCCCGCCCGCACCAGCCCCGTCTCATAGGCCAGCACGACCACCTGCACGCGGTCCCGGAGCCCCAGCTTGGTCAGGATGCGGCCCACATGGGTCTTGACGGTCGCCTCGGACAGCACCAGCCGGGCAGCGATCTCGCCGTTCGACAGCCCCTGCGCGACCAGCACCATCACCTCGCGTTCGCGGTCGGTGAGCCGGCCCAGCTCCTGGTAGCGGGGCTCCTGGCCGGCGGAGGGCAGCATCGGCGCGAAGCGGTCGAGCAGGCGCCGGGTGGTGGACGGCGCGACGACGGCGTCCCCGCTGTGCACGGCACGGATGGCGGCCAGCAGCTCGCCCGGGGGCACGTCCTTGAGCATGAAGCCGGAGGCGCCCGCCTTCAGCCCCGAGAAGGCGTACTCGTCGAGGTCGAAGGTGGTCAGGATGAGCACCTTGGGCGCGTCGGGCTCCGCACAGATGCGCCGGGTGGCCTCCACGCCGTCCAGCTTGGGCATGCGCACGTCCATCAGGACGACGTCCACGGCGGTGGCCTTCAGCACCTGGAGGGCCTCGACGCCGTCGCCCGCCTCCGCGACGACCTCCATGTCCGGCTGGGCCGCGAGCACCATCCGGAAACCGGTGCGCAGCAGCACCTGGTCGTCGACGAGCATCACGCGGATCGTCATCGGGTCCTCTTCCGTTTCCGTTTTCGTCCGTCTGCCAGTGGTCACCCGGGGATTTTCCGGGCGCATGACAGGTGTCAACCGGGGGCGTGCGTCTGCGTCAGTGCGCCGGTTTGAGCGGGAGCAGGGCGCTGATGCGGAATCCTCCGCCAGGGCGGGGGCCCGCGTCGAGGGTGCCGCCCACCATGCCGACCCGTTCGCGCATGCCGATGAGGCCGTGCCCCTGGCCGTCGGCGCCGCCCTCCTCGTACATCTCGTGCGGGGCGCCCTTGCCGTCGTCCTCCACCAGCAGGCCGAGTCCGTCGTCGAAGTAGACCAGCCGCACGCTGGCACCCGTGTTGGGGCCACCGTGCTTGCGGGTGTTGGTGAGCGCCTCCTGCACGATCCGGTAGGCCGTGAGCTCGACGCCGCTGGGCAGCGGGCGCGGGGTGCCCTCGACCTTGAAGTCGACGGGCAGGCCGGAGCTGCGGCACTGCTCGACGAGCTGGTCGATCTGCTCGACGTCGGGCTGCGGGACGTACTCGCCGACCTCCCTGTGCTCGCCGGTGCGCAGCACGCCCAGCAGGCGGCGCATCTCGGCGAGGGCCTGGCGGCCGGTGGAGGAGATCGTCTCCAGGGCCTTCTTCGCCTGGTCGGGTGCGGCGTCCAGGACATAGGCGGCGCCGTCGGCCTGGACCACCATCACGGACACGTTGTGCGCGACCACGTCGTGCAACTCGCGGGCGATCCGGGCGCGCTCGGCGGCGACCGCGACCTTGGCCTGCGCCTCGCGCTCCTTCTCCAGCCTGGCGGCGCGCTCCTCAAGCTGCGCGAAGTAGGCGCGACGGGTGCGCATGGAGTCGCCGAGCACCCAGGCGAACACGAACGGCACCGTCTGGAACAGCACGATCGCGACCTGCCCCAGGAAGGACACCTCCCGCTGCGGCCACCGGATCTCCGCCAGGGGCGCCGCGCACAGCCCGGCGTACAGACCGAGCCGGGACGCCCAGCGCGCGCCGACGGCGGCGTTCGTGCAGACGATCACCAGCATGGCGAAGTTGGCGACGGTCGTCTCCGCGTCCAGCACCAGCTGGGCCAGGCCGGTGGCCGCGGCCAGCAGCAGCATCGGCTCCGGGAACCGGCGGCGCAGCGCGACGACGACGCTCATCACGACGGCCACGGCCAGCAGGACGGCCCTGGGTCCGTGGTGCCCCCGATCCCCGCCGAGCTTCCAGATGCTCGCGCCGGAAATCCCGAGCAGGACGACAGCCCAGAAGATGTCGACCCATATCGGGTGCCTGCGGAGGAAGTCATAGAGGCGCTGCACGTAACCCAGCGTAGGGAAGCGTGATAGGTGCAGGGGTCAACCGGAGGGCCGATCCCTGTTACGCACGCGTACTCCCCAAGGTGGAGAAGGTGATCACCTGTGCGCCTAGTCTGGGCCGGTGACGGATGAGGCGAGGCGAGAGACGGCCGGTGACGCACACGGCTGGCGTGCGGCCACCGAGGCGGCCCTGTACGGCCCCGGCGGCTTCTACCGCCGCCCGGAGGGCCCTGCCGGGCACTTCCGCACGTCGGTGCACGCCTCGCGGCTGTTCGCCGAGGCCGTGGCCGAGTTGCTGTGCCGGGTCGACGAGGCCCTGGGCCGCCCCGAGACGCTGGACTTCGTCGACATGGGCGCCGGCCGGGGCGAGCTGGTCAGCGGAGTGCTCGCCGCGCTGCCCGCGGACGTGGCGGCACGCGCGCGTGCGTACGCCGTGGAGCTCGCCGACCGCCCGCCGGGCCTGCCCGACCGGATCACCTGGCTGACCGAACTCCCGCGCACGATCACCGGACTGCTCTTCGCCAACGAGTGGCTGGACAACGTGCCGGTCGAGGTCGCCGAGGTGGACGCGGCCGGGGTGGCCCGGCTGGTGCTGGTCCGGCCGGACGGCACCGAACTGCTCGGCGAGCGCGTGTCGGGCGCGGACGCGCAGTGGCTCGCACGGTGGTGGCCGCTGGGTACGGAGCCGGGGCTGCGGGCGGAGATCGGGCTGCCCCGGGACCAGGCGTGGGCGTCCGCCGTCACCAGCCTGCAGAGGGGACTCGCGGTGGCCGTGGACTATGCGCACACCCTGACCACGCGCCCCCCGTTCGGGACGCTGACCGGCTTCCGCGACGGACGGGCCACCGCCCCCGTGCCGGACGGGACGCGCGACATCACGGCGCACGTCGCGCTGGACGCGTGCACGGCGCTCGACCCGGCGCTCAGGCTGCCCGAAGCGTCGCTGTGCACCCAACGCGACGCCCTGCGCGCCCTCGGCCTGATCGGCCCGCGCCCTCCGCTCACGCTCGCCTCCACGCACCCCGCCGGATACGTGCGCGCCCTCGCGATCGCCGGAGAGGCCGCCGAACTCACCGCCCCCGGCGGCCTGGGCGACTTCCTCTGGCTGCTCCAGCCGGTGGGCATCAAGGACGCGCTGCTCTAGGGAAGCCCGTGGCGGACGGCCCGGCCGGACGCGCCCCTGGCTCTGCTTGTCTCTACTTGTCGATGTCGCCCACGACGAAGAACATCGACCCGAGGATCGCGACCATGTCCGCCACCAGCGTTCCCGGCAGCAGTTCGGTCAGGGCCTGGATGTTGTTGTAGGACGCCGAGCGCAGTTTCAGCCGGTACGGGGTCTTCTCGCCCTTGCTGACGAGGTAGTAGCCGTTGATGCCGAGCGGGTTCTCGGTCCAGGCGTAGGTGTGGCCCTCGGGCGCCTTGAGCACCTTGGGGAGCCGCTGGTTGATCGGTCCCGGCGGCAGGTCGGCGAGCCGGTCCAGGCAGGCGTCGGCCAGGTCCAGGGCGTTGTGGGTCTGCTCCAGGAGGCACTCGAAGCGGGCCAGACAGTCGCCCTCGACGCGGGTGACGACCCTCAGGGTGTCCTGGAGCTCGCCGTACGCCAGGTAGGGCTCGTCGCGGCGCAGGTCGAAGTCGACGCCCGAGGCGCGCGCGATGGGCCCGCTCACGCCGTACGCGTGCACGGCCTCCGGCGCGAGGGCGCCGACGCCACGGGTGCGGCCGCGGAAGATCTCGTTGCCGAGGACCAGGTCGTCGAAGACGTCCATGCGGGAGCGCACGGCGGCCACGGCCGCACGCGCGCGTGCGGTCCAGCCGGCCGGCAGGTCCTCCTTGAGGCCGCCGACGCGGTTGAACATGTAGTGCATGCGGCCGCCGGAGACCTCCTCCATGACGTTCTGCAGCACCTCGCGCTCGCGGAACGCGTAGAACACCGGGGTGATCCCGCCGAGCTCCAGCGGATAGGAGCCGAGGAACATCAGGTGGTTGAGGACCCGGTTCAGTTCGGCGAGCAGGGTACGCGTCCACACCGCGCGGACGGGCACCTCCATGCCGAGCATGCGCTCCACGGCGAGGACCACGCCCAGCTCGTTCGAGAAGGCCGACAGCCAGTCGTGGCGGTTGGCGAGCATGATGATCTGCCGGTAGTCGCGGGCTTCGAAGAGCTTCTCCGCGCCGCGGTGCATGTAGCCGATCACCGGCTCCGCGGCGACGATCCGCTCGCCGTCCAGTACCAGCCTCAGCCGCAGCACGCCGTGCGTGGAGGGGTGCTGGGGGCCGATGTTGAGCACCATGTCGGTGCTCTCCGCGGCGCCGCCGATCCCGACCGTGGTCTCCGTCGTAGGAGTCATGGACCCAGTCTCTCCTACGTACGCTGGCCTCATGGAGACGGGGAGCCCGGCCGGCGCCGGGACGATGGGGACCGAACCGGCCTGGACGGGGCTGCCGCCCGGCCTGCTGCGGATGCGCCGGCTGCTGCTGGTCGTGTGGCTGGGGCTGGCCGCCCTCGCCGTGGGTCTGCTGCTCAGCCTGCTGGCCGGCCCGGTGTGGGCGGCCTTCGCGCTGCTGCCGCTGGCCGCGCTGGCCTGGGGCTGGGTGCTGCTGGGCCGCAACTGGCGGTCCTGGCGCTACGCGGAGCGCGCCGACGACCTGCTGATCACCCGCGGGGTGCTGTGGCGCCAGGAGACCGTGGTGCCGTACGGGCGGATGCAGCTGGTGGAGGTGACCTCGGGGCCCGTCGAGCGGCACTTCGGGCTCGCCAGCGTGCAGCTGCACACCGCCGCGGCGGCCACCGACGCGACGATCCCCGGTCTCGACCCGGCCGAGGCGGAACGGCTGCGCGACCGGCTCACCGAGCTCGGCGAGGCACGATCGGCGGGGCTGTGACCGCCCCGGGCGTGGAAAGCGCCATGGGGGCGGGCAAGGCCGCGGGCGAGCGGCGGCTGCACCCGGTGACGCCGTTCCGGCGGGCGTGGGCTCCGGTCGCGGTGCTCACCGGCTGGGCGATGCACGACCCGAACCAGGCCCAGGAGCAGCTGACGAGGCTGACCACGACGATGGCCCTGGGCGGGCTCGCCGGCCTGGTCACGGCGGGGGCCCTCTACGGCTTCCTCACCTGGTGGTTCACCTACTTCGCGGTGACCGACAGCGAACTGCGCATACGCACCGGCCTGTTGTTCCGGCGCACCGCGCACATCCGGCTGGAGCGGATCCAGGCCGTCGACGTCACCCAGCCGCTCCTCGCGCGCGTGGCGGGAGTCGCCAAGCTGCGCATAGACGTCGTCGGCACCGAGAAGAAGGACGAACTGGCCTTCCTGGGCCAGGGCGAGGCTCGCCGGCTCCGCGCGGAGCTGCTCGCGCGCGCCGCCGGGTTCGCGCCCGAGACGGCGCACGAGGTCGGGGAGGCGCCGGCGCACGAGCTGATGCGCGTGCCGCCGAACAAGCTCGCCGTCTCGATCATGCTGACGGGTGCCACCTGGGGTTCCCTGGCCGCCGCCCTGGTCGCCCCGCCGTTCCTCTGGCTGGCCACCCACAGCGTGTGGACGGTCCTCGCCACCGCGGTGCCGCTGCTCGGCGCGGCGGCCACGACGAGTGTGGGGCGGTTCGTCGGGGAGTACGACTGGACGGTCGGGGAGTCCCCGGACGGGCTGCGCATCGACCACGGGCTGCTCGACCGCACGCACGAGACGGTGCCGCCGGGGCGGGTGCAGACCGTGCGGATCGTGGAGCCGCTGCTGTGGCGGCCGCTGCGCTGGGTGCGGGTGGAGCTGGACGTGGCCGGGTCGGCGAACTCGGTGCTGGTGCCGGTCGCTCCGCGCGCGGTCGCCGAGTCGGTCGTCGCGCGCGTGCTGCCAGGTGTCACCGTCCCCGGTGAGCTGCTTCGGCCGCCGGGGCGGGCCCGGTGGTGCGTGCCGCTGTGGTGGCGCGGGTACGGGCTCGCGGTCACGGACGCGGTGTTCGCGGCGCGGCACGGGCTGCTGCGCCGGCGCCTCGCACTCGTCCCGCACGCCAAGGTCCAGAGCGTTCGGCTGACCCAGGGGCCCTGGGGGCGGCTGTGGCGGCTCGCGGCCGTTCATGTGGACACGGGGGCCGACAAGACCGTGACGGCCCGTCTGCGGGACGCCGAGGAGGCCGCGGCACTGCTGCGGGAGCAGGCCGAGCGGTCCCGGACGGGGCGCCGGACCGCGCGGCCGGACCGCTGGATGGCCTGACCCCCTGAACGGCCCGGGCCGGGGCACCCGTCGGGTGTCCCGGCCCGCAGTCGCCGCGTGTTCAGGGGGCGGCGGTGTCTCAGGAGGCGGCGCTGCGCAGGCCGCCGAGGTTGATCTGTTCCGTCTCGTCGTGCGCGGTCAGGTCGATGACCTGGCCGACGCCCCGGGCGCGTGCGTCGGCAGGCTTGAACTCGGCCTCGGACTCGGTCTTGTGAAGCGCGAGCGCCTCCTGGCCGACGACGTCCGCGAGGTCCTCGTTGTGCATGGCGTCCAGCCCGCCCGCCGGCGAGCCCTTCTGGGTGCCGAAGAAGTCGAAGCCGCCGGTGACCAGCGGGCGCGGGATCGGCGCGGCCGGCAGGACCGCCACCGCGGTCGGGACCGTGAAGTGGCCCGAGGGCTGAACGGAGTTGGCGGACGGTGCCGTCGAGGGGCGGGCGTCCTGCTCCGCCGCTGCCGGGGTGCCGTCCTGCGGCTCCGCCGTGGTGGTGGCGGCGGCCGCGCGCGCGTGCCCGTCGGCCGCCTCGGGCTGCCCCTGCGCCTCGTCCTCCGGCGCGGTCTCGCCCTTGGGTGCCTCGGGCTCGGCGGCCGTCTCCGCCGTGCCCTCGACGGACGCGTCGGCCTCGGCCGCCGGGGTGTCCTTCTCGTCGAACCGGGCCAATGCCACCTTGGCCCGCAGGAACAGCTTGGAACCCTCCGGCGAGAAGACGGCGGGAGCCGTCTCCTCGACCGCCGGCTCCTCGGCCTTCTCCTCGACGGCCGCCGGCTTCTCAGCCTCGTCCGCGCTCCGGGGGGCCGGCAGCCCGTCCGACGGCGCGGTGGCCTCGATCTCCAGCAGGCGCCGGCCCTCCAGCGCGCTGGCACGCTCGGTCTCGGCGGTGGCGTAGCGGCGCAGCAGGGCCGCGTGCTCGTTGCGCAGTCCGGCCAGCTCCGACCGCTTCGCGCGCAGCCGCTGCTCCAGCTTGGCGCGCAGCTCGCGCGACTCCTCCAGGTCGGTCTCCAGCTCGGCTGTCCGCTCCTCGTGGCGCCACTCGTCGCTCGCACGCGCGCGTGAGAGGTCGGCCACCTGCTTGCCCGCCTCGCTGTCCCAGCGCCGCATGACGGCGGCACCGACGGTCGCGGTGGCCGCGGCTATCGCGGCCAGCGTGCGCAGCGCCGTCGGTTGGGAGAACAGCCAGGGGCCCAGGGCGCAGACGAGGGAGACACCGGCGATCGCCGAAGGAGGCAACAGCCTGTGCAAAGGTGGGGAATGACGGTGGCGTCCACGTGGCATGGCCAGAAACTTACCGCGCGTAGGCGAATCGTGGTGCCCCGGGCCGTAAAAACACAGCGACAACGGAGCCTTCACACGGTATCGGCGGGGCCGGGACTCAGCTGCCGTTCAATCGGCCGCTGAGCCACTGGAGGGTCGCGGGGATCTCGCGGCGCCAGGTATTGAAGTTGTGACCGCCGCTGCCGAGGATGATCGACGAGATCCGGGTCAGCTTCGTGGCCTCCACACTCGCGATGAATTTCAGCGTGGCCTTGTAGTTGGTTTCCCCGACTTTGCTGCTGGTGACCAGCAGGGAGGTGTCCGGGGCGGGCTCGTGCTTCAGGAACCACCAGAGGTTCGCGCGGTTCTCGAGATTCCGGTCGCCCTGGAAGAGGTCGCCGGTCGTGGCGTCCAGCGGGGCCTTGTACGACGGGGAGAGTCCGGCACCGGCCGCGTACACGCCGGGGTGGTGCATCGCGAGCTTGAGCGCGCAGTACCCGCCCGTCGAGTCGCCGACGATTCCCCAGCCGCCCGGCTTCACGGCGGCCCGGTAGTGCGCGCGTACGGCCGCGGGCAGGTCCCTGGCGAAGAAGGTCTCGGTCTGCGGGCCGTGCGGGATGTCCACGCACTCGGTGTCCCGGGGCGGCGCGACCGTGGGCCGCAGCATCACCAGGATCGTCGGCCGCATCTTCCCGGCCCGGACCAGGTGCTGGGCGGTTCGCGGGTAGTTCAGCTTGTCCACCAGCGCCCGCGCGGTGCCCGGATAGCCGCTGAGGACGACCACCACGGGGAACGTACGGGTGCGGTACTGCTGCTGGAAGTACTCCGGCGGCAGGTACACGTACGCGGGCGTGGCGATGTGCGTCGTACGGCCGACGATGCCGACCTGCTGGATCTGACCGGCCGTGCGGGGCAGCGAGCCGCCCATGCCGTGCACCTCGGAGGTGGACACCACGCGGAGCGGAGCACCGGCCGCGGCGCCCGCCGTGTGGTCGACGACGACGCCCTGGTCGGTCTCCGTGCCGAGCAGGTCGCCCCAGCTCGCATAGAAACCGAAAGCCTGGTTGACGGCTATCCCGAGGCATGCGAAGAGCGCCAGCTGGGTGGCCAGCAAAAGGCCGGCGCGGCCAGTGACGGCCCGCCAGTTCCGGCGGGCGAGCCGGGGCCACAGCCACAGCGTGCCTACGAACAGCAGTACGGCGAACAAGATCGCCATTGCCAGCATTTTATCGCTCGTGAGACCCATGAGGTGCTTCCTGCCTGCGCTTTCCCCCGGTGGCCACCGCTGCTTTCAGCGAGGCTTGCCCCGGACTTTCCCTGGCCTTTGAACCGGCTTTCCGGTGGGGAGTGAACCTCTCCCCCCGAGACACCGTCCTAGAGGGCGCAATGTCGCCGGATGCCCGAATCGGGCCCGGATCCAAGGTCTCTCGCAGAACTACGGGATGCGATGTCTGTCAGGATAGATGGGGAAATGTCGGGCGAGGTTCCGAGCCGATCAGGCTGGGCGCGGCGCGTAGTCCGTGGCCCGCGCCCCGAGGCCGCCCCCGCTCTGGTGGGCAGGGCGTGCGCGGGCGTAGGCGTCCTGGACATCGCGGCGGGCGTGTTCCCGCGCTTCCGTCACAGCCGCATGCACGCCCTGGCGGAAGTGCTGCCCGGCTCGCTCGGCCCGTTCGCCGCCGCGCTCTCGCTCAGCGTCGGCGTGCTGTTGCTGCTGCTCGCGCACGGGCTCAAGCGGCGCAAGCGCCGGGCCTGGCGGGCCGCGGTCGCACTGCTGCCGGCCGGCGCCGTCTCGCAGTTCGTGTACCGGCACTCGGTCATCGGCGCGCTGATCTCACTGGCGCTGTTCGTACCGCTGGTGCTGCACCGCGACGAGTTCAAGGCGTTGCCCGACCCGCGCAGCCGGTGGCGCGCGCTCGCCAACTTCGTCCTCATGAGCGCCGGTTCGCTCGCGCTCGGCCTGGTCATCGTCAGCGCCCATCCGGAGCGCACCATCGGCGACCCGAGCCTGGCCGACCGCATCACGCACGTCCTGTACGGCCTGTTCGGCTTCGAGGGCCCCGTCGACTACGAGGGCTCCACCTCCTGGACGGTCGCCTTCTCGCTCGGCGCCCTCGGTCTGATCACCGCGGTCACCACCATCTACCTGGCCTTCCGCCCCGAACACCCCGCCGCGCACCTCACCGAGGAGGACGAGACGCGGCTGCGCGCCCTCCTGGAGAAGCACGGCGCCCGTGACTCCCTCGGTCACTTCGCGCTCCGCCGCGACAAGGCGGTCGTCTTCTCTCCCAGCGGCAAGGCGGCGGTGACCTACCGCGTCGTCTCCGGCGTGATGCTCGCCAGCGGCGACCCGATCGGCGACGTCGAGGCCTGGCCCGGCGCCATCGAACGCTTCATGGACGAGGCGAAGGCCCACTCCTGGACCCCCGCCGTCATGGGCTGCTCGGAGACGGGCGGCGAGGTGTGGACCCGCGAGACCGGCCTGGACGCCCTCGAACTGGGCGACGAGGCGGTGGTGGACGTGGCGGATTTCTCGCTCGCCGGACGCGCGATGCGCAACGTGCGCCAGATGGTCAAGCGCATCGAGCGGGCCGGCTACGAAACCCGGGTACGGCGCATCCGTGACGTCGGCGAGGCAGAGCTCGACCGGATCCGCCGGGCCGCCGAGGACTGGCGCGGCACCGACACCGAGCGCGGCTTCTCGATGGCGCTCGGCCGCATCGGCGACCCCGCCGACGGCGACTGCCTGATCGCCACCGCCCACAAGGCCGAGGACGAGCCCGGCGCGTACGGCGACCTCAAGGCGATCCTGCACTTCGTGCCCTGGGGCACCGACGGCGTCTCCCTCGACCTGATGCGCCGCGACCGCTCGGCCGACCCCGGGATGAACGAACTGCTCATCGTGGCCGCCCTCCAGGCCGCCCCGAAGCTCGGCGTCACCCGGGTCTCGCTCAACTTCGCGATGTTCCGCTCGGCCCTCGCGCGCGGCGAGAAGATCGGCGCGGGACCGGTGCTCCGCGCCTGGCGCGGACTGCTGGTGTTCCTCTCGCGCTGGTTCCAGATCGAGTCGCTGTACAAGTTCAACGCGAAGTTCCAGCCGCGCTGGGAGCCGCGGTTCGTGGTCTACCGGGCCTCCGGGGACCTCCCGCGCATCGGCCTCGCCGCCATGCAGGCCGAGGGCTTCGTCAGCCTCGCCCTGCCGCTGCCGCGCTTCCTGCGCCGCCAGCCGCCCGCCCCCCGCCCGTGCGCCCACAGCCTGGCCGAACAAGAGGTACGGGCCGCCTGACCCCATGACCGGTCCGAGCGGACGCCCCTCCCCCTCCGGCCCGGGGGCGCCGCTCGGGCCACGGGGGCTGGCCACGGGCCCCTGGGCCTACGCTGAACGTATGAGCAACCACAGCGGACGTGGCCAGGTGACAGGGCTTCCGGCATGGGACCGGTGCGCCGTCATGGGGGTGGTGAACGTCACCCCCGACTCCTTCTCCGACGGCGGCCGCTGGTTCGACACGACCGCCGCGGTCAAGCACGGCCTCGTCCTCGTCTCCGAGGGCGCCGACCTCGTCGACGTCGGCGGCGAGTCCACCCGCCCCGGCGCCACCCGCGTCGACGAGGACGAGGAACTGCGCCGGGTCGTCCCGGTCGTCCGCGGCCTGGCCGCCGAAGGCGTCCTCGTCTCCGTCGACACCATGCGCGCCTCCGTCGCCCGGCAGGCCCTCGCCGCCGGCGCCGCCCTCGTCAACGACGTCAGCGGCGGCCTCGCCGACCCCGACATGATCCCCGTCGTCGCCGAGTCCGGCGCCCCCTTCGTCGTCATGCACTGGCGCGGCTTCCTGGAAGGCGGCAACGTCAAGGGGGTGTACGGCGACGTCGTCGGCGAGGTCCTCGACGAACTGCACGCGCGCGTGGACGCCGTCCTGGCCGGCGGCATCTCCCCGGACCGGGTCGTCGTCGACCCCGGCCTCGGCTTCTCCAAGGACTCCGGGCACGACCTGACTCTGCTCGCCCACCTCGACCGGCTGCACGCCCTGGGCCACCCGCTGCTCGTCGCCGCCTCCCGCAAACGGTTCCTCGGCCGGGTCCTGGCCGGACCCGAGGGGGCGCCTCCGCCGGCCCGGGAGCGCGACGCGGCGACGGCCGCCGTCTCGGCGCTCGCGGCGCACGCCGGCGCGTGGGCGGTACGTGTCCACGAGGTGCGCGCCACGGCGGACGCGGTCCGGGTCGCGCGCGCCATCGAGGGGGCGCGCGCAGGGACGGACGCGCCGGGCGCGCAGGCCCCCCAGGCCGCGCGGAACACTCCCCACCGCGCAGAAGGAACCCGGTGAGCGCCCCCCACACCGACGTCGAGCAGGTCGAGGCCGCCAACACCGCCTTCTACGAGGCACTGGAGAACGGCGACTTCGAGACCGTCTCCTCCCTCTGGCTCACCCCCGCCGACCTGGGCGTCGACGAGCAGTACCACGATCCGGCCGACAGCGGCGTGATCTCCTGCGTGCACCCCGGCTGGCCGGTGCTGACCGGCCGCGGCGAGGTCCTGCGGTCGTACGCGCTGATCATGGCGAACACCGACTACATCCAGTTCTTCCTCACCGACGTGCACGTCTCCGTCACCGGCGACACCGCCCTGGTGACCTGCACCGAGAACATCCTCAGCGGCGGTCCGGCCCCCGAGGGCGGCCAGGAGCTCGGCCCGCTGGTCGGACAGCTGGTCGTCGCCACGAACGTGTTCCGGCGCACCCGGGACGGCTGGAAGCTCTGGTCCCATCACGCCTCCCCCGTGCTGTCCGAGACCGACGAGGACGAGGAGGACGACACGCCCTCCTGAGCGCGCGACACCCCACCGGCTCCGCGCGGACCAAGAAGTGGCCGGGATCACGAACTCGCAGGCGGGTACGGCTACCGGCCCATGATCCGCCGGGTTCTCCGGGGGAAACACGCGATGAACCCTGACATGCCCTCCCCGACCCTCACGCCCCGTACCCCTGCTCTGTCAGTGCCCGCAGGTAGATTCGTGTAGAGCCGGTCCATTGCCCGCACCCGGCGCGGCCGGCCGCCACACCGACGATTGCAGGAGTGATTCGCGTGGATCGTGTCACGCTGCGCGGCCTGAAGGCCCGCGGGCACCACGGTGTCTTCCCCAAGGAGCGCGAGGAGGGCCAGACCTTCGTCGTGGACCTCGTCCTCGGCCTGGACACCCGGCCGGCGGCGGCCGACGACGATCTGGCGAAGACCGTGCACTACGGCATCGTGGCCGAGGAGGTCGTCGCCGTGGTCGAGGGGGAGCCGGTGAACCTGATCGAGACGCTCGCCGAGCGGATCGCCCAGGTCTGCCTCAAGCACGAAGGGGTAAGAGAGGTCGAGGTCCAGGTCCACAAGCCGGACGCGCCCATCACCGTCCCCTTCGACGACGTCATCGTCACCATCACCCGGAGCCGTGTATGACCGCATCCTCCCTGCGGGGACCCAGCGACCCGACCGTACAGCCGGTGCCCGCCTCCGTCGTCGAGCAGGTCGACGCCGCCGACACCACCCTGTCCAACCCCAAACGAGCCGTGGTGGCCCTCGGCTCCAACCTCGGCAACCGCCTGGAGACCCTCCAGGGCGCCGTCGACGCCCTGGAGGACACCCCGGGGGTCCGCATCAAGGCCGTGTCACCGGTGTACGAGACGGAGCCGTGGGGCGTCGAGCCCGGCAGCCAGCCCACGTACTTCAACGCGGTCGTGGTGCTCAAGACCACCCTCCCGCCGTCCTCGCTGCTGGAGCGGGCGCATGCGGTCGAGGAGGCGTTCAACCGGGTGCGGGACCAGCGCTGGGGCCCGCGCACCCTCGACGTCGACATCGTCGCCTACGCCGACGTCGTCTCCGACGACCCGCGGCTCACCCTCCCGCACCCGCGCGCCCACGAACGCGCCTTCGTGCTCGCGCCCTGGTACGACGTCGACCCCGAGGCCCTACTGCCCGGCCGGGGCCCGGTCGCGGAGCTGCTGGCCGCCGTCACCCGGCACGGCGTGGAAGCACGCGGGGATCTGGAACTCCGACTGCCCGAGTAGTCGTTAAGGTCGAGACGACCACATCGCTGCGGGGGAGCTGAAGGAACACAGTGAAAGAGCTGCGGATCAGGGTGCTGGCCGGCGTCTTCGTCGTGGCCGGAGTGCTGTCCTGGGCGGGCGCCCGCCTGTGGAACGCGGTGGGGACCCTGCCGAGCGTGCCGGTGGCCGCCCCGATCGTCCTCGCGCTGATCGCCGTGGTCCTGCTCTCCACGGCGCTCTCGCTGCGCGCCCGGCTCAAGGCCCAGCGCGAGCGCCGCCCCGGCGCCAAGGGCGTCGACCCCCTGATGGCGGCCCGCGCCGTCGTCTTCGGACAGGCGAGCGCCCTGGTAGCGGCCCTGGTCGCCGGCATGTACGGCGGCACGGGCGTCTTCCTGCTGGAACTCCTCGACCTCCCCACCCGCCGCGACCAGGCCCTCTACGCGGCCTTCTCCGTCGTCGCCGGCGTCGCCGTGATAGCGGCGGCCCTGTTCCTGGAACGGGTGTGCAAGCTCCCGGAGGACGACGACAACAACAACCACAGCGGGGCCGAGCCGGTCGCCTGACCCCTGACCGCGGCGGCCCGCCCTCGGTGGGTCAGCGCGCCAGTATCAGGCTCATCGCCTCGGCCCGGGTCGTGGCGTCCCTGAGCTGACCGCGGACCGCCGACGTGGTCGTCTTGGCTCCCGGCTTACGGATCCCGCGTACCGACATGCACATGTGCTCGGCCTCGACCACGACGATCACGCCCCGGGCCTCCAGGATCCGCATGAGCGAGTCCGCGACCTGCGTGGTGAGTCGTTCCTGCACCTGGAGACGGCGGGCGAACACCTCGACCAGCCGCGCGAGCTTCGACAGACCCGTGATCTTGCCGGTCTCCGCCGGGATGTACCCGACATGGGCCACCCCGTGGAACGGCAGCATGTGGTGCTCGCACAGGCTGACGATCTCGATGTCCTTGACCAGGACCATCTCGTCGTGGCCGAGATCGAACGTCGTCGTCAGGACCTCTTCGGGCGACTGCCGATTCCCCGCCAGAAGCTCGCGATACGCCCGCGCCACCCGTGCCGGAGTCTCCCTCAGGCCCTCGCGGTCCGGGTCCTCGCCGACCGCGATGAGGAGTTCACGGACGGCGTTCTCGGCGCGCTTCTCGTCGAACTCGCCGACGGTGCCGT
Organism: Streptomyces shenzhenensis; assembly: GCF_021462265.1. Lineage (GTDB taxonomy): Bacteria > Actinomycetota > Actinomycetes > Streptomycetales > Streptomycetaceae > Streptomyces > Streptomyces shenzhenensis. The sequence goes on along the minus strand of NZ_JAJONF010000060.1, from coordinate 29,879 downwards.
CGCCGTCCAGGGTCACGGGGTCGGTCATCTGAGGTGCCTCGTTCCTTCGGGTGAGCGCGCGTGGGCCGCGCCTCATACGCGGGCATACCGAAATGCCGCGCCCCCCAGGCTAGATCCTGGGGGGCGCGGCATCCATTCCGAGCCAGGTGAGGCCGGTGTGAGTCAGCTCTCGGGCCGGTCCTCCGGGGCCTTCTCGACCGCCGGGGCGGGCTCGGCAGCCGTGGCCTTGGCGGTGCTGATCGCCGCGGTAGCGCCGTTCGTCCCGTTGGTCAGCGCGAGCTCCTTGGGGGAGAGCACCGGCGGGCGGGTGGACGGCGTGCGGCGGGAGGAGCCGGTCCAGGCGGGCCGGGCCGGGCGCTTGACGATGGCGGAGAAGATCTCGGCGATCTCCGCCTTGCCCAGCGTCTCCTTCTCCAGGAGCTGGAGCACCAGGTTGTCGAGGACGTCGCGGTTCTCGACCAGGATCTCCCAGGCTTCGTTGTGCGCGTTCTCGATGAGCTTCTTGACTTCCTCGTCCACCAGGGCGGCGACCTCTTCCGAGTAGTCGCGCTGGTGGGACATCTCACGGCCGAGGAAGGGCTCGGTGTTGTCGCCACCGAACTTGATCGCGCCGAGGCGCTCGGTCATGCCGTACTGCGTGACCATCGCGCGGGCGGTGGCCGTGGCCTTCTCGATGTCGTTGGCCGCGCCGGTGGTCGGGTCGTGGAAGACCAGTTCCTCGGCCGCCCGGCCACCCAGCATGTAGGCGAGCTGGTCGAGCATCTCGTTGCGCGTGGTCGAGTACTTGTCCTCGTCCGGCAGGACCATCGTGTAGCCCAGGGCTCGGCCGCGGGACAGGATCGTGATCTTGTGGACCGGGTCGGAGTTCGGGGAGGCCGCCGCGACCAGGGCGTGACCGCCCTCGTGGTACGCGGTGATCTTCTTCTCCTTGTCCGACATGATCCGGGTCCGCTTCTGCGGGCCCGCGACCACACGGTCGATCGCCTCGTCGAGCATCTGGTTGTCGATGAGCTTGCGATCGCTGCGGGCCGTGAGCAGGGCCGCCTCGTTCAGCACGTTCGACAGGTCCGCGCCGGTGAAGCCCGGCGTACGGCGGGCGACCGCCGCCAGGTCGACGTCGGGCGCGACCGGCTTGCCCTTCTGGTGGACCTTGAGGATCTCCAGACGGCCCTGCAGGTCCGGCGGGTCGACCGCGATCTGGCGGTCGAAGCGGCCGGGGCGCAGCAGCGCCGGGTCGAGGATGTCGGGCCGGTTCGTCGCGGCGATGAGGATCACACCGCCCTTGACGTCGAAGCCGTCCATCTCGACGAGCAGCTGGTTCAGCGTCTGCTCGCGCTCGTCGTGACCGCCGCCGAGGCCGGCGCCGCGGTGGCGGCCGACCGCGTCGATCTCGTCGACGAAGACGATCGCCGGAGCGTTCGCCTTGGCCTGCTCGAAGAGGTCACGCACTCGGGAGGCACCGACACCGACGAACATCTCGACGAAGTCGGAACCGGAGATCGAGTAGAAGGGGACTCCTGCCTCGCCGGCGACGGCACGCGCGAGCAGCGTCTTGCCGGTGCCGGGGCGGCCGTAGAGGAGCACACCCTTGGGGATCTTGGCGCCGACGGCCTGGAACTTGGCCGGCTCCTGCAGGAACTCCTTGATCTCGTGGAGCTCCTCGACGGCCTCGTCGCAGCCCGCGACGTCCGAGAAGGTCGTCTTCGGGGTGTCCTTGGTGATGAGCTTCGCCTTGGACTTGCCGAAGTTCATGACCCGGGAGCCGCCGCCCTGCATCTGATTCATCAGGAACAGGAAGACGACCACGATGAGGACGAAGGGCAGCAGGGACAGCAGGACGCTGACGAACGCGTTCTGCTTGGTCGGCGCGACGGTATAGCCGTCGGGGATCTGCTTGTCCTGGTACTTGGTCTGCAGCGTGTTGGCGATGGTGACGCCCTGGTCGCCGATGTAGCTCGCCTGGATCTTCGAGCTGCCGTCGACCTTCTCGCCGTTCTTGAGCGTGACCTTGATGGTCTGCTCGTCACCGGTGGTCAGCTTCGCCGACTCCACCTTGTTGTCATTGATCGCCGCCACGACCTGGCCGGTGTCCACCGTCTTGTAGCCGCCGGACGAGCCGACAACCTGCATCAACACGACCACGGCAAGGACGGCCAGCACGATCCACATGACCGGCCCACGGAAGTATCGCTTCACGTCCATCCATACGGAGCGGTGTCGCCCCGTCCCTCCTGCCATAGTGAGTTTGATAAGACAGTTCTTCTGACGGTACCCCAGCATTGTGGCCCGAAGCCGCACGAAGCTTCTCGGACGGCTGGTGAACCCGCCTCTGCATGCTCCAACGGCGCGAAACCCGCTGGGGTTCCCGATCGTCTTACGTAAGTGGACTCCCCGGCGTATCAGCCGGGGGTCAGCCGCCGTAGACGTGAGGCGCGAGCGTACCGACGAACGGGAGATTGCGGTACTTCTCGGCATAGTCGAGGCCGTAGCCGACCACGAACTCGTTGGGGATGTCGAAGCCGACCCACTCGACGTCGATGGCGACCTTGGCCGCGTCCGGCTTGCGCAGCAGGGTGCAGATCTTCAGGGTCTCGGGCTCACGGGAGCCGAGGTTGTTGATCAGCCAGGACAGGGTCAGGCCCGAGTCGATGATGTCCTCGACGATCAGGACGTGCTTGCCCTTGATGTCGGTGTCGAGGTCCTTGAGGATCCGCACCACACCGGAGGACTGGGTGCCCGCACCGTACGAGGACACGGCCATCCAGTCCATGGTGACGGGGGTGGACAGCGCCCGGGCGAGGTCCGCCATGACCATCACGGCACCCTTGAGGACGCCGACGATGAGCAGGTCCTTGCCCGCGTACTCCGCGTCGATCTTCGCGGCCAGCTCGGCCAGCTTCGCGTCGATCTCTTCTTTGGTGATGAGCACCTGCTGGAGGTCGGCACCCATGTCGTTCGCGTCCACCCGCATCACTTTCGGTCGGTCGTCCCACCGGCCTGCCCAGCCCTCCGGAGGGACACTCCGGGAGGTCGGGACTCAGCCTTGCCGAATCACCAGTCTGCCACCCTGGCGCCGGGCGACGACTTTGCCGGGGAGATTGATGGCCCCCTGGCCTCGCCAGCCGGTGATGAGGCGGTCGACTTCCTCGATGTGCCGGGCGAACAGGGAACCCGCGGGTGCGCCGGCCTCGATGGCGGCCCGGCGCAGGATCCGGCGGCGTACCGCGGGCGGCAGGGCGTAGAGCTTGGCGCACTCCAGCAGGCCCGCGGCGTCCCGCACGGAGGCCTCGGCCTGCCTGGCCCAGGTGTCGAGGGCGTCGGCGTCGTCGCGGGAGAGCCGGGCGGTGCGGGCGAGCGCCTCGACGACGCCCTTACCGAGGGCTTTCTCCAGGGCGGGCAGACCCTCGTGGCGGAGCCGGGAGCGGGTGTAGGCCGGGTCCGCGTTGTGAGGATCGTCCCAAACGGGCAGCGCCTGGACCATGCAGGCCTTGCGGGCGGTCTGCCGGTCGAGCTGGAGGAAGGGGCGGCGGTAACGGCCGCCGGCCCCCGAGACCGCGGCCATTCCGGACAGGGAGCGGATCCCGGAGCCTCGGGCGAGGCCGAGCAGGACGGTTTCGGCCTGGTCGTCCCTGGTGTGGCCGAGCAGGATCGCGGTGCCGCCGTGCCGCTCCAGCGCGGCGTCGAGGGCGGCGTAGCGGGCGTCGCGGGCGGCGGCCTCGGGGCCGCCGTCGCGGCCGACGGTCACGGTGATGGCCTCGACCGGGTCGAGGCCGAGTTCGCGCAGCCGCAGGACGACCTCCTCGGCGCGCAGGTCGGAGCCGGGCTGCAGGCCGTGGTCGACGGTGACGCCGCCCGCGCGGATGCCGAGCCTGGGGGCTTCGAAGGCGAGGGCGGAGGCGAGCGCCATGGAGTCGGCACCGCCGGAACACGCGACGAGGACGAGCGGGGAGGGGGTCCGCTCGTTCGGTGTCCGTTCCGGGGCCTCCGGGGCTCCCGGCGTGCCCGGGACGCCCGGGCCGTCGGCGACGGGGCGCGCGAGACGCACGCCGATACGGCCGCCGACGCGCTCACCGGGGGCAGGGCTGTGGCGGCTGTGGTCGGTAAGGATGTCGTGGAGGACGCGGCGGACCGCCAGGCGTATCGCCGCGACCGCGGGATGGGGACCCATGTCCGGTTCCCTTCATGAAGTTTTCGGGGGGTGAACCCGAGTCCGGTCACTCAGGGTGTGTAGATGGTGACAGAAACGGGCCGTTCCCCGAGCATCGCACGCCTACCCATCGCTCACGGTCCCTCGGACGGGTGATTGGCGGGGCGTTCGCCTGCCGTCGGCCGGTTTCGGTTCACCACGCTTCCCCTGATTCACGACTCGGTCTTGCGATGCACCCGCGCGACCCAGTCCGCCGGTTTGGCGATCTCCGCCTTGGTCGGCAGGGTGTTCGGGGAGGTCCACACCCGGTTGAAGCCGTCCATGCCGACCTGCTCGACGACGGCGCGCACGAACCGTTCGCCGTCCCGGTACTGACGGAGCTTGGCGTCCAGGCCGAGCAGTTTGCGCAGGGTCATGTCGAGCCGGGAGGCGCCCTTGGCGCGCCGCTGCTGGAACTTCTCGCGGATCTCGTCGACGGTCGGCACGACCGCGGGTCCGACGCCGTCCATCACGAAGTCGGCGTGGCCCTCCAGGAGGGACATCACGGCGGTGAGCCGGCCGAGGATCTCGCGCTGGGCGGGGGTCTGCACCAGCTCGACGAACGAGCGTCCGCCGTCGTCCTCCTCGGCCTCGGGGCGGCCGCCGACGAGGGACTGGGCCGCGTCCCGGACGCGTTCGAGGACGGTCATCGGGTCGACGTCGGTCTCCGAGAGGAACGCCTGGATCTCGCCCTCCAGATGGGCGCGCAGCCAGGGCACCGCCGTGAACTGGGTGCGGTGCGTCTCCTCGTGCAGGCACACCCACAGGCGGAAGTCATGGGGCTGTACGTCGAGTTCGCGCTCCACGTGGACGATGTTCGGGGCGACCAGGAGCAGCCGGCCGCCGCCGTTCTCGTCCGCCGGGAGGTCGCGGGAGGAGGGGGCGAAGGTCTCGTACTGGCCGAGGACCCGGGAGGACAGGAACGACAGGAGCATGCCGAGCTCCACGCCGGTGACCTTGCCGCCGACCGCGCCGAGGACCGCGCCGCCGGGGGTGCCGGCCCGCCGCTCCTGCATCTTGTCCAGCAGCGGCTTGAGGAGCTCCCGGAAACCGGCGACGTTCGCCTTCACCCAGCCGGGCCGGTCCACCACCAGGACGGGGGTGTCGTGGATGTCGTCGGTCCCCATACGAGTGAAGCCCCGGACGTGCTCCTCCGAGGCTTTCGCGTGCCGCCGCAGCTCCGCGACGATGGCCCGGGCCTCGTCGCGGCTCACCTCGGGGCCCGGCCGTACGAGCCGGGTCGCGGTCGCCACCGCGAGATTCCAGTCGACCATCCCAGAAGAAGCAGCGCCACCGATGCTCGTCATGCGTCAACCGTACGTTAGCGCTCCCACTTGGGGCAGGCCGTGAGGGTTGGTGAGGTTGGCGTGACTTGTGCGGGGGAGGTGGGGCGGGGGCCGGTGCGGGCAGGGGCCGGGGGGTCGATTTGGCCGGGCGGCGGGCGGCGGGCGGCGGGCGGCGGGCGGCGGGCGGCGGGCGGCGGGCGGCGGGCGGCGGTTACAGGCCCGCCAGGGCGGTGGCGGTCTTGTCCAGGGCCTGCTGGGCCGCTGCCGGGTTGGTCGTGTCCGAGGTCAGGAAGGCGAAGGCCAGCAGGCGGCCGTCCTTGTCGACGACCGTGCCGGCGAGGGTGTTGACGCCGGTGAGGGTGCCGGTCTTCGCGCGTACGACACCGGCCGCACCGTCCGTGTAGCGGCTGGTGAGGGTGCCGGTGAAACCGGCGACGGGCAGGCCGGTGAGGACCGCGCGCAGGCCCGGCCGGCCGGCGTCGGCGGCTTTGACGAGGAGGGCGGTGAGGAGGTTCGCGGTCAGCCGGTCGTCGCGGTTCAGGCCGCTGCCGTCGTGGAAGGAGGCGCCGGTCATCGGCAGGCCCAGCTGGGTGAGTTGGGCGTCGATCGCGTCCGCTCCCCCGTCGAAGCTCGCCGGCCGGCCGCTCGCCAGCGCGGTCTGGCGGGCCAGGGCCTCGGCGATGTCGTTGTCGCTGTTGGTCAGCATGCGCTCGACGATCGAGGACAGCGGCGGCGAGGAGACCGTGGCGAGGGTGTCGGCCCGGCGGCTCGCCTTGGAGGTGCCGGGTGACGAGGTCTTGATGCCGGCGTCCGCCAGGAAGCCCGCGAACTTCCGGGCCGCGTCGGCCGCCGGGTCGCTCACCCGGGTCACCGGTCCCTCGGCGGAGTCGTCGGTGCGGCCCTCGTCGGCCGTCAGGGGGCTCACGCGCGCGAGGTTGTCGTTGACGCCGATGGGGTGCAGGTCGGGGCCGGAGTAGAGCGTGGTGTCGTACGAGAGGGTGATCTGCCTGATGCCCCGCGCGGTCAGCGACTTCGCCGTCTCGGTGGCGAGGGTGCGCAGGCTGGCCCAGCCGGCCGCGTCCTTGCGGGCGGTCAGGGTGGGGTCGCCGCCGCCGACCAGGACGACCTCCCTCGTACCGGGTTCCAGGGCCACCCGCGTGGTGATGCGGTGGTCGGGACCGAGGGCGGAGAGGGCGGCGACGGCCGTGGCGATCTTGGTGGTGGAGGCCGGGGTGAGGGCCGTGTCGGCGCCGGAACCGTACAGGCGCGCCCCGCTGGCCACGTCGACGACCACGGCGGTGCGGGTGCTGCCGAGCGCCGTGGAGGCCAGCAAGGGGCGCAGGAGGTCCGTGACGGCCGTCGTGGAGATGCCGAGGGACTTTCCGGGGGCCGACTTCACGGTGCTCGCGGCGGCGCCCAGGCCGGTCAGGACGGAGCCGGCACTGGGCGCGGCGCTGGGCTCGCCGTCGGCTGTGACCAAGTCCGCACCGGGGCCGTGATCTGTGCCACCCGAGCGCTCCAGGGCGGCCGCCCGGTCCCGCTCGGCCGTACGCTGACCGTCGGCGTCCCAGGGGCCCGCCGCGGTCACCGCACCGGCGGCCAGGGCGAGCCCGGCCGTGGCGGCGCCCGCGGTGTACTGCCAGGTCCTGAGGGTCCGGAATCGAGGTCGAGGGGAGCGGACCAGGGTGGCCAGCCGGGGTCCGGTCGCGCGCGTGGCGCGTGCCAGCTGCGGTCCCACTGCCCCCCGCAACCGTGCGACCTGCGGCTTCGTGGCGGTCACCAGGTGTGCCAGACGCGGTCGTAGGGCGTCCGCGATCTTCCGCACACGCGGTTTCGCGGACTGCCAAGGCCTCAGCTCTGGCACGACCACCAGCCCCTTTCGCGATCACACACCTGCGTGAGGGACACTTAACCACCAGAACTATGTGTTGATCATGGAGGAGCCACCGGTGGAGTTCGACGTCACGATCGAGATCCCGAAGGGTTCGCGGAACAAGTACGAGGTGGACCACGAGACCGGTCGGATCCGCCTGGACCGTCGTCTCTTCACCTCGACCGCCTACCCGACCGACTACGGCTTCGTCGAGAACACCCTCGGCGAGGACGGCGACCCGCTGGACGCGCTGGTCATCCTGGACGAGCCGACCTTCCCGGGCTGTCTGATCCGCTGCCGCGCGATCGGCATGTTCCGGATGACGGACGAGGCCGGCGGCGACGACAAGCTGCTGTGCGTTCCGGCCACCGACCCGCGCGTGGAGCACCTGCGCGACATCCACCACGTGTCGGAGTTCGACCGCCTGGAGATCCAGCACTTCTTCGAGGTCTACAAGGACCTGGAGCCCGGCAAGTCCGTCGAGGGCGCCAACTGGGTGGGCCGCACCGACGCGGAGACGGAGATCGAGCGGTCCTACAAGCGCTTCAAGGAGACCGGCGGTCACTGAGACCACCCCGGTGGGCCGACACCGGGAAACGGGCCGCACGCACGCGTGGGGCCCGTTTTTCGTGTCCTTTCGTGTCCGCGGATCCCTCAGGGCCGGTTTTCGTGTCCGCTGTGTGGCCACGCGCATACTGAGGCTGTCGTGGCGGTAGTGAAGGTGTCGTTCAGGGAGCGTTACGAAGGTGACGGAGGCGGAGCACCGCAGGCCCGGGGCGGACGAGGCGCGGTACGACCCGGAGCTGACGTCCGAGTTCGCCGTGCCCCGGGGCGTCGAGGTCCCCGAGGGCGGCGCGGGTGAGCCGGAGACGACGTCCGAGTTCTCGGTGCCCCAGGGGCTCGCGGCGCCGCAGTCGGTGAGCGCGGAGCTGGAGGGGTCGGCGTTCAGCCTGCCGAGCACCTACAGCGCCCAGGACGCCCCGCCCTCCTTCACGCCCGCCTCCGGGTTCCCCGCGGTCAGCCTCGTCAAGGACGCGCCCTGGCAGGACCGGATGCGCACGATGCTGCGCATGCCGGTGGCCGAGCGGCCGGCGCCGGAGCCGGTGCAGAAGGCCGAGGACGGCGGCCCCGCCGTCCCGCGCGTGCTCGACCTGACCCTGCGGATCGGCGAGTTGCTGCTGGCCGGCGGGGAGGGCGCGGAGGACGTGGAGGCCGCGATGTTCGCGGTCTGCCGGTCGTACGGCCTCGACCGCTGTGAGCCGGGCGTCACCTTCACGCTGCTGGCGATCTCCTACCAGCCGTCCCTGGTCGACGACCCGGTGACGGCGTCCCGGACGGTGCGGCGGCGCGGGACCGACTACACACGCCTGTCCGCCGTGTTCCGCCTCGTGGACGACCTCACCGACCCCGAGACCCATGTCTCCCTGGAGGAGGCCTACCGGCGGCTCGCGGAGATCCGCCGCAACCGGCACCCCTACCCCGGCTGGGCACTGACCGCGGCGAGCGGGCTGCTCGCCGCGGCCGCCTCCGTACTCGTCGGCGGTGACCTGCTGATGTCCGTGGCGGCCGCGGTCGGCGCGATGCTCGGCGACCGGCTGGCCTGGCTGTGCGCGGGGCGGGGACTGCCGGAGTTCTACCAGTTCATGATCGCCGCGATGCCGCCGGCCGCGATCGGGGTCGCCTTCTCACTCGCCCACGTCGACGTCGCGGCGTCCGCCGTCGTCACCGGTGGACTGTTCGCCCTGTTGCCCGGGCGGGCCCTCGTCGCGGGCGTCCAGGACGGGCTCACCGGCTTCTACATCACCGCCGCCGCGCGGCTGCTGGAGGTCATGTACTTCTTCGTCGGCATCGTGATCGGGGTGCTGACGGTCCTGTACTTCGGTGTGAAGCTGGGCGGCCGGCTCAATCCCGACGCGGCGCTGGTCGGCTCCCAACGGCCGCTGCTGCAGATCGCCGCGTCGATGGTGCTGTCGCTGACCTTCGCCGTACTGCTCCAGCAGGAACGATCCACCGTGCTCGCCGTCACCCTGAACGGAGGTGTCGCGTGGTCGGTCTACGGTGCGATGCGCTACGCCGGGGGGATTTCGCCGGTCGCCTCCACGGCCGTCGCGGCGGGGCTGGTGGGGCTGTTCGGGCAGCTGCTGTCGCGGTTCCGGTTCGCCTCCGCGCTGCCGTACACGACGGCGGCGATCGGGCCGCTGCTGCCGGGGTCGGCGACCTATTTCGGGCTGCTGTCCATGGCGCAGAACGAGGTCGACAAGGGGCTGGTGTCGCTGGCCAAGGCTGCGTCGCTCGCCATGGCGATCGCCATCGGGGTCAATCTGGGGTCGGAGATCTCCCGGCTGACCCTGCGGGTGGGGTCGGCCGGGAAGCGCAGGGCCGCGAAGCGGACCAGGGGGTTCTGAGCGCCTTTTCGGGGGCCGGTGCAGGTGCGTCGGCGGGTGCGGTGCGTCGTGGCTGGTCGCGCCCACGCGGCGGAGCCGCACATTTGTCCAGCCTCGCGCCCCCCGAAGGACAAGGCGTTGCCGCTTACGGCGCTTGGTAGTGGTCCTCGGCGTACGGGTTCTGCTGCTGGCCGTAGCCGCCCTGCTGACCATAGCCGCCCTGGTGGTGGTAGCCGTTCTGGTCGTAGTACGGCTGCGGCTGGGCGTACGGCTGCGGCTGCTGGCCGTACTGCTGGGGCTGCGGCTGCTGGCCGTACTGCTGGGGCTGCGGCTGCTGGCCGTACTGCTGGGGCTGCGACTGCTGGCCGTACGGCTGCTGGGGCTGCGACTGCTGGCCGTACGGCTGCTGGGGCTGCGGCTGCTGGGGGGTGTAGGCCGGCTCGATCCGGCGGAGCTGCGTCGTCGCGTCGTCCATCACCGGGGGGACCGCCTGGTGCTGGAGCGGCTGCTCCGTGCGGGCTGCCTTCTTGTCCTTCGCGCGGGCCCGCAGGAACTCGATGATGATCGGAACCACCGAGACGAGGACGATCAGGATCAGGATCGCCTCGATGTTGTTCTTGACGAGGTCGATCTTGCCCAGCCAGGAGCCGAGCAGGGTGACGCCGGCGCCCCACATGACGCCGCCGATGACGTTGAAGGTCAGGAACGAGCGGTACGCCATGCCGCTGACGCCCGCGATGATCGGCGTGAACGTGCGGATCACCGGCACGAAGCGGGCCAGGATCAGGGACTTCGGGCCGTGCTTCTCGAAGAACTCGTGCGCCTTGGCGACGTTCTCCTGTTTGAAGAGGCGGGAGTCCGGGCGGTTGAAGAGCGTCGGGCCGACCTTCTTGCCGAACATGAAGCCCGCCTGGTCACCGAGGACCGCGGCGACGCAGATCAGGGCGATGGCGCCCCACAGCGGGAAGTCCAGCTGGTTGGAGGTGATCAGCAGGCCGCAGGTGAACAGGAGGGAGTCGCCCGGCAGGAAGAAGCCGATCAGCAGCCCGGACTCGGCGAAGACGACCAGGAGCAGGCCCCAGATGCCGAACGAGTCGAGCAGCTTGTTCGGATCCAGCCAGCTCGGGCCGAGGGCGAGCGTCATCGCGGTTCCGGTCGTCACGGTTCCGGGCTCCTGAGGGGTGAGGGCACAGCTGGTTCCTTGTGCGGGCGCACAAAGCTATCAACGTAATGTGTCCGCCCCAGGTTCCACCGGTGGAACCTGGATGGACTGTGCCCGGCCTGGGGAATGGCTGTGGACATGGGTATCGAGGAGTACGGCGGCGGTCAGGGGCCGCAGGCCGATGTGCTGGTCGTCACCACGAACGACGTTCCCGGGTACCGGGTGCGGGAGGTCATCGGCGAGGTCTTCGGGCTGACCGTACGCTCCCGGCACCTGGGCAGTCAGATCGGCGCGGGTCTGAAGTCGATGGTCGGGGGCGAGCTGAAGGGGCTGACGAAAACGCTCGTACAGACCCGCAACCAGGCCATGGACCGGCTGGTGGACCAGGCACGCGCGCGTGGTGCCAACGCCGTACTGGCCTTCCGTTTCGACGTGACGGAGGCGGCGGGCGCGGGGACGGAGGTCTGCGCGTACGGCACGGCCGTCATCCTCGACAAGGAGTAGCCGCAAGGCCCGCTTCCGCCGGTCCGGTCACGCCGTGTGCCGGACCGCGTTCGCCTCGATCGCCTCCTTGAGGTGCTCGGCCAGGCCCGGGGCCATCGAGTCGTAGAAGGCCTTGAAGCGCTCGTCGGAGACGTACATCGCGGCGAGGCAGCGGTGCGTCTCGTGCGGGCAGTCGTAGAACCAGGCCGAGATGTGCCGCCGGTGCTCCTCGGCCATGTCCATGGCCCGTTCGCCGGCCGCCGGCTCGGCCGCGTTCACCAGGGCGGCGTAACGCGCGCTCCAGTCGTCGACCTCGGCCTTCATGCGCTGCCAGTCGGCCTTGGTGTAGCGGGCCGCGCGGCGCTGCGACTCCGCGTAGGCCTCGGTGCCGCCCCAGCGCCGCTCCGCCTCCTCGGCGTACTGCTCGGGGTCCTTGTCGCCGAAGACCTCGAAGCGTTCCTCGGGGGTGAGGTTGATGCCCATCCTGCGTGCCTCCATGGCGTGCTCCACGGCCGCGGCCATCTTCTGCAGCTTCTCGATCCGGGCGGTGAGCAGTTCGTACTGCCGGCGCAGGTGTGCGCGTGGATCTGTTTTTCCGGTGGCCTGGCCGTCGAGCAGGGCCGCGACCTCGTCGAGCGGGAAGCCGAGCTCCCGGTAGAACAGGATCTTCTGGAGCCGGTCGAGGTCGCGGTCGCCGTAGCGCCGGTGGCCCGCGGTGCTGCGCTCGCCCGGGACCAGCAGGCCGATCTCGTCGTAGTGGTGCAGGGTGCGCACGGTGACACCGGCGAACCCGGCGACCTGTCCCACCGAGTAGCTCACTTCCGCTCCTTTCATTTCCGTGCTCCAGACTGGGTCCTCACGCCACGTGAGGTGCAAGCCCGTTCCGTACGGCAGCCTCCAGAGTGTTACGCCGGTTTTGCCCACTTATGGTGGGCCCGTGGCCCAGGACACCGCGCCGCAGGCGCTTCCCACCCCGCCCTCGGCCCCCGCGCGTGCCCTGCTGCCGCTGATCCTGCCCGCCCTCGTCGTCGGTGTCGGCAGCAGCCTGCTGTTCCTGCTGGTGAGTTCGTCGGCCGAACGGTTCCAGCACGTCCTGTGGAACAACCTGCCGGACGCGCTGGGTATCGGGCGGTACTCGGTGCTGTGGATGCTGGTGATGCTGACCGCCACCGGGATCACGGTGGGGCTGGTGGTGTGGAAGGTACCCGGCCACGCGGGGCCCGATCCGGCCACCCTGGGCCTGGAGGCGGTGGCACTGCCGCCCGTCGTGCTGCCGGGGCTGCTGCTGGTGACCGCGCTGATGCTGGCGGGCGGGCCGAGTCTCGGTCCGGAGAACCCGATCATCGCGGTCAACGTCGGGCTCGCGCTGTGGCTGGGGCGGCTCGCGGCGCCCCGGCTGCCGGGTTCGCTGTGGCCCGCGCTGGCCGACGCGGCGACGCTCGGCGCGCTGTTCGGGACGCCGGTGGCGGCGGCGCTGGTGATCTCCGAGGCGCTGGCCGGGAAGCCGTTGAAGGGGGCGCTGTGGGACAACCTCTTCGGGCCGCTGATCGCCGCCGCCGCGGGCGCGATGACGACCGACCTGCTGGCCCGTCCGACCCTGGACCTCGGACTGCCCGCGCTCGGCCGGACGCGCTGGCCGGATCTGCTGGCGGCCCTGCTGATCGCCCCCGCGGCCGCACTGCTCGGCATGGCTGCCGTCCGCGCCTTCCCTTACGTCCACGGCGTCTTCCGGCGCCTGGGGCACCCCATGGTGGCGCTTCCGGTGGGCGGGTTCGTGCTGGGCCTACTGGGGGCGCTGGGCGGTCGCCTGACGCTCTTCAAGGGGCTGGACCAGGTCGCGGAGCTGGCGAAGGACCCGGATGCATGGTCGGCGGGACAGTTCGCCGTGATGACGGCCGTCAAACTGGCCGCGCTGACAGTGGCCGCCGCCTGCGGTTTCCGCGGTGGCCGGATCTTTCCGTCGGTCTTCATCGGCTCGGCCTTCGGGCTGTGCGCCCATGCCCTGGTGCCCGCCGTCCAGCCGTCGGTGGGCGTGGTGGCGGGTGTCCTGGGCATGTTGTTGGCGATCACCCGGCAGGGCTGGGTGAGCCTGTTCACCGCCGCGGTACTCGTGGCCTCGCCGAGCGTCATCGTGTTGCTGAGCATCGCGTCGCTGCCCGCGTGGCTGCTGGTGACCGGGCGGCCGAGAATGCAGTTGCGCGCGGACGGTACGGCCCTGCGCTGACCCTCGGTGAATTCCCTCAAGTCGTCCAAGCAGTTCAAGCAGTTCAAGCAGTTCAAGCAGTTCGAGTCGTTCACGTCGTCCGGGAGGCACTCCTCATGCCGCTGCACAAAGGTCCTCAGAAGCATCAACAGCGACCCATGTCCGTCAACCCGTTCTTCGGTGAGGCGAACCCGGTCGCCGGCATGGCCGAGGCCCCGCCCACGCACCGGCTGCCGGAGGGCCCGCTGCCGCCCTCGACCGCCTACCAGCTGGTTCACGACGAGCTGATGCTGGACGGCAACGCCCGGCTGAACCTGGCCACTTTCGTCACCACGTGGATGGAGCCCCAGGCCGGCATCCTGATGGCGGAGTGCGACGACAAGAACATGATCGACAAGGACGAGTACCCGCGCACCGCCGAACTGGAGCGGCGCTGTGTGGCGATGCTCGCCGACCTGTGGAACGCGCCGGATCCGGCCGACACCATCGGCTGTTCGACGACCGGTTCCAGCGAGGCCTGCATGCTGGCCGGGATGGCGCTGAAGCGGCGCTGGGCGCAGCGCAACGCCGACCGCTATCCGGGCGGCGCCCGCCCGAATCTGGTCATGGGGATCAACGTCCAGGTCTGCTGGGAGAAGTTCTGCAACTTCTGGGAGGTGGAGCCCCGGTTCGTGCCCATGGAGGGTGACCGCTACCACCTGGACCCGCAGGCCGCCGCCGACCTCTGCGACGAGAACACCATCGGGGTGGTCGGCATCCTCGGCTCCACCTTCGACGGGTCGTACGAGCCGATCGCCGACCTGTGTGCCGCCCTGGACGCCCTCCAGGAGCGCACCGGAACCGACGTCCCGGTCCATGTGGACGGCGCGTCCGGCGCGATGATCGCGCCCTTCCTCGACGAGGACCTGGTGTGGGACTTCCGCCTCCCGCGCGTGGCGTCGATCAACACCTCGGGGCACAAGTACGGGCTGGTCTACCCGGGCGTCGGCTGGGCGCTGTGGCGGGACAAGGAGGCGCTGCCCGAGGAACTGGTCTTCCGGGTCAACTACCTGGGCGGCGACATGCCCACCTTCGCCCTCAACTTCTCCCGCCCCGGTGCCCAGGTGGTCGCGCAGTACTACACGTTCCTGCGCCTCGGCCGGGACGGCTACCGCGCGGTGCAGCAGGCGTCCCGGGACGTGGCGACCGGGCTCGCCGAACGCATCGCGGAGCTCGGCGACTTCCGGCTGCTCACCCGGGGCGACGAACTGCCCGTGTTCGCCTTCACGACCGCCGACCACGTGACGGCGTACGACGTCTTCGACGTCTCCCGGCGGCTGCGCGAGAGCGGCTGGCTGGTGCCGGCGTACACCTTCCCGGCGAACCGGGAGGACCTGTCCGTGCTGCGGGTGGTGTGCCGCAACGGCTTCTCCAAGGACCTGGCGGACCTGTTCGTCGACGACCTGTCCCGGCTGCTGCCCGAACTGCGCCGGCAACCGCACCCACTGACCCATGACAAGGGTGCGGCCACCAGCTTCCACCACTGATTTCAGCACACGATTTCATCACCGGAGACCGGCGCCGATTTCGTTTGAATTCGGCGCCGGTCTTTCCGTTGGAAGCGAAGGAGCACACTACTGCCGAGAAGCCCGCTTCTCAGAAGCCACTGGACATCTACTACCCAGCGTCGTACTGTTACGTGCGTTGGGAGTGAGGCGCTCAAGCCATCACGGCGACGGTTCTACGGCATGCCCCTGGGCGGCGCCCTGCGTCCGGACAGAGCTGTGCCCCGGGCTGTGTGCAAAGCAGTGACAGTACTCCGGGGCGCACGTCTCCGAAGGTAACACGGAATCTTTCAGGGGGCGGCGGTCGTGACGGAGGAAGAGGCCAAACGGATCGTGGACGCGATCTCGGCGGAGAGGTTCCAGCCGTTTCTCGACGAGTGCGGTGGCGACCCCGTCGTCGCCCTGCGGCTGTACTGCTGGGACGGAGAGGCGTCGCGAGCGTTCCTCAGCGCCCTGCGCGACTTCGAGGTATCGATGCGCAACTCCTTCCACGCCCGGCTGGCCGGGCGCTACAGCCGTGCCGACTGGTGGGATTCCCCTCGCGTCCAGCTGACCGGCAAGGGTCTCCAGCAGGTGCGCAGTGCCAAGCTGGCCCTCCAGCAGGAGCACGGGCCGGGTTTCACCCCCGGTGACATGGTCGCCAAACTGACGCTCGGTTTCTGGGTTGGGCTGACGGGCCGTGGCCAAAACTACGAGATGCAGTTCTGGAACCCTGCTCTGCGACACGCCTTCGGCGGCTACCAGGGCAGGCGCGGCTCCCTCCAGCAACAGCTGGACCACGTGCGCCGCTTCCGTAACCGCATCGGCCATCACGAACGCATCTGCCACCGCCACCTGGAGAAGGACTTCGAGACGCTGCTTCAGCTCATGGAGTACGTATCACCCGAGAAGGCCGCACTGCACCGGCAGTTCAGCCAGATCCCCGAGGTGCTCGCCCGCAAGTCGCTCGTCCTGACCGGCGCCGAGCCGATCAGGCTGTGAGGCCCCGATGCCCCGCCCCACCCCCACGTTCATCTCATGGGAACGGATCCCCGCTTCCCAGCGGGAGTTGTCGACATCACAGCCCTACGCGCCAGTCTCTCTTGGTGAGATCAAGGAGCTCGCCGGGGTCGGACGCCCCACGGTCAGCAACTGGCGGCGGCGGTTCTCCCGGGAGGCCCTGGGCGGTCCGGGCGACTCCCGCCGTCCTTTTCCCGACCCCGTTCCGGGCGCGGGCAGCGAGAGCAAGCCGCTCTTCGACGCGGCGGAGATAGCGGACTGGCTGGACCTGCGCACCGTCCCGGACGCCGAACCCGACGAGGACGGCCGACTCGAAACCTACGGTGACCGGTTCCGCCGTGCCCTGCGGCTGCGCGGTCTGGTCGCGCTCAAGCACCGGCTGGGCTCGGCGGAGACGCTGATCTCCCAGGCACTCGCCGTCATCGCGATGTCCGCGGAGGGCGGGGACTGGATCACCGAGTACCTCCCCGAGTGCCTCCTCGCGGAATACGACGCGGCCGACCCCGATGTCGTCCGCGCCACTCATGAGCTCATGGACGAGATCGGTGCACCCGGATGGGCGGCCGACGCGCTGCTCGGCCTGGACGACGAAGGCCTTGAGATCGCCAGACGGCTCGAATCCGACCTCGTCATGGACATCACGCCGCGGCCGGTGGTCGCGCTGGTCGCCGCGCTCATCGGCCCCAACGAGGGTGGTCCCGGGCAGCGTTCGACGATCAACCTGTGCGCGGGCCTCGGCGAGCTGTTGCTCGGGATGGGCGGCGGCCCGTACGAGGATCTCAGGGGCCACGGTGAACTGGTGGCCGTGGAATCCGATCCGCTGCTGCGCAAGCTGCTGCAATATCGGCTTCTCAGCTACGAGGCTGGGGCCGTCGACGTGTGCGCCTCCCCTTCGGACCTCGACACTCTGCGCGCCTGGAACCAGGCGCCCGTCGAGCCTCACGACTTCTCGAAGGCCGATCTGGTGCTGGCCGATCCGCCGTACGTGTCGGGGGAACGGGAGCGGGATACCGAGGGCCCTCTGTGGTGGGCGCAGGAAGCTGTACGCCGGCTGCGGCCGGAAGGCCGCGCGTACGTCGTCGTCCCCGCCTGGACGCTGACACGCACGAGCGGGACCGGCCCGGTGTCCGTGCGAACGCCGACGGTCGGCGCGCGCGAGGCGCTGCTGGAACGGGGCTGCGTGGAGGCGGTCATCCAACTCCCGCGCCGTATCCACCCGTTCCGTACGGGTGCCGAGTACGCGCTTCTCGTCCTGCGTCCGCAGACGGCCGCTCCCGGTTCGGTGCTCCTGGTCGACGCCGACCGCATCGCCCAGCGGACGGAGACCAGGGGGGAGGAGTGGATCGGCCCGGCGGTGCAGCTGACGCGCCCCGGCGTGGTTCCCGAGCCCGACGAGGACGGACCGGCCGAGGACAAGGACGCCTACGACCGCAGGGACGCACGCCGATTCCCCGTACGGGCCTCTCGACCGGGCGGTGAGCAGCTGCTCGACAACCGCTCGCTCCTGCCCGCCCACCGGCTGGCGGCGCCCGAGGCACACGTCGACCACTTCGAGGAGACGCTCACCGCGCGCCGGTCCCTTGCCGCGGCCATGCCCCGGCTGAGGGACTGGCTCGGCGACATGAACATCGGCAAGCGGCAGACGCCCGTACGACACCGGAAGCTCGACGAACACCTCAGGGCGGGGCGGCTGAAGCTGCTGACCGGGCACCGTGTGAAGGAGAGCGACATCGGGGACGCCGGGCTGCCGGTCATCGGGCGTGAGGAGATGCTCGGCGAACTCCCGGTCGGGACACGCCGCATCGCCCCCGAGGACCTCGCCGCGTACTCCTCCGCGAAGATCACCGATCCGGGTGACGTTCTGCTGCTCGCCGAGCACGGGGTGCGCTGCCAGGTCGACGCGGCCGGCGGGTGCGTGCTGCTGTCTCCCGTGCAGGGGCTGCGCATCACGGCCTACCGCGGCCACGCCCGGGACCTCGCCCGGGGCGAACCGGTCCGCCCCGACGCGCTGTGGATGCGTCCGCACTCCCTGGCCCGCCTCCTCCAGGCACCGCGCAACCAGCATCGCGGCAGCGGCTCGCTCGTACGACGGATGAGCGTGCGCGACATGGATCTGCCCCAGCTGCCGCCGGACGAGATCGCCGAGCTGGAGAAGATCCTGGCCGAGACGGAGCGACTGCGGGCGGATGTGCGCAGGCAGTTGGAAGCGTTGGACCGGCTCGCCGAGCGGGTGTCGGCCGGGGTCGCCGACGGCGGGCTGGCGTTGCG
Source organism: Streptomyces shenzhenensis (assembly GCF_021462265.1). GTDB lineage: Bacteria > Actinomycetota > Actinomycetes > Streptomycetales > Streptomycetaceae > Streptomyces > Streptomyces shenzhenensis. Next base: position 11,491 of record NZ_JAJONF010000060.1, on the reverse strand, counting down.
AAGACGGTGATGGTGACGGGGGTTGGTCGTAGGAGAGTTGGGTCCAGCGCAATTCAGTGCAGTGCAGGTCAGTACAGGTTCGTGTTCGTAGTGCGTCGAAAGAAGTGAGAGTCCCGTGCCGCCACGGAAGAAGAAGGAAACCAAGCCGGAGGACATGAAGTCCATCCTCTGGAAGTCCGCGGACAAGCTGCGCGGAAGCCTGGACGCCGCCGAGTACAAGCACTTCGTGCTGGGCCTCGTCTTCCTCAAGTACGTGTCGGCGGCGATGGAGGAGAAGCGGGCCCAGTTGGAGGAGGGCCTGCGTCCTGGCGGCTGGCTGCTGGCCGACCTCGGCTTCGAGGGGGAGGCCCCGGCGGCGGCGATCCCGCAGATCCTGGAGGACCGCGAGCTCTACACCGGCGCCGGCATCTTCTACGTGCCGCCGACGGCCCGCTGGGAGGTGGTGCTGGAGCGGGCCGTGGGCACGCTGGAGGACCCCACCCTCGGCAAGGTCATCGACACCGCGATGGAGACGATCGAGAAGTTCAACACCTCGCTGAAGAAGGGCACCCTGCCCCAGCAGTACAACAGCGGGCGGGTGGACGAGACGACCCTCGCCGGCCTGGTCAAACTCCTCGACCGGCTCACCTTCCAGGCCCAGGTCGGCGAGGACGGGCAACGGGTCGGTGCGCGGGACCTCATGGGTGAGGTGTACGAGTACTTCCTTGAGCAGTTCGCCCTCCAGGAGGGCCGTAAGGGCGGCGAGTACTTCACCCCGCCGAGCGTGGTGAAACTCCTCGTGGAGATGCTGGAACCGGAGGAGGGCGAGCGCGTCCTCGACCCCGCGTGCGGCTCGGGCGGCATGTTCGTCCAGGCCGAGCGGTTCGTGGAGACGCACGGCGGCGACCGCATGAACGTGGCGGTGTACGGCCAGGAGCGCAACCTCACGACATGGCGTCTCGCCCACATGAACCTCGCCATCCACGGCATCGAGGCCGACCTCGGCGAGGGCCCCGCCGACTCCTTCCGGGACGACCAGCACGGCGACCTCAAGGCGGACGTGGTCATCGCCAACCCCCCGTTCAACATCTCCGACTGGGGCGGGGAGTTGCTGGGGGTCGACGACCGGTGGACGTACGGCACTCCGCCGGTCGGCAACGCCAACTTCGCGTGGATCCAGCACATGGTGAGCCACTTCGCGCCGGGAGGGCGTGCGGGCATCGTCCTCGCCAACGGCTCGATGAGCAGCAAGTCCGGCGGCGAGGGCGACATCCGGCGCGCGATGGTCGAGGACGACCTGGTCGCGTGCATGGTGGCGCTGCCGGGCCAGTTGTTCCGGTCGACGCAGATTCCGGCGTGCCTGTGGTTCCTCGGAGAGGGGAAGGGGCGGCACTCCAAGTGGGTGCGGGGGCGGAAGGGCGAGGTGCTGTTTATCGACGCCCGGGAGATGGGCGTCATGGCCTCGCGTACGGAGAGGGTGCTGACGGAGGAGGAACTGGGGCGGATCGCGGGGACATTCAGGGCTTGGCGGGGAGCGGAAGGGCCGGGTGTCGGGGCGTACGAGGATGTGCCCGGGTTCTGCCGGAGCGTGCCGCTGGAGGAGTTGCGGGAGCACGAGTTCGTGTTGACGCCGGGGCGGTATGTGGGGGTCGCGGAGGCGGAGGTTGACCCGGATGCGGAGTCGGTGGAGGAGCGGGTGGGGCGGCTGAGCAAGGAATTGTTCGGGCTGTTTGAGGAGTCGGGGCGGCTGGAGGCTGTGGTCCGTGAGCAGTTGGGGAGGGTGTGATGTACCAAACACTGAGCGACGTGTGCAATTTGATCGTCGACAGCGAGCACAAGACCGCTCCAGCTGCCAAGCCCGGAGCGGAGTATGGCTACTCGGTTGGCACGCCGCACATCCGAAATGGGCGAATCCTCTTCGACGAGGCGATTCCGGTCGACGAAAAGACGTACTCAGCATGGACGGCACGTGAAGTCCCTCAGGAGGGCGACCTGATTCTCAGCCGAGAGGCCCCTGTGGGCCAGGTGGGACGCATCAACGCGGGTCAGCGAATCTGTCTCAGGCAACGCACCGTCTTGCTTCGGCCAGCTTCGGAATATGTGAACTCTAGGTATCTCCTCTATGCACTTATGGCACCGGCTATTCAAGAGCGCATGCACTCCAAGGCCTCAGGATCAACCGTGCCGCACCTGAACATCAAGGAGGTCCGTTCCCTCCGCCTAGGGCGCCTCCCTGGATTGCCGGAACAACAGGCCGTCGCCGAGATGCTCGGCGCGCTGGACGACAAGATCGCGGTCAACGAGCGGATCGCCGAGACCTCACTCGACCTAGCCGAAGCCCTGTACATCCATAAGTCCTCCTCCAGCCAGGGCTGGCGCGACATCAGGCTCGCCGACACCTCGCGGTGGCTGTCCGGAGGCACTCCGAAGACCAGCGAGCCCAGTTACTGGGATGGGGACATCCCCTGGATTTCCGCCGTGAGCCTCAAGTCACCGTGGATCGACGACTCGGACCGCAAGGTAACGCCCGAAGGCGCTGAGAGCGGAACCCGTCTCGTCCCGGCGGGAACTATCATCTTCGTCGTCCGAGGAATGAGTCTGACTTCGGAGTTCCGGGTTGGCCTCACTCGACGGGAGGTCGCCTTCGGACAGGACTGCAAGGCGCTGACCCCTCATGCCGGAATTGACGCGCCCACCCTTTTCCTGGCCATCAGGTCACGGACGCCGGAAATCCTCGGTTTCGTGGATCTGGCGGGACATGGAACAGGCCGACTCGCAACGGACCGAATCGCAAATCTCAGTGTCAGGCTTCCCGACGGCAGCGCGGCCGCAGAGTTCAGCCAGTTCGTTGCACCGCTCGCCGATCGAGCAAGCGTCACCAAGCGAGAGAACCGTGCCCTCGCCGCCCTCCGCGACACCCTCCTCCCTCAGTTGGTGACCGGCAAGCTCCGTATTAAGGACGCCGTACGAGTCGTAGAGGACGCCGTATGAGCACGGCCCCCGGCGGAGAGCGGTCAGCTGGCGCCCCCGGCCTCGCCCAGCCGTACGACGACGGCACCGGCACCGATCCGCGCCCCATGCCCGGAGCCACCATTCCCTCCCCCGAAGCCGCCGCCACCCACGCCGAAGCCCTCACCTTCTCCGAAAAGGACTGGGAGCACATTGCGCTGGACCAGCTCGGAGAGTTCGGCTGGCTGCACATCGACGGGAAGGACCTCGGGCCGGCCCACGGTCAACGCAAGTCGTGGGATGACCTCGTCCTCTACCCCCGCCTGCGCACCGCCATCGCCACCCGCTACCCCCACCTGCCCGAACCGGCGGTCACGGCGGCCATCGACGAGTTGCTGAAGCAGTCCCCCGGCGCCGACATCCGCCAGAACTGGCTGTTCTACCGGCGTCTCACCGTCGACGCCGTGAAGGTCGCCTACCGGGATCCGCTCACCGACACCGAGAAGCACGAGACCGTCCGGGTCGTCGACTTCGCCAACCCGCACGGGAACGACCTCGTCGCCGCCTCCCAGGTGCGGGTGCGCAGTGACGCCCGGGGCCGGGAGTTCGTGTTCGACATCATGCTGTACGTCAATGGACTCCCCCTGGGCGTCATCGAGTTGAAGAAGGCCAGCGGCCCCGACGACTCGCGCAAGGCGTACGACCAGATCCAGAACTACCGGCGGGAACTGCGCCACGACGGCGTCTTCCGGACGCTCCTCCTCGCTGTCGCGTCGGACGGCATAACCGCCCGCATCGGTACCCCGTTCACGCCCTGGCAGCACATGGCGCCGTGGCACGCCGACGAGGACGGGACCCTCCTCCGCAAGCGCGAGTGGCAGGACGGGCGGGCGCTGGAGCGGATGATCCAGGGCCCGCTGGAACCCGGCCGGTTCCTCGACCTCGTCGGCTCCTACCTCTCCTACTCGGCCGAGAGCACCGGCGACGTCGACACCGTCAAACTCGCCAAGGCCCACCAGTACTTCGCCGTACGAGAGGCCGTCGCCGCCACCGAGGCGGCCGTCGCCACGGACGGCAAGGCGGGCGTCGTCTGGCACACGCAGGGCGCCGGCAAGAGCGAGGAGATGCTCTTCTACACCGGGAAGGTGGCCCGCACCCCCGAGTTGTCGAACCCGACGATCGTGCTGCTCACCGACCGCATCGACCTCGACAGCCAGCTCTTCGGCACCTTCGTCAGGAGCCACAGCCTGCACCGGGTCGTCGGTGAGCCGGAAAAGGCGAACGACGCCAAGCAGCTCAAGGAACTTCTCACCCGGGACGACAACGGCGGCGGAGTCGTCTTCAGCACCCTCCAGAAGTTCCGGATCAGCAAGGCGGAGAAGGAGGCGGGCGCCCGGCACCCCGTCATCTCCCCCCGTCGGGACATCATCGTCATCGTCGACGAGGCGCATCGCAGTCACTACGACTTCGAGGACGGTTTCGCCCGAAACCTCCGGGACGCTCTCCCCAACGCCACCTTCCTCGCCTTCACCGGCACGCCCATCGACAACGGCACAGGCAGCACCGAGGCCGTCTTCGGGCCCACCATCCACACGTACGACCTCACCCAGGCCGTCGACGACGGCGCGACCGTCCCCGTCTACTACGAAGCGATCCTCCACAAGGTCAAACTCAAGAAGCCTCTCCCCGAGGATCTCGACCTCGACGAACTCGACGCCCAAGCCGAGGGTTTGGTCGAAGGACTGTCCGAAGACGAGCAGAAGCGCGCCCGGCGGAAGTTCGCCACCTTCGAGGACATCATCGGCGCCCCGGAACGGATAGAGGACGTGGCCAAGACCGTCCTCGAACACTGGGACAACCGCCGCCGCGAGATGATCAAGCTCACCGGCAGGCCCGGCAAAGGCATGATCGTGTGCTCGTCCCGAGCCATCGCCGCCCGGCTCTTCGAGGCGATCGCCCGCCGCCGCCCGGAGTGGGCCGGTGAGCGGGACGAGACCAGCGGCCTGTATCCCGACGACACCGGCAAGGTGCGCGTCGTCTTCACCGGCAACCCCGGCCACGACGACGCAGAAGTCGCCGACTACGTCCGCACTCCCACCCAGCTCAAGAGGATCCAGAAGCGAGTGGTGGACAAGGAGGAGAAGGACGAACTCGAACTCGTCATCGTCCAGTCCCTCTGGCTGACCGGCTTCGACGCCCCGCCCCTGCACACCCTCTACCTGGACCGCCGTATGCGCGGTGCGGCCCTCATGCAGGCCGTCGCCCGCGTCAACCGCACCTGGGGCGAGAAGCCCTCCGGCCTAGTGGTCGACTTCCTCGGTGTCGCCCAGGACCTCACCGACGCCCTCGCCGAGTACTCCGCCCCCGACCAGGAGAACCGGACCATCGGCGCACCCGTCGAGGAGGCGTGCGCGTCCGTACGGCGCACCCACCAGCGGATCGGGGACGTGCTACGCCCCTGCCCCTGGCGCGAGACCCTCGACGCGCACGGGTACAAGGAAGCCCTCTACGACGTCCTCGAATTCCTCAAGGAAGCCGAACCGGACCTGGAACCCGGCAAGCCCACCCGGCACCAGCTGTTCATGCACTACGCCCAGTTGCTGTCCCGGTCCTTCTCCCTGTGCTCCACGCATCCGGACGTCCAGGACCTGCTGCCCGACATCCGCTTCTACTCATCCGTCCGCACTTCCCGCCAGAAGCTCACCGTCGACGACCGGCGCTCCGACGGACTCGCCACCGAGGCCGACGTGAACCGGCTGATCGAACAGCTCAAGGCCGAAGCAGTCGCCGCGGACGGTGTCGTCGACATCTACGACGCCGCCGGCCTCACCAAGCCCGACCTCTCCCACCTGGGCGAGAACTTCGTCCAGCAGATGAAGGCCAGCCGCCACCCCAACCTCGCCATCGAGGCCCTGCGCCGGGCCATCAAGAAGGAGATCCGGGACGCCCACCCCGGCAACGTCGTACGCCAGCGCACCTTCACCGAGAAGATGCAGGAGGTCATGAACCGCTACCACAACGGTCTCCTCACCTCCGCCGAGGTCATGGACCTCCTCGTGGAGCTGGCCCGCACGATCTCCGCCGACCGGTCGCGTGCCGAGGAACTTGGTTTGACCGAGGACGAGCTGGCCTTCTACGACGCGGTCGCTGCCAACCCCTCCGCACTGGAAATGGGTCAGGGCGTGCTCGCCGAGATCGCCCACAAGCTGTGCGACCTCGTACGAAAGGACGTCACTGTCGACTGGCGCGTCAAGGGCCAGGCCCGCGACCGCATCCGAGGCAAGGTCAAGCTCCTGCTCCGCCTGTACGGCTACCCGCCGGACGAGGCTCCGGACGCGATCGACCGCGTACTGAAGCAGACGGAGGTCAAGGCGGAGGAGTGGTCTTGAGTCACCTGGCGGTCAGGAGGGGAACTCGCCGTTCCTGACCGCTGTGACGAACGACGACCACGCGGACGCCGGGACCATCACGGCAGGGCCGTACGGGTTCTTGGAGTCGCGTATGGGGACGCCGGAGGGCTGGTCGTCGAGGACTTCCAGACAGCTGCCAGCCTGGTCGTTGCTCCAGGAGGACTTACGCCAACCTTTCAGCACCGCCGCGTTCGGGATGGTTCGGTAGGTCATGGCGTTCGTAGTCCCTTGCTGTTGCCCTGAGCAGAGCCAGGGATTCCTTGAGAGGCAGGGCGTTACCCAGCGCGAAATCGTAGCGATGCTGGAGTTCCTGGACGATGGCTGGGGCATCATGGATCCTCCCCATCCACAGACCCTCGCCGTAGGCCATGGGCGGCTGGTCCTCGAACCACATCAGCGTGAGCATGTTGCTCAGCAACGGGTGGACACCCAGTGCGAATGGCAGCACATGTACCTGGATCCGACCGATCTCGGCCAGATGTACGAGGTGGTTGAGCTGCTCCGCCATGATGGCCGGCCCGCCGATCTGGCGCCGTAGCACGGCTTCGTCCAGCAGCGTCCAGAATACGGGCATCTCCGCGTCGTCCAGGAGTTTCGCGCGCTCCAAGCGTGTGACAAGGCGCCTGTCACACTCCTCCTCACTCACCCGGGGGAACGACGTACCCAGAACCGCACGCGCGTACCTTTCCGTCTGAAGGACGCCTGGCACGAACGACAGGGCGAACTCCCTGATCATGACCGCCTGCTGTTCGAGCAGCCGCGCCGCCTCGAAGTAGTCGGCGACCGCCACGTCCTCCTGCGGCAGAAAACTGCTGAGCACGTTCCCCGTGTTCAAGGCGCTGTCCAGCCGCCTCGCGTCCTCCTTGGACGGCACCCGGCGCCCCGCCTCGATGTGCGCGATGTGCGAACGGGTCATGACCGCCATGTCGGCCAGTTGCTGCTGCGTCAGCCGCGCCGATTCACGCTGTTCCCTGAGCCAGTCGCCGTACATGTGTCCCACCGGTTCAACTCCCCTTGTGACAAATGCTCTGTCACATCAGCACCCCTGGCGAGCCTAGCTCCGACCGTCCCACTCTGTAAGCGCATCGCTACTCAAAGCGAGTCCCCCGCGACCGCGCGACCGGTCCGGGGGCATGGCCATCAACCGCACTGCTACATGGAGTTGACGACGTGGTTCACCGTATCGCCCGACCCTTCGCCCCACTGCTGGAACTTCTGTTCCCCGGCACCGGACGTCGCCGTCTCGCCAACGCCGCTCGGACGGGGCCGCCGCCGGCCCCCTCGCACGCCCCCAAGCCGACCGGCCATCGCCCCGGCTCCCGACCCCTGCACGGCGAGGACCACACCCTCGTACGCCCCTACCTCGTCGCCCATGAACGGCGGGAGGAAGCACGGCGCAGGCAGGCACGGCGCCGCACCCTGCGTCTCGCCGTCCACGGCGTTCACGTGGCGCCCGCCGCGATCCACCGAGCGGAGGTGCCCGCATGACGAACGCCGTCGTCACGCACGCACGACTGCTGCCGTGGGCAGGCCCGGAAGGCAAGCCCTGCTACCTGGTCACCGATGGAACCGGGTACCTGTCCCGAGTGGCCGACACCGTCGAGAGCGTCCAGCTCGGCATGGCCGGTGACCTCCTCTGCCACGCGGCCGACATGCTCGCCGACCGGCGGACGACCGCTGACCAACTTCGCTTCGTGCTGGCCCGGATGAGCGAGGCCCTGACCGACGTTCGCCGCATCGCGGAGAGCAGAGGACGCCGTGTCACCGCGCCCGCCTGCCTCGACGCCGACGACGGCACCGATGAGTACGGGCACTGCTGACCCGGCCGCCGGAACATCCCGGTACTCCCCCGTGTCAGACCATCGTGAGAGGCTGACCATGCTCAGCACGGGAGGGTGGGGGGAGGGCAGATGTACGTATCCGGAATCGCTTTCTCGAACGTCAGGGGGTTCAGCGGCGAGCGTTCCGTCAAGGACGAACTGCCGCTGACCGCGCCCCGGGACGGCGGGGGCTGGACCGTGATCGCCGGGCGCAACGGCTCGGGCAAGTCGACGCTTCTGCGTGCCCTGGCCCTGTCCCTGGCCGGGCCTCAGGCGGCGCGCTCCCTCGTCCAGGACTTCGGCGGCTGGATCAGCACCGGTGAACGGTCGGCGTGGGCGCGGGCGTACGTACAGCCCGACCACTCGTTCGACCGGTTCACCGGACGCGGCGCGGCACCAGAGGGCCGGATCCCGCTCGGAATCGACTGGACGGTACCCGAGGACGCGGCGGACAGGCCGCGCTACGGGGTGCCGGCGCAACCGCGGCTGGCCTCGTACGGCGGCGAAGAGGACGCTACGAGAGACGCGGCCCGCGGCCCCTGGGCGCACAACCCCCAGGGCTGGTTCTGCGCCGCGTACGGGCCGTTCAGGCGGCTGGTGGGTGGAAGCGGCGAGGCGCAGCGGCTGATGCTCGCGTCTGGGCCGGTGGGTCGTATGGCCTCCCTCTTTCACGAGGATGTCTCGCTCGCGGAAGGGGTGACCTGGCTCAAGGAGCTGCGGTTGCGCAGCGTGGACGAGCAGCGGGACGCCGGTGAACTGCTCGACGCGGTTCTGAAGCTGCTGTCCGACGGGCTGCTCCCCGACGGCTACCGTGCCCTGCGGGTGAACGCCGACGGGTTGTGGGTGGCCCCGGCCGGAGACCCGGAGCGGGCTTATCCGTTGAGGGAGATGAGCGACGGATTCCGTGCCGTGGCCTCCCTGGTCCTGGACGTCGTGCGGCAGCTGCAGAACACGTACGGAACGCTGGACTCGGGCCCGGACGACGAGGGGCGCCCCGTGGTCCGTATGCCCGGCGTCGTGATCATCGACGAGGTGGACGCCCATCTCCACGTGACATGGCAGCGGCGGATCGGCGACTGGCTGCGCACGCACTTCCCTCGGATCCAGTTCATCGTCACCAGCCACAGCCCGTACATCTGCCAGGCCGCCGATCCCGGCGGACTGATCCGGCTGCCGGGCCCGGAGGAACGGCGCGGGCCGGAGATCGTCGACGACGCGCTGTACCGAAGGATCGTGTACGGCAGCGGCGAGGACGCCGTGCTGTCCGATCTGTTCGGCCTGGAGAGCCCGTACTCCAGGCGCGCGGAGGAGGAACGCCGCAGGCTTGTGCGCCTGGAGAAGAAGGTCTTCGCCGGGGAGGCGAGCGAGCAGGAGGCGCTGGAGTACCGCGACCTGGCCGCGCGGCTCAGCAGCAGCCGTTCGGCCCGAGCCCACGAGGTGGCGGCCCGGCTGGGGAGCGGTCAGTGATTCCCTTACGGCGGCCGCCGGCCAGCGGCGATCTGCTGAGACTTTGCGCTGACCGTACGGAACGGATCCGGCAGCTCGGGGCGACCAGCAAGGCCGCGCAGGAGCAGTGGAAGGCCGGGACAGAGGCCAAGGCGGGGATCCGCGAGCTGCTGGTGCGGATGGCGCCGGGTGTGGAGCGGTGCATGTACTGCCTGGACAGCGTCGGCACGGACATCGACCACTTCGAGCCCAAGTCACGCAGACCGCTGCGCACCTTCTGCTGGCACAACCACCTCCTGGCCTGCTCGCGCTGCAACAGCAACTACAAGCGCGAGGAGTACCCCTGCGACGACTTCGGGCAGTGCCTGCTGATCGACCCGAGCGTGGATGATCCCGCCGATCACCTCACGCTCTTACCGGCGAGTGGAGAGTTCGAGGCCCTGACTCGGAAGGGTGAGGAGACCCTTCGGGTCTTCGGCCTCAACCGCCCCGAACTGCTGCTGGGCCGCCAGGACGCCTATATCGGCTGCTGCGATGTGATGACCGCCTGGCACAAGAACATGCTCATGGACGAGGTCGAAGGGGCACGGCGTCGGGCCTACGCGTTACACCGTGAACCCTTCGCCGACGTCCTGCGCGCGCTGGAGGACCTGGGCCGCCTGCCTCATGCCGCCCTGCTGCTCGGCTCTGCGGAACTCGCCGAGGCCGTGGCAGCCTGGTTGGCCGCGCGGGCGGGATCGGTCCCCTCCGACAGCCTCACTCGAACCCTGCCAGCAACGCGAAGCGAGTTCCCCGCGAACCTGCGCGCGCTTCCCTGACGTCGCGTCGTCACGTGTGCCGCCCGCCGAAGGCCCGCAAGGTCAGCCCCAGGACGTGCCCTGTTCCAGCGCCACCAGTTCGAAGGCCGTCTTCCCGTCCAGGGACTCGCGGATGATGTCGGCGTGGCCGGCGTGCCGGGCGAGTTCACGGATCAGGTTGAGGCACACCCAGCGCATGGAGACCCGGCCCTCCGGCGGGAACCAGGGCTGCGGCGGGAGCGGGAAGGTGTCGTCGAGGCTGGGGACCGAGAGGATGAACTTCTCAGTCTCGGCGGCGACCTGCTCCCAGTGGGCGAGCTGGGAGGCCACCGTCTCGTCGCCGACCAGCTGGAAGGTCTCGTGCCAGTTCGTCTGGTCGCGTTCGATCGCAGGCGGCTCCTGCTTGGCGCGGGCGATCCAGCTCTGCTCGACCTCTGCGGCGTGCTTGAGCAGGCCGGACAGGGACAACTCGCTCGCGCTGGGCTTGCTCGCCGCCTGCTCGTCGGTGAGGCCGAGGAGTGCCCGGCGGATGCCGCCGCGCTGTTCCTCGATGAACGAGAGCAGTGCTCCGCGCTCGTCGCCCTGTGCTTCCGCGGGAACGTGAGTGACCATGTCCGGCCGCCTTTCCTCGGGTCTGTTTCCCTGACCTGACCGAAGCTACGGGCCCTTTAGGACAGATCCCGTCCTAAAGGGCCCGGAGGGCCGAGTTGTTCCACAGGCACCGTTCCTGAACCGCCACACGACACCCTCGAAGTGCGCCCGCAGGTTCTCCGGGTACGGCCCGAACTCACCGACCGGCAGGAACGGGGAGATGAACTCCCACTCGGCATCCGAAAGTTGAGGTCGAGACACCCCACCGTTTTACTCCAAGGCCCCCGGCCCTCCCGGGGCGGGCCCACGAGATCACAACTCCACACAGGCCCAGGCGCTGTTGGCTGGTTGCGTTCGCCAAACCGATCTCGGCCCGCGAAGCCCTCGACGGCCACCCAAGTGTGCAACCGGCGTTCCCCCGACTGGAAAGAACCTGCGCGACCGCCAGTGGAATTTGGCATGGACCTGCCCTTGATCCCCCGCTATGCTCTGCCACGCT
>NZ_JAJONF010000006.1 GCF_021462265.1 Streptomyces shenzhenensis | reverse complement strand
CGGCCGCGCGGGCGGGGGTGGCGGCGCTGGTGGCCTGGACGGCGGCACCGGCCGTGAACAGGCCGAGCACGGCCAGGGCCGTGGTGAGTTTGCGGCGCGAGGCGGCGAAGCCGGGCATCTGTCATTCCTCCATCGGTGGGGTGCGAGAGGGATGGCGGTGCGGGTGGTGCGTCGGTCGCCCATGGCCGGATCCGCCGGTCATGGGTGGTTCTGCGCGCGTAGAATCGAAGTTGATCGTTCACCCACGGGCAGGCTGGACGGTACCCGCCGGACTCGGGGCGCGGACAGGATCCTGGTGGCTTCACATGATTTTCTTACCTGGGCATGACAAGTGCGCCTTGGCGGTGGCTCGAAACCGTGCGTCTAAGCTGTCGTCGGACATCGCATCGCACGGGGGAGCACGAACATGGCGGACGCGCGTCGGCAACTGCGCTCGGGCACGGTGGTCCTCGGCGGTATGGGCCTGCTGGCCGCTGCCCTGACCGCCTGCTCCGGCGACCCCGACAAGCGCTGCGTCGACCGCGACAGCTACACCGCCGTCAAGGGCTACCGGGTCGTCTCCGACAAGAACTGCACCTCCACCGGGTCCGCCGTCGACGCGGGCTACTACTACGGAGGCAAGAAGAAGAGCGGCTGGGTCAGCGGCGGCTCCTTCACCAAGCCGCGCAGCGGTACGGGCGGCTCGTCCGGCGGCGGCCACAGCGTCAAGCGGGGCGGCTTCGGCAGCGGCCACGGCAGCTCCGGCGGCTGACCGCGCCGTGGAACGCCGTACGGCCGAACCCCGTCCCGACTGGCAGCGAACCGTCGAGCAGCACGGGCTGATCTACCCCCTCACCCGCCACCCCGACGGCGAGCTGCGCCCGTACTGGGACGAGAGCGCCTACTACGCCTTCACCCTCGGCGAGGTGGAGACGCTGGAGGAGACCGTCGAGGAACTGCACACGATGTGCCTGGCGGCGGCGGACCACATGGTCACGCGGGACCGCCTCGCCGACCTGGGCATCACCGACCCGCGCGTGGCGGCGGCCGTGACCGAGTCCTGGCACCGCCGCGCCGAACTCCCCTCCCTGTACGGCCGCTTCGACCTCCGCTACGACGGCACGGGTCCGGCGAAGCTCCTGGAGTACAACGCCGACACCCCCACGTCCCTGGTGGAGGCCGCGTCGGCGCAGTGGTTCTGGATGGCGGACCGCTTCCCGGGCGCCGACCAGTGGAACAGCCTCCACGAACGCCTGGTCGCCGCCTGGCGGAAGCAGGCCCCACTCCTCCCGCCCGGCGCCCCGCTCCACTTCGCCCATTCCTACGCCGACGAACTCGGCGAGGACCTGATGACGGTCGCGTACCTCAAGGAAACGGCGGAGCAGGCGGGCCTCACCACCGACTGGATCTCCATGGAGGAGATCGGCTGGGACACTCTCACCGGCCGCTTCGTCGACAACCGGCTCCGCTTCATCCGGGCCTGCTTCAAGCTCTACCCGTGGGAATGGCTCACCACCGACCCCTTCGCCGGCCACGTCCTCGACACCCTGGACCACGGCGGCGGCACCGGAACGACCATGTGGATCGAGCCCGCCTGGAAGATGCTCCTGAGCAACAAGGCCCTGCTGGCGATCCTGTGGGAGCTGTACCCCGGCCACCCGAACCTGCTCCCGGCATACCTCGACGGACCGAGAGACCTCGCGGCCAGGCACGGGTACGTCAGCAAGCCGCTGCTGGGAAGAGAGGGGGCCGGTGTCCTCGTCCACGCGCCGGGCGCGGCGGCCGTCGTACGCGAGGAAGCCTGCTGCTACCAGGAGTTGGCCCCACTGCCCGACTTCGACGGCAACCGTGTGGTGCTGGGCGCGTGGGTGGTGGGGGAGGAGGCGGCGGGGCTGGGGATCCGCGAGTCGCAGGGCCTGGTGACGGACGACTACGCCCGCTTCCTGCCGCACGTGATTCTCTAGTACCGCATCAGCGAACCCTCGCCCCGTCGGAGCAGGCGCCCGGTCTGGATGCTGGTCCGGTGTGCGACCGAGCGGTCACGGGCCGCGTGTCCTTCCGGCTCCAAAACCGTGTGTGAGCCGCCCGGAGGGGCCTTTACCCTCCGGGGCATGGATCTTCGCGAGGAAATTCCGAGTGACAGACGGGCCGTGCGGGACGTTCACCTGCGGGCGTTCGGTGACCATGGCCGTGTCGTGGCCGACCTGGTCGACACCCTGCGGGACACCATCACACCCGAGGACGGTCTCTCGCTGGTCGCCGAGCACGACAGGCAGGTCGTCGGGCACGTCATGTTCACCCGCAGTCTTCTCGATGCCCCTCGCCGGCTGGTCGACGTGCAAGTCCTCAGTCCGCTGGGAGTGATGCCCGAGCTTCACAAGCGGGGTATCGGCTCGGCTCTGGTCCGACACGGACTGGAGGTTCTCGCCGAGAGGGCTGTTCCTCTCGTCTTCCTGGAGGGTGATCCGGGCTATTACTCACGTTTCGGCTTCGCGCCCGGTGGCGGCCTGGGCTTCCGAAAGCCGTCCCTGCGCATCCCGGACAGTGCTTTCCAGGTCATCAGGTTCCCGGAGTGCGAGCCGTGGATGACGGGGACGCTGGTCTATGCAGAGCCGTTCTGGCGGCATGACGCAGTCGGCCTGCGTGACCCCAACGCACAGTGACCCGAGCGCCGACACCCCCTTCTCTCCCGAACCCAGGCCGCGCTCGGTCAGGTGGTCGGAACGCGGGCCGCGTTCCCGTCCGGCCACGGTGGGGGAGTCCCTGCCCAGCGCGGTTACCGTCGATGTCGGCCTCAGCCCGGTGCCACGCTCGGAGTGGTCTCCGGTCGGCGCCGCCAGGGCAAGACCTTCCTGCTCGACGCGGCCTGCCGTGCCGAGGGGGGCTTCTATTTCGGTGCGACCGAGGCCGCTGACGCCGAGTCTCTGCGCCGGATCAGCACGGCGCTCACCGCTCATGTCCGGCCCGCCAGCCCCTACCACTTCGCACATTGGGCCGAAGCTGTCGACGCACTCCTCGCCCTCGGCTCCGAGCGCCCCGTGCCCGTGGTGATCGACGAGTTCCCGTACCTCGTCAGAGCCAATCCGGAGCTGCCCTCCATCATTCAAGAGGCGTTCCGTCCGCTGCGGGAGCAGCGCACGGCCTCTCGTGCGCGGTTGCTGCTGTGCGGCTCGGCCCTGTCCTTCATGGGCAAGCTGTTGTCCGGCAACGCGCCGCTGAGAGGCCGGGCGGGACTGGAACTTGTCGTGCGCCCCCGTGACCACCGCCTCGCCGCGGAGTTCTGGAACATCACCGACCCCCGGCTGGCCCTGCAGGTCAACGCGATCGTCGGCGGTACGCCCGCCTACCGGCGCGAGTTCGCGCGAGGAGACAGCCCCGACGGGCCCGACGACTTCGACGCCTGGGTTGTACGTACGGTCCTCAACCCCGAGACGCCGCTCTTCCGCGAGGCCCGTTATCTGCTGGCCGAGGAGCCTGATCTGCGTGACACCGCGCTGTACCTGTCCGTCCTGGCGGCCGTCGCCGACGGCAACGCGACCCGCGGCAGCATGGCCGGCTACCTGGAACGCAAGGCAACCGACATCGCGCACCCCATCAACGTCCTCGAAGACGCCGGGCTGCTGCACCGCGACGCCGACGCTTTCCGCGACAACCGCCCCACCTACCGCATCGCCGAACCGCTGATCGGCTTCTACCACGCCATCATGCGCCCGGTCTGGGACCAGTTGGAACGGCCCGGCAGCGCCACCCGGGTCTGGCAGGCCAGCCGTCGCCGCTTCACCAGCAACGTCCTCGGCCCCACTTCGAACAGGTCTGCCGCGACTGGACCCTCCACCACGCCGACCCCGACCCGCTCGGCGGCCTCCCAGCCCGAGTCGGCCACGGCGTCGTCCATGACCCGAAAGCCCGCACCGGGCACGAGATCGATGTGGCGGCCGTCGGCATCGCGGACGGCGGCAAGCCGCCGCTGCTGGCCATCGGAGAAGCCAAGTGGAACGACACCATGGGCATCGCGCACATCGATCGCCTCCGGCACATCCGCGACCTCATCACCCAGGCCGGACGCTACGACACCACCCGTACTCAGCTCATCTGCTCCAGCGGGGCGGGCTTCAACGACCAGGCCCGCATCGCCGCCACCGCCCCCGGAGTCCAGCTGATCGATCTGGCAGACCTGTACGGCCAGGCGTAACACCGGCACTGAGCGAGCTGCTGCCTTGATGCCGATCGGCCTCGACGAGAATGTCATGATCCAGACCGGAAAGAGCGGGAATCAGTCGAATACGCGCGCAGGTGGAGCGGTTCGCACCGCTGGCCGGTGACGATGGTCCTGACATGGCACGCCTCCGACCGGACAGAGGAGGACGAATGGGCAAACAGGTCAAGTGCGGGTCGACCCATACCAAGACCGGCAAGCGGTGCCAGAATCCGGCGATGATCGGTTACTCCCGCTGTCAGTTGCACCGAGGCGAGTGGAACTCGTCGTTGCAGGTCCACTGACTGCCCGACTCGCCGGAAGCTTACGGGGCCAGGATCACTCGCCCCATGGCAGCTCGGTCCCAAAGTCTCGGAGCCAACCTCCCGCCATCGTCGCCCTCGGATCGCGGGTGTCGACTCCAGAGACGGAACTCGATTGCGGTTCCTCCCGTGCCTCCGGCGATACTCAGCCATGAGCAGATTCGCCGAGGTCATCGTGTTGGCCAGCAGCGCCGAAGAGGTCATGGAACCGCTGACGCAGCCGGATCCCGCCCGAAAGTGGCATGGCCAATTCGCAGATATCGGGCACGGCATGTTCGGCGGCTGGGCCATTGAGTTCACACGACGGAGCAACTGGGTCGGGCTCCTGGAAGACCTGGAGTCTCAGCCTTGGCCATCCCCGCACTCGGTGCAGGTGCTGATCCACGACGAGGAAGATGACTGCTTCGGCTTGTGGATGATGCACGACGGCCGGCTTGTGGAGGTGCCGCTGCCGCGCACCAGTCGCTACTTCTGGCGAAACCACTACACGGGCGAAGTCGATCCAGACTGTCCCGGAATCCTCATGCGCACGGACAAGTCCGATGGCTTGCCCGAAGGGGACTAACGGACCGGCCGTCAAGATCAAGATGTCCTGTCCAGGCAGGCTGCCCCGGGCTGCAGTAGTGCAGTGCGCTCGACTTGGCGTGCCTGGCAGACCTCACCATCGACCGGCCGGTCGAGTTGTGTACGCAGGCTGTCCGGGTCGCCGCCCCGCCACTCCGGCCAGGGCCTGGACCAGGTCTGCCCTTCCTCGGGAGGGACGTTGACCGGCGGTAGGCCGGCTGCGAGGAACGATCGGTGATCGTCTGTGAACTCGAAGCCGTACTCGCGCTCGATGCGCGCGAACTCGGCGTCCGTCAGCCCCGGCTCGAACTCATAGAGGCCCGTCTCTGCCAGACGGCGTGTGGCGTCCGCATGCAGGCGTGTTCCCTCATGAGCGGCAGACTGCGAAGCAGATCGTTGGTCACCGGCCGGCAGTCACAGTTCAGGCCGCTTGATGACGCGGCGTCCGCGTGGACCCTGAGGGGAGCCGGCCTCGACGAACGGTGCAGTTCCAGCCTGGAACTGTGGGGCCAGGTACGGGTGCGCACGCCGAGGACGGAGGGGGGTTTGCGCCATTGTGTGGTGTTCAGTGCAGGTGAGGCGATCGTGATTCGGTCAAGCCTGTGCCGAGTGCCTCGCTCTTCATGGCCCTCGAACTAGTGTTCCCTCGTTGTCGGATCGACCGACCGGCATCGCAACGGGAGGGAACACCTATGCGCATAGCAAGACCCCTGTCCGTAATGGCTGTTGGCTTGGCCGCGGCCGCTGTTCTGGGTCCCAGTACGTCGGCCTCGGCGGTGACGCCGGGCGCCGCGGACAACCCGCACCCCTCAGTCGGGCACGTGATGGTGGACGGACACCGCGTGGTGACGGGGACCACCATCGGGGAATGGGGCAAGACGACGAAGGGCGAGCTGTACTCCTTCACCTACAAGGCCGGTGACGCCAAGCCCGCCGGGCCCGCCGCTCCGGCGGCGGCGAGCTGCTCGGTGTACATCTCGGATGTCTCGTTCCACGGGGCCGGCGCCGGGGCGTGGTTCCAGTGGGAGACCTCGCAGGCGTGCAGCGGTTCGTTCGGCTCGCAGAAGCTGCAGACACAGATGTGGCGCAGCTCGTGGAGCGGACCGCGCGGCTACAACGACTGGCACGGCACGGGACTGACCTCGAACAGCTTCATCGACTACGGATGGTCGACGGACTGCAACGACGGGGGCGGCACCTACACCTACTACCCTGTGATGCAGGGCTACGCCAGCGGGATCGGCTGGGGCCCCAAGACCCGCTCCAACAACGATCTGCGCAAAGGATGCGGGACCAGGTCTCCGAATCCGTAGGAGAGACGCATGGTCGAACAGCCCCCCACCCGGTACTCGCCTGAAGGTACGCCTCTGGGGCGTACCGCGGACGACATCAGGTTCACCACCAGCTACTCCACTGAGACCCCACGGGCCCGCAAGCTGCGGTGGCTGATCAGGGACGTGTTTCGTCGGCCGGTGAAGAACAGCAGGTAAACCCCTGTCATGCGAGCGCCGAGCGTGACTGGGCCCTCTCGGCGGGAACACCTCGTGGAGAGGGCCCACTGCCGTCGGGAGAGGATCGTCGGCTCCGGCGGCAGCGCCGAAGGCCACGAGGCGCAAGGGGGAGCACAGGCGTCCATAGCGTGGTCGTACGGCTCGATGCGCTCGCCCATGGCCCTCACGCCCCCGGTGGGATTCCTGCCAGGGCTGCCAGGGCTGAGATGGGCTCAGCGGTTGGCTTCGAGGTTTCACGGCAAGCAGGCGATCTGTCCACGGCCGGTACGGGACGCGGCCGGGCCGCTGACCACAGGTGTCCGGGTGCGGCGAAGGGAGGGACCGCGGAGCCGGGCAAGGGACCCCCTCAGGCGCTCAGCACCTCCCACAGCTGCTCGACACCCCACTCCAGATCCTCCTCCTCCACCACCAGCGGCGGAGCCACCCGCACCGTCACCCCGTGGGCGTCCTTCACCAGCACCCCCCGCTCCATCAGCCGCTCCGAAACCGCCCGCCCCGACCCCACCGCCGGATCCACGTCCACCCCGGCCCACAGCCCCCGGCCCCGCACCGCCGTCACCCGTCCGCTCCCGGTCATCTCCGCCAGCCGCCGGTGCAGCAGCTCACCCAACTCGGCCGCCCGCTCCTGGAACTCCCCGGTCCGCAGCATCGCGATCACCTCCAGGCCCACCGCGCAGGCCAGCGGATTCCCCCCGAAGGTGGACCCGTGCTCGCCGGGCCGGAACACCCCGAGCACCTCCGCGTCCGCCACCACCGCCGACACCGGCAGCACCCCGCCCCCCAGCGCCTTCCCGAGGACGTACACGTCCGGTACGACCCCCTCGTGCTCGCACGCGAAGGTCCGCCCGGTCCGTCCCAGCCCCGACTGGATCTCGTCCGCGACGAACAGCACCCCCCGCTGCCGCGTCAGCTCCCGCACCCCCGCCAGATAGCCGGCCGGCGGCACCACGACCCCCGCCTCGCCCTGGATCGGCTCCAGCAGCACCGCGACCGTGTTCTCGGTCACCGCGGCCCGCATCGCCGTCAGGTCCCCGTACGGCACGATCTCGAAGCCGGGCGTGTACGGCCCGAAGTCCGCCCGAGCCTCCGGGTCGGTCGAGAAGCTGATCACGGTCGTCGTACGCCCGTGGAAGTTCCCGGCGGCGACCACCACCTTCGCCATCCCGGCCGGCACGCCCTTGACCCGGTACCCCCACTTCCGGGCGGTCTTCACCGCCGTTTCCACGGCCTCCGCCCCCGTGTTCATCGGCAGCACCGTCTCCTTCCCGCACAGCTCGGCCAACTGGGCGCAGAACGCGGCGAACCGGTCGTGGTGGAACGCCCGCGACGTCAGCGTCACCCGCTCCAGCTGCGCCTTCGCCGCCGCGACCAGCCGCGGGTGGCCGTGCCCGAAGTTCAGCGCCGAATAGCCGGCCAGGAAGTCCAGGTACCGGCGCCCCTCGACATCCGTCATCCAGGCGCCCTCGGCCGTCGCGATCACCACCGGCAGCGGGTGGTAGTTGTGCGCGCTGTGCGCGTCGGCGGCGGCGACGAGGGCTTCCGTAGTGGTCACGGCGACTCCAGGGGGCGCGGCGGGATCGCCACCCTTCCTACCCTCTGCCCCTGCCCGACTGGTGGACGCCACGGCCCTGCGGCCCGGCGTGCCCGGTAATGTGACCTGCGGGCCGTGACTGGCGCGCTGGGGTCTGACGGCGGACTCCGAGGATGGGACCGACCATCGGGAAGCGGCCCGCGTCATGACCGAGTGCCGTGCGCCTGGGCCGAACCGTGAATGCCGAACGCCATGTCCGGAGGTCCCGAATGTCTGACACGTCCGCGCCCCTGTCCACCGAGTCCAAGGCCTACCGCGCCGCCCTCGACGTGATCCGTGCCGTCGAGCCGCGGGTCGCCGACGCCATCGGCCAGGAGGTCGCCGACCAGCGCGAGATGCTCAAGCTGATCGCCTCCGAGAACTACGCCTCCCCGGCGACCCTGCTCGCGATGGGCAACTGGTTCAGCGACAAGTACGCCGAGGGCACGGTCGGCCGCCGCTTCTACGCCGGCTGCCGCAACGTCGACACCGTCGAGGCGCTCGCCGCCGAGCACGCCCGCGAGCTGTTCGGCGCCCGGCACGCCTACGTCCAGCCGCACTCCGGCATCGACGCCAACCTCGTCGCCTTCTGGGCCGTCCTCGCCGACCGCGTCGAGGTCCCCTTCCTCCAGAAGGCCGGTGTCCGCCAGATCAACGACCTCTCCGAGGCCGACTGGGCCGAGCTGCGCCAGGCCTTCGGCAACCAGCGGATGCTCGGCATGTCCCTGGACGCCGGCGGCCACCTCACCCACGGCTTCCGTCCCAACATCTCCGGCAAGATGTTCGACCAGCGCTCCTACGGCACCGACCCGGCCACCGGCCTGATCGACTACGACGCGCTGCGCGCCCAGGCCCGGGACTTCAAGCCGATGATCATCGTCGCGGGCTACTCGGCGTACCCCCGGCTGGTGAACTTCCGGATCATGCGCGAGATCGCCGACGAGGTCGGCGCGACCCTCATGGTCGACATGGCGCACTTCGCGGGCCTGGTCGCCGGCAAGGTCCTGACCGGCGACTTCGACCCGGTCCCGCACGCCCAGATCGTGACCACGACCACCCACAAGTCGCTGCGCGGCCCGCGTGGCGGCATGGTCCTGTGCGACGACTCCCTCAAGGACCAGGTCGACCGCGGCTGCCCGATGGTCCTCGGCGGTCCCCTCCCGCACGTCATGGCCGCCAAGGCCGTCGCCCTGGCCGAGGCCAGGCAGCCCGCCTTCCAGGACTACGCCCAGCGCATCGTCGACAACTCGCGCGCGCTCGCCGAGGGCCTGATGCGCCGGGGCGCCACGCTGGTGACGGGCGGCACGGACAACCACCTCAACCTGATCGACGTCGAGACGTCGTACGGCCTCACCGGCCGCCAGGCCGAGTCCGCCCTCCTCGACTCCGGCATCGTGACGAACCGCAACGCGATCCCGGCGGACCCGAACGGCGCCTGGTACACCTCCGGCATCCGCATCGGCACCCCGGCGCTCACCACCCGTGGCCTCGGCACGGCCGAGATGGACGAGGTCGCGGGCCTGATCGATCGCGTCCTGACGGCGACCGAGCCGGGCACGACGAAGTCGGGCGTGCCGAGCAAGGCCTCCCACGTCCTCGACGAGAAGGTCTCGACGGAGATCGCCCAGCGCGCGACGGACCTGGTGGCCGGCTTCCCGCTGTACCCCGAGATCGACCTCGGCTGATCGACGCCGGTCAGGGGCAGCGCCCCTGAAAGGGGCGCGGGGTCGTACTGAATATGCGGCTGCCGCCGCGTGGGCGCGGCCGGCCACAACGGCGCCGCGGCCCCGCGCTCCGAGACCACCCCCACCACGGGGCCGATCCCACTCCCACCCTCTGAGAGAATGGTGAGCATGGCCTCTGATCGACCCCGCGTGCTCTCCGGCATCCAGCCCACCGCCGGCTCGTTCCACCTGGGCAACTACCTCGGCGCCGTCCGCCAGTGGGTGGCCCTCCAGGAGTCCCACGACGCCTTCTACATGGTCGTCGACCTGCACGCGATCACGGTCCCGCAGGACCCCGCCGACCTGCGCGCCAACACCCGGCTCGCCACCGCCCAGCTGCTCGCGGCGGGCCTGGACCCCGACCGCTGCACCCTCTTCGTGCAGAGCCATGTGCCCGAGCACGCCCAGCTCGCCTGGGTGATGAACTGCCTCACCGGCTTCGGCGAGGCCAGCCGCATGACCCAGTTCAAGGACAAGGCCGCCAGGCAGGGCGCGGAGCGCGCGAGCGTCGGCCTGTTCACCTACCCGATCCTCCAGGTCGCCGACATCCTGCTCTACCAGGCCAACGAGGTGCCGGTCGGCGAGGACCAGCGCCAGCACGTCGAGCTCACCCGAGACCTCGCCGAGCGCTTCAACGGCCGGTTCGGCGAGACCTTCACCATCCCGAAGCCGTACATCCTGAAGGAGACGGCGAAGATCTACGATCTCCAGGACCCGGCGATCAAGATGAGCAAGTCGGCGTCCACGCCGAAGGGCCTCATCAACCTCCTCGACGACCCGAAGGCGACCGCGAAGAAGGTCAAGAGCGCGGTCACCGACACGGACACCGTGATCCGCTACGACGCCGAGAACAAGCCGGGCGTCTCCAACCTGCTCACCATCCACTCCACCCTCACCGGCAAGCCGATCGCCGAGCTGGAGCAGGAGTACGAGGGCAAGATGTACGGCGCGCTCAAGACGGACCTCGCCGAGATCATGGTCGACTTCGTCACCCCGTTCCGCGAGCGGACCCAGCAGTACCTGGACGACCCCGAGACCCTCGACTCGATCCTGGCCAAGGGCGCGGAGAAGGCCCGCGCGGTCGCCGCCGAGACCCTGGCCCACGCTTACGACAGGGTCGGCTTCCTGCCCGCCAAGCACTGAGCGAAGCGAAGCGCTGCACATCACTTCGGCCACGGCTGCCCGGGAGGCGGCCGTGGCCGTACAGTCGATAGTTGGACGGCCGGGTACGAACCCGACATGCCTCCGCCCACCACGACCGACGGGAGATGACGTGGGGACCGTAACGATCGGCGTGTCGATCGCGGTCCCGGAGCCTCACGGCAGCCTGCTCCAGGAGCGGCGCGCGGGCTTCGGCGACGCCGCGGCCCACGGCATCCCCACGCACGTGACCCTGCTGCCGCCGACGGAGGTCGGCGCGGGGGCGCTGGCCGCGGTGGAGGCCCACCTGAGCGAGGTCGCCGCGGTGGGCCGGCCGTTTCCGATGCGGTTGTGCGGTACGGGTACCTTCCGGCCGCTGTCGCCGGTGGTGTACGTCCGGGTGGTCCAGGGCGCGGACGACTGTGCCTGGCTGCAGCGGCGGGTGCGGGACGCGTCCGGGCCGCTCGACCGCGAGCTGCAGTTCCCGTACCACCCGCATGTGACGGTCGCTCACGGGATCGACGAGGCCGCGATGGACCGGGCGTTCGCCGAACTGGCCGACTACGAGGCCGAGTGGTCCTGTATGGGGTTCGCGTTGTACGAGCAGGGCGCGGACGGGGTGTGGCGGAGGTTGCGCGACTATCTCTTCGGGGGCTCTGTTGTTCCACCTCAGGTGGGGCATGCGGAGCGGGGGACTATCGCCAGTCGGTAGCCTGCCGGCCGGTGGGGGTTGATCGCGCCCACGCGGCGGAGCCGCATGTTCGACACAGCCCCGCGCCCCCAAGGGGGCGCGTCCCCGTGGGCGGCATCACATCGGAAGCCGTCGGAACACCGATCGCGGCGCGTGCCGTAGCGCCGACATCACCACCCTCAGCGCCCCCGGCACCCACACCACCTCCGCGCGCCTGCGCAGCCCCACCTCGATGGCCGTCGCCACCGCCTCCGGGGTCGTGGCCATGGGGGCCTCCGGCAGGCCCTGCGTCATCCGTGACCGCACGAACCCCGGCCGTACGACCATCACGTGCACGCCCGTTCCGTGCAGCGCGTCGCCGAGGCCCTGGGCGAAGGCGTCCAGGCCCGCCTTGCTGGAGCCGTAGATGAAGTTGGAGCGGCGGGCGCGTTCCCCGGCGACGGACGACAGGACGACCAGCGAACCGTGGCCCTGCGCCTGCAGGGCCCTCGCGCTGACCAGGCCCGCCGAGACGGCTCCCGTGTAGTTGGTCTGCGCGACGCGCACGGCGCTCACCGGTTCCCGCTCGTCCGTCGCCTGGTCGCCGAGGATGCCGAAGGCGAGCAGGACCAGGTCGACGTCGCCGTCGGCGAAGACCTTGCCGAGGGCCGTCTCGTGGGACTCGGGGTCGAGTGCGTCGAAGGGGACGGTGTGGACGTCGGGACCGAGGGCGCGCAGTTGCGCGGCGGCCTGGTCGAGCGCGGGGGAGGGGCGGCCGGCCAGCCAGACCGTGCGGGTGCGGCGGGCGATCAGCCGGCGCGCGGTGGCCAGCGCGATCTCCGACGTACCGCCGAGGACGAGCAGGGACTGGGGCATTCCGAAGGCGTCCTTCACTGCGACTCCTGAGGGCTGGAGGAGGTCTAGAGACCGAGACGGCGGGACAGGTCGGAGACGAACACCCCGTGCGGGTCCAACTCGGCCCGCAGGGAACGGAATTCGTCGAGGCGTGGGTACATCGCGGTGAGCAGTTCGGGGCGCAGCCGGGCGTCCTTGGCGAGGTAGACGCGGCCGCCGGCGCCCGCGACCTCCTCGTCCAGTTCGTCGAGGAAGGCGCCGAGGCCGGGCAGGGCGGCCGGGATGTCCAGGGCGAGGGTCCAGCCCGGCACGGGGAAGGAGAGCCAGCCGGGGTCGGCGTCGCCGAAGCGTTTGAGCACGGCCAGGAAGGACGGGCAGCGGCGCTCGGAGATCCGGGCCACGATCCGGCGCAGGGCGGCCTCCTGGCCGTGGCCGACGACGAACTGGTACTGGACGAAGCCGGCCCGGCCGTAGACGCGGTTCCAGTGCGGGACGCCGTCCAGGGGGTGGAAGAAGGCGGAGATCCGCTGGAGTTGGCCGGTTCGCGCGCGTGGCGCCTTGCGGTACCAGAGCTCGTTGAAGAGGCCGACGGTGGTGCGGCCCAGGAGACCGCCGGGGACGTGGGCGGGAGCCGGCGGGAGCTCGCGGGGGCGGAAGGCCAGCGGGGCGCGCGCGGCGCGGGTGCGCTTACCGAGCGCCTCCCGGGGCGCGTGGTCGCCGCGCGTGAGCACCGCGCGCCCGGTAGCCGCCCCGCGCGCCAGCAGGTCGATCCAGGCGACCGAGTAGCGGTAGCGGTGGTCGGTGGCGGTCAGCCGGGCCATCAGGTCGTCGAGGTCGGCGGCGCGTTCGCTGTCGACGGACATGTACGACGTCTCGACGGGGAGGAGGCGGACGGTCGCCGTGAGGATCACTCCGGTCAGACCCATGCCGCCGGCCGTCGCGTCGAACAGCGGGGTGGCGCGGCTCACCGTGCGGACCTGGCCGTCTGCGGTGAGGAGTTCGAAGGACAGCACGTGACGGGAGAACGATCCCGAGACATGGTGGTTCTTGCCGTGGATGTCGGCGCCGATCGCGCCGCCCACCGTCACCTGGCGGGTCCCCGGGGTCACCGGGACGAACCAGCCGAGCGGCAGCAGCACCTCCATCAGTCGGTGCAACGAGACCCCCGCGCCGCACAGCACGGTGCCGCCGTCGGCGTCGATGGCGTGGATGCGGTCGAGGCCCGTCATGTCGAGCACGGCACCGCCGGCGTTCTGCGCCGCGTCGCCGTAGGCCCGTCCGAGGCCCCGCGCGATACCGCCGCGCGCACCGCAGTTCCGGATCGCGTCCGCCGCCTCCTGGTAGGTCCGGGGGCGGATCAGACGGGCGGTGGTGGGGGCGGTGCGGCCCCAGCCGGTGACCGGGACGGTGGTCTCGGGCGCGGCGGGACCTGCGGGCCCTTCAGGCTTTCCAGGCATGAGGACGACCGTATCGTCGGCGTATGGGTGTTATGTCAGCTATAGGGGATTGGTTATGGAAGATCACCCGACTCCTCGAAACGGGTGATTATCGGAATGTCGCTCCATATGGTCGTAGCTTTGGCGGAGCGAAGGTGAACAGTGAGTCCAATGGACGACATGGACCACCGGATCCTCTCCGCGCTGCACGCCTGCGGCGCCGATCCACGCGTCGCGTCGGCCGCGCGCGGTCTCTCCCTCGCGGGTGAGCACGGCGCGCTCTGGCTCGCGGCGGGCCTCGCCGGTGCCGCCGTGGACGGCGCGCGGCGCGGTGCCTGGTTGCGCGGCACGGCGCTGGTCGCGGGCGCGCACCTCGGCAGCATGGGCGTCAAACGGGTCGTGCGCCGGGCGCGCCCCGCGCATGTGCGGCCCCGGATGCGCACCGCGGGCCGGCACTCCTTCCCCAGCTCGCACGCCACCTCCGCGACGGCGGCCGCCGTCGCGTTCGGGGCGCTCGGGGTGCCCGCCCTCGCGCCCCTCGCGGCCGCCATGTGCCTGTCCCGGCTGGTCGTCGGGGTGCACTTCCCGACGGACGTGGCGGCGGGTGCGGCCCTGGGGGCGCTCACGGCCCGCGCCGGGGCGCGCTGGATGAGCGGAGGCGGGCGTGACTGAGACCGCGCACGCCGCCGCGCAGGAAGCTGCCGAAGCGAGGCGGCCGGAAGGGGCCGCTGAAACGACTCTGCACGGGCAGCGCGCCCGCGCCGCCCGGCCCTCCGCGCCGCCCCGGGCCGCCGTCACCCTCCCCGGCGTGCTCCGCGGCCTGCTGAAGACCACCCGCCCCAAGCAGTGGGTGAAGAACACCCTCGTCATCGCCGCCCCGGCCGCCGCCGGCCGGCTCTTCTCCCAGCCCGCCCTGCTCCGCCTCAGCCTGGTCTTCGCGCTCTTCACCGCCTGCGCCGCCGCCGTCTACCTGATCAACGACGCCCGGGACGCCGAGGCCGACCGCGCCCACCCCACCAAGTGCCGCCGCCCGGTCGCCGCCGGGCAGGTCCCGGTCCCCGTCGCCTACGCCGTCGGAGGCGTCCTGGCGGTGCTCGGCCCGCTGCTCGCGGCCCGCCTGACCCCGCCCCTCGTCCCCGCCCTCCTGATCGCCTACCTGGGCATGCAACTGGCGTACTGCGTCGTCCTGAAGCACGTCCTGGTCGTCGACCTCGTCGTCGTCACCACCGGCTTCCTGATGCGGGCGATGATCGGCGGGGTCGCCCTCGGCATCCCGCTGTCCCGCTGGTTTCTGATCACCACCGGCTTCGGCGCCCTCTTCATGGTGTCGGCCAAGCGCTACTCCGAGGCCGTGCAGATGGCCGGGAAGGCCGGCGTCACCCGCGCGCTGCTCACCGAGTACACCACCGGCTACCTCCGCTTCGTCTGGCAGCTGGCCGCCGGGGTCGCCGTCCTCGCCTACTGCCTGTGGGCCCTGGAGGGCCACGACGGTCCCGCCGCCGGCCTGCTGCCCTGGCGCCAGCTGTCCATGGTCGCCTTCATCCTGGCGATCCTCCGGTACGCCGTCTTCGCCGACCGCGGCACCGCCGGCGAACCCGAGGAGGTCGTCCTGCGCGACCGCGCCCTTGCCCTGATCGGCCTGGTCTGGCTGGCGATGTACGGCCTCGCGGTGGCCCACTGGTGACCGCGCCCCCGCGCGAGCTGATCGGCTTCGCGGCCGTCGGCCTGCTCGCCTACGCCGCCGACCTCGGCCTGTTCAGCTGGCTGCGCGGCCCGGCCGCCCTCGACCCGCTCACCGCCAAGTCCCTGTCCTTCGTGGCCGGCTGCACGGTCGCCTACCTCGGCAACGCCCGCGGCACCTACCGCCACGCGCGCGCGACGGGTGTGCGCCCCTACGCCGTCTTCGTCGCCGTGAACCTCGCCGGCGCGCTGCTCCAGCTGGTCTGCCTCGCCGTCAGCCACTACGGACTCGGGCTCACCTCGCAGCGTGCCGACACCGTCTCCGGCGCGGTCGTCGGCATGGCGCTTGCCACGATCCTGCGCTTCTGGGGTACCCGGACATTGGTATTCCGAGGAGGGGGCAGAGTCGGATCATGGACTGGCTGAGAAGACTTCCCGTCGTCGGCCCCCTCGTGGGCCGGCTCATGACGACGCACACGTGGCGGTCGTACGAGCGGCTCGACCGGGTGAAGTGGTCCCGGCTGGCCGCCGCCATGACCTTCATCAGCTTCGTCTCGCTCTTCCCGCTGCTGACCGTGGGCGCCGCGATCGGCGCCGCCACGCTGAGCGAGTCACAGCAGAAGAACCTCCAGAGCAAGATCGCCGACCAGGTGCCCGGCATCTCCGACCAGCTGGACATCCACTCCCTGGTCCAGAACGCCGGCACGGTCGGTCTCATCGCCGGTGCCGTCCTGCTGTTCACCGGCATCAACTGGGTCGGCCAGATGCGGGAATGCCTGCGCGCGGTGTGGCAGCTGCCCGACAAGGACGAGAACCCGATCCTCGCCAAGGCCAAGGACGGCGTCATCCTGATCGGCTTCGGCGGCGCGGTGCTGGTGACGCTCGCCGTGTCCACCGTCGCCTCGGCGGCGGTCGGCTGGACGGGCCGCCAGCTCGGCATCGCCGAACACAGCTGGGGCACCTTCCTGCTGCGTGTCGCCGCGTTCCTCGTCGCCGTGGCGGCCGACTTCCTGCTCCTGCTCTACGTCCTCACCCTGCTGCCCGGCGTCGAACCGCCGCGCCGCCGTCTGCTGGTCGCCGCCCTGATCGGCGCGGTCGGCTTCGAACTCCTCAAGCTGCTGCTCAGCGGCTACATCCAGGGCGTCGCCGGAAAGAGCATGTACGGCGCGTTCGGCGTCCCGGTCGCCCTGCTGCTGTGGATCAACTTCACGGCCAGGATCGTCCTCTTCTGCGCCGCGTGGACGGCGGAGGAGTCCACCACCGAGTTCAGGGACGAGTCCGTCGGCGCACCAGATCCGGCAGCGGCCAACGGCGGTTGACCAGGAACGCCGCGGCCGCCAGCAGCACCACCACCCCGCCCGCGACCGCCAGCGCCACCCCGACCCCGCCGGAGCCCTGGGCGGAGGCGGCCGCCACCGGCTTCGCACTCGTGTCGGCCTTGCCGGCGGTGGTGGCCGACGGCGTGGCGCCGGCGCCCACGGCACCCTTGGGCGGCACCAGCTCACCCACCGGAGACACCTTGCCGGCCGCCTGGAA
This sequence comes from Streptomyces shenzhenensis, assembly GCF_021462265.1. Lineage (GTDB taxonomy): Bacteria > Actinomycetota > Actinomycetes > Streptomycetales > Streptomycetaceae > Streptomyces > Streptomyces shenzhenensis. The sequence goes on along the minus strand of NZ_JAJONF010000006.1, from coordinate 354,712 downwards.
ACCCCAGTCGAACAGCTTGGCGGTCTCCTTGTAGACCTCGTTGTGCTCCTTCTTCTCCGGGTTCATCACGGTGACCAGCAGCACCCGGCCGTTCCGCTCGGCGACCCCGGTGAAGGTGGCGCCCGCGTTGGTGGTGTTGCCGTTCTTCACCCCGGCGATGCCCTGGTACACCGGGACGTCGGTGTCACCGCTCAGCAGCCGGTTGGTGTTCTGGATCTCGAAGGAGCCCCGGACCTGGCGCCCCTTGGCGTTCTTCGTGGTGTCACCCGGGAACTCGGCCCGCACGGTCGAGCAGTAATCCCGGAAGTCCTTCTTCTGCAGTCCGGACCGCGCGAACAGCGACAGGTCGTACGCCGAGGAGACCTGCCCCGGCTGGTCGTACCCGTCCGGACTGACCACATGGGTGTCCAGCGCCTGCAACTCGTCCGCGTGGTCCTGCATGTCCCGGACGGTCTGCTCGACCCCGCCGTTCATCGCGGCCAGCACGTGCACGGCGTCGTTGCCGGAGCGCAGGAACACCCCGAGCCAGAGGTCGCGGACCGTGTACGTCTGGCCTTCCTTTATCCCGACCATGCTGGAGCCGGCGCCGATGCCCGCGAGGTCGGCCGGGACCACCCGGTGCGGAGTGGACTTCGGGAACCGGGGCAGCACCGTGTCCGCGAACAGCATCTTCAGGGTGCTCGCCGGGGGCAGCCGCCAGTGCGCGTTGTGCGCGGCGAGCACCTCGCCCGACTCGGCGTCGGAGACGATCCAGGAACGCCCGGTGAGGTCCCCCGGCAGCGCCGGCACCCCGGCGGCCAGGTTCACCTGGGTACCGGGCTGCCCCAGCCGGGTACCGCCCACCGTCGACATGCCCGCCGGGGGAGTGGCCGACGGGGTCGTGGACGGGGTCGGGGCGGCGAGCGCGGCCGGGGCGGCGAACGACAGGGAGAGCAGGGCGGCGGAGGTGACCAGCAGAGCGCGGCCGGCCATCGGTTTCGGTGCGGGCACGGACGAGAACGTACCTGCCGAGGAGGCCGAAGTCCCGTCACCGGCCCCACCCCGGAATCGGAACAGGACAGCGAACGGCGATACTGGGGCCATGCCGTTTCGGCCGGCTGTGCGGGCCCGGCGTGGTGACGAAAGGTCTGTCTCTGTGAAACTCAGCCGTCCGGTCTCCTGGTTCCTGCTCGCGTTCGGGGTGTGGAGCTGGTTCATCTGGATCACTTTCGTCAAAAACCTCGTCAAGGACGGCAGCGGGCTCGCCTTCGACAACGGCCGTCCCACGGCGTACTTCTGGATCCACCTGACACTGGCCGTCGTGTCCTTCGTATTGGGGACGGCCATCGGGGTCATCGGGTTGCGCGGCGTACGCGCACTGCGCCGTACGTCATAGAGACCGCACCGGAACAGGAAGAGGCACCGCAGGGTGATCATCGTCTTCGGGCTCCTCGCCCTGGCCGTGGTGACGGCCCTGTACCGGTACCTCTGGCGCCGCCTGATACGGGACACGACGACGGGCTGGGGCCAGGCCCGCCGGATCGGCACCACCGTGTTCGTCGTCGGCCCGGCGGTGATGTTCGCGGCGCTCTTCGCGGAGGTGGGGCACGCGCCGTTCGTCCTCCAGCGGGCGCTTGCCTGGCCCGGCTTCCTGTGGATGGTGCTCTCGCTGTACCTGCTGCTGGCGGTGGTGGCGGGCGAGGTGGCAAGGCCGTTGCTGGGCCGCCTCCTGGAGCACTCACCGTGGAAGCGCCGCGAACCGGAGCACCCCGAAGGGGACGCGGCGCGGTATGCGAGTCGCGGCTACCCCGGCGTGGGCGCGACCGGCCACGACGACGAGCGACTGGCACCACTGACGGAAGCACCCCTCCGGCAACTCACCCGCACCGAGGATCCCGCGCCTGCTCCCGCCCCCACCCGCCGCCTGTTCGTCTCCCGGGTCGTCGGCGGCGCGGCCGCCACCGCCGCCGTCACCACCGTCGGCCTCGGCACCTACGGCGTACTCCGCGGCCCGAGCGTGAAACGCGTCACAGTCCCCCTCGCCAAACTCCCCCGCGCCGCTCACGGTTACCGCATCGCCGTGGTGAGCGACATCCACCTCGGCCCCATTCTCGGCCGCGGCTTCGCGCAGCGGGTCGTCGACACGATCAACGCCACCCAGCCCGACCTGATCGCGGTCGTCGGCGACCTCGTCGACGGCAGCGTGAAGGACCTCGGCCCCGCCGCCGCCCCCCTGGCCCAGTTGTCCGCCCGCCACGGCAGCTACTTCGTCACCGGAAACCACGAGTACTTCTCCGGTGCCCGGCAGTGGGTCGAAGAGGTCCGCACCCTGGGCCTGCGCCCCCTGGAGAACGCCCGTAGCGAACTGGCGTACTTCGACCTCGCCGGAGTGAACGACCTCGCCGGTGAAAGCACCGGCCAGGGACCGGACTTCGACCGTGCCCTGGCCGGCCGGGACCCGGCCCGCGCCTGCGTGCTCCTCGCCCATCAGCCCGTCCAGGTCCACGAGGCGGTCCGGCACCACGTCGACCTCCAGCTCTCCGGCCACACCCATGGCGGCCAGCTCTGGCCGGGCAACTTCATCGCGGCGGCGGCCAACCCGACCGTCGCCGGCCTGGACCGCTACGGCGACACCCAGCTGTACGTCTCCAGGGGCGCCGGCGCCTGGGGGCCGCCCACCCGGGTGGGCGCCCCGTCCGACATCACGGTCATCGAACTCGCGTCGAAACAGGCCTGACCGAAAACGCCCCCCCGGAGTCCCCCGCGGCCCCGCGCGCCCGCTGTGCAAGAGCTGTGAAATCCGGCGGAAACACGCCCTCGGTAAGTTCTTCCTCATCTAGTCAGATCACTCTTCCCCCACATGAAACACCTGTGGTTAGGTGAGCCGCGTCACTTAGGGGAGTGGCGCGCGGGGAGGGCCTGGGTAGGGCCCGGAACGGACCCGCGCTGGTCCTGGGGAGGGCACCGACCATGCGATCTGTTCGCATGCGGATTCTCGCGACACTCGTCGTTCTGGCGGTCGTGGGGATCGGTGGCTGGCAGCTGCTGCCGTCGCAGAACAAGAACAAGACGATCACCGTCGGCACGACCGACGCCGTCACCTCGCTCGATCCGGCCGGCGCCTACGACGCCGGGTCCTGGGCGTTGTTCAACAACGTCTTCCAGACACTGCTCACCTTCGCGCCCGGCGGTGCCCAGCCGATCCCGGACGCGGCGAAGAGCTGTCACTTCACGGACTCCGGACTGCGGACGTACCGCTGCGTGGTGCGCGACGGGATCACCTTCCCGAGCGGCCGGGCGATGACCGCCGAAGACGTGAAGTACTCCTTCGACCGGGTCAAGAAGATCAACTCCGATGTCGGCCCGGCCCCCCTGCTCTCGACCCTCGGCTCGGTGACCGTCTCCGGCAGGACCGTCACCTTCCACCTCTCGTCCCCGGACGCGACGTTCCCGTTCAAGCTGGCCACCGGTGCCGGCGCGATCGTCGACCGGGACAAGTACCCGGCGGACGGCCTGCGCAGCGGCGACTCGGTGGACGGCACCGGCCCGTACACCCTGACGTCGTACACGAAGGACAAGCAGGCGACGCTGGCGCCCAACAGCCACTACGAGGGCGAGCTGAGCGGCACCGGCCGCCCCGTCGAGCTGCGTTACTACGCCGACTCGGCCAAGCTCGCCAGTGCGTACAAGGCCAAGCAGGTCGACGTGGCGACCCGGACGCTGCCGCCCGGCATGGTGTCGAAGCTGTCGCCGAGCGACCCCGACCAGCGCGTCCTGGAGTCGGACAGCTCCGAGACCCGCAACCTGTACCTGAACACCCGTAAGAACTCGCCCCTGCACGACGTGCTGGTCCGCCGGGCCCTGGCCTGGCTGGTCAACCGCGAGAACCTGGCCGCGTCCGTGTACGACGGCACGGTGCAGCCGCTCTACTCGCTGATCCCGAGCGGCCTCACCGGCCACACCACGTCCTTCTTCGACACCTACCCGACCCAGAGCGTCGCCAAGGCGAAGGCACTCCTGGAACAGGCCGGTGTCAGCACCCCCGTCGAGTTCACCTTCGGCTACGGCATCGGCCACGGCGCGGGAGCCGAGGAGGCCGCCGCGCTGAAGAAGCAGCTGGAGGCGGGCGGCCTGTTCAAGGTCGACGTCAAGGGGTACGAGTGGACCGACTTCCAGAAGTCCTGGGCCCGGGGAAAGATGGACGCCTGGGCGGTCGGCTGGGTCGCCGACTATCCCGACCCGGACACCTTCGGCGCCTCCCTGGTCGGCAGCGACTCCGTGATGAGCACCGGCTACAGCAACAAGGCCGTCGACAGGCTTCTCCAGGACAGCCAGCAGTACGCCGACCGCAGCCGGGCCGAGCAGTCCTTCCGCACCGTTCAGGCGGACGTGGCGGAGGACGTCCCGCTGATCCCGCTGTGGCAGCGCACGGACTACGTCCTCAGCAGCGAGGACGTGGGCGGCGCCCAGTACCTCACGGACAGCACGGGCGTCTTCCGCCTGTGGAGCCTGAACTGGATCTGACCGGCGGGCACCCGGCGACCACCCCATGACGCGGGCGGGCGCCGGGTGGGGAGCAGACATGCGGCGAGACGGGCCGGGCCCGCACCCGGAACTCAGGCACAGCGCAACGTGACCGTCACCGCCAGCCCCTCCCCAGGTGAGGTCCGCACACCGACCTCACCCCCGTGCGCCTCCACCACCCCCTGCACGATCGCCATCCCCAGCCCGCTCCCCTCCGCACTCCCCACCCGGAAGAACCGGTCGAAGATCCGCCCCGCGTCCTCCTCCCCGAGCCCCGGCCCCTCGTCGGCCACCCACACCCGCACCATTCCGTCGGCCCGCTCCACGCCCAACCGCACGGCCGCCTCCACCGGAGTATGCGTACGGACGTTGGCCAGCAGATTCCCCAGCACCTGCCGCAACCCCGACTCGTCGCCCCGCACCAGCACCGCCCCGTCGGCCGCCACGGTCACCGGCCGCCCCGGCTGCTGCGCCCGCAGGTCCTCGGCCGCGTCCCGCACCAGCCGGCTCATGTCGACGTTGCGGAACCGGATCTCCGGCCGCTGGTCGAGCCGGGCGAGCAGCAGCAGCTCGTCCACCAGCCGGCCCATCCGGTCCACTTCGCCCTGCATCCGGTCCCAGGCCCGCCGCCGTTCCCCGGGCTCGCACAGCATCCCCTTGTCGTACAGCTGGAGATAGCCGCGGATGGCGGCGAGCGGCGTGCGCAGTTCGTGCGAGGCGTCGGCGACGAACCGGCGCAGCTGGGCGGCGCTGTGCTCACGGGTCCGGTACGCCGTCTCCACCTGGTGCAGCATCGCGTTGAGGGCCAGCCGCAGCTGCTCGACCTCCTCCGTCGGATGCTGACTGGAGGGCACCCGCCGGGTCAGGTCGCCCTCGGCGATCGCCGACGACGTCTCCACCATGTCCTCCAGCGGCCGCAGCCGTTGCCGCACGCTGTACATGGTGAGGCAGCCCAGCAGCACGAGCAGCGACGAGCCGACCGCGAGGTCGAGCTTGAGCGCCTTGGCTATGCCCTTGTGCAGCAGCTCGGTGGAGGTGGCCAGCAGGATGTAGGGGCCGTCGGCGAGCCGGGTCGCCGTCACCCGGTAGGACGCGCCGTGCACGTCGATGTCGCGGGGGTCGGGCGCCGCGGCGAGGGCGCGCGGGTCGGACACGGCGGCGGCGAGGGAGCGCTGGGCCTCGGTCGGCTTCATGTCGAAGGCGGTGATCGCGGCGCCCTTGGTGTCGATGACCGCGAAGATCGAGTCCGGTGTCGGGTCGGACTCGGCGGGGGTGAGCCGGTCACGGATCACGCCGAGCGCGCTCAGCGAGTCGAACTGCCGCAGGGTCAGCCCCGAACTCCCCAGTGACGTACGCATCTTGAGCAGCTCGGAGTCCACCTGGTCGAGGAGGTACAGCCGCATGCCCATGATGCTCACGGTGGTCGCCACCACGATGCCGACGGCCAGCAGCCCGGCGTTGGCCAGGGTGAGTTTGCCGCGCAGTGAGCGCAGGCCGTGCCGGTGGCGGCGCTTGCCGAGGCTCATGTCAGGCCGTATCCGACGCCCCGCCGGGTGGTGATCACCGGCGCTCCCAGGGCGTCGAGCTTGCGCCGCAGGTAGCTGATGTAGGTCTCCACGACGGTCGACTCGGACGGTATGTGCTCGTACTGCCAGACGTGCCTGAGCAGTTGTTCCTTCGGCACGATCCGGCCGCCGTTGCGCACCAGGAAGCGCAGCAGCGCGTACTCGGTCGGGGTCAGCTCGACCGTGCGGCCGGCGCGGTGCACCGAGTACGTCGTCTCGTCCAGCTCCAGGTCGCCGTAGCGCAGCGGCGGACGCTGCTGGATGACGTCCGCCGGGCGGGTGCGGCGCAGCACGGCGCCGATCCGGGCGACGACCTCGTCGATGTTGAACGGCTTGGTGATGTAGTCGTCGCCGTAGCCGAGCGCCCCGACTATCTCCGCCGGGGCGTCCCGCGCGGTGAGGAACACCAGGGCCAGGTCCGGGCGGCGGGCACGCAGCTCGCGGCCGAGGGCGCGGCCGTCGCCGTCCGGCAGCATCACGTCGAGCAGGGCCGCGTCCGGCCGGGTGCGCTCGGCCAGCGCGAGGGCGTCCCGGACCGTACCGGCCGTCATCACCTCGAACCGGTGGTAGCGCAGGGCGATGGCGAGGACGTCCGCGATGCTGGGCTCGTCCTCCACGATCAGCACGGTGCTGCCTGGAGCCGTCATGCCCCCAGTATCGGTGCCGCCACCGACAGCCGGGGGCGCGCAGCTTTGGAGTTCCTTGAGAGTCATGCGCGCCCGGTGTCCCGGCACGCGGCCCGCTGCCGATGCTGTTACCCAGGACCTGGGGGGACCAACCGACCGAAGTGATCTACGAGCAAGGAGCTGTTGAGCGTGACGGCATTGGCACGGTGGTGCTATCGGCACCGGCTGGTGGTCCTGTTGCTGTGGGTGGGGGCACTCGTCGGCGTGGGCTTCTCGGCCTCGGCGGCGGGCACGAACTACGCGAACGTGTTCTCCCTCCCCGACACGGACTCCAAGACGGCGTACGACCTGATGGAGAAGGCCTTCCCGACCACCTCCGGTGACACGGACACGGTGGTGTGGAAGGCCGACAGCGGTTCGGTCAGGGACAAGGCGGTCCAGGACCGGATCGGGCCGGCCCTGGACGAGATCGCGAAGCTGCCCGGTGTGGGCGCGGTCACCAGCCCCTACGCGGGCGCCCGGGGAGCGGCGCAGATCAGCAAGGACGGCACGATCGCCTACGCCCAGCTCACCTTCACCAAGCGCGCGAACGAAATCCCCAAGGAGCAGGTGCAGAAGGTCCTCGACACCGCGCGGGCCGCCGAACGCCCCGGCCTTCAGGTCGAGGTGGGCGGCCAGGCCATCCAGCGTGTCCAGGAGCCGCCGCAGGGCCTGTCCGAGATGGTCGGCATCGTCGCGGCGGCCCTCGTGCTGTTCCTCGCCTTCGGCTCGTTCTTCGCGATGACCCTGCCCATCGCGATCGCGGTCTTCGGCGTCGGCATGGGCCTGTTCTCCACCCAGCTGCTCAGCCACACCACCGACATCCCCGACATCGCGCCGCTGCTCGCCTCCCTGATCGGCCTCGGCGTCGGCATCGACTACGCCCTGTTCATCGTCACCCGGCACCGGCGCGGCATCCTGCGCGGCCTGGACCCCGAGGAGTCGGCGGTCACCGCCCTCAACACCTCGGGCCGCGCGGTGCTGTTCGCGGGCGGCACGGTCTGCATCGCGCTGGCCGGCATGCTGGTCACGAGGCTGCGTTTCCTGGACGGCGTGGTCATCGGCACCTCTCTCACGGTCGTCCTCAGCGTCCTGGCGGCCACCACCCTGCTCCCCGCCCTGCTCGGCTTCCTCGGCCCGCGCGTCCTCAGCCGCCGCCAGCGCCGCCGGCTGGCCGCCGAGGGCCCCGAGCCGGAGAAGGCGAGCGGTCTCGCGGCCCGCTGGTCGGCGAACGTCGAGAAGCGCCCCCGCCGCATCGCGCTGCTGGCCGTGGTGGTCATGGCGGTCCTGGCCATCCCCGTCCTCTCCCTGCGCCTCGGCGCCACCGACCAGGGCAACGACGACGCCTCCACGACCACCAGGAAGGCCTACGACCTGCTCGCCGAGGGCTTCGGCCCCGGCTTCAACGGCCCCCTCCAGGTGGTGAGCGCGGGCGGCGACACGGCGAAGCTGGTCCAGGGCCTGCAGTCGACCCGGGGCATCGCCCAGGTGGCGGAGCTGCCCCCGTCCCGGGGTGTCACGGTCATCCAGGTGGTGCCGACCACCTCCCCCCAGTCCAAGGCGACGGACGACCTCATCGACACGATCCGTGACCGGGTCATCCCGAAGGCCGGTGCGGAGGCCCACGTGGGCGGCGTGACGGCGGTCTCCAAGGACTTCGCCTCCGTCACCGGCGACCGCCTGCCCCTCTTCATCGGGACGATCATCACCCTGGGCTTCCTGCTGCTCCTGGTCGCCTTCCGCTCCCTGGTCGTCCCGCTGACGGCCGCCCTGATGAACCTGATCGCGGCGGCCGCCTCCTTCGGTGTCCTCGTGGCGGTCTTCCAGTGGGGCTGGGGCCTGGACCTGCTGGGCCTCGGCAAGGAGGGCCCGATCAACGCGTTCCTCCCGGTCATCATGCTCTCCCTGCTCTTCGGCCTCTCCATGGACTACCAGGTCTTCCTGGTGAGCCGCATGCACGAGGAGTGGGTGCACACCAAGGACAACGCGCGGGCGGTCCGGGTCGGCCTCGCGGAGACCAGCCGCGTCATCAACAGCGCGGCCCTGATCATGGTCTGCGTCTTCCTGGCTTTCGTCCTCAGCGGCGACTCGGGCGCGGCGATGGCGGGCGTGGGCCTGGCGGCGGCGGTCGCCCTGGACGCCTTCATCCTCCGTACGGCCCTGGTCCCGGCGGCGATGCACCTGCTGGGCAGGTCCAACTGGTGGCTGCCGGCCTGGCTCGACAAGCGGCTCCCGCACCTCGCGGTGGAGCCGGGGGAGGAGGACCCGGCTCCGCACCCGACCGCTCCCGGCGGTCCGGCCACGGCGATCCACGGCTTCGTCCGGACGGCCGACGGCGACCCCGTGGAGGACGCGTCCGTGACCCTCATGTCCAAGGGCGGCCGCCAACTGGACCGGGTGACCTCCCTGGCGGACGGCTCCTACATCCTCTCCGTCCCGGCGCCCGGCACCTACCTGCTGGCGGTGACCTCGGCGTCGTTCGGCTCGCGGGCCCGGCACGTGACGGTGGCCGGGGGGCCGCTGGTGTACGACGTGGAGCTCACCGGGGACGAGGTGGACGCCGTCAGCTAGCCGAGCCGCTGGAGCCCCTGGTCCTGGCCGAAGGGTCCGGCAGGACCCGGGTCATCCCCGGCAGGAAGTCCGTGAACAGTTCGTGGACCTCCAGGACCAGGGGCCGCAGCACCCGGAACCGCGCGAGGGAGACGCCTCGCGCGGTCAGCCGGGCTCCCCGTTCGGCGAGCCGGTAGCTGCGCTCGCGGCCCTCGGTACGGTCGAAGATCCAGTACAGGACGAGGCCCATCTGGGAGAGCCACATCAGCTCGGGGAGCACGTCCCGCAGTTCGGGGGCGACTTTGGTCTTCGCCCCCGCCAGCACCTCTCGATGCACACTGATCGCCTCCTCGCGCGCGTGCTCGCTCTGCGGGGAGAAGGGGCTGAGGGGGCTGTCGGGGTCGGCGGCGTTCTTGAAGAAGTGGATCGCGAACTCGTGGTACGGCCGGGCGATGTCCAGCCACACCTTGAGCACGCCCGCGAGCCGCGCCTCCAGGTCGGTCTCCTTGTCCAGGACCTCGCGCACCGCCACCCGGTGCTCGGCGGCGAGCTGGTCGTAGAAGCCCTGGATCAGGTGTTCCTTGCCGGCGAAGTAGTAGTACGCGTTGCCGACGGAGACCCCGGCCTCCGTGGCGATGGCCCGCATCGTGGTCTTCTCGTAGCCGCGTTCCCGGAACAGGCGCATCGCCGTCTCCAGGATCAGCGCGCGGGTCTGCTCGGACTTGCTCTGGGCACCGGCCTCGACGGGACCGTCGTTCTTCGCGGACACGGACAGAGCCTAACGAGTGGCGCAGGCGCCGCCGTCACAGCCCGGAGGGTCGTAGAACCACCCGAGACCCGGGTCGTAGGACCATCCGTCCTCGCGCCGGTAGGCCTTCCCGCCCCACTGCGCGCCCCGCCACCTGGCGGCGGCGAGCACCGCGCCCCGGGCCAGCCGGGCCCCGGCCGGTGTGCTCAGCCGGTGGGCCAGCGGCCGCTGCTCCCGCAGCGCCCACAGCACGACGATCCAGGCGGCGGTGTCCCGGTAGACCTGCCCCGCGTCGCCCACCACGGTGACCTCGTCGAGGGTGGCCGAGTGGTCGAGGTCCGGGAAGCGCCGCCGGGCCTCTTCCGAACCCGCCGGGACCAGGTCCAGCGGCACCAGCTGCGGCTGGCGCCCGAGCCAGTCGCGCAGGAACGAGCAGAGACTGCACTCGGCGTCGTAGAGGACGGTGAGCCCGTGGACCGGGACGCGCGGGGCGTCCCGGTCGACGGTCGCGGTCACGGCGCTCACGCCCCGGCCGCCGGTGCGGTCCAGCCCTGCGGGGGGACCGGCGGAAGCTGTTCCTTCTCCATGATCCCGCGGCGCCGTATCCGGTTGAGCACGTAGACGTTGCCCAGGTGCATCACACCGAGCACCAGCAGCACGACCCCGAGCTTGGCGGACAGCGCCTCGAAGATGCCCCGGGTGTCGTCGACGGTGTCGCTGGTGTGCAGGTAGAGCGCGACGAAGCCCAGGTTGACCAGGTAGAAGCCGACGACCAGAAGGTGGTTGACGGCGTCGGCGAGCTGCTCGTTGCCGTGCAGGACGTCGGAGAGGAAGATCCGTCCGTTGCGGCTGAGCGTGCGGGCCACCCAGATGGTCAGACCGATGCTGATGACCAGGTAGATGACGTAGGCGATGACCGTGCGGTCCATGCCCCACCCCTTCTTGAACGCGTTCAAAACGCTGACAGGGATGACTGTAGACCTGCTTTTGAACACGTTCAACTCCGTTGGGGAGTGACCCCGTTCACGCTCGCCGCGCCAGTTCCGGCCGCTTGCCGTAGTCGGTGAAGCCGATGATGTTCCCCCAGGGGTCGGCGACCTCGACGGTCCAGCCGGTGGCCACGGAGAACGGCTCGTCGAGCACCGCGATCCCGGCCTCCTTGAGCCGCCGGGCCGTGCCCCGCGCGTCCGGCACCTCCAGCCACACGCGCGGCGACGCCCACACCGCCGGCCGGTGCCCCAGCCCCTCCTCGGCCCGCAGCAGGATCCCGGGCGTCTCGCCCCCGACCTTCAACAGGGCGATCCCGCCCTCGTCGAACCGGAACCCGACCGTGAACCCGGCCCGCTCGTAGAAGGCGACGGCGTCCGCGAGCCTCCCGACGGGCATCACCACGTTGTCGAACCCGAGCAGTTCGTAGGACTCGTCATCTGACATGTCGTCAGGTTAGATGCCGCGCTCGCGGGTCCACGGGAGCCGAACGGGCACCGGTGCCGTGATCACCCGTTGGGGTGAGGCGTCCCTGGTTCCCCCTGGGTAGGCTGATAGGACAGGCGAGACTCCGTCCCATGGGAGCACTGATGAGCGCCGCAGCGGACAACGAACTGGAACGGGACGACGAGCCGTCCTACCGCTGGCCCATCCCGCCCGCCGGGGGCTGGACCGCGGACGACCTCGACCGGATTCCGGGCCTCCCGCCCCACACGGAGTTGATCGACGGGAGCCTTGTCTTGATGAGTCCGCAGACCCGGTTCCACACGCGCACCATGCGCCTGCTGGACAACGCCCTCTTGGCGCAGGCGCCGGACCATCTCGACGTCGACCGGGAAATGACCGTGAGACTGGACGACAAGAACCGGCCCGAGCCCGACATCGTCGTGTTCTCCAAGGACGCCTGTACGGGTCCCAACCAGACCTGGTACAAGCCCGAGGACGTCGTCCTCGCCGTCGAGGTGGTCTCCGCGGACTCCAGGGAACGCGACCGTGAGGTCAAGCCCCGCAAGTACGCGGCGGTCGGAGTGCGCCACTACTGGCGGGTCGAGCAGGATGACGAAGGTCTCCCGGTCGCGTACGTCTACGAACTCGACCCCGCCACCAAGGTCTATCTCCTCACCGGCATCTTCCACGACCGCCTAAAGCTCACCGTCCCCTTCGACATCGAGATCGACCTGACGGCGATCAACCGGCGCCCCGGCACCTGACCGCCGAGCGGTACGGCAAGGGCCCCGCCCCGGTGTGGAACCGGAAGCGGGGCCCAGGCCAGGGCGGCGGAGGGATCAGAAGCGGCGCGTGATCAGCGCCCGCTTCACCTCCTGGATCGCCTTGGTGACCTCGATGCCGCGCGGGCAGGCGTCCGTGCAGTTGAAGGTCGTGCGGCAGCGCCACACGCCGTCGCGGTCGTTCAGGATCTCCAGGCGCTGCTCGCCCGCCTCGTCACGGCTGTCGAAGATGAAGCGGTGCGCGTTGACGATGGCGGCCGGACCGAAGTACTGGCCGTCGTTCCAGAAGACCGGGCACGAGGACGTGCAGGCCGCGCAGAGGATGCACTTCGTGGTGTCGTCGAAGCGCGCACGGTCCTCGGCCGACTGCAGCCGCTCCCGTGTGGGCTCGTTCGTGTCCTTCGTGATCAGGAAGGGCATGACGTCCCGGTACGCCTGGAAGAACGGCTCCATGTCCACGACCAGGTCCTTCAGGACCGTCAGGCCCTTGATGGGCTCGACCGTGATCGGCTTCTCGGGGTTGATGTCCTTGATCAGGGTCTTGCAGGCGAGGCGGTTCTTGCCGTTGATCCGCATCGCGTCCGAGCCGCAGATGCCGTGGGCGCAGGAGCGGCGGAAGGTCAGCGTGCCGTCCAGGTCCCACTTGATCTTGTGGAGGCCGTCGAGGACGCGCTCCTTCGGGTCGATCTCCAGCTGGAAGTCTTCCCAGACGGCGTCCGCGGAGACCTCGGGGTTGAAGCGGCGGACCCGGAAGGTGACCGTGATGTACGGGGAGTCGGCGAAGCCGGGCTCGGGCTGGCCGGCCGCGTCCGCCTTGTCCAGAACGGGGGTTGCCATCAGTACTTACGCTCCATCGGCTGGTAGCGGGTCTGGACGACCGGCTTGTAATCGAGACGGATGGACTCGGCGCCGTCGTCGCCCACCTCGCGGTACGCCATGGTGTGGCGCATGAAGTTGACGTCGTCGCGGTTGGGGTAGTCCTCGCGGTAGTGACCGCCGCGGGACTCCTTGCGGGCCAGCGCGGAGACCGCCATGACCTCGGCGAGGTCGAGCAGGTTGCCGAGCTCGATGGCCTCCAGCAGGTCCGTGTTGAACCGCTTGCCCTTGTCCTGGACCGAGACGTTCTTGTAGCGCTCGCGCAGCTCCGCGATCTTCTCGACCGCCGTCTTGATCGTCTGCTCGGTGCGGAACACCATGACGTTGGCGTCCATGGTCTCCTGCAGCTCCCGGCGGAGCGTGGCGACCCGCTCGTTGCCCGTCGAGGTGCGCAGCCGCTCGATCTGGGAGACGACGAACTCGGCCGGGTTGTCCGGGAGTTCCACGTAGTCGTGCCCGTGCGCGTACGCGGCCGCCGCGATGCCCGCCCGGCGGCCGAACACGTTGATGTCGAGCAGCGAGTTGGTGCCGAGGCGGTTGGCGCCGTGCACCGACACGCAGGCGACCTCGCCGGCCGCGTACAGGCCCGGGACGACGGTGGTGTTGTCGATGAGGACCTCACCCTCGACGTTGGTCGGGATGCCGCCCATGGCGTAGTGCGCGGTGGGCTGGATCGGGATCGGGTCCGTGTACGGCTCGATGCCGAGGTAGGTGCGCGCGAACTCGGTGATGTCCGGGAGCTTCGCGTCCAGCTGCTCCGGCGGGAGGTGGGTGAGGTCGAGGTAGACGTGGTCGCCCTCGGGACCGCAGCCACGGCCCTCACGGATCTCCGTGTAGATGGAGCGGGAGACGACGTCGCGGGACGCGAGGTCCTTCATGACCGGCGCGTACTTCTCCATGAAGCGCTCGCCGTCCTTGTTGCGGAGGATGCCGCCCTCACCACGGGCGCCCTCCGTCAGCAGGATGCCCATGCGCCAGATGCCGGTCGGGTGGAACTGGAAGAACTCCATGTCCTCCAGCGGCAGGCCACGGCGGTAGACCGCCGCCTGCCCGTCACCGGTGAGCGTGTGGGCGTTCGACGTCACCTTGAAGAACTTGCCGGTGCCGCCGGAGGCGTAGATGACGGCCTTCGCCTGGAAGACGTGGATCTCGCCGGTGGCCAGCTCGTAGGCGACCACACCGGCGGACTTCTTGACGCCGTCGACCTCGGTGATCAGCTGGTCCAGGACGTAGAACTCGTTGAAGAACTCCACGCCCTCCTTGACGCAGTTCTGGTACAGCGTCTGGAGGATCATGTGGCCGGTGCGGTCGGCCGCGTAGCAGGACCGGCGGACCGGCGCCTCGCCGTGGTTACGGCTGTGACCGCCGAACCGGCGCTGGTCGATGGTGCCGTTCGGCGTCCGGTTGAACGGCAGGCCCATCTTCTCCAGGTCGAGGACGGCGTCGATGGCCTCCTTCGCCAGGATCTCGGCGGCGTCCTGGTCGACCAGGTAGTCACCGCCCTTGATCGTGTCGAAGGTGTGCCACTCCCAGTTGTCCTCCTCCACGTTGGCGAGCGCGGCGGCCATACCGCCCTGCGCGGCGCCCGTGTGGGAGCGGGTGGGGTAGAGCTTGGTCAGGACCGCGGTGCGGCTGCGCTTGGTGGACTCGATGGCCGCGCGCATGCCCGCGCCGCCGGCGCCGACGATGACGGTGTCATACTTGTGGATCTTCATGATTCTCGCAGCCCCGTGCCTAGCGGATGTTCGGGTCGAAGGTGAAGATCACCAGCGAGCCCAGCAGGATGGTGAACACCGTGGCCGTGTAGAGCAGGCCCTTGAGCCACAGCCGGGTGTTCGCGCGCTCCGCGTAGTCGTTGATGATCGTGCGCAGACCGTTGGCTCCGTGCAGCATCGCGAGCCACAGCATGAGGAGGTCCCAGACCTGCCAGAACGGGCTCGCCCAGCGGCCGGCCACGAACGCGAAGCCGATCTTCGACACGCCGCCGTCGAGCACCAGCTGGATCAGCAGGTGGCCGAGGACCAGGACGACCAGCACGACACCGGACAGGCGCATGAACAGCCAGGCGGCCATCTCGAAGTTGCCGCGGGTGGAGCGCGGGGTCTTCTTGGTGCGCTTGCGCGGGGCCTCGATGAGGGGGGCCGGGTTGTCGACGCCGTAGAGGGGGGCGCCCTCGACGGGGCCGACGCCGGCTGCGGGGGTTTCAGTGGTCGACATCGGCGTCAGCTCCCGAACAGGACACGAGCGGCGTGGCCGAGAACGGGGTAAATGGCCCCGGCCATCAGGACGACCCAGACACCGACGACCGTCCAGAGCATCTGCTTCTGGTAGCGCGGGCCCTTCGACCAGAAGTCGACGGCGATGACGCGCAGGCCGTTGAGGGCGTGGAAGAGGATGGCGGCGACGAGGCCGTACTCCAGCAGTGCGACGATCGGCGTCTTGTACGTGGCTACGACCTTGTCGTAGTCCTCGGGGGAGACGCGGACGAGAGCGGTGTCCAGCACGTGAACGAACAGGAAGAAGAAAATGAGGACGCCGGTGACTCGGTGAGCCACCCAGGACCACATTCCTTCCCGGCCGCGGTACAGCGTTCCAGCCGGCACGGAAGTCCCTCCGGGAGCGGGGTATCGGGGCCGCGCCGGCTTGTGGGTGTCGGTCGGGCCCGGCCGGGTACGGTCCACCGGCCCTCAGCATGGTAGCGATGCGTCGGCGCCGGGCTTACGCCGGGCCTACCGGTGTGATCAAAGTGGCACGCGGATGGGTGAGCCGGGCGGCATCCGAGGTGCCGGATCCGGTCATTTGCCGGGTGCGGGTGCGTTTGACCTGGTCGCTCCACGCGGCGGAGCCGCTGACCGGCACTGCCCCGCACCCCCCACTTTCTCCGCGAGCCGTTGCCCGGCAAGGCGCCGTAGCTCCTCCGCCGCCACTACCCGTTCGTCCTCCGGATCGTTTGTCAAACGTGACCGGATGCCTTCCAGGACGCGGTCCAGGGATTCGGCGGGCGGCGTGTCGCCCAGGTAGATGACGAAGACGTGTCCGAAGCGGGCCTCGTACGCCGCGTGCGCCGCGCTGAGCGCGGTGTG
This sequence comes from Streptomyces shenzhenensis, assembly GCF_021462265.1. Taxonomy (GTDB): domain Bacteria; phylum Actinomycetota; class Actinomycetes; order Streptomycetales; family Streptomycetaceae; genus Streptomyces; species Streptomyces shenzhenensis. The sequence goes on along the minus strand of NZ_JAJONF010000006.1, from coordinate 338,506 downwards.
GGCGGCCGAGTAGGTGCCGTCGGGCACCGGCGGCAGGCACTCGTCGGCCAAGGCCGCCGAGAGATCCTCCGGCGACAGGTCGTACGCCGCCTCGTCGGCTGCCGCCAGGAGGGATTCGACGTCGGGGTAGGGGCGGTGGGCGGCGATGCGGTGGGACCAGCGCGGGCTGTGCAGGCAGTGCAGGAGCAGCGCGCCGGCCTCGTCGTCCGGGGCGGCGTTGAAGGCGTCCAGCGGGGCGGGGAGAGGGGGCAGACGGTGGGCGGGCAGCGTGGGTCCTCGCGTCACGGGCGGTGTGGCAGGGGATGCTGTGAGATATGTGTCGTCGACGCTATAGAGGACGTTCACGGTGTGTCCGATGGTTGCTTGAGTTTCACCCGAACGGGAGAGTTTCGGATTGGGGCGATGACGGTCGTGGGGCTGCCGCGTCGTAAGTTGTCACCGTGAGCCAGCACAGGCGGAAGCCGTCAGCACGGCAGGGCGGCCGGAGGCGGGCGGTGATGGTCGCCGCGGCCTTCGCGGGGACCGTCGCGCTCGGCACGGGCATCGGCGTATGGGCCACCTCGGGCGGCGGCGACGGCGCGGCCCGGCAGCCCTCCGCGAGCGCGCCGGCCACCTCGTCCGGGGCGGCGACCCCCACGCCCACGCCGACCCGCAGCTACCCCCTCTCGCAGGCCCCCCGCACCATCCCCGCCGTCCGCTCCCACACCGCGGCCCGCGGCCCCGGCTGGCGCCCGCGGCAGGGCGGCCGGGTCGTGGTGAGCAACGCGGCGCTGGCCGACGAGGGACGGCTGACGGCGAGCGAGCTGGGCCTGTCGTACGCCGGGCAGAAGGGCGCCGACGACGACGTCAGGCCCGGTGACCTGCGGCTCGACCTCGGCGGCAGCGGGGACCCGGAGTCGTACACCATGACCGTGCGCGGCGGGTCGGTCCGGATCAGCGGGCCCGGGGACGCGGGCGTCTTCTACGGCACCCGGACGCTGAAGCAGGAGGTGCACGGCGGCGGTACGGCCCCGGAGGGAGTGGTGCGGGACCAGCCGGCCAAGCCGCAGCGCGGGTTCATGCTCGACATCGCGCGCAAGCCGTTCACCGCGGGCTGGATAGAGTCGCGGATACGGGAACTCGGCGACCTGAAGTTCAACCAGCTCGGGCTGCACTTCTCCGACGACCAGGGCTTCCGGATCGAGTCCGACACCCACCCCGAGATCGTCTCCCGGGACCACCTGACCAAGGCGCAGGTGAAGGAGATCGTCGCGGTCGCCGCCGCCCGGCACATCCAGGTCGTGCCGGAGATCGACTCGCCGGGACACCTCGGTGCCGTCCTCGCCGCCCACCCCGAGCTGCGACTGCGCAACGCGCAGGGGGTGGTCACCAGGGGGGCCATCGACATCTCCAAGGACGCCTCGGCGGAGCTCGTCGACGATCTGCTCGACGAGTACGCCGACCTGTTCCCCGGCTCCTACTGGAACCTCGGCGGCGACGAGTACCAGGCCCTGAGCGTCGCGAACCCGCAGGCCTCCTACCCGCAGCTGGCGGCCGCCGCCCGGCAGGAGTACGGCTCCGGCGCCACCGTCGCCGACCTCACCACCGGCTGGCTGAACGCCCGCGCCGACACCGTCCGCGCCCACGAGCGGACCATGCGGGCCTGGAACGACGGCTTCTTCCGCGGCACCTCCGTGCAGCCCGCCGAGGACCTCCAGGTCGCCTACTGGACCGGCAAGGAGATCGGCGCCCGGCAGCCCGTGGAGTACCTGAGGGCGGGCCGCAAGGTCCTCAACTACAACGACGAGTACCTCTACTACGTCCTCGGCGAGCCCAACACCTTCGTCTATCCGACCGGACAGCGGATCTACGAGCAGTGGATCCCGCGCATGCTGCGCGGCACCTCCGCCGTGGCCGCGCGGTACGAACCCCAGATCCTCGGCGGCTCCTTCGCCGTCTGGTGCGACCTCGCGGGCTCCCAGACCCAGGACCAGGTGGCGGCCGGCATCCGGATGCCGCTGCGGGCCACCATCCAGAAACTCTGGGACCCGGCCCCCCCGACGATGTCCTGGACGGACTTCAAGGCCCTCGCGAACAGACTGGGCTGACCCGGCGAACCACGGGGACGTACGGCGGTGACGGGCCCTGCCTGCCGCCTTCCGCGCGCGGGCCGGGGGAGGGCTCCGGGCCCGGCCGCGTCCCGGCTGCGGGCAATCGTGCCGTCACCGGGGAGATGTTCATCGCGGCCGCCCTGCAGAGCGCCGGTATCGCCGGTATCGCCGCCGCCGTGCTCGCGATCCTCCCCGTACCGCGGCTGACCCGGATGCGGCACGAGAAGGCTCCGGCGGACACCGCACCGGCCGCGTTCTGCCCCCCCGGCCCGCCTCCTCCGGCCCTGCCGCACTGTTGGCCGAAAACACATTCTTCGGACTCCTGTGGATCCCGGGTGTCCTGCCGGTGTGACACTGCCGTACCGTCGCACGCAGTTAGGGCAAGTGTGGGATCCGTGCACATGGGTGCCTTGGTATGTACCGTTTCTGGGAGGCGTGGGATGAGCCTGGTGGAGCTGATCGCTCAGGCCGATGAACGCGGACTGGCCGCCAGTGGGTTGGCCTGTTTGGATCGGTGCGTGCCGCTGCTGGGCGGGGACGACCTGGTGCTGCGGCCGCTGTGGGCGAGCCTCGCCGACGGCTCCGACTGGGGCCCGGGACTGGAGAAGGCGCGCGGCTCGCTCGGCGCCGGCACCGAGCGCGACGGCCGGGCAGGGGAGGCCGAGGCCCTCGCCCGGCGGATGCTCGACGCCGCGCCCGAGTCGCGGGAGGCCGCGGACATCCGCCGGTGGGCCGACGCCTGCTCCGTCGCCTCGCTGCAGATCCACCGGCTCCTCGACCCGGCCGAGGACGCGGCACCCTCGGTCGACTCCCTCCGGGAGGGCGGCACCGAGGGCATGTCGCCGCTGGTCGCCGCCGAACTGCGCCGTCAGGTCACGGTGCTCGAACTGCTGGCGGAGCACGGCGCGGCCGGGCTGCGGCGTGCGCTGGACGTCTCCACCGAGGGCCGCCGGGTGCTGCGCGCGGTGGTCTCACGGCGGGCCCGCGGGCTCGGGTGAACCATTCGTGACGGCGGTGCGCGGGTCCTGCGCCGGTTGCCGCAACCCCCCTGTATCCGGGTGACGAAACCGCCGTCGGCCTCGCTCTTCCCTATGTGACAGCCCACGATGCGACAGCCGGCCACCTGACCGTCGATCACCTGCCCGACGGCCACCTGCCCGACGGCCACTTGCCCGACGGCCACCTGACGGCGCCGCGGCGGACCAGGCCGCACGCCGCCGCGAGACCGGCCCGGTGGGCGGCGGACGCGGTGGCCATGATGCGCGAGGGCGCGCGGGTCCGGCTCGACTACTCGGCGCAGAGCCTGTGGCGGGTCGACCGCATGGTGGAGGAGATACGCCGGGAGGACCCGCCGTACGACGCCGTGCGGGAGATGCTGCGCGGTTTCGGGGCCTACGCCGGCGAGGTGATCGTCCGTCACGCCGGCGCCGAGTGGTGGGCGACCGGCGGCGACCACTGGATCCGCACCCCCGACGGCCGGCTGTGGGACCCGATCGACGAGGCCCGGCGGTGCTACCGCGGCCAGGGCTCACTGCGACTGCTGTGCCGGGACGCGCTGGAACAGCCGGCGGCTCGGCAAAAAACACCGAAATAAGAGACGCGGACGTTCCCAACAGGCCGGTGGCGGAGCACGATTGCCCCATGGCCGACAACCGACGCTGGTGGGCCCTGGTGGTCATCGCCCTGGCCCAGCTGATGGTCGTGCTCGACATGACCATCGTCAACATCGCGCTCCCCTCCGCCCAGGTCGCTCTGCACATGTCCGACGGCAACCGGCAATGGGTGATCACCGCCTACACCCTCGCCTTCGGCGGGCTGCTGCTGCTCGGCGGCCGGATCGCCGACCTGGCCGGACGCAGGGTGGCGTTCATGACCGGTCTGGTCGGTTTCGCGGCCGCCTCCGCGCTCGGCGGGGCCGCGGTCAACCAGGGCATGCTGTTCGGGGCGCGGGCCTTGCAGGGCGTGTTCGCCGCGCTGCTCGCCCCGGCCGCGCTGTCGCTGCTCGCGACGACGTTCACCGACCCGAGGGACCGCGGGAAGGCGTTCGGCATCTTCGGCGCCATCATCGGCGCGGGCGCCGCGGTCGGGCTGCTCGCGGGCGGCTTCCTCACCCAGTACCTGGACTGGCGCTGGTGCCTGTACGTCAACGTGCCGATCGCGCTGGTCGCCTTCGCCGGCGCCTGGGTCCTGCTGCCCGACGGCGGCCGCCATCCCGACGCCCGCCTCGATGCCCCCGGCGCCCTGCTCGGCTCGGCCGGCATGCTCTCCCTGGTCTACGGCTTCTCCGAGGCGGAGTCCCGGAGCTGGGGTGACGGCCTGGTCCTGGCGCTGCTCGGCGGCGGAGTGGCGCTGCTCGGCCTCTTCGGGTACTGGCAGACCCGCGCCCGGGTCCCGCTGCTCCCGATGACCGTCGTACGGGACCGGCAGCGCATCGGCTCGTTCCTCACCGTGCTGCTGGTGACCGTCGGCATGTTCGGCGTCTTCCTCTTCCTGACGTACTACATGCAACGCGTCCTCGGCTATTCGCCCGTGAAGACCGGCGTCGCCTATCTCCCCATCACCGTCGGCATGGTCACCGGCTCCACCCAGGTCGCCGCCCGGCTGCTGCACCGGGTCCCGCCCCGCATGCTGATCGTGCCCGGGCTGCTGCTGGCGGCCGGGGCGCTGGCGCTGATAGCCCAGGTCGGGGTCGAACCGGCGTACGCCTCGCACATCCTGCCCGGCATGCTGATGCTCGGCCTCGGCATGGGCACCGCGATGATGACCTCCGTCTCGCTGGCCACCGGCAACGTCGCCCCACGGGACTCGGGCGCGGCCTCGGCCACCTTCAACACCGCCCAGCAGGTGGGCGGTTCGATCGGTACGGCGCTCCTGAACACCATCGCCGCGAGCGTCACCACCCGCTACGCCACCGCGCACGCCGCGACCGTTCCGGACAGGGCGCTGCTGGCGGCGAAGGCCGCGGTGCACGGCTTCAACGTGGCCACCTGGTGGGCGATGGCCGCTCTGCTGCTGGGCGCCCTGGTCGCCGGAGTGGTCGTGAACGCGGACCGGGCGCCCACCCCGCAGGCAGCGCGGGAGCGGACGCCCGAACCGGTGGAGTCGGCCACCTGAGAACTACTTGATGTACACCAGGCCGTCCGTCGTGACCGTCGGGCGGCCGCTGGTGCCGGCCACCACGATCCTCACGGTGTGCTTGGCGCTGGAGGACCAGGCCCTGGTCCAGATCGCCTGGCGGTACGAGGTCGTCGTGGACTTCAGGTCGACGGTCGCCACCTTGGTGCCGTCGACGTAGACGTAGGCCTGACCCGAGGTGGACGCCCGCGAGACCACCCAGGAGGCGGACCGGCCGGTGAAGGTCCAGCTCAGGCTCGCGCCCTTGGAGCCGCTGGAGTAGGACGTGCCGCCCAGGTAGTTGGTGGACGACCGGGCCGTCCAGGTACCGGACCTGGCGGCCGACGTCTCCTGGAGGATCACCGGGGTGAAGGAGGCGGACGAGGTGCGGGTGTTGCCCGCGTAGTCGTACGCCTTCATCGACCAGGTGGACGCGGTACCGGGCCGGGCGGTGCGGCTGGAGCCGGTCGTGGTCGGGCCGAAGGCGGCCGTCGTCGGGGACAGCAGGCTCACCGACTTCAGGGCCGCGTCGTCGGTGGCCTTCCAGCCGAGGGTGACCGGCACGGCGGTGGTGCTGACGGTGCCGGTGCGCAGGGACAGCTTCGGCGCGGTGGTGAAGGACGGCGCCGTGGTGTCGGTGACGACGGTCAGCGCGGCGGTCGTCGTGGTCTTGCCGGACTGGTGCACGGCCCGTACGGCCACGGTGTGGCTGCCCGCGGTGAGCGTGGCGGCGGCCGAGGTCGCCGTTCCGGAGGTGGTGGCGGCGGTCTTGCCGTCCACCAGCAGCTCGAACTTCGAGATCAGCGAACCCGGCGTGGTGGTCGACCACTTCGCCGTGATCGCCCCCTTGGTGTAGTACGTCGAACCGGACGGGCTCGCACCGGACAGCGAGGTGAGCTTGAGGCCCTGCACCGGGCCGGACGCCCAGGCGCGGACGGTCGGCAGCTGGGGGTAGAGGGAGTTGCCTGGGCACTGGGTGTTGTAGCCGTCGCGGTGCCCGGAGATCCGGTTGAAGGTGTACGCGGTGCCCGAAGTGAAGCCGGTGCCGAAGTAGTTGGTCTGGGTCGCGCCCGCCGTGAGCTTGACGGTGCCGGCGGGGTCGGCGCCGTACTGGCCGAGCTTCCAGGCCGCGAGCCGGGCGATCGACGCCAGGGCCGCGTTCGTGGCGCCGGCCGAGGTGTAGTCGCCGAGCACGGCGATACCGGCCGACTCCCGGTTCCAGCCGTAGGTGTGCGCGCCGAGCACCGGCAGGCCGACACCGCCCTTGCGGCCCTCGAAGATCGTGCCGCACTTGTCGACCAGGAAGTTGTAGCCGATGTCGTTCCAGTGCTCGGTCTGCGTGTGGTACGCGTAGATGCCCCGGACGATCGCCGGGGAATCCGAGCACGCGTAGTCGTTGGTGCCGTCCGTGTGGTGGACGAAGACGGCCTTCACGTCCGCGTTGTAGTCCGACGGGTCCGGGCTCAGCGACTCGTCGGCGCCCCAGCCGGCCCGCGAGACGATCGGCGGCTCGGGCACGGTGGACGGCGGTGCGACAGGCGTGGAGGCCGACGGGCTCGCGGACGCGCTGTCCGTCGGCGCGGCGGACGCGGAGCCGCTCGGGGAGGCCGAGCCGGTGGCCGGCACGGAGTCGGCCGGCGTCACGGACTCGGTGGGCGACGCGGAATCCGCCGGGGAGGCCGAGTCGGCCGGGGAGACGGAGGCGCCGGGGGACGCGGAGTCCGTCGGCGACGTGCTGTCGCCGGGGGTGGCGTCCGCCACGAACGCGGCCGGCTCCGCCCTGGTCTCCGCAGGTGTCACCACCCCCGGGTCGACCAGGTTCACCTGGAGTCCCCTGGGCAGGCCGGCACTGGTGGCGCCGTCCCGGCCGGCGACCTGGACCTGGACGCCGTCGGAGGGGCCGACCCACAGTGGCTCGGACGCGCCGCGCGCGTCGGAGCCGGCCTCCGGGTCCTCCAGCGGGTCGGCCGCCTCCAGAGCGTGCCAGGCGCTCCACTGCCCGGTCTCGGCGCTCCGGGTCCGCACCCGGGCCGTGCCGTGCAGCCGCTTCGCCGCCCCCGTCCAGGAGACGCCGAGCAGCGAGAACTGCCCGGTGTCCGTGCGCGGAAGCTCCCGCTCGCCGTTCGTGGTGCCCTTCAGCGCCAGGTCGTAGACCTTCACCGGCCGTCTGGCCTGCCCGCCGGTTCCGTGGCCGGCGGACGGGCTGGCGACGGCGTACGTCACCACACCCCCGCCGCCCAGGACCACCGCACCGAGCGTCAGCCACGCCCGGCGCCTCATGCTCAACGGTCTGTACGCACGCGTCCCGCGTGGACTCACTCGTCCCCACCCCTAGAAAAAAAGACCATCGCTGTCAGGCCCGTCACACCTTTCGCACAGGCCACGCTTAGGCTTAGCGTCCGGCCCTGACCAAACGTCACCCGTGGGCGTGCCGACGGGAGAGCGGCGGACGCCGGTGAGACACCGCTCACCGGGGCGTGGCGCGGCGGGTGGCTGAGGTCTGCTCCGGATCCGGCGACGCGGGGCTCCGCGACGAGCGCCGACGGGTTGCCCGGCCCGGTACCGGGCGGGGTCCGCGGCCGGTCCGGTGCGGCTCGGCGAGCTTCCGCGCGGGAGAATCCTCCGGACCGCGACACGTCCGCGGTGCGGAAGAACCGAAGCAACGACCGGGGCCGCCACCCCCCACAGGAGAGGCCCCGGCCGTCGCGCGGTACGGACCGCGCGGCGGCCCGTACCCTGTACAGCGCCATGACTGCGTTTTCTGTCACACCTCAGGGCGTCACGAGTCAGTTGCGCTTTGTACTGACGTGGACGGCGAGCGGTTTCAGGTCGTAACGTGCAGTTCGCGCCGGGCCGCGGAGGACGCATATGACCACCGCGACGATCTGCGGTCCCGAACACCGCAACCATCGATCGACGAACCGGACGGCGAGAACCACGACCGCGAGAGCGGCGCCGGTTGAGGCGCGAAGTAGGGAACACACGGGTGCTGGGGGACGACGCGGAGCTGACCGCCGCGGTGCGTGCGGCACAGGGCGGGGACGAGACCGCGTTCCGCATCGTCTATCGCGCGGTCCAGCCACGCCTGCTCGGATACGTCCGAACGCTGGTCGGTGACCCGGACGCCGAGGACGTCACCTCGGAGACCTGGCTGCAGATAGCCCGTGACCTCGACCGGTTCAGCGGAGACGCGGACCGGTTCCGCGGCTGGGCCGCCCGGATCGCCCGCAACCGTGCCCTCGATCACATACGGATGCGCGGCCGCCGCCCCGCGATCGGCGGCGACGAGACGGAACTGGCCGGCCGGGCCGCCGACTCGGACACCGCCGGCGAGGCCATCGAGGCGCTGACCACCGTCTCCACGCTCTCCCTCATCGCCCGGCTGCCGCAGGACCAGGCCGAGGCCGTCGTCCTCAGGGTCGTCATGGGGCTCGACGCCAAGACCGCCGCCGAGACCCTCGGCAAACGGGCCGGGGCGGTGCGGACGGCAGCCCACCGGGGGCTCAGGAAGCTCGCGGAACTGCTGGGCGCCGACGCCGAGGCGGCGGACGTCCTCGACGCGCTGCGGCCCCAGCGAGAACCGAATGATCGTGCGGCGACGTCCGCCAGTGTGACGCATACGCGTTCGCGGACGCAGAAGGACATGTGATGGCCGACGAGCAGTACAAGTGGCTGAACCGGGTGACGGCGGACCGTCTGCTGCGCGGTGAGTCGCTGGAAGCTGTCGAGGCCTCCGCCCGTGACCAGGCAGAACGTCTCGCCGGGGCGCTCGGCGAGCTCTCCGCGCGGGTCGCGCCGGCCACCACCGAACTCCCCGGCGAGGAAGCCGCGCTGGCTGCCTTCCGCAAAGCGCGCGAATCCGCCGAGGACGCCGGGACCGTCGTGGCCGCGCAGTCCGGCGGGCCCGGGCGGGACGCCGACGCGGGTCTCTTCCGTATCGCCGCCGGTGCCCGGCCGGCCCGGGTCCCGCGCCGGTTCCGCCCCGCACGGCTCGGCCTCGCCGCCGCGCTGACCGCCGGCATGCTCGGCGGGATCGCGGTGGCCGCGGGCACCGGGGTGCTGCCGACGCCGTTCGACGACAACCGGCCCGGCCCGGCCGCCTCCGTCTCGGCCGCCGGCACCCCCGCGCGTCCGCAGGGCTCGCAGTCGCCCGACTCCCTGCCCGGCGGCGAGACCGGCACTCCCTCCAGCCATGCCGCGTCCGGCGGCTCCGGGCAGAACCCGCCCGGTTCGACGGGCAAGCCGAAGACCCGGGACACCGCCTCCCCCGGCCTCCCCGTCGGCGGGTGGAGCGGCGCGCTGACCTCCTGCCGCGCGATCCAGGGCGGCAAGTCGCTGGACACCGAGCGCAGGCGGGCCCTGGAGGGACTGGCGGGCGGCGCCGGCCGGGTGGACAAGTTCTGCAAGGCCGTCCTCGGGACCGGACTGAACGGCAAGGGCGAGCCCCCCGGTGACGGCAAGGGCGGCGACAACGGCCAGGGCGGCCAGGATGACGGCAACGGCTCGGGCGGCGACGACGAGGGCTGGCCCGGCCGGGGCGCCGGCGGCACGGGCGGCACCGGTTGGGGCAGGGGCGACCACCATCACCAGGACGGCGTGGCCACCCCCGCCCCGACCGGCTTCGCGCCCCTGCCGCAGAGCCGGTCCGCCACCTCGCCCAGCCCCACATACAGCGCACTTTGACCTTTACGCACCGCTGTGACCTGCGGCTTTGAAATTCGCTGAACTTTTTTCCGGCGAGGAGTGACGTTTTCGGCCCCGGTGACGCAGTACTGAATGAGCCGACTGGTCATCGGCCGTCGCACAGAGCCGGGGTTCCCCCCGTACCTGCGGCTCGTGCATTGGCGCGGGCGGGACACGTTCCCCCGGTCCCGCCCGCGCCCCGCACGTCCTTCGCACATCACCCGCTCACCAGTAGACGACGACCTTGTCGCCGTTCCGCACCTGCGCGAACAGGTCCGCGATCGCCGCCTCGTCCCGCACGTTGACGCACCCGTGCGAGCCGCCCGCGTAGCCGCGGGCCGCGAAGTCGTAGGAGTAGTGCACCGCCTGGCCGCCGCTGAAGAACATCGCGTACGGCATGGGGGAGTGGTAGAGCGTCGACACGTGGTGGCGGGACTTCCAGTAGACGTGGAACACACCCTCCCGGGTCGGGGTGTACTGCGCCCCGAACCGCACGGACATGGTCGACACCGTGCGCCCGTCGATCATCCAGCGCAGGGTCCGGCTGGTCTTGCTGATGCACAGCACCCGCCCGGTCAGGCACCGCGGGTCGGGCGCGGCGGCCGGCTGACCGCCCATCAGGTACAGCTCCCACTTCCCCGGCCGGTGCGTCATCCCCACCAGCAGCCGCCAGGTCACCGCGTCGGTCTCACCGGTCTGCGGCAGCCCGCGCTTGCCCTGGAAACCCTTGACGGCCTCGGCGGTGAGGTCGTCGTAGGTCCCCGTCGGCCCGTCGAAGAGCCAGGCGACCTGGCGCAGCCGGGCCTGGAGCTCGCGGACGCCGGTGCCGGTGTCGCCGCGGGTGAAGACGATGTGCGGCGGCACGGTCTCCACCGCGGACGGAGTCGGCTCCGGCGCCGGAACGGCGGTCGAAGGGGACGTGGAGGTGGAGGCGGAGCTGTGCGGGAGGTCGATGTGGACGGGCGAGTGCCCCTTGGCGTCCCCGCCGTCCGGCGCCCGCACGGTGCACCCGCACAGCACGGCCAGCACGGCGGCGAGGATCCCTGAGTACGCCGAGACCTTCATGCCGAGGATGCTTCCCCGCGTGACCGCCGCCGAACAAGGGGGCATGGTGGGAACTGACAGACGTGCCGGGAAATCGGCATATCGGCGTACTGGCGTACTGCGGAGGTCACCCACATGGCCCGTGAGTCGGAGTCCGGACTGCCCATCGAGCCGGTCTACGGCCCCGGGGACCTGGCGGGCTGGGACCCGGCCGGGAAACTCGGCGACCCGGGGTCGTACCCCTACACCCGGGGCGTCTACCCGACGATGTACACCGGCCGCCCCTGGACCATGCGCCAGTACGCCGGCTTCGGCACCGCGGCGGAGTCCAACGCCCGCTACCGGCAGCTCATCGCGCACGGCACCACCGGTCTCTCCGTCGCCTTCGACCTGCCCACCCAGATGGGCCACGACTCCGACGCGCCCCTCGCGCACGGCGAGGTCGGCAAGGTGGGGGTGGCGATCGACTCGGTCGACGACATGCGGGTGCTGTTCGGCGGCATCCCGCTGGACCAGGTCTCGACCTCGATGACGATCAACGCCCCGGCCGCCGTGCTGCTGCTGCTGTACCAGCTGGTGGCGGAGGAACAGGGCGTACCGGCGGGCGTGCTGACCGGCACGATCCAGAACGACGTCCTGAAGGAGTACATCGCGCGGGGCACGTACATCTTCCCGCCCAAGCCGTCCCTGCGGCTGACCGCCGACATCTTCCAGTACTGCCGGACGCAGATCCCGCGCTGGAACACGATCTCCATCTCCGGGTACCACATGGCCGAGGCCGGTGCCTCGCCCGCGCAGGAGATCGCCTTCACGCTCGCCGACGGCATCGAGTACGTGCGCACGGCGGTCGCGGCCGGCATGGACGTGGACGACTTCGCACCCCGCCTCTCCTTCTTCTTCGTGGCCCGTACGACGCTTCTGGAGGAGGTGGCCAAGTTCCGTGCGGCCCGCAGGATCTGGGCCCGGGTGATGCGGGACGAGTTCGGCGCGCGGAACCCCAAGTCGCTGATGCTCCGCTTCCACACCCAGACGGCCGGCGTCCAGCTGACGGCCCAGCAGCCGGAGGTGAACCTGGTCCGGGTGGCGGTCCAGGCCCTCGGCGCGGTCCTCGGCGGCACCCAGTCGCTGCACACCAACTCCTTCGACGAGGCGATCGCGCTGCCGACGGACAAGAGCGCGCGCCTGGCCCTGCGCACCCAGCAGGTGCTCGCGTACGAGACCGACGTCACGGCGACGGTGGACCCCTTCGCCGGTTCGTACGCCGTGGAGCGGATGACGGACGACGTGGAGGCGGCGGCCCTCGACCTGATGCGGCGGGTCGAGGACCTCGGCGGCGCGGTGGCGGCGATCGAGCACGGCTTCCAGAAGGGGGAGATCGAGCGGAACGCCTACCGCATCGCGCGGGAGACCGACGCTGGCGAGCGGGTGGTGGTCGGCGTCAACCGCTTCCGGCTGGACGAGGAGGAGCCGTACGAGCCGCTGCGCGTCGACCCGGCCATCGAGGCCCGGCAGACGGAACGCCTCGCCCTGCTGCGCGCCGACCGCGACCGGGCGGCCGTCGCCGCGGCCCTCGGCGCCCTGCGGAAGGCCGCCGGGGGCGACGACAACGTCCTGCCCCCGATGAAGGAGGCGCTGCGCGCGCGGGCCACGGTGGGCGAGGTGTGCGACGCGCTGCGGGAGGTGTGGGGGGTGTACGTTCCGACGAACGCGTTCTGACGGCGCGTTTTGACCGCGCGTGCTGACGGACGGGGTGTCTCACGGCGCGTCCGACGGGTGGGGTTCGACGGCGCGTGCTGACGGCGGGGATCGACGGCGTGTGCTGACGCACGCGTTCTGGCGGCGTGTGCTGACGGGCAGGGGCTGGCGGGTGCGTTCTGACATACGGCCCCCCGGGGGTGTTATCGGACACGCGTGCGACACTGCTTCCCATGTTCGGTGTCATCGATCTCCCCACCTACCTGGTAGGACTCGTCCTGATCGTCCTGCTGCCCGGTCCCAACTCCCTGTACGTGCTGTCCGTCGCCGCCCGGCAGGGGGTCCGGGCCGGTTACACCGCCGCCGCGGGCGTGTGGTGCGGGGACACCGTGCTGATGACACTGTCGGCGGCCGGGGTGGCCTCCCTGCTCAAGGCCAACGCGGTGCTGTTCGGGATCGTGAAGTACGCGGGCGCCGGCTACCTCACCTGGCTGGCGGCAGGGATGCTGCGGGCGGCCTGGTCGATGTGGCGGTCGCGGAAGGAGCAGGCGGCGGAGCAGACGGCCCGGGCGGCCGCCGCCCCGGCGCAGGAGCGCCCCTACCGCCGCGCCCTGGTGATCAGCCTCTTCAACCCGAAGGCGATCCTGTTCTTCATCGCCTTCTTCGTGCAGTTCGTGGACCCGGGGTATGCCTACCCGGCACTGTCCTTCGTCGTCCTCGGCGCCTTCGCCCAGCTGGCCAGCTTCCTCTACCTCAGCGTCCTGATATTCAGCGGCACCCGGCTCGCCGAAGCGTTCCGCCGCCGCAGGCGGATGTCGGCGACGGCCACTTCGGCGACGGGGGTGCTGTTCCTCGGGTTCGCGGTGAAGCTGACGCTGGCCAGCGCCTGAGTCACCGGCCGCGCACCGGGCTGTGTGCGCCCGGCCCTACGCGGCGTCGGCCCCGGCGCCGACGCCGAAGGCCCCGGTGCGTGCCGCGTACGTCCGCAGGCCCGCCGTCGTCTCGCCCGCCCAGCCCACATAGCCGTCCGGGCGGACCAGGAACACACCCGGGCCGTACGACCGAGGGGCCGGCAGACCGCGGACGCCGTCCACCGGTTCCGGCGTCAGCAGGGTCCAGTGCGGCCCCCGGAACGCGTCGAACATCCGCACCCCGTCCGCGTTCCGCCCGTCGGGTGCGCGGTCGCCCGCCCGCACCGGTCCCGGGTTCGCCCGGGTCTCCTCGGCCAACGAGGACTGCCGGTAGCCGATGCCCAGTTGGACCGTGGCCGCACCCCGCCGTACCTCGCCGTGGTGGACCCGGGTCGAGAGCCCCAGCACGGCCGCCGCGTTCGGCCGGCGCTCCTCCTCGTAGGTGTCGAGGAGTGCCTCAGGGGCCCGGTCCGTCAGGACGGCGGCCAGCTTCCAGCCCAGGTTGTAGGCGTCCTGGACGCTGGTGTTCAGACCCTGGCCGCCGGCCGGGGAGTGGACATGGGCCGCGTCTCCGGCCAGGAAGACCCGGCCCACCCGGAACCGGTCCGCCAGTGCGGCACGCGGGCGGAAGTCGGAGGCCCAGCGCAGCCCGGTGATGTCGGCGGCGTCGAGGTGGCTGTACGTCGTCACCAGCCGGCGCAGGCCTTCGAGGGAAAGGTCGACCTCCGTGCCCTCGGGCAGGCGCGCGCCCAGCTGGAAGTCGTCGGTGCCGGCCAGCGGGCACAGGGCCACGCCATGGCCGTCGTCGCCGATGAAGGTGTGCCAGTGGTCGCGGTCCAGGCCCCGCACCCGCAGGTCGGCCACCAGGAACGGGCTCGGGTCGACCGGCTCGCCGGTCATCCCGACGCCCACCGCCCGCCGTACGGTCGAACGCCCGCCGTCCGCCGCCACCGCATACCGTGCGCGAGTCGTCGTACCGTCGGCGAAGCGGACCGTCACCCCCCGCGCGTCCTGGTCCAGTCCCGTCACGGCGCGCCCGAACTCGACCCGGCCGCCCAGCTCCCGCAACCGCGCGTACAGCACCTCCTGCGTGCGCCACTGCGCGACCATCAGCGGCTCCGTGTACGGGGTGCCCTCGTCGGCCGCCACCGCGTCGAACATCGGCTTCGTTTCCAGAGGTTCGCCGTTCTTCCAGAACCGCTGGGGAGGGTAGGGGCCGCCGGCCGCGCGCATCGCGCCGAGCACGCCGAGGTCGTCGAAGACCTCCTGGGTGCGGGGCTGGATCCCCTTCCCGCGGGAGCCGGGGAACAGCTTCTCGCCCGCCTCCACGACCAGTGCGTCCACCCCGCGCCGGGCGAGGTCGATCCCGAGGGCGAGCCCGGTGGGTCCGGCGCCGACGACTGCCACATCCATCACATTTCCCCTTAACGTCGTTAAGTTCCGTCGGCGACAAGGTTGCCTTTAACGCTGTTAAGCTGTCAAGTGTGAGCACGGAACGACGCGCCCCCCTCGACCGCCGCCGGGTCGCCGACGCGGCCCTGCGCCTGCTGAACGAGGCCGGCCTGGAGGGACTGACCCTCCGGGCCATCGCCAAGGAGCTGGACGTCAAGGCGCCGGCCCTCTACTGGCACTTCAAGGACAAGCAGGCGCTGCTCGACGAGATGGCGACGGAGATGTACCGCCGGATGGTCGCGGACACGCGGATCGACCCTGCCGGCACCTGGCGGGACGGGCTGCGCACGGTGAGCCGGGGCCTGCGCGCCGCCCTGCTCGGCTACCGCGACGGCGCCAAGGTCTACAGCGGTTCGCGCTTCACGGGCATCGACCACGCCCCGGAGCAGGAGGCGTTCCTGCGTCTCATGACAGAGGCCGGTCTCACCCTCGCCCAGGCAGTGGCGGCGGGTCGGACGGTGAACGCCTACACGATCGGCTTCGTGACCGAGGAACAGGGTGTGGAGCCCCTCCCGGGGGAGCGCCGAGAAGGCTACGACGTGGACGAGCGAGCCCGCGTCCTGGCCGGCTTCCCGCTGTCGGCAGCCGCGGGCCGGGAACTGTTCACCGACTACGACGGCCAGTTCGACGAGGGCCTGGAGCTGCTCCTCGACGGAATCGGCACCCGATACAGGATCACCTGAGGAACGGGTTCGCGGCGGGCTCCGAGCGGGCGGGGCTGCGGCACCCCGTAAGAGGCACGGGGTGCGGCTCTGCCGCGTGGGCCCGGCCGCGGCAGCGCTCTGCGGCGCCTACCCGCCGTACGCCTCCGAAAGTAACCGGGAGGTGAACGACGGGCCCGCTTCCCCAAGTGAACGAGAGGTGAATCAAAAGGAAATCAGGACGCCTTCAGGGCCCTTTTCAATTTCGGCCCGAACGGCGTCTCCACGAACCGGTGGATCAGCCAGGCGAGCCCCAGCATCCCGAGGACCGTCACCGCGAGCGTCGGCCACGGCGGCAGCCCCCACGCCCGGTGCAGCACCCGGATCGCGAACCAGCCGAGGTGCTCGTGGACCAGGTAGAAGGGGTAGGTCAGCGCCCCGGCCGTGGTCAGCCAGGGCCAGGCCGCCCAGCGTGTCCAGCCCGCCGCCACCGCCGCGACCGCGGCGAACGCCAGGGTGACGACGACCATCACGATGTACGGGTTGCGGGCTGCGCCCGGGTGCCACAGCCCCTCGGTGGCCGTGCGCAGCCCGAGGATCCAGGAGAGCGCCACGATGCCCCAGGGCAGCAGCAGCCGGTGGCCGAAGCGGTGGACGAGGTAGAGGGCCAGGCCGCCGATGAAGTACGGGGCGTACTGGGGCATCACGATCAGCTGGGCCCACGACCCGTCGCCCGCCGCGGTGGACAGCACGGCGGCCAGCGTCCACACCGAGCAGAACAGCACCACCCTGCGGTAGGTGACGCCCGGCAGGACCACGGCCAGCGCGAACAGGGCGTAGAAGCGGACCTCGACCCAGAGTGTCCAGCAGACGCCGAGCACGCGCGGTACGCCCATGGGCTGTTGCAGCATCGTCAGGTTGACCAGGAACTCGTCGAGCCGCACCGCCCGGACGACGGCCGGCAGGATCAGGGAGGCGCCGGTGACCAGCACCAGGGCGACCCAGTACGCGGGGTAGAGGCGGGCGACGCGGGAGCGGAAGAAGTCGCCGAGGGAGCGGCCCCAACTGCTCATGCAGATCACGAAACCGCTGATGACGAAGAAGAACTCGACCCCGAAACAGCCGTAGACGGTGGCCCGGGACAGGGTCGGGAAGATGTGCTCGGGGTTCTGGTGCCAGGACGCGGAGACGACTCCGCCGCGTCCGGTGTAGTGGTAGAGGCAGACCATCAGGGCGGCGGCGAGCCGTAGTCCGTCGAGGGCGAGAAGTCGGGTGCGGGGGTGCCCGGGGCGGCGGGCCGGGACGACCGGGATCTTCGCAGGCGAGGGCGCCAGTTCGGGGGTGGCGAGTGACATGGTCCGAGATGTCTACCAGAGACCGGGCCGTTAATCATCCGATCTGTTTGCGAAAGCCCCGGGATGTGGGAAGGCCCATACCGTCATCTGGGGGAATCGGGACATGGGGAGCCTCATACCGCCACCTGGGGAAATCATAGGAAGTGCGCGGTGAACCCGCTCACCATTCTCTTACCTTTTGAAGTTCGTTAACCATACAGTCGTTTTGGCTTCCTAGTTTCTCCATCCATCCCCCCGGTGCGGACTGCTTCCCACGCACAGCCGTTACACAAACTTTGCTTGGCAAAATCAGGAGAGCTATGACGAGGGTCCAGAACAGGCGGGCACCTGCGCGCGGAGGGGAGCTGGACGACTGCCTGCACGCCTGCGCCGTGCACAGCGGGAAAGTGGTCGGCAGCCTCGACCGCCGGCGCGCGGAACTGGCGGAGCAGCTGCGCAAGCTGCTGGTGGTCGTCGCCACGGAAGGCACCACCGCATCCGCCCCCGCCTCGGCCGGCGGCGCGACGGCGCTTCTCAAGCGCGCCGTCAAGGGTGCGGCGAGCCCTTCGGGCGGGATCGACAACGACCTGCTGGACGCTCTGCTCGCGGTCGCCAACAAGGCCCTGGAGTGCGGTTACAACGACGAGTTGAACCTCGCCCTGCTGATCAGCGACACCGTCCTCGCCCAGCGCAAGAACTCCCGCGCCGGCTGGCGGCTGCGCGCCCGCATCCTGGAGGGACTCGGCGAGGAGCGCGAGGCCGTCGAGGCCTACGAGCGCTACCTCGAACTCACCACCGACGACGGCTTCGGCGTCGCCAACCGGATCTCCGGCATGCGCCGCGCCGCCGAGTGCGAAGGCGAACTCCTCGCCCTCCTGGGGCGCCAGGTCCCGGCCGCCGCGGACCACGTCCGCGGGCCCGCCACCGCCACCTGGGCCGAGGGCCTCGCCCTGCGGGCCGCCGGCGACTGGCAGGCCGCCGAGCCCCGCCTGGTGGGCGCGCTGCTCGCCCTCGCCGAGGACGAGGCGCCGGTCAACGACCGGCAGGAGCTGCTCAGCCAGTACCTGGACCTGCGCCTGGCCGAGGGCAACGACGCCGGCGTCGCCGAGGCCGTCGCGCTCTACGCCGAGCAGCGCCGGGTCCGGATGCGCGGCCCGGTCGCCAACCCGACGGTCGACGGCGTGCGGTGGATCAGCCTCGGCGAGTTCCGCAACCAGATCGCCGGCAAGTCGGTCTGCCTGATCGCCAACTCGGGCCGGGTGGGCGCGAGCGGCATCGGCAAGCAGATCGACGACTACGACCTGGTCGTGCGCTTCAACTCGTACAAGATCGACCCGAAGCACACCGGTGAGCGCACCGACATCCACGTCAGCATCCACAAGCACGCCTTCAACTGGGAGAAGCCGGTGATCACCCGGCTGATCTTCGGCGGTGTCTCGGGCGACTGGAAGCACTCGCTGCGCAACAAGCTGGTGCCCGGCGCGCAGAAGTACCTCGGCGACGAGTCGCTGCGCTGGCCGATGCGCAACATCGGGCAGATCAGCACCGACACCTGGACGGGCATCCCGACCTCCGGGTTCAACATGCTGTGGCTGCTGGACTTCCTGGACGTCAGCCCGACCCTGGACCTGATCGGCTTCGACTTCTACGAGAGCGGCGCCTACCGCGTGCCGGAGGCCATGAAGCTGGCCATCACCTCCGTGCACGAATACACCAGCGAGAAGGATTGGGTCATGCAGCGGGCCCAGAGCGTGACCGACATGAGGATCTCCCTGCGATGACGACCACCTCCACCCCGGCGATACCGAGCGCCGACGCGAGCGCTCTCACCAAGAAGCGCCGGATCGCGTTCGCGTCCTACGTGGACGAGAACTACCTGCCCGGCTTCCTGGTCCTGCTGCGCAGCCTCGCCCTGTCCAACCCGGGCGTCTGCGAGGACTTCGTCGTGCTCTACGACGACCTGCGCCCGGCGTCCGTCGCGAAAATCCGCGCCCTGCACCCGCGCATCGTGCTCCAGCGGGTCAACGACACGCACTACGACTCGTACGTCAAGGGCGACCAGGACAACTACCTGGTCCGCAAGGCGTACTTCATCCTCGACGTCTTCCGGCTGCGCGACTACGACACCATCATCACCCTGGACACCGACATGGTCGTCCTCGGCGGTCTCGGCGAGCTCCTGGAGCTGCGCGAGGGGCTCGCGGCCGTCCCGCAGTTCTTCTACGGGCAGCACAAGCTGAACTCCGGTCTCCTGGTGATCCAGAAGGAGTACCTGTCCGACGAGTTCTGCGCGAAGATCGACAACACCGGCCGCAGCGGCGACTACGAGCTGGACAAGCACGACCAGGGCATCCTGAACGCCGTCCTGGACGGCGACTTCGTCCGCCTCGACGCCAAGTACAACTTCGTCAAGCGGCGGCTGTCCGGCGACCTCCCGGTCCCGGAGGACACCAAGATCCTGCACTTCACCGGGCGTCACAAGCCCTGGCAGGGAGGTGAGTCCGGCTACTCGCAGGCCGAGGACCGCTGGCGCGGGTTCGAGATGACCGACGCCGAGTTCCACGCGGCCTACTTCGCCTCCTCCGGCGGCCTCCACCACGACCTGGTCGTCCACTTCGGCACCCCGCACGTCAAGCGCACCGGTGACGTCGAGATCGCCCGCAAGGTGGCCGCCGCGCACATCGCGAACGGCGACTACCAGGACGCCGTGGACGTGCTCGGCGGCGTCCGCATCCCGCTGGACGAGGCCTGGCCGCACGAGGTGCTCGGGCACGCCCTGATGAGCGTCTCCCGCTACGACGAGGCCAAGACCCGGCTGCTGCTCGCCAGCGCCGCCCCCAACCGGGCCGCCACCGCCTTCGCGCGGCTCGCCCAGATCGCCTGGGTGCACGGCGACAACACCGAGGCCCTCAGGTACGCCACCGCCGGCCTCACCGTCGACCCCACCCACCGCCCCAGCCGCCTGTGGGCCCAGCGCGCGGCCGCCGTCCCCTCCCAGGAGCAGGGCAGCGCCGAGGACCAGCTGGCGCACGTCGCTTTCTACATGGACCGGCAGGGCAACGCGGGCGACAAGCTGCTCCCGGAGACCGTCCGGCTCGGCTTCGGCCCGGACACCACCTCCCGGCGCTGGCACTCCGTGCACGCCCACCGGTACTTCGACAAGGCCGCCCTGGAGCGCGTCAACGCCCGCCGGGGCCTGGTCATCGGCGGCGGCGGTCTGTTCATTCCGGACACCATGCCCAACGGCAACAGCGCCTGGCAGTGGAACGTCCCGGACGAGCACCTGCGCGCCATCGACGTCCCGATCATGGTCTACGCGGTCGGCTTCAACGCCTTCGACGGCCAGTCCTACCGGGCCAAGCGGTTCAACGACAGCCTGCGGCTGCTGGTGGAGAAGTCCTCCTTCTTCGGCCTGCGCAACCACGGCTCCATCGCCAAGGTCCGCGGCATGCTCCCGCCGGAGCTCCAGGACAAGGTCGTCTTCCAGCCCTGCCCCACCACGGTCATGCGCCGGCTGGTGGCCGGCTGGACCGACCCGCTGTACCGCGAGGACACGGTCATGCTCAACGCGGCCTACGACCGCGCGGGGCTGCGCTTCGGCCACGACTACGGCCACTTCCTCGCCGAGATGGCCAAGGCCGTCCGCAAGATCGGCGAGCACACCGAGGTCAAGTGCGTCGCGCACTCCCTCGACGACGAGAGGATCGCCTTCGACCTGCGCCGCGAGCACGGCATCTCGCTGCCGGTGATCCCGATGTACGACTTCTCCAACGACGAGATCCGTGCGACGTACGCCAGGACCCGCCTGGTCATCGGCATGCGCGGGCACGCCGGCATGATCCCGTTCGGAGTCGGCACGCCGATCATCTCGTTGATCTCGCACCCGAAGATGGCGTACTTCCTGGGCGACATCGAGCGGCCCGAGTGGGGTGTCTCGGTGCACGAGCGGGAGCTCGGCGACATCCTGACCGAACGCGCACTGGGCATCCTCGACAACCACAGCCGCACCGTCGCCGACGTGCACGACCGGCAGGAACAGCTGTGGAAGGTCACCCAGGAGAACGCGGCCACGATCAAGAAGATCCTGGGCCGGTGACACCGAAGGGGCGGGCCCCTGATCGGGACCCGCCCCTGATCGGCGGCGCAGCCGCCGCCTGGGGGCGCGGGGCTGTATCGGATATGCGGCTACCGCCGCGTGGGCGCGACCAGCCACGACGGCGCCGCGGCCGACCGACGACATGCCCCGGCGGCTTCCAGCGGAGCGCTCGGCGGAACACCTACCGGCGCACGCCCCGGCGCAGGTTGCGCGCCCTGCGGGCCATCCGGCGGACGGTCGCGTTGCGCGGCAGGAACGCCAGCTGCGCGGGCACTCCGCCGGGCAGCCCGAGCGACGTCAGGCGCTTGCGCTTGAAATAGCGGATGGTCGTGTCGTTCAGATGCTTCGACAGGTAACCCGTGACCTCCGCACGCAGCTGCGGGTAGATCTTCGGCTGCATGGCGAAGCCGACCGCGCGGATCAGCCGGCCGAGTTCGTCAACGCTCATGCGCGGGCGCTGTGCCTCGACCGCCTTGCGGTCGGTCAGGGCGGGCACCAGCGCGTCGACGACGGTGACCGGCACGCGGTTGCTGTTCTCGTACGGGATGAGCTTGTCGAGGAGGGTGTCGGTGCCGACGCGGGCGGTCGGCAGGCCGTACAGCGCGGACGCGGTGAGCAGCGCGGTGGAGAAGCAGCCGACCACCAGGGCGGGACGCATCCGCTGGTAGAGCACCTCGGCCAGGACCGTGGTGTCCAGGACCGTGAGGTCGGCCTTGAGCTTCTCGGCCTCCTGCTCCAGGGTCCGGGCGAACCGGGCCGGGGCGGAGGGATGCGGCTTGAACACGACCTTGGTGTGGCCGAGTTCGACGGCGCCCCGCAACATCCGGACGTGCAGGTTCTCCTCCTGCTCCGGCGTGAGGATGTCGAGCGCGGAGAGGTACTGGCCGAGCAGCAGGGCCGGTTCCTCGATCGGCGGCAACTCGTCGCCGCTGGGTGCGAGTTCGGCCAGCACCTTGGTGAACGCCGCGGTCGGTACCAGCTCGCCGGGGACGCCGAACTCGGTGAGGAGCATGGGCTTGAGGCCCGGCACCAGGTCGAGGTGGAGAACCCGGTCGACGCGGGTGCCGACCAGCGGGTCGATCTTGTTGCGGGTCGGGCCGTAGCTCATCAGGCCGTCGGCGTAGACCGTGACGGGGGCGCCGTTGAAGATCTGGGTGAGGCTGAGCGAGGGGTTGACCTGGATCGACTCGACGGCGAACTCGACGTCGTCGTCGCCGAGCTGCCACTCGTGGCGGAAGAAGCGTTCCCACAGGGGCATGTCGTCGACGCGCGGGGCCCAGCCGCCCGGGTGGAACGGGAGGATCGTCTCGTTGTACGAGATCACGTCGTCGAAGCGCTCGCGCAGCCGCTCGAAGCCGGGCGCCTCGTCCAGGCCCGGGGTGACCTCGGGGGTCGCCGCGTTGTTGCAGACCAGCAGGATGCGCCGGTCGGCCGGGCGGAAGGCGCCGGAGTCCAGGGCGGCGGCGAGGGTGGCCGTGCCGTAGAGGGTGGACGCCTGGAAGATCTGGGTGGTCACGCGGCGGCTCCCGCGGTGGCGGGACGGCGGCGCAGCCGGCGCAGCTTGGTGGCGCGCTGGAGGTCCATGGAGTCCAGGGCCTCGTCCAGCACGTCCTGCGGCATGCGCCGCAGGGCCGCGGCACTCATGGACTTCAGCTTCTTCGCCACCGCGGGCTCGAACCTTTCGATGGATCCCAGGTGATGGGAAATGATGGCGCAATACGTGCGGACGGCCTTCGGCAGGAGTTCCTTCGCGTCGGCGTCCTGTGCCGTTTCCTCGATCACCTGGTCGAACGCGCGAATGAAATCAAGCTGACGGACGTCGCCGATCTGCGTGAGTGAGGAGGCTACGCCACGCCGGTAGAAGACGCCGAGCAGGTTCACCGCCGCGAAGGACCCGGCCTCCCGGTGCAGTTTCCAGATCCACGGCCGGTCCTCGGCCGTGCGCAGCCCGTCCGTGAAATGCACGAGCCCCTTGTCCACCAGACGGCGGTGGTAGACGCCCGCCCAGGCGAAGGCGTAGTCGACGGAGGTGGACCGGTCCGCGGGGAGGATGGCGTCCCGCGGGTTCATCACGACGTTGCGGCGGCCGACCGGCACCCGGTACACGGCCCGGGCGCGCGCCGTGCACTGGACATGGTCGGTGCGGACGAAGTCGCAGCCCAGCGACTCGATCGCGTCGACCAGCTGGGGGTAGTAGCCCGGTGCCAGCCAGTCGTCGCCGTCCAGGAAGGTGACGTATTCGCCGCGTGCTCTGTCGATGCCGGTGTTGCGCGCGGTGGCCAGCCCCCCGTTCTGCTCGTGTCTGACATGGACCGCGCCTGGGAGCTCGCGCTCTGCTCGCGCGAGAATCTCTGGTGTCCCGTCGGTCGAGCAGTCGTCGACGAGAATGAATTCGAAGTCCTCACGCGCGTTCGCGCGCAGGCTCCTCAGGGTGTCGGGCGCGTATTGCTGCACGTTGTAGAACGGCACGATGACGGAGAGCTTGACCACGTGGAGGACGTTAGGCGGGCCCCCGTCATCCGTCTTGACCGCCGCCTTGATTTGAGGTGAACGAAGCATGGCGAAGCTGTGAACCAGGGCTTTTCGGCGAGCAATCCCGGCCTGATTCGCCATTCGGCGATGTGTTGTTAACCTTTTGTTGGATTCGGGTTCGGGAGATCCTCGGAATGGCTTCCTAGCGTCTCCGGTGTGCCAGCAAGTGCAACGAAGTCCCTGCGGGTGGCCGTCCTGGCGGATTCCGACACTCGGTGGAAGTGGGGGGCGCTCACCGCGAAGCGCCTGATCCCCGGCGAAACCGACAGTCCGGACATCCGGCTCGACGGCTACCTTCTGCGGGGCCGTGCCACCCCCACCGCCCGCCAGCTTCAGGAAGTCGGCGTCCACGCGGACTCGCTCCGCGAGGTCACGGCCGTCGAGTTCCTCAGAGAGATGGAACAGCAGTCGTACGACATCCTCGTCCTCTCCCTCGTCGGCGGCGGCACGCAGGCCATGCTGCACGGGCTGCGCAACGCCTGGGCCGGCCGGGAGCGGCGGCCCGTCGTCGTCACCGGCTACGTCGGCGTCGTCTACGAGAAGCTCGCCGACGGACTGCTGCTGCGGCACGGCGCGGACCTCGTCCTCGCCAACTCCCGCCAGGACGCCGACCGTTTCCGGGCGGTGTACGACGGGGTCGGCGCCGACTCCTCGTCGGTGACCGAGGTCGCGCTGCCGTTCCTCGGCGGGGCGCCCTACGAAGGTGAACACGACCCCTACACGGTGGTGTTCGCCGCCCAGCCCTCGGTCCCCGACAGCCGCAAGGACCGTGCCTACCTGCTCGACCGGCTGATCCAGCACGCCCGCAGGCACCCCGAGCGGGAGGTGCTGCTCAAGCTGCGCTCCAAGCCCGGCGAGCACACCACCCACATCGAGGAACTGCCGTACCAGAAGCTGGTCCAGGGCAAGGACGTGCCCGCCAACTTCCGGCTGGTCTACGGCCACATGGGCGAGGTGCTCGACCGCACCGACCTCCTGGTCACGATGAGCTCGACGGCGGCCCTGGAGTCCCTGCACCGCCGGATCCCGACCGTCGTCCTCACCGACCTCGGCATCCGCGAGGCGCTCGGCAACCACCACTTCGTCGGCTCCGGCTGCCTCGCCTCCTGGGACCAGCTCGACGCCGGACACCGCCCGGTGCCCGACGCCGAGTGGGTCTCACGGCAGGGCGTCGCCGCCGACGGCAGCTACGCCACCGCCTTCGACGCGGCCCGCGAACGCATCGCGAAGCTGCTGGCCCGGCCCGGCGGGCTGCCGCCCCTGAACCCCTACTACACCACCGAGACCGCGTCCGGTTACCTGCCCGGCATCCTGGCCCGCCACCACCTCGGCCCCGACGGCGCCCCGCTCCCGGGCGCGCCCGCCGCCGACAAGGCCCCGGGCCCCGTCCGCCAGATCGTGCGCCGGGCCGCACGCGGCGCCTATCGCCACGGCGTCCAGCGGGTGGCCCCCGTGATCCGACGAATGGGAGAGCTGTGAGCGACCGGATCCCGCGCCAGACGTCGCCGGCGTCTGACGGAATCGAAGGAACAGAGCCGATGCCCCACCCAGAAGCGGCCGTAGTGCCCCGCGTCCTCGCCGTGATCCCCGCCCGGGGCGGTTCCAAGGGCGTGCCCGCGAAGAACCTCGCCCCGGTCGGCGGTGTCCCGCTGGTCGCCCGCGCGGTCCGCGAGTGCCGCGCCTCCCGCCTGGTGACCGACGTGGTCGTCTCCACCGACGACCAGGCGATCGCCGCGGCCGCCCGCTCGGCCGGCGCCGAGGTCGTGCTGCGCCCCGCCGCCATCGCCGGTGACACCGCCACCTCCGAGGCCGCCGTCCTGCACGCCATGGACGCCCACGAGGCGCTGCACGGCGCCTCGGTCGACGTGGTCCTGCTCGTGCAGTGCACCAGCCCGTTCATCGTCCGCGAGGACCTCGACGGGGTGGCCGGCGCGGTCGTCGAGAACGGCGCCGACACGGCCCTGACCGTGGCCCCCTTCCACGGCTTCGTCTGGCGCGACGAGGTGCACGCCCCGGTGCCGGCGGCGGCCGCCGGTGACGGCGACGAGACCCCGGCCAGCGGCGGCTTCGGCGTCAACCACGACAAGTCGTACCGCCCGCGCCGCCAGGACCGCCCCCAGGACTTCCTGGAGACCGGCGCCGCCTACGCGATGCGCGCGGACGGCTTCCGCGAGCACCAGCACCGCTTCTTCGGCCACACCGAGCTGGTGCGCACCGACCCCGCGCGCGTGCTGGAGATCGACGACCCGCACGACCTCGCGCGCGCCCGCGCCCTGGCTCCGCTCTTCGACGCGGACCGCCCCGGCGCGCTGCCGACCGCCGACGACGTCGACGCGGTCGTACTGGACTTCGACGGCACCCAGACCGACGACCGGGTGCTGATCGACGCCGATGGAAAGGAGTTCGTCTCCGTGCACCGCGGCGACGGACTCGGCATCGCCGCCCTGCGAAAGAGCGGGCTGAAGATGCTGATCCTGTCCACGGAACAGAACCCGGTCGTCGCCGCGCGGGCCCGGAAGCTGAAGATCCCGGTCCTGCACGGCATCGACCGCAAGGACCTCGCCCTCAAGCAGTGGTGCGAGGAGCAGGGCATCGCTCCCGAGCGCGTGCTCTATGTCGGCAACGACGTCAACGACCTCCCGTGCTTCGCCGTAGCCGGCTGGCCCGTGGCGGTCGCGAGCGCCCACGACGTCGTACGCGGCGCCGCACGCGCGGTCACCACCCTCCCCGGCGGTGACGGCGCGATCCGAGAGATCGCCAGCTGGATCCTCGGCCCCTCTCTCGATTCCCTCCCTAAGTAAGGACACCCCACAGTCATGAGCAACTCCCGTCTGCGCCAGTTCGGTTCCCGTGAGGTCGGCCCCGGCAAGCCCGTCTACATCTGCGGCGAGATCGGCATCAACCACAACGGTGAGCTGGAGAACGCCTTCAAGCTGATCGACGTGGCCGCCGAGGCCGGCTGCGACGCCGTCAAGTTCCAGAAGCGCACCCCGGAGATCTGCACCCCGCGCGACCAGTGGGACATCGAGCGCGACACCCCCTGGGGCCGCATGACCTACATCGACTACCGCCACCGCGTGGAGTTCGGTGAGGACGAGTACCGTCAGATCGACGAGTACTGCAGGACCCGGGGCATCGACTGGTTCGCCTCCCCGTGGGACACCGAGGCCGTCGCCTTCCTGGAGAAGTTCGACGTCCCCGCCCACAAGGTCGCCTCCGCCTCCCTCACGGACGACGAGCTCCTGAAGGCGCTGCGTGCCACCGGCCGCTCGGTCATCCTCTCCACGGGCATGTCGACCCCGAAGCAGATCCGCCACGCGGTCGAGGTCCTGGGCTCGGAGAACATCCTCATGTGCCACGCCACCTCGACCTACCCGGCGAAGGCCGAGGAGCTGAACCTCCGCGTGATCAACACGCTGGAGAAGGAGTACCCGAACGTGCCGATCGGCTACTCCGGCCACGAGACGGGTCTGCAGACCACCCTCGCCGCGGTCGCGCTCGGCGCCACCTTCGTCGAGCGTCACATCACCCTCGACCGCGCCATGTGGGGCTCCGACCAGGCCGCCTCCGTGGAGCCGCAGGGCCTCAACCGCCTGGTCCGCGACATCCGCATCATCTCCGAGTCCCTCGGCGACGGCGTCAAGAAGGTCTACGACTCCGAGCTCGGCCCGATGAAGAAGCTGCGCCGCGTCACCGGTGTCGTCGCCGAGGCGGAGATCGCCGCGGCCGCCGGTGAGCCGGTCCAGGTCTGAGTCTGATTGATGTGTTACGACGACGGGACGGTCGTACGTCGATGAGCCCCCGCGCCGGGAACACCGGCCCCCACACACTCGCGTTCGTCGAGAGTCCGGTGCAGCTGCTGAACGTGCTGGAGTGGGCGCATGTCCGCGCCCGGCGCGCGGCGGCGGACCCGATGCCCGCCGTACCCGGCCAGGTACGGCGCTCCGTGTCCGG
Organism: Streptomyces shenzhenensis; assembly: GCF_021462265.1. Lineage (GTDB taxonomy): Bacteria > Actinomycetota > Actinomycetes > Streptomycetales > Streptomycetaceae > Streptomyces > Streptomyces shenzhenensis. The sequence goes on along the minus strand of NZ_JAJONF010000006.1, from coordinate 310,960 downwards.
TATATCCGCACCCGGCGCGGAACTCACGATCGTCGTCCTGTCGCCGACGGACCCCATGACCCGGGGCCAGCTGCGCCGCATGGCGGACCTGGCCCGGGACGAGGGTCACCGGGTCCGCTGGGAGGAAGCACGGGGCGGCACCGCCGCCCCCTTCCAGACGATCGGCGGCCTGGCGGGCTCCCTCCGCCGGGCCGACCGCATCGTGATGGGCGACCCGTTCTCCCGCTACGTACAGCTCCTGCTGACCATCACCCGCGCCCGCGACCTGGTCGTGGTCGACGACGGCACGGCGACGATGGAGTTCGTCGCCCAGCTGGCGCGCGGCGAACGCCTGGTCCGCTGGCACCGCAAGGGCGGCAGACCCGGCGCCCGGGACCTGCTCTTCGCCCCGGTCTCCTCCTCCGCCCGCCGCCGCCTCACCCCCAGCGCCCGCCGCCGGGTGGAGGTCTTCTCCTCCATGCCGATGGCGGAGACGCCGACGGGAGTGACGGTCACCGCGAACGACTTCGGCTGGACCCGCGCCCGCTTCGGTCCGCCGCGCATCACCAAGGGCGCCGACATGGTCGGCACCTCCCTGGTGGAGACGGGGGTGGTGGACGGCGACCGGTACCTGGAGGCCGTCCAGGCCCTGGCCAAGGCCCATGGCGCGACCCGTTACTTCGCGCACCGCCGCGAGAGCACCGAGAAACTCCACCGCCTGGCCGCCGAGACCGGCCTGGAGATAGTCCGCCCGGACCTCCCCCTGGAACTGATCGCCCGCCGCGGCCCCATCGGCCGTACGATCCTCAGCTTCCCCTCCACGGTCGTGCACACCCTCCCCCTGGCCCTGGCCGGCACGGGCGTCCGGGTGGCCGTCTGCGACATCGACCCGGCGTGGCTGACCGAGAACGCGTCCCCCCGCGCCCAGGGCTTCCTCTCCGGGGTCACCGGAACGGCGAAGGACGTACACCGCCTGACCGCGGTGACGAGCCCGTCCCAGCCCCTGCTCACGCCCCCCTGATCACCGCCTTGCCGCGGGCGTGCCCCTGCTCCACGAGCCGGACGCCCGCGGCCGTACCGGCCGGCCCGTCCGCAACCGCGGGGAGGACCGGCCGCATCCGCTGCCGGACGAGAGGCGACGGGCTCGCCCGACGCGTCTGCGGTCCGGCCGAACCCGTCCGCCCGGTCACCGCCAGGTCGGCATGACCGCCGCGGGATAGCGGGAGCCGGCCGCGCCGTACGGCAGGATCTCCTGGACGCGGGCCAGATCCTCGGCGCCGAGGTCGACGTGCGCCGCGGCCACGTTCTCCTCAAGGCGCCTCGGGCTGCGGGTGCCGGGGATGGGCACGACGTCGTCGCCCTGCGCGAGCAGCCAGGCCAGCGCCAGCTGGGTGACCGTCCAGCCCTTGCTCTGAGCCAGTTCGGTCAGCTCACGGACGGCGGCGACGTTCTTCTCGTAGTTGCCGGGCCGCCAGCGCTCGTCCATGGTGTGCCGCATGTCGTCGGCGTCGTACTCCGCGGCCGGCCTGACGGCGCCGGTGAGGAAACCGCGGCCGAGCGGCGAGTACGGCACGAAGCCGATGCCCAGCTCCCGGACCACGGGCAGCACCTCGGCCTCCACGGCCCGTTCGAACAGCGAGTACTCGGTCTGGAGCACCGAGACGGGGTGCACCGCGTGCGCGCGGCGGATGGTCCCGGGCCCGGCCTCGCTCAGGCCGAAATAGCGGACCTTGCCTTCGGCGATCAGCTCGCCGACGGTGCCCGCCACATCCTCGATGGGGACGTCGGGGTCCACCCGGTGCTGGTACAGCACATCGATGCGGTCCGTGCCCAGGTGCCGGAGGCTGTTCTCGGCCACCTCCCTGATGTGCTCGGGCCGGCTGTCCAGGGCGCGTCCGATCCGGGCGGGGTCGGAGAGGTCGAAGCCGAACTTGGTCGCGATCAGGATCTCGTCGCGAAAGCCCCGCACCGCGCGCCCGAGGAGCTGCTCGTTGCTGCCGGTGCCCAGGCCGTACAGCTCGGCGGTGTCGAAGAGGGTGACGCCGAGTTCGTGGGCCCGGTGGAGGGTGGCGATGCTGCTCCGCTCGTCCGGGGCGCCGTACGCCATGGTCATGCCCATGGTGCCGAGACCGATCGCCCCGGCCGTGAGGCCCTGGGTGCCGAGGGTGCGCCGGGGGAGGAGTGTGGTGTGTTCTGCCATGCGCTCAACGCTAGGGACGCGGCCGGCGGAGGTCATGGGCCACCGCTCGCATAGGATTGCCTGATCCTCTCACCGTGAAGGAGGAGCACCCCGTGCTGAACCGCCTGGGCGCGGCCATCGACCGGCACTGCGTGGGGCTGAGCTCGGACACCGCGGTCCCCCGGCTGTCCGTGGTCGCCGTCGTGGACCCCATCGAGCCCGTGGACCTGCTGTACGAACCGATGATCTGCTTCGTCACCGGCGGCCGGAAACGCATCACGGCGGGCGAACTCGTCCAGTTCGCGGGGCCCGGCGAGATGATGCTCACCGCCATCGAGGTTCCCGTCACCGTCGCCTTGGAGCAGGTGCCCTACCGGTCCGCCGTCATGCGACTCGACGGCAACGCGCTCACGGACCTGCTGGTCGAGCTGGACGAGACCGGCCACACCGCCCCGTCGGCCACGGTCGGGCAGATCAGCGCGCCGATGCCCCCCGAACTCCTCGACGCGGTCGTCCGCTGGGTCGAGCTCCTCGATGCCCCGGAGGACATCCGCCCGCTCGCCGGCCGTATCGAGGGCGAGATCCTCTACCGGCTGCTGCGCGGCTCCCTCGGTCCCGTCCTGCGCCAGTGGTCAGTGGCCGACTCGGCGGCGACCAGGGTCCGTGCGGCCGCCCGCTGGATCCGCGCCCGCTACACGGAGCCGCTCAGCATCGACGAGATCGCCGAGGTGGCGCACATGAGCGCGGCCAGCCTGCACCGGCACTTCAAGGCGGCCACCGGCATGAGCCCGCTCAGGTACCAGAAACACCTGCGGCTCCAGGAGGCCCGGCGCCGTCTGGTCGCCGACGACGCCACGGCCGCCCAGATCGCCCAGGCGGTCGGCTACGTGAGCGCCACCCAGTTCAACCGCGAGTACCGGACCGCCTACGGCCTCCCTCCCGTCCAGGACGGGGCGCGCCTGCGCGCCCGCCTCACCCGCACCGGACCCGCGCCGACGGGGTTGTGACCGCGCCCGCGTCCTTAAGGGCCTCGACGAAGAGGACGAAGGACGCGGGCGGGAAGGCGAGGGTGCCGGCGGTGGGGTCCTTGGAGTCGCGGACGGATATGCGGGTGGGGGAGTTCGCTATCTCCACGCAGGAGTCGCCGTCGCCGAAGCTTGAGTAGGACGACTTGTGCCAGAGGCCGGGGATGGGCATCACAGTTCCTTCGCCACGCGGTTGATGAAGTCTCGTGACTTGCCGGGGTTGAGCGACGCGGTTTCCAGCTTACGGAGAAGTGTTCGAAGAGCGGCGAGTTGGCCGTCGGAGTCGACGTACGCCGCGCCGTTGGGCCCGTCCCGCACGACCGTGTCCAGCTTCGGCACGGCGCCGCCCGCGTACAGCATGGCGCTTGCGGCGCCCGCGAACCCTTCCGCGGCGAAGGGGATGACCCGCACGGTGACGTTGTCCGCTTCGGAGACCTCCAGCAGCTCGTTCAGTTGGGCTCGCGAGGCTGCGCGGTCACCGACCATGATGCGCAGTGCCGCCTCGTGGATGATGGCGTCGAACGGTGTGCGATCGAGGACCACCTTGCGTCGCAGCCGGTGCTGCACCCGCAACTCCAGCTCTGTCTGGGGTAGTTCTGGGACGCGGTAGGAGTAGACGGCTCGGGCGTAGTCCTTCGTCTGGAGCAGGCCGGGGATGTACAGGAACTGCGCCTCCCGCAGGAACGTGGCGTGGTGTTCCAGTTCGGCGAGGTCGAGGAAGGGCGCCGGCAGCAGCTCCCGGTACTCCTCCCACCAGCCCCGTGTGCGGTCCTTCGTCATGGCCGCCAAGGCCTCGATCAACTCATCATCCGAGCACGAGTAGTTGGCGGCGAGGGCCCGTAGCCGTTTCTCGCTCACCCCGGCCAGGCCGGACTCGATCTGGCTGATCTGCGGTGCGTTCACCCCGAGCAGTACGGCTGCCTCCCGCGAGCTGAGGCCCGTCGCGTCCCGCAACCTGCGCAGCTCGACCGCCAAGCGCAGCTGACGTGCCGTTGGCTCGATCCTCTTTGCCACCGACGGGGCCTCCCAACACACCTCCGAGCGCGACTCTTTCGGGGGCAGATTACGCGACCGGCTTGCAGGATCGAAATATTGCCCCCTACTGTCGGTGACATAACACGCACGCTGCGGAAGTGCACCGCACGTTGCCGTGCGGCGATGCCACCGTGCGTGAAATCCCCTTCATCCGACCGGAGTTGATGACGCATGCCCGAAGCCTGGGACTACACGCTGTCCGTCCCCAACGATCTGAGAGCGGTGACGATCTGCCGTCGCACGCTGCGGCTGATCCTGACGATGCACGGGTTGATCGGCCTCGCCGACACCGCGGAACTGCTCGCCGCGGAGCTGGTCTCCAATGCCGTGCGGCACACGAAGGGGCCGGCCGCGCTGCGGGTGCGGCGCTCCCCGGAGGGTGTCGTGTGGATCGGGGCGTGGGATGCGGATCCCGTGCCTCCTGAGCCGCCGCGGTCGTTGGGCGTGGTGACGGAGTTCGACGAGGCGGGGCGGGGGCTGGGGCTGGTGGTCGCGTGTGCGGACTGCTGGGGCTGGCAGCCGTCGTCCCGGTTCGGGGAGCGCGGCAAGTACGTGTGGTGCACCTTGGGGGTGGCGTGATGGTGGGGTCGACGCATGAGGCGTTGCACCGGATCTTCCAGAAGGATCCGGCGTTGCTGACGAAGGCGTTACAGCGGGTGCTGGAGGTCCCGTTTCCGGAGCCGCGGGAGATCGCGGCGATGAACGTGGACCTGACGGAGATCGAGCCGGTCGAGCGCCGGGTGGACACGTTGCTGCGGGCGGAGACGGACGAGGGGACCTATCTCCTGGTCGTCGAGTCGCAGGGGAAGCCGGACGAGCGGAAGCGGGGGAGCTGGCCGTATTACCTGGCCTTCCTGTACGAGAAGTACCGGTGCGAGCCGGTGCTGATCGTGACGACGCAGAGCAGTGCGACGGCGAAGTGGGCGGCGCAGCCGATCCAGCTCGGCTTCCCGGGATGGGAGTCGCTGACGGTGCGGCCGCTGGTGCTGGGGCCGGACAACGTTCCGGTGATCGCGGATGAGCGGGAGGCGGTACGGGACGTACCCCTTGCGGTGCTTTCGGCCATGACACACGGGCGTGGCAGGCAGGCTCCGGCCATACTGGAATCGCTGGCAGCCGCCCTGAAGACCATCGACCGCGACAGTGCCGCGGTGTTCGTGCAGTTCGTCGATTCATGCCTGGACGATCCCCAGGCGAAGCAGATGTGGAGGGACCTGATGACGGCGATCCAGTACTTCTGGCGGCACCCGCTGGCGGAACAGGTGCGCGAGGAAGGCCGGGAGGAAGGCCGGGAGGAAGGCCGGGAGCAGGGGCGTGTTCAGGAGCGTGCCGAGATGGTGCTGCGGCTGCTGGAATGGCGCGGTGTTCCGGTGAGTGACCCGGTGCGTGAGCGGGTGGACGCCTGCACCGATCTCGACCAGCTCGAAATCTGGGCCCAGCGCGCAGTGCACGTCACCGACGCCGCGGAGCTGTTCGCCGAGGAGTGAGCGTCCGGGCCGCCCCCGGGCTGTGGGCAGGTGTCCGTTGGCCCGGCCTGGGAAGTCGGGGGGAAACAGCCTGCCCGGCAGGGGCGCGGTGTGGATGGAGGGCGGCCTCAGGTGCGTACCGTCGGTGTGGAGGAGGAACTGCTGCTCGTCGACCCGGGGACGGGTGAGCCCCAGGCGTCGGCCGCGGCCGTGCTGGCGCGGGCCTCGCTGGCCGATCCCGGGCAGGACGTGTTCGAGAAGGAGCTCTACGGGCAGATGCTGGAGTTCGCCACCCATCCGCAGTCGGAGATGGCGGAGCTGGGGGAGGAGATCGTCCGGTGCCGTAAGGAGGCCGCCCGGCTCGCCGGAGAGCTCGGGTCCGCCGTGGTCGCGCTCGCCTCCTCGCCGCTGCCCGTCAGCCCCTCCATCAGCGTGAACCGGCGCTACCAGTGGATGGCCGAGCACTACGGCATCGCCACCCGGGAGCAGCTGGTCTGCGGATGCCATGTGCATGTTGCGGTGGAGTCCGAGGACGAGGGGGTGGGGGTGCTCGACCGGGTCCGGCCCTGGCTGCCGGTGCTCACGGCGATCAGCGCCAACTCCCCCTTCTGGCAGGGCAACGACACCGGCTATGCCAGTTACCGCAGCCGGGTGTGGACGCGCTGGCCGTCCGCCGGTCCGACCGAGCTGTTCGGCTCACCCCGGCGCTACCACCGGCTGGTGGCCGACATGGTGGCCACCGGCGTCATCCTGGACGAGGCGATGGCCTACTTCGACGCCCGGCTGGCCCGGCTCTATCCGACCGTGGAGATCCGGGTCGCGGATGTCTGCCTGCGCGCGGAGACCGCCGTCCTCGTGGCCACCCTCGCCCGTGCCCTGGTGGAGACCGCCGCGCGGGAGTGGCGGGCCGGGCGGGAGCCCGTCGACCACGGGGTGACGCTGCACCGGCTGGCCGCCTGGCGGGCCGCGAGATCGGGGCTGGACGGGGAACTGCTGGACCCCGGCACCCTGCGGCCCCGGGCGGCCCCCGCCGTACTGGACGCGCTGCTCGCGCACACCCGGGACGCCCTCGCAGGCAGCGGCGACTTGGCGGCCGTGGAAGAGGCCGTCGAACGGCTGCTGGGGCGCGGCAACGGCGCGGTCGAGCAGCGGGAGCTGCTGGCGGGCACCGGCAGCCTGCGGGAGGTCGTCACGGAGTGCGTGCGCCGCACCCAGGAGTGACGCCGCGCTTCCCCCGCCCCCGGCGGACCCGCCCCCGGCTCAGCGCGGCTTGCGGGCCAGGACGAACGCCCGGGGCCACTTCTCCGACTCCACCGGCTCCCGGATCAGGGTCGCCGCCACCTCCAGGCCCGCCTTGGCGAGCATGTCGCCCACCGCGTACGCGGGACGCCAGTAGTAGCGCAGGTCGATCTCGTGGCCGAAGCGTTCGGTGAGGTGGAGGCCGGGTGATTCGCCCTTCTGGAAGGCCAGCAGGACATGGCCGCCGGGGACCAGGACGCGGTGGAAGCCGGCGAAGGTCGCCGGCAGGTGGTCGTCGGGGATGTGGATGATCGAGTAGAGGGCGAGGATGCCGCCGAGGGTCTCGTCGGGCAGGTCCAGGGAGGTCATGGAGCCCCGGTGGAACCGGACCGCGGGATGGGTTTCGCGGGCCAGGGCGACCATGGCGGGCGAGAGGTCGATGCCGAAGGCGTGGACACCCAGGTCGTTCAGGTGCGCCGTGATGTCGCCGGGGCCGCTGCCCAGGTCGGCCACGGGGGCGGTGCCGTTCGCCTTCACCAGCGCGGCGAAGGCGGCGATCATCGACATGTCCACTGGCCGTTCGGGCAGGCCGGGGAAGGCGGCGCGGTACTCCTTGGCGAACGTGTCGTAGGACGTACGGGTGGTCTGTATGAAGTCGGGTGTCTCCGAGTCCGTCACGGTCGCGCACGCTACCGGGCGGGCGTGGCCCGCGTGGCGAAGTCGCGGTTGCGGCTCGGTCCCGTTTCGGTAGGTGGACAGGATGCGCGTGATCGTCGCCAGGCGTGGTATCCGTGGAAGAGGAAACATACGTGTTACCCAGCCACGTCCGAGGTCATGCGTCCGCGGTCAGATTTTCTTCCCCTAACGGGCTGAAGTTTTGTTGATCTCGGTCAGCCGACCCTCCGGGCGTCCTACCCTTCAGAGGGTGAACCAATTGATGTCCCAAGAGACCGAGGCCGACCTTCCCGGAGATGTGCTCCCCGGCGTGCTCAGCGAGGAACTGCACGCCGAACTCGTCGCCTTCCGTCGCGACCTGCACATGCACCCCGAACTGGGCAACCAGGAGTTCCGCACCACGGCCGCCATCAAGGAACGGCTGGAAAAAGCCGGTCTGCGGCCGCGTGTCCTCCGGTCGGGGACCGGCCTCCTCTGTGACATCGGGCCGGTCGGGGACGGGCTTCCGGTGCTCGCCCTGCGCGCCGACATCGACGCCCTGCCCATCCCCGACATGAAGACCGAGTGCGCGTACCGGTCCACCGTGCCGGACCGGGCGCACGCCTGCGGGCACGACGTGCACACGACCGTGGTGCTGGGCGCCGGGCTGGTCCTCGCCGAGCTGCACGAGCGGGGGCAGCTGCCGCGGCCCGTACGGCTGCTCTTCCAGCCCGCCGAGGAGGTGCTGCCCGGCGGTGCCGCCGACGCCATCGAGTCCGGTGTGCTGGACGGGGTGGGGCGGATCATCGCCGTGCACTGCGACCCCCGGGTGGACGTGGGGCGGATCGGGCTCCGGACCGGGGCCATCACCAGCGCCTGCGACCGCATCGAGGTGGCCCTGGACGGGCCCGGCGGGCACACCGCGCGTCCGCACCTGACGACCGACCTGGTCACCGCCGCCGCCCGGGTCGCCGTCGACGTGCCGGCGCTCATCGGCCGGCGCGTCGACAGCCGCAGCGGGCTCGCCGTGACCTGGGGCCGGATCGAGTGCGGGCACGCGCCCAACGTGATCCCCCAGCACGCCGAGCTGTCCGGGACCGTGCGCTGCCTGGACCTGGAGGCCTGGCGGCAGGCCCCGGACGTGGTGCACGCGGCGATCGACGAGGTCGCCACCATGCACCGGGCCAAGTCCGAGATCAACTACGTGCGCGGGGTGCCGCCGGTCGTCAACGACCCGGTGGTCACCGAACTGCTGCGGGACGCGATGACCGCCCGGCGCGGCACCGACTCCATCGAGACCACCGAGCAGAGCCTCGGCGGCGAGGACTTCTCCTGGTACCTGGAGCACGTGCCGGGCGCGCTGGCGCGGCTCGGGGTGCGCACGCCGGGCGACCGGATCGCGCGCGACCTGCACCAGGGTGACTTCGACGCCGACGAGCGGGCCATCACCGTCGGGGTGGAGCTGTTCACGGCCGCCGCCCTGATCGACGCGACCATGTAGCCGTATCGGCGGCAGGCGTGCGGTCGAGTGATCAACGGGAGAAACGGCCGCGGGAGAAGCGGTCGGCTTCCCGTACGTCGCGCGAGCCGCAGGGGGTGAAGAGGTGCCCGGTCAGTACCTCTTCGCCCCCTTGTGTCACCCCGTCGTAACCGGCGGCCGCCGCTTGTAACCCGGAGTCGGCACGGTTCGATAACGGCCCGGAGAAACCCCGTTCCCCTCCCCTTCTACGCGCGTTACTGTGCGCCGAAATCGCCACCGAGGGTGGACGGTTGGGGAAGCGGGCCGAAGACGGTGCCGTGGGGACGAAGGGGTGCTTGTTGTGCGTACTATCTCGGGTCGGAGGACTCGGTTCTCCCAAGCTGCGGTGACCGTTGCCGTCATCGCCCTCGCGGCCGCCGGGTGCGGCAAGTCCAGCCAGGACAGTGGTGCGACCAGCACCAACTCGTCCGGCAAGTACAACGGCAAGGGCATCGGCCTCGCCTACGACATCGGCGGCAAGGGCGACCAGTCCTTCAACGACGCCGCCTTCGCCGGTTTCCAGAAGGCCGAGAAGGAGTTCGGTATCGGCGGCCGGGACATCGAGCCGCAGGACGGCGAGTCCGACGCCGACAAGGTGCAGCGCCTGGACACGCTGGCCAAGGCCGGTTACAACCCGATCATCGGGGTCGGCTACTCCTACGCGCCCGCCGTCAAGGAGGTCGCCGCCAAGTACCCGAACATCACCTTCGGCATGATCGACGACTCGACGATCCAGGCGAAGAACGTCGTCGACATGGTGTTCGCCGCCGAGCAGTCCTCGTACCTGGCCGGTGTCGCGGCCGCCTCCGCCACCAAGAAGGACCACATCGGATTCATCGGCGGCGTGGACATCCCCCTGATCCACACCTTCGAGGCCGGTTTCGACCAGGGCGCCAAGTCCGTCAACCCGAAGATCAAGATCGAGTCGCAGTACCTGACCCAGACCGCGGCCGAGGGCGGCTTCTCCAGCCCCGACAAGGGCAAGACCGCGGCCCAGGGCCAGATCGACGCCGGCGCCGACGTCATCTACCACGCGGCCGGCCTCTCCGGCCAGGGCGTGATCGAGGCCGCCGCCACCGACAAGGTGTGGGCGATCGGCGTCGACTCCGACCAGTACGGCCAGAGCGCGCTCGCCAAGTACAAGGACTACATCCTCGGCTCCGCCCTGAAGAACGTCGGCGGCGCCGTGTACGACCTGGTGAAGTCGGTCCACGAGGGCAAGCCGGAGAGCGGCACCGTCGAGGGCACCCTCAAGACCGGTGGCGTCGGCTTCGCGGACACCAACCCGAAGTACAAGGCCATGACCAAGGTCGTCGCCGCCGTCGACAAGGCCAAGCAGGACATCATCGACGGCAAGGTCACCGTCAACACGAAGTGACGCGGCACATACAAGGCGCCGGGTGAGCGGCCGTACCCCTGTGTACGGCCGCCCCGACGGCGGCACGGTCAAAGCGCCCCTTGCCTCCTGCAAGGGGCGCGATGCTGTCCGTAACCTTGGCCGTGTCTGTGGCCACAGCTAGATAACGGACCGGACATTGGGGGTTTTCCGTCTGGTCTACGCGCGTTACGCTGCCGCGGAACCAGCGCCTGGTTTGGGCGCTTGCACGAAGGAGTCTCGTTCCATGCGCCGGGTGTCCCGAATCGCCGTTGCGGGCGTTGCAACCGCAGCCCTCGCTGTCACCGTTTCAGCGTGCGGCAGCTCGTCCAGTTCGTCCACCGGCAAGGCCGGTGCCTCCAAGGGTGTCGGTCTCGCGTACGACGTCGGCGGCAAGGGCGACCAGTCCTTCAACGACGCCGCGTACGCCGGTTTCCAGAAGGCCGACAAGGAGTTCGGCGTCACCGGCCGGGACATCGAGCCGCAGGACGGTGAGTCGGACGCGGACAAGGTGCAGCGGCTGGAGACCCTGGCCAAGTCCGGCTACAACCCCGTGATCGGCGTCGGCTTCGCCTACGCGCCCGCGGTCAAGGAAGCCGCCGCGAAGTTCCCGAAGGTCACCTTCGGCATCATCGACGACAACCAGGACCAGGCGAGCAACATCGCCGACATGGTCTTCCACGAGGAGCAGTCCTCGTACCTGGCCGGCGTCACCGCCGCGCTGACCACCAAGTCGAACACCGTCGGCTTCATCGGCGGCGTGGACGTCCCGCTGATCCACAAGTTCGAGGCGGGCTTCGAGCAGGGCGTCAAGGACACCAAGAAGAACGTCACGGTCAAGGCCCAGTACCTGACCCAGACCGCCCAGGAGGGCGGCTTCTCCAGCCCCGACAAGGGCGAGGCCGCCGCCGAGGGCCAGATCGGCGCCGGTGCCGACGTGGTCTACGCCGCCGCCGGCCTCTCCGGCCAGGGCGTCATCAAGGCCGCCGCCGCGCACAAGGTGTGGGCGATCGGCGTCGACTCCGACCAGTACAGCCAGGCCGCGCTGTCGAAGTACAAGAACTACATCCTGACCTCGGCCCTCAAGAACGTGCAGGGCGCGGTGTACGACCTGGCCAAGTCGGTCATCAAGGACAAGAAGCCGCTGTCCGGCGAGATCCGCGGCTCCCTGAGCAACGGTGGCGTCGGCCTGGCCGACTCCAACCCGGTCTTCAAGAACAACGCCACCCTGCAGGCCGCGATCAAGAAGGCCGAGGACGGCATCAAGAACGGCTCCATCACGGTCAAGACCTCCTGACCCAGGAGTCATGACCTTGTCCTAGGCATGGTCAAAGAGGCGCCGTAATGGCAGCGTTACGGCCACGGAACGGGGTGCGGGAAGGATGTTCTTCCCGTGCCCCGGCCGTAGATCCGGGACTCCGGGGATCCGGGCGGGATCCCGGGCACGGGTCCGGGTGATCGGCTGGTGGTTCCGGGCGTGGGTCCGGGTGTCGGCCGGTGGTTCCGGGCGTGGGTTCGGGGGACCGATCGGGGGTCCGGGGCGTCGCCCGTGGTCCCGGGCGCCGCTCCGGCGGACCTGCCGGGGGTTCCGGGCCTGAGTGCGGGGGGTCCGGGCGGATCCCCGGACGCGGATCCGAGAGTTCGGTCAGGAATCTCGGGTGCGTGGCGGGGAGATCGGCCGGTGACCCGGGTGTGCGGGGCCGGGAGATCCTTGAGAGATCCCGGGAACAGCGGCAGGGGCAACCCTCGTTCGCGCGGCAGAATGCTCGGAACGGATCGAGAGACGAAAAAGCTCGGTCAGGTCCGGGCACTATTTAAAGCAGGGGCGCTACGCGCGTAGAGCGACCCCTTTCCCGAGGAGAGTGCGCCATCGACGCGTCCAGCAGCCCTCCGCTCACCGCAGAGACGACAGCCGCGGTCGAGCTGGCAGGGATCACCAAGCGATTCCCGGGTGTGGTGGCCAACCACGACATCCACCTGTCCGTCCGCAGGGGCACCGTGCATGCCCTGGTCGGCGAGAACGGGGCCGGCAAGTCGACCCTGATGAAGATCCTCTACGGCATGCAGAAGCCGGACGAGGGCACCATCGCGGTCGACGGCGAGCAGGTCTCCTTCTCGTCCCCGGCCGACGCCATCGCGCGCGGCATCGGCATGGTCCACCAGCACTTCATGCTGGCCGACAACCTGACGGTGCTGGAGAACGTCGTGCTCGGCAGCGAGAAGCTGTACGGCATCGGCGGCAACGCCCGGAAGAAGATCAAGGAGATCTCCGACCGGTACGGGCTCGGCATCCGCCCGGACGCCCTGGTCGAGGACCTCGGCGTCGCCGACCGGCAGCGCGTGGAGATCCTCAAGGTCCTCTTCCGCGGCGCCAAGACCCTGATCCTCGACGAGCCCACCGCCGTCCTCGTCCCGCAGGAGGTCGACGCGCTCTTCGACAACCTGCGCGAGCTGAAGTCCGAGGGCCTCTCGGTCATCTTCATCTCCCACAAGCTCGGCGAGGTGCTGTCCGTCGCCGACGACATCACCGTCATCCGCCGCGGCACGACGGTCGGCACGGTGATCCCGTCCGAGACCACCCCCCGTCAGCTCGCCGAGCTGATGGTCGGCAGCGAGCTGCCCACCCCGGAGACCGCCGAGTCCACCGTCACCGACCAGGCCGTCGTCACGGTGAAGAACCTCACCGTGTACGCGGCCGGCGCCTCCCTCGGCGAGCTCGGCGCACAGCCCGAGACCGCGACGGCCGGCTCGGCCGGCGCCACCGCGCGCGGCGACGTCCTCGACGAGGCCACCGCCCCCGGCGCCGCCAAGCGCGTCCTCGACGACGTCTCCTTCACCATCCACGCCGGTGAGGTCATGGGCATCGCCGGCGTCGAGGGCAACGGCCAGACCGAGCTGATCGACGCGCTCATCGGCACCCGGCACGCCGACTCCGGCGCGATCGAGTTCCTCGGCGAGGACATCACCGGCTGGCAGACCCGCAAGCGGCGCGAGTCCGGCGTCGGCTACATCCCCGAGGACCGCCACCGCCAGGGCCTGCTCCTGGAGTCCCCGCTCTGGGAGAACCGCATCCTCGGCCACGTCACCGAGAAGCCCAATGCGAAGGGCTTCTGGCTGGACATCAAGGGCGCCCAGGCCGACACCCGCCGGATCGTCGAGGAGTTCGACGTCCGCACCCCCGGCATCGACGTCACCGCCGCCTCCCTCTCCGGCGGCAACCAGCAGAAGCTGATCGTCGGCCGCGAGATGAGCCACAACCCGAAGTTCCTGATCGCCGCCCACCCCACCCGCGGTGTGGACGTCGGCGCCCAGGCGCAGATCTGGGACCGCATCCGGGAGGCCCGCCGCGAGGGCCTGGCCGTGCTGCTGATCTCCGCCGACCTGGACGAGCTGATCGGCCTGTCGGACACCCTGCGGGTGATCTTCGACGGAAGGCTGGTCGCGGACGCCGACCCGGCCACCATCACCCCGGAGGAGCTGGGCTCCGCCATGACGGGTGCCGCGTCCGGCCACCTGGAACACGTAGACACCGCCCCAGAAGGAAACGAAGGCGCCGCCGGTCCGGAGGACGAGGCCCGATGAAGAAGTTCGACAAGGAGCGACTGCTCCTCGCGCTGGCCGGCCCGGTCATCGCGCTCGTCCTGGCGATCGCCCTGACCTCGATCGTGCTGCTCGCCTCGAACCGCAACCCGTTCGAGCCGTACGCGCTGATGCTCCAGCAGCTGCCGTACTCGGACATCCAGGTCCTGATCATCAACCAGGCGGCGATGTACTACATCGCGGCCATCGCGGTCGCCCTCGGCTTCCGCATGAACCTGTTCAACATCGGCGTCGACGGCCAGTACCGCCTCGCCGCCGTGATGACGGCCGTGGTCGGCGCCAACGTCGGCCTGCCCGCCTTCCTGCAGATCCCGATGCTGCTCCTGGTCGCCATGCTCACCGGCGCCTTCTGGGCCGGCATCGCGGGCGTCCTCAAGGTCACCCGAGGGGTCAGCGAGGTCGTCTCCACGATCATGCTGAACGCCATCGCCACCAGCGTCATCGGCTACGTCACCCTCTCCGACGTGTGGGGCGTCCAGGTCGGCAACAACATGACGACCGGCGTGATGAAGAAGTCCGGCTGGTTCCCCGGCATCAACCTGGGCTCCGACGTCGGCGAGATCTACGGCATGGTCTTCGTCGCCATAGCCCTCGGCATCGGCTACTGGATCGTCCTCAACCGCACCCGCTTCGGCTTCGACCTGCGCGCCACCGGCGCCTCCGAGTCCGCCGCGGCCGCCTCCGGCGTCGACGCCAAGCGCATGGTCCTGGTCTCCATGCTGATCTCCGGCGCCGTCTCCGGCCTCGCGGGCCTCCCGCTGCTGCTCGGCGACTCCCACACCTACAGCCTCGACTTCCCGGCCGGCCTGGGCTTCACCGCCATCGGCATCGCCCTGCTCGGCCGCAACAACCCCGGCGGCATCGCCTTCGCCGCCCTGCTGTGGGCCTTCCTCGACAAGGCCTCGCCCGCCCTCGACTACGCGACCCCGGTGGCGTACGAGAAGGAGATCGCCACGATCATGCAGGGCCTGATCGTCTTCTCCGTCGTCATCTCCTACGAAGCCGTACGGCAGTGGGGTCTGCGCCGCCAGCAGCGCCAGGTCGGCGCGGAGCTCGCCGCGGCCGCCGCCCAGAACACCAAGAAGGAGGTGGCGGCCTGATGTCCACCGCGACCATCGCCAAGCCGCAGGCGAAGCAGCCCGGCAAGGGCGGCCGCCGAATGTCGCTCCCGGTACTCCTGCTGGTCATCGCCGGCGTACTGGTCCTCACCTCGGCCGTGCGCCTCATCACCGGCGCCGAGGGCATCACCTCGACCGGCCAGATGTCCACCGCGCTGCGCCTCGCCGTCCCGATCGGCCTCGCCGGTCTCGGGGGTCTGTGGGCCGAGCGCGCGGGCGTCGTCAACATCGGCCTCGAAGGCATGATGATCCTGGGCACCTGGTTCGGCGCCTGGGCCGGCTACCAGTGGGGCCCCTGGACCGGCGTGGTCTTCGGCATCCTCGGCGGCGCCCTCGGTGCCCTGCTGCACGCCGTCGCCACCGTCACCTTCAACGTCAACCACATCGTCTCCGGTGTGGCCCTGAACATCCTCGCCCTGGGCGCCACCCGCTACCTCTCGAAGTTCACCTTCGAGAACGCCGAGGGCGGCTCCTCCAAGCAGTCCCCGCCGATCGACTCGCTGGGCACCTTCAGCGTCCCCGGCCTGTCGGACTGGCTGGACACGCTCAACGGGAAGCACTGGTTCCTGGTCTCGGACATCGCGGGCCTGGTCGGCGGTCTGCTGACCGACCTGTCCCCGCTGACGGTGATCGCGGTGGCCCTCGTACCGATCACGTGGTGGGTGCTCTGGCGCACCGCCTTCGGCCTGCGCCTGCGGTCCTGCGGCGAGAACCCGGTGGCGGCCGAGTCCCTCGGCGTCAACGTCTACAAGTACAAGTACATCGCGGTGATCATCAGCGGTGGCTTCGCGGGCCTCGGCGGCGCGTTCCTCTCGATCGTCGCCTCGAACGTCTACCTGGACGGCCAGACCGCCGGCCGCGGTTACATCGGCCTCGCCGCGATGATCTTCGGCAACTGGATGCCGGGCGGCCTCGCCCTCGGCGCGGGCCTGTTCGGCTACACCGACAGCCTCAACCTGCGCGGCGGCACGGTGAACGTCCACGCGCTGATCCTGCTGATCGCGATCCTGCTGGTGTTCGGCGCGGCCTACCTGGCCTGGCGCAGGAAGTACGTCCCGGCCGTCATCACGATCGTCATCTCGGTCCTGATGTTCGTCTGGTACGCCGCCACCAACGAGGTCCCGCGTCAGCTGGTGACCGCGACCCCGTACATCGTCACCCTGCTGGTGCTCTCGCTGTCCGCGCAGTCCCTGCGGATGCCGAAGGCGGACGGCCTGCCGTACCGGAAGGGACAGGGCAAGTGACCGGCGCGGCCCCCGGCTTCGACTGGGAGACCCTGCGCGCCGAGGCGCGGCAGGCCATGTCCCACGCCTACGCGCCGTACTCCGGCTACCCGGTCGGGGCGGCCGCCCTGGTGGCCGACGGCCGTACGGTCTCCGGCTGCAACGTGGAGAACGCGTCGTACGGCCTCGGCCTGTGCGCCGAGTGCGGACTGGTCTCCGAGCTCCAGCGCACGGGCGGCGGCCGCCTCACGCACTTCACCTGCGTGGACGGCACGGGCGGCCTCCTCGTCCCGTGCGGCCGCTGCCGCCAGCTGCTCTACGAGTTCGGCGGCCCGGACCTCCTCCTGGACACCCCTCAGGGCGTCCTGCCCCTCTCCGAGATGCTGCCCCAGGCCTTCGGCCCCGCCCATCTCACCAAGTGACTCCCGTACGGCCCCTCCCCGCCCGGCGCCCGGAGGGGCCGTACGTTTCGCACCTCTTCGAAGGGAACGCCATGGCCACCATGGACGCCGTCTCCGTCATCCGCACCAAGCGGGACCGCGGTGAACTCAGCGACGAGCAGATCGACTGGGTCATCGACGCGTACACGCGTGGCGAGGTCGCCGACGAGCAGATGTCGTCGCTCGCGATGGCCATCCTGCTGAACGGCATGAACCGCCGGGAGATCGCCCGCTGGACCGCCGCGATGATCGCCTCCGGCGAGCGCATGGACTTCTCCTCGCTGTCCCGCCCGACCGCCGACAAGCACTCCACGGGCGGCGTGGGCGACAAGATCACGCTGCCGCTGGCACCCCTGGTGGCCGCCTGCGGCGCGGCCGTCCCGCAGCTCTCGGGCCGCGGCCTCGGCCACACCGGCGGCACCCTGGACAAGCTGGAGTCGATCCCCGGCTGGCGCGCCCTGCTCTCCAACGAGGAGATGCTGGCGGTGCTGGACGGCACCGGCGCGGTGATCTGCGCGGCGGGCGACGGCCTGGCCCCCGCCGACAAGAAGCTCTACGCGCTCCGCGACGTCACCGGCACGGTCGAGGCGATCCCGCTGATCGCCTCCTCCATCATGTCGAAGAAGATCGCCGAGGGCACGGGTTCACTGGTCCTGGACGTGAAGGTCGGGACCGGTGCCTTCATGAAGACCCTGGCCGACGCCCGCGAGCTCGCCTCGACCATGGTGGGCCTCGGCACCGACCACGGGGTGAAGACGGTCGCGCTGCTGACGGACATGTCGACGCCGCTGGGCCTGACGGCGGGCAACGCGCTGGAGGTCCGCGAGTCGTTGGAGGTCCTCGCCGGCGGCGGCCCCGCCGACGTCGTCGAACTGACCCTCGCGCTGGCCCGCGAGATGCTCGACGCGGCCGGTGTGAAGGACGCTGACCCGGCGAAGGCGCTGGCCGACGGCTCGGCGATGGACGTCTGGCGCCGGATGATCGCGGCCCAGGGCGGCGACCCGGACGCGGCGCTCCCGGTCGCGCGGGAACAGCACGTGATCAAGGCGCCGGAGTCCGGCGTGCTGACCCGCCTCGACGCCTACGGCATCGGCGTCGCCGCCTGGCGCCTGGGCGCGGGCCGTGCCCGCAAGGAGGACCCGGTGCAGGCGGGCGCGGGCGTCGAACTGCACGCCAAGCCCGGCGACCCGGTGACGGCGGGCCAGCCCCTGCTCACCCTGCACACGGACACCCCGGAGCGTTTCGAGTACGCGCTCCAGGCGGTGGCGGGGGCGTACGACATCGCGGCGGCGGGTACGGAGTTCACGGCGTCGCCGGTCGTGCTGGAACGTATCGACTGACCAGGGGATTTCTCGATCGGGTGAACGGGACCGGTGGACCTGCGCCGGTCCCGTTCGGCGTGTTCGATGGACCCATGTGTGTGATCGACGCCGACTACATCATGGCTGACAACGAGTGGGACGAACTGGCCTGGATCTGGCAGCAGACGGATGTCCCCAAGGGCTGCAGGGTGGAGATCGTCGAAGGGCTCGTGACGGTATCTCCCCTGTCCGCCAACGCGCACCATTACACTGCCGAACGGGTGCAGCGTCGCCTCTACGAGGTGATCCCGGGGGACTGGGGCATTTACCAGAGGCTGGGCATGACCGTGCCGCCCCGACTGAGTCTGTACGTGCCGGATCTCGCTGCGGTGCCGGAGGAGGCACTCGCGATGCCTGGTTCGTTCCGGCGGGCAGAGCCGAACTCGTCGTGGAGATCACCTCGAAAGCCACTGCGGTCAACGATCGGACCCACAAGGTCGCAGGCTGTGCAGAGGCGGGCGTCCCGCTCTACCTGTTGATCGACGGCTTGGCACGGGGTGGACCGACGGTCACGCTCTACGGTGAGCCGACGGACGGCGTCTATCGGATCCTGCGCACAGCAGGGTTCGGCGCCCCCATCACGCTGCCGGAGCCGTTCGGCCTCACGATCAACACCGGCGAGTTCCCCGTCGGCTGACCGGCCCGTCACCCCAGCAGCGCCGCCACCACGACCAGCACCGGTACCGCCAGCACCGTCGACAGCAGGATCGAGTCCCGGGCCAGTTCCTCGCCCACCCGGTAGGTGCTGGCGTACGTGTACAGGTTCTGCGCGGCCGGTAGCGCCGACGTCACCGTCACGTCGAGCAGAGGTGCCCCGCGCAGGCCGAAGACGGCCGACGCCAGGGTCCAGGCGACCAGGGGCTGGCCCACCGACTTCAGGGCGACGGACAGGAACACCGCGTGGCGGTCGCGGCCCCGGCCGGGGAGTCTGCTGCCCCGCAGGGAGATGCCGAAGGCGAGCAGCACGGCCGGTACGGACATGTTGCCGATCAGAGTGAGCGGGTCCATCACCGGGCCGGGGACATGGATCCCGAGACCCGAGACCGTCACTCCCGTGAGAGAGCCGACGGCTATCGGGTTGCGGAGCGGAGTCAGCAGCCGGCGCCACCAGGGGCCCTTCTCTCCCATGCCCGACAGGTCGAGGATCGTCAGGGCGATCGGGGTGAGGACGACGACCTGGAAGAGCAGCACCGGTGCCACCAGGGACGCGTCGCCCAGGACGTACACGGCGATCGGGATGCCCAGGTTGCCCGAGTTGACGTAGCTGGAGCACAGCGCGCCGATCGTCGTACGGCCCACGCCCCAGTGCCGTACGACACCCACCGCCACGAACGTGCCCGCCGCCGCTGCCGTACTCAGGGCCGTCACCAGCAGGCGGCTGGAGAAGATCACCGCCAGGTCGGCCT
The DNA here is from genome assembly GCF_021462265.1 of Streptomyces shenzhenensis. Classification (GTDB taxonomy): domain Bacteria; phylum Actinomycetota; class Actinomycetes; order Streptomycetales; family Streptomycetaceae; genus Streptomyces; species Streptomyces shenzhenensis. The sequence continues at coordinate 291,341 of NZ_JAJONF010000006.1, read as the reverse complement.
TGGCGAGCAGGGTGAACAGGAGGGCGGGGGAGGCGACGTGGAAGGCGAGCCTGGTGAGGACCTCGCGGCCGCCCGCCCCCAGGTGGCCGCCGCGGCCGAGGCCGTAGCCGACGGCGATGACGATCGCGATGACCGCGAAGCCGCTCAGCACCCCCTGCACGGAACCCCCTTGCGGGGGAGGAGACCGCGGGGTGTCCGGGGCGGCGCTGATCCGCGAGGTGATCTGTGCGACATGCACCTAACCCTCGGGTCCGGTCAGTCGCGGGTCAACGCTGTGACCTGGTGATCTGCGCGACCCGGCGGAGCCCGCCGCCCCGCCGATGAGTTGTCGGGCCGTGGCCGGTCTACCGGTACGTGGATGCCGTGACCCCCGCCGTACTCGTGCTGTCCGGCCCCGTCGCCAGGGACGAGGTGCCGGGGCTCTGCGACGACGTGCGCGAACTGCTCGGGGTCACCGGGGCCGGGATCGTCGTCTGCGATGTGGCCGGTCTCGGGCCGCCGGGCCTGGCGGCCGTCGACCTGCTGGCGCGGCTGGAGCTGGCGGCCCGGCGGGCCGGCGGGCGGACACGGCTGCGCCACCCCGACCCGGCCCTACGCTCCCTCCTCCGCTTCGTCGGTCTCGGCCTCCAGGTGGAGGGGGAGACCGAAGAGCGGGAACCAGCGCTTGGTGTCGAGGAAGAAGTGGAACCCGGTCAGCCCGCCGTCCGAGATCTCCAGGACCTGGACGGACCAGGGGCTCCACCCTCCGGTGTCCGGGTCGGGCTTGTACTGGGCGAACCCGGGCAGGCCGTTGACCTGGACCGGGAACAGCCGTGAGCCCTCGCAGGCGGAGCCGAGGGTGGTCATGAAGCCGGTGATGTCGTCGTGACCGGTGAGCCACAGGTCGAACGGCGGCATCGTCATGATGGCGTCCTCGTGGAGCAGCGCCGTCAGCGCCGCCATGTCATAGCCCTCGAAGGCGGCGACATAGCGCTCCAGGAGCTTCCGCTGCTCCTCGTCCAGCGGGTCGGAGACCTCGGCGGCGGCGCCCGACTGCCGCTGCTCGGCCAGCGTGGCCCGGGCCCGTTGCAACGCGCTGTTGACCGACGCCACGGTGGTGCCGAGCAGCTCGGCCACCTCGCTGGCCCGCCACGCCAGCACCTCGCGCAGGATCAGCACCGCCCGCTGCTTCGGCGGCAGTTGCTGGAGGGCGGCCATGAAGGCCAGCCGGATGGACTCCTTGGCCACGGCCGCCTCCGCCGGGTCGTCCACGGCCGGCAGCACGCGCGCGTCGGGCACCGGCTCCAGCCAGGTGTTGTCGGGCCGGGGGGAGAGCGCCGCCCGGGCGAGCGGGGTCGACTCGGTGAGGTCCATGGGCCGGGCCCGTTTGCTGCCCGCGCTGAGCATGTCCAGGCACACGTTCGTCGCGATCCGGTACAGCCACGACCGCAGACTGGAGCGGCCCTCGAACTTCTCGTAGCTCCGCCAGGCCCGCACCAGCGTGTCCTGCACCGCGTCCTCGGCCTCGAACGACGAGCCGAGCATGCGGTAGCAGTACCCCGTGAGCTCGGTCCGGTACTTCTCCAGTGCGACGTCCAGCTCCGCCGTCGCCGTGCTGTCACTCATCGTGCCGTCCACCCGCCCCTGTGGCCGTTCCTGTCCGCGCGTCGTTGCGCCCCAGCACTTCGGAAGCTATCGCAGGGGACTGACAACGGCCCCTGGAGTGGGGAAACATGCAGGTGAGGAGTGGGGCGCCCAAGGGGGTGGGGCGCGCGGTCGGGTGGCGGGTGCGGGTGCGTTGTGGCTGGTCGCGCAGTTCCTCGCGCCCCTGACGGGGCGCTGATCAGTGGGCGTTGGCCAGGGCCTGGCGGCGGGCTGCCACCGAGCCGAGGAGTGGTGCGCGGTCGGGTGGCGGGTGCGGGTGCGTGGTGGCTGGTCGCGCAGTTCTTCCCCCAGCCTTCGGCCGGGGGTGCCCCCAGCGCCCCTGACGGGGCGCTGATCAGTGGGCGTTGGCCAGGACCTGGCGGCGGGCTGCCACCGAGCCCAGGGCCGTGATGGTCACGACGCCCAGGATCGCCAGCAGTCCTACCCCGACCGTGCCGGCCCAGCCGCTCGCGTGGAAGGCCAGTGCGCCGACCGTGCTGCCCGCGCTGGAACCGATGTAGTACGCGGACTGGTAGAGGGCCGAGGCCTGGGCGCGGCCGTGGCTCGCCGTCTTGCTGACCGCCGAGGAGGCCACCGCGTGGCCCGCGAAGAAGCCCGCGGTGATCAGGACCAGGCCCAGCAGGACCAGGGGGAGCGAGTCGGCCAGGGAGAGGAGGAGGCCCGCGGCCGTGGTGCCGCCGGCCAGGTAGAGGGCTCCGCGGCGGCCCAGGCGGCCGACCAGACGGCCCGCCGTCGACGCCGACACCGTGCCGACCAGGTAGATGAGGAAGATCGAGCCGATGACGCCCTGGGGGAGCGAGAAGGGCTCCTGGGTCAGGCGGTAGCCGATCACCGTGTAGACGCCGCCGAAGACGGTCATGAAGAGCGCGCCGATCGCGTACAGGCGGCGCAGCAGCGGGTCGGCCAGGTGGTCGCCGACCGTGCCGAGCAGCCGGCGCGGGTGCAGCGAGCCCGCCTTGAAGTGCCGCGGCGCGGGAAGCAGCAGCCGGAAGGCGACGGCGCAGCCGACCGCGACCACGCCGATGGTGCCCAGGGCCACCCGCCAGCCCCACTCCTGCGCGACCCAGCCGGTGATGACCCGGCCGCTCATCCCGCCGACGCTGTTCCCCGCGACGAACAGGCCGATGGCCGTGACCAGCGCCCTCGGGCGGACCTCCTCCGCCAGATAGGCCTGCGCCGACGCCGGCACACCGGCCAGCGCCGCGCCCTGGACGCCACGCAGCACGATCAGCACGCCCAGGGAGGGCGCGAAGGGGACCAGCAGCCCGACGGTCACCGCGACCGCCAGCGACGCCGTCATGACCGTACGCCGCCCGAAGCGCTCGGAGAGGGCGCTCATCGGGATGACGAACAGCGCCAGGCCGCCGGTCGCCGCCGCCACCGTCCAGCTCGCGTCGCTCGCGGACACGCCGTAGCCGTCCGAGACCAGCGGGAGCAGGGCCTGCGTGGAGTAGAGGAGGGCGAAGGTCGCGACACCGGCGAGGAAGAGCGCGAAGCTCATCCGGCGGTAGCCGGGACCGCCGGGGGCCAGGCGCGAGTCGGCGGCGGGGACGGACGAGACGGCGCCCACGACGGTGGACGCCCCGGTACTGGCGGGAGACATGCTTCGAACGTACGGACCCCGCCCTCATCCGTCCAATGCACGGAATCGCCATAATCGATCCCATGGAGCATCAGCAAAGGCCAGCGGGGCGCCTGTCACCGTACGGTGACACAGAAGACATGACGATGTTGCTGGCGCCCCGCCTCGCGTACTTCGCCGGCGTGGCCCGCACGGAGCACGTCACCAGGGCCGCCCAGGAGCTCGACGTCCCCCAGTCCACCCTCTCGCGCGCGATGGCCCGCCTGGAACAGGACCTGGGCGTCGACCTCTTCACCCGGCACGGCCGGACCGTCTCCCTCACCCCCGCCGGCCGCACCTTCCTCACCTCGGTCGAGCGCGCCCTGGCCGAGGTCCGGCGCGCCGCCGACGAGGTCCGCGCCGACGCCGACCCCACGACGGGCAAGGTCGCCTTCGGCTTCCTGCACACCATGGGCGCGGAAACCGTCCCCGGCCTCCTCCAGGCCTTCCGGGTCGACCACCCCCGCATCCGCTTCAGCCTCGTCCAGAACTACGGCGAGGCGATGCTCGAGAAGCTGCGCGCGGGCGAGCTGGACCTGTGCCTGACCTCCCCGGTACCGGACGCCCCCGACCTGGTCGGCCGCCGCCTCGACGAACAGAAGCTGCGCCTGGTGGTGCCCGTGGACCACCCGCTGGCCACCCGCAAGCGCGTCCGCCTGGCGGAGGCCGCCGACGAGACGTTCGTGACCCTGGAGCCGGGCTACGGCCTGCGCCGCATCACCGACGACCTGTGCAAGGAGGCCGGCTTCCGGCCGCGCGTCGCCTTCGAGGGGGAGGAGGCGGAGACGCTGCGGGGGCTGGTGGCGGCGGGGCTGGGGGTGGCGCTCCTGCCCCCGGCGGTGTTCCCCCGCCCGGGAGTCGCGGAACTGACGGTCACGGCCCCGAGGGCGGCGCGCGAGATCGGCGTGGCATGGCTGGACGGCCATCCGGACACCCCGCCGGTGGCGGCCTTCAAGAAGTTCCTGCTGTCGAGAAGGGGCAACCTGCTTCCCGCCTAGCGACAGCGCGCTCCTCCAGGGGCGCGGAACCGCGCAGAACCACCCACGACCCACCCCGTAACCGGAGGTCAGCGCCTGCGAAGCGACCGCCCGAAGCCCGCGGCAAGCGGCATCCGCAACCCGATCGGCGGCGGCGCGGCCAGCGCGTCCTCCACGGGCCGCGACACCGCCCGCCCGTACAGCGCCCCCAGCACGAAGTCCGACACGAGCGCGAGGACCTCGTCCCGGTGCTGGTGCAGCCCGTGTCCGTCCGAGTGCACCTCGAACCGGCACACCTCCCGGTTCGCCTTCTTCGCGCGCGCCGCCAGCCGGAACGACAGCTCCGGATCGGTCCGTTCGTCGTTCGTGCCGTGCACGATCAGCACCCGCCGCCCCGCCAGCTGCCGAACGGGTTCCTCGGGCGCCGCCGCGTTCGCCTCCGGCAGCCAGGGGGCGATGGAGACAACGGAGTTGACGGCCTCGTGGCCGCCCGCGTGCAGCGCGGCCCGGCCGCCCATCCCCACGCCGAGCAGACACACCGGCACGTCGCCGTACCGCCGTACCACCTCGTCCGCCGCCCAGGTCGCGTCCCCCGCGAGATGTGCCTCGCTGCCGTTCCAGCCGCGATAGCGGTAGTGGACGACGTGCGCGGCCAGCCCCTCGTCCCGGCCGTCACGGGCGAGCCGGCGGCCGAGCGCGCGGACGAAGGCCGTCGCCCATACGAGGGACGGCTTGCGCGCGGAGATCTCCTCCCCGCCGGGAAGGAGCAGGACCGCCCCGCTCACCGTCGTCGGCTCCGGGCCGACTGCCCTGCCCAGGCTGGCCGTTCGGACCGGCGTCGCTTGCTGTGCCATGACAGAACAGTGTCAGAAGACGTGGTGTACGCGACCCGTCCGTGCGGTCACCGTTGCGTATCGACAGGCACGTGAATCTCCGGGTACCGAGCGATCTACGCGCGTAGGAGTTAGAGTGCGGAGATGACGAGCCAGAGCACCGCGAACACCCCGACGCCGGACCAGATCCGCCGGGCGCCGAAGGTTCTGCTGCACGACCACCTCGACGGCGGCCTGCGTCCGGGCACCGTCGCCGACCTGGCCCGGGAGACCGGGTACACCGGCCTTCCCGAGACCGACCCGGACAAACTCGGGATCTGGTTCCGCGAGGCCGCCGACTCCGGTTCGCTGGAGCGGTATCTGGAGACCTTCTCGCACACCGTCGGTGTCATGCAGACCCGGGACGCCCTCGTCCGGGTCGCCCGCGAGTGCGCCGAGGACCTCGCCGAGGACGGCGTCGTCTACGCCGAGGTGCGCTACGCCCCCGAGCAGCACCTGGAGCGAGGGCTGACCCTCGAAGAGGTCGTCGAGGCCGTCAACGAGGGCTTCCGGCAGGGCGAGGCGCTCGCCCGGCAGAACGGCCGGCGGATCCGGGTCGGCGCCCTGCTCACCGCCATGCGGCACGCGGCCCGCTCCCTGGAGATCGCCGAGCTCGCCAACCGCTACCGGGACCTGGGCGTCGTCGGCTTCGACATCGCCGGCGCCGAGGCGGGCTACCCGCCCACCCGGCACCTCGACGCCTTCGAGTACCTCAAGCGCGAGAACAACCACTTCACCATCCACGCCGGCGAGGCCTTCGGGCTGCCGTCCATCTGGCAGGCGTTGCAGTGGTGCGGCGCCGACCGGCTCGGGCACGGCGTGCGGATCATCGACGACATCCAGGTCCACGAGGACGGCACGATCAAGCTCGGCCGGCTCGCGTCGTACGTCCGCGACAAGCGGATCCCGTTGGAGCTGTGCCCCAGTTCCAACCTCCAGACCGGGGCCGCCGACTCCTATGCCGAGCACCCGATCGGGCTGCTGCGCCGGCTGTACTTCCGGGCCACCGTGAACACCGACAACCGGCTGATGTCCGGGACCAGCATGAGCCGGGAATTCGAGCATCTCGTCGAGGCGTTCGGTTACACGCTCGACGACCTGCAGTGGTTCTCCGTCAATGCGATGAAATCAGCGTTCATTCCTTTCGATGAACGACTCGCCATGATCAATGACGTCGTGAAGCCGGGTTATGCGGAACTGAAATCCGAATGGCTGTTCCCGAAGGCCGTCTCCACCAGCGGTTCTGGCGACGCGGAGGGCTGATCAGGCACCGCGCGGGGAACGGAACGCGGCCGGACTCTCACCAGCCGTCCGCATTTCGGAGTTTGCGGCGGACGGCCCGGCATGTTTACGGTCGTGGACCGCTCAGCGTGTTTCCGATCCCCGTCACCGCATTCCAAGGACGCATTTACGATGAAGCAGTCTGCTGCCAAGACCCTCGGTGTCGCCGCTCTCGGTGCCGCCTTCGCGGCCGTCGGCGCGGGCGCGGCCGACGCGGCCCCGGCCGTCCCGGACGCCTCGCAGGCCCTGGACACCGTCACCAGGACGCTGCCGGCCGAGCAGGTCTCCACGGCCGTGCCGGGGGCCGGTGAGGCCGTCCACCAGGGGCAGACCGCCCTCGGCGCCGGACTGACCGCCGTCCGGCCCGCCGTCCGGCACGGCCTGGCCGGCGGCCCCACCAAGCCCGGCGGCGGTCTCCTCGGCGGACTGCCGTTGCGGGGCCTGCCCACGCACGGCCTGCCGCTCATCGGAGTTCCGCTCGGCTGACCTCTCCCCCAGCCGACCGGCAACGCCGTTGGGGCGCCCCGGAAACCTCCGGAGCGCCCCAACGGCGTTGCCGTGCCACCCGGTCACCAGGCGGTGGAGGCCTTCTCCTCCGAGGGGAGCAGGATCCACAGCGCTATGTAGAGCAGGAACTGCGGGCCCGGCAGCAGGCAGGACAGCAGGAAGATCACCCGCATCGTCGTCGCGGAGGTGCCGAAGCGCCGGGCCAGCGCGGCGCACACTCCGCCGATCATGCGGCCATGGGTGGGGCGGGCGAGGCTGGACATCTGCGGCTCCTTCGTGAGCGTCTGTTCCGAGGCGGCCCCTGCGGCCCCTCATCCGATGTCCACAGTACGAAGACGAACCAGGGCGAAGCGTCGCTCTACGGGGCGATCCCGACCCTGGGAATCGTCGGGGTACGACCCTGAGCCGCTTCCTCCTGGGGGAGGGCGGCGGGCCGCCGCAGCTCACCTCGCCGGCGGAGCCGGGAGCGGCCCGCGGGCACCACCGCCAGATGCGCGATGACGACGCCGGCCGTGTTGAGGAGTATCGAGTCGACGTCCACCACCCGGCCCGGCACCCCGGTCTGCAACAGGGCTATCCCCAGCGAGATCAGGGCGCCCGCGGTGGCCGAGCTGATCAGGGAGGCGAGCGGGGAGACCCGGAGTCTGCCGTGGGTCATCGGCAGCAGCACCCCGAGCGGGGCGAGCAGCGCGAGCCCCTCCCCGATCCGGTGGGCCGCCTCCCGCCAGCCCAGCGCCAGGTCGGCGCGGATACCGGCGAGCGGGTGCAGGTTGGCGGGCATCACCCAGGGCACGTCCAGCGGCCGCAGCATCAGCCAGGCGACGAGCGCGAGGTGTGCGGCAAGGAGGACACCCCCTGCCACACGGACGCGGATCGCGGCGCTGCCGCCGATGGAGCCTTGACGCTGCACGCCCCCCAAGACGCGCCCACGCACACGATCGGTTCCGGACAGGGGAGTGAGGCCTCAAACACACGCCCCCGAAAACGCGCCCCGCCCGGCACGTCCGGCTTCATCGATGTGGGGCACCGACAATGCCCCGTCAGGGGCCTGGGCTGTATCGACACGCGGAGCCGACAGCGACCCGTCAGGGGCGCTGGGGGTACCCCCGGCCGAAGGCCGGGGGAGGAACCGCGCGAGCACCACCCACCACCCGCACTCGCCCCACCACCCTCCCCGGCACCCCGCTGGGCGCCGAAACGCCCCTCACCCGGAAGCCACCTCGGTGGACGGGGGCCGGCTGCCACTCGGAGAGTTCCGCACGGCGTCGGTGCACTCGTACCGCAGCAACGGCTCCCTCCCCGGCCCGCCCAGGATCACCGACCCGTCCCCCTCGGCGGCCGCCGAGTCGGAGAGCGTGCACACGATCTGGGCGAGCGCGTACGACGTCAGCTGCGGCGGCGACGTGCTCAGCCGCAGCGTGTCCTCGGGATCACCGGCCCGCGGCCCGCCGACGCTCATCCCGCCCCGCACGGACGTCGTGTAGCCCGCGTCCTTCTCGGCGGCCGACGGCGTCTCGGCGAGCTGGTCCAGCAGCCCCTGGGCGACCATCACCCGGCGCTGCGCGTCCGCCGTGCCGTCCGGGACCCGCACCTGCCGGTCGACGGTCACCAGCGAGGAACCGCACAGCAGGAACACCTGCACCGGCACCCCGCGCTCTTCCTGCGCCGGCACATCCGGCTGGGTCATCGAGCACGGCACCCGCGAGGGCGCCCCGCCGAAGTCGGTCGGCACCTCGGTGGCCCGGATCCCGCACCCGCAGAGCGCGAGCGCCAGCCCGGCGACGGCCAGGAGCGGCGCGCCCCGCCGTCGTACCGCCAGTCTCCGCACGTGCATCAGACGCCCTTCTCCCCGGTGTACCCGGCGTCGCCGGTGTCCCCGGCCTCCTTGCTCTCCTCCGTCAGCCGGGAGGCGTCCCGGGGCAGCCGGAGCGTGAACACCGCGCCGCCCTCGGGGGAGTTCGCCGCGGTGATCGAGCCGCCGTGGATGCGGGCGTTCTCCGTGGCGATGGACAGGCCCAGGCCGCTGCCCTCGGAGCGCGGCCGGGAGGCGCTGGCCTTGTAGAACCGGTCGAAGACATGCGGCAGGACGTCCTCCGGGATACCCGGACCGTGATCCCGTACGGCGATGACCAGGACCCCGTCCCCCGCCCCCGCCGTGTCCGCCGCCCCGTCCTGCTGGTCTATCCGCACCGACACCCGCACCGGCGAACCGCCGTGCTTGAGCGCGTTGCCGATCAGGTTGGCGAGGATGACGTCGAGGCGGCGCGGGTCGAGGCGGGCGTGGACGCCGCGCTCGGCGTCCAGCTCCACCGCGTCCAGCCAGGCGCGGGCGTCGATGCAGGCGGTGATCTGGTCGGCGATGTCGACGTCGTCGAGGACGAGACGGGCCGTACCCGCGTCGAAGCGGGTGACCTCCATCAGGTTCTCGACGAGGTCGTTGAGGCGGCGCGTCTCGCTGACGACCAGCCGGACGGCGGGTTCGATCATCGGGTCGATCGACCCCGACTCCGCCTCCAGCTCCTCCTCCAGGATCTCCGTCACGGCGGTGATCGCGGTGAGCGGGGTGCGCAGCTCATGGCTCATGTCCGCGACGAACCGGCGCGACGCGTCGTCCCGCGCGGCCATGTCGTCGACCCGCTTCTCCAGCGCCTCGGCCGCGTCGTTGAACGTCCGGGAGAGATCCGCGAGTTCGTCCGTCCCCGAGACCCGCAGCCGGGTGTCCAGCCTGCCCTCGCCGAGCCGCCGCGCGGCGACCCCGAGCCGGTGCACGGGCTTGAGCACGGTCGTGGCGGCGGCCTGCGCCAGCAGCGCCGAACCGATGAGAGCGAGCCCCGTGGCGATGCCCAGCGACCACGCCAGCGAGTTGAGGTCCTTCGCCTCCGGCTCCAGCGACTTCATCATGTAACCGGTCGGTCCGCCGCCGATCAGCCGCGTCCCGGCGACCAGATACGGCGTGCCGTGGTCCACGACCCGCTGCCAGTACAGGTGGTACGCCGACTTGTTGGAGTCGGTCACCGTCTGCTGCCTGACGACGGCCTTGCGCAGCGACGCCGGCACGTCGTCCAGCGCGAACGCGCTGAGCCCGTCCGAACTGCCGTACACCGTCTTGCCGTCGGTGTCCTCGCCGACCAGCAGCACGCTGAACCGCTGGCTGCTGCCGGCCATCTGCCCGGCCGTGCGCTGCAGTTCGTCCTGGGTCGGGTGCACCGGCAGCGCGCCGGCCCGGTTCTGCATCTCCTGCTGGAAGTCGCGCAGCACCGCGTCCTGGGTACGGGTGAGGACGGCCTCGCGGTTGAGCCAGTACGCGATGCCGGACGCGGACACGGCGGCGGTCAGCGCGACCAGCCCGAAGACGACGACGAGCCGCAGCCGCAGACTGGTGAAACGCAGCCGGGACAGGGCCCCCTTGCGATCCGCGGCCCAGCCGCGGAGACCTCCCTGGACGTCCGTCACTGAGGGGCGTCCAGGCGGTAACCGACACCGCGCACGGTACGGATCAGGGTCGGGGACGAGGGCACGTCCTCCACCTTGGCGCGCAGCCGCTGCACACACGCGTCCACGAGCCGGGAGTCACCGAGATAGTCGTGCTCCCAGACCAGCCGCAGCAGTTGCTGCCGGGACAGCGCCTGCCCCGGCCTGCGGCTCAGTTCGAGCAGCAGCCGCAGCTCGGTCGGCGTCAGCTGCAGATCCTCGCCGTTCTTCGTCACGGTCATCGCGTTGCGGTCGATGACGACGTTTCCGAACGTCGCCGAGTCGCTGGACTCCCGCTCCCCGCGCCGCAGCACGGCCCGGATCCGGGCGTCGAGCACCCGTCCCTGGACCGGCTTGACGACATAGTCGTCGGCCCCGGACTCCAGCCCGACCACCACGTCGATGTCGTCGCTGCGCGCGGTCAGCAGAATGATCGGCAACTGGTCCGTGCGCCGGATCCGCCGGCACACCTCGAACCCGTCGATGCCGGGCAGCATGACATCGAGGACGATCAGATCGGGCCGCTGCTCACGCAACAGCTTCAGACCGTCCTCACCGGTCGCAGCGGTGGCCACCCGGTGTCCCTGGCGCGTCAGTGAGAGCTCCAGGGCCGTTCGGATGGCGTCGTCGTCCTCGATCAGCAACAGGGAAGGCACGGGCTCATTCTGGCCCATGCGGGCCCTGTCGTACGACCGGTGTGGCGAGCAGCCCCGGTAAACCTCGATAGCGCCACCACCTGTGCACGCTCTGTGGACACTCTGTACCGGACCCCTGTGACAGGTCTGTGACAGACGGCGGATACGGCCGTGAAGGTGGCCCGGCAGTCTTTTCGGCACGGGCAAGCGAGCGGAACGCGGCGAGCGGCCCGAGCAAGCCGAACTACCGGAAGTCCACGACGGGGGGCGCGAGATGAACACGCTGATCAGCCACAGCACCAGCGCAGTGATCACGCGTCTGCACGACGTGAACCGGGGTTCCGAGAAGTCCGGTGCCGTGAGCGGGCGGGGGTGCGCTCGCGGCACCGGGCGTCAGCACACCGCCTACATGACGGTGGTTGACGGTTTCACGGGGGAGACGCACGGGGGATCCGCCTACAGGGAGGACACGGGGGAGCGCCACTCGCTGACCGAGGCGGAGTTCACCGCCTACGTCCAGGAGCGCCGCGCCTCCCTGTACGCGACCGCCTACCACCTCACCGGTGACCGCTTCGAGGCCGAGGACCTGCTGCAGAGCGCGCTGTTCTCGACGTACCGGGCGTGGGACCGGATCAGTGACAAGGCGGCGGTCGGCGGTTACCTCCGCCGCACCATGACCAACCTGCACATCAGCGCCTGGCGGCGCCGCAAGCTCAACGAGTACCCGACCGAGGAACTGCCGGAGACGCCCGGCGACACGGACGCGATGAGCGGCACCGAGCTGCGCGCGGTCCTGTGGCAGGCGCTGTCCCGGCTCCCCGAACTCCAGCGCACCATGCTGGTCCTGCGCTACTACGAGGGCCGCACGGACCCGGAGATCGCGGAGATCCTCGACATCAGTGTCGGCACGGTGAAGTCCAGCATCTGGCGGTCGCTCCGCCGGCTGCGCGAGGACGAGGTCCTCAGCTTCGGCCGTGACGAGGAGAACGCCTTCGGGGAGCTTGTCGCCTGAAGGTGAGGGGATCCGGGGGGATCCTGACGGGGGAAACCAGGGGAAACCGGGGGCCTGGGGAAGGTCCGGGGGACCCACGGGGAACACGGGGGAAAACGGGTCCGGGGGGACCCGGGGGGAAGCACGGGGGAGCTCCGCCACGGGGGACACGGGGGTGTTCGGCGGAGCGACAGGGGAAGCGGGGCTGGAGGGCCGGGGGGTCCGTCCAGCCCCGCGCTCTTCTGCGTCCGAACCGGTGCCGCTCTCGCGGACGTGGTTGCCCGCCGTCGTGGTATCCGCAGCGAACGACAACGACGCTGGGGCCACCCCGTCACCCGGACAGCCTGACCCCGACACCTCGAACGTCCATGGGCAGAGCGTTAGCTGCTCGTCGGCCGGTGGTTCACCGGCGCCTCGGTTCGCCAGCCGAGAAGGATCGCGCGGAGCGCCTGTTCGGCCAGGCGGCGGGCGCGGTCGTTGCCTACGTTGCCGAGGTAACCGAGCGACGCGATGCCGTACAGCGTGCCCCAGAGGATCTCGCAGGCCTGGTCCATGTCGGCCAGGACCACGTCGTGTGCGGCCGACCAGGCGGTGAGCAACTCCTTGAGGACGACGATGGCCGGTTCCGCGACGCGCCGGCGTTCGTCCGCGTCGACCACCGGGGCGTTCATGACCTGGTAGAGGTGAGGGTGCTCGCCGGCGAACCGGACGTACTCCGACGCGATGCGCATCATGCGCCGGTCCGTGTCCGGCTCCTGCGTGGCCTCGCGCATCTCGGTCAGCATCAGGCGATGGCCGTGCGCGACCAACTCCAGTACGAGCGCGTCCTTGTTGGCGAAGTGCTGGTAGACGACGGGCGCGGAATATTCGACGTCGGTGGCGATGCGCCGGATCGTCAGGGCCGCTACGCCCTCGGTCTCGAGGACGTGCAGCGCGGCCTCGATGATCCGCTCCCGGGTGTTCGCCCGTTCGCGGGCCCGTCTCGTGCTGGTCGGCATGGTCCGTCACTTCGCTTCGATGGTGTCCTCAAAACACTAGTCACCGCCTTGACCGCGCTGACAGCGCATGTCATATTTAACGCCGTTAGGAAATCTAACGTCGTTAGGAGCGGAGCAGATCATGATTTACCACATCAACCGGGCCACGGTGAAGGCCACTGCGACGCCCGAGCAGATCGAGGCGGTGCTGGAGAGCTGGCGCAACCAGGGCCGGTCGAACCCCGCCGTGAAGTCCTTCGTCGTCGGCCGCGAGCACGGCGGCGACTACACGTACAGCGCGGTGTTCGTCGTCGACGATCTCGACGGGCTCTTCGCCTACCTGACGCACCCGTCCACCTACGAGACCGACCACCTGGGGCTGAACCTGGGCGAACGGCTGGAGATCTTCGACGTCAGTGACGACGACGACCCCGAACTGAACGCCAAGATCCAGGACCTGCACCGGCGCCGCAACGAGCTCAACCCGCAGGTCGCCCGGATGCTCGCCGACGTGCCCAGCTACACCGGCGCCGGTGTGGACGACTGACCGAGACTCCGCGGAAGGAGAAACTGCCATGGGCAAGCACGTCGTCATCGGCGCCGGTTCCATCGGTACCAACGTCGCCCGCCGGCTCGCCGAGCGCGGCCAGAGCGTCCGGATCGTCACGCGCAGCGGTTCCGGCCCCGAGCACCGGCTGATCGACCGGGTCGCCGCGGACGCGTCCGACCCGTCCCGCCTGACCGAGTTGTCCCGCGGTGCGGAAGTGATCTACCACTGCGCCAATCCGCCCTCGTACACGACGTGGGAGCGCCTGTTGCCGCCCCTGCAGGAGGCGGCCATCGCCGCCGCCCGGGCGAACGACGCCGTCCTCGCGCTGACCGGCAGCCTGTACGCCTACGGCCCGCAGCCCGGTGGCCGGATGAACGAACACACCCCCATGGCTGCCGTCGGGCGCAAGGGCCGCCTGCGCAGACGCATGTGGGAACAAACCCTCGCCGCGGGCATCCGCACCGTCGAGGTCCGCGGCGCCGACTACATTGGCAAGGACGCCAACGGCATCTATTCCCTGCTCATCGAGCCGGCCCTGAAGAAGGGCAGAGCGGCCTGGTTCCCCGGCCACCTGGACATGCCGCACACCTTCACCTTCAACGGCGACATGGCACAGGCCCTCGTCACGCTGGCCTCGGAAGAACGCGCGTGGGGCCGGCCCTGGCACGTGCCGTCTCCGCCGGCCGTCACCATCCGCGAGCTGGCGCGGCGCTACGCCGTCGCGGCGGGCCGGCCACCGGTCAGACTGATCCAGATGCCGCGCTTCGTGATGCGTACGGCCGGGCTGATCGTGCCGATCGCCCGGGAGATGGCCGAGATGGACTACCAGTGGTACGCGCCGTTCCACATGGACGCGACGGAGACGGCCGGCACCTTCGGCCTGACCGCCACCGACCTCGACACCGCCGTCCGCGACGAGGCCAGCTGAATTCCCACCGTGCGGCTCGGCTCAAGCGATGTTTGTGGTGGCCTTCGCTGTCCCGTGGCGCCTGACAGCCGCCGTCGCCATCCGGCTCAGCGCCTCGTCCCGCTCGCAGGGATGGGCGCCCAGTGACACCTGACGGGCCACGATCGCGCGTTCCGCCCGCATCAGCCGCCAGCCGCGCCGCAGCAGGAACAGCGCCGACTTGCGGCCCTCCTTCAGATCGCGCAGGAACCGGCGCCGGAACGTCTTCACCGGGCCCCGGCTCAGGCACAGCGCGTCGGCCAGCAGACCCAGTTCACGGCAGCGTTCCACGATCTCGGCGGCGAAGATGCCCTCGGCGATGAAGAGCGGGGTGCGGCCGATGTCGAGCGTCTCGGCGCCGGTGCGGGCACTCAGTGCGATGTCGTACACCGGTACGGGCGCCGACCCCGTGGCGCACAGCCGGCCGATCGCCTCGACCGCGACCTCCGCGTCCCAGGACTCGGGGTGGTCCCAGTCGATGTCCGAACTCCCCGCCACCAGCGGGAGGGTCGGGTCGTCGCCCTCCTTGTAGAAGTCGTCGAGGCGCAGGACGGGGAGCCCGGAACGGGCGGCGACGAGTGACTTGCCAGAGCCCGAGGGGCCGCACAGCAGCACGACGCGGGCGGGGGACGGGGGATGAATGCTCACGGAACACCAGTTTGACGTATGGGGAGCCTCCTGCCGACCCCGCGGGCCGGCTTTGGCGCGCGAGTCACACCTCAACTACCCCTCGTGTCGCACTCATTACCCTGAGCGCCGGAACATGCCGCCGGAGAGGTCCCGGCGCGCATCCTCTCCGCGTCCCCTGTCCGTCCTCTCCGATCCCGGCCGCCGGGCGTGCCCTGGCCGGCCTCGTCACGGCCGGCCCGGCACGCGGCGCGGGCGCCGGCGACCGGGGCGATTCCGCTGGCGGGGCGGCTTCTGGGGAGTGCGAGGGCGGTGGGGGTGGGCGGAAAACGCGGGCCCGTTCCGGCTGGTCGCGCCCGCGCGGCGGAGCCGCATGTCGATACGGCTCCGCGCCGTTCGCGGGGCGCCGCGGTTCGCCTCAGTACGAGGAACCCGACGCTCCCAGCGACCCCGTCGGGTGCCACACCGTCTTCGTCTCCAGGAACGCCGTCAGGCGCTCGGTGCCCGGCGTCGCCGTCCAGTCGTCCACAGGCTGTGGACGAAGGACGCGCTTGAGGTTGTCGGCCGCCGCGATCTCCAGCTCCTTCGCCAGCACCTCGTCCGCGCCCGCGAGGTCGATCGCGTTGACGTCCTGGTGTGCGGCCAGCGGTGCGGCGATCTCCGCCGTACGGCCGGAGAGGACGTTGACGACACCGCCGGGGACGTCGGAGGTGGCGAGCACCTCGGCGAGGGAGAGGGCCGGGAGCGGCGCCCTCTCGCTGGCGACGACGACGGCCGTGTTGCCGGTGGCGATCACCGGGGCGACGACCGACACCAGGCCGAGGAACGACGACTCCTGCGGGGCCAGGACGGCGACGACGCCCGTCGGCTCGGGTGAGGAGAGGTTGAAGAAGGGGCCCGCGACCGGGTTGCCGCCGCCGGCCACCTGGGCGATCTTGTCGGTCCAGCCCGCGTACCAGACCCAGCGGTCGATCGTCGCGTCCACGACCGCGGCCGCCTTGGACTTGCCCAGGCCCTCCGCGTCGGCGACCTCGCGCACGAACTGGTCCCGGCGGCCCTCCAGCATCTCCGCGACACGGTAGAGGACCTGGCCCCGGTTGTAGGCCGTGGCCCCGGCCCAGCCGCCGAACGCCTTGCGCGCGGCGACGACCGCGTCCCGGGCGTCCTTGCGGCTGGCGAGCGGCGCGTTGGCCAGCCACTTGTTCTTCGAGTCAGTCACCTCGTACACCCGGCCGCTCTCGGAACGCGGGAACTTCCCGCCGACGTACAGCTTGTAGGTCTTGAAGACACTGAGTCGCTCAACTGCATTCATTTATCGCTCGCCCTCCGGGCTCGACGGGGCGAGGTACGCCTCCAGGCCGTGACGACCGCCCTCGCGGCCGTAGCCCGACTCCTTGTACCCGCCGAACGGCGAGGTCGGGTCGAACTTGTTGAACGTGTTGGACCAGACGACGCCGGCGCGCAGCTTGCCCGCGACCGCCAGGATCCGCGAACCCTTCTCGGTCCAGATGCCCGCCGAGAGGCCGTACTGGGTGTTGTTGGCCTTCGCGACCGCCTCCTCGGGCGTACGGAAGGTCAGGACCGACAGGACAGGGCCGAAGATCTCGTCGCGGGCGATGGTGTGGGCCTGGGTGACGTTCGTGAAGAGCGTCGGGGCGAACCAGTAGCCGGCGGAGGGCAGTTCACAGGCCGGGGACCAGCGCTCGGCGCCCTCCGCCTCGCCCTGGTCGGCGAGGGCGGTGATGCGGGCGAGCTGCTCGGCGGAGTTGATCGCGCCGATGTCCGTGTTCTTGTCCAGCGGGTCGCCGAGGCGAAGGGTGGACAGGCGGCGCTTGAGGGAGTCGAGCAGCTCGTCGTGGATCGACTCCTGGACGAGCAGCCGGCTTCCGGCGCAGCAGACCTGGCCCTGGTTGAAGAAGATCCCGGTGACGATGCCCTCGACGGCCTGGTCGACAGGGGCGTCGTCGAAGACGATGTTGGCGCCCTTGCCGCCCAGTTCGAGGGTGAGCTTCTTCCGCGTGCCCGCGACCGTGCGCGCGATCTCCTTGCCGACGGCGGTGGAGCCGGTGAAGGCGACCTTGTTCACGTCGGGGTGGGCGACGAGCGCGGCGCCCGCGTCGCCGTACCCGGGGAGGATGTTGACGACACCCTTGGGCAGGCCCGCCTGACGGCAGATGTCCGCGAAGAAGAGGGCGGAGAGCGGGGTCGTCTCGGCGGGCTTGAGGACCACCGTGTTGCCGGTGGCGAGCGCCGGGGCGATCTTCCAGGCCAGCATCAGGAGGGGGAAGTTCCAGGGGATGACCTGGCCGGCCACGCCGAGCGGCCGCGGGTTCGCGCCGAAGCCGGCGTGGTCGAGCTTGTCCGCCCAGCCCGCGTAGTAGAAGAAGTGCGCGGCCACGAGGGGGAGGTCCGCGTCCCTCGTCTCCTTGATCGGCTTGCCGTTGTCGAGGGTTTCCAGGACGGCGAGCTCGCGCGAGCGCTCCTGGATGATCCGGGCGATGCGGAACAGGTACTTGGCGCGCTCGGAGCCCGGCAGCGCGGACCACTTCCCGAAGGCCTTCCGGGCGGCCTGCACGGCCCGGTCGACGTCCTCGGCGCCGGCGCGGGCGACCTCGGAGAGGACCTCCTCGGTCGACGGGCTGACCGTCTTGAAGACCTTGCCGTTCGCCGCGTCCGTGAACTCGCCGTCGATGAAGAGGCCGTAGGAGGGGGCGATGTCGACGACGGAGCGGGACTCGGGCGCCGGTGCGTACTCGAAAGTCATGATCGATCAGTCCACCGTCACGTAGTCGGGGCCGGAGTAGCGGCCGGTGGCCAGCTTCTGCCGCTGCATCAGCAGGTCGTTCAGGAGTGAGGAGGCGCCGAAGCGGAACCAGTGGTTGTCCAGCCAGTCCTCTCCCACGGTCTCGTTGACGATGACGAGGAACTTGATCGCGTCCTTGCTGGTCCGGATCCCGCCGGCGGGCTTGACCCCGACCTGGACGCCGGTCTGCGCGCGGAAGTCGCGCACCGCCTCCAGCATGAGGAGGGTGTTCGCCGGGGTGGCGTTGACCGCGACCTTGCCGGTCGACGTCTTGATGAAGTCGGCGCCCGCGAGCATGCCCAGCCAGGACGCCCGGCGGATGTTGTCGTACGTCGACAGCTCGCCGGTCTCGAAGATGACCTTGAGCCGGGCCGAGGTTCCGCAGGCTTCGCGTACGGCGGTGATCTCGTCGTACACCTTCAGGTAGTTCCCCGCGAGGAACGCGCCGCGGTCGATGACCATGTCGATCTCGTCGGCGCCGGCGCTCATGGCGTCGCGTACGTCGGCGAGCTTGACGTCGAGCGCGGCACGGCCGGCCGGGAAGGCGGTGGCGACCGAGGCGACCTTGACGGACGAGCCGGCGACGGCCTCCTTGGCGGTGGCCACCATGTCCGGGTAGACGCAGACGGCCGCCGTGGCGGGGGTCGTCCGGTCCGTCGGGTCCGGGTGGACCGCCTTGGCGCCGAGCGCCCGGACCTTGCCCGGGGTGTCCGCGCCTTCCAGCGTCGTCAGGTCGACCATCGAGATGGCGAGGTCGATGGCGTACGCCTTCGCGGTGGTCTTGATGGAACGGGTGCCGAGAGAGGCGGCACGCGCCTCCAGGCCGACCGCGTCGACGCCGGGCAGCCCGTGGAGGAAGCGGCGCAGCGTGCTGTCGGACGCGGTGACGTCAGCAAGTGCGTGGGGTGCGGTGGTGGGCATGGTCACCAGCCGAGCATATCTACGCGCGTAGCGGCTGTACACCCCGAGGGGCGGTTCTTCTCGGTGCCGGGGAGCTGTCCTACGTCAAGGGGCGCTGGGGGTCCCCCCGGCCGGAGGCTGGGGGAGGAACTGCGCGAGCAACCACAGCGCACCGGTGCTCGCATACGGCGATGATGCCCCCGCGGCGCGCGGGCGCACGGCTGAGGCAGAATCGGCGCATGACCACGCCCCTCGTCAAGGACCGCATCTACCGCTCGCCCCAGGCGCTGATCGGCGGCGTACTGCTCCTCGTCATCGTCGGCTGGCTCGGCATCGACGCGCTGTTCCGGGGGCAGGGCCGCACCCCCTGGCTCGCCCTCGCCGCGCTCATCCTCATCGTGCCGCTGGTCGCCGCCTTCACGCTGCGTCCCGCGGTGTTCGCGAACGAGGACCGGCTGCGCGTCCGCAACCCGTTCCGGGTGATCACGCTGCCCTGGGGGGAGATCGCCTCGCTGCGCTCCGGTTACTCGAACGAGGTGATCGTGAAGTCCGGCGCGAAGTACCAGCTGTGGGCGGTCCCCGTGTCCCTGCGGGGCCGCAAGAAGGTGGCTCGCCGGCAGGCGAAGGCGGAGTCGGACGCGCGGCGCGGGCAGACGGGGGGCGGGACGCGCTTCGGCGCCGGGCGCGGGCTCGGTGGTTTCGACGGGTTCGGCGGCTTCGGTGGTGCCGGGGGGCGGGGCGAGCTCGATCACGAGGCCGGGCCGTTGCGCACGGAGACCGACAAGGTCATGGACGACCTCCGGGAGATGCTGGAGAGCAGGGGGTCGGCCGAGTCGGCCCAGAGCGAGATCACGGTGCGGTGGGCCTACGAGGTGGCCGCGCCGGCGGTGGCCGGGGCGGTGCTGCTGGCGGTGCTGCTGGCGGTGGGGTAAGGATTGGACCTTACGGTCCACTTCGCGGAGGTCGGGATGACGCGGCACAAGGAGCTGACGGCCAAGGGCCAGGCCACCCGGCGGCGGATCGTCGAGGGCGCTGCCGAGGTGCTGCGGGAGCAGGGGGTCAACACCGTCACCCTCGACGACGTCATGGCGCGGACCCGCACCAGCAAGAGCCAGCTCTTCCACTACTTCCCGGACGGCAAGGACGAACTGCTGCTGGCCGTCGCGGAGTTCGAGGCGGACCAGGTGATCGAGGACCAGCAGCCGTATCTGGGCCGCCTCGACTCCTGGGAGAGCTGGCAGCGGTGGCGGGACGTGGTGGTCGCCCGCTACGAGATCCAGGGGGACACGTGTCCGCTCGGGTCGCTGTTTCTTCAGGTCGGGCGTGCGACGCCGGGGGCGCGGGCGATCGTGACCGGGCTGATGCGGCGCTGGCAGCAGAGCCTGGCGGCCGGCATCCGTGCGTTGCGGGCGGCCGAGAGCCCGTCCGCCGAGTTCGATGTCGACGCGCGGGCCGCCGCCCTGCTGGCCGCGATCCAGGGAGGCGTGTCCATCCTGATGTCGACGGGGGACTCCACCCACCTGCGCGCCGCCCTCGACCAGGGGCTCGCGGACCTGCGGCGCGACCTGATGCCGGCCGGGTCTGTCGCGCCGCGATGACCTCGACGTCGTACGGTGCGTCACGCCGGGAGACCTCGACCGCGTACGGTGCGTCACGCGGGAAGGGCTCGACCGTCGTACGGTCTTCCGCGCCGCGGTAGCGGTAACCGTCGTTCGGTCCGTCACGCCGCGACGGGGGGTCATCGTCGGTCCGTCACGCCGCCATGGCGGTCATCGTCGGTCCGTCACGCCGCGACGGGGGGCATCGTCGGGCCGTCACGCGGCGACGACCGCGACGCCCGTACGGCCGCCGTCCACGTCCAGCACGATCCCGTGCACGAACGACGACTCGTCGGCGGCCAGATACACCGCCGCGCTCGCGATCGCCTCCGGTGTGCCCATCTCGCCCGCCGGCGTTCCCTTCATCATGGCCCCGGCGAGGTCGGCCACCTCGGCGTCCGACGGCAGCACCACGCCGGGGGAGATCGCGTTCACCCGCACCCGCTGCGGCCCGAACTCCGCCGCCCAGGCCCGGGTCAGGGTCTCCACCGCTCCCTTGGTCGAGCTGTACAGGGCGCCGGCGGAGACGCCCAGGCGGGCGATCCACGAGCTCAGATTGATGATGGCGCCGCCGCCCGCCTCGACCATGGCCGGTGCGACGGCCGCCGTCAGGAAGAACGGGGCCTTGACGTTGACCGCGTAGACCTGGTCGAAGGTCTTCTCGTCGGTGGCGGCGGTGCTGTCAGCCGGGTAGATGCCCGCGTTGTTGACGAGGACGTCGATACGGCCGCCCAGCACCCGGGTCGCCTCCGCCGCCAGCGCCCGTGACGCGGCGGCGCTGCCGTCCAGGTCGGCCCGCACGAAGTCGGCCCGGCCGCCGTGGGCCCGGATCCCCTCGACCACCTCCGCCCCGCGCTCGGCGCTCCGCCCCGAGACGACGACATGCGCCCCCTCCGCGCCGAACGCCTCCGCGATCGCCCGCCCGATGTTGCTGGTCGCACCGGTCACCAGCGCGGTCTTCCCTGCCAGTCGCATGCCCATGATCAACTCTCCGTCTGCTCGGTCCCCGTCAGGTGCGGACCACTGTGCGTCCGGAAAAATGGACCAGCAAGTCCAAGGCTGGGTGCCGGTGCCGGTGCCGGTGCCGGTGCCTGTGTCTGTGCCGGTGCCTGTGTCTGTGGCTCCGGCTGCGGTGCCGGGCGTCTCCGGGCTCGCGGCGGCGGGTTGCTCCGGTGGCCGAGCCCCTGCCGCCTGAGGGCGCCGTTCCTGAGGCTGACGAAGCGGCCGCCGCTGGGCAGACGTCGCCGTCAACCTGACTGTCAGCGGCGATCCGTGGCGCGCGGGTGGCCCGTGCCTGCGAAGGTGATCCAGCAGGTCTTCCTGGCGGTGTCGAGCAGATACCAGATGCGGCCGCCGCCGGTCGCCTCGATCTGCCATTGCTCACAGATCTGCCCGCGATGGGTGCCATGCGCGAGGCTGCCCTTGAGGCGGTGGTGCCGAGATGTCTCAGCGGCCGGTCTGGGGGCGGTGCGCAAGGTGAGCCAGGCGCGGTAGGTGTTCTCGCGGGCCTGCTGGGCGAGGTTCTCCCAGCCCTTGGCCGAGGCGGCGTCGGCGAAGCGGACTTCCCAGTGGCCCTCTGGTGCCGGTGGTGCGGCGCGGTCGCCGCGGCCTGCCGTCATGCTGTGTCCCGAGGGTCGGCTACCGGGCCGTAGTCCTCGCCGTGATCCCTGGTCAGCGAGGCCAGCAACTCGGGGTCGGAGTAGACCTCGGCGGTGTGCTGCCAGGCGATGAGCAGCTGGGCGACGGAGGCGCTGTTGCCGACTGAGTCCGCGGCGCGCATGGTGTCGACCAGTTCGACGGCGAAGGCGTGCAGATCGGACTCGGGCAGGAACCGGACCCAGGGGAAGGCGTCCGGCAGTATGTCGAGGAGCAACTCCATGCTGCCGGGTTCCCGGCGTGCCATCGCGGCCAGCATTCGGGTGGCCGCCGACACCACGGTCTGGTCCTGCTCGGCGCGCGCGGCGGTGGTGAGGACCAGGTCCTCGCCGTCTCTGCGGTGCAGGAGCAGTCTGGGGGATTCCTGGAGCCGGGCCAGCGTCTGCTTGTTCTTGTTCACCAGCTCGGAGAAGTTCACGGCTGCGCTTTCGGCACTCATGACATTGAAACTACTTCGAAAGTCGCTCCGGTCCCATCGCCCGTCAGGGTGATCGCGCCTCCGCCGCGGTGCTGAGCCGCCCCGAGCTCATCGTCTCCTGCGGGCCCTCACGCTGCCCGTACCGGTCCGCGACCGCGATCACGTCCTGCGCTGGACCGCCTGGCGCCGCCACCGCCAAGCCGTTGCGGCAGCCTGCCAGCAGAAACGACATCACCGCTGCAACCAACCGTGATCAAGAACTGCAGCTGACGTGTCAGATGTGCTTTCTTTCGTAGCACCGCAAGTGGCCGGCGTCGTTGAGGCGGGCGGCGACGGCGCGCTTCTGGTACTGCCAGCCGCACACGAGATCCGGGTTCACGCTGGTTTCACAGTTCCAGGTGTGCGGTGGCTGGGAAGTGCTCGTGACCGTCACAATGAATTTGAATCGGTATTTGCAGTATCCGTCCATGTCGGATATGCCGCCGAGCAAGTGGCCGTTCGCCGTGTAGCACAGTCCGCTCTTCGGGCTCGGTGAGGAGAACTTGATGTGGGAGCCTTTTGCGTTGTGGGACCAGTCGCAGGCGCTCCCCAGATTGATGCCGGACTCGCATCCCTGATCGGTGGCCGCGCCGAACCCGTAGGAGTTGCAGTAGGCGGCGAGATCCACTCCGCCCAGGTCCTGCTCGGTCTCTCCCGTCATCCACAACGGCAGCTGTATCACATGGCCTGCCACCAGGAGAATCGTCGAGATCAGGACGGCCGAAAGGAAAACCGCGACGATTTTCCCGATCTTGACCCGGTTGCGAATCCCGTTGACGTCGCGGCCGATCTCCTTGAAAAATGCATAGGCGGAGGAAATCATTCCGACCACTAAGTCGATCACTGCAACCGTACCCATGTCCCCGTTCCCTCCCCGCCACGGCGGCTAACCGTCCTGCGGAAACAGCGCCTGTGCGGCGGGAATGTTAACGAATCTTTTCCGGTTTGACTATGGGGTGCAAACCGAGAAAAATATCCGCGTTCTTCCGGATGTGGGCGACATGAACAAGTAAACGGGGAACAGGGAAGGTGTCTGCTGCCGGCAGGGCCGGTAGCCCGGGCGCTGTCACTTCCCGCCCCCGTACCGTACCTTTCCTGTCGTGCGGGTGCCGCTCCGTGGCCGAAAAGGTCTGCCTCCTCGGAAGGCGCGTCGACGGCGTGGGCGCCGCTGTTTAGGATCATGCGCACGCATCGCGTGCCGGTCACCGGCTGGGTGAGGCATGGAGGTGCCGTGAGGTGCCTTGCGGAGGCATTCCACACATGTCAGTCGAGTTGAATCACACCATCGTCCATGCCCGGGACAACCGGGAGTCGGCCGAGTTCCTGGCGCACATCCTGGGGCTTGAGGTCGGGACCGAGTGGGGCCCGTTCGTTCCGGTGGCCACAAGCAACGGGGTCACCCTGGACTTCGCCGCCATTCCGGCGGAGTCGATCGTCATGCAGCACTACGCGTTCCTCGTTTCCGACGAGGAGTTCGACGCGGCCTTCGCGCGTATCCGGAAGGCCGGGATCATGTACTACGCCGATCCGCACCTGAAGCAGCCTGGAGAGATCAACCACCATCACGGTGGGCGCGGACTGTACTTCATGGATCCGGCCGGGCACGGCATGGAGATCATCACCCGGCCCTACGGCAGCCACCAGGAGCAGCCCACGGCATCGTGAGGCACGGGCAGGCCAGGGCACCCCCTGGCCTGCCACTCCGTGGCTGGGTTCAACTGCCGTGATTTCCCTGGGGTCCAGCCTGCTGGTGACCGTCACGCGGTTGCCAGGGCGTACCGGCTCCAGGCGCCGCCGGTCCCGTTGCGGAGCCAGGTGGTGGTCTTGCCGTGGTGCGTTCCCGCCCCCGTCATGGCGGACGCTCTCGGCGGTGCCGGCGTCCGACAGGGCGGCGACCGGTTCTCGTCGTCTGCCTGGCAGGGGGATCCGTAGCCGTGCCGGGCCGGTCGTCAGGCCTGCACGGTGGGGCGGACGACAATCTCGCTGACGTCGATGCCGTCAGGCTGCCCGATCGCGTAACCGATGGCGGAGGCGACGGCGGAGGGCGGCATGGCGATCTCGTCGCGCTGCCGGGCGAGCGCCGCCGCTGCCTCGGGGCTCCCTCCCTTGCCGACGCCCTCCGTGTTGGTGAAGCCCGGTGAGACGAGGGTGACGCGCAGGTCGGGGCCGGACTCCTGGCGCAGCCCTTCGGTCAGTACCTTCACCGCGGTCTTGGTGGCCGCGTATACGGCCTGGGGGGACTTCACGACATAGGCGGCGGTGGAGGCGACATTGACGAACTGCCCGGAGCGCTGCTTCCGGAAGATGGGCAGCGCGGCCCCGATGCCGTTCAGCAGGCCCGTGATGTGGGTGGCGACCATGGCGTCCCAGTCGTCCTGGCGCAGGTCGTCGAACGGCGATACCGCCATCGTGCCGGCGTTGGAGACCAGGACGTCCAGTCGGCCGAAGCGGTCGAGTGCCGCATCGGTCAGGCGTTTGAGGTCGTCGCGGCGCGTGACGTCGACGACGACCCCGACGGCCGAGCCGCCCTGGGCTGTGATGCGATCGACCACTGCGTTCAGCCGGCCCTCCCGCCGGGCTCCGAGCACCAGGCGGGCCCCTTGCCCGGCGAGATGGATCGCCGTCGCCTCTCCGATGCCGCTGCTGGCGCCTGTGAGCGCGACGACCTTGCCCTTGATGCCGGACATGGCGAGTCCTTTCGCGAGGTGCGTGCAGGTGGGTACGTTCCCCTACAGTGGAACTGGGGGAGCCCCCAGTTAACCAGACTAACTGGGCGCGCCTCCGTTTAGGTGGCGGGAGAGTCTGGCCCCAGAGCCTGAGAAGGGGTGGCAAGCGCTGATGACCGAGGGAGCGCAACGGCCGTTGCGGGCTGACGCGCGGCGTAACCGGGAGAAGATCCTCGCGGCCGCGGTGCGCGTTTTCGCGGCGGAGGGGCTCGACGCCCACTTGGAGCGCATCGCCAAAGAGGCGGGCGTGGGCAGTGCCACGCTGTACCGCAACTTCCCCACCCGCGAAGCGCTGGTCGAGGCCGTCTACCGCCATGAGGTGGCCCAACTGTGCGACGCGGTACCCACGTTGCTGGCGAAGGCGCCGGCCTTTGAGGCCCTGCGTGCCTGGACGCGTCTCTTCCTGGACTACGCGACTGCCAAGTACGGCATGATCGAGGCCCTGCGCGCCATTGCCGCCGCGGGGAACAATCCGTACGGCAACAGCCGGGAGATGATCCAGGTCGCCCTGAGCGCCCTCATGGGCGCGTGCGTGGCCGCCGGGGCGATCCGTACCGACATCACCGCCACCGATATCGCCGCCGCCCTCGAAGGCATCGCCCTCACCTCGGCGCGGCCGGAGCAGCGGCAGCAGGCAGAACGTCTGCTCGACCTGACCCTGGACGGCCTGAAGACCCGTCCATGAGGGTCGTCATGAAACGAAGCCGCGTCCCGCGCCGGACGGTTCTTCGACGCGGCAGGCTCAGCGCGGACCGGCGGGCAGTGTGAGCTTCTCGGGCCACGGCACCCACCACGGGCTCGCTCGCTACTCACCCGTCCGGTGCTCCGAACGACCCACGGCCGGAGACTCGTTGTAGGTGATCACGACCGGCGCGTCGGCCTGCGCCCGCGCACGGTCCGACGCCGTCGCGATCTCCTCGTAGGTCCATTCCCTGTAGAGGCGCTCCCCGTGGGCATCGGTGATGTCGATGACCACGCCGGTCCATTCCTCGGCGGGCTGTTCGGGGACGAGTCCGAGTTCGTACGTGGCGTCCTGGAGGAGGGATTCGGTGACACGTATGCCGGTGAGTCTTTCGGACAGGGCGAAGACCCCCGCCTTCCTGTCGACGTCCGGCGCGCTCTCATCGTGCTCTCCCCCAGGGGTGAGGGGGAAGCCGACGTCCCGCAGCAGGGGGACCAGTTCATCGGGGGTGCTGCCGTCGCGCCACGAGGGGCCCTCGAACGTCGTACGGAGTTCGCCGTCCTCGAACCAGTGGAAGAGGTGGATGGGCTTGCCGCCGTTGGTCGAGTGCGCCACGACCCGGCCCCCCTTGGACAGCGTCTCCATGCACGCGCCCGCGATCCCCAGACCGCCGTCGAAGCCCAGGACGAGTGTCCAGTCGCCGCTCTCGCCCAGGGTGCTGAAGGCACCCGCGACGTAAGACTCGTCCCAGTAGTCATCCACCTCGGCGCGATGAGCGTCGTCCGCCTCGATCAGCCCGGCCGAGCCCTCCCCGGTGCCGCGCGGTTCCGCCTCCATCGCGCGCAGCACCTCGTGCGGGCTCCGCCCCCGTATCAGTGTCAGGGTGTATCCGCTCTCCATCGCGTGGCGGAAGAGCGGCGAGGTGCGGATCCAGGCGTAGTCGTGCGCGGTCGCCGAGTTCATACAGCGCAGTGTGCCCGATGCCGCTGACAACGCCCGGCGCACGCTGGCCGTGACGTCCGGAGCCCTCCCGCAAGTCGCGGCTTCGACGGGGTGCTGCCGCTGCTGAGCCGGACGCCGCGTGAGGCCCTCGGCGGGTGGCTGACCCGCGTTCATCCCGGCCATCCCTGGCTGGCCGGACTGGCGATGCGGTGACGAGGGCCGGTCGCCTCACGCCCGGCGTCCCGGTTCCGCCGCGTAGGAGACGAAGTCCGCCCAGGCGGTGGGCCGGAGGGTGAGGTGAGGGCCGGAGGGGTGTTTGGAGTCGCGTATGCGGATGGTGGTCGGGGTGGGGGCTATTTCGACGCACGAGGATGCTTCCTCGCTGTACGTGGACTTCTGCCAGTTGAGTTCGGTCATTGCTCGGTCCTCAAGTGTCCTGTGCGATGCGGTGGATGAGGTCGCGGGAATCCTCGGGCTCCAGGGTGGCCTCCTGTATGCGGTCGAGGATGAGTCGGTACTTGGCCAACTGTGCGGCAGAATCGACGAGTTCGCTGCCGTGCGCGGCGTCGAGCTGCGCTGTGTCCAGGGCGGGGACGGGCCCGTACGCGTAGTCCAGCCCGTGGCCGACGGTCGGGAAGACGGTGCCGTCGAACGGGATCACCCGGACGGTGACGTGCGGGAGTTCGCTCATCTTGGCCAGGTGGTCCAACTGGGCACGGGCCACTTCCCGGCCGCCGAACCGCATGCGCAGGGCCGCCTCGTGAATGATCGCCGTGTACGGGGTCGGTTTTTCGCGGTGGAGGATGGCCTGGCGCTTGATGCGATGGGAGATGCGGTACTCGATCTCGTGCGGCCGCAACTCCGGGACCACCTGGCGGAACAGGGTCCGGGCGTGCTCAGGGGTCTGGAGCAGGCCGGGAATGTTGATGACCTGAGCCACGCGCAGGGTGACGGCGTGGTACTCCATCTCGGCGAGGTCCAGGGAGTGGGAGGGCAGGGTGCCCCGGTACTCCTCCCACCAGCCGCGGTTCCGATATGCCGCCATGGCCACGAGTGCGTCGATCAGAGCCGAGTCCGTGCACTCGTAGTTGTGGGCGAGTGTGCGGACACGCTGTTCGCTGAGGCCGAAGCGGCCCGTCTCGATGTTGCTGATGCGTGCCTGATTCGCGCCGATCATCTCGCCGGCCTCTCGCGCGGTGAGGCCCATATTCTCGCGGAGCTTGCGCAGTTCGGCGCCGAGGCGCAGCTGCCGTGCCGTGGGTGTCTGCCGTGGCGGCATGGTGTTCGGCTCCTTTGCCTTGCTTCGTACAGGGGTCACCCACATGAGTGCAACGTCGGATGCATCCGCAGATTTCGTAGAAACCATTCTACGGCTGTCGGTACGGTGAAACCGGGCCGCTCAACTCCCGCCCCACAAGCCGGAAGCGCACCGCGCCGTCCTCCCTGCGCGCGGCATTGCCACCGCCGGGTCGGGTCGTCGAGCGCGCCGAGTCCCTCCGACGTAGGAGCCGTTCATGGTCACCGTAGCCCCATGCGACACCTGGGCTTACGCCCTCCGCCTGCCTCATGACCCGCGCGCCGCACGTGTCGCACGTATGACCGTACGGTCCGTGCTGGACAGCCACGGGAGAGGCGAAGTGCGCGACACCGTCGCGTTGCTGACGTCCGAGCTGGTCACCAACGCCTATCGGCACACGACGGGCCCCGCCTCCCTGCGGATCACCGCGCTCGCGGACGGACGCCTGCGGGTCGGCGTCTGGGACAGCCATCCACGCATCCCCGCTCCCTTCGGCGAGCCGCCCCAGGACCGCGTCCCCCTCGCACCGGTGGACGTCGAGGGCGGGCGCGGGCTGCGTCTCGTGCAGGAGTACGCCGACCGCTGGGGCGGCTGGCCGCTCGGGGACGGCCCGCTGGACCGCGGGACCGGGAAGCTGCTCTGGTTCGAGGTGGGCGGTTTGTAGGGCTGCCCCGAACGGCAACGTTGTCCCGGGCCGTGGCCCAGGGTGCTGCTGAGGGACGAACCCTGCTCGGCCCTCGGCCCCACCTCCACCCGGCGCATCGAGGAGACCGTCCTGACGGTCTCAGGGCGCACTCGGCCACACCAGCAGCATGTACGCCCCGCAGTACGCCGAACCCGCCACGGCCGTCGTCAGCGCGAGCACCCGCAGCCGCGTCGAGGCACGGGCGAGATGCCCGGCGACCGGCAGCAGCAGCGGGAAGCCGGGGAGGAGGAAGCGGGCGCGCGGGAAGTAGACGCCGCCGCTGGCCGCCACGATCAGCAGCAGGACCGCGCTGAACACCAGCAGCGGCAGCGGTTGCCGGTCCGCCACCGAGAGCGCGAACAGGACGACGGAGACCAGCATCGTCAGGCTGACGACGACCAGGAACAGCTCCGGCCGCGAGACCTGCCCGAACAGGTGCCGCAGCCAGCGCAGGGTCTCCGCGCCGCCGTCCAGTTCGTTGTGCCACATCCGCTGTACGGCGAAGTAGCCGTCCCAGCGGCCCAGCCTGAGGCCCACCCAGCCGACGTACGTGCACCAGCCGAGCGGGGCCACCAGGGCCGCCGTCAGGGCGCGGGCCGAGAAGTGGGTGCGGAGCGAGAGCAGCGCGGTGACCGTCACGGCGGCGGCCACCGCGATCCCGGTCGGCCGGGTCAGCCCGGCGAGTACCGAGCCCGCCGCCGCGTACAGCCAGCGCTCGGTCAGCACCGCGTACAGCGTCCACGCGGCGAACGCCGTGAAGAGCGACTCGGTGTAGCCCATCCACTGGACCAGGCCCACCGGGTACGCCGCCCACAGCACGGTGAGCAGGACGCCGACCCGGCGGCCGGCCAGCCGGTCGCCCACCGCGAACACGCCCCAGGCCGCGATGAGCGACGCCAGCCACGCGAGGGCCAGTCCGGTGCTGGCCCGGGTGCCCGGGGTCAGCACCGCGACGGCCTTCACCAGGAGCGGGTACAGCGGGAAGAACGCCAGGTTGTTGTGGTCGTACGCGGTGCCCAGGGCGTGTGCGTAGCCGTGGTCGGCGATGCCGAGGTACCAGCGGGAGTCCCACTGCGTCGCCAGCATCGGCCACACGCCGTGGTGGCGCCGGTGCGCCCAGACGGCGAGGAAGGCAAGACCGGCGAGGCGTACGGCGAGATACGCGGCGAGTGCGGGAGCCGCCCGGCGCAGGGCGTGCCGGGGGGCGGCCGCCGTGGGGAGGTGGGGTCGTCGGGTGCCCGGGATGTGCCCGCGCGGGGTGGTGTCGGGGGCGGTGGGGGACACGGCGGCGGCTCCAGTACGACGGCTGTTGCGGCGGGGGGTTACCCGTTCACCGTTTCCCGGCCGCCGGGGCGGTGCGCGGAGCCCGCGTCAACTGCCGTCGGGAAATCACCCGATGGGGTGCTATGGCGGCCTCTGGGAACATCGGAGGAAGTCGGCGACCCTGCCCGGCATGTCGAGGGTGACCGGCAGCTCCGGGGCGGGGGCGTCCTCCTCGCTGGTGGTGTGGTCGGGCAGGAGGTCGGCGACGGCCGTGCGGATGGTGCCGCAGCTGACGCCGTGGTTGCGGGCGAGGGCGGCGATGGAGCGGCCTTCCAGGTACGCGGTACGTACGTGGTCGGTCTTCGAGGCAGCCACGGCGGGGCGGCGCCCGCCCTTGCTGCCCTTGGCCTCGGCGGCGCGCAGCCCGTCGTAGCTCAGCTCACGCTGGAGGTCGCGCGGAGGTCGCCGACGGTGAGGTCCATCGCGGAGAACGCGCCGTCGTGGATGCGCAGGGCGAGGCGGTCGCGGTGGAGGACGTCGAGCACGCCGAGGACGTGCCCGGTGCCGCGTACGAGGCGGAACATCTCGGAGACGTGCACGGTGTCGCCCGGCCGCGCGTAGATGAGCAGTTCGCGGAACCCGGGCGCTGGAGCGGGTGGAGGCGGCTGGAGGTACCGCCGTCCTCCTCGAAGACGACAGGGTCCTCGATCCCGGCCTCGGCCAGGACGAGGTTCTGCCGGGCGGCGGACTGCTGGTCGGTCGAGACCCGCTTGTAGACCAGGTTCGCCACTCGGGGCCCCTTCCGTACGGAGGGTCGGACGCTATCTGTCGTCAAACCCTGTCAGCAATCACCATCGGATCTGATTGGATTCGGGCCGCCGTGAACCCCCACGGCGAGGCGAGAGCAGCATCCGCTGAAGGCCGCTGCGGCGTACGGGGCGTGAACTGTCCGGGTGTGGCGGGGCCGCCCCTTTGCATCCGCGGGGCACCGGCGGGCCAGCCCGCTCAGCGCTTGTCTGGTAACCAGCGCCGCAAGGGTGGCGAGCGTCGTGGTCCGCTACAGGCTGTTCCAGAAATCTGACAGCATGCGGGCCGTCTGCGTCGGCTCCTGAAGCATCCACCAGTGACCGAGTCCGTTGAGGTCGACGGCGCGAGCGCCAGCACGCTGGGCAGCGCGGTGGCGGTGGCGGAGGGCGACGCTGCCAGCCGTGTGGTCCTCGGTGGCGACGGGAACCAAACCCGGCCTGGCAGCAGCCGCGGGCAGGTCGAGGCCGCGTTCGATCAGCACTGCCTGGGGCACGGACCGGTACAGAGCGAGAATGGCCTTGCCCATCTGCGGGCCCTGACCGAGCGCCACCTCGCATGCCGCCGGCTCGGGAATGCCCCAGTCGACCATGCGCGCTGCCCGCTCCTCGACGTCTCCCGAGAAGATCTCCTCGACGTGGCGCTCCCCGTCGCCAGGCGTCTGCCATAGCTTCGCGGTCTCATGCCAGGTGAAGTCCGGCTCGTAACCGCCGATGGTGTCGCTGACCCAGCTGCGGAGCAGGTCGGGACGGGCCATCGCCACCTCCAGGGCGTACCCTCCGCCGAAGTCGTGGCCGACGATGTCGACGGGCGCCTCGAATCGGGACAGCTCGTCGATGAGCCAGTCCCGGTAGTCGACGAACGTGGCCCCGAAGTTCGAGGGAAGCGGCGCGCCGAAGCCCGGAGGTGAGAGCAGGACCGTCTCCCGCTGCTGAGACTTGGACAACTCGTTGATCAGCGGCATCCACACCGCGGAGGTCACGGGAACGCCGTTGACGAAGACAATGGTCATAGGTGAATGACAACAACGGTCGGAGCAGGCCGTCCAAGACCCGTTTCGCACCTCGTTATGCGGTGATTGCATAACGCGTAGGCTGTGGGCATGGGCATCCTTCCCGATCTGGATCTGCGACTTGTCCGGTACTTCACGGTCATCGCCGAGCAGTTGAACTTCGCCCGTGCGGCCGAGGAGCTGCGGGTCGCCCAGCCCTCCCTGAGCCGTCAGATCCAGCGGCTGGAGAACACGCTCGGCGTACGCCTGCTGGAGCGCACCACCCAGGGCAGCCGGCTCACCGCCGCCGGCGCGGCGTTCCTTCCACAGGCGCAACAACTGGTGCACGGCGCCCAGCAGGCGGTGCTCACCGCACGCGCCGCCGCGCCGGCGCGCACTGTCACCATCGGGTACGCCGACGATCTGATCGTCACGCCCGCCGTACGCGATCTGCGCCGCCGGCGTCCCGACGCCCACGTCCGCACCCGCCACCTCGGCTCGCAGGACGC
Source organism: Streptomyces shenzhenensis (assembly GCF_021462265.1). Taxonomy (GTDB): domain Bacteria; phylum Actinomycetota; class Actinomycetes; order Streptomycetales; family Streptomycetaceae; genus Streptomyces; species Streptomyces shenzhenensis. The sequence goes on along the minus strand of NZ_JAJONF010000006.1, from coordinate 258,929 downwards.
CGGTGCCCTACCCGACCGGCAGGTCGACGCCCTGGTCATCCGCACACCACTGCCGATCCCGGCCGACGGCCTCGCCCTGGCGGTCCTCTACGCCGAGCCTCGGGTCCTGCTTGTGCCCGCGTCTCACCGCCTCGCAGGAAAGGAGTCGGTCACCACTGCTGACATCTCCGCGGAACCACTCGTCGGCTGCACCGGCGCGGGTGCCGACTGGACCGCCTTCTGGCGGCTCGAACCCCGGCCGGACAATGACCCCGCCCCCCTCGGCCCCACCCTCGCCGACACCTACGACGACAAGCTTGAGGCCATCGCCGAGGGGAATGCCGTCGCTGTCGTCCCGGCCGGCGACCTGCGTCACACCCTCCGCCCCGGCCTCGTCGCCGTTCCAGTCGACGAGATCGAGCCCTGTCAGGTCGTCGTCGCCACCCGCGCTGCGGACACCAGCCTCCTTGTTGCGGAGTTTGTCGAGTCCGCGAAGAAACTCCTCGTCCGCCGCACCTGACCACTGGCCCAGCCGGCCCTCGTAGGCCACGTCCGTCATGCAGCTCCTGCATGACCGGTTGCGAAACAGGTCTTGGACGCGGCCGCCGCCAGACCCGTTTGCTGGTCACATGACCGTCGACTACCCCGCACAGACCGTTCTGCTCACCGGGGCCAGCTCCGGGATCGGAGCCGCCTTCGCCAAAGCCCTGGCCGCCCGCGGTTCCAACCTCGTAGTCGTCGCCCGGCGCGCCGAGCGGCTGGAATCGATGGCGGACGAGCTGCGCCGCACCACCGATGCCCATATCGAGGCGATCCCGGCTGACCTCTCTCACCCGACCGCCGCACACGAACTTCACCAGGCGGTCGCCGATCGGGGCATCCAAGTCACGAGCCTGATCAACAGTGCCGGGTTCGGCTCGTTCGCAATGTTCCCCGGCGCGGATCCTGGACAGCTCACCGCCGAGATCGCCGTTCACGCGATGGCGCCGGTGCAGCTGACCGCGGCGTTCCTGCCTCAGATGATGAACGCCGGCAACGGCTTCGTCATCAACCTCGCCAGCGTCACCGCCTACCTTCCGTCTCCCCGGATGGCCGTCTACAGCGCCACCAAGGCATTCGTGCTCAGCTTCACCGAATCACTGTGGACGGAGCTGCGAGGTACCGGCCTTACCGTGTTCGCCGTCGCGCCCGGCGCCACCGCCACCGACTTCACCGCCGGGATGGGGCCGGACGCCGGGGTGCTGACCGCCGGGAAGCTGCGCACGCCCGAGGATGTCGTCACCACCACGCTGCGCCACCTCGAGCGCCGCAGCCCCGGCCCGACCGTCATCGACGGGCACTTCAACCAGCTCAGCGTATTTATGAGCCGGTTCATGAGTCGACGCCGGAACGCCCTGATGATGGCGCGCGTCTTCGACCCCGACCGTCGGTCTCCTTCGCAGCCCACCAGGTGACTCATCCCGTGCTGGCGGCTCGCGTCGGCGGCCGGCGCAGCCGCTCCGGCTCCGAGAACCGCGAGCCCTCAGGCGTCTTCAGCGTCGCCACCAGATCCCCGGGCAGCGCCGGGTCCGCCCGCCGCGCGGCCGCGCGACCGTCGCGTGCAGCCGCTTCTCCGCAACCTTCCGCGCCTCCGCAACCTTGCCGGGCCAGCACCGACACCCCAGGCAGCAACACCCGGTGACGGCGCAGCCATCCCACCGCCTGGTTGAACAGCGCCACCGGCCCCTCGGCGTGCGTCCACGCCCGCCCGGGCAGGAAGGTACGGAACCGCCGAGACCACTCCGCATCCTCATACTCGCGGTACTCGTAGGCGTCCCGGATCTCCCACGCGTGCTCGTACGCCGTCGGCTTGCGCTCGGTGTACCGCTTCACGCACGAAACGTCCCCGACGCCGAGCTGCGCGGCCAGGTGCTCGATCACCACCCACGGCACGTCTGGCGGGTCGTCTGGGAGGAACCGTCCGATATAGCACACGGTGCACATCCGGAGAGCAGACCCGAGTCGACTGTGGTCCCCGCGCCGCTTCGCGATCAGCTTGCGGTCCTCGTCGTCCAGGAAGAAGAACCGCTCCAGCTCCGGCCGGATCGGTTCCTCGCTGAACTTGCCGTACGACGCCGCTTGCTCGTAGGTCAGGAGCTCCACTGGCATGAGCGTGAAGCTATCGGCGCCCGGAGCCGCTCAAGGATCTTCCACCGAACATCACCGCCGGTCCTGTCACCTGTGCTGAACGCCATGATCACCGGCTTGGCGTTAACCGCTGTACCGATGTTTCCCCGAGGCCGTATGGGTGCTCGTACGTGGGGTGACCACGACCAAGAGGGGCGCCTCCTGAGCGGGGCGCCCCTCGGGGGTCGGCTGCGGGTTGTGGGAGGGATGGGGGGTGGGGGTGGTCAGATGCCGGCCGCTGCGGACAGGTCGTGCTTGATGGCCGTGAGCAGGCCGGCCGCGGTGGCGCGGGCCGCGGGGAGGGCGGTGTGGTCGGCCACGGGGACCACCAGCTCCAGGTAGCACTTCAGTTTGGGCTCGGTGCCGCTGGGGCGGACGATGACGCGGGCGCCGGTGAGGGTGTAGCGGAGGCCGTCGGTGGGGGGCAGTCTGTCCGTGCCCTGGGTCAGGTCCTCGGCCTTGGTGACGGGGAGGCCCGCGAGTTCGGCCGGGGGGTGCTCGCGCAGTTTCCGCATGGCCCGCGCGATGACGGAGAGATCCTGGACGCGGACCGCGAGCTGGTCGGTGGCGTGCAGGCCGTGCTCCACGGCGAGGTCGTCGAGGAGGTCGAGGAGGGTGCGGCCCTCCTCCTTGAGGACCGAGGCCAGCTCGGTGATGAGGAGGGCCGCGGTGATGCCGTCCTTGTCGCGGACGCCGTCGGGGTCGACGCAGTAGCCGAGGGCCTCCTCGTAGCCGTAGCGCAGGCCGTCCACGCGGGCGATCCACTTGAAGCCGGTGAGGGTCTCCTCGTAGGGGAGGCCCGCCTGCTCGGCGATGCGGCCGAGGAGGGAGGAGGAGACGATCGACTCGGCGAAGACGCCGGTGGCGCCGCGGCGGACCAGGTGGGCGGCGAGGAGGGAGCCGACCTCGTCGCCGCGGAGCATGCGCCATGCGCCGTTGTCCTTGACGGCCGCGGCGCAGCGGTCGGCGTCGGGGTCGTTGGCGATGATCAGGTCGGGGTCGGTCTCGCGGGCCTTCGCGAAGGCGAGGTCCATCGCGCCGGGCTCTTCCGGGTTGGGGAAGGCGACGGTCGGGAAGTCCGGGTCCGGGTCGGCCTGCTCGGCGACCAGGGCGGGGGTGGGGAAGCCGGCGCGGGCGAAGGCGGCGAGGAGGGTGTCCCTGCCGACGCCGTGCATGGCGGTGTAGACCGTACGGGCGGTGCGGGGGGAGCCGGGGGCGAGGACGGCGTCCGTACGGGCCAGGTAGGCCTCCAGGACCGTGTCGTCGAGGGTCTCCCAGCCGGTGTCGGGGCGGGGAACGTCGTGGAGGGTGGTGACTGCCTGGATCTCGGCGGCGATCTCCGCGTCGGCGGGCGGGACGATCTGGGAGCCGTCGCCCAGGTAGACCTTGTAGCCGTTGTCACGGGGCGGGTTGTGGCTGGCGGTGACCTCCACGCCGGCCACCGCGCCCAGGTGCCGTACGGCGAACGCCAGGACGGGGGTGGGCAGCGGGCGGGGGAGCACGACGGCGGTCAGGCCGGCGCCGGTCATGACGGCCGCGGTGTCGTGGGCGAAGTCGGCGGACTTGTGGCGGGCGTCGTAGCCGATGACGACGGTGCCGGTGCCGTGGCCGTGGTTCTTCAGGTACGCGGCGAGGCCGGCGGCGGCGCGGATGACGACGGAGCGGTTCATGCGCATGGGGCCGGCGCCGAGTTCGCCGCGCAGGCCCGCGGTGCCGAACTGGAGGGTGCCGCTGAAGCGGGCGGACAGTTCGGTGAGGTCACCGGCGTCGATGAGCTTGGCGAGCTCGTCGCGGGTCTCGGGGTCGGGGTCCTCGGCCTGCCAGGTTCGGGCCCGGGCGATGAGATCGTCGTGCACGGTCGTCGTCCAACCTCTCGTGGTGTGCCTGCGGCGCATCCGCGGCTTCGGTGGGGGTGCGCGTAGCGCCTGCGGGCGGTGGGTGAGTCGGGGCCGGGGCGCGGAGTCTCCGTCCTCGGGCCGGCGGTGCTGTCTCTTGGGCTGCGCGGGGGTGGAACGCCGACCGCCCCGGCGGAAACTCCCCGCCCCGTCCCCTTCCCGCCGTGGGCGGCTCCAGAATCCCATCCCGTTGTCGGGGGGTGACTGCAGTGCCCCGTCAGGGGCGCTGGGGGTACCCCCGGCCGAAGGCTGGGGGAGGAACCGCGCGGCCGGCCACGACGGGCCTAGAGCCTGCCCAGCACCTGCGCCAGCAGCTCGCCCATCCGTGCCGCCGAGTCGCGGCCCGCCTGGAGGACCTCCTCGTGGTTGAGGGGCTCTCCGGTCATGCCCGCGGCGAGGTTCGTCACCAGGGAGATGCCCAGGACCTCGGCGCCCGCCTCGCGCGCGGCGATCGCTTCGAGGACCGTCGACATGCCCACCAGGTCCGCGCCGATCACGCGGGCCATCCGGATCTCGGCCGGCGTCTCGTAGTGCGGGCCGGGGAACTGCGCGTAGACGCCCTCTTCGAGGGTGGGGTCGACCTCCTTGCACAGGGCGCGCAGGCGCGGCGAGTAGAGGTCGGTGAGGTCGACGAAGTTGGCGCCGATGATGGGGGAGGTCGCCGTCAGGTTGATGTGGTCGCTGATGAGGACCGGCTGGCCGGGGCGCATCCCCTCGCGCAGGCCGCCGCAGCCGTTGGTGAGGATGATCGTCTTGCAGCCGGCGGCCACGGCGGTGCGGACGCCGTGGGCGACGGCCGCGACGCCGCGGCCCTCGTAGTAGTGCGTGCGGCCCAGGAAGACCAGCGCGCGCTTGTCACCGAAGGCGTACGAACGGACCTTGCCGCCGTGCCCCGCCACGGCCGGCGGCGGGAAGCCGGGCAGCTCGGTGACCTGGAACTCGGCGTCGGGAGCGCCCAGGGCGTCGACGGCCGGCGCCCAGCCGGAGCCCATCACGAGGGCGACGTCGTGGGTCTCGGCGTCCGTGAGCTCGCGCAGGCGAGCGGCGGCCGCGTCGGCGGCGGCGTGGGGGTCGCCCTGGATGTCGTCCGGAAGAAGAGATGCGTTCACGCGGATGAGAGTAGCCGGTCTGGGCCTACGCGCGTAGATGACGGAGCTCATGGGATTGCGATCGTTGTCTTGTCGTTTCCGATGAGCGGTGTGACGCAGGTAACTTTGTGTCGGCTGTGCGGGGTCTGTGCCGGTTCCGGGCCGCGGTCACTCGTCGGGGACGAGGACGTCCTTGTCGTTGAAGGTCTCGACGATGAAGATCAGCAGGCGGCCACGGCTGACCGTGTACTCCACGAGGACGTTCTGGGTGAGGCGGATGGTGCGGTCGTCCCCCGTGGAGCTTATGGGGCGGGAAACCGAGAGGAAGGGGTCGCGGGCGAGCAGGGCGATGCCCTTGTCGAACGCCACCCGCTGACGGTCCTCCAGCCGGTCGCGGGCGGCCGCGGCCTGCACGGTGTAGTAGACGTCGTACGTGGTGGGGGGCATTCGCTCTCCCGTTGGCGCGTCGGTTCCGCCAGTGTAGGGACGCGGGGCCTCAGCAGGGCCGCTTGCGCAGCTCCATCACGTAATCGTGTGGTGCGCCCGCCGACTCCGCCGCGTCGGCGATCTCGCCGAGGTATCGGGCGGAGGGCAGGCCGCCCTCGTAGCCGTCGAGGACATAGAGCCAGGCGTTCTCCTCGCCCTCCAGGGTGTGCACGCGGACCCGGGCGCGGCGGTAGATGCCCATGCCGACACCCTCCCAGCGGTCCATGGCCTCCTCGTCCATCGGGGCGATGTCGTACAGGCCGACGAAGACCTGGCAGAGGGGGTCTTCGACGATCGTCGCCAGGGCGCCCTCCCAGCCGATCTGCTCGCCGCCGAAGGTCAGCCGCCATCCGTTCAGCCAGCCGGTGGCACGCAGGGGCGAGTGCGGAGCGCGGCGGGACATCAGCCGTGCGTCGAGATTGCCGGCGTACGCGGCGTAGAGCGACGACATGGAGAGAGGGTACGGCAGCCGTCCCGTGTGTCACTCGCGTCCCCGAAAGCGCAGGGCGTCGCCCCCGGGCAGTGGCACCTTCAGGCGTTTGGGACAATGGAGTACGTGACTCGGATCGTGATCATCGGTGGCGGACCCGGCGGCTATGAAGCGGCGCTGGTGGCCGCGCAGCTCGGCGCGGAGGTGACCGTCGTCGACTGCGACGGTCTGGGCGGAGCGTCGGTACTGACCGACTGCGTGCCGTCGAAGACTCTTATCGCTACGGCCGAGGTCATGACGACCTTTGACTCGTCGTACGAGGAGCTGGGGATCATCGTCGCCGACGACACCCCGCCCCTGGAGCGGGCCGCCCGCGTGGTGGGGGTCGATCTGGGGAAGGTCAACCGGCGTGTGAAGCGGCTCGCGCTGGCCCAGTCGCACGACATCACCGCCTCGGTGACGCGGGCCGGTGCGCGGGTCATGCGGGGGCGCGGGCGGCTGGAGGGCATGCAGGCCCTGGACGGGTCGCGGAAGGTCGTCGTCTCGGCCGCGGACGGGAGCGAGGAGACCCTCACGGCGGACGCGGTGCTGATCGCCACCGGCGGCCGTCCTCGTGAGGTGCCGGACGCGCAGCCGGACGGCGAGCGCATCCTGAACTGGACCCAGGTCTACGACCTCACCGAGCTCCCGGAGGAGCTCATCGTGGTCGGGTCGGGTGTGACCGGTGCCGAGTTCGCGGGTGCCTACCAGGCGCTGGGGTCGAGGGTCACGCTGGTCTCGTCGCGGGACCGGGTGCTGCCGGGTGAGGACCCGGACGCCGCCGCCGTCCTGGAGGACGTCTTCCGGCGCCGGGGCATGAACGTCATGGCGCGGTCGCGGGCGGCCGCCGCCAAGCGGGTCGGGGACCGGGTCGAGGTGACGCTCTCGGACGGCCGGGTCATCAGCGGTTCGCACTGTCTGATGGCCGTCGGCGCGATCCCGAACAGCGCGGGTCTGGGACTGGAGGAGGCCGGCGTCAAGCTGCGCGACTCCGGGCACATCTGGACCGACAAGGTGTCGCGGACGACGGCTCCGGGCGTGTACGCCGCCGGTGACGTGACCGGTGTCTTCGCGCTGGCGTCGGTGGCCGCCATGCAGGGGCGTATCGCGATGTACCACTTCCTGGGCGACGCGGTGGCTCCGCTGAATCTGAAGACCGTGTCGTCGAACGTCTTCACCGACCCGGAGATCGCGACGGTGGGGTACACGCAGGCGGACGTGGACGCCGGGAAGATCGACGCCCGGGTGGTGAAGCTGCCGCTGCTGCGCAACCCGCGAGCGAAGATGCAGGGCATCCGGGACGGCTTCGTGAAGATGTTCTGCCGGCCCGGGACCGGGATCGTGGTGGGCGGTGTGGTGGTCGCGCCGCGGGCCTCGGAGCTGATCCATCCGATCTCGATCGCGGTCGACAACAATCTGACCGTCGAACAGATCGCGAACGCGTTCACCGTGTATCCCTCCCTTTCGGGGTCGATCGCCGAGGTGGCGCGGCAGTTGCACACCCGGAAGACCGGCAGCGAAATCTGACCGAATCCCCACGGGTCACGGGGAGTTGCCGATCGTGCGGTCGGGCAGGGTGGGCCGTATACCACTTCCGCCTCTGCTGTGCGAACAACTTCTGCTATTCGGCGCAAACTGCTGAAAGCAGACGGTCGTTGGGGTTACTGTCAGTTTCGTGTTCGCTGCAGAACGTCGCCAATTGATCCTCGAAATGGTGCGAGCGAACGGGGCCGTGTCGCTCCGTGAGCTCGCCCGCGTCGTCCAGACCTCAGAAGTGACCGTACGGCGGGACGTGCGCGCACTGGAGGCAGAAGGACTCCTCGACCGCCGGCACGGCGGTGCGGTACTGCCGGGCGGGTTCACGCGGGAGTCCGGCTTTCCGCAGAAGTCTCATCTCGCGACCGCCGAGAAGACGGCCATCGCCGATCTCGCCGCGGGGCTCGTCGGAGAAGGCGAGGCCATCGTGGTCGGTGCGGGTACCACCACGCAGGAGCTCGCGCGCCGGCTGGCGCGCGTACCCGGCCTGACCGTCGTCACCAACTCACTGCTGGTGGCCCAGGCGTTGGCCCATGCCAACCGGGTCGAGGTCGTGATGACCGGCGGCACCCTGCGGGGCTCCAACTACGCGCTCGTCGGCTCCGGTGCGGAGCAGTCCCTCCAGGGGCTGCGCGTGTCGAAGGCCTTCCTGTCCGGGAGCGGCCTGACGGCCGAGCGGGGGCTGTCCACGTCCAACATGCTGTCGGCGTCCGTCGACCGGGCGCTGGTGCAGGCCGCCGCGGAGGTCGTGATCCTCGCCGACCACACCAAGCTCGGCACGGACACGATGTTCCAGACCGTGCCGACCGATCTCATCACCCGGCTGGTCACGGACGAGCCGCCGGGCCACGACGACCGTGCGCTCACCGAACTGCAGGCCCTTGCCGATCAGGGGGTGCAGATCGCCGTGGCCGGGGCGTCGGGAAACCCGGGGGGTGATCAGGTCCCGGCGCGACAGCAGCACCAACAGCGTCGGGACGTCGCCCTGCCGGGGCCGCGGCGGAGTCAGGGGCCGGGGGCGGGGTTGCGGTCGGCGTCGATGCTGGGGGCAGAGCCGCCGACCGGCGCCGAGCGGGGGCGGGTCGCTGACATGCGGCGCCGGTGAGGGGGCTGAGTGCCCAGGCGCCCTGGGGTCCCTGGGGATGAGTGGGGGGTGCGGGTGGTACGGGTTGCTCGCGCCGTTCCCCAGGCCCTAGGGGGGTCGTTGTTCCGGTCCGTGCGGATTCAGGGCCGGCAAGCGGTCCGCCGACGTCGGGTCTCCCGGTGACTCCTGCGCTGCCGGGGCGACGGCGTGGGGGAGGCGGGGAAAGCCGGGCGCCCGGCGAACGGGTGGCGTTCGCCGGGCGGTGGTGTCCCGGGTGGGTCAGTCCTTGATCTCGCAGATCACGGCGCCGGAGGTGAGGGACGCGCCGACCTCGGCGGCGAGGCCCTTGACGGTGCCGGTCTTGTGGGCGTTGAGGGGCTGCTCCATCTTCATCGCCTCGAGTACGACGATCAGGTCGCCCTCCTTGACCTCCTGGCCCTCCTCGACCGCGACCTTGACGATCGTGCCCTGCATGGGCGAGGCGAGGGTGTCACCGGAGGCGACCGGGCCGGACTTCTTGGCGGCGCGGCGCTTGGGCTTGGCACCGGCGGCGAGGCCGGTGCGGGCCAGGGTCATGCCCAGCGAGGCGGGCAGGGAGACCTCAAGACGCTTGCCGCCGACCTCGACGACGACGGTCTCGCGGCCGGCGTCCTCGTCCGCGTCCGCGTCGGCGGGAGCGGCGAAGGGCTTGATCTCGTTGACGAACTCGGTCTCGATCCAGCGGGTGTGGACCGTGAAGGGGTCCTCGGAGCCGGTGAGCTCGGGGGCGAAGGCCGGGTCACGGACGACGACGCGGTGGAAGGGGACGGCCGTGGCCATGCCCTCGACCTGGAACTCGTCCAGGGCACGGGCCGCCCGCTGCAGGGCCTCGGCACGGGTGCGGCCGGTGACGATCAGCTTGGCGAGCAGGGAGTCCCAGGCGGGGCCGATGACGCTGCCGGCCTCGACGCCGGCGTCCAGGCGGACACCGGGACCGGCGGGGGCGTCGAAGCGGGTGACCGTGCCGGGGGCGGGCAGGAAGTTGCGGCCCGGGTCCTCGCCGTTGATGCGGAACTCGAAGGAATGGCCGCGCAGCTCCGGGTCGTCGTAGCCGAGCGCCTCGCCGTCGGCGATCCGGAACATCTCGCGGACCAGGTCGATGCCGGCGACCTCCTCGGTGACCGGGTGCTCGACCTGGAGGCGGGTGTTGACCTCAAGGAAGGAGATCGTGCCGTCCTGGCCGACCAGGAACTCGCAGGTGCCCGCGCCGACGTAGCCGGCCTCCTTGAGGATGGCCTTGGAGGCGCGGTACAGCTCGGCGACCTGGGCGTCGGAGAGGAACGGCGCGGGCGCCTCCTCGACCAGCTTCTGGTGGCGGCGCTGGAGCGAGCAGTCACGGGTGGAGACGACCACCACGTTGCCGTGGGTGTCGGCCAGGCACTGGGTCTCCACGTGCCGGGGGCGGTCCAGGTAGCGCTCCACGAAGCACTCGCCGCGGCCGAAGGCGGCCACCGCCTCACGGACCGCGGAGTCGTACAGCTCGGGGACCTCTTCGAGGGTCCGGGCGACCTTCAGGCCGCGCCCGCCGCCGCCGAAGGCCGCCTTGATGGCGATCGGCAGGCCGTGCTGCTCGGCGAACGCCACGACCTCGTCCGCCCCGGAGACCGGGTCCGGGGTGCCGGCCACCAGCGGGGCACCGGCGCGCTGGGCGATGTGGCGGGCCGCCACCTTGTCGCCCAGGTCGCGGATCGCCTGCGGCGGCGGGCCGATCCAGGTCAGGCCCGCGTCCAGGACCGCCTGCGCGAACTCCGCGTTCTCGGAGAGGAAGCCGTAGCCCGGATGGACGGCGTCCGCACCGGCTTCGCGCGCCGCGTTCAGGACCTTCTGGATGTCCAGGTAGCTGGTGGCCGGGGTGTCACCGCCCAGGGCGAACGCCTCATCCGCGGCGCGGACATGCAGAGCGTCCCGGTCCGGGTCCGCGTAGACGGCCACGCTCGCGATCCCGGCGTCCCGGCAGGCCCGGGCCACGCGGACAGCGATTTCGCCACGGTTGGCGATGAGCACCTTGCGCACGATTGAGGCTCCCTCCTTGAAACAAGCCGAGTTTAGGGACTGCCGACACGGCACTTCGACCCGTCCCCACTGGTGACCTTGCCCACACGGAACGTGATGCGAGGCTCACCCGACCCGCGAAATCCCTTGTCGCACCTCGGTACGCAGGACTCCTTCGGGAAACCCTAGCCCCGTCATGTGGCCAAGGTCTCTGTGAGAGCGTGCCGCGCCCCACTCCGTTTCTTTGTCGAGTCCCTACGAATGGCCCAACGATTCTTTGCTGCCGACCGGACCCTTGTCCCGCGGTTTACCCGTTAGTAGCGTTCGCGATGCCGAAGAAGGCGCCGCGACCCGAAGGACCTCTTTGAGACGTGTGGCCGGGCGGCGGGTGGGCGTCCTTCAAGTAACACCGGCTCGGTCGGGCCGTGATCGAAAGTGGGTGGGGTCCGGTGGTGCGCAGACCGGTGGCGTGGATCGTGGCGGTCGTACTCTTCGGCGAGGCGTTCGGCATCGCGGCACTCAATTGGTTCATGGGAGTGGTCGTCGACCGCCAGGACATGTCCCTGGCCGGCCTCGACCCGGACCGGATGTCGATGTCCGCGAAGGCGGGCGCCGTGGTCTTCGGTCTCTACTTCGCGCTGTGCGGCCTGGTGGCCCTGCTGGTCGCCGTACGCGACCGGCAGCCCGCGGGCCTCGGCCGCGTGCTGCTGATCAGCGTCGCGGTCGTGCACGCCCTCCTGGGGGCCGTGGCATGGGGGCTGGTCGGGTGGAGGGCGTTCCTGTTCATGGTGGTCGTCCTCGCGCTCGTCGTACTGCTGCTGATGACGTACGACCGGGTGGACGGGGCGGGTGACGCCGGTGCGGAGACCGACGGCGGGGGCGCGGGCGGTTCCGGCCCCGAGCACGCCCCGGAACCGGAACTGGGGCCGGAACCGGAGCCGGAACCCGAACGTGAGCAGGAGCCGGTGAAGAACGACACGCCGCCCGCGGAACAGCTCACTCCGCCGGCGTCCACAACTCCGTGATCCCGACCCCGAGCTCCGCCAGCAGCCGGCGGACCAGGGGCATGCTGATACCGATCACGTTGCCGTGGTCGCCGTCGATGCCTTCGACGAACGGTGCACTGCGGCCGTCCAGGGTGAACGCTCCCGCCACGTAGAGAGGTTCGCCCGAGGCGACGTACGCGGCGATCTCCTGGTCGGTGGGTTCGCCGAACCGGACGACCGTGGACGCGGTCGCCGACGCCCAGCGCTTGCTCGCCGTGTCCCAGACGCAGTGCCCGGTCTGCAGGGTGCCGGCCCGGCCGCGCATCGACTTCCAGCGGGCGGTGGCCTCCTCGGCGTCCGCGGGCTTGCCGAGGGCCTCGCCGTCGAGGTCCAGCACCGAGTCGCAGCCGATGACGATGGCGCCCTGGACGTCGGGGCGGGCGGCGACGACGGACGCCTTCGCCTCCGCGAGGGCGAGGGCCAGGTCGGCCGGGGTGGGGGCGGTGACGGCGTCCTCGTCGACGCCGCTGACGATCACCTCGGGGGCGAGCCCCGCCTGCCGCAGGAGGTTCAGCCTGGCGGGGGACTGGGAGGCGAGGACGAGTCTGCGCATGGGGGCAGCGTATCGGTGGGGGCCGGCAGGGGGCCGCTCACCTCACGCCGAGCACGATCATCAGCACGACCATGACCAGAGCCAGGAAGACGCCGAGCCGCCGGAGGGTGTTCTGCATGTCCTGCAGGTCCTTCGGCGGCTCGTCTTCGGGGTCCGACCACAGCATGTCACCAGCGTGCGGCCTGGCCGAGGCGGGGCGCCTGAGTAGGGGTACTCAATTCGGCGCCCGGAGTTCTACTGGCGTGCGCCCACGCGGCGGAGCCGCATGTCGACACAGCCTCGCGCCCCTGAGGGTGGCTCAGCTCGGCCAGTACGTGCGGGTCCATGCACTCGGGCTCGGTGCCGGGACCCGGTGCTGGGCGATGCGGCCCGGGTCGGACCATGCGCTCGTCGGCTCCGGGGCGTCGGACGGCGCGGCCGCCAGGGCAGCCGCGCGGGCCCTTACGACCGCCAGGGCGGCGGCCAGCTCCTCCGGGGTCGGGTTGCCCCGTATGACCTTGATCGTCACAGCGGCTCCTTACAGGGGGATGTTGCCGTGCTTCTTCGGGGGCAGGGTCTCGCGCTTGGTGCGGAGCTGGCGCAGGCCCCGTACGACGTGGCGGCGGGTGTCCGACGGCATGATCACGGCGTCGATGTAGCCGCGCTCGGCCGCCGTGTAGGGGTTGAGGAGGGTGTCCTCGTACTCCTGGATGAGCTGCGCCCGGGTCGCCTCACCGCGTCCTGAGCCCTCGGCCTCGGCGATCGTGCGGCGGTGCAGGATGTTGACGGCGCCCTGGGCGCCCATGACGGCGATCTGGGCGGTGGGCCAGGCGAGGTTGAGGTCGGCGCCCAGGTGCTTGGAGCCCATGACGTCGTAGGCACCGCCGAAGGCCTTGCGGGTGATGACGGTGATGAGGGGGACGGTGGCCTCGGCGTAGGCGTAGATCAGCTTGGCGCCGCGGCGGATGATGCCGTCGTGCTCCTGGCCGACGCCGGGCAGGAAGCCGGGGACGTCGACGAAGGTGATGACCGGGACGTTGAAGGCGTCGCAGGTGCGGACGAAGCGGGAGGCCTTCTCGCTCGCCTTGATGTCGAGGCAGCCGGCGAACTGCATGGGCTGGTTGGCGACGATGCCGACCGGGTGGCCCTCCACGCGGCCGAAGCCGGTGACGATGTTCGGCGCGAACAGGGCCTGCGTCTCGAAGAACTCACCGTCGTCGAGGACGTGTTCGATCACCGTGTGGATGTCGTACGGCTGGTTCGCACTGTCCGGGACCAGGGTGTCCAGCTCGCGGTCCTCGTCGGTGACGGCGAGGTCGGCCTCCTCGGCGAAGACCGGGGGCTCGGAGAGGTTGTTGGACGGCAGGTACGACAGCAGCTGCTTGACGTACTCGATGGCGTCCTTCTCGTCGCCGGCCATGTGGTGCGCGACGCCGGAGACGGAGTTGTGGGTCCGGGCGCCGCCCAGCTCCTCGAAGCCGACGTCCTCGCCGGTGACCGTCTTGATGACGTCCGGGCCGGTGATGAACATGTGGGACGTCTGGTCGACCATGACCGTGAAGTCGGTGATGGCCGGCGAGTAGACCGCGCCGCCCGCGCAGGGGCCGACGACGAGCGAGATCTGCGGGATCACACCGCTCGCGTGGGTGTTGCGGCGGAAGATCTCGCCGTACGCGCCGAGGGAGGCGACGCCCTCCTGGATCCTGGCCCCGCCGGAGTCGTTGATGCCGATGACCGGGCAGCCGGTCTTCAGGGCGAAGTCCATGACCTTCACGATCTTCTGGCCGTAGACCTCGCCGAGGGCGCCGCCGAAGACGGTGAAGTCCTGCGAGAAGACGGCGACGGGCCGGCCGTCGACGGTTCCGTACCCGGTGACGACGCCGTCTCCGTAGGGCCGGTTCTTCTCCAGGCCGAAGTTGGTGGACCGGTGCCGGGCGAACTCGTCCAGCTCGATGAAGGAGCCCTCGTCGAGAAGCAGCTCGATCCGCTCACGGGCCGTCAGCTTGCCCTTGGCGTGCTGCTTCTCGACGGCGCGCTCCGAACCGGCGTGTGTCGCTTCGTGGACACGGCGCTGGAGATCCGCGAGCTTCCCCGCGGTCGTGTGAATGTCGATCTCTTCCGGCTCGGACATCGGGATGCGGCTCCCTGCCTGCTCAAAAGGGGGGACGGTTACTCATCCGTAGCGTAGTGGGGCACCTACCAAACGGCAGTGCGGCGTACAACACACCTAGGGTGGCTTGCATGACGCCGCGAGATGCAGCAGATGAGAACAACAATCGTTGGTCCGACCTGGACCGTCCACCGCTGAACGGGGCCGGGTTGCGCAGGGCCCTGGTGCGGGACGGCGGCCACGGGGGCCTGTACTCCGGCGTCGAGATCGTGGGCCGGACCGGCTCCACCAATTCCGACCTCGTGGCGCGGGCCGTCGCGGGGGGCGCCGACGAGGGCGCGGTGCTGGTCGCCGAGGAGCAGACGGCGGGGCGGGGCCGGCTGGACCGGCAGTGGACGGCGCCGGCGCGCTCGGGCCTGTTCTTCTCGGTGCTGCTGAAGCCGGCCGGGGTACCGGTGGCCCGGTGGGGCTGGCTGCCGCTGCTCGCGGGGGTGGCGGTGGCGACGGGGCTGGCGCGTTCGGCGGGCGTCGACACGGCGCTGAAGTGGCCGAACGACCTCCTCGTCACCGTCGGTGGCGAGGAGCGCAAGGCCGGGGGCATTCTCGCGGAGCGCGCCGGCGAGGACGCGGTGGTGGTCGGCGTCGGCATCAACGTCACGCTCCGTGCGGCGGAGCTCCCGGTGCCGCAGGCCGGGTCGCTGGCGCTGGCCGGAGCCGTCAGCACGGACCGGGAGACCCTGCTGAGGGCGGTTCTGCGGTCCCTGGAGGACTGGTACGGGCGCTGGATCGCGGCGGGCGGCGATCCGGGCGAGAGCGGCCTCCAGGAGGCGTACGCGGCGGGGTGCGCGACGCTGGGGCGGTCGGTGCGGGCGGAACTGCCCGGGGACCGCTCGCTGGTCGGAGAGGCGGTGGCGATCGACGGCGACGGGAGACTGGTGATCGCCACGGGGGAGGGCGTCCAGGAGCCGGTGGGGGCGGGAGACATCGTCCATCTGCGGCCTGCGTGAGGGGGCGTGCGGGTGCGGTGCGGTGGGCTGGGGCCGGGGTGGGGACGCTTACCGGCGCCTGCCGGGTGCCTCCCCCAGCCTTCGGCCGGGGGGACCCCCAGCGCCCACCCGTGCCGCCCCAGCGGCACGACTGCCCGCGGCTGGGAGCCTGACGCGACTGCAGCGGCACGACTGCCCGCGGCTGGGAGGCTGGCGCGACTGCAGCGCCCCGTAAGGGGCGCGGGGAACTGCGCGAGGAACCCCCACCGGCCCGCGGCCGGGGACGGACCTGGCACGCGGGGGTCTGGGGGCGGCAGCCCCCAGGTGGACGCCCGCCCCGGCCCCGGCCCCCTGACCGCCCCGCACTCCCGAAGTCGGCCCACCTCACGAAGTGAGCTACCGCACAGCTGCCGTAGAGTTGAGGCCGGTCGGTATGCGACCGCGGTAGATCGGAAGGGCAGCAGGCGTGACCGTCGACGACACGGGCTCCGGCGCGGGCGCGGACGCCGCCGACTCCGGCGAGGACCCCCTCGCGCTGCGTCTGGAAGGCCTGATCCTCGGGGCCGAGCGCCGCTACACCCCGTTCCAGGCGGCCCGCAGCGCCGGCGTCTCCATGGAGCTGGCGTCGCGGTTCTGGCGTGCCATGGGCTTCGCCGACATCGGGCAGGCCAGGGCGCTGACGGAGGCCGACGTGCTGGCCCTGCGCCGGCTCGCCGGCCTCGTCGAGGCGGGGCTGCTGAGCGAGGCCATGGCCGTGCAGGTGGCGCGGTCGACGGGGCAGACCACCGCCCGTCTGGCCGAGTGGCAGATGGATTCCTTCCTGGAGGGCCTGACCGAGCCGCCCGAACCGGGTATGACCCGCACCGAGGTCACGTACCCGATCGTCGAACTGCTCCTGCCCGAGCTGGAGGAGTTCCTCGTCTACGTCTGGCGCCGCCAGCTCGCCGCCTCGGCCGGCCGGGTCGTGCAGGCCACCGACGACGAGGAGATGGTCGACCGCCGCCTCGCCGTCGGCTTCGCCGACCTCGTCGGGTTCACCCGGCTGACCCGGCGGATGGAGGAGGAGGAACTCGGCGAGCTGGTCGAGGCCTTCGAGACCACCGCCGCCGACCTGGTGGCGGCCCGCGGCGGTCGGCTCATCAAGACCCTCGGCGACGAGGTCCTGTACGTCGCCGACGACGCCGGTACCGCCGCCGACATCGCGCTGCGCCTGGTCGAGACCATGGCGAACGACGAGACGATGCCGGAGCTGCGGGTCGGCATGGCCTTCGGCACGGTCACCACCCGGATGGGCGATGTCTTCGGTACGACCGTGAACCTCGCCTCCCGCCTCACCTCGATAGCCCCGCGCGACGCCGTGCTCGTCGACAGCGCGTTCGCGGAGGAGCTGATCCGGGTGGGCGAGGCACCGGCCTCGGAGGCGGCCGCCGCGGAGGCGGCGGCGACCGCCGAGAAGGAGGGCGAGGAGCCCCCGACGTACCGCTTCGCGCTCCAGCCGATGTGGCAGCGGCCGGTGCGCGGCCTGGGTGTCGTGGAACCCTGGCTGCTCACCCGCCGGGACGGGGAGCCTTAGCGGCCGACGCGTCCACACATAGTCCGACGACCGGCAGACAGACCCCGCCGCCCGGCTGACGTGTGCTGGGTGCAGGCGTCGGGGTGGGCGGCGGTGCGGGGGCCGTCTCCGGCGGCGCCGGAGTCCTGGTCGGGCGGGTCGGGGCCGTCGGGATGGTGGTCGGGGCCGTGCCGGGGCCGGGCGGTGCAGCAGCCGGGGTGGACGGGGAGGTGGACGCCGTACGGGCGGCGCTGGCCGTCGGTGCCGGGCGCTCGCCGCCCATGACGGTGGCCGCCGAGGGCGTCGCCCTGAGGACCGTACCGACGGTTTCGGACGCGTGGGCCGAACGGTCCGTGGCGTCCGCGGTCGGGCCGGGGTGGGGCTCCGCCTCCGCGGTGCCGGGTGCGCCGGCTCCACCGCCGTGCGGAGTCAGCTGTACGAGGCTGAGCGCCCCGGCGGCGAGCGCGAGCCCTCCGGCCGTGAACAGCAGTTTGCGGGGCCGGGGCTTGCGGTGCCGTCCCCGGCGGCCGGCGGCCGGCGTTCCTGTCATCGCGTTCCCTCCCCGTTCCCCCTGGCGCGCGCCCCCGATGCGCCGTGGCGAGCGCACGTTATGCGTTCCCCTGGGGGGTGCGCCGGGAGTCTCCCGGGATGTCACTCGAACGAGGGTGTCAGGACCGGTCGGTGCCCCTTTCCCTCGGCCGTCCCGGCTGCGATGATCGAGGGAGTTAACAGGCGTTAACTCGTAGGCGGGTCGAGCGGAGGGTGACGGACATGAGCGAGGAGCGGTTCGGGGAGTTCGTGCTGGTGCGGCGGCACGGGCACGTCGCGGAGCTCGTGCTGGACCGGCCCAAGGCGATGAACGCGGTGTCGATGGCGATGGCCCGCTCGATCGTCGCCGCGTGCGCCGCGCTCGGCGGTGACCGGGACGCGCGCGTGGTGGTGGTGACCTCGTCGCACGAGCGGGCGTTCTGCGTCGGCGCCGACCTGAAGGAGCGCAACGCGATGACCGACGCGGAGCTGCTCCGGTCGCGGCCGCTGTCACGCGGGGCGTACACCGGCGTGCTGGAGCTGCCGATGCCGACGATCGCCGCCGTGCACGGCTACGCGCTCGGCGGGGGGTTCGAACTGGCCCTGTCCTGCGATGTGATCGTGGCCGACGACACGGCCGTGGTGGGCCTGCCGGAGGTGTCGGTGGGCGTGATTCCCGGCGGTGGCGGTACGCAGCTGCTGCCGCGCCGGGTGGGGGCGGCCAGGGCGGCCGAGCTGGTCTTCTCGGCGCGCCGGGTGGAGGCGGCTCAGGCGCGTGAACTGGGTCTGGTCGACGAGCTGGTGGCGGCGGGGCAGGACCGGGAGGCGGCGCTGGCGCTGGCGGCGCGGATGGCGGCGAACTCGCCGGTGGGGCTGCGGGCGGCGAAGCGGGCGCTGCGGCTGGGGCAGGGGCTGGATCTGCGGGCGGGACTGGAGGTCGAGGACGCGGCGTGGCGGACGGTGGCGTTCTCGGGGGACCGGGCGGAGGGGGTGGCGGCGTTCAACGAGAAGCGCCGGCCGGAGTGGCCGGGGGAGTGAGGCGCGGGTGAGTGGGCGCCGGGGGTGGGGACGCTTACCGGCGCTCGCGGGGTGCCTCCCCCAGCCTTCGGCCGGGGGACCCCCATCGCCCCAGCGGCACGCCTGCCCGGAGCTAGGAAGCGCCCTGTAAGGGGCGCGGGGCTGAGTCGATGTGCGGCTCCGCCGCGTGGGCGCGGCCGGCCCCCACCGGGCCGCGGCCGGCGACGATACAGGTCGTCGCCACACCTGTTCGCCACACCAATGCCCCGAATAAGGTAAAACGTCCCTAACCTGGAGTGATGGGTGAGGACAACCGGCTCGCCGCCGTCGTGGCGCTGGCCCAGGGCATGGCAGCGGCTCACACCCCACGTGAGTGCTGGCACGCCGCCGCGGCCGGTGCCTGCCGTGCGCTGGACGGCGGTTTCGCCGCGCTCTCCGTCTGGGAGCGCGAGCTAGGCCGGCTCCGGGTCCTTGTGAACGTCGGCGAGCGTGCCCCGGACGAGGAGGAGTTCCCGGAGGCCGAGGCCTATCCGGTGCACCAGTTCCCGGAGATCGCCGAGTTCCTCCACGAACGCTGGGCGGGCGGCGGCGGCCCCAACGCCTGGGTCGAGACGGCCGAGGGCCCCGCCGCCGGCCGCCCCGGTTACTCGCACCAGCGCGTCGCCGCCCTGCGCCGCCGGGGCCGCGGCTGCTGCCTGGTCGCCCCGATCGTGCTGCACGGCAGGGCCTGGGGCGAGTTGTACGTGGCCCGCGCCTCCCGCGCCCCTGTCTTCGGCCGGGCCGACGCCGACTTCGCCACCGTCCTCGCCTCCGTCGTCGCCGCCGGGATCGCGCAGACCGAACGTCTCGAGGAGGCGCGCCGGCTCGCGTACACCGACGCGCTGACCGGGCTCGCCAACCGCCGGGCCGTCGACGTGCGCCTCGACGAGGCGATCGAGCGGCACCGCGAGGACGGGGCCGTGGTCAGCCTCGTCGTCTGCGACCTCAACGGGCTGAAGAAGGTGAACGACACCTGCGGGCACGCCGTGGGGGACCGTCTCCTGGAACGGTTCGGCTCGGTGCTGTCGCTGTGCGGGGCGATGCTCCCGGGCGCGCTCGCCGCGCGGCTCGGCGGGGACGAGTTCTGTCTGCTGGCCCTCGGCCCGCCGGCCGACGACGTGGTCCGGGTGGCCGACGAACTCTGCCGCCGGGCCGGGGAGCTGGAGCTGGGGGAGGGGGTCGCGTGCGGGGTCGCCTCGACCGCGGACCCGATCGGGCCGGTGCGCTCGGGACGCCGGCTGTTCCGGCTCGCCGACGCGGCCCAGTACCGTGCCAAGGCGCTGCGCGCGCGGCGGCCGGTGGTGGCGGGGCGGGAGGGTCCGGACGATCCCGTCGTACGGCTCGCGGACGCGCCGCCGCCGGAGCGGGCCGAGCGGCGGAGTTTCCGGGGGCGCCGGGGGCTGTGACCCCCGGGCTGTGACGTACGAGTAAGGGGCAACCCCGTGTCCCAGTAGTGACAGCGGCTGCATTCAATGCGTACGCTCCTGAATATGGATATGCACACTGTGGTGGTGGGGACGTCCGGTGTCACCACGTCCGACGTTCTCGCCGTGGCGCGCGGCGGCGCCCGGATCGAACTGTCCGCGGAGGCGGTCGCGGCCCTCGCGGCGGCCCGCGAGATCGTGGACGCGCTGGCGGCCAAACCGGAACCGGTCTACGGCGTCAGCACCGGCTTCGGTGCCCTGGCGACCCGGCACATCAGCCAGGAGCTGCGCGCCCAGCTGCAGCGCAACATCGTCCGCTCGCACGCGGCCGGGATGGGGCCGCGGGTGGAGCGGGAGGTCGTACGGGCCCTGATGTTCCTGCGGCTGAAGACCGTCTGCTCCGGGCACACCGGTGTGCGTCCCGAGGTCGCCCGGACCATGGCCGACGTGCTGAACGCCGGCATCACCCCGGTCGTGCACGAGTACGGCTCCCTGGGCTGCTCCGGGGACCTGGCCCCGCTGTCGCACTGCGCCCTCACGCTCATGGGGGAGGGCGAGGCCGAGGGCCCCGACGGGGTCCTGCGGCCCGCCGGTGAGCTGCTCGCCGCGCACGGGATCGCCCCCGTCGAACTGCGCGAGAAGGAGGGGCTCGCGCTCCTCAACGGCACCGACGGCATGCTGGGGATGCTGGTCATGGCCCTCGCCGACCTGGACATGCTGTACAAGTCCGCCGACGTCACGGCCGCGTTGAGCCTTGAGGCGCTGCTCGGCACGGACAAGGTCCTCGCGCCCGAACTGCACGCCATCCGGCCGCATCCGGGGCAGGGCGACAGCGCCGCCAACATGCTCGCGGTGCTGCAGGGCTCCCAGCTGACCGGGCATCACCAGGACGACGCGCCGCGCGTCCAGGACGCGTACTCGGTGCGGTGTGCTCCGCAGGTCGCCGGTGCCGGCCGGGACACGCTCGCGCACGCGCGGCTGGTCGCCGAGCGGGAGCTGGCGTCGGCCGTCGACAACCCCGTGGTGCTGCCCGACGGCAGGGTCGAGTCCAACGGCAACTTCCACGGGGCGCCGGTCGCCTACGTCCTCGACTTCCTCGCCATCGCGGTGGCCGACCTCGGGTCCATCGCCGAGCGGCGGACGGACCGGCTGCTGGACAAGAACCGCAGCCACGGGCTCCCGCCGTTCCTGGCGGACGACGCGGGGGTCGACTCCGGCCTGATGATCGCCCAGTACACGCAGGCGGCGCTGGTCAGCGAGCTGAAGCGGCTTGCCGTTCCGGCGTCGGCCGACTCCATCCCGTCCTCGGCGATGCAGGAGGACCACGTGTCGATGGGGTGGTCGGCCGCGCGCAAACTGCGGACGGCGGTGGGGAACCTGGTGCGGGTCATCGCCGTCGAGCTGTACGCGGCGACCCGTGCGATCGAGCTGCGGGAGGGGCTGACGCCGGCGCCGGCGTCCCGGGCCGTGATCGATGCGGTGCGCGCCGCGGGAGTGCAGGGGCCCGGACCTGACCGGTACTTGGCTCCCGACCTCGCCGCGGCGGAGGAGTTCGTGCGGGGCGGGGGAGTCGTGGCGGCGGCGGAGAAGGTGACCGGGGCGCTGCGCTAGCTCGGCCGCGGGTGGGGCGGTTGCTCGGCCGCGGGCGCGTGGGGGCTGCTCGCGCCCGCGCGGCGGAGCCGCATGTCGGCACAGCCCCGCGCCCCTGGTTGCTTTCCCGGGCCTCTCGTGGCGGGCGCCGGTCGTGCTCGTGGGTCGCTGGTCGGCCCGCCGGTCAAAGGGGGGCCGACGCGCCTAGAACTCCAGGCGTTCCCGGCGGACCGAGTAGACCACGAAGCCGGCGCCGACCGCGAGGAAAAGGGTGCCGCCGATGACGTAGGGCGTGGTGTCCGGGCTGCCGGTGTCGGCGAGTTGGGTGGCGTCGCCGGCAGCCTCGGAGGTGGCCTCGGACAGCGCCCTGGCCTGCTGCGTGACGCGGGTCGCCGTACTCGCCGCTCTCTCCGACGTGCCGGTTCTCGCCGGGGCGTCCTGGGAGGCGTGGGCGGACGGGACGAACCACAGCGCGCACAGGAGCGTGCCTGCGGCGGTGGCGGTCAGCAACGGGCGGCGAGCGGATGACACGGAATATCGATCCCCTTGTGACGCTGGCGAATTGGCCGTGTGGGCCGATGTTAGTGAAAATCGAGGGTCACGGGAAAGTCACGGGACGTTTCGGCCGTACGCTCCCGCCATGAGCACTCCAGAGACATCACGTTTTGTACGGCTTCGGGTGGAGCTGGTCCTTGAGGTGGAGGACGACGACAAGGTCACCCAGGCCGCGTTGCGGCGGATCGCCGAGGATCCCGAGCTGCCCGGCGAGGAGCGGACGCGGGCCGAGACCGCTGTGACGGAAGACACCGCCGAGGCGCTCGCCTATCTCGTCGACCCGTTCGACCTGGTCAGCGAGGTGCCCGGCGTCGAACTCCAGCAGGCCTCCTGGTCCAGCGAGCGGATTTCCTACGATCCGGATTCGCCGGACTGGGATCTCGACGAGGATGATGACGACGGCGAGGGCTACGACGGCGACGACGACGGCATCGGCTGAGCGATCCGGGGAACCGGTGACCCCGGGCGGCAACCGCCGTCCGGGGTCTCGTCGTCTCAGAGGGTGCGCGGCCCGGCCCCTTCCGCGCCGGCCGCCCCTGCGGACGTGGTGTGCCCCACAGATCCGAAGAATGTGGAACGGGACGACACGGCCGCGGCGTTCAGGTCTCTTGACGGGGGACTCTCGTGTGTTCGCGGACTCGGCAACGATGGAGAAGCGTGTGATGACGGACAGTAAGCGGCGCAAGGGTCTGATGGCCGCGTCCGCACTGCTCGGCGGTGTACTGGTGCTCACGGCGTGTTCCGGCGGCGACGACAAGTCGTCCGGCAGCGGTGAGAACTCGCAGTCCCAGGCGGACGCGGCGGCGGCCAGGAAGTCGTCCCAGGCCGACATCAGGATCACACCCAAGGACGGCTCGGACAGCGCGTCCATCAACAACTCCGCCGCCGTCACCGTCAGCAAGGGCTCCCTCACCGGTGTGACGATGACCACCGCCGACGGCAAGGCGGTCCCCGGCACCCTGTCCGCGGACAAGACGAGCTGGAAGCCCGACGCCCAGCTGGAGCGGTCGACCACCTACAAGGTGGCCGCCGAGGCCAAGGACTCCGCCGGTCTGGTCGCGCACGAGAACGCGACCTTCACCACGGTCTCCCCGGCCAACAGCTTCATAGGCACCTTCACCCCCGAGGACGGTTCGACCGTCGGCGTCGGCATGCCCGTGTCGATCAACTTCGACAAGCAGATCACCGACAAGGCCGCCGTCCAGAAGGGCGTCACGGTCACCTCCAGCAGCGGCCAGGAGGTCGCCTGCCACTGGTTCTCCACCCAGCGCATGGACTGCCGTCCCGAGACCTACTGGAAGGAGAACTCCACCGTCACGCTGAAGCTCGCGCTCGACGGTGTCGAGGGCGCCTCCGGGGTCTACGGCGTCCAGCAGAAGACGGTCACCTTCCACATCGGGCGCAACCAGATCTCCTACGTCGACGCCAAGACCAAGGAGATGAAGGTCACCGAGGACGGCAAGACCGTCAAGACCATACCGATCTCGGCCGGTTCGCCGGAGCACACGACGTACGAGGGCATCATGGTGATGTCCGAGAAGTACAAGCAGACGCGCATGAACGGCACGACCGTCGGCTTCACCGACAACGACGGCAAGGCCGAGTACGACATCAAGGACGTGCCGCACGCCATCCGCCTCACCAGCTCCGGCACCTTCCTGCACGGCAACTACTGGGGCGCCAAGTCCGTCTTCGGTTCCGTGAACACCAGCCACGGCTGTGTGGGCCTGTCCGACACCAAGGGCGCCAACGACACCACCACGCCGGCCTACTGGATGTACACGCACTCGATCGTCGGCGATGTCGTGGTCGTCTCCCACACGGGCGACAAGACCGTGGCCCCCGACAACGGCCTCAACGGCTGGAACATGAGCTGGGCCGAGTGGAAGGCCGGTTCGGCCGTCTGAGCCACCGCACACCGTCCGCACACCACACGGAAGGCGGCCGCCCCCCGGGGGACGGCCGCCTTCCGCGTCCTCGGTGGGAGGCGGCCATGTGGTCGCAGCCGGCCGGGCGTCCTGCGCGTCAGACGAGGACGCGGGCGAGGAAGTCCCGGATGTGCTCGGTGATGGTCTCAAGGTGGCTCTCCAGGGCGAAGTGCCCGGACTCGATCAGGTGGATCTCGGCATCGGGGAGGTCCTGGCGGAATGCCTCCGCGCCCGCCGGGCCGAAGATCTCGTCGCCTGCCCCCCAGGCCGCCAGCAGCGGGACCTGTGAGTCGCGGAAGTACTCGTGGACCTGCGGGTAGAGGTCCACGTTGGTGGGATAGTCGCCGAAGAGCTTGAGCTGGATCTCGTCGTTGCCGGGGCGGTCCAGCAGCGCCTGGTCGTGGATCCAGTTGTCGGGGCTGACCAGGCTGGGGTCGGCGACACCGTTCACGTACTGCCAGCGGGTGATCTCGGGGGTCAGGGCACCCCGCATGGGGGCTTCGGTGTCCGGTCCCGGGTCCTTGGCGTAGGCGAACACGCCGTCCCAGAAGGGCTTGACGAAGCCCTCTTCGTAGGCGTTGCCGTTCTGGGTGATGATCGCGGTGATGCGGTCGGGCGCCTGGAGGGCGAGTCGCCAGCCGATGGGGGCGCCGTAGTCCTGCACGTACATCGCGAACCGGTCGATGCGCAACTGCCGGAGCAGGCCGGAGGTGACGTCGGTGAGGGCGTCGAAGGTGTAGGGGAAGTCCTGCGGGGCGGGCATCGCGGACTGCCCGAATCCGACGTGGTCGGGGGCGATCACACGGTAACGGTCTGCGAGCGCCGGGATCAGGTGGCGGAACATGTGCGAGCTGGTCGGGAAGCCGTGCAGCAGCACGACTACGGGTGCCTGGGGGTCGCCGGCCTCCCGGTAGAAGACCTCGAGGCCCTTGACTGTGGCGGTGCGGTGATGGACTGCTGAAGACATATCTAACCTCTCAATGAAGTTTTGCCGGTTAGATTCAGTCGAGCATGGCTCAGCTAACCTGTCAAGGAGCTTTAATCGGTTAGGTCGTGTCGTGGGTGGGGTGCCGCCGCACCCGGCGACGGAAGTCGGCCCCCTTCAAGCTTCCGTCCGTGAAGGGCTGTCAGCCAGCGCAGCGCCCACCCCCAGCCCCTCGGCGGGGGCGTGATCCCCTCTGTCGTGCGGGAGCGGCTGGCGATCGCTACCGCCCAGTACGACAATTGCACCTACTGCCTCTCCGGCCACACCTGCACAGGGCACACGCCGCCGAGGCCGACGCCGAGGGGCTGGAGCGTGTCCGGCACGCCGAGTCCGCCCACCCGCGCACGGCCGCACGCCGACAGCGGCAGCGAACGGCCGGCGTCACCCCGCACATCCACGACCGAGCGCCGCGCCCCCTGACCCGCCCGACGGGCCGGCTTCTCCGGCCAGGCCCGACGAGCGGCATCGGTACCACCGTGACCAGCACGACGTCGACCGTCGTCAGGTACTCCCAGGAATGCGAGGAAGACCATGAGCGCACCGCACGAAAGCCACGCGGACACCCCTTATGACGTGATCGTGCTGGGCGCCGGGCCGGTCGGCCAGAACGTCGCCGACCGTGCCCGCGCCGCCGGTCTCTCCGTAGCCGTCGTGGAAAGGGAACTCGTGGGCGGCGAATGCTCCTACTGGGCGTGCGTGCCCAGCAAGGCGCTGCTACGGCCGGTCATCGCGGTCGCCGATGCCCGGCGTGTGGACGGTGCGCGGCAGGCCGTCACCGGCCGGATCGACACCGACGGGGTCTTCGCCCGCCGCGACCGCTACGTCACCGACTGGGACGACTCCGGCCAGGCCCTGTTCGTCAAGTCCATCGGCGCCGACCTCTTCCGTGGTCACGGCCGCCTCGACGGCCCCCGCCGTGTCACCGTCACCCGGGACGACGGCACCCGGCAGTCCCTCGTGGCCCGGCATGCGGTGGCCGTCGCCACCGGCAGCCGACCGGCGCTGCCCGACATCCCGGGCATCGCGGAGGCCCGACCCTGGACCAACCGGCACGGCACCGACTCCAGCACCGTGCCCGCCCGCCTCGTCATCGTCGGGGGCGGCGGCGTCGCCATCGAGATGGCCACCCTCTGGCAGGGCCTCGGCTCACATGTCACCCTGCTCGCGCGCCGCCGCCTGATCCCTCGCATGGAACCCTTCGCCGGCGAACTGGTCGCCCAGGGCCTGACCGAGGCGGGCGTGGACGTCCGGATCGGTGCGCGGGTGGCCGCTCTGCACCGCCCTGACCCCGCGGGGCCGGTCACCCTCACCCTCGACGACGGCAGCCGGCTGGAGGCCGACGAGGTCATGTTCGCCACCGGCCGGACGCCGGCCACGGACGATCTCGGCCTGGACACGGTCGGCCTCACCCCCGGCTCCTGGCTGGACGTGGACACCACCTGCCTGGTCACCGGAGTCGACGGCGACTGGCTGTACGCCCTCGGCGACGTCAACCACCGCGCCCTGCTCACCCACCAGGGCAAGTACCAGGCCCGCACAGCGGGCGACGCCATCGGTGCTCGCGCAGCCGGCCGTCCGCTGGACGACGCGCCCTGGGGCGACCACGCCACCACCGCCGACCAGCACGCCGTACCCCAGGTCTTCTTCAGCGACCCGGAGGCGGGCGCGGTGGGCCTGACCGCCCAGCAGGCCGTCGACGCGGGCCACCACGTCAGGACCGTCGACCTCGACTTCAACGCGGCCCAAGGCGCCAACCTCTACGCCGACGGTTACCAGGGCCACGCCCGGCTGGTCGTCGACCTCGACAGGGAAGTCCTCCTCGGAGTCACCTTCGTCGGCCCGGGCGTCAGCGAGCTCCTGCACTCGGCCACCATCGCGGTCGCCGGCGAGGTCCCGCTCAAACGGCTCAGGCACGCGATCGCCTGCTTCCCTACCGTCAGCGAGATCTGGCTCTTCCTCCTCGCCGCCTGCCGGCACGACGACGAGAGGTCGCGGACCTCCGGCACGTGAGGGGTACGGAGGCCGTGCGGGCGGTGACGACGACCTGCTCGGCCCGGAACCGCTGCCATCCGGAAGCACCGGGACGGCCGTCCTCCGCGTCCGGTCAACCGGTGCCTGCACCCCCGAGGTGACGGAGCGTCGGCTGCCCGGGCCCGACCGGGTGTCCGCGTGGCGGAGTGTGCTGACAGCCCGGTGCGGGGCTGTTCCTGGCCCGCGTACAGCCTTCTCATGCATCTCTTATTTGGGCCTTATCGAGCCATCACGGTGCGTCCCTACCTTGCGGTCATGTTCTTCACCTACCTGAGGCGCGAACTGCGCCGCCGCAGAAAGGCGGCTCTCGTCGTCGCCTCCGGCCTCGCGCTGGGCATCGCACTGGTCATCGTGGTCAACTCCGTGTCCAACGGCATGGGCAAGGCGCAGGACAAGGTCCTCCAGTCGCTGTACGGCCTGGGTACGGACATGACGGTCACCAAGGCCGCGTCGGCGTCCACGGGCGCCTCCCAGCGTCCCCGCTTCAACTTCGACGCGCAGAACAACGGCTCGTCGAGCACGCAGAGCAGTGACCGCGTCGTGGTGCAGGGCTTCACCACCCTCGCCGCCACCACCGTCACCAAGGTCGGCGACCAGAAGGGCGTCGCGACCGCGGTCGGCGGGCTGAACCTCAACGTGGTCAAGATCAGCGGCCAGTTCACCCGGGGTCAGTTCCAGCAGAACCCGGGGTCCGGCGGAAACGGCGGCGGCTTCGGCCGCGGTGGCGAAGGCCAGCCGCAGGGTGAGGTCAGGGGCGGCGGCGCCAACTTCGACGTCAACTCGTACACGGTCTACGGCACCGACGTCACCCGGACCGGCATCGGCCCGCTGACCTCGTCGAAGATCACCAGCGGCCGTACCTTCAAGACCACCGAGACGAACGCCAAGGTGCTGGTCGCCGACTCGGCGTACGCCAAGCAGAAGAAGTACAAGGTCGGTTCGACCGTCACCATCAACAAGGTCAAGTTCACGATCATCGGCATCGCGACGGCCGACAGCGGTGACGCGGCCGCCAACCTGTACATGCCGCTGAAGCAGGCGCAGACGCTCGCCGACGAGAAGAACAAGGTCACCACGATCTACGTCAAGGCGACCGACTCCAAGCAGATCTCCTCGGTGAAGAAGACCATCCAGAGCAACGTCTCCGGCACTACGGTCACCACCTCCGCCGACCTCGCGGACACGGTCTCCGGCTCGCTGTCCACGGCGTCCTCGCTCGCCACCAACGTCGGCAAGTGGCTGTCCATCGCGGTGCTCGTGGCGGCGTTCCTGGTCGCCGGCCTGCTCACGTCCTCGGCGGTCTCCCGCCGCGTCCGTGAGTTCGGCACGCTGAAGGCGCTGGGCTGGAAGTCCGGCCGGGTCACCCGGCAGGTCGTCGGCGAGGCCATGGTCAACGGTCTGGTCGGCGGTGCGCTCGGTATCGCGCTCGGCCTGGCCGGCGCGTACGTCGTCACCTCGATCAGCCCCACGCTGGAGGCGTCCCTCGGCGGCGGTGGTGGTGGCGCCGGTGGTGGCGGGTTCGGCGGCGGTGGTGGCGGCGGCTTCGGCGGCGGTCCCGGCCGGCAGGCCGCCAAGACCCTGGAGGTCGCCCTCACGGCCCCGGTCAGCGTCACGACGATCGTCCTGGCGGTGGGCCTCGCGGTGGCCGGCGGCCTGATCGCGGGCGCGTTCGGCGGCTGGCGCGCGTCGAGGCTGCGGCCTGCGGACGCGCTGCGGCGGGTCGAGTAGCCGACGTCGGCTGTGGCTGGGGCGGGGGTGGGGACGCTCACCGGCGCCGGCAGGGTGCCTCCCCCAGCCTTCGGCCGGGGGGACCCCCAGCGCCCACCCTCCCCCACGCTCGGCTTCGCTCGCGCGGGGGGACCCCCATCGCCCAGCGGCACGACTGCCCGCGGCTTATGAGACACGGCTGGACAGCGCGCCCCTTCAGGGGCGCGGGGAACTGCGCGAACAACCCCCACCGGCCCGCAGCCGACAACCGACCGCCCCCCAATACCTCCAGGAGCCACCATGTACGAACTCAGAAACGTCACCAAGCTCTACGC
Source organism: Streptomyces shenzhenensis (assembly GCF_021462265.1). Lineage (GTDB taxonomy): Bacteria > Actinomycetota > Actinomycetes > Streptomycetales > Streptomycetaceae > Streptomyces > Streptomyces shenzhenensis. Next base: position 229,830 of record NZ_JAJONF010000006.1, on the reverse strand, counting down.
ACGCGGCAAGGACATCGTCCGGGCCCTCGACGGCGTCGACCTCACCATCGCCGACGGCGACCGCCTGGTCATCCAGGGCCCCACCGGCGGCGGCAAGTCCACGCTCCTGCAGATGCTCGGCGGACTGGACCGCCCGACCTCCGGCGAGGTCGTCCTCGACGGCACCGACCTGGCCAAGCTCTCCGAGGCGAAACTCACGTCGGTCCGCAGCGCCGGCATCGGCTTCGTCTTCCAGTCGTTCAACCTGATCCCGACGCTCACCGCCCAGGAGAACGTCGAGACCGCCCTCGTCCCGCTCGGCGTCAAGACCAAGGAACGGCGTGAACGCGCCGCCGAGGCGCTGACGTCGGTCGGTCTCGGGGAGCGCCTCGGCCACCTGCCCGGTGAGATGTCCGGCGGCCAGCAGCAGCGCGTCGCCATCGCCCGGGCCCTGGTCAAGCAGCCCAAGGTGCTGCTCGCCGACGAGCCCACCGGCAACCTCGACGAGGGCATGCGCGACGAGATCATGGACGTACTGGACCGCATGTGGAAGGAGCACGGGCTGACCTTCATCATGGTCACGCACGACTCCGCGATCGCGAAGAAGGCCCCGCGCCTGGCGACCATCCGCAAGGGCAGGATCACCGTCAAGGAGAACGCGGGCGCATAACACCGGTGCGGCCCGTGCGACCGCGCGGTTGTGTAACGGTGTTCGCCCCGGCGGGTAACAGTTCTCACGTACTCCTCTCACCGGTCTCTCATCTATTGAGCTCGCTGATCACCCCCCGGCATACTCCGTGTTCCGGGGGGTTGACGCATGTGCGTACGAGGCTTGCCCCGGCCGGGTGAACGGGGAATTCGCCCGGGACACCGTCTCCCAGGGGGAGTCTTGCGCAGACAAGTGAAAAGAGCCGCCGCGGCCACAGTGGCCGCGGCGGCGGCCGTCGCGCTCGCCGCGGGCATGACCAGCCCGGCCTCGGCGAAGCCGGAACCGCGCGCCGCCACGGCCGCGGCCGCCGCGTCGCTCACGGCCAAGCACCATGTCACCCTGATCACCGGCGACCGGGTCGCCCTCGACGCCAAGGGGCGCGTCGTCGGCCTGGAGCGGGCCGAGGGACGCCAGCACATACCGTTCCGGATCAGCAAGGTCGACGGGCACACCCTCGTCGTCCCGGGTGACGCCGTCCAGCTGGTGGCCTCCGGCAAGCTGGACCGACGGCTCTTCGACGTCACCGAGTTGAACAAGGCCGCGACCCGCAGGGCGCAGAAGAACGGCCTGAAGGTCATCGTCGGCTACAGCGGTGCCGCCACCGCGACCAAGGCCGACGTCCGGGACGCGGGCACCCTGCGGCACAGCCTGAAGGCGCTGAACGCGGACGCCGTGCAGACCCCGGTCAAGGACACGCCGGAGCTGTGGGACGCCGTCACCAACGGGGACAGGGCGGCCTCCGGTATCGCGCACGTCTGGCTCGACGGCGTCCGCAAGGCCAGCCTGGACAAGTCCGTGCCGCAGATCGGCGCCCCCACGGCGTGGGCCGCCGGTTACAACGGCAAGGGCGTGAAGATAGCCGTCCTGGACACCGGTGTGGACACCACCCACCCGGACCTCAAGGACCAGGTGATCGAGTCCAAGAACTTCACCTCGGCCGCCGACGCCTCGGACCACTTCGGCCACGGCACGCACGTCGCGTCCATCGCGGCCGGCACCGGCGCCAAGTCGCACGGCAAGTACACGGGTGTCGCGCCCGGCGCGAAGATCCTCAACGGCAAGGTCCTGGACGACACCGGCTCCGGTGACGACTCCGGCATCCTCGCCGGCATGGAGTGGGCGGCGGCCGAGGGCGCCTCCGTCGTCAACCTCAGCCTCGGCGGGTACGACACCCCGGAGATCGACCCGCTGGAAGCGGAGGTCAACAAGCTCTCCGAGCAGAAGGGCATCCTGTTCGCGATCGCCGCGGGCAACGAGGGTCCCGAGTCGATCGGTTCGCCGGGCAGCGCCGCCGACGCGCTCACCGTCGGCGCCGTCGACGGCAACGACAAGCTGGCCGACTTCTCCTCCACCGGCCCCGCCGCCGACGGCTCCATCAAGCCGGACGTCACCGCGCCCGGCGTCGACATCACCGCGGCCGCGGCCAAGGGCAGCGTCATCGACCAGGAGGTCGGCGAGAACCCGCCCGGCTACCTGACCATCTCCGGTACGTCGATGGCCACCCCGCATGTCGCGGGCGCCGCCGCCATCCTCAAGCAGGAACACCCCGACTGGGGCTTCCAGGAGCTGAAGGCGGCCCTCACCGGATCCGCGAAGGCCGGCAAGTACACGCCGTTCCAGCAGGGCACGGGCCGGATCGCCGTCGACAAGGCCATCAAGCAGACCGTCATCGCCGACCCGTCATCGGTGAACTTCGGTGTGCAGCAGTGGCCGCACACCGACGACACCCCGGTCACCAAGCAGCTGACGTACCGCAACCTCGGCACCAAGGACGTCACCCTCAGCCTCGCGGCGACGGGCACCGACCCCAAGGGCGCGGCGGCCCCGGCCGGCTTCTTCACGCTGGGCGCGACCAAGGTGACCGTACCGGCGGGCGGCCAGGCCACGGTCGGCCTCACCGTCAACACCAAGCTGGGCGGCACCCTGGACGGCGCCTACTCGGCGTACGTGACGGCGACCGGCGGCGGCCAGAGCGTCCGCACGGCGGCCGCGGTCCAGCGTGAGGTGCAGTCGTACAGCGTCACCGTCAAGCACATCGGACGCGACGGGAACCCGACCGGTGTCTACAGCACCGACCTGGCGGGCTACTCGGGCCTCGGCAACGGCCGCGACTACACCGTGCCGGTCTCCGGCACCGGGACCGCCACATTCCGGGTGCCCAAGGGCACGTACCTGCTCGACGCCTGGATCGCCAAGGACTTCACCACCTTCGACGGCGGCATCGACTGGCTGGTCAACCCGAAGCTGAGCGTCACCAAGGACCTCACGCTCACCATCGACGCCCGCACCGCCAAGTCCGCCGACATCACCGTGCCGGACACCCAGGCCACCCCGCACTCGGCGACCGTCGACTACATGTACGAGCCGGCCGGCGTCGGGTTCGGCATCGGCTTCGACACCTTCGACAAGATCCGGGTCGCACCGCTGGGCGGCGAGGTCGCGAGCGGTCTGACCCAGACCTGGAGCGCCCAGTTCACCAAGGGCGCCGACGAGGAGTACGACGTCGCCACCAGCGCCCAGGTCAAGAAGCTCCAGGGTGACAAGGTCCGGCACTTCAAGACGAGCGAGCTCGCCACGGTCAGGAACTCCGTGGGCGCCTCGGCCGCCAACAAGACCGGCTCGGTCGCCCCGTGGGGCGTCATCGGCGACGACCTCGTCATGGGCGACGCGGTGGAGCAGAAGCTGCCCGGCACCCGCACCTTCCACCTCTCCACCACCGACGGCGCCCAGTGGGCCTTCGACTTCACCCAGTACACCGGCCACGACGCCCAGGGCCTGCCGATCGCCGACGCCTTCTACACGGTGGACGACGTGAAGGCGTACAAGGCCGGCCAGTCCTACCGGAACACCTTCAACACGGCGGTCTTCGGTCCGCACCTGGGCAGCCAGTACGGTCTGTTCCGGACCGACAACCAGATCTTCGGCATCGTCCCGCTGTTCTCCGACAGCGCCAAGCACCCCGGGTCGTCCGCCTTCCTCTCGGTGAACACCACCCTGTACCGCAACGGCACCAAGGTGGCCTCCAACCACGACCCGCTCTTCGGCGACGGCGTGTTCACGGTGCCCTCCGGTGACGCCGAGTACAAGCTGACCACCTCGGTCATCCGCTCGGTCAAGGTCGCCGCCGCCTCCACCCGGATCGACGCGAGCTGGACCTTCCACTCGAAGAAGCCCGGGAGCAGCAGCCCGCTGGCCCAGCTCCCGGCCTCCACGGTCCACTTCGGCGCCCAGACCGGCCTGGACAGCCGCGTCGCGGCGGGCAAGACCGTCACCTTCCCGGTCACCGTCGAGGGCGCGGCCGCGGGCCGCAACCTCAAGTCCCTCACGGTCTACGTGTCCTACGACTACGGCCAGACCTGGAAGAAGCTGACGGTGAGCCACGGCAAGATCACCGTCAAGAACCCGGCCAAGGGCAAGGCCATCTCGTTCCACGCCAAGATCGCCGACAAGAAGGGCAACAAGTCGACGATCTCCATCTACAACGCGTACTACGCCAAGTGAGCCGTAGCCGCTGAGTAGCACCCAGCGAGCGGCCCGCCGGAAGCGCGGCTTCCGGCGGGCCGTTCTCCATGCCCGCGCTCAGGGCGCCGGGGTCGCCCGGCTGGCGTCGGTGCCCCAGCTGGCCAGCAGACGCAGCGCCTCGGCGGACGCCGAGCCCGGCTCCGCGTGGTACGTGATCAGGGCCTGGTCCTGGTCACCGGCCATGCGGAACGACTCGTAGTTCAGGAACAGCTCACCCACCAGCGGGTGCTGCATCCGCTTCATCCCGTACGACTTCTCCTTGACGTCGTGGGTCGCCCAGAGCCGGCGGAACTCCTCGCTCTTGACCGAGAGCTCGCCGACCAGCGCGGACAGCCGGGGGTCGTCGGGATAGCAGCCCGCGTCCATCCGCAGCTGGCACACGATGTCGATCGCCTTCTGCTCCCACTCCACGAACAGCTCGCGGTAGTCGGGCCGCAGAAACGTCAGCCGGGCCCAGTTGCGCTCCGCCGCCGGCAGCTCCCCCCAGTCGCCGAAGACCGCCGCCGCCATCCGGTTCCACGCCAGGATCTCCGAGCGCCGCCCTACGATGTACGCCGGCACGCTCTCCAGCGAGTCCAGCAGCTGTCCGAGCGACGCCCGCACCTGCTGGGGCCGCGCCGACGCCTTCTTCTTGTGCTGCTTGCCCTTGGCGAGATGCGTGAGATGCGCGTGCTCCGCGTCGGTGAGCCGCAGCGCGCGGGCGATCGAGTCCAGCACCTCCGCCGACACGTTCTGCCCGTTGCCCTGCTCCAGGCGCGTGTAGTACGCCACCGACACCCCGGCCAGCTGAGCCAGCTCCTCGCGCCGCAGCCCCGGCACCCTGCGGTGCCGCCCGAAGTCCGGCAGCCCCACGTCCGACGGGCGCAGCCGGGCCCGCCGGGTGCGCAGGAACTCACTGAGCTCGGCACGCCGGTCCAGGGGCACGGTGGGGGAGGCGGGGGGCAGGGGCCGGTCTTCCATACCTCCAGTATTCACGGTCGTACGCACCGGAACCTGACCCCGCCAGTGGTAGGCACGGCAGACGTACGCAGAGGCGGGGGCTGGGTGACGGACGTAGCGTGGAGGACTCTGGAAGGGCACCCGGGACGGAAGAAGGCGACCGGGCGCGAAGGACATCCCTAGGAGAGCCCCCTCATGACCACTGTTGCTGCTTTTGCCGCGCCCGCCGCGAAGGCCCCGCTGGAGCGGACCACGATCGAGCGGCGCGCGGTCGGCGAGTCCGACGTCCTCATCGACATCGAGTTCGCCGGTATCTGTCACTCCGACATCCACCAGGCCCGTGAGGGCTGGGGTACGGCGATCTTCCCGATGGTGCCCGGTCACGAGATCGCCGGCGTCGTCTCGGAGGTCGGCCCGGGTGTCACGAAGTACGCGGTGGGGGACCGGGTGGGCGTCGGCTGCATGGTCGACTCCTGCCGCACGTGCGACAACTGCAAGGCCGGTCTCCAGCAGTACTGCACCGGCGGTGGCCCCACCTGGACGTACAACGCCGTCGGCAAGGACGGGCAGCCCACCTACGGCGGCTACGCGCGGAAGATCGTCGTTGACGAGAACTACGTCGTCCGCATCCCGGACGGCCTTCCCCTCGACGTCGCCGCCCCCCTGCTGTGCGCCGGCATCACCACCTACTCCCCGCTGAAGCACTGGAACGCCGGTCCCGGCAAGAAGGTCGCGGTCGTCGGTCTCGGCGGCCTGGGCCACATGGGCGTGAAGATCGCCGCCGCCCTGGGCGCGGAGGTCACCGTCCTGTCCCAGACGCTCCGCAAGAAGGACGACGGCCTGAAGCTGGGCGCGACGCACTACCACGCGACCAGCGACCCGAAGACCTTCCAGGACCTCAAGGGCACCTTCGACATCATCCTCAACACAGTGTCGGCGCCGCTCGACTTCGACGGCTACCTGTCGCTGCTGCGCACCGACGGCGCGATGGTGAACGTGGGCATCCCGGAGGAGCCGGTCCGTATCCTCCTCTCCTCCGTCTTCGGCCACCGCCGCGTCCTGAGCAGCTCCAACATCGGCGGCATCCCGGAGACCCAGGAGATGCTCGACTTCTGCGCCGCGCACAACCTGGGCGCCGAGATCGAACTCATCAACGCCGACCAGATCAACGAGGCGTACGACCGGGTCGTGCGCAGCGACGTCCACTACCGCTTCGTGATCGACACGGCGACGATCTGAGTCACTCGGGTCCGCGGAGCGGATGCGGGGACTCCGGCGAGCACCAGCCGAGGTCAGCCTTACCTCGGCTGGTGCCGGGGGTAGGTTGGACAGGAGGAGGTGCCACGATGACCGTGAATCTGAACCACACCATCGTCGCCGCACACGACAAGCACGCGTCGGCCAGGTTCCTCGCCGACATCCTCGGCCTTCAGGTGAGCCCTGAATACGGCCCGTTCGTCCCGGTCGCGGTGCCGAACGGCGTCACCCTCGACTACATGGACACCCCCGGGAAGATCCCGTCGCAGCACTACGCCTTCCTGGTCTCCGAGGACGACTTCGACGAGATCTTCACCCGGGTCCGGGAGGCCGGCCTCAGCTACTGGGCCGACCCGTCCCACAGCCGTCCCGGGGAGATCAACACCAACGACGGCGGCCGCGGTGCCTACTTCGACGACCCCGACGGCCACCGCCTGGAGATCCTCACCCGCCCCTACGGCAGCGGCGGCTGACCCAACGGGACGGACTCACCGGGCGCGTACGACCGTACGACCGCACCCGCCCCGCCACCGCTACGCGCGTCACCTGTGCGCACGTCGCCGTCGTCCGCCGGCCGTACGACATGGACGCGCCCGCGGCCGCCGACCCGGCCCCGCCCGTCCGCCACCTCCAGCACGGTGTTCTCGTCGATCGCCACGCCGTACGGCACCGACCCGCGGGCCACGGCCGCGACCAGCCGCCCCAGCGTGCCCCACTGGGCCGCGTGCACGTCCACCGCGAACGGGACCAGACCGAGGCCCGGCCGGACCTCGACCTCTTCCAGGTCCTCGGCGGTGTCCGGCGGGCAGACCGGGACCCCGTCCGTCAGCCAGCCGCCGACCACGGCCCGCCGCGCGGCGAGCACGGCACCGGCGGAGAACCCGGCGTACGGGATGCCGCGCTCGGCGAGCAGCCCGGTCAGCCGCTCGGCATCCGCCGCGAACGCGTCCTGGTACGCGGGCGTGAGCCCGCCGCACACCAGCAGCCCGCCCACGCCGTCCGCCGACGGGGCGTTCTTCAGCAGGTCGTCCGGCTCGAACCGCCCGCCGAGCGGCACCAGCAACGGCACCGGCACACCCGCCCCGGCCCCCGCGCTCCGCAACGCCTCCGCGTACCGGGCGAACTGCTTCTCGCCGTCCCCCTCGTCGACGAGCACACATCCGATACGGCGGCCCTCACCCACGGCCCGCAGGAACGGCCCGTACACCTCGGGCGCGTCCCAGCCCCCACCGATGAGGAAGACCCCACCGTTCATTCCCTCTCCTCCTTCTCCTCGGTCTCCGGGCCGCTCAGGCCCGCAGTCCCTTGATGCCGTCCTGGGCGGCCATGACCAGCTCGATGCCCCGGTTGTCGGCGGCCGGCTCGCGCATCTGGTTCGTCACGTACGCCATCGCCAGCCGCTCGTCGGGGTCGACCCAGACGAGCGCGCCGCCCCAGCCGCCCCAGCCGAGGGCGCTGCCGAAGAGGCCGTAGCCGAGGCCGTAGCGGGCCGGCATGCCGAGGACGCGGTCCTCGCCCTCGAACTGCACCTGCCGTGCCCGCTCACACCCCTCGGGGGACAGCACCCGTACCCCGCCGACGGTCCCGCCGCAGGCCAGCAGGGACTGGACGAGGGCGACCGAGCGGGCGTTGCCGTAGCCGCTCGCGGCGGGGATCTGCGCGCGGCGCCAGGCGAGGCTGTTGCCGTCCCGGACCCGGAGGGCGGTCGCACGGGTGGGGGCCGCGTCCCGGCCCGACGCGCCGGCCGTGTAATCCTCGTCCTTGCCGGGCGGCGGCACGGCCGGCGCCACCCGCCGGTCGTCCTCGGGGCCGAGGCCGATGTGGAAGTCCGCGCCCAGCGGCCCGGCCACCTCCGCGGCGAAGAACTCGCCCACACTCCGCCCGGTGATCCGGCGCAGCACCTCACCGACCAGAAAACCCTGGGTGAGCGAGTGGTATCCGGCCGCGGTCCCCGGCTCCCACCGCGGGGCCTGCCCGGCGAGCCGGGTGGTGGCGGTCCCCCAGTCGTACAGCTCTTCGACCGGCCCCTCCCAGTCGGGCAGGCCGGCGGTGTGCGACAGCAGATGCCGTACCAGCACGTTCCGCTTGCCGGCCGCGGCGAACTCGGGCCAGTACCGGGCGACCGGCGCGTCCGGGTCCAGCCGGCCCCGGTCGATCAGGACGAGCGCGCACAGCGCGGTCATCGTCTTGGTCACGGAGAACACGTTGACGATCGTGTCCCGCTCCCAGGCCCGCTCCCGCCCGGCGTCGGCGAACCCGCCCCACACGTCCACCACCGGCTCCCCGTCGACGAAGACGGACACGGCACCTCCCACGTCGCCGTCGTCGAGCAGCGCGGCCAGGGCGGTGGGCACGGCGGTGAACAACTCGTCGTAAGAGCCATGGATGTCGGCCATGCACGCCATTGAGCCCGCGGGGGCGGGCCGCGGCAACCGAATATCGGCCCGGAAGGCGGCGGGCATGGTCCGGTACGGGGTCTCCGGTCGGTGGCCGGCGGTCGGTGGCCGGCGGCGCGCTTCGCGCGGGCGCCGAGTCGGAGCACCTGCCGCGGGCGCCGCGGGCCGAGCTGGAGCACCTGCCGCGGGCCGCGGCGCAGCGAGCCGCTCGACGGCCCGCGCGTGCGGCATCCGGACGAGCTCCCGGGCCCCCTTCGAAGGTCCGTCGGAGGTCAGCCGAAGGTCCGCCGGAGAGCCGGACCCGCAGCCGCCCCTTGATCCGGGCAGTGCCCGGCTGAACAGGCACGGGGCGCGGAATCGCCAGGGGTCCGCACGCGTTGAGGGGGGTGGCACCGGAAGACGACGGTGTGCGGGCCGAGAAGCCCGAGTCACCAGGCCGAGAGTATGGGCCGACGAGTATTGGAGGGGCCGCGATGACTGCGCAGACGCAGCGGGCCGTGCTGGCGGGCGGATGTTTCTGGGGGATGCAGGACCTGATCCGCCGGCTCCCGGGCGTGACGGCGACCCGGGTGGGTTACACCGGGGGAGACGTGCCGAACGCGACGTACCGTAACCACGGCACGCACGCGGAGGCCATCGAGATCCTTTTCGACCCCGAGAAGACCGACTACCGCGCGCTCCTGGAGTTCTTCTTCCAGATCCACGACCCGAGCACCAGGAACCGCCAGGGCAACGACATCGGCCTCAGCTACCGGTCGGCGATCTACTACGTGGACGACGAGCAGAAGCGGATCGCCGAGGACACCATCGCGGACGTGGACGCCTCGGGGCTGTGGCCGGGCAAGGTGGTCACCGAGGTGGAGCCGGTCGGCCCCTTCTGGGAGGCGGAGCCGGAGCACCAGGACTACCTGGAGCGCTACCCGGACGGCTACACCTGCCACTTCCCCCGCCCGGGCTGGAAGCTGCCCGCACGCGCGGAGGGCTGACCGCGAGACGGCCCGGCGAACGGCGGAGCCCCACGGCCGCGGCTCCGCGACCGGGCCACGACTCCGAAACGGGCGGTGGCTTCGTGACTGGGGCGTCGCTCTGGGACGGGCCGTGGTTCCGGGACGGGCTGTGGTTCCGGGACGGGCAGTGGTTCCGGGACGGGCTGTGGCTCGGCGACTGGGCGGTGGTTTCGTGACACTGGGCCGTGGGCCGACCCGGCGCGGGTCCCGGCGGTGCCCGCTTGGGACACTGTCGTCATGGACACCACACCCGAGCAGATCAGCGCCCGGACAGCGGCCGCCTGGACGGTCGCGCTGGCGGTCCTCGGAGGATTCACCGGCTACGCGTGGGACGGCCCGTTCCTGGCCGTCACCTGTGCCCTTTCCCTGGCGGGCGGCGGTGCGGTCGGCACCGTCCTGTCCCGCCGCCGGATCATGACGGCCGTCCAGGAGGGCCAGGGCAAGGCCGCCGCGCTCGGATACGCCGACGCCGTCGCGGACATGATGGTGCTCGGGATATCGGCATACAGGGCCGCCGTCTTCCCGCTGTCCGGCCCCGACGCGGTGGACGCGGCCGAGCGCGTGGCGCGCCGCAAGGCCGCCTACCGCCTGACCGCCGCCGACGGCCTCCCCCACCAGATCCGCGAGGCCGCGGCCGCCGCCCTCGAAGCGATCGACGACCGGGACGGCCACCGGACCCGCTCCGCCATGGAGGACCTCATGCAGGCTGTCCGGAAGCAGCGTCCGGCCCTGTGAACGACACCCCCCGGGGCGACGAGCTCTGCGCCTAGTCGTCGCGACAGCGCCGGCTCTCGTCTGCGAAGGCCGCACCGACCCACCGATGGTAGGTGTCCACGTCGACGTTGCTGCCGCACACGATGGTGACCACGTGCCGGCCGGCGAAGCGTTCGCGGTCTTCGAGGATCGCCGCGAGACCGAGTGCGGCCGACGGTTCGACGACGAGGCCGGCGTGGTCGAGGAGCATCCGCATGCCGGTGACGATCGACGCCTCCCGCACCAGGACGGCGTCGTCGGCGACCAGGAGGAGGTCGTCCAGGACGGCCGGGATGGGACGCCGGCCGGCCACGGCGTCGGCGATGGTGTCGACCGGGCCGGTGGTGACGACGCGCCGCTCGCGCCACGAATGCGCCATCGCCGGTGCGCCCAGCGGCTGGACGCAGATCACCTCGGCATCGGGCGCCGACTCCTTCACCACATGCCCCACACCGGTGGCCAGCGCCCCACCGCCGAGAGCGACCAGAACGGCGTCGAAAGAGGGCGCGGCGTCCACCAGTTCCAGGCCGATGGTCGCCGCGCCCTCGCAGGTCTCGATGTCCAGGCTGTCCTCGACCAGCCGGATGCCGTCGCGGTGCGCGATGGCCGCCGCCCGGTCACGAGCCGTCTCGTGGTCGCCGTCCACGAGTTCCAGCGTGGCCCCCAGCGCGCGGATACGGTCGAGCTTGGCCGCGGTCGCGAAGCGGGAGGCCACGATGGTCACGTCGAGTCCGCGGCGGCGACCGGACCAGGCGAGGGCCTGGCCGAGGTTGCCCGAACTCGCGCACACCACGGCCGGCGACCCGTGCTCGGCGAGCAGGCTCGCGACCACCTCGGTGCCGCGCGCCTTGAAGCTGCGGACCGGATTCGCCGTTTCGAGCTTGATGCTCACCGCGCACCCGAGGACGGGTTCCAGCGCCTCGCAGCGGTACAGCGGAGTGTCCAGAAAGACCGGGTCGATCATCCGGCGAGCCGCCCGGATCCGGGCGGTGTCGAGGCGCGTCTCCCGCATGACACGCCAGCGTAGCGCCGCCGGCGCGGCGCCCGGCTGAGAACGCCGCCGGCGGTCACGTGCGACGAGGACCTGAACGAGGGGCTGCGGGGTGCCACCGTGGCCGTCTCCCCGCCCGTGGCTTCACGTCGTCCCATGGCCGGCCGGCACAGGTCAGAGCCGGCTGTACTTGTCGATGTCCTCGGTGAACTCCTCGATCGTGTGCGGGGTGAGGGTCGGCCGGGTGTCACCGATGGCGGTCATGTAGTCCTCGGTGGTGGCCGCTCGCCCCTGGCGGTGCGTGACCTCGTATTCGAACGCCGCCTGGGCGCCCTTGCGGGCGGCGAACTCGATGTCGGCGGGCGTGAACAGCTCGCTGGCCTCGACCAGTTGGCCGAGATCCACCGAGTCGGCCGGGGCCCTGAGATAGCGGGCCCAGATCGCCGCGCGGGCGGTGGGGTCCGGCGGGCCGATGGGGATGACGTAGTCGAACCGGCCCGGTCGCAGGAACGCCGCGTCCAGGGAGCGCACCGAGTTGGTGGCGCAGGCCAGCAGCCGCGCGTCGTGCTCGCGGAAGACGGGGATGAGCTTGAGCAGTTCGTTGGTCACCCCGTGCCCGGGGTCGACCGCCTTCCCGGAGCGCACACCGGCGATCTCCTCGACCTCGTCGATGAAGAGCAGCACGGAGTCCAGTTCCGCCAAGTCCGCGAAGGCCTCCCGCAGCGCCACGGCCAGTCCCTCGTTCGTGTCGGCCGCGAGCCGGGAGGGGAAGAGCTCCACGAACGGCCAGCCGAGCCGCGAGGCCACCGCCTTGGCGAAACTGGTCTTTCCGGTGCCGGGCGGGCCGAACAGGATGATCGACTTGGGCGGGGCGACGCCGTAGCGGTCCGCCAGCGCCGGCTCGGTCAGCGGCAGTACGACACGGCGTTCGACGATCTCCTTCTCCCGCTCCATGCCGGCCATGGCGTCCCAGAGCCCCTCGGGCAGCAGACGTCCGCCCAGCGCGGCGAGGACGTCGGCGTTGGCGGCTCCGGGCGGTTCCAGCTTCTCGTAGTAGGTCAGGTCGGCGCGGGAGTGGTAGCCGGAGTTCTCCAGCGCCTTCGCCCCGGCGGCGCCGGGCGGCAGCAGGGCGCTGACGTGGCGTACGCCCAGTGCCCGCAGCCGCCGTTCCAGCTCGGTGAGGAGCGCGCTGCCGATCCCGCGCTCCCGCCATCGTGAGGCGAGCGCCACCAGCAGGATCCATCCCCGCTTGTCGTGAGCCTGGGCCACGGCCATGCCCACCAACTGGTCACCGACCACCGCGACCACCGCCGTCTGACCGGTCTTCGCCGCGGCCATCACCTCGGAGACCGGGAACACCCGGTGCTCGTCGGCCTGGCGGCTCTGGTCCCAGATCTGAACGGCCTGGTCGAGATCGTCGTCGTGATAGTCACGCAGATGCCAAGCGGGCATCGCCACCACCTCACGGGCGCGGAATTCCCATTGTCCCCTATGCGACTTTTTGTGGCGAACCCGGTCGACCCCGCGTGACCGCCCCGGCCACGGTGACCGAGCACCGGACGCGTGGTCCGGCACCAGCCGCTCCGGCCGACGCCACCGCGCGCCTGGACGAGCGTCCGGCCGCCACCTGATCGGCCTTCTGCCGGGGCCACGCCGATGCGGCTGGCCTGTGCCGCCGCGTCACCCACAGGCCGGGGCCCGCGCCGGTCTCCGTGGTTCTCTCCGGCGCGGCCGAGGAGGAGCGGCCGTCGATGACGGGGCTGACAGAGGGCCAAAAAGCCGAAATCCAGGGCGACTTCTGTTTGCCAGGCAACCTGAGCCGCCTTCTCACCCTGTTCACAGATGACACACAGGCACCTCTTCGCGTGCCTGTACGACGTGCACTGCTCGTCCCGACCAGACGCAGAAAGAGCACCCATGACCAGACACCACCCCAATGCCGTACGGCGCTCGGCGATCACTGCCGCTGTCGCCCTGACCGCCGTCGCCACCGGTACTCTCGCCGCCCCGGGCGCCGGGGCGGCGACCCAGGCGGGTACGCCGAAGCTCGCGCTGATCGCCGCGTCCCCCTCGGTGACAGTCGACCGATGGGACGGGGAGCCGGGGGTCTACCTGGACCTCGGCACCTACATCACGGTCGACGGGGGACCACTCGAACTGCGGGTGACGCGCAAGTCCTACAACGACCCCGTCGTCGCGTCGCAGGTGATCCGCTCCGGTGGCCGGACGCTGACCAAGACCCTGCCGAAGGGCCTGGTGACGGACTTCTCGGGGCTGCCGGGCTTCCTGAACGTCGCCATCAGCGACGCGTCGGGCGCGAAGGTGGCCGACACCACGCAGTCGTTCTGCCCCAACAACCGGGCGGGCCGGATCCGGCCGGACGCCGCGGCCACCTCGAAGTACCCCGACGGCTGCTCGGACAACCCGTTCACGCTCGGCGGGGTGTGGGGGGTCGACAAGGGCTGGGCGGCTGCCACGTCCCAGGGCTTCCGTGACAGCAACCCGATCGACCTGCCGGCCGGCGTCTACACCGCGAAGGTGTCGGTGGCGAAGAAGTACCGCACCCTGTTCGGCATGGCGGACAAAACCCAGACCATCAAGGTGACGGTCCGCGAGCAGACCTCTGGCGGGGGCCAAGGGCTCACCGGTCTCAGGCGCGGGCAGAAGAACGTGTCGAAGAGCCCGAAGCCGGCCGCCACCCGCCCGGCCGGCAGGGCGGCCGTCCCCGCCGACGCGCCCAAGCCCGACCTGCGTGCCCTCCCCGCGTACGGCATCGCGATCACCGACGGCGGCGGCGAGGGAGCCGCCCCGGGCAAGGACTACCTCGCCTTCAGCGCCACCGTCTGGAACGGCGGCCCGTCGCCGCTGGTCGTGGACGGGTTCCGTAAGCCCGGCGCGGAGAAGATGGACGCGTACCAGTACTTCTACGACAGCAAGGGCAAGCAGATCGGGTACACGCCCACCGGCACCATGGAGTGGGACCCGCGGGAGGGCCACCAGCACTGGCACTTCAGCGACTTCGCCAGCTACCGGCTGCTCGGCGCGGACAAGAAGGAGATCGTCCGCAGTGGCAAGGAGGCGTTCTGCCTGGCCAACACCGACGCCATCGACTACACCGTGAAGAACGCCAACTGGCACCCGTACAACACCGACCTCGCCACCGCCTGCGGTGAGGAGACCGCCGTCTCGGTGCGCGAGGTGCTCGACGTCGGAAACGGCGACACCTACAGCCAGTACCGGCCCGGTCAGTCCTTCGACGTCACGAATCTGCCGAACGGGACCTACTACATCCAGGTCATCGCCAACCCCGACAACCGGCTCAAGGAGCAGAGCAAGACCAACAACGTCACGTACCGCAAGGTCGTCCTCGGCGGCACGCCGGGGGCCCGTACGGTGACCGTCCCGAAGTACGGCCTCATCGACGCACCCTGACCGCCCGGCGGGCGGGGGCGGACGCCTCCGCCCGCTCAACAGCACGGGAACGGCGGCGCGGTGCTCGATGCACCCGACGCCGATTCCGAGCCGGCCGCCCCGGGCGGCTGAGGCCCGGCCAGGGGACGGCCCCGGATCCCGTTCGCGTCGGCGGGCGGGTCAGGCCGGCTGCGGGCTCGGTGGCAGCAGGGCTCGCAGCGGGCCGGTGTCGGGGTGGTCGGCCAGCGCGGCGGCCACCGCGGCGTGGAACGCGCCCTCCGTGCCCGCCTCGCCGTCGAGGTCGGACGCGGAACCGGGCAGCCGTACCGCCGCCGGCCGCGACCAGGAGAACTCCCAGTTCAGCAGGGACTGCGCGCTGAACTCGGCCAGCACCATGCTCCGCAGCGAGTCCCGCAGCACCGGCCGTACGGACTCCCGGAACGCCGGATCCGGTGCCGTCGCCGCCTGCTCGGACAGCGGCAGCCGCCGCGCCAGCTGCCACAGCCGGCCGTCGTCGATCACGCTGAGCAGCGCGGACAGCGTCGGCCGGTCCCCGGTGTGCAGGGCGATCGCCCGGTGCAGCGGGGTGTCGAGCGAGGCCAGCCCCACCGCCATCGACGAGCTCAGCAACTGCTCCCAGTCCCCGGCGCGCTCGAACTGCCGTACGTCGTCGGTCAGCGCCGCGTCCTCCAGCGCCGCCAGGGTCCGGCCCGGGTCGGCGAGCAGCGCGAGGGCCGGGCCGGTGTCCTGCGTGCCGCGCCCGTCGGCGGGCAGTGCCTCGATCCGCCGCACCCGGTCGGAGATCGGCGGATGCGAGCCGTACGGCGACGCCGGCTCCGTCGGCAGCTCCTCCCGCAGTCCCGCCAGCTCCGCCTCGCGTGCCGTCAGCATCCGCCCGAAACCGCCGAAGTACTGACCGCGCGGCGGCAGCCGCCGGGCCGCGAGGCCCAGCGTCGCGTACGAGTCGAGGTAGAAGCCGTGAGCGGCGGAGAGGAGCTGGAGCTCGCGGAGCGCCGAGGCGGTCGCGTCCCGGCCGGCGACCCGCGCGGCGGTCAGGTCGGCGGCGTAC
This sequence comes from Streptomyces shenzhenensis, assembly GCF_021462265.1. Taxonomy (GTDB): domain Bacteria; phylum Actinomycetota; class Actinomycetes; order Streptomycetales; family Streptomycetaceae; genus Streptomyces; species Streptomyces shenzhenensis. Next base: position 213,797 of record NZ_JAJONF010000006.1, on the reverse strand, counting down.
TCCTGCGCGCGGGCCGTCGTCAGCGTGGCCCGCATGTAGAGCTTCGCGTACGCCGTGTAGACCGTCGCCATCAGCCGGTACGTGATCCCGGCGCCGACGGTGTCGATCTCCTTGGCCCGCTTGCCCTTCGCGGTCCGTCTGGCGGCGGCCTTCTCCTGCCGGGCGCGCTCGGCCGCCGCCGTGCTGTCGGCCCGCGCGTGGAAGTGCCCCACGGTCCGCCCGATCTGCACCCGGCCGCGCACGGCGAGCGCCGACAGCCGGGTGTCTCCGCCGGTGAAATGGCCGTACTCATGGGCGAGTACGGCCTTCAACCGGGCCTCGGTCAGCCCGGTCAGCAACGGCACACCCAGGTAGAGGCGGCGGGGTCCGGGGCGCAGGCCGAGCAACCGGGGCTCCTCGCTGACCGCCGCGTTGACGTCCCCGGTGAGCACGACGGCGTCCGGCGCGCGGGTGCCCGTGGCCGCCGCGAGCTCCCGCAGCAGAGCCCACAGCCGGGGCTCGTCGGCCGCCGTGACCGGGAGGCCGGGCGGAGCCTCGCCCTTGGGGGTCCGCAGCATGAACATGCCCCTGACGACCGGGACCGCCAGCAGCAGGGAGACGATCACGATCTTTCCGGCGAAGGCGTCGGGCGCCCACTCCACCGCCGCCACGTCGACGACGGCCGCCACCGCCAGCAGGACGAGGCCCAGCAGATAGAAACCACAGAGCAGGACAAGGGCGCGCAGCGCCCGCAGAGTTGCGCCCATCGGGCAGATCCCCCCACAGGTCCCCGGGAACGGGGAACCGGAAACGACACGGAGAACGAACGGGAACGTGGGGGATGCGGAGCCGGTCAGGCGCCCTCGGTGTGCCGCGCCCGAAGGGGCCTGCGGAACCGCGCGGCCGGCCCCCACCGGCCCGCAGCCGACACGCGCGTGTCTTCTTGCCGGCCCCTCAGCTGTGCAGCGTCGCCGGGCTGCCCCCGTTCGCCTCGTAGCCCGCCACCGCCAGCGCGCGGTAGAGGGCGAACTCGGCGGCCGGGTTCGCCGACAGCGTCCAGGGCAGGGCCCCCACATGCCCGTCGACGTGTATCAGCTCGGCCATGGCCTCCGCCCAGCGCTCCGAGCGCACCAGGAAGAAGACCAGCAGATGCCGGACGTGCGCGAGCATCGGGTCGTCCTCGCGGGCCGAGTGCACCGCGTGCAGGGCACCGTGGACGGCCTTGGTGACGACCTCGCTCTGGTAGAAGCTCGCCACCAGGTTGACCTCGGGAAGGTGCTCGAAGACCGCGAACAGTGGCATCGCGGCCAGCAGCGAGCCACGCGGGGCACGGGCGGCGGCGGCCTCGGCGAAGGAGTACGCCAGCTCGCGCGAGCCGTGCCACTTCTCGCACCAGTAGTGCAGCGCCGCCAGGTGCGCCCCCATGTGCGCGGGCGCGCGGTCCAGGATCTTCAGCCACAGCTGCTCGAACTCCGGCTGCGAGTAGTTCAGCCCGCGCGCCACCGACAGCTCGATGATGTACGGCACCGGGTCCCCGGGGGAGAGCAGCGCCGCCTGCCCGCAGGCGTCCCTGGCCTCCTCCATGATGATCCGGAAGTCGTCGGTGCCGGGCGTCGACGTCCGCCACGCCTGCTGGACCAGGAACTCCGCGTGCACGGCCGCACCGCCGGCGTCCTTGGGCTGCTCGGCCCGCCAGACCCGCAGCCACTGCCCGCCCGGCGTCTCGCTGACCCCGCCCGGCCGCTCCTGGAGCTCCAGTGCCGCCGCGCCGGCGAAGGCCTGCACGCGCTGCCAGCGCAGCTCGCCCGCGATCTCCGTGCCCGCGAGCAGCTGCGAGGCCGCGCGGTAGTCCTGGGTGCGCTGCACGACGTCCAGTACGTCCAGCAGGTCCTGGTCGGGGCCGGGCATGCGGATGTCCAGGTCCTCCTCGCGCACGAAACCGTAGTCCGCCGGGTCGGCGGCGTCCGGGTGGCTCGGGTGGACCCGCTCGATCATCCCGCGCCGCCGCCGCAGAACGGGGAGCAGCGCGAAGCTCAGCAGGAGCGCCGCCATCAGGGCCCAGAGAATCGCCATGCGTCAAGCGAACCAGACGGCGCCGACAATTGGCCAACCGGTCCCCTGACCTGTGGACAACCGAAGGCCTCTGCTGTGGACGACGCGCCGGGGCCGTCGGAGCACTAGTCTCGTCAACCATGAGCGACAGGCACATCAGTCAGCACTTCGAGACGCTCGCCATCCACGCGGGCAACACGGCGGACCCCCTCACCGGTGCGGTCGTACCGCCGATCTACCAGGTCTCGACCTACAAGCAGGACGGCGTCGGCGGCCTGCGCGGCGGCTACGAGTACAGCCGCAGCGCCAACCCCACCAGGACCGCGCTGGAGGAGAACCTCGCCGCCCTGGAGGGCGGGCGGCGCGGGCTCGCCTTCGCGTCCGGGCTGGCGGCCGAGGACACCCTGCTGCGCACCCTGCTCAGCCCCGGTGACCACGTGGTCATCCCGAACGACGCCTACGGCGGCACGTTCCGGCTGTTCGCGAAGGTCGTCTCACGGTGGGGCGTGGAGTGGTCCGTCGCCGACACCAGCGACCCGTCCGCCGTGCGGGCCGCGATCACCCCGCGGACCAAGGCGGTCTGGGTGGAGACCCCCTCCAACCCGCTGCTCGGCATCACCGACATCGCCGCCGTCGCCCAGGTCGCCCACGACGCGGGCGCCCGGCTCGTCGTCGACAACACCTTCGCCACGCCCTACCTCCAGCAGCCGCTCTCGCTCGGCGCGGACGTCGTCGTGCACTCGCTGACGAAGTACATGGGCGGTCACTCGGACGTGGTCGGCGGCGCGCTGATCGTGTCGGACCAGACGCTCGGCGAGGAGCTGGCCTACCACCAGAACGCGATGGGCGCGGTCGCCGGGCCGTTCGACTCGTGGCTGGTGCTGCGCGGCACCAAGACGCTCGCGGTGCGCATGGACCGGCACAGCGAGAACGCCACCAGGATCGCCGACATGCTGAGCCGGCACGCGCGCGTGACGCGGGTGCTGTACCCCGGCCTGCCCGAGCACCCGGGGCACGAGACCGCCGCCAAGCAGATGAAGGCGTTCGGCGGCATGGTGTCCTTCCAGGTCACGGGCGGCGAGGAGGCGGCCGTCGAGGTCTGTGACCGCGCCAAGGTGTTCACGCTCGGCGAGTCCCTCGGCGGCGTCGAGTCCCTGATCGAGCACCCGGGGCGGATGACGCACGCCTCGGCGGCCGGTTCCGCCCTGGAGGTGCCCGCCGACCTGGTGCGCCTGTCCGTGGGCATCGAGAACGTCGAGGACCTGCTGGAAGACCTTCAGCAGGCCCTCGGCTGATCGTTCACCAGCCGACGATGGGCGGAGTCGTCGTGGACGGCGGCTCCACCCACGGATGCACCGTCGCCGCCCAGACCGCGAACGCCACCGCCGCCGCGCACAGCAGCAGCCACAGCAGGCGGCGGGCCCGCTGTCTGCGCCGCAGCATGCGGCCGCCCCGGCGCAGGACCTCGCCGTAGAGGTCGGGCGGGACCGGAGGCGGCGTCCGTTCCATGATCCGCCGGGCGGCGGCCTCGCGTTCGAGACGGTTCACGACGGAGCCACCTTCGCCCCCAGCAGCGCGGTCACCGTCGTCCGCGGCGGATGCAGCAGGGTCGCCGTCGCCCGGTCGCACAGGGCGTGCACGCGCTCCGCGGGCATCCCGAGCAGCGCCGCCGTCTGTTCCTCGGCGACCCCCTCGAACAGCCGCAGCACCAGGATCAGACGCTCCCGGGGGGTGAGCCCGGCGAGGGGGCTGCGCGGGTGCGGACGCGTGCGGCTGAACGGGCCGCCGTACTGGTGCCAGGCGGAGTTCGCGAAGCGCAGGGCGAGGTGCTGGCGGGCCCGGTCGTACGGGTCCTCGCCGCGCAGCCGGTCCCAGTACGCGTACGTGTGCGCGAGCGCGAGGGCCAGCAGCCGTCGCGCACGGGGGTTGGCGTCCGGAGCCTCGGCGGTCAGCAGGGTGGCGGCATGCAGCAGCCGCCCTGCCGCGCCCGCGACGAACGCCTCGAACTCCCGGGCCCGGCGGGCGTCCCGCAGCGCCTGCCGATCGCGCACCGTGCCTCCCCGACCGTGGGACCCCCGACACGGGTACGGCGGGGTCCGGTCTCATATGAGGCCAGGGGCGGGCCCACGGTCAAGAGCCGCGCGGCACACGCGCGTGCCGGATGTCCGGGCGGCCTCGGGGCGTGCGGGAGGCTCGGGGGGAAGTCCGTGCCCGGGACGTGCGGGAGGCCTGGGGGGTGTGCGTATCCGGGACGTGCGGGCGGCCTCGGGGAGTTCGTGCCCCGGGCGTGCGGGCGTGCGGGCGTGCAGGCGGCCGGGGGAGTTCCGTGCCCGGAGCCTCAGGTGGCCGGCGAGGTGTCCGTGGCCGGCGGCGCCATCCGCGCGGACAGCGCGCAGTTGAAGCGGGTGAGCAGCGCGCAGAACGTCTCGCGTTCCGCCGGCTCCCAGTCCTGCGTCAGCTCCGCCATCAACTGGCGCCGCGACGACCGCACTTCCTCCAGCCGCGACAGCCCGCGCGGGGACAGCTGGAGCACCACGGCCCGGCCGTCCTCGGGGTGCGAGGTGCGCTTGACGAGCCCGGTGTCGACCAGCGGAGCCACCTGCCGGGTGACCGTGGAAGAGTCGATCCCCATGCTCGCGGCGAGCGCCTTGACCCCCATGGGGCCTTCCTTGTCGAGGCGGTTCAGCAGCAGGTAGGCGGCGCGGTCCATGGAGTTGCGCACCTGGCCGACGCCGCCGAGCCGGGTCTGTTCGGCACGGCGGGCGAACACCGCCACCTCGTGCTGCAGCGTGTCGAGGAGACCGCTGTCACCGACGGTCGTCATGTCCATCGACATTCCAGGTGTTGTGGGCATGGCCGGGGGCTCACTTCATGAAGAGTGCTGTGGTGGGGGACAGAGTACGCGGACAGGGGGCGAGCCGTACCGGCGCTGTGCAAACCGGTCTCGGAGGTTGGTCACACCCGCGCCTTCGGCCTGTGAACTGCGAGACTTGAGTCATGAGCTACAGCACGGCTGACTCCTTTCGTCACGTCACCCTCGACGACGTGCGCGGCGCCCAGAAGACGCTCGCGGGCGTGGCGCGGGTGACCGCGATGGAGGGCAGCAGGCATCTGTCCCAGCTGGCCGGCTCGCCTGTGCACCTCAAGTGCGAGAACCTCCAGCGGACCGGTTCGTTCAAGCTGCGCGGTGCCTACGTCCGGATCGCCGGGCTGCTCCCGGAGGAGCGCGCCGCCGGGGTCGTGGCCGCGAGCGCCGGCAACCATGCGCAGGGGGTGGCGCTGGCCTCGTCGCTGCTGGGCGTGCACTCGACGGTGTTCATGCCCGACGGCGCCCCGCTGCCCAAGATCAGCGCCACCCGGGAGTACGGCGCGGAGGTGCGGCTGCACGGTCAGGTGGTGGACGAGACGCTGGCCGCCGCCCAGGAGTACGCGGCGCGGACGGGCGCGGTGTTCATCCACCCCTTCGACCACCCGGACGTCATCGCCGGTCAGGGCACGGTCGGGCTGGAGATCCTGGACCAGTGCCCCGAGGTCGGCACGATCGTCGTCGGCGTGGGCGGCGGCGGGCTGGCGGCCGGGATCGCGGTCGCGGTGAAGGCGGTCAGGCCGGACGTGCGGATCGTCGGTGTCCAGGCGGCGGGCGCGGCCGCGTATCCGCCCTCGCTGGCGGCCGGGCACCCGGTCACGGTGGCGAACCCGGCGACGATGGCCGACGGCATCAGGGTCGGACGGCCCGGTGACGTGCCGTTCGCGATCATCGAGGAGCTGGTCGACGAGGTCCGCACGGTCAGCGAGGACCAGCTGTCCGCCGCCCTGCTGCTGTGCCTGGAGCGGGCCAAGATGGTCGTGGAACCGGCCGGGGCCAGTCCGGTCGCGGCACTGCTGGCCGAGCCCGGCGCCTTCGCCGGACCGGTCGTCGCCGTACTGTCCGGCGGGAACGTCGACCCGGTGCTGATGCAGCGGGTGCTGCGGCACGGCATGGCCGCGCAGGGCCGCTACCTGGCCGTACGGCTGCGGCTGACCGACCGGCCGGGCGCCCTCGCCACCCTGCTCGGGGTGCTCTCGGCGGTCGACGCCAACGTTCTCGACGTGAGCCACATCCGGACCGACCCCCGGCTCGGGCTCACCGAGGCGGAGGTCGAACTCCACCTGGAGACCAAGGGTCCCGCGCACTGCGCGGAGGTCGGCCACTCCCTGCGCGAGGCCGGTTACACGGTCGTCGACTGAGCGCGGCGGCCGTCCCGGCGGGAAGCGGCCGGGCCGGGCGGCTTCCCCTCACTCGTTCGGGAAAATGCGTCGACGGACGCGATACATCGCGTTATGGTGGGTCGCGTGGCCACCGCTGCCCCTCGCCGCCGCCGCCGTCGCGCCGGCGAAAACCACAGGCGGACCGAGGGCCGGATCCCTAGCCTTTTTCGCAGCATCCCCGACGACGTGAGGATCCCTATGCCAGGCGCCATCTACGCCGAAGGTCTGGTCAAGACCTTCGGTGACGTAAGGGCTTTGGACGGCGTCGACCTCGACGTTCCCGAAGGCACGGTCCTCGGCCTGCTCGGGCCGAACGGCGCGGGCAAGACGACGGCCGTCCGCTGCCTGACGACCCTGCTCCGCCCCGACAGCGGCAAGGCGGTCGTGGCGGGCCTGGACGTGCTCAAGCAGCCGGACGCCGTACGCCGCTCCATCGGCCTGTCCGGACAGTTCGCGGCGGTCGACGAGTACCTCACCGGCCGGGAGAACCTCCAGATGGTCGGCCAGCTCTACCAGATGCGGGCCAGGCAGGCCAAGGCCCGAGCGGTCGAGCTGCTGGAGCAGTTCCACCTCACCGACGCCGCCGACCGCCCCGCCAAGACCTACTCCGGCGGCATGCGCCGCCGCCTCGACCTGGCCGCCGCGCTCGTCGTCTCCCCGCCGGTGATGTTCATGGACGAGCCGACCACCGGCCTCGACCCCCGCAACCGCCAGCAGCTGTGGGAGGTCATCCAGCAACTGGTCTCCGGCGGTACGACGCTGCTGCTCACCACCCAGTACCTGGAGGAGGCCGACCACCTCGCCCACGACATCGCGGTCGTCGACCACGGCAAGGTCATCGCCCAGGGCACCTCCGACGAACTCAAGGCCCGCACCGGCGGCGAGCGCGTCGAGGTCGTGGTGCACGAGCGCGAGCACATCCGGACCGCCGCCGAGGTCCTCGGCGGCTTCGGCAAGGGCGACACCACCGTCGAGGAGCACACCCGCAAGCTCACCGTGCCCGTCACCGGCGGTGCCAAGCTGCTCGCCGAGGTCATCCGCGAGCTGGACTCCCGGGGCATCGAGATCGACGACATAGCCCTGCGCCGCCCCACCCTCGACGACGTCTTCCTGTCCCTGACCGGACACGTGGCCGAGGAGAAGACCGAGGGCGCCGGCGAGCAGGGGAACAAGAAGACCACCCGCAAGGACAGCCGCAAGGAGACCGTGAAGTGAGCGCCGTGAACGACTCCATGGTCGTGGCCCGCAGAAACCTGATCCGCATGGGCCGGATTCCCGAGATGCTGATCTTCGGGCTGATTCAGCCGATCATGTTCGTGGTGCTGTTCACCTACGTGTTCGGCGGCTCGATCCAGGTCGGCTCGTCCAGCTCCACCCAGGCCTACCGCGAGTTCCTGATGGCCGGCATCTTCGCGCAGACCGTCACCTTCGCCACGGCGGGCGCCGGCGCCGGCATCGCCGACGACATGCACAAGGGCCTCATCGACCGCTTCCGCTCCCTGCCCATGGCACGCGGCGCGGTCCTGACCGGACGCACCCTCGCCGACCTGGTCCAGACGGCGCTCACGCTCGTCGTCCTGGCGGTCGTCGCCGTGATAGTCGGCTGGCGCACGCACGAGAACTTCGGCAAGGTCCTCGCCGGCTTCGGCCTGCTCCTGCTGCTCGGCTACGCGTTCTCGTGGATCGGCGCACTCATCGGACTGTCCGTGCGCACGCCCGAAGCGGCGACCTCGGGCGGCCTGATCTGGCTGTTCCCGCTGACGTTCATCTCGAACGCCTTCGTGGACGCCAACCACCTGCCGGCCTTCCTGCGCCACATCGCGGAGTGGAACCCCTTCAGCGCCACCGTGCAAGCGTGCCGCGAGCTGTTCGGCAACCTTCCGCCGGGCTTCAACGCGTCCGACGCCTGGCCCATGCAGCACCCCGTCTGGGCCTCGCTGATCTGGTCGGTCGTGATCATCCTGGCTTTCCGCACCCTCGCGGTCCGCAAGTACCGCCGGGCGGCCGGCTGACGGACCCCTGTCGTCGGTCGTGCGCCGGAGCAGGCCCTGCCGCGAGCCGCGCTGATCCACTCGACCGCTCGCCCCGGATCACCGCAGACAAAGACCCCCGGCGCCCTGCGGACGCCGGGGGCAGGAGTCTGTTCGGGTCAGCCCGAGTAGGGCTCGGCCTTCAGGATCCTCACCGAGGCCTTCTTGCCGTTCGGCAGCTCGTACTCCGCGTCCTCGCCCACCTTGTGGCCGATCACACCCGTGCCCAGGGGGGACTGCGGGGAGTAGGTCTCGACGTCGGCGCTGGCGTATTCGCGCGAGGCCAGAAGGAAGGTCATGGTGTCGTCCTCGTCGCCGTCGAAGGCGATGGTGACGACCATGCCGGGCGCGACGGCGCCGTCGGCGGACGCCGGGGCCTCACCGACCTTGGCGTTCTCCAGAAGCTGGGTCAGCTGGCGCACACGGAGCTCCTGCTTGCCCTGCTCCTCCTTGGCCGCGTGGTACCCGCCGTTCTCGCGCAGGTCCCCCTCCTCGCGCGCGGCCGCGATCTTGGCGGCGATATCCGTGCGCGCAGGACCAGACAGGTACTCCAGCTCGGCCTTGAGCTGGTTGTACGCCTCCTGGGTCAGCCAGGTGACGTTCTCGCTGGTCTGGGTCACAGGTGCTCCTCGTCGGTACTGGGAATACAAAGCATCGCCCTACCCAGAAGCATGTTCCTTCACAGAAGGGCGAAACCACGAGCCTAACAATTCAACGCCGGAAGGGGGAGGACATAAGCCATCAGAATCACGTCAACGCAGGTCAGTGCCTACGTATTCCGGCTGATGTCAGTCGGCGTGGCAGCCGAGCAGCTCCGCCGTGGTGCCCCGGGCTGTCGTACGGAGCGTGACCACCCTGTCGATCTCGGTCGCGGAACCGGTGAAGCGGAAGTCCGCCCGGCCCACCTCGGAGCCGTCCGCCGCCTGGGAACGCAGCGTGCAGTAGCCGGAGGCGCCGGCGTCCTTGTGGACCTCCAGATGCGCCTTGACCGCGTTGTCCGAGGCGTCGAAGGTGATGACCTGGGCGCTGATCTTGTTCTGCACCACGTAGTGGTAGGCCCAGTAGCCGACCAGGACGAGCAGCAGCGCCCCCAGCAGCGCGCCGGCGACCTTGAGCTTGCGGTCGGCGCGCTCGTCCGAGGCGCCGCCGTAACGGCCCTCCGGCAGCCGCGTGCTCGCGGTACTCATGATCGTCCTCCTGGCAGGAACCGCCCCGAGACCCGTGAGGAACCGGATCCCGGAATTATTCGCCCCCCGATTCGGTCACTATAGAAGCCTCCCGCCCGCCGCCCGACCACCACCCCTCAACGACGTCCCTGCGGGACAATTCCTTCAAACCACCCCCGGGCTACCGGGGCGCCGACTTACCAAGGATTGAGTCTTGACTGACCAGTTGCGACTGATGGCCGTGCACGCCCACCCCGACGACGAGTCGAGCAAGGGCGCGGCGACCATGGCGAAGTACGTGTCCGAGGGGGTGGACGTGCTGGTCGTGACCTGCACGGGCGGGGAGCGCGGCTCCATCCTCAATCCCAAACTGCAGGGCGACAAGTACATCGAGGAACACATCCACGAGGTACGCAAGAGGGAGATGGACGAGGCCCGCGAGATCCTCGGCGTCAAGCAGGAGTGGCTCGGCTTCGTCGACTCCGGTCTGCCCGAGGGCGACCCGCTGCCGCCGCTGCCCGAGGGCTGCTTCGCCCTGGAGGACGTCGACAAGGCGGCCGGTGAGCTGGTGCGCAGGATCCGCGCCTTCCGCCCGCAGGTGATCACCACCTACGACGAGAACGGCGGCTACCCGCACCCCGACCACATCATGACCCACAAGATCTCGATGGTGGCGTTCGAGGGCGCGGCGGACGCCGAGAAGTACCCCGAGGCCGAGTTCGGGCCGGTCTTCCAGCCGCAGAAGCTGTACTACAACCAGGGCTTCAACCGCCCGCGCACCGAGGCGCTGCACAACGCCATGCTGGAGCGCGGCCTGGAGTCACCGTACGGGGACTGGCTGAAGCGGTGGAGCGAGTTCGAGCGCGCCGAGCGCACCCTGACCACGCACGTGCCGTGCGCGGACTTCTACGAGATCCGTGACAAGGCGCTGATCGCGCACGCCACGCAGATCGACCCGGACGGCGGCTGGTTCAAGGTGCCGATGGACCTCCAGAAGGAGGTCTGGCCCACCGAGGAGTACGAGCTCGCGAAGTCATTCGTCGATACATCCCTCCCCGAGGACGACCTCTTTGCGGGCATCCGCGACAATGCCTGACATGAGCGCAAGCCTGGCACTGACGCACCTCGTCCCCCTCGCCAAGGAGGTCGACGAGAACAAGGTCACCCCCGGAGTCCTCGGCTTCATCGTCTTCGCGGTGATGGCCGTGGCGGTCTGGGGCCTGATGAAGTCCATGAGCAAGCACATGCAGAAGGTCGACTTCAAGGAGTCCGCCCCGAGCGGGGCGGACTCCAAGGCGCCGGCCGCCGAACCCAAGAGCTGACCGGCGTCACGCCCTGGCCGGTACCGGCACTCCCATCACCTCGCGGGAGTGCCGGCTGGGCACCATGCCCAGACGCCAGGCCTGCCAGCCCGACTCCAGCTGCACCCCGCGCTCCAGGAGCAGGCCGTACGCGGTGACGTACTCGGTCAGCTTCTCGTCGCGCAGCGGGTGGATGCCGCGGGCGAGCTGGGCCAGGTCCTCCTGGGCGACAGCGGTGCCCACCTCCACGCCGCCGGGCGCGGCATAGGGGAGCAGGGTGCAGCGCAGGAAGCGGGCCCAGTCCTCGCCGCGCCGGTCGCCGTAGGACGTGAACAGGGTGACCGCCTCGTCGCACAGGGCCAGGGCCTGCTGGGTGCGGGTGTTGCCGGCGTCGACGACGGCCAGCTCCAGGCAGGTCCAGGCCTCGCCGTGGACCACGCCGATGCGCTGGAAGTCGGCGCGGGCGTCGACCAGGAGCTGGCGGGCGAAGCCGGAGTTGCGCAGCGAGCCGGTCTGGGCCGCCCGCTGGTCGCGGGTGACCCGGGCCGAGTGGTGGCGGGCACAGGCCAGTCCGTAGACGTCCCGCATCCGGGAGAACATCGTGCGCGAGCGCTCCAGCTCGCGGACCGCCTGGTCCAGGGTGCCGGCCTCCTCCAGGGCCTGCCCGAGGTAGTACACCGTCCAGGCCTCGCCGCGCGCGTCCTCGTTCTCCCGGTGCCGGGCCGCCGCCGCGCGCAGTCCGTCGACCGCGGGGGACGCGTCGCCGTCCACCAGCCGGGCCCGCGCCAGCTGGGTCAGCGCCCAGGCCTCGCCACGGGCGTCCTGGGTACGGCCGTAGCGGTCCAGCGCGGCCCGCAGCTCACGCTCCGCTCGCGGTACGTCGCCCATGCGCAGCGCCAGCTGGCCGAGCTGGAAGTGCGCCCAGGCCTCGCCGTGCACCGAACCGCCCTCCCGGTGCAGGACGAGCGAGCCGGTGAGCAGGTCGAGGGCCTCCGGCAGCCGGGCGCGGTCGCGCTGCACCGCCGCCAGGGCGTGCATCGTCCACGCCCGGTCGGTGGCCAGTTCGGGGGCCGCCTGGAGGTCCAGGGCCTCCTGCAGCCTGGCCGCCGCCTCGGTGAGGTTGCCCTGGTGGTGCAGGGTGATCCCGAGTGAGCACAGCGCGCGGGCCGCGCCGGCGTCGTGATGTGCCTCCATGTACAGGTCGACGACGGAGGCGAGGGTGGTGCGGGCCTTGTCCAGCTCGCCCAGCTGGCGGGCCGCGATACCGGTGCGCCACTGCACAGAGCGGACCAGCAGGCCCTGGTCGACGGCCTGCGCCAGCTCGCTGATCTCACCGAGCCGGTAGAGGTCGCCGCGCAGCAGGCAGTAGTCGCACAGTGCGCCCAGCAGATTCTGCACGGCCGTCTGGTCCACCCCCTCCGCGTGCCGCAGGGCCGCCGTGATGAAGCTCGACTCGTCGTCCAGCCAGCGCAGCGCCTCGTCGAGGGAGGTGAAGCCGTGCGGCCCGAACCGGTCCGAACGGGTCGACATGTTGCCGTCGACCAGGCGCAGCACGGAGTCGGCGAGCTCCGCGTAGTTCACGATCAGCCGCTCCTGCGCCGCCGTGCGGTCGGCCGGGGTCTCCTCGTCCAGGAGACGGGCCTGGGCGAAGGAGCGGACCAGGCCGTGCAGGCGGTAGCGGCTGCCGCGGACGTGGTCGATCAGGCCGGCCCGGGCGAGCGTGGCCAGGTGGCGGGTCGCCTCGGCCTCGTCCGCGCCCAGCAGGGCCGCCGCGGCCGCCGCGCCCATCGAGGCCCGGCCCGCCAGCGCGAGCCTTCTCAGCATGCGGCGCCCGGTCTCCGACTGGTCGGTGTAGCGCAGCCACAGCACCCGCTCCACCGGCCCGACCGGACCGTACACGCCCAGGTCGGTGGCCAGCTGGAGCGGTGAACGCGAGCCCAGCGACGATCCCGCCACTCGCAGCGCCAGCGGCAGCCCGCCGCACAACTCCCTGATCCGGTCCGCGGACTGCGCGTCGTACGGCCCCGACGCGTCCTCGGCAGCGGCGTCCAGCAGTTCCTCCGCGCCCGCCGCGTCCAGCGCGGTGACCGGCAGCCGGTGCACCCAGGCCGGCAGGTCGGCGGGAAGGTCGAGCTGGTCGCGGGCGGTGACCAGGACCAGGCTGTCGGAGCGCTCCGGTACTAGGGTGCGCACCTGCTCCGGATCCGAGGCGTCGTCCAGCACGATCGTCACCGGCAGACCCGTCAGGTGCTGGTGGTACAGCTCGCTCAGCCGCTTGACCTGCTGGTCGGCGGAGGAACGCTCACGGAACAGCAGCTGCTCGCGGGGCGCGCCCAGCCGGTTGAGCAGATGCAGCAGGGCGTCGCGGGTGGTCAGCGGAGGCTCGTCCTGGGCGTCGCCGCGCAGATCCACGACGACCGCACCGCGGAAGAGGTCCCGCAGCTCGTGGGTGGCCCGGACCGCGAGGGCGGTACGGCCGGAGCCGGGCTCCCCGTGCAGGACCACGACCGTCGGCCGGGTCTCGGTGGCCGCCCGGGCCGCCTGCGCCCACTGCCGGATCCGCGCCAGCTCCTGCTGTCGTCCGGCGAACGGGCCGTCAGGGGTGGGCAGCTGACCGAACGACTGCTCCAGCACCGTGCGCCTGCGGGCCGCCGCGCTCTTGTCCGCGCCGCGCAGCCCGGGGCCCTGCTTCTTCGGTCCCGTGGAGGCGCTGAGCACCCGCTGCTGATCGAGGAACGGCCGGATGCCCCGCACCTCCAGCGCGGTCAGCCACTGCAGCCGCAACTGCTCCGGACCGCCGGGCTGACCGGCCGCGCCGGCGTGGTGATGCGCGGCGGGCAGATGGGAACCGGCGACCTTGACGACCGTGGCGGCCGCCCCGGCCGCCCCGACGGCCACGCCCGCGCCGAGCGCCGTGGCCGCCCCGGTGCCCAGGGAGAGGTCGGCGACAGTGGCGGCGACCGCCGCGACGGCCGCGACCAGCAGGGGGGTTCCGGCGCCCTCCTTGGCGTAGCGGCGGCCGAAGCTCGGGCGGCCCGCCTCCGTCTCGTCGAGGGCGTGGGTGTAGGCCGCGTACTCCTCGGCGGCCGTCCGCTCCATCTCCTCCAGCCCGTCGCGCGCACGGGACAGCAGCACCTGTCTGTCGACACGGCCGCCCGAACGGCGGACCTCCTCCTCCACGGCCCGCACCAGCAGCCGATCGGCTTCCGCCCGATGGGCGTCCCGCATGTCCCGTCCCCCTCCAGCGGCAACTCCGTTGTGTACAAGTGTCCTTGTGAAGGGTCGGGATGGCGAGGGGGCGACGATCAGGCGATCGGTGAGGGTTCCGTGGCGGTCCTGGCCACCGGGCGATCCCGGCTACCGGACGGCTCGGCCGGGCTGGGCGGTCATCCGGCCCCACCCCTTGGACAGGGCCAGGTACACGCAGGCCGCCGCCAGACCCGCCTCCGCCACGGCGCTCGCCAGCGCTTCCAGCAGGGCCGCGCCCATCGGCGACGTCGTTATGTCGAACCAGGCGTCCAGGACCGCGACCGAGGCCGTCGCGGACGCGGTGAGGCGGGCCCGGGCGTCACCCCGCAGGCCGAGCACCGCCGTCGCCGCGCAGCCCGCCGCCATCAGGACGTCCAGCCCGATCCAGGCCAGCGACCAGTTGTGCACCTCGGTACTGGTGGGCAGCGTCAGCGCCAGCACCACCATCCACGGCACGAGCAGCACGGAGGACGATCCGAGGAGGATCAGTGCCCACCGCTTCAGCCGCCTCATCCGCTTCGTCCTTCGGGTCCGACTCGCCGTTAACCGGTCCAACACGTTTTCCCCCTCGCCTTGTTCCGGAACCGTGGATGGGGAACCTGTGAATCGGCCGGCTCCCGTCCCATTGCCTTCACGCTAGAACGCAGAGAAAATTCTGCAAAGGAAATTCGGCGGACATCGGGGGAAGGTCAGGGATGTCTCAGGGTTCTCAGGGCTACGGTGGCCGCATGACCGACGGCACGCCCCGCACGGCCGGAGCCCCCGAGCCCGCCACCTCCGCCGAGACGCCCGCCGCACCCGCCGAGCTGACCAGCCTGGAGCGCACCGCCCTCTACAAGTCCCTGGGCAATCCCCTGCGCCGCCGGATCCTCGACTACCTCGGCCGGCACGGCGAGGCCAACTCCACGGTGCTCGCCCGCGAACTCGGCGAGAGTTCCGGCACCACCAGCTACCACCTGCGAAAACTCGCCGAGCAGAAGCTGATCGAGGAGATCCCCGAGAAGTCGGGCGGCCGCGAGCGCTGGTGGCGGAGCCTGCCCTTCAGCCACACCGCACCCGACCCGGCCACGATGACCACGGAGGAGTACGCGGCGGCCGAGCACCTCGCCCTCCTGAAGATCGAGGTCGACACCAGGCTCTTCCGCCGCGCCCACGAGGAGTACCGGGGCCCACAGGGCTGGGCCCAGGTCCAGCGCACCGGCACCTGGATGACCAAGAGCGACCTGCACGACTTCGTCCGCGCCTACAACGGGCTCGTCGACCGCTACGGCCACCCCGACGACGCCGTACCCGAGGGGGCGCGCCGGGTGAATCTGCGCTTCTACGCGGCTCCCGACCCCGTGGGAGAGTGGGAGGGTGAACCGACTGGCCCATGAGACGTCCCCGTACCTCCTCCAGCACGCCGACAACCCCGTCGACTGGTGGCCGTGGTCGGCCGAAGCCTTCGAGGCGGCGCGGACCGCGAACAAGCCCGTCCTGCTGAGCGTCGGGTACAGCTCCTGCCACTGGTGCCATGTCATGGCCCACGAGTCCTTCGAGGACGAGGCCACCGCCGACTTCCTCAACGAGCACTTCGTCAGCATCAAGGTCGACCGCGAGGAGCGGCCGGACGTGGACGCCGTCTACATGGAGGCCGTACAGGCCGCCACCGGACAGGGCGGCTGGCCGATGACCGTCTTCCTCACCTCCGACGCCGAACCCTTCTACTTCGGCACCTACTTCCCGCCCGCCCCGCGCCACGGCATGCCCTCCTTCCGGCAGGTCCTGGAGGGCGTCCGGGCCGCCTGGGCCGACCGGCGCGACGAGGTCGCCGAGGTCGCCGGGAAGATCGTCCGCGACCTCGCCCAGCGGGAGCTCGGGCACCAGGGCGGCCGGCCGCCCGGCGAGCAGGAGCTCGCGCAGGCGCTGCTCGGGCTCACCCGCGAGTACGACCCGCAGCGCGGCGGATTCGGCGGCGCCCCCAAGTTCCCGCCGTCCATGGTCATCGAGTTCCTGCTGCGCCACCACGCCCGCACCGGTGCCGAGGGCGCCCTGCAGATGGCCGTGGACACCTGTGAGCGGATGGCCCGCGGCGGCCTCTACGACCAGCTCGGCGGCGGCTTCGCCCGCTACTCCGTCGACCGCGACTGGACCGTCCCGCACTTCGAGAAGATGCTCTACGACAACGCCCTGCTCTGCCGGGTGTACGCGCACCTGTGGCGGGCCACGGGCTCCGAGCTGGCCCGCCGGGTCGCCCTGGAGACGGCCGACTTCATGGTCCGTGAACTGCGCACCGGCGACGGCGGGTTCGCCTCCGCGCTCGACGCCGACAGCGACGACGGGAGCGGCCGGCACGTGGAGGGCGCGTACTACGTGTGGACGCCCGCCCAGTTCCGCGAGGTCCTGGGCGAGGACGCGGACCTGGCCGCCCAGTACTTCGGCGTCACCGAGGACGGCACCTTCGAGGAGGGCCAGTCCGTGCTGCAGCTCCCGCAGCAGGAAGGCGTGTTCGACGCCGAGCGGATCGCCTCGGTCAAGCGCCGCCTGCTCGCCGCACGGGCCGATCGCCCGGCTCCGGGCCGTGACGACAAGGTCGTCGCCGCCTGGAACGGCCTCGCCGTCGCCGCGCTCGCCGAGACCGGCGCCTACTTCGACCGCCCCGACCTGGTCGACGCCGCCGTCGGCGCCGCCGATCTCCTCGTGCGGCTCCATCTCGACGACCACGCGCGCCTCGCCCGTACCAGCCGGGACGGCCGGGCCGGCGCCAACGCGGGCGTGCTGGAGGACTACGGCGATGTCGCCGAGGGCTTCCTCGCGCTCGCCTCCGTGACCGGTGAGGGTGTCTGGCTGGAGTTCGCCGGGCTCCTCCTCGGCCATGTCCTGGACCGCTTCACCGACCAGGACAGCCCGGAGTCCGGTGCCCTCTACGACACCGCCGCCGACGCCGAGCGGCTCATCCGCAGGCCGCAGGACCCGACCGACAACGCCACCCCCTCCGGCTGGACCGCCGCGGCCGGCGCCCTGCTCGGCTATGCGGCCCACACCGGCTCCGAACCCCATCGCACCGCCGCGGAACGGGCGTTGGGGATCGTCGGGACCCTCGGACCGCGCGTGCCGCGCTCCATCGGATGGGGCCTCGCCGTCGCCGAGGCGCTGCTCGACGGGCCGCGCGAGGTCGCGGTCGTCGGACCGGACGCCGGGGACGCCGGCGTGGCCGCACTGCACCGCACGGCACTTCTGGGCACCGCACCCGGTGCGGTCGTGGCGACGGGAACTCCGGACGGCGACGGCTTCCCGTTGCTGGCGGGGCGGCCGCTCGTCGGCGGGAAGGCGGCCGCGTACGTGTGCCGCAACTTCACCTGCGACGCCCCGACCACCGACCCGGAACGGCTGAAGGCGGCACTCGGCGGCTGAGGGGCGCCCCTTACGGGGCGGTGTTGCTCGTTGTCTTGAAACATGCCATTTATCGGCTGAGTGCACGCTCTTCACATTTTCCTCATAAGATCCACCCCATGCCGTGACAGGTGTGACCGATTGTCACGGCTGGGGCGCGATGAGAGTGAAGACTCTGTAGGTGAAGTTTGTGCTTTGTGTGATCGCCGTTCACTCAAGGGCCCCTAGCATCGCTGGAGCAGTGCCCGGTTCTGTCTCATTTCGAGCCGTGGCAGTCGTGTCATGTGGGGGGAGAGCGCAACTTTGTCCGAGTTCTTCGACCAGGTCTGGTCGTGGATCGTCGAGGCTGTGGGGGAGACTTCGTGGCGAGAGCTGATGCCGCTGGGGCTTGCCGGACTGTTCGTCTGGGTGCTCTGGCTGTACCGGGCGGTGCTCTCGCGGTTCGCCAAGCCGGTCGTCAACGACTTCCGTACCAGCGTCTCCGTGGTGGTCCCGGCCTACCGGGAAGACCCGGAGATCCTGCTGGAGTGTCTGGAGACCTGGCTCGCCCAGGATCCCGCTGAGATCATCATCGTCCCCGACGTGGAGGACCACGAGGTACTGCACCGGCTGTCGCTGGTGGAGGACCCCCGGGTCCGGGTGCTCGCCTTCGAGCACCGCGGGAAGCGTTCCGCGCTGGGGGTCGGCATACGGGCCGCCACCAGCGAACTCCTCGTCCTGGTGGACTCCGACACCCGCTGGGAGCCGGGACTGCTGGACGCCGTCCAGATGCCGTTCGCGGACCCCGCGGTCGGCGGCGTGGGCACCCAGCAGAACGTCTACCAGCGCACCACCAGCGTGTGGCGCCGGATCGCCGACTGGCTGGTCAACCTCCGGTACTACGACTACGTACCGGCCATGGGCCGGGCCGGTGCCGTGGCCTGTCTGTCCGGCCGTACCGCCGCCTACCGCCGCTCGGCGGTCCTGCCCGTGCTGGAGAACCTGGAGAACGAGTTCTTCCTCGGCCGCCGCTGTGTGGCGGGCGACGACGGCAGGCTGACCTGGCTGGTCCTCGCGTCGGGCTACAAGACCGTGCACCAGTCCTCCGCGCGGGCGATCTCCATGTTCCCCTCGTCCTTCCGGGCCTTCGTGAAGCAGCGCGTCCGATGGAGCCGCAACTCCTACCGCTGCTACCTGACCGCGCTGTACAAGGGCTGGCTGTGGCGGGTCCCGCTGGTCACCAAGATCACCGTGCTGCAGATCCTGCTGACCCCGGTGACCATGGGCATGGCCCTCGGCTATCTGCTGACCAGCCGGCTGGACCTCACCGCCCGCGGCATCGCCCTCACCCTGATCTGGCTGCTCCTCGGCCGCGCCGTCCGCGGCTACTCGCACCTGCGCAGGCACCCGCAGGAGATATTCCTGCTGCCGCTGACCGCCCTCGTGGTCATCATGATCTCGCTGCCGATCAAGCTGTACGCCTTCGTCACCATGAACAAGCAGGGCTGGCTCACCCGCAGCAGCACCAGCATCGGAGGCGAGGGCCAGAGCGCGGCCACGCTCGCCGGACCCGCCGCGGGCGGCCAGAGCCACCCCGCCCTCCAGCCCGAGGTGGTCTGACGCCATGGCAACCCGTCTCATGACGAATCTCCTGACGGATCTCGTGACGAGGACAAGACCCGGCTCCGGCACCCGGCCGCGCCGGGCCGGTGCCGGAGCGGCGGCCGTGCTGGGCGCCTTCGCGGTGGCCGTGGCGCTGCTGCTGGGCACCTCGGCCACGGCGCACGCCGACGGGGGCGGCGACAGGAAGCAGAAACTGGCCGCCGAGGACGCGGAGAACCAGGCCGCGCTCGTGGCCGACGAGGACCACCGGCTCAACCAGGTCCGGGCGTTCACCTCGGTGGCGCCCCTGCAGAGCACCAAGTGGACCGTGCCGTACCGGCTCGACACCGACAACGGGTACACCCTGGTCCTCACCGACCGCAGCGCCGCCTACACGGTCGCCGACCTGCTGAAGCTCGCCCCGCAGACCTTCGTGCGGAGCAAGGACGGCTCGTACGTGCTGACCGAGAACATCTATCTCAACGTCGGCGCCAAGCTGAAGCTGTCCAACCCGGGCGGCCTCACCCTGCGGATGGCCAGCAACCGCAGCGGCTTCGTCTCCATCGTCTCCTTCGGCGGCGAACTGTCCCTCCAGGGCACCGCCCAGGCGCCGCTGACCATCACCAGCTGGGACCCGCAGGCCAACAAGGCCGACACCGACGTCGGGGACGGCCGCGCCTACATCCGCACCATCGGCGGCCAGTTCGAGATGACGCACACCAAACTCGCGAACCTGGGCTTCTGGAGCGGCCGCACCGGCGGGCTCAGCCTCACCGGCACCGACCGGCCGAACACCGGCTCGCTGGAGAACGCCGGCCAGGTGCACGGCAAGACCGCGCGCGAGCGGGCCCGTGCCCAGCGCGACGCGCAGGACGGCCAGAACACCAGCAGCGGTGACATCACGGCCATGCCCTCGGGTGCCCTGACCACACCCGACGCCCGGTTCTCCACCGCCGGGCTCTCCTACGTCTCCGGGTCGATCACCCACTCGACCATCACCGGCAACGCCTTCGGGATCTTCATCTCCAGCGCGACCGGGATCGAGATCAGCGACACCACCGTGGAAAACAGCCTGAAGGACGGGGTGGTGCTGCACCGCTTCGTCTCCAGCTCGCTCGTGCAGCGCACGGTCGCCAGGAACAACGGCGGCGACGGGTTCATCCTCTCCCGCGCCACCCAGCAGGTGCGCATCAGCGGCTCCACGGCCGCGGGCAACGGCGGCAACGGCTACACGCTCAGCGGCAAGCCGCTCGCCGACGGTCCCTCCGCCTCCGGGCAGGCAGTCGACAGCTACGGCTCCAACTCGGTCGCCAACAGCGTGGCCAAGGACAACGGCCGGTACGGCGTCGAGGTGCTGGGCGGTTTCGACGTCGGGGTGCAGAACAACCGCATCGAGGGCGGCGACATGGGCATCGTGGCCCGCCTGGCGGCGGACAAGGTGTCCATCACCGGCAACCGGCTGACCGGCCAGAAGCGGCAGGGCATCTCGGTACGCGACGGGGTCACCGGTGCCACGGTCACCGGCAACATCATCGACGGGCCGGAGACCGGTGTGTACGTGCGCGACTCGGCCGCCGAGATACGCGGCAACACCGTCCAGGACGCCACCAGCCACGGCGTCAGCCTGGTCGGTGGCGTGGACGGCACGACGGTCTCCTTCAACGTCATCGCCGGGGTCGGCCCCAGCGCGCTGGACTCCAGCCGTTCCCACGGCGGTGCCTCCATCAAGGAGAACCAGACCTTCGCCTGGTACGACACCAGTTCCTTCTGGGTCAAGGTCAAGCACTACGCGAGCCCGATGACCCTGCTGTGGACGGGCATCCTGCTGCTGATCCTGTTCTCGGCCGTCATGGGCCGGCGCCGGCGGCGCGGCAACGGGCAGGGCGCCGGCATCCTCCACCCGTACTCCGACAAGGCACCGCTGCCCGCCCCGCCGCCGGAGGAGATCGCCGTGGCAAGCCGCCGACGGGAGCCGGTGATGAGCGAATGAGCGACAACCTCCCCGCAGCGCCCGGCGACGGCGGACCCGGCGACGGCGGGCCGGGCGACAGCCCGCCCGCCGGCGGCTCTCCGGCGGGCGAGCCCGCCGCGCAGCGGCTGCGCCGGATCTGGCTCTCCGGCGGTCCGCCGCTGTGGGTGGCCTCGGCCGCCCTGCTGATCTCTGTGGTGGCGCTGATCGTGGCGGGGGCCTCCGCCGGCGACGACCGTCCCGTCGTGTACGGCGCCGGTCCCTCCGCCGGTCCCACCATCCCGGTCGCCGAACCCACGGACGACGGGGACGACACCGACGGCTCCGGTGCCACGGCCTCCGGCCCGGCACCGGGCGGCACGGCGGCCACCGGCGGGACGGCCACGCCCACCGCGACCGGCTCGGCCGCGGCCGTGGCCGCCGGACCGGTGACGTGCCCGGCCGCCACCGTCACCGTCAGCGACGCCAAGTCCCTTCAGCAGGCGCTGGACCAGGCCCGGCCCGGTACCGTCATCAAGATGCAGGACGGGGTCTACCCGGACCGCTTCACCGCCACCACCCCCGGTACGGCGGACCGGCCGGTCTTCCTGTGCGGCGGCCCCGGCGCGGTGATCGACGCGGGTGGCGTCGACGGCGGTTACGCCTTCCACCTCGACGGCGCCAGCCACTGGCGGCTGATCGGCTTCACCGTGCGCAACGGTCAGAAGGGCGTCATGGCCGACGGCGTCCAGGGCACCGTCATCCAGGGCCTGACCGTCGAGGACATCGGCGACGAGGGCATCCACCTGCGTGACTTCAGCTCCGGCAACGTGGTCGAGGGCAACACCGTCCGCGCCACGGGCAAGCGCAAGGAGCAGTTCGGCGAGGGCGTCTACGTCGGGTCGGCTCAGTCCAACTGGTGCACCGTCACCGGCTGCAAGCCCGACAAGAGCGACGACAACGTGATCCGCGGCAACCACATCAGCGACACCACCGCCGAGTCCGTCGACATCAAGGAGGGCACCACCGGGGGCTCCCTGACCGGCAACACCTTCGACGGCGCCGGCCTCAGCGGAGGGCACAACGACTCCTGGGTCGACGTCAAGGGCAACGACTGGCTGATCAAGGGCAACGTGGGCCGCCACTCCCGTGAGGACGGCTTCCAGACCCACCGGATCCTCGACGGCTGGGGCACCGGAAACGTGTTCCAGGCCAACACCGCGCAGGTGGACGGGCCCGGCTACGGCTTCCACTTCGCGCCCCCCGAGAACAACAAGGTCACCTGCGACAACAAGGTCGCCGACGCGGCGAAGGGCCTCGCCAACATCGCCTGCGCCTCCTGACGCGACGGGGCCCGGCCCGCACCGGGCCCCGCTCGCACCTCTCCGCACGCCCCCGCCCCCACCGCTCTGCGCCACACACGTTCCCGTATGCACCTTTCATCCGCATATCGGAATCTCCTCGGAGGCATCATGGACACTCTTCCCCGCGGCATCGACGGCACCGACGGCACTGTCGGCACCGACGCCCCCCGCCTGACCGTCATAGGCACCGGTTACCTGGGCGCCACGCACGCCGTCTGCATGGCGGCCCTCGGCTACGAGGTGCTCGGCGTCGACGTGGATCCCGGCAAGATCGAGCTGCTGAGAGCCGGCCAGGTACCGTTCTTCGAGCCAGGTCTGCCCGAACTCCTGGTCAAGGCCCAGGAGTCGGGCCGGCTGCACTTCACGACCAGCCTCGCGGAGGCAGCCGAGTTCGGCGACATCCACTTCGTCTGTGTGGGCACTCCGCAGCAGCCCGGTTCCTACGCCGCGGACCTGCGCTACGTGGAGGGCGCGGTGACCGAGCTGGCCCGGCACCTGAACCGCCGGGCCCTGGTGGTCGGGAAGTCGACGGTGCCGGTGGGCACTGCGGCCCGGCTGGCGGAGCTGGTCCGCGCCACCGCCCCGGCCGGGGACGCCGTGGAGCTGGCCTGGAACCCGGAGTTCCTGCGGGAGGGCTTCGCCGTCGAGGACACCCTGCACCCCGACCGGCTGGTGTTCGGCACCGAGTCCGCGTGGGCGGAGCGGCAGCTGCGCGCGGCGTTCGCGCCCGTCATCGCCCAGGGCACCCCGGTGGTGGTCGCCGACCTGCCCACCGCCGAACTGGTCAAGGTCGCCGCCAACTCCTTCCTCGCCACGAAGATCTCGTACATCAACGCCATGGCGGAGGTCTGCGAGGCCGCCGGCGCCGACGTGCACCGGCTGGCGGAGGCGCTGGCCCACGACGACCGGATCGGGGGCCGCTTCCTGAAGCCGGGGCTGGGCTTCGGCGGTGGCTGCCTGCCCAAGGACATCCGGGCGTTCATCCACCGTGCCGAGGAACTGGACGTCGCCCAGGCGGTCGCCTTCCTGCGTGAGGTGGACGCCATCAACCAGCGCCGCCGGGCCCGCACCGTGGACCTGGTCCGTGAGCTGGTCGGCGGCGATCTCGCCGGGACGAAGGTGGCCGCGCTCGGGGCGGCCTTCAAGCCCAACTCCGACGACATCCGGGACGCGCCCGCGCTGGACGTCGCCGCCACTCTGCACCGGGCCGGCGCCCTGGTGACGGTCTACGACCCGGTGGCGATGGACAACGCCCGCCGCGTCCACCCCGAGCTGCGGTACGGGACCGACGCGCTGCAGGCCGCCGCGGGCGCCGACGTCGTGGTGCTGCTCACCGAGTGGACGCAGTTCCGGGAGATCGACCCGCAGGTGATGGGCGCCGTGGTGAACCGGCGCCGGGTCGTGGACGGCCGGCACGCCCTCGACCCCGCCCAGTGGCGCGCGGCCGGCTGGGAGTACCGGGCACTGGGCCGAAGCTGACGGCCGAAGGCGACGGCCGGCCGGGGCCGGTCCGGGCGACCTCAGGCGAACTCCTCAGGCGAACTCGGCGAGGGCGCGTGCCACGATGGCCTCCAGCTGCCGGTGGTGCGCGCCCTTCCAGTACGCGCGGCCGCACTCCTCGCACCGCGCGAAGACGTCGTACGACTTCTGGGTGCCGCCCTTGAGCTGGTCCGCCACCTCTTCCTTCGTCGCGTCCTTCAGCAGGCCGTTGCAGGCCGTGCAGCGGGTCCAGGGGCGCAGGCCGGGGGCGAACCGGTCGAGGACGTCGTGGAGTTGGTCGTCGGGGCTGGTGCTGTAGACGTAGGCGCCGGCCCAGAGTTCGCGGCGGTGCAGCAGGCCCCGGTCGCGGCTCAGCAGCACGCGCTTCTCGGCCGCCGAGCGGGCCGCGAGGGCCGGGTCGCCGATGTCCGTCGACTCGTACGCCGTGTCCACGCCGAGGAGGCGGAGGCGGCGGGCGAGGGTGCCGAGGTGGACGTCGAGCAGGAAGCGGAGCGGAGCACCGGGGACCCGCTGCGGGCGCCGCACGGTGCGGACGGCCACCGACTCGCCGTGCGCCGGGACGTGGGCCGGGGGGACCTGCCGGCCGTCCACCACGAGGGCGCCGACCTCGGTCAGCGGGACGCCGAGGGATTCGATCACGTGGCCGAGTGTCGAGACGCCGTCGACGGTGAGCGGGTGGGCGCCGACGCGGCGGGCGTGCGGGACGAACAGGGCGAGCTCGGGAGCTACTTCGACCTGGATCTCGGGAGCGTTCACCCGGTCAGGATGGCACGGGTGACGGCCGTGACCTCAGTGGTTTTCCTGAGGCAGGCCGTGCTCGATGACGTCGAGGGCACGGTCGACCAGCGCCTCGAAGTCGGGCGCGTGGTCCTGCTCCGCCCAGTACATCGAGGTCTCCATCAGCCCGCCGACGATGGACATCGCGTAGACCCGGACCTCCAGGCTGCCGGGGTCGCGGCCGGTGCGTTCACCGATGGCCTGGCAGAGCATCCGGCCGGTCTCCGACATGCTCTCCATCATCCGGGAGCGCACCGAGGGGACCTCGACCATCAGCCGGGTGCGCAGCCGGGAGACCGCGTGGGAGTCCTTCATGCCGAGCGAGATCGCCCGGCGTATCACATGGCGGAGGGAGTCCGGCCACGGCTCGTCGGCGGGCCGGGCCCGGAGCTCCTCCATGATCAGCGGGTCGTACTCGTCCGTGAGGACGATGTCCTCCTTGGTCGGGAAGTACCGGAAGACCGTCGACGGCGACACCTCGGCCCGCTCGGCGATCTGCTCGATCGTCGTCGCCTCGTACCCCTGCTCCTCGACCAGCGCGTAGGTCGCGGTGCGGATCGCCTCGCGGGTCTTGATCTTCTTCCGCTCGCGCAGGCCGGGCCTGGGACTGCCGGCGGGGGAGAAGGAGGTGTCTGGTGCCGTCATGCCGGTCATTGTCCGGCATCGGCGGCGGCGGGGGCCACGGCCGGGGACTCGCCCCCTTCGGTACGGCGCTCGGTGGGCGCGTCGGGAAGGAACGCCGCGGCCAGCAGCGCGGTGGCGAGCGCGGCGATGCCGCACACCATCAGGACCAGGCCCATGCCGTGGACGTACGAGGCGTTCGCGGAGCCGGCGAGGCGGGCGGAGCCGGTCTTCGCGGCGACCAGGTGGGCGGCGACCACCGACTCGCCGGCCGTGTGGCCGAGCGGAGCGGGCAGGCCGGTCACGTCCAGGCGGTCGCGGAAGGCGCTCGCCAGCAGGCTGCCGAGCAGGGCGATGCCGATCGCGCCGCCGACCTGGCGCAGGGTCATCAGCAGTCCGGAACCGCTGCCGGCCCGGTCCGTGGGCAGGGCGGCGAGGGCGCCGTCCATGGCCGGGACCACCGAGAAGCCGAAGCCGAGGCCGGCGACGGACAGCCACAGCGCGGTGAAGCCGTAGCCGTCGCCCACCGACGTACGGCTGCCGAGGAACGCGGCGAAGGCGAGGACGACCAGGCCCGCGGCGACCACGGCGCGGGCGCCGAAGCGGGCGACGACCGGCTGGCCGGCCCGCGCGGCGACGATCAGGCCGCCCATCATCGGCAGCAGGCGCAGGCCGGTGCCGAGGGCGTCGTTGCCGAGGACCGCCTGGAGATACTGCGGCAGCACGAACAGCAGGCCGGAGAGCACGAACATCACGAGCGTCGCCGCGAGGGCGTTGAGCAGGAAGCCGCGGTGGGTGAGGAGCGCCATGTCGAGCATGGGGCGGCCGGCCCGGCGTTCGCGCAGCACCAGGGCCGTGACGAGCACGAGGGCGACCGCGAACAGGGCCAGCACCAGCGGATCCCCCCAGCCGCGGTCGGGCGCCTCGATGATCGCGTAGACCAGGGCGCCGAGGCCGATCGCGGTGAGCGCGGTGGAGAGGGCGTCGACCTTGGGGGAGGCGGGGTCGCTGGTCTCGGGAAGCAGGAAGACGCAGGCGGCGATGCCGATGGCGGCCATCGGCACGTTGATCAGGAAGACCGAGCCCCACCAGAAGTGGTTGAGCAGGAAGCCGCCGATGATCGGGCCGAGCGGCAGGCCGAGTGCCGAGGCGGCCGAGACGATGCCGACGGCCCGGGTGCGCTCGGCCGGCCCGAACAGCGAGGGCAGCACGGACATCGCGAGCGGCATCACCAGCGCGGCGCCGACGCCCATCACGGTGCGGGCGGCGATCACCCAGTGCACGTCGCCGGCCAGCGAGCCCATCACCGAGCCGGCCAGGAAGACCGCCAGACCGGCGACGAGCATCCGGCGGCGGCCGAAGCGGTCGCCGAGAAGTCCGGCGGGGAGCATCAGCGACGCGAAGACGATGACGTACGCGTCCGCCATCCACTGCTGCTGGCTGGTGGTGGCGCCGAGTTCCCGGGCCATCGTCGGGAGCGCCACGTTGAGGATCGTCGTGTCGAAGCCGAGCACCAGCATGCTCGCGACCAGAGCGCCCAGGGCCCACCAGCGGCGGGGGTTCCGGTGCGCCTCTTCCAGATGAGTGACAGTAGCCATGAAATGAGAGTAGCTGTCAAAATATAGTGACTGTCAATGGCGAGTAGGTGTCGGAATGTGCGTGAGGGCATGAAAAAAAGTGGCCACGGCTCGAAAGCCGTGGCCACTCGGAGGAGCGGTGGTGGGGCTATGCGTGCTGGTAGGCCACCAGGGAGATGCCGACGTAGTGGACGGCGAACGCGGCCAGCGTGAGGGAGTGGAACACCTCGTGGAACCCGAAGTAGCGCGGTGACGGGTTCGGGCGCTTGATGCCGTAGATCACGCCGCCCGCGCTGTAGAGGAGGCCGCCCACGATCACCAGGACCAGGACCGCGATCCCGCCGGTGCGCATGAAGTCGGGCAGGAAGAAGACCGCCGCCCAGCCCATCGCGATGTAGCAGGGCGTGTACAGCCAGCGCGGCGCGCCGACCCAGAAGACCCGGAAGGCGATGCCGGCGGCCGCCGCGGCCCAGATGCCCCAGAGCAGCCACCGGCCCTTGGTACCCGGCAGGAGCAGCAGGGCCAGCGGGGTGTAGGTGCCCGCGATGATCAGGAAGATGTTGGCGTGGTCGAGTCTGCGCAGGACGCCGTCCATGCGCGGGCTCCAGTCGCCCCGGTGGTACAGCGCGCTCACACCGAACAGCAGGCACGCCGTCAGGGCGTAGATCCCGCAGGCGATGCGGCCGCGCGGTGAGTCGGCGAGGGCGGTGAGGACGAGGCCCGCGATGAGTACGGCCGGGAACATGCCCAGGTGCAGCCAGCCGCGCAGCTTGGGCTTGACCTGTTGCGACAGGGAGGAGAGCGCGGCGGAACCACGGCCGGCGGCCGGCGGTTCCGTGGGCGCGTCGGGGGCGGACGCAGTCATGAGGGCATCGTACCTACGGAACCGTAAGTTACGGATCAGTCGCCCCCCGACAGCCGTCGCGGGCGGCCATCGTCTCACGGAGCCTCGGGGGTGCCCGCAAGGGCGGGCAAAAAGACCTTGAGGCGAACTCAATGTGGACGCAAAGAAACGCAGGTGAACGCAGAAACCGTGGTCTTCCTCACGTCGCTCATCTGTGACTCCCTCTGGACAGATGGGTGATCGAGTCGGAGTATCAAATGAGTGCGGTCGACACCGGATGAGCGGCTACGAAGCGTCCGGGTCGCGGCCCCCACGGGGCAACAAGGTCTGCAAGGGCCCAAAGATCAAAAATCCCTCATTTAGGAGCGATCGTGGCGCGCGACATCGCGGCTCCCACCGTCATCCCCACCCACCATCAGGAACTGATCTCGTGGGTCAACGAGATCGCCGAACTGACGCAACCGGACAGCGTGGTCTGGTGTGACGGATCCGAGGCCGAGTACGAGCGACTGTGCGAAGAGCTCGTGGCGAAGGGCACCTTCAAGAAGCTCGACCCGATCAAGCGCCCCCACTCCTACCTCGCGGCCTCCGACCCGACCGACGTCGCCCGGGTCGAGGACCGCACGTTCATCTGCTCCGAGCGGGAGCAGGACGCCGGCCCGACCAACAACTGGAAGGCGCCCGCCGAGATGCGGGAGATCTTTGCCGGCGAGAAGGGCCTGTTCCGCGGCTCGATGAAGGGCCGGACGATGTACGTCGTCCCGTTCTGCATGGGCCCCCTCGGCTCGCCGCTCTCCGCCCTCGGCGTGGAGATCACCGACTCGGCGTACGTCGCCGTCTCCATGCGCACCATGACGCGCATGGGCCAGGCCGTCCTCGACGAACTCGGCGACGACGGCTTCTTCGTGAAGGCCGTCCACACCCTCGGCGCCCCGCTGGAGCCGGGCCAGGCCGACGTGCCCTGGCCGTGCAACCAGACCAAGTACATCTCGCACTTCCCCGAGTCGCGCGAGATCTGGTCCTACGGCTCCGGCTACGGCGGCAACGCCCTGCTCGGCAAGAAGTGCTACGCCCTGCGCATCGCCTCCGTCATGGCGCGCGACGAGGGCTGGCTCGCCGAGCACATGCTGATCCTCAAACTCACGCCCCCGCAGGGCGAGTCCAAGTACGTCGCCGCCGCCTTCCCGAGCGCCTGCGGCAAGACGAACCTCGCCATGCTGGAGCCCACCGTCTCCGGCTGGACCGTCGAGACCATCGGCGACGACATCGCCTGGATGCGGTTCGGCGCGGACGGCCGCCTGTACGCCATCAACCCCGAGGCCGGCTTCTTCGGCGTCGCGCCCGGCACCGGTGAGCACACCAACGCCAACGCGATGAAGACGCTGTGGGGCAACTCCGTCTTCACCAACGTGGCGCTGACCGACGACGACGACGTCTGGTGGGAGGGCATGACGCAGGAGACCCCCGCCCACCTCACCGACTGGAAGGGCAACGACTGGACGCCGGCCTCCGAGAGCCCGGCAGCCCATCCCAACGCCCGCTTCACCGTCCCCGCCGCGCAGTGCCCGATCATCGCGCCGGAGTGGGAGGACCCGAAGGGCGTGCCGATCTCGGCGATCCTCTTCGGCGGCCGCCGCGCCACCGCCGTACCGCTGGTGACCGAGTCCTTCGACTGGAACCACGGTGTCTTCCTCGGCGCCAACGTGGCCTCCGAGAAGACCGCCGCCGCCGAGGGCAAGGTCGGCGAACTGCGCCGCGACCCGTTCGCGATGCTGCCGTTCTGCGGCTACAACATGGGCGACTACATGGCCCACTGGATCGACGTGGCCAAGGACAAGGACCAGGCCAAGCTGCCGAAGATCTACTACGTCAACTGGTTCCGGAAGAACGACGAGGGCAAGTTCGTCTGGCCGGGCTTCGGCGAGAACTCCCGGGTCCTGAAGTGGATCGTGGAACGGCTGGACGGCAAGGCCGACGGTGTGGACACGCCGATCGGTGTGCTGCCGACCCGTGACGCCCTCGACACCGACGGGCTCGACCTCGACGACAGCGACCTCGACTTCCTGCTGACCGTCGACAAGGAGGTCTGGCGGGAGGAGGCGGCACTCGTCCCCGACCACCTGAACACCTTCGGCGACCACACGCCGAAGGAGCTGTGGGCCGAGTACCGGGCGCTCGTGGAGCGGCTGGGCTGAGTCCCGTACCGAAGACTCCGCGGCCGGTTGGGGGATGTTGCCCTGACCAGCGATCGTCACGACCGGCCGCGGTGTGAACCGGCGAGGCCGCGCACAACGGGGTGCGGGGTCTGTGGGCCTGTCGTCGCCTTTCCCCTCCGCCCCGAGGGGAGCTCGGTGACGACAGGCCTTCGCCTGTTCGGGTGGTGACCCCGGTCGCCCGCCGGACCGGTACCACGGTCACGGGCACGGCCACCCGGACCGGCCCCGCGACGGGCGACGACACGGCGGCTCAGTTGCCCCGCTCCTCCAGATACCGGGTGTGCGTCTCCTGGCGGCGGGCCTCCGTCTCCCCGAGGCCCGCCGCCAGCTGCCCGGCCTCCTCCTTCAGGACCGCCAACTGCCGTTCCAGATGGCGTTCCGGGGATTCCTGGCCCGGCGTCATACGCGTCCACCACCGGGTCCGTACGAAGCTGTCGACCGCCTCCGGGATGTCCTGGCGCACCGCCCGGGAGAGGACATGGACCCCCTCCGGGTCCTGGGCGAGCAGCTCGGCCGCCCAGCCCGGGTCCAGCAGCGCGGAGAGCAGGTCCCGCAGTTCGGCCAGCCGCCCGGCGGCCGCCGCCGGCAGGTCCACCTCCGCCAGATAGGCGCCCAGCTGCGCGAAGTCCGCCCGTACCTCCTCCAGTTGGGCCGAAGGGGACGGGAAGTCCGGCAGCGGCGGCCGCTCCGGTGGGGCGATCAGCGCGCCCGCGCCGTACAGACCCGCCACCACCACCGGCCAGTACGGGCCTGCCACACCCGTGAACGTCAGGACCAGGCCGAGCAGGCCGCCCGCCGAACCGGTGAGGTTCTTGCGGGATTCGAGGTAGGCGAGCGCCTTACTGGTAGCCACGGATCTCCTCGAAGGCGCCGTCCAGGGAGCCCTGCCGGGCGTCGAAGAGACGGCCACCGGTCAGGGTGGCGATGTGCTGGAGTTCGGCGCGGGAGGAGTCGCCGAAGAGGATGGGGAAGACGGGGATCCGCTGCCGGTCGGTGGAGAGCTCGCGGTAGAAGCCGTCGAAGTCACCGGCCTTGTCGCCCGTGGTGTTCTCGCCGTCCGTCATCAGCACGATCGAGGTGAACGTGTCCTCGCCGCTTCCCAATTGGTCGTACGCCTTCTCCAGCGAGGTGTAGATCGCCGTGTTGCCGTCGGCGGTCAGCGCCTCGGTGTCCTTGCGGATCGCGGCCAGACCGGCCTTGGGGTCCGCCGGCTCGACGACATGGGTGCGCACGCTCTTCACCGCCGAGCCGAACGGCATCAGAGTGACCTCCTCGCGGTCGCGGAAGTCGCCGGTGAGGTCGGTGAGGGCCTTCTTCAGCCGGTTCAGCCGGTCACCGTCCATGGAGCCCGAGGTGTCCAGGACGTAGACCGTGCGGGAGGGGCGGCGCAGTTCGTTCTCGTACGCCGAGATGAGCCCGTCGGCCACCGACCGGCTGCCGGGGAACGGGAGTTCGCGGCGGCGAGTGGTGTCGAGACCGGCGGCCGGCGGGACGGAGGCGACCACCGGGCGGCGGCGGGTGGTGTCGGTGATGAGCTTCTGCACGGCCGCGCCGCGCAGGTCCTCGGTGACCTCTCGGACGTCTTCGCGGGTGGCCGCGGAGGTGCCGGCGAGGGAGGAGAACGGATAGTCCGCGGTGACCACGCCGTCGCTGGGCCGGATCACCGTGAGACCCGGGATGCCCTTGAGGACGGACTCGTAGTTGAGCAGCGCGTCGACGTCACCGCGCCGCTGGTAGGCGGAGGCCAGCCAGCCCGAGGAACCGGAGGTCAGCTTCTGGCCCTTGAAGAACTCCTTCAGCTGCGGGGTCGCCTTGGCCACGTCCGCGTCGGTGAGCGCCGACTGGGCGCCGGAGAGCGCGGAGGCGACCGAGATCAGCGTGGCGAAGCCGGAGTTGGAGCGGGCCGGGTCCGTCATGCCGTAGGACAGCCGGCCCGCCACCACGGCCTGTTCGATCCGGGACCAGGTCACCGCGTCCGGCTTCCAGCCCAGGGCCTTGGCGGTGGCCGTCCGCACCCCGATCGCGACCGGGCTGGTCATGATCGAGGTCTCGGAGACGACCTTCTTCGCCGCCTCCGGGCGCAACCGCAGGTAGTCGTCGGAGGACAGCCACAGCGCGTCGTACCTGCCGTCGGCCTTCCCCCGGGCCAGCAGGTCGACGGCGTCCAGGGTGCCCATGTAGGTGGGGCGGACGGTGACCCCGGTGTCCTTGCGGACGCGGTCGAAGACGGCCGTCATGTCGCTGAGTTCGGAGGAGGCGAGGACGCGGAGGGTGCCGGGCCTCGGGGCCGCGGAGTCGTCGTCGTGGTCCTTCGCGGTGCAGCCGGTCAGGACGACGGCCGCCGCCGCGAGGAGGGCGAGGAGCGGGTGTCTGGTCACGTGAGACCGCCTTCCAGCGCCCCCTTGGCACGGCTGCGCTCCAGGTAGGTGCTCGCCTGCTGGAGTTCGTCCGTGAGGGACTGCACGGTGTTCGCCATCGCCTCGGTCGCCTGCGCCTTGTACGTGTCGATGGCGTCGAGGGTCCGGTAGATCTGCTGGAACGCGGCCCGCAGCGTCTCGGCGCCCACGGCCGGGTCGGCGGCGATCCGCTGGATCTCCCCGCTCTGGCTCGCGAGCATCTCGGCGTTGCCCCGGATCAGCTCCTCGGTCGTCCCGCGCAACGCGTTGACCTGCTCGACCACCTTCTTCTGGGTGTCCAGTGCGGAGGCCAGCATCACCGAGATGCGCAGTGCGGACACGGTGGTGGTGGCGGCGCGTTCGACGCCCTTGATCAGCTCGTCGTTGTTGCGCCGTACGACGTCCATCGCGAGGTAGCCCTGCGCGGCCACCGCGAGCTGGGTGAGCAGGTCCTGGTGCTTCTGCCGGACCGGGAACAGCACGTCCGCGCGTACCGCGTCGGCCTCCTGGGGGTCCGTCAGCCGGGCGGCGTGCTCTTCGACGGCGGTGTCCAGGGCCTGGGTGAGGACGACGTACTCCTGGAGCTTGCCCATGGTCTCCCACAGCCGTACCCGCTCGGTCTGCAACGCCGCGTTGTCGCGCCGCAGTTCGTCCTGGCCGCCGCGCAGCGACCCCACGATCTTGTTCAACGTGCCCTGCGCGGAGGCGTACTTGGCGACGTGGTCGCGGAGCCTGTTGCCTCCGGGCAGCCGGGAGAGGAACTTGCGGCCCCGGCCCGCGGGCAGGTCGCGCGGGTCCAGGTCCTCGACGACCCTGCGCAGTTCGACCAGGGAGCCGGCCACCTTGGCCTGGGCGTCAGCGCCCTTGTCGGGCAGGCTGCGCACGGCACGCTCCAGCATGCGGTTGGACTGCGCGGCGGCGGTGCGCATCTCGCCGGCGCCGAGGCCGGTGATCTCACCGACCTTGCTCGCGAACTCCGGCGACCGCGCGTCCAGCGAGGCCAGCCCCCGGACGTACGCGGCGGCCTTCTGCGCCATGTCCGTACGGACGCTGTCGTCGACCGGTACGAGTCCGCCGGCCCGCTCCCGCGGCACGGGCGCGACCGCCTCCGGCGGGGTCAGCGTGAAGACGTCGTCGCCGCTGAGCGTGGGCGTAGGCGCACCGCCGCTCGGCACCATCTTGTCGAAGTTGCTCACAGGGTCCCCCGTTCAGCCGCGCGCCCGGCGGGCCATCTCGTGCAGCACCGCGGAGGTGGGCACGGGCGCCTGCCGGACGCCGGTCAGTGTCTGGTTGAGGTGGGCTGCGCGGTCCGCGGTGGCCTGGACGAACTCGGCGGAGTCGCCCTGGGGCCGGAAGCCGTGCCTGACGGCGAGCTTGCGCAGGGCCGGGTCGGTGCTGAGGAGTTCGCCGAGCGCGCGGCCGGCGTCGTCGAGCGGCACGACGGTGTGGTCGCTGTTGACCGTGGTGTCCGGGTAGAGGACGACGAGGTCGTCGGCGCTGTGCTGTTCCGCGAGCAGCGACACGACCTGCGACTCGTACAGGCACACCAGCGGGTTGCCGGCGCCGCTGATGAAGTCCCGGAACACCGCGTCGCTGCTCGGCTGTTGGGCCCCCTGCACGCTGACCAGCTTGCGCAGCAGCGGCGTGGTCCTCGCGACGTCGGCGCCACTGGCCACCACCCGGCCGCCGTTGGCGACGTAGGAGGCGGCGGCGAGGTAGAGAGCGCCGGAGTTGGAGGTCTCCGGGTCGGTGCTGGTGATGAACAGCGTCCCGGTCAACTCCCCGTGCGCCTTGGCCCCCTTGAGCTGCTGCCAGGTCCGGTCGTGCTCGGCCGCGTCGAGGTAGGCGCCCATCTTCAGGATGCCCTTGCCCCCGCCGTCGAGCACGGCGAGGCCGTTCGCCGCCAGCACCTCGGCCGCGCTGCGGTGGGCCACGACGACGAGGGGCGAGTAGAAGGGGCGAGGGAGGGGCTGGCGGGCGTGGTACTTCCCGGCCAGCGTGTCGGCGGGCGCCGAACTGGACGGAAAGGCGAAGTCGTAGCCCTTCAGGTCCAGATCCTCCATGGCCCAGGATCCGGACGCCTCCGTCTTCACGGTGTAGCCCTTGGCGGCGAGGGCCTTCACCACATCGGGATCGGCGAAGAAGTCCGACTTCTCCGAACCGATCACACCACGCACGGTCTTCGTTGCCGTGCCTTTGTCATCCCCCTGCCGGCCTGCGACGACGGCAGCCACCACGCCACCGATCAGCAGCACTGCGAGGAGGATTCCCGCGATACGTCTCACGCGGAGGAGCGTGCTCGCGGAAGGGGACGTTCCTGCGCCGATCGGGTGAACGGGTGGTGACCGGGCGATCCCGGTATGCAACCGGAACCGGACATTCCGTGCGTGGTGTGGTCCTGACAGGAGTGAGGGCATGGCGCAAGGCGACGACATCTACGGCCGGGACCGACCGGAGAACCCGAGCCCGGCGGAGGACCGCCCATGCGGCGGCGGCCCTGAGGACAGGCCGGCAACCGGGCATCGGCATGTGTGGATCTGGTGGCTCGTGGCGGCGGTGGTGATCCTGGTTCTTCTGGCCATCTTCTGGTTCTGAGGACGGGTGGGTATCGGCGGGTGGGTGTCGAAGGGGGCGACGCCGGCCCGCCCCGGTTCGCGCGCTCCGGGTACGGCATCGACCGGCTGACGAGACCGACCCGGCCCGACGCGGGCGCGAACGGCGAGCGCGCGCCGCGGCTTGGTTGCGGCCGGTGTCCGCGTCGGGCTGCGGCTGGAATACGCGGCGCAGGAGCGCCCGCAGGGAAATTGCGCACGTTCACGAGCTGATTCCGGGCGACTTCGTGACTTCCGCGAAAGCGGCCTGGGCACTCGACTGGCCCTCGGCGGCGATGCGCGGGGCGCGTCATCCGGCTCGACCGGGGGGCGGCTGCGCCGGGGAGGCGGTCCGGTGGGCCGGCCTGATCGACGACGACCGCCTGGGGGACTGGCTCAGCCGCTGCTCGCGAGCGGGTGCGGCCGCTGTCTGCCGGAGCTGCACTCGGTCATCACCAGGCCTGACGGCCTCGGCCCGTTTCTCTCCGGGGAGGAAGCCGTCGATTCATCAGAGGGACGGCGAAACGGGTGACAGGGATAACCGTAAAGGCCTAAAAAACGGCGGAGATTCCGTCAGCCGGGTGACTCTCGAAAGGGCCCGAGTCGACCGTTAATCATTCTTTCGTAAGAGTTGGCGCTGGCTTCATCTGTCGAGGGGATATGGCAAGCGATCGATTCGAACGCACGGAGTGTGCGCCCGCTGCCCATGTCCTCTCCCAATCGGTCGGGAGAATTACCTTGAGCCGTAGAACGAGTCGAACAGCGCGCCTGAAGTCCGCCACTCTGGTGTCGGCCGGCGCAGCCGCGGTGGTACTCGGCGTCGCCCCGAGCGCCATGGCGGTCGCTGACGCGTCGCACAGGCCCGATGCCGGCGTCGTCCTGAAGCAGCTGGGCACGCACGACGTGTCCCAGGCGGCCATCGCGGACGCGGTCCGCAGGGCCAGCCGCGAAGGCACGGCGCCGGTGGAGGGCCCTGGTCCTATGGGCCCCCAGGGCCACACGGGTCCGCAGGGCCATCAGGGTCCGCAGGGTCCCCAGGGCCCGCAAGGTGCCCAAGGTGCTCAGGGCGCTCAGGGCGCTCAGGGCGCTCAGGGCGCTCAGGGCGCTCAGGGCGCTCAGGGCGCTCAGGGCGCCCAAGGTGCGCAGGGCGCGCAGGGCGCGCAGGGTGCCCAAGGTGCGAGGGGACCGCAGGGTGCGACGGGTGCTCAGGGTGCGACGGGCCCCCAGGGCCCGCAGGGCGCGACGGGTGCGCAGGGTGCGACGGGTGCGCAGGGTGCGACGGGTCCCCAGGGCCCGCAGGGCGCGACGGGTGCTCAGGGTGCGACGGGCCCCCAGGGCCCCCAGGGTTCCGTGAGTGCTACTTACGTCAGGACCAGCACCGCTGCCGGCACGGCGACCGCGACGTGTGACACCGGGGACTTCGCCACCGGTGGCGGATACCTCGTCGCCGCCAGCGGAGCCGCGGCCGAGAACTTCCCCGCGGCCGGTACACCGCCCACTGCGTGGACCGCCACGTCCACCGCCGGTCAGACGATCACGGCCTTCGTCGTCTGCGCCAACGTGGCGTAACCCCAGCAGGGAGGGCGCCCCGAGGCATCGCCCCGGGGCGCCCTCCGCGGTGGGGGCGCGTGGCGGCGGCGCTAGACCAGCAGCGGGCCGCCGCAGCGCGCCGCGCCCTCCTTCGCCGCGATGAGGTTGGCGATCACGTAGGAGATGTTCTTCTCGCTGTGCCACTCGGACGGGAAGACGGTGACCAGCCGCGAACTCTGGAACCTCGCCTCGAGGTCGGGCACGAACGTGCGGTACTGGTCGTCGGTGTAGTACCAGAACGAGTTCTCGTTGTAGTACGCGACGTGACTCGGGTCCTGGTGCGCGCCGCGGCCGTCGGTGCTGGGAGTCGTGGTGAGGAGCATGCCGCCGGGTGCCAGCAGCCGGTACAGCTCGTTGATCAGCGGCACCTTCGCGGGCACGTGCTCCAGGAAGTTCACCGCGCGCACCAGGCCGACGGAGTCGTCGGGCAGGTCCAGCCGGTCCGGGAGGGTCGCCACGATGTCGACCCCCTCGCCCGGCTGCTTGTCCACGCCCACGTAGCCGGGCGGCTTGCGGCGGGCCGCGCCGAGGTCCAGGGCGATCAGCCCCCTGCGGTAGGTCCAGGCCAGGGCGTTGGCCTCGATGTACTTGTCGTACAGGGCGACGGTCTCGCGCTGGATGTGCGCGTTGATCTCCGGATCGCGCTGGGTGTTCGCGGGGTGCATCCGCTGGAGGTAGAGGCAGCGGGGGATGTGGTGGAAGTCGCCGACGTGGAACAGACGGCACATCAGGTCCTGGTCGTCCAGCACGGTACGGGTGGCGTCGTACCCCCCGGCCCGGTCGTAGGCGTCCTTGCGGAAGGCCCTGACGTGGTTCGGCGCGTACCAGATGTACGAGACGTTGTGCGGGGTCGGGGCCATGGACCTGACCTGGAGCAGTTCAAGGCCGTCGACCCGCACGTCCTCGTAGTGCCAGCCGTGCGCCTCGTTGAAGCGGCTGTCGTCCCGCTTCCCGTCCTCGGTGATCTGCGCGGTGTTGCTGTAGACCAGGACGGCCTCGGGATGCTCGTCGAACGCCGTGCCGAGTTCGGCCAGGCACGCTTTCGCCAGCAGGTCGTCGTGGTCGAGTTCGACGAGGATCTCACCGCGGGCCAGTTCACAGGCCCGGCGTTTGGCCGCTCCGACCCCCACGGCGTCGTCGGCGATCACCACCCGGACCCGGTCGTCCGGGCGCTCCGGTCGCCACCGGGCGCCGTTGTTGAGCAGGACGATCCACTCCCAGTCCGGACAGGTCTGCGCCTGCAGGGTCGCGAGGCACCCGTCGAGGAAACGGGCCTGGTGGCTGGGGGTGAAGACGGAGAACCTCGGGGTCTCGGTCGACGTCATCTGCTGCTCCCTGTTCGCTGGAACGCTCTGGGGAGGCCGGCGCCGAGAAGACCGTGGACGTGCCGACGGGGCCGGAGCCGAACCACCGTCACTTCCGTAGACGCTACGAGTGACAGCGGGTGCCGTCGTTGTTCGGCAGGCGGTTGGCGTGGGCAGACCACCCGAATGCCCGCGTCCGAGGCAAGCGGCGGCGGGACGCCGGGGAGGCGGCGCCGTCGTGCGGTCGTGGCGCCCGGTCCGCGCGTCGCTGCGGGAGCGCGCGGACCGGGGCCGTTCGGGAACCCCGGAAGGGGTCAGTGGGCGGCGCCGCTCAGTTGCCGGGCCGCCGCGTGAGCGTCCATGCGCTCCGCCGCGAGGATCGCCGCCGCGGTGTCCGCGCGGGACGCCGCGACCACCAGGGCGCGGCCGGCGAGCGCGTGCGCACGCTCATGGAGCGCGGCCGGCTCCTGGACCGCCGTCAGCGACGCGCGGACCGGCGTGTGTCCGCCCCGCAGCCGGGCCACCTGCTCGGCCAGCCGGGTCGCGGCGGCGTCGAGGTCGGTGGACGGCGTGAGCGCGCGCAACTCGTCGGTGACGGCGAGCAGCGCCGCGAGATGCCCGGCGAGCTGGATGTCCAGCTCCTCCTCGCGTGTCCGGTGCGGGAAGTCGGAAGGCGCGTCGGCCATCGTGCTGTGCACCGACTTGGTGCGGATCGGTTCGTACATGGGAGATGGCCTCCAGTGTTCTGACAGGAAGCCATCCTAGCTTAGATTTCGTCTAAAGTTGACCCAGGTCGCGGGCGGTGGTCCGGCCGTCGCCTACGGTTGGCCGTACCCGTCCAGGAAGCGCCCGATC
Source organism: Streptomyces shenzhenensis (assembly GCF_021462265.1). Lineage (GTDB taxonomy): Bacteria > Actinomycetota > Actinomycetes > Streptomycetales > Streptomycetaceae > Streptomyces > Streptomyces shenzhenensis. The sequence continues at coordinate 175,236 of NZ_JAJONF010000006.1, read as the reverse complement.
CGGGTGATCGCGTCCCGCAGGTCCCCGACCGTCGGCAGGGTCACCACCCGGAAGTGGTCCGGCTCCGGCCAGTTGAAGCCGCTGCCCTGCACGATCATGATCTTCTCCCGTCGCAGCAGGTCCAGGACCATCTGCCGGTCGTCCTTGATCTTGAAGACCTGGGGGTCGAGCCGCGGGAAGAGGTACAGCGCGCCCTTGGGGCGGACGCAGCTCACGCCCGGGATCTGGGTGAGCAGGTCGTGGGCGAGGTCCATCTGCTCCTTGAGCCGCCCGCCCGGCAGGACGAGGTCGTTGATCGTCTGGCGCCCGCTGAGCGCGGCCACCACGCCGTGCTGACCGGGCATGTTCGCGCACAGCCGCATGTTCGCGAGGACCGTCAGGCCCTCGATGTAGGAGTCGGCGTGCGCCCGGGGCCCGGAGATGGACATCCAGCCGACCCGGTAGCCGGCCACCCGGTACGCCTTCGACATGCCGTTGAAGGTGAGCGTCAGCAGGTCCGGGGCGACGGCGGCGGTCGGCGTGTGCGTGGCGCCGTCGTAGAGGATCTTGTCGTAGATCTCGTCCGAGCAGACGAGCAGGTTGTGGCGGCGGGCGACGTCGGTCAGCCCGCGCAGCATCGCCTCGTCGTACACCGCGCCCGTCGGGTTGTTCGGGTTGATGATGACGATCGCCTTGGTGCGGTCGGAGACCTTGCGCTCGATGTCGGCGAGGTCGGGCATCCAGTCCGACTGCTCGTCGCAGCGGTAGTGCACGGCCGTACCGCCGGCGAGCGAGACCGCGGCCGTCCACAGGGGGTAGTCCGGGGCCGGTACGAGCACCTCGTCCCCGTCGTCCAGGAGCCCCTGCATCGCCATCACGATCAGCTCGGAGGCGCCGTTGCCGATGAAGACGTGCTCGACGTCGGTCTCGATGCCGATCGTCTGGTTGTGCATGACGACCGCGCGCCGGGCGGCCAGCAGACCCTTGGCGTCGCCGTAGCCGTGCGCCGTGGAGACGTTGCGGAGGATGTCCTCCAGGATCTCCGGCGGGCACTCGAAGCCGAAGGCGGCCGGGTTTCCGGTGTTGAGCTTGAGGATGCGGTGCCCCGCCGCCTCAAGCCGCATCGCCTCCTCGAGAACCGGACCCCGGATCTCGTAACAGACGTTGGCGAGCTTGGTCGACTGGATCACCTGCATGCCGGTGAGCTTACGGTGCGGTAACGCCCGTCGGCTCGTGTTTTCCACCACGTGAGACACGTGTGGGGGACAAACGGGACCGGGGCGAGGTCCGTCGATTTAGCCTGTTATCGCCGGTAGCTGTCTCAAAGGCCTCTTCTCTTCATACAATCCGCGTCCATGCCGAGACGAGAAGAGGACGAGGCCGCGGCGCCGAGCGTCTACCGACCTGAGGGTGAACCGGCCCCCGCCTACGAGGCGTACCCGGACCCGGCGGCCGCGCACGGCTGGCTCAACGCGTACGACGAGACGCGCGAACTTCCCCAGATCGCCCCCGCGGCGCCGGGGCCGGGCCGGGCGGACCGGCGGCGCGCTGCCCGCGGTGCCCGCGGCCGGCGCGGAAAGTACGTGGTGGCCGCGGTGGGGGCGGTGGGCGCCGCGTCCGCGCTCGCGCTGATCGCCGGTCTGCCCTTCTCGTCTTCCTCCTCGTCGAGCGACGGCCCACCGGGCGGGCAGGACCTCACGAAGCGCACGGCCGGCGAGTCGTCGGCCGCGGCGGCACCCGAGCAGAGCCCGCGCACCGCGGCCGTCGCCTTCTCGCCGACGTCGGCCGCATCCGCCACGACGCCGCCGTCGGCCCGGTCCACCGCGTCGGCGGGCTCCGCCGCCGGCGCTTCGCCGACCGCGACCGCGACCCGCGGGACGAGCACGGCACCGTCACCGACCGCCACCACGACCCCGGCTCCCGTGGGCGGGGGACGCGGCCTGGGGCACGGCAGGGGCGGCGGCCGGTCCCACTAGGAGCGGTCCGTCCGGGAGTGAGCCTCGCGGGCAGTGCGTGCCGGGCGACCTTGCTGTCCGTCGCGTACGGCACGCCCTCGGCGATCACCGGACTCCTCCCGGGACCGGGGCTGAGCCTCGGGCGCGGCGGTGGGCGGTGTCGGCCGTGCCGGACGTGCCGGACGTGGCCGTGTCGCGCGGCACTCGGCCGGTCGCGCCAGTCCGCCGCCGGGGAGCGGAGGGCGAGGAGTTCGGGAGGGCCGTAGGTTCCCGAGCCGATCAGCAGGGCGCCACGATGGCCCTCGGCGAACCCGGTGTGGTCATGCGGTGTTCGGGTCCTGTGGCTGTGGCTGTGGCTGTGGCTGTGGCTGCGGTTCGGGAGCGGGCTCGTCCGGCCGTCCGGTGTCCGCGAGGACCGCGTCGATGAGCCGTTCCTGCGGGGCGGCCGTGGCGTGGTGCAACTCGATGCCGGGGTCGTCGAGTTCGACGCGGATGCCGCGCAGGGGGCGGTTCCTGAGCCGGCTGCCGGTGAGAAGGAGCGCCTGGCGCAGGACGGTACGGGCGGCTGTGGCGGCGAGCGCTCCGGTGGCGACCGGGTCCTCGCTCTTCGAACCCGGTGGCGGGGCCGGCGGAGAGGGCCGACCGCATCCCGGCCACGTCCAGGTCGGCGAGGGTGCGAAGCAACCGGCCGGCCGGGCGCGGCAGTTCGTCGTCGGACGGGTCGGGAAGCTCCGGCGGCTCAAGTCGTGCGGTTCCGGTCATTGCCCCCGACAGCCCCTTTGTGTGCGGCACACTCCGCCGGCGCGGGTTCGCGCCAGCGTGCCGTCCGGAAACAGAGCCTTGCCCGCGCGGATGCTTGTGATGAGAATGTGCATGTCAAAAAACGGGTGGCCGGAAGATCTCCGGTCACCTCGTCGTATTGAGGGGACCCCACATGAACAAGCCTCTCGTCGCCGCGCTCGCCTCCCTGGCCATCACCGGTATGGGTGCGGCACCGGCGGTCGCCGCGCCGCAGACGGCCAAGGCCGCGGCGGTGACCGTCAACTTCGCGGGCACCGTCTCGCTGAGCAACTGCTCCGGCTCCGTCATCCGCTTCCCGAACTCCGCGGACAGCGACCCCGCACTGGTCCTCACCAACGGCCACTGCCTGGAAACCGGCTTCCCGAACCCCGGCGAGGTCATCACCGGCCAGTCCTCCAGCCGTACCTTCGGCCTGCTGAACTCCTCCGGCACCAAGGTCGCCACGCTCCGCGCCAACCAGGTCGTCTACTCGACGATGACCGACACGGACATCACGATCTACCGCACCACCACGACGTACGCGGCGATCAAGAGCTCCTACGGCATCAGCCCGCTGACCGTCAGCGCCGACCACCCCGTCGCCGGCACCGCCATCAAGGTCGTCTCCGGCTACTGGAAGACGATCTACAGCTGCAACATCGACGGCTTCGTGTACCGGCTGAAGGAGGGCGACTGGACCTGGAAGGACTCGGTCCGCTACACCTCCGCGTGCAACACGATCGGGGGGACGTCGGGGTCGCCGGTGATCGACACCAGCACGGGCCAGGTCGTCGCCGTCAACAACACGGGCAACGAGAACGGGGAGACGTGCACCGTCGACAACCCGTGCGAGGTGGACCAGAACGGGAACGTCACGGTGCGGCAGGGGATCAACTACGCCGAGGAGACGTACCTCATCCCGGCCTGCTTCACGACGGGCAACGTGTTGAACCTGAGCGCGAGTGGCTGCACCCTGCCCAAGCCGTAGCGCTCCGCCGGCGTCACGGCTCGCGGCGGACCGAACGCCCCGCCAGTTCGCCGGTCCTGCGGCCGTCCTCGATCACGAAGCGGCCGTCGACCAGGACGTGCGGGATACCCGTCGGCAGGCGGCGGGGGTGCTCGAAGGTCGAGCCCGCCGCCACCGTCTCGGGGTCGAAGAGGACCAGGTCGGCCCGGTAGCCCTCGCGTACGAGGCCGCGGTCCGGCAGGCGCAGCCGGGCCGCGGGGCGGGCGGTGAGGTGGGTGACGCACTCCTCCAGGGAGAGCACGCCCAGCTCCCTCACGTAGTGGCCGAGGTAGCGGGGGAACGTGCCGTAGGCGCGAGGGTGGGGTTTCGTGCCCTGGAGGATGCCGTCCGAGCCGCCCGTGTGGACCGGGTGGCGCATGATCGTGCGGACGTTCTCCTCGTGGCCGACGTGCTGGAGGACCGTGGTGGCCAGGCGGTCGGCGAGCAGGAGCCCGCGGACCGTCGTCCAGGGGGACTCCCTGCGGGCGCCCGCCGCCTCCTGGACCGTACGGCCGACGAACTCCGAAAGGGCGGGGTCGCCCACGCCCGAGATCTCGATCGTGTGCCATTCGACGGGAACGCCGTGGCAGCCGTCGGAGCCGACCGTCTCCAGGTGGTGGCGGACGCGTTCGGATGTCGTGTCGTCCGCGAGGCGGGCGAGGGCCGCTGCCGGGCCGCCCTCGTTCGCCCAGCTCGGGAGCATCGACGCGAGGGTCGTGCTGCCGGGGGTGTAGGGATAGGTGTCGAGGGTGATGTCGGCGCCGGCGGCGAGGGCCTCGTCGAGGAGGGCCAGCAGCTCGGGGGCCCGGCCCTTGTTCACGCCGAAGTTCATGGTGGCGTGGGCCAGATGGAGGGGGCAGTCCGCCTCCCGGGCCAGGGCCACCATCTCGGCGTACGCCTCCAGGGCGCCGGCGCCGTACGAGCGGTGGTGCGGGCAGTAGTAGCCGCCGTACTCCGCCACCACCCGGCACAGCTCGGTCAGTTCGGCGTCCGCCGCGTACATGCCGGGGGTGTAGGTGAGCCCGGACGACAGCCCGACCGCGCCCTGTGCCATGCCCTCGGCCACCAGCCGTCGCATGTGGTCGAGTTCGGCCGGGGTCGCCTCGCGGTCCTCCCAGCCGACGGCGAGCGCGCGCACCGTGCCCTGCGGAATGAGATAGGCCGCGTTGACGGCGATGCCGCGGTCGAGGCGGTCCAGGTACTCGCCCACCGACCGCCAGTCGAAGTCGACGTCCTCGCCGAAGCCGTTCCAGCCGGCGATCGCCGTGCGGACCTCCGCCAGCGTGCGGTCGTCGACCGGGGCGTACGAAAGGCCGTCCTGGCCCAGCACTTCCAGGGTCACCCCCTGGGCGGCCTTGGCACTGTGGTCGGGGTCGCGCAGCAGGGCGAGGTCGCTGTGGGCGTGCATGTCGATGAAGCCGGGGGCGAGGACCAGGCCCTCCGCGTCCAGCTCGCGCATCGCGCGCGGGCGCTGGCAGCCCGCCGCCGCGGCCTCCTTGACGATCGACACGATCCGGCCGCCGTCGATCACCACGTCGGCGCGGTAGGAGGGATCCCCGCTGCCGTCGACGACGTCCGCGTCCCGGATGACGAGCTGCTCCACGACCCCTCCTAGAAGAACGTGCGGATGTAGTCGACGACTGTCCCGTCCGCCTCGGCGACCGGGATCAGCTGCCACTTGTCGAACGACGTGCACGGGTGCGAGAGGCCGAGGCCGATCCAGTCCCCGACCTCCAGGTCCGCGTCGGGACCGGTGCGCAGCCAGGCGTGCTGGTCGGACAGGCCGGTGACCGAGACCCCGGTCGCCGGGCGCTCGGTGCCCGCCCGGCGGATCACCTGGGCGAAGGGGAGGTCCAGGTCGTAGGCCGCGTCGCGCTTGCCCGCGTTGGCGAACGCCTGCTCGGGGGAGGGCCGGGAGACGATCTGCGCCCAGAGCCGGAAGGCGGGTTCCAGGGCGCCCTCCTCGGGGATCCGGTTGAAGGGGGTGACCGCCCGGTAGCGGCCGTCGTCGTGCGAGACGTACGCCCCCGAGCGCAGCAACCTCAGTACCGGGAGCGAGAGTTCGGGGAGGCCGGCGAACACGTCCGCGACCGCGTCGAACCAGGCGCTGCCGCCCGCGCTCACCACGATCTCCGTCAGGCCCGCGAACCGGCCCGCCTTGTCGAACTCGGCGGCGAGGGCGGCCAGCCGGCGCAGATAGGCCCGCACCCGGTCCGGGTCCGCCCGCGGGACCTCGCCCTCGTACCCGGCCACCCCCACCAGCCGCAGGGTCCCCGTCCCGGCCACCGCGTCCGCGACCGCCGCGCACTCCGCCTCCGTACGCACGCCGGTACGGGCGCCCTCCCCGGCGGCGAGCTCGACCACCACGTCCACGGGGCGCGAGGCCCCCGTCGGCCGCAGCGCCGCGTCCATCAGCTCGACCCCGCGCACCGAGTCGACGTAACAGACGAACCGGAAGTCCGCGTCGCGCTCCAGCTCGGCGGCGATCCAGCGCAGCGCCGGGGCGTCGACGAGTTCGTTCGCGAGGAAGACCCGCCGGGTGCCGAAGGCCCGCGCCACTCGCACCTGATGCGGCACGGCCAGGGTGATGCCCCATGCCCCGCGCTCGGTCTGCCGCCTGAACAACTGCGGCGCCATGGAGGTCTTGCCGTGCGGGGCGAAGGCGAGGCCGTGCCGTTCGGCGTACGTCTCCATCAGCGCGAGGTTGTGCTCCAGGCGCTCGGCGGACAGGGCCAGTACCGGGGTCGCGAAACCGTCTTCGAAGAGGTTGCGGCGCTGGGCGGCCAGTTCGCCGACGGTGAGGCCCTCGGCGTCCGGGGGGAGGCCCTTGAAACGGTGGTCGACGCGTTCCTCCGCGAGGCGGGCGAACGCTTCGGTGCCGATGTCGAGCGACACGGAGCCTCCCTGATCAGGCGAGTTGCATTATGTGCAACGTCCATTGCGTATATCGCTTACCGCTGTCTAACATCCACGCCAGCGCCGGGTCAATGGAGCCCGCAGCGCCCCGGGACGACGAGGAGCCACCACCATCGTGAACGCCACGGACGCCGCCGCAGCCGTTGACGTCGTCGCGCTCGGCGAGTCCATGGTGACGTTCCTGCCCACCCGGCCGGGGCGGCTCGCGGACGTACCGTCCTTCGACCGCGCGATCGGCGGCGCGGAGTCCAACGTGGCGGGTGCGCTGGCCGCCGCCGGGCACACCGTGCGGTGGGTCAGCCGGGTCGGGGCGGACGGGTTCGGCGACCACCTGGTGGAGACCGTCGCCTCGTACGGCGTGGACGTCTCGTGCGTGGTCCGGGATCCGGCGCGGCCGACGGGGGTCTACTTCCGCACGGCGGCGGACCGGGCGACCGACGCGCACGAGGTCGCCTACTACCGGGCGGGGTCGGCGGCGTCCGCGATGTCGGCGCGGACGGTGGACCTGGCGGCGGTGCGTGCCGGGCGGATCCTGCACCTGTCGGGGATCACGGCCGCGCTGTCGGAGGGCTGTCTGGGGCTGCTGCGCGAGCTGACGGCTTCCGCCGGGGAGCGGCCGCCGCTGGTGTCGTTCGACGTCAACTACCGGCCCCGCCTGTGGATCGGCTCCGGCGGCGCGGAGGTGCTGCTGGAGCTGGCGCGGCGGGCCGACATCGTTTTCGTGGGGGAGGACGAGGCGGAGCAGGCGTGGGGGGTGGGGGGCGGACCGGCGGCGATCCGGGAGCTGCTGCCGGAGCCGGAGGTGCTGGTGGTGAAGCAGGGTGCGAAGGGGGCGACGGCTTTCGTGTCGGCGCCGGCAGGCGAAAGGCCCGCCCCGGCCGCCGCCCCCGCCGCTTTCGAACCCGCCCCCGCCGTCGGCGTCGTGGCGAGTGTCGGCGCAGGGGACGCCTTCGCCGCGGGTTTCCTCTCCGGCACCCTGCGCGGGCTGCCGGTCAGGCGTTCGCTCAGGGTCGGCCACCTCTTCGCCGCCGCCGCCCTCACCACCCCCGCCGACTTCGCACCGCCCCCCGGCCGCGACACCACCGACCGCCTGACCGCCCTCGACTCCACCGGGTGGGAGAGACTTCGACTCGGCCCCGGTTGGACGCAAGCCGACGCGGCCGAAGAGGAGGCACGCACCCCATGAGCCAGACCGTCGACCGAGCGCTCAGCATCCTGCCCCTGCTCGCCGAGGGCCCCGCCGACCTCGGCCAGGTCGCCGACCGCCTCGGTGTGCACAAGTCGACCGCGCTGCGGCTGCTGCGCACCCTCCACGAACACGGACTCGTCTACCGCCAGTCCGACCAGCGCTACCGCCTCGGCGCCCGCCTCTTCGCCCTCGCCCAGGAGGCGATGGAGAACCTCGACGTCCGCGAGATCGCCCACCCGCACCTGGCCCGCCTCAACGCGGCCTGCGGCCACACCGTGCACCTCGCCGTGTTCGAGGAGGGCGAGGTCCTCTACATCGACAAGGTCGAGAGCCGCTACCCGGTGCGCATGTACTCGCGGATCGGCAAGCCCGTCGCCATCACCGTCGCCGCCGTCGCCAAGCTGCTCCTCGCCGACCTGCCCGAGCCCGAGCGCCGGGCCCTCGCCGACAAGCTCGACTACCCCATGTACACGGCCCGTTCGACACCGAACGCGGAGGCGTTCCGCAGGGAACTGGCCAAGGTGCGCGAACAGGGCTGGGCCACCGACCTCGGCGGCCACGAGGAGTCCATCAACTGCGTGGCCGCACCGATCCGCGGTGCCGACGGGCGCGTCGTCGCCGCGATGTCGGTCTCCGCGCCCAACGTCGTCGTCACCGCCGACGAACTGCTCACCCTGCTCCCGCAGGTGCGCCGCACGGCGGACGCGATCAGCGGCGAGTACTCAGGCAGAACACCGATCAAGGAAGCCGGCAACCGATGACCGAGAAGACCGCGCTCACCCCCACGACCCACACCACCCCGCCCGCCAGGTTCTCGCACGGCGTCCGCAAGGGCAACATCCTCCAGGTCGCGGGCCAGGTGGGCTTCCTGCCCGCCGAGGAGGGCAGGCCCCCGACCCCCGCCGGTCCCACCCTGCGCGAGCAGACCCTGCAGACCCTCGCCAACGTCAAGGCGATCCTGGAGGAGGGCGGCGCCTCCTGGGACGACGTCATGATGATCCGCGTCTATCTGACGGACGTGGACCACTTCGCCGAGATGAACGAAACGTACGACCGCTATTTCGAGGGGCAGGGGCTCAGGCAGGCCCCGGCTGCCCGGACCACGGTGTACGTCGGCCTTCCCCAGGGCCTGCTGATCGAGATCGACGCCCTCGCGGTACTCGGGTGAACGCTCGGGACTCGAACCCGTGAGGCCGGTGCGGTCGGTGGCGGGGTCCGGGGCGGCGGGTGTGCTCGGCGTCTTCGTGTAGGCGTCTGATAACGAAGTCCGGGGCTGGCTGTGTCCGGCACAGGTTCTTGGACCATACTGCCCGCTGTGGAGCAGCGCATAGGAGCCAACAGCCAGCCCCTGGAAGGCGCCGGATTCGACCCGGCCTTCATCCCCGGGCTCACCTCACCCGCGTCCGCCCGGCCACAGGACGCCCGGCCGGAGAAGGCCGAGGACGCGGAGGCGGCGGCGGAACCGGTGGCGGAGGCCGAGGTCGAGGTCGAGGACACCGTGGCCGAGGACGACGAGCGGACCCCCGAGGGTCCCGCCTTCGAGGCCGCCGACCGCCGCGCCCGGATAGTCGCCGACCACCAGGGCGTGCGCCTCAGCCTCGACGAGGAGAAGTGCGAGTTCCGCTGGGACGAGATCGGCGCGGTCGAGACCGAGACCCCGCGTTTCGGCAAGCGCTTCACGATCACCGTCCACACCCCGGACCGCCGCTGGTACCCGATCGAGATCGAGGCGACGTCCCGCTCCCGCTTCAAGGAGTGGGAGGAGCAACTGGACGCGGTCCTCGACGCGTACTTCGACGACGGCGAGAAAGCGGAGGACGACGCCCTGGAGGCGCAGTCGGACGCCGGGGCCGCAGCCGAGGACAAGTCCGATGCCGAGGGCAAGGCCGAGGGCCTCGACGCCCGGTAGTCCGGCCCGTTCGCGGTGCGGCCGGCCCACGGCCCGGACTCCGGCGGCCTGCCCGGCCGCCGGAGTCCACCGTTCAGGAGCCGTCACGGCTGTCGGTGCCGTTACGGCAGCGCGTGCACGTGGGCGCCCACCGAGGACGACCACGCGTTCCCGGCCGCCGCGTCCCAGTTCGTCGACCAGGTCATCGCGCCCCGCAGGCCGGGATACGTCGTCGACGGCTTGAAGGAGCCGCAGTTGGCGGCCTTGGTCAGGCAGTCCAGGGCGTTGTTCACCACGGTCGGCGAGACGTAGCCGCTGCCGGCCGCGCTGGTCGACGCCGGCAGGCCGAGGCCCACCTGGGAGGGGCTCAGGCCGCCCTGGAGCTGGATGCAGGCGAGCGCGGTGAGGAAGTCCACCGAGCCCTGGCTGTACACCTTGCCGTCGCAGCCCAGCATCGAACCGCTGTTGTAGTACTGCATGTTGACGACCGTGAGGATGTCCTTCACGTTCAGGGCCGTCTGGAAGTACGCGTTGGACGTCGACTGCATGTCGATGGTCTGCGGGGCCATGGTGAGGATCAGCGACGAGCCCGCCTTCGCCGACAGCGAGCGCAGCGCCTGGGTCATGTAGGTGGCGTTGATGCCGTTCTCCAGGTCGATGTCGACGCCGTCGAAGCCGTACGTCTGCATCAGCGAGTAGACGGAGTCGGCGAAGTTCGTCGCGGACGCCGGGTCGCTCACCGAGATCGTGCCGTTCTGGCCGCCGATCGAGATGATGACCTTCTTGCCGGCCGCCTGCTTGGCCTTGATGTCGGCCTTGAACTGGTCGACCGTGTATCCGCCGAGCCCGGCGGAGTCGAGGGTGAAGCTCACCGCGCCGGGTGTGCCGGTCGCGTCCGCGAAGGCGACGGCGATGATGTCGTACGAGGAGGGCACGTCCGAGATCTTCTGGACGGTGGCGCCGTTGTTGAAGTTCTGCCAGTAGCCCGTCACCGCGTGCTTGGGCAGCGACCCGCCGCCGTTGCCGCCGGAGGCGGTCGTGGTCGCCGTCACCGCCGACGACTTCGCCGACTCGCCCGCCGAGTTGGTCGCGGTGACCTGGAAGGAGTACGACGTCGAGGCCGCGAGCCCGGTGACGGTGGCCGAGGCGCCGGTGACCGCCGAGACCTTGCTGCCGTTCTGGTAGACGTTGTAGCCGGTCGCGCCCGACACCGCGGACCAGGACAGGGACGCGGAGGACGACGTCGTACCGGAGACCGCGAGGCCGGTGGGGGTCGCGGGGACGGTCGGGCCCGGGTCGGAGCCGCCACCGCCGTCGGGGCCGTACACCGAGAAGTCGTCGGCGTAGTAGGCGGGCTGGCCGTACCAGCCGTGGGTCCAGACCGTCACCGAGGTGGTCGAGGGGCCGGTGGTGAAGGTCGTCGACAGCTGCGTCCAGGACGTGTTCGGGGTCCAGGTCGAGACGTCCGTGGTGCCGGTGCCGGTGACCCCGAGGTAGGTGTAGGCGCCCTGCACCCAGGCGCTCAGCGTGTAGGTCGAGTTGGCCTGGACCGCCACCGTCTGGCCGCACTGGGCGTAGTCCTGCCCGGCCGGGGTCGCCCGCAGCGCGGCGGCGCCCGAGTGGACGGGGGAGGAGACCGTCGTTCCGCTGCTCGCGGAGCAGGTCCAGTTGCTCAGGCCCGACTCGAAGCCGGGGTTCTTCGCGTTGTTGACGTCGGCGGCGGAGGCCGGCGCGGAGGCCAGGCCCGTCATCGCGAGTGCCGTGGCGAGGGTGGCCACGGCCGACCAGGTGCGGATGCGTCGCTGTCCGGCATGCCGGGACACGAGCCGGGGGATGAGTCTGGGCATGACAATCAAGGTGGTCCAGACCAATTCACCTGTCAATAGGTCCAGACCAAATCCGAGGGTTCGCGGCAGCCTCCTGAGGGCTGAACAAGCCCCGGTCATATGCTCAACCTGTCCCGGTTTGGCGTCACTTGTGCGGTCACGGATCCCAGACAGCTACACAAACGCTGTTCTCCGGTCACAGAGGCGTGGATACAGTGCTGAGGAAGTCACGCAATGAAATCGTCCCGGCTCATTGGAGTAACACCGGTGGGCCGCCGGGTGTGAAGAGCGGGGAGCTGCGCGTGCCAACTGCCATTGCCGTGACCAGTGCCGACATGGCGCTGCCGATCCAGGACGAGCGGACCATGCCCGCGGTCGTGCTCCGGGACCTCGACCGGCGCCCGCTGGAGCAGACCCTCGCCGAGTTCGTGGCCCTCATCGAGCAGCACGGACATGTGATCGTCGTGTACTCGGACGCCGTACCGGACGCCGTGGTCCGGCGGCTGCACACCCTGCGCTCCCTCCTGGAGAGCGACCGGATCGCGCTCTTCCGCCCCGACCTGCCGCCGCTCGGCATCGCCGTGCTGGCCCGCCAGTTGCGGCAGCTGGCCTCCTGCGACCTCAGCCCCGGCGTGCTCGCGTCGGCCGGCCGGCTGCTCACCCACTACATCCACTCCGGCGCCGTCCTCGGCTCCGTCGCCAAACTGGACCGCGTCCCGGTCGGCCTCAAGGCGCACGCCAAGTCCTGGATGCCCGGCACCCAGTTCGCGGTCCTCGCCCACCCCGAGCCGCAACTGGTCCGGGTCGCACCCGAGGCCGTCCTGAACGGCCCCGAGTTCAGCACCTGGACGCTGGTCGCCAGGGGCCAGCTGCAGTCGGACTGGATCGGCGGCCTCGCCAAGGCCTGGGGCGCGCACGGCCTGCGCGAGACCCCGCTGCCCGCCGAGTCGGCCGTGTGGTGGGGCACCAGCCGGATGATCGAGTTCACCAGCTACCTCGCCGACCTGTCGGTCCTCTACCAACTGGTCACCTCGGTACGACAGACCAGCTGCCACTGGTGCGGCGTCGACGTCATCGGCGACCGTTGCGTCTTCTGCTCCGCCACCCCGCCCGACTACGACCCGCCGGCGCCCCGCGCGCTGGAACGGCGGACGCCCGCCTGACCCGTACCTCGCACCATTGCTCGGTTCCCCCACTCTCCCCGCTTCCCCGATGAGGTCGCACGGTCCATGAACTCCCGTCAGCGCCGCGGCGTGATACTCCTGATCCTGTCGGTGGTCTGCGCGCTCGCCGCGTTCGCCGGCGTGCTCTCGGTCATCGACAACGCGAAGTCCGAGGTCGGCCCCAAGGTCACCGCGTACGAACTGCGGTCCGATGTCACGCCGTACACCACGTTGAGCGCGAGCCAGTTCAAGAAGATCTCGATGCCCGAGCGGTGGCTGTCCGCCAACGCCGTCACCAGCCTCAGCCAGATCCAGGGCAAGATCGCGGTCACCACGCTGAAGAAGGGGTCGCTGCTCCAGACCGACATGATCGTCGACCAGCCCGAGCTGAAGCCGGGCGAGCAGGAGGTCGCGATCATGATCGACGCGGCCACCGGGGTGGCCGGCAAGATCACCCCGGGCTCGCGGGTCAACGTCTACGCCACCTTCGAGGGCAAGCAGCAGAGCGACCCCGACCAGTCGAAGATCATCGTCACCAACGCCCAGGTCCTGGACGTCGGCCAACTCACCTCGCTGGAACCGGACAACAAGAACCAGCAGCCCACCGACGCCGTCCCGATCACCTTCGCGCTGTCCACGCTCGACGCCCAGCGCCTCACCTACGCGGAGTCCTTCGCCCAGCGGGTCCGGCTCGCCCTGGTCGCCCCCGGTACGACGACCACCGTGCCGGACAGGGACCGCACCTACGAACTCGCGACGGACAAGTGAGAGGCGCCTTCCATGCCCATCAGGATCCTCCCCGCCGTCAGTGACGCGGACGCCGCCCGCTCCCTGGTCTCCCTGCTCAGCCAGCTCCCGGACGCCGAACCGCTGGCCCCCGTCGTCGACTCCACCGGACTCGTCGACGCCCTCGCCCGGGCCGCCGCCGAGTCCGTCGACGAACTCCCCGAGGTCGTCGTCGTCCACGAACGCATCGGCCCCGTCCCGGCCCTCGAACTGATCCGCGAGGTCGCCCTGCGCTTCCCCGCCGTCGGCGTCGTCCTGGTCACCACCGACACCAGCCCCGGCCTGTTCGCCGCCGCGATGGACTCCGGCGCCCGCGGCCTGGTCGGGCTCCCGCTGAGCTACGAGGAGCTGGCCGGCCGGGTCCAGGCCGTCGCCCAGTGGTCCACCGGCGTACGACGCCATCTCGGCCAGGGCGCCGACGTGTTCGCCGGCGTCGGCGGCACCGTCGTCACCGTCAGCGGCGCGAAGGGCGGCACCGGCGCGACCCTCGTCGCGGTCCAGATCGCCCTCGCCGCGCAGGCCTCCGGCCAGTCCACGGCCCTCGTCGACCTCGACCTGCAGACCGGGGACGTCGCCTCCTACCTGGACGTCCAGTTCCGCCGCTCGGTCGCCGACCTCGCCGCGGTCGGCGACATCTCCCCGCGGGTCCTGGCCGAGGCCGTCTTCCGGCACGACTCCGGGCTGGCGCTGCTGCTGGCGCCGGCCGAGGGCGAACGCGGCGAGGAGGTCACCGACCGCGTCGCCCGCCAGATCCTCAGCGCCCTCCGCTCCCGCTACGAGGTGGTCGTCGTCGACTGCGGCGCGCAGCTCGGCGGAGCGGGCGCGGCGGCCGTGGAGACCGCCGACACGGCCCTGCTGGTCACCACGCCGGACGTGGTCGCCGTGCGGGCGGCGAAGCGGACGGTGCGGATGTGGGACCGGCTGCAGATCCGCAAGGCCGAGGAGACGACGGTGGTGGTCAACCGGTACACGCGCGGTACGGAGATCCAGCCGGCGCTGATCGCCCGCATCACCGGGACAGCCATGGCGCGGACACCGATTCCGGCCAATTTCAAGGAACTTCAGGGCGCGGTGGACGCGGGACGGATGCACGAGCTGGACTCGCGGAGCACCGTGAAGCAGGCGCTGTGGGGGCTGGCCGGGGAGCTGGGGCTGGTGCGGACGGCAGAGGGCGGACCGACACCGGCGCGGCGTGCGAGGGGCGCGGAGCGGACGTCGGTGGGGTTCAGACGGCGGAGGGAACTCCCATGAGGCGAGGTCGGGTGGGCTCGGGGGCATCGGGTGGCCGGTCCGGTGCGGGCCGGTGGGGGCTGGTCGCGCAGTTCCCCGCGCCCCTTCGGGGCGCTTCCCCGCGGAGCGTTTCGAAGACGCGCCTCACAACAGCGCGCCCAAGGGGCGCGGGCAACTGCGCGCTCGGCCCCCACCGGGCCGCCGCCGACCGACAGCCCGCCGCCCCCTTCCTCCGCGACCGCGGCCAGGTATCCATAGAACTCCTCGGCATGACCCCGGTCATCATCCTCACCCTCGTCCTCATGTGGCAGGCCGTCCTCGTGGGGTACGCCTTCACCCTCGCGGGGAACGCTGCCGACGAGGGCGTACGGGCGGGCACGGCCGTCCCCCGGGGGGAACGCTCCGGCGTCTGCGAGCGCGCCGCGCTGGAGGACCTCTCCGGCGCCTGGCGGGAGGGGGCCAAGGTGGACCAGTGCGGCGGCACCGGCATGGTGACCGCGGACGTCTCCCTGCGCGTCCCGGTCCTCTTCCCCGGCTCGATCGACTTCCCCGTCACCGTGCACGGCCACGCCGGCACGGTGGAGGAGGTGAAGAACTGAGATGCGCTCCCGCCGGCAGCCCCGCGACCGCGGCCAGGTCGCCGTCGAGTACCTCGGCTTCCTCCCGGTCCTCCTCGTCGTCGGCCTGGCCGGCATCCAGCTCGGCGCCGTCGCCTACGCCGCGGAGCAGGCCGGGACGGCGGCCCGCGCGGGGGCACGCGCCGCCTCGCTGGCGCAGGACGTCGGCGCCGCCTGCTCGTCCGCGGTCAGCAGCGGGATGGACGTGAGCTGCGTGTCCTCCGGCGGCGGCGACTCGGTCACGGTCACCGCCACGGTCCACATCCCGAAGATCCTCTGGGACCTCGGCAACGCCACCAAGTCCGCCACGATGCCCGTCGACCACTGAACGAGGAGCACGGCAACCATGAGCCTGCGGGCACGCATCAACTCCCCCGAGGAGCACGGCAGCCGGGGCGAGGACGGCCACCTGGTCTCCTCGTACCGGGCCAAGCTGCTGGAGGAGATCGACCTCGCGGAGATGAGCGCGCTGGCCGCCGCCGAGCGCCGGGCCCGTCTCGAACGCGTCCTCGGCCACATCATCAGCCGCGAGGGCCCGGTCCTGTCGACCGTCGAACGCTCCCAGCTGATCCGCCGGGTCGTCGACGAGGCCCTCGGCCTCGGCATCCTGGAACCGCTCCTCGAAGACGCCTCGATCACCGAAATCATGGTGAACGGCCCCGACGCGATCTTCGTCGAACGCGGCGGCCGCGTCGAACAGCTGCCGCTCCGCTTCGTCTCGGCGGACCAGCTGATGCAGACCATCGAACGCATCGTCTCCACGGTCAACCGCCGGGTCGACGAGTCGAACCCGATGGTCGACGCCCGCCTCCCCTCCGGCGAGCGCGTCAACGTCATCATCCCGCCGCTCTCCCTGACCGGCCCCACCCTCACCATCCGCCGCTTCCCGCGCTCCTTCACCCTCCAGGAGCTGATCGGCCTCGGTTCGCTCGACGAGCACATGGTGTTCCTGCTGGCGGGCCTGGTGCAGGCGAAGTTCAACATCATCGTCTCCGGCGCCACCGGCACCGGGAAGACCACCCTGCTCAACGCCCTCTCCGGACTGATCCCGGCGCACGAACGCATCATCACCATCGAGGACTCCGCCGAACTCCAGCTCCAGCAGACCCACGTGGTCCGTCTGGAGTCCCGCCCGGCGAACGTCGAGGGCAAGGGCCAGATCACCATCCGCGACCTGGTCCGCAACTCGCTGCGGATGCGCCCCGACCGGATCGTGGTCGGTGAGGTCCGCGGCGGCGAGTCCCTCGACATGCTCCAGGCGATGTCCACGGGCCACGACGGCTCGCTCGCCACCGTCCACGCGAACAGCGCCGAGGACGCCCTGACCCGGCTCCAGACCCTGGCCTCCATGTCGGACGTCGAGGTCCCCTTCGTCGCCCTGCACGACCAGATCAACAGCGCCGTCGAGGTGATCGTCCAGCTGACCCGGTTCGCCGACGGCGCCCGCCGGATCACCGAGATCGCGATACTCGACAGCCACGGCAGCGAGCCGTACCGGCTGGCGACCGTGGCCCGCTTCGACGCCCAGCCCATGACCCACGACGGCCGGGTCCACGGCGCCTTCCAGTACTTCCCGCTCCCGCGCCGCACCGCGGACCGCCTCTACATGGCGAGCCAGCCGATCCCGCAGGCCTTCGGCGTGGCCCAGCACTTCGACCAGCTCACCACCCGAGAAGCGAGGTAGGCCATGCCCCTCCACGACCTCGTCACCCTCACCACCGGCATCACCCTGCTGGCCTGCCTCCTGGCCGTGGTGGGCCTGCACACCTACGCCTCCGGCCGGGCCCAGCGCGCCGCCCTGGTGGACCGCCTCTCCTACACCGGACAGGCCCCGGTCACCGGCCGCCGGCGCCGGTTCCGCAACCTGGACCGGCGCCTGCGCGGCACGGCGATCGGCCGCCGCCTGGAACTGCGCCTCGCGGCAACCGGCCTGGACGTCACCCCCGGTGAGTTCTTCGTCTACATGTTCGCCGCCGTCGTGGCCCTCTGGCTCATCGGCCAGGCCGCCCTCGCCCCCTTCTTCGGCCCGATCGCCGGCCTGCTCGGCGTCTTCGCCGCCGTCCAGTTCCTCAACTGGCAGCGGCAGAAACGCATCGAGCGGTTCATCGGCCAACTCCCCGAACTGGCCCGCATCCTGGCCAACGCCACGCATGCCGGTCTCGCCCTGCGCACCGCGATCGGCATGGCCGCGGAGGAGCTGGAGGCCCCGGCGGGCGAGGAACTGTCCAAGGTCGCCGACCAGTTGGCGATCGGCCACTCCATGGACGACGCCCTCGGCGAGCTCGCCGACCGGCTCCCCTCCCGTGAGCTGGTCGTCCTCGTCACCACGCTCGTCCTCGCCAACCGGGCGGGCGGCCAGGTGGTGTCAGCGCTGCGCAACCTGACCGAGACCCTGGAGGAGCGCAAGGAGACCCGCCGGGAGATCCGCACCCAGCTCTCCCAGGTGACGATGACCTCGTACGCCGTCCCGGTGCTCGGCATCGGAGCCCTGCTGCTGATGAACAGCGTCAAGAGCGGCACGCTGGAACGCATGACGGGCACCGGTCTCGGCCAGGGTGCCGTGGTCGTCGCCTTCGGGCTGTACGTCATCGGGTTCGTCCTCATCCGCCGCCTCAGCCGCATCGACGTATAGATAGGTAGAGGTGGTATGTCGCATGACACTCCTGCTGGCCCTCCTCATGGCCCTCGCCGTCTACGGCGTCTTCGCGGGCGTCCGCATGTACCGTGCCGACGCGAAGCTCCCCTCCGACCTGGCGATCGCCCTGGAGGTGGGCGCCACCCGCACCGGCGCCGCCAACTCCCTCATCGACCGCATGGGCATGCGGTACGCCCCCGCCGTGCTCCGCCTGATGGGCCCGCGCCAGGTGGCCAGGTACCGCCGCAAGATCGACCTGGCGGGCAACCCCGGCGGCCTGACCATCGACCGCTATGCGGCCCGCCGCGCGGTCTACGGCGCACTCGGCGGCACCGGCTTCCTGGTCTTCCTGCTGCGCGGCCAGTGGCTGGTCGCCGTCCTGCTCCTCCTCTTCGGCGCGTTCTGGACGGAGGTCGGCATCTGGTCGGCGATCCGCATCCGCAAGGACGTCATCGAGCGCACCCTGCCGGACTTCCTCGACGTCCTCGCGGTGGTGGTCGGCGCCGGCCTCGGCTTCCGGCAGGCCCTGGACCGGGTAGCCACGCACTACGAGGGCCCCTGGGCCGACGAACTCCGCATCACCCTGCGCCAGATGGACCTCGGCATGAGCCGCCGCCAGGCCTTCACGGAACTCCGCCGCCGCAACGACTCCGAACAGGTCGCCATGTTCGTGACGGCGTTGCAGCAGGGCGAGGAACTGGGCGCGCCGATCGTCGACACCCTGGTCGCCCTGGCCAGGGACATGCGCCGCACCGACGCCCAGAACGCGCGGCGCAAGGCGGCCCGGGCGGTGCCGAAGGCCACCCTGATGATCACCACGTTCATGGTCCCGGCGACGATGCTGCTGCTGGCCGCGGGCCTGCTGCTGGGCTCGGGGATCGACTTCGGGTCGGTCACGGGAAAGTAGGCGGAGGTGACGACGTGACGACCAGGAGGGCCGGAGAACCCGGCCCTGTCGGCCCTGTCGACCAGGCCGGCGATGTCGGCGACGTCGGCCAAGACGTCGGCGAGAAGGTCGAGATCCGGGCCCTTCAGGCGATGGGCCGCCAGGTCTTCGGCTTCCGCCTGGCGATGATCGCCGTGGCGGCCCCCACCGCCCTCCTCAACGCCACACCCGGCCTCGGCGTCCGCCTGGTCGGCTCGGCGGTGGTCGTCACGTTCATGATCTCGTACGTCCTCTTCCGCGACTGGCAGCGCTTCGGCCCCCTCCTGCTCCGCCACCCGACCCTCCTGGCCGCCGACACCCTCTTCGGCTCCCTGCTCCTGATCTCGGCAGGTCCCGACACCACCCTCGCGTACGTCAGCGTCTGCACACCCCTCCTCGCCGGCCTCCTCTACAGCTGGCGCGGAGCTGCCGTCTTCGCCTCCCTCCAGTCACTGATCCTCCTGGTGGTCCAGGAGACGCTGAAGCACCACGCACTGCCGGCCGAGTCCCTGCTCCTGCCCGGCCTCTGCGTCATCACCGGCGCGATGGGCTCGACCCTGCGCAACCTGATGCTCCGCTTCGGCACCGCCACCGAGGCCCTGACCGAGACCCGGGCCCGCCTGGCCGCGACCGAGGCGGCGAGCGCCGAACGCGCCCGGCTGGCCCGCGAGATGCACGACTCGGTGACCAAGACGCTGTACGGCGTGGCACTGGTCGCCGACGGCCTCGCGCAGTCGGCGGCCGCGCCCCCGGACCGCCTGGACCCGGACCTGATCAGACAGCAGGCCCGACTGCTGGCGAGCGCGGCCCGCAGAGCGGCGGCGGAGTCCCGCGACCTCCTGACGGACCTGCGTGGCGGAACCGAGACCGACGTACTGTCCCAGCTGGAATCGCTGACGACCGGCTTCACCGCGCGCACCGCCCTCCCCGCCCGCTACGACGGTCCCGCCACCCCGGTCCCGCTCCCGCCCCCCACCGCCCGGCAGCTGCTGGGCATCGCGGCGGAGGCCCTGGAGAACGCGCACCGTCACGCGCGGGCGACGCGGGTCGACGTACGGGCCGCCGCCACCCCCACCCACCTGGTGGTGACGATCCACGACGACGGCCGGGGCCTCCCCCCGGACACTTCACTCGAAGACCTGCGCCGCACCGGCCACTTCGGCCTGCTCGGCATGACGGAACGGGCGGCGGCGGTGGGCGCCCGCCTCGAACTGACCACCGACAAGGGCACGGAGGTCCGAGTGGAGGTGCCACTGACATGACCGAGGAGACACGCGACCCGCGAGACCTGCGCGTCCTGGTTGCCGACGACAACCCGGTGATCCGCGCGGGCCTGACGACCGTCCTCTCCGCGGCGGACGACCTCACCGTGGTGGCGGAGGCCGAGGACGGCCACGCGGCCTGCGAGGCGGCCTTGCGGCACCGCCCCGACGTCATCCTCCTGGACGTCCGCATGCCCGGCGTGGACGGCATGGCGGCACTGCCCCGCCTGGTCCGCGTCGCCCCGGTCATGATGCTGACGTACAGCGACGAGACCGGCCTCGTACAGGAGGCGGTCCGGCTGGGCGCCGGGGGCTACCTGGTCCACGGCGAGTTCACGACACAGCAGCTGATCCAGGCGGTACGGGACGTGGGCCGGGGCCGCCCCCACTTCACGCCGACGGCGACGAACGCGTTGCTGGCCCACGTCAGAGGCGACGCAACTGCACACGAAGCGTGGGAACTACGCGCTCTCCCAAGGAAATTTTCCCTCAAGGGGCTTTCGCAACTGCAACCATCCATGGGACATTCACCCCAGTCCCGGTTTCAACTGAGCAGCAGAGAGGCGGAGATCATGAACCTCATCGCGTCCGGCATGAACAACCAGCAGATCGCCGCCGTCTGCTTCATCAGCGAGAAGACGGTCAAGAACCACATCAACCGCATCTTCGCCAAGCTCCACACCACCACCCGCGCCCAGGCGACGGCCAAGTGGCTGGGGGTGGCCTGAGGATGAACAGGGTGAACTGGGTCCGGATTTGGGTCCTGGGACCCTCCGCCGATGGGTATGTTCCGGCATACGGTGCCAGGATCGAAACCGAACCCGGAGGGGAGCACCATGAGCAACCTGATGCTGAGGATGCTTGTCGCAATGCAGCGCCGTGCCGACGACCGGGGCCAGACCGCGGTCGAGTATCTCGGGATCATCGCGGTGGTGGTGGCTATCGTGCTGGCGGTTACGGGGACCAGTATCGGAAACACGATTTTGCAGGCCATTCTGACGCAAATCGGCAAAATCACGTGATCTCTGTCCGCCGTTATGGCGACACTGGGCAGGCCTTCCCTATCTACATCACGGTAGTGGGAGGCCTGCTCTTTCTCGCGTTCGCGTACTTCGCGGTCGGCCAGGCCGCGGTGAACCGGAACGGTGCCCAGACGGCCGCGGACGCGGCGGCACTCGCCGCCGCCATGAACACGCGCGACGAGCTTGCGGACCAGTGGGTGAAGGACGTGCTGGACCCGACCAAGTGGCAGGACATCTTCCACGGCAATGTAAATGTCACGAACTCCTGCTGGCGGGCCTATCAACTGGCGGCTCAGAACGACGCGACAGCACAGTGCGATCCCGAGCCGCCTCTGAGCTACAAGGTTGACGCCCAGACGAACAAGACCGTCGGTCGCTCCGTCGTCCCCGGCACGGAGAACACGAAGTCCACAGCGCACGCCACGGCCGTGATCGAGCCGCTCTGCACGTTCACACTGTCCGGGGCGGGCGGTGTACTGCCCGAACTCACCTGCAGGGATAGGAAATGGACCCTGAACCCGGGCGATCTCACGAATCTTCCGGGACCCGAGGACCTCTTCGATGTGCACCTGGCCGACTGACAAGCGAATCGACGAGTGAAGAAGGAAGCGGTGCGATGAGCATTCGGTTCACTGCGAAGGCTCGCAGGGGGATGGTCGCATTGGCTGTCGCAGCCGGTCTGGCCTTCGGTGCGGCCGGATGCGGCAGCGGTGGAGATGGCGACAAGAAGCCCGGCGCGTCGTCTGCTTCCCCGAGCGGTGGGTCCCAGCCGAGTGCGCAGCAGGGGAAGTCCGAGGCTCCCCTCGCCGAACTCTCGGGGCCCTCCGGGCTGGTTCTTCAAGTAACCTCCGCCATCCGGGACTCGGGCGGCTTCCTTACCGTCAACGCGAACCTGAAGAACGACGGCTCGCAAATGGTCGTGGTTCCCGTGGCGCTGCGGGGCGACGAGACGGAAATCGTCCAACACGGCACGTCGTTCGGTGGCGCCACGCTTGTGGACTCCAAGGGGAAGAAGCGGTACTACGTGCTGCGGGACACGGAAGGGCGGCCGCTCACCACGACTGATCTCTCCTCGATCCAGGCCGGCCAGACCATCCCCGTCTTCATGCAGTTCCCCGCCCCACCGGCGGACACCACCGAGGTGACCCTCCAGCTCCCCACCTTCTCCAGCGGCACCATCAAGATCTCCGGGTGAGGGCGACGTGACCACACCCCGCCTCCCCGTGACCCTGGGCGCCGCCACGCTCCTGCTCGCCGCGAATCTCTACGGCGCGACGGCAGCCCGTGCCGACGACGGCGACCCGAGCGTCCCGCCGGGCACCGCACCCTCCGCCAGTGCCCCCGTGAAGATCGACCCCACCGACCCCGACCTGAAGCTCCCGGAAGGCGCCACCCTCGCCGCGCCGAAGGTGCTGGACATCAAGTCGGTCGTGGAGGACCAGAGCGGTGACGAACGCCGTACGGACACCAACGCGGACGTGACGTTCGCCCTCCAGGCCGAGGTGCTGTTCAGCAAGGACAGCGCGAAGCTGAGCGAGGCGGCGAAGGCGCGGATCGGGGCGATCGCGGACGAGGTCAGGAAGCAGAACGCGACCCAGGTCCGCGTCTTCGGCTTCACCGACAACCTGGGCTCCTCGGCGCACGGCGACGTCCTCTCCCGTCAGCGCGCCAACGCCGTACAGGGCGTCCTGGACCAGGACCTGAACGATCCGAACATCACCTTCGACGTCCGCGGCTACGGCGAGCAGTTCCCGATCGCCGACAACTCGACGGAAGAGGGAAGGAAGAAGAACCGCCGGGTGGAGGTCACGTTCCCACGGACGGAGAGCTGAGCGCGGTCATCCGCGTGCCCGCCGAGGCCGCGACCGGCTCACCGCCGTGGCGGAGGCGTCCCGCCGGACCCGATGCTCCCCGAGAGGGTGCCGGCGGCGACGGTCGCGCCAGAGGCCTGTGCGGGTCTCGGGGGGCGCGGCCATGGACCTGAACCGCTGACGGAGGACCGAGGGGTGGTCACAGCTCCTGGAGCGCGTCCAGTGAGATGTCGACGTCGATGTCGAACGGGTCACCGATCTTGAGCTGCTCCCGGTGGGTGCCGGTCAGGGCGTAGGCCTTGGTCACGGGGTCGAGTTCGTAGACCCGTACGACCGGGTGTTTGCCCTCGCCCGTCATCTCGACCAGCCAGAAGTGCGGGATGCCCGCGGCGGCGTACTTGTGTGGCTTGGTGTCGCGGTCCCGGGCCTCCGAGTCCGGCGAGACGACTTCGACGGCGAGCATGACGTCGGCAGCCTGGAACCGGGTCTGCTCCAGCCCGGTGACGGCTTCGGCGCGGATGACGGAGAGGTCGGGCTCGGGGCCGTTGCGGCGGTCCAGGACGACAGTCATCTCGCGGCGGACCTTGAACGCCCTGGGTGCGGTCCGGCGCAGTCCGGCCACCAGAAGGTCGATCATGGTGCTGTGGAAATCCCGCTGCGGACTCACGAAAACCAGGCTCCCGTCGATCAGCTCGGTGTGCGGCGGGAGGTCGGGCAGCGTGAACAGGTCGTCCACGGTGTATCCGTCCCGGGGCGGCACCGGCCAGCGGCGGCCGGGCGCGGCGTTCGGCTTGGCGAGGGGCTCGGCGGTCATGATTCCTCCCATGGGCGGGATTCTCGTCCTGCCTGTCCACCGTAACCGGCGAAAACGACGCTCGTCATCACAATGGGTGACCGGTGGGGCGCAAAGGCGCACCGGACCTCGTCCGTCGGCCGGGCCGACGCCGCCCCTCGTGACGTAGACCGGGTGCGGTGACCCGGCCCGTGAACCGAAGTGGCTCCGGACCGTCCGGCGCGGGTCACGGCCGGCCGTCCGCCGCCTCCACCGTCACCCGAGTGCCGACCTCCACACCCCACTCGGCCATGGCCCCCGCCTCCGCCTCCAGTACGTGCCGGGAGCGCAGGCGGGGGCGGCCGAGACGGCCCGGTGGCATCGTCCGCACGGCGATGACGTTCAGGCGGCGGTCCAGATAGGCCACATCGATCGGTATCCGCATACGGAAGGTGTGGATGCCGTTCGCGGGGGAGAGCAGGATCGCGCCCTCCAGACCGTCCCGCCCCAACAGCCCTCTGGTGCGGGCTCGATACGACGTGGCGATCTCCAGTGGAACGGCAGTCGCTCCACCGCCACCCCCGTGTACGACCAACGTCCCCCGCCCGTCCCGCCAACGCGCCATCTCCGCGTCACCTCCGCAGCGACGGTACCGCCGGGAAGAGCCGCCGACCGCTCCGGCGGCGCAATGTGGTTGTGCCGGCCGCGGCCGCGGGGTAGGACGTTCCCCGTGACTGCACTCGGCGCTGTGTTCCGCCCCCAACTGCCCCCCGAGCGGCTGCAAGCTGTCGTTCGGCTCGCTGACGCCGTGGGGCTCGAAGAGCTGTGGCTGTGGGAGGACTGTTTCCGGGAGGGTGGGATCTCGACCGCCGCCGCCGCACTCGCGTGGAGTGAGCGGGTGCGGGTCGGCGTCGGGCTGTTGCCCGTGCCGTTGCGGAACGTCGCCGTCACGGCCATGGAGGCGGCCGCGCTGCACCGGATGTTCCCGGGGCGTGCCGTCCTCGGTGTCGGACACGGTGTGCAGGACTGGATGGGGCAGGTCGGCGCTCGCGCCCAGTCCCCGGTGACCCTGCTGCGTGAGTACCTCGACGCCCTGCGGGCATTGCTGCGAGGGGAGCGGCTCACCGTCAGCGGGCGGTACGTCCGGCTCGACGATGTCGCGCTCGACTGGCCGCCCGCCGGGCCCGTCCCGGTGTTCGCCGGCGCCGAAGGCCCCCGCACCCTGCGGCTGACCGGCGAGGCCGCCGACGGGACCGTCCTCACCGCCGCCACCCCGCCCGCCGGCGTCCGCCGGGCGCGGCAGCTCATCGCGGAGGGGCGGGCCGCTGCCGGTCGGGGGGACGGCGATCCGCACCACGTGGTCGTCTATCTGCTCACCGCCACCGGGCCCGCCGCCCCCGCCCGGCTCCGCGCCGAACTCGCCGCGGAGGGCCTGGAGTCGGTCCCCGGTCTCGGTGTCGCGGGCGACGCGGGCGCCGTCGCCGAGGCCGTGCGGCGGCTCGCGGAGGCCGGTGCCGACACCGTCATCCTCCAGCCGACGGCGGACGAACCCGACCCCGAGGGCTTCGTACGGTTCACCGCGGAGGAGGTCCGGCCGCTGGTGCCGTAAGGGCGTCCGCGAAAGCCGGCCGCCCGGCGTTGTCAGTGGCGGCTGCCACACTCGCCGGTATGACGACCAACGACGTCCGGCTGCGTCCCGTCCAGGACGACGACCTCGAGTTCTTCCTCGCCTACGAGCACGATCCGGAAGCCGTCCGGCGGTCGGGGTTCACCCCCCGGCCGCGGGAGGCCTTCCTGCGGCACTGGAGGGAGCGCGTGCTCGGGAATCCGAGCGGTCTGGTGCGGACCGTCGTCGTGGCCGGGGAGGTCGCGGGGAGCATCGTCGCCTGGTGGGAGGGCGAGCGCCGGTTCACCGGGTACTGGCTCGGGCGGGCCTACTGGGGCAGAGGCGTCGGCAGCCGCGCCCTCGCCCTCTTCCTCCGGGAGGAGACCGTACGGCCCCTGTTCGCCGACACCTCCGCCGAGAACACCGCCTCCGTCCGCCTGCTGGAGAGGAGCGGCTTCGTGCGGTACGACGACCCGGAGCACCCCGTGGACGAGGGGTATGTGCTGCTCGTCCTGCGCGACGGCGCCACCGGGGCGCCCGCGCCGCCTCGGCCCTAGCCGGCCCTACGCCCTCGTCACGCCGTCTCGGTGCGGCGCGGCTGGTCTCCCGTCGTCCCGTCGATCAGTTCCCGCACGATGTCCATGTGTCCGGCGTGCCGTGCCGTCTCCTCGATCATGTGGACGAGGACCCAGCGGAGCGAGACCGGGTGGTCCCGCCAGTCGGGGCGGCCCAGCGCGTCCAGTGGGCGTCCGGTGATCACCGCGTCGGCCGCGGCGCGCGCACGGCCGTAGAAGTCGATGATCTGCTGGGTCGTCTCGCCGGGGCCGACGGTCATGTCCTCGTCGGTGTAGGGGTCGAACCACAGCGGCTCCACCTTCTCGCCGAAGGCCGAGACGAACCAGCCGTACTCCACCGACGCCAGATGCTTCACCAGCCCCAGCAGGTTCGTCCCCGACGGGGTCATCGGGCGGCGCAGTTGTTCGTCGTCGAGGCCCCGCAGCTTCCACAGCACCACGTCCCGGTGCCGGTCCAGGCCCGCGTGCAGGGTTTCCTTCTCGCCGGCGGCGTACTTCATGTCAGTCGTCATGGTGGGCGAAATTAGCAGCGGGCTCCGAGCGACCGCTGCGATTATGCGGGCCATGGCAGAGCAGACGCACCGCACCTTCGAGGACCTCGTCGCCGAGGGCGCCGCCGTGCCGACCGAGGGGTGGGACTTCTCCTGGTTCGCGGGGCGGGCGACCGAGGCCCGTCCCTCCTGGGGGTACGCCCGTGCGGCGGGCGGGCGTCTTTCCGGTGCCACCGCCGCGCTCGACATCCAGACCGGCGGCGGCGAGGTGTTCGACTTCGCGCTCGGCAGGGTGGCCCCGGACCGGCTCCGGACGCTCGCGGCCACCGAGGGCTGGCCGCCGAACGTCACGAGGGCGAGCGCCCTGCTGAGTGCCCGCGGTGTCGTGGTGGTCGCCTCGCCGGAGGACGCCCCGCTGCCGTTCGCCGACGAGACCTTCGACCTGGTGCTCAGCCGGCACCCGGTGCGGGCCCACTGGTCCGAGATCGCGCGCGTGCTGCGGCCCGGTGGCACGTACTTCGCGCAGCACGTCGGGCCCGCCAGCGTCTTCGAGCTCGTCGAGTTCTTCCTCGGCCCGCAGCCGGAGGCCGTCCGCGGCGTCCGCCACCCCGACGGCGAGCGCGCCGCGGCCGAGGCGGCCGGGCTGGAGGTCGTCGATCTGCGGGCGGAGCGGCTGCGGATGGAGTTCCACGACATCGCGGCCGTCGTGCACTTCCTGCGCAAGGTCGTGTGGCTGGTCCCCGGCTTCACGGTCGAGGAGTACGAACCCCAACTCCGCGCCCTGCACCGGCGGATCGAGACGGAGGGCCCGTTCGTCGCGCACAGCTCCCGGCACCTCTTCGACGCCCGTAAAACGGTGCGCCGGACCTGATCCACCCGCCTTGCAATGCAAGGCGGCGAAGAATGGCCAAGAACCGCCGTCCGGGTTCCGGAACACCCGCCCGGCCGTAGCGGCAGTCAAACGATCAAGACGGTGCATGTCCTGACGTGCTCCATCAATACGGTCAACTCGCCCTTTAGGGAGTGAAACTGTGCATAAGTGAAGTCGGGTGCTCCTTGTTCGGCTCTCGCTTTCACGGTGTTCTCACATCGTTACCTCTTTCGCTTCGTGTCACCCGGTTGGCTCACGTAAGTTCAGACCAAGTCAATTCGCGTAAGCAAAGCTGCGCGGGCGGTACCGCGCGGTGGAGGGGGCTGCGCGGTGCCGCGACGCCCCGCTCGCTCCCGTCACGTCTTCGTTCGCGCTCGGAGTAGCCCGTCGGGGGGACGGGCGCACAACTCGCCGAGGCATCACCAAGACGGCCCAAACCCTCTTGATCTCCCCGTAGGCGGCCACTTCTCCTGGGATTCCGCTGTGAATCGGCCATTCAAGGCCCTTGGATCCGGTGATTCAGGCCCACCGGGGCGTCGCCGGGCGACTCCGGAGAGTAGTTGATGCGTGCTGATGCGCGCAGCATCACTTACGAAGGGTTATGGTGGAAGCCCCCCCTCGGGCCGGTCCGTCTCCCCCCCACGGACCGGCCCGTTTTTTGTCCACGGTTCCCCCGCCGCTTCTCAAGCGCCGTCGAGGCCGCGTCGCGAAGGGGCCGGGGCCGTGCCGGTACGCGGCTCCGCCGCGGGACGCGACCGTCCGCGGGGCGCCCGGCGGCCCCGGTCGCCACCCCGTGGGGCGCGCCCTCCCTGCCGAGCCTCCGTCAACTCCCAGCGGGGTAGGCTGCGAGAGCGGACTCCCGCATCCCCAAGCGCGCGGACTCCACGCGGACTCCCGCATCCGAATCACGAGGGGCGGACTTCAAGTGAACCTGCGCGACAAGCTGCGCGGCCTGCTCGTCAGGCTCTACGCGCGCCGGGTGGAAGGCCACCTGGACCACGCTCAGGTGCCCAAGCACATCGGCGTCATCATGGATGGCAACCGCCGCTGGGCGAAGGCCGCGGGCTCCAGCACGGTGCACGGTCACCGCGCCGGCGCCGAGAAGATCGAGGAGTTCCTCGGCTGGTGCTCCGAGACCGATGTCGAGGTCGTCACCCTCTGGCTGCTGTCCACGGACAACTTCGACCGCGCCCAGGAGGAGCTGGTCCCCCTCCTCGGCATCATCGAGGACGTCGTCCGCACCCTCGCCGCCGACGGCCGCTGGCGCGTCCACCACGTCGGCACCCCCGACCTGCTGCCCTCCCCGATGCAGACCGCGTTGAAGGAGGCCGAGGAGGCCACCGCGCACGTCGACGGAATACTGGTGAACGTCGCCATCGGCTACGGCGGCCGCCAGGAGATCGCCGACGCCGTCCGCTCGATGCTCCTGGACGCCAACGACAAGGGCGTCTCCATGGAGGACCTCGCCGACTCCGTCGACGTCGACATGATCGGGCGGCACCTCTACACCGGCGCCCAGCCCGATCCCGACCTGGTGATCCGCACCAGCGGTGAGCAGCGGCTGTCCGGATTCATGCTCTGGCAGACCGCCCACTCGGAGTACTACTTCTGCGAGGTCTTCTGGCCCGCGTTCCGCAAGGTCGACTTCCTGCGCGCCCTGCGTGACTACGCGGCCCGGCACCGCCGCTACGGCGGGTGACGTCATCCTGACGGCGGACGTCAACACGGCATATGCCCCCGCCGCCGTCGCCACGCTGGATAACCCCGTCGTCACGGTGGATGACCCCACCCCGCCCATGAGGCGTAAATCACCCATATTGGGGCGCGAGTAACGCGGAGTTCACCTGCGCGCCGTTGCGGACCGTGGCATGGCGGCGCATCTTCGAGGGCATAAGCCAAGCAGGTCGATGCCCGAACCACGGGCATCGGTTCTCAGCGGGCGGCTCGGGGCCGTCCGCCCGGGAGGCCCTTTGCACCAGCCCGACCGTGCGGTCACGGCACGGAAGAAGCAGCGGGGGGCCGGTTTTCGGCCCGTGCAGAGCGGCCGGCAACCGGTCCAGCTCGCCTTCGTCGCTCCCCGACCTCATCCGAGGGGGTACGTCCTTCCGTGGTGACCAGCACAACGCGCCGCAAGTCCGACCGGCGCACCTATGTTCTCGACACCAGCGTCCTGCTGGCCGACCCGAACGCCATGGCCCGCTTCGAGGAGCACGAGGTCGTGCTTCCGATCGTCGTGGTCACGGAACTGGAGGCCAAGCGGCACCATCCCGAGCTCGGTTACTTCGCCCGGCAGGCGCTGCGCCTGCTCGACGACTACCGGGTCCGGCACGGCCGCCTCGATGCCCCCATCCCGATCGGCGACCTCGGCGGCACCATCCGTGTCGAGCTCAATCACTCGGACCCCAGCGTGCTGCCCACCGGCTACCGCCTGGGGGACAACGACTCCCGCATCCTCGCGGTCGCCCGCAACCTGCAGGCCGAGGGGTACGACGTCACCGTCGTCTCGAAGGATCTGCCGCTCAGGATCAAGGCCTCGTCGGTCGGCCTCCTCGCCGAGGAGTACCGCGCCGAACTCGCCATCACGGACTCCTCCGGCTGGACGGGGATGTCCGAACTGACCCTGCCCGGCGAACAGGTGGACATCCTCTTCGAGGAGGGCCACGTGTACGTCCCGGAGGCCGCCGACCTCCCCGTGCACACCGGCCTGACCATCCAGTCGGAGCGCGGCAAGGCGCTCGGCCGGGTGACGGCGGAGGGCAACATCCGCCTGGTGCGCGGTGACCGGGAGGCGTTCGGCATCAAGGGCCGCAGTGCCGAGCAGCGCATCGCGCTCGACCTGCTGCTCGACCCGGACGTCGGGATCGTGTCGATGGGCGGCCGGGCCGGCACCGGCAAGAGCGCGCTGGCCCTGTGCGCGGGCCTGGAGGCGGTCCTGGAGCGCCGCCAGCACCAGAAGGTGATGGTCTTCCGCCCGCTGTACGCGGTCGGCGGGCAGGAACTCGGCTATCTGCCGGGCTCCGAGGCCGAGAAGATGAGCCCCTGGGCGCAGGCGGTCTTCGACACCCTCTCGGCGGTCACCAGCCGCGAGGTCATCGAGGAGGTCACCGCCCGAGGGATGCTGGAGGTGCTGCCGCTCACCCACATCCGCGGCCGCTCCCTGCACGACGCGTTCGTGATCGTGGACGAGGCCCAGTCACTGGAGCGGAACGTCCTGCTGACCGTTCTGTCCCGGATCGGTGCGAACTCACGGGTGGTTCTGACCCACGATGTGGCACAAAGGGACAATCTGCGAGTGGGACGGTACGACGGTGTGGTCGCCGTCGTGGAGAAGCTGAAGGGGCATCCGCTTTTCGCGCATGTCACCCTCACCCGGTCCGAGAGGTCCCAGATCGCCGCCCTTGTGACCGAAATGCTGGAGGACGGACACATCTGAACCATCTGATCGGAGTGTCCAACCTGAGCTGATCGCTCACTCGTTGGCGCCGTCCGGCAAAGGCCCCGAGCCTAGCCGGGCGGCGTCTTCGTGCGTGGCGGTTTCCTGAAACTCCCTGGGAGAAACCGGGTGTGAGCTTTCACACGCAACTCTGAATTGCCACCCGGCGTCGGGTTACGGCAAAGTCTCAGTCCTGTCAGGCCCCGCATACGACACACCTGTACCCCCAGCGGTACGGAACAACAGAAGCATCACTGCTAATTCCATAACGACGTCGTATGCCGCCCGAGCACCACGCGGCGCTCCCAGCTGGGAGTTGCCCACCGGGCCCGTGTCTCCCGTGACCCAGTAGTGAGGAGACCAGTGTCAGGGGCAAGATTGCGTCCGCCAGGGTCACCGAAGCGGGCGATGCTGGAAGGAAACCGTGTGAGCCGGATCTCGGTCCGGGGATTCGCAGTGGCCTCGGCCACCGCGGTCACCGCCGTCGGAAGCGTCGTAGGCGTCGCCTCGGGCAGTGTCGCCCAGCCGAACAACGACGCTGAGGCTACGGCAGCCGACACCACGCTCCTCGCTGACCTGCCCGCGGGCCAGCAGGCCCAGGTGCAGACCGCGTCCCTGACGCAGCAGGCCGACGCCGTGGCGATCCAGGCGGACGCGTCCGCCAAGAAGGACGCCGAGCAGGCCGCCCGGGTGGCCGCGGCCAAGACCGCCGAGGCCAAGAAGGCCCAGGCGGAGAAGGCCGCGAAGGAGGCCAAGGCGCGCGCCGACGCGAAGGAAGCGGCCAGCCGTTCCTCCGCGTCCAGCTTCCCGGTCCAGAGCTCGTACACCGTGGCGCAGATCCAGGCGATGGCGCAGCAGATGGTGGCCGGCGGCCAGTTCCAGTGCTTCAGCAACATCGTGGACCACGAGTCCAGCTGGAACTACCAGGCGGTCAACGCCTCCTCCGGTGCCTACGGTCTCTTCCAGGCCCTGCCCGGCTCCAAGATGTCCTCCGTGGGCGCCGACTGGCAGACCAACCCGGCCACGCAGATCAAGTGGGGCCTGAACTACATGAACTCCCGGTACGGCAGCCCCTGTCAGGCCTGGTCGTTCTGGCAGGCCAACCACTGGTACTAGGCGCTCCGCCGGGGTCCGGCCGACAAACGGCGCTGCGGTTCGTGGGTGTGTGCGGTTCGTACGCCTCCGCGGGTCCGATGTGGCTTCTCGCGCCCGCGCGGCGGAGCCGCAGGTCGGACACAGTCCCGCGCCCCTGACGGGGCGCTGTAGCCGGCCCTTCTCAACCATTCGCAGCCCCTCCCCGTCCTAGGGGGAGGGGCTGTTGCCTGTACGGTCGTTGGGGACGACTCCGGGGGAGTGGTGGGGAGAGAGCGAATCATGTCGCGCGTGCCTGAGTGGCTCGGCCGTATCGGTGCCGGACTGACCGAGATGAGCGAGCGGTTGGACGAGCGCCGGGCCGAGGTGGAGCGGGAGAACGCCGAGCCGGAGCCACCCGCTCCGGCCCTGTCGGTTCCGGCGCCCGCCCCGCCGTCGGCCCCACGGACCCCCGCGCCCGTACGCAAGCCGGTGCCGCGTCCCGACCCGGTGACCGCCATCCCCTGGGGCGTGCGGGTCGCGGCCGAGGCGGGCTGGCGGCTGCTGGTGCTGGCCGGCACGGTCTGGGTCCTGATGCGGGTCATCAGCGCCGTACAACTCGTCGTGTTCGCCTTCGTCATCGCGCTGCTGATCACCGCACTGCTCCAGCCGACGGTCGCCCGGCTGTGCCGCTACGGCATGCCCCGCGGCCCGGCCACCGCGCTCACCGCCATCCTGGGCTTCGTGGTGATCGGTCTGATGGGCTGGTTCGTGACCTGGCAGGTCATGGAGAACATCGACACGCTCTCCGACCAGGTCCAGCACGGCATCGACGATCTGCGCAACTGGCTGCTGAAGAGCCCCTTCCACGTCACCGACAAACAGATCAACCAGATCGCCAAGAACCTCCGCGAGGCGATCGGCGCCAACACCGACCAGATCACGTCGTTCGGTCTGGAAGGCGTCCAGGTGATCGTGGAGGCCCTGACCGGCATCCTGCTGGTCTTCTTCTCGACACTCTTCCTGCTGTACGACGGCGCGCGCATCTGGCAGTGGTTCCTGAAGCTCGTGCCCTCCGCCGCCCGTGAGGGAGTGGCCGGGGCCGGCCCGCGGGCCTGGCGCACGCTCACGGCCTACGTCCGGGGCACGGTCCTTGTCGCCCTCATCGACGCCATCTTCATCGGCATCGGCATCTACTTCCTGAACGTCCCGATGGCCGTGCCGCTGGCCGTCTTCATCTTCCTGTTCTCCTTCATCCCGCTCGTCGGCGCCGTCGCCTCGGGTGCGCTCGCCGTGATCGTGGCGCTGGTCACCCAGGGCGTCTTCGCCGCGGTCATGACCCTGGCCGTCGTCCTCGCGGTCCAGCAGATCGAGGGCCACATCCTCCAGCCGTTCATCCTCGGCCGTGCGGTCCGGGTCCACCCCCTCGGGGTGGTCCTCACGGTCGCGGCCGGCGGAATGGTCGCGGGCATCGGCGGCGCGGTGGTGGCCGTCCCGCTGGTGGCGGTGACGAACACGGTGGTCGGCTATCTCCGCCAGTACTCGCACGAACGGTACGAGGGCACCGAACCCGACGACGCCGATCAGCCACCCGGCTCAGCCCGTCCGGCGGCACCCGCTCCGGGCGAGTTGGAGGACGAGGCCGTTCAGGCCGAAGCGGGGTCCGGGGGCATGGCCCCCGCGAACGCGGAAGGCCCCGCCCACCAGGGGTGAGCGGGGCCCGCGGGGCGACGCCGTCCGCTCGGACGCCATCCGCCCGGCGGCTATTCGGTGCGCAGGCCGTCCGGGCGCATCAGACGCAGCAGCGGCGGGAGGCTGAGCAGGGTCACCGCCAGGACGACCGCCGCGCCGAAGCCGGTCATCGCCAGCACGCCCAGCCAGTCCACGCGCACCGTGGAGCCGACCATCTTCAGCAGCACCGAGCCCAGCGCCAGCCCCACCACCCCGGCCAGCAGCAGGCCGAGCCCGATCGGGATCGCGGTCTGCCACAGCACCGACAGGCTCAGCGTGCGGCGCCGGGTGCCGAAGGCGACCAGGACCGACAGCAGCTTCTTGCGCTCGCGCAACTGCTCCAACTGGCCGACCAGCAGACTCGCGCCGATCAACGCCAGCACGGCGGCCGCGCCGACCAGCAGCCCGGTGCGGATGGACGCGAACTTGCTGTTCAGCTCTCTCGCGGTCAGCGTTCCCGCGAGCATCAGCGGGTCGATCCGGACCGCCGTGTTGATCACGTACTCATGGACGTCGGGCACCGCGGAGTCGATGGACAGATAGACCACGCCCTGCACCGCCGTACTGGCGCCGGCAGGCAGCGCGCCGGGGGTGAGCAGGAAACCGCCGCGCTTGTAGCCGGTGGGATCCTCGCGGGACTGTGCCTGCTTCAGCTTCGCCGGTACCGTCCAGCGGCTCGCGGGGCCGTCGTCGTCCCCGCTGTAGGCCGGGTCGAGGTACAGCGTCCGGCCGTGCTTCTTCCCGGCCGTGAGCAGCTTCGTCGTCTCGGAGTCGGAATCGGACCCCTTCACCACGAAGGCGTCGCCGTCGTGGCAGGACGGCAGGGCCGCGATCTCCCGCAGCGAGGCGCAGTCGCCCACGCTCACCGTGGCGGTCCGCTGCGGGTCCTCGGCCCGGTCGCCGGCCTCGCCGTCGGCGATCGAGACCACCTTCCGCACGCCCTTGGTGGCCGTCATGGCCCGGGCCACCTTGGACACCGGGACGCCGTTCGGCACCTGGACCGACATCTGCGCGCGGTCGAGGTCGTTGCCGGTCGGCTTGGTGTAGTCGGCCTCGACACCGGCGAAGACCATCTGGAGCGCGATCGCCCCGGCCACCGCCACCGCGATGCCGTTGACCATGCGGGCCGCCGTACCGCTGCTCAACTGGAGTCGTCTGACCGCCAGTTGCCAGGCCACCGCGCCCTGCCCGAGCCGGCCGACGACCCTCTCCACGACCCACGGGAGCAGTGCCGTGATGCCGACCAGGAGGAGCAGGACGCCGCCGGTCACCAGGTACTGGTTGAAGCCGCCGCCGTTGCGGCCCTGCCCGACCATCGGGTAGAGCGCCGCCAGACCGGCCACCGGGAGCAGCAGCCGCCACCACAACCGACGGCGGGCGGGCTTCGCGGTACGCACCACGCCGAGCGGCTCGATGACCACCCCGCGCAGCGTGAACATGGTCACCAGCACGGCCGCCGCCGGAACGAGGACCGCCACCAGCAGGGCCAGCGCGGGCGAGGGGTTGAGATAGCTCGGGAACACGCTGATGCCGAACGCCTCGACGCTGCCCATGAGCTGACGGCCGATCAGGAAGAAGCCGCCGCCGAGGACAAGGCCGAGCAGCGCGCCCGCCATCGCCTCGCCGGCCGCGATCCGCCGTACCATCCGGCCGTCGGCACCGACCAGCCGCAGCGCGGCCAGCCGCCGGTCGCGGCGCTCGCCGCCGAAGCGGACGGCGGCCGCGACGAACACGGCGACCGGCATCAGCAGAACCACGAACACCACGAGGACAAGCAGCATGAGGACCGGGTCGCTCTCCGCGTCCGGCGACCGGGGGCTGCCGAAGTGGTCGATCCGGGCCACGTCCGGCGGGTGGATGTGGTCGGCGAGGTCGGCGGAGCCCGCGTAGTAGGCGAGTTCCTGGGAGCCGGTCAGCCCGCTCTCCGCGATGGTGGCGGTGATCCGGTACGGCAGCCGGGCCCGCAGGAGCGCTCCGTCGGGGGAGTCGAGCAGCCGCTTCAGCGCGGGCGAGACGGCCATCTCGCCGGGTGCCGGATACGTGGTGAGCCCGGGCGGCACCGGCGCCTTCGCGCCCTCCCGCTGGACCATCCGGCCGCGTATGTCGTCGCCGCGGTAGGGAGTGTCGATGTCCGCGATGACGAACGTCTTCTCGCCGGCCTTCAGGGGGTGGCCGAAGACGTACGTGTAGTCCGCCCGCGCCACATCGCGCTCATGGCGCACGGCCAGCGCGTTCGGGATGGCCGTGGTGAGCAGCAGCAGCGCCACCCCCAGGCCCACGCCGACCGCCGTCATCGCGGCCCGGAACCAGCCCTCGCGGCCGCCAGCGAAGGCGAACCGGACCCCCATGGCCAGATCCCTCGACGTGCCCCACGCCCGGTTTCGCTCGCGTGGGCGGTGCCCCGTGCCGGCGTTCATACCGCCCGCTCCATGTCCCGGGACTTGCCGTCGCGTACGACGATCTCGCGGTCGGAGTAGGCGGCCACCCGGGCCTCGTGCGTGACGAGGACGACGGCCGCGTTGGTGGAGCGGGCGGCGTCCGTCAGCAGTTCCATCACCCGCTCGCCGTTGAGCGAGTCCAGCGCGCCGGTCGGCTCGTCCGCGAACAGCACCCGCGGCCCGGTCACCAGCGCGCGTGCCACCGCGACCCGCTGGCCCTGACCGCCGGAGACCTCTCCGGGCCGCTTCCCGGCGAGGTCGTCGACCTCCAGGCGCCCCATCCAGTCCAGCGCGGTCCTCTCGGCCTCCTTGCGTGAGGTGCCGTTCAGCCGCAGCGGCAGCGCGACGTTCTCCACGCAGGTCAGTTCGGGCACCAGCTGCCCGAACTGGAAGACGAACCCGAACTCGCTGCGCCGCAGCGCGCTGCGCTCGGCGTCGTTCATGGTCGCCAGCTCCCGGCCGGCGTACATGATCGAACCGGCGTCGGGCGGCACGATCCCGGCGAGGCAGTGCAGCAGCGTCGACTTGCCGGACCCGGAGGGGCCCATCACGGCGACGACCTCGCCCGGGTGAATGGAGAAGTCGGCTCCGTCGAGGGCGACGGTCGGGCCGTACGCCTTGCGCAGGCCCTCGGCCGTGAGCAGCGAACCAGCGGGGGCGTTCACTTGGCCACCACCGCCCGGAGCTTGTCGAGCCGCGCCGCGGTCAGTTCCAGCCACCGCAGGTCGGCCTCCAGATGGAACAGGGCGTGGTCGCAGATGAGCTGGTCCGCGAGGTCGCCGTGGCGCTTGCGGTCGGTGAGGATGCGCATGCTGCGCAGATGCTCGGAGCGCTGGCTGTCGAGGATGTCGCCGGCGTCGCGGTGCGTCAGCAGGGCGAGCACGACCTTGGTGTACAGAGTCGACTGGAGGTACTCCGCCGGCTTCTCGGGGGTCGCCAGCCAGTGCTCGACGTCGGTGATCCCGGCGTCGGTGATGGCGTACCGCTTCCGCTCGGGACCGCCGCCGGCCTCGATGCCGTCGACTTCCACGAGCCCGTTCTTCAGCAGCCGGGACATCGTCGAGTAGACCTGGCCGTAGTGCAGCGGCCGGTCGTGACCGAACTTCTCGTCGAAGGCCCGCTTCAGGTCGTAACCGTGGCGCGGACCGGACTCCAGGAGTCCCAGGAGGGTGTGACCGATGGACATGCCGAGCACTCTACACACGGTGTATACGCGGTATGTATACATGCCGTGTGCAGATCATGGCCCGCTGTGCGCCCGCTGTGCTCAGGCGCAGGTGGGGGCCGATTGTCACGGTTCTGCGACAGCGCGATGTCACAGCGGCGGGGGTCCCTCTCGTCTCTGCTGCGACATGGGTCTCCCGGATCAGGAAGGTGATGGCCGTGCGGGTCTTCGTGGCTGGTGGCAGTGGGGTTCTGGGGCGGCGGCTGGTGGCGCGGGGGCATCAGGTGACGGCGACCACGACCGGCGCGGCCGGGCTCGCGCTGCTGGGGGAACTGGGCGCGGACGCGGTCGTGATGGACGGCCTGGACGCGCTGTCGGTCGGCGCGGCGGTCGCCGGGGCCCGCCCGGACGTGATCGTCCATCAGCTGACCGCGATCTCCGTGGCGCACGCCGGCAAGCCCGACATCAGGCACCCGGACCGCTGGTTCGCCCGCACCAACCGGCTGCGCACCGAGGGCACGGACCATCTGCTCGCCGCCGCCGAGGCGGCCGGCGTGCCCCACGTCGTCGCGCAGAGCCACGCCAGCTGGAACGGCGTCCGTGAGGGCGGCTGGGTGAAGACGGAGGAGGACCCGCTGGACCTGATGGAGGGGACGCCCGCGCACGGCGGGATGCTGGCCCTGCGCCACCTGGAGGACGCGGTCCTGCGGGCCGGCGGCGCGGCACTGCGTTACGGCGCCTTCTACGGCCCGGGCGCCATCGACGACCAGGTGGAACTGATCCGCAGACGCCAGTACCCGCTGGTCGGCCGGGCCACCGGGTACAGCAGCTGGATCCACCTCGACGACGCGGCGAGCGCGACCGTCCTCGCGGTGGAGCGACGGGCGCGGGGCGTGTTCAACATCGTCGACGACGATCCCGCGCCGGCCGCCGAGTGGCTGCCGTACCTGGCCGAGTGCGCCGGGGCGAAGCGGCCGCCGCGGGTGCCGGTGTGGCTGGCCCGCCTCCTGGCCGGCGAGCAGGCTGTCGTCATGATGACCCAGGGCCGTGGCTTCTCCAACGCCAAGGCCAGACGGGAGCTGGGCTGGGAGCCGCGGTACTCCTCCTGGCGGCAGGGCTTCAAGGAGGAGCTGGCGTGAGCTCCGGCCGGGGTGACACCTGACCGCGCCGATTGTCCATATGTTGACCGGGTTTGTTATATCAAAGTGATATCACTTACGGCCCTGGGCAACCCTCCGTCTCCTCCGCTCGTCCGTTCCGTTGGGCGGGGTGCTGATTGTCACGTCCGAAAAAGGGCAGATCGTGCGCCCTTTGTCATAGAGAGCGGTGTTAGCTTTCTGGACTGACCTGAGCCACGTACTTGTGTGACACCCGTACACACGTGTGACAGTCGAGACGAAGCGGAGCAGACGGACTCATGGGACGAGCGGACGAGAGAAGAGCGCGACAGCGTGGCGGCCGCCGCGCCGAGCCCCGGTACCGCACGTCCGAGCCGTCCGAGACCGAGACGCAGACGACGGCGGAGGGCGGCACCACCACGACCCTCGGGTCGCCGGCCGACCCGGCCGCCGGTGCCGCCGAGGGCGCCACCCGCGCGGAGCGCCGCCGGGCCGCCGCCAGGAAGCCGGGCAGACCCGGCCCGCCGGGGAAGCCCGCCAAGGGCCGGATACGCAGGTTGTTCACCTGGAAGAAGATGCTCGGCGCGTTCTTCACCCTCTGTCTGCTGGGCATCGGCTCCTTCATCGCGCTGTACATGATGGTGAGCATCCCCGAGGGCAACGCGCTCGCGCAGACGCAGAGCAACGTCTACAAGTACAGCGACGGCTCGCTGCTGGCCCGCAAGGGCACCGTCAACCGTGAGATCGTCGACCTCTCCAAAGTCCCGAAGGAGGTCCAGCACACCTTCGTCGCCGCGGAGAACAAGACCTTCTACACCGACAACGGCATCGACCTCAGGGGCATGGCCCGCGGCCTCTACAACACGGCGCGCGGCCGCGGCACCCAGGGCGGGTCGACCATCACCCAGCAGTACGTCAAGAACTACTACCTCGACCAGAACCAGACGGTCACCCGCAAGCTGAAGGAACTGGTCATCTCGCTGAAGGTGGACCGCGAGAAGTCCAAGGACGACATCCTCGCGGGCTACATCAACACCAGCTACTACGGCCGCGGCGCCTACGGCATCCAGGCCGCCGCCCAGGCCTACTACCGTGTCGACGCCGAGAAGCTCTCGGTCCAGCAGGGCGCCTACCTGGCCGCGCTGCTCCAGGCGCCCAGCCAGTACGACTGGGCGGTGGCGGGGCCCATCGGCAAGAAGCTGGTGCAGGAACGCTGGAACTACGTCCTGGACAACATGGTCAAGCAGGGCTGGCTGGACAAGTCCAGGCGTGACGCCATGAAGTTCCCGGTGCCCAAGCCGCCGAAGGCCGCCTCCGGTCTGGAGGGCCAGAAGGGCTACCTGGTCGAACTGGCCAACACCCAGCTGGAGAACCAGCTGATGAAGCAGCAGAACATCACCCGGTCCGAAGCGGAGGCCCTCGTGGTCGACCAGGGCTGGACGATCACCCTGAACATCGACCCGAAGAAGCAGGCGAAGCTGGAGACGGCCGTCAAGAGCCAGCTCACCAGCAAGCTCGACGGCAAGAAGCGCAAGGTCGACAAGAACGTCCAGGCCGGCGCCGTCTCCGTCGACCCCAGGACCGGCAAGATCCTCGCCATGTACGGCGGCGTGGACTACTACAAGCACTACACCGACAACGCCACCCGCGCCGACTACCAGCCGGCGTCCACCTTCAAGCCGATCATCCTCGCCGCCGCGCTGGACCAGGACGCCAAGACGCAGGACGGCAAGGACATCAACGCCAACACCATCTACGACGGCACCAGCGGCCGTGCGGTCAAGGGCAGCGACATCGCCTTCTCGCCGCCGAACGAGGACGACGCGGACTACGGCAACATCACCGTGCAGACGGCGATGAACAAGTCCGTCAACTCGGTGTTCGCACAGATGGGTGTGGACGTCGGCATGAAGAACGTGCTGAAGACCGCTGACGACCTCGGCCTGGACACCGAGAAACTCCAGGCGGTGCCCGCGATGACCCTGGGCAGCATGGGCGCGAGCCCGCTGGAGATGGCCTCGGTGTACGCCACCTTCGACAACCACGGTCAGAAGGTCACCCCGTCGATCCTCGCGTCGGCGGAGAAGACCGGCCGCAAGGTGGACCTGCCGGACCCGATCGGCGAGCAGGTGATCAGCCGTGAGGCGGCCGACCAGGTGACGTCGGTGCTGACCGGTGTGGTCGACGACGGTACGGCCAAGGTGTCGGTGGCCCAGAACCCGCTGCGCAAGGGCCAGCAGGTGGCGGGCAAGACGGGTACGTCCGACTACAACAGGTCGGCCTGGTTCACCGGTTACACGCCGGACCTGGTCACCTCGGTCGGGCTGTTCGGCGAGGACGCCAAGACCCACAACCAGGTCCCGCTGACCGGCGCCACGGGCCTGATCCCCGGCACCGGCCGCATCAACGGTGGCGGTTACCCGGCGCAGATCTGGGCGGCGTACACCTTCGGCGTCACGAAGAAGGCCAAGTTCGACCTGAACACCGAGCTGGGCGCGGCCGTCCAGCCGACGGTGTCGCCGACCCCCAGCGCGACCCCGTCCCAGACCCCCTCCGAGACCCCGAGCTCGACCCCGACGAGGTCCGCGACCCCGTCCCGGACTCCGTCCCAGACCCCGAGCTCGACCCCCACGAATTCCGCCACCCCGACCAGCAGCGCCCCGTCGACCCCGCAGCAGAGCCCGACGGGCGGCATCACGAACAACCCGCTGGACCCGGGGTCCGGGGGGTAGCCGACAGCGAACGCCCGCACCGGTGCTTCGTACGGTGCGGGCTCGTCGTGGCCGCTCGCGCAGTTCCCCGCGCCCCTGTCGGGGCGCTACGGCTGACGCCCCTGAAAGGGGCGCGGGGCTGTATCTGATGTGCGGCTCCGCCGCGTGGGCGCGACCGTTTCCGGTGGTTTCGTGTGTTGGCGAGGAGGGCTGGCGGCAGCGCCGCGCAGGGGCGCGGGGAACTGCGCGACCGGCCCCCACCGGCCCGCAGCTTCCCGACCACCTCAAGCCCTACGGCGCAGCCCCGCGGCGCTACCTGTTGAGCTCGAACCAGACGACCTTCCCGGTGCTGAGCCGGGTCGCTCCCCACCGTCGGGCCAGCCGGTTCACCAGGTACAGCCCCCGGCCGCCCTCGTCCGTCGCCCGGGCCTGCCGCAGGCGCGGCAGCTGGGGCACGTCGTCCCCCACCTCGCACCGCAGCACGTCGGTGCGCAGCAGCCGCAGCGTCACCGGCCGCGACGCGTACCGCACCGCGTTCGTGACGACCTCGCTGACCAGCAGCTCGACGGAGTCGGTCAGTTCCTCGAGCCCCCAGCGGGCCAGCGCCCTGCGCGCCAGCCGCCGGGCCCGGCCCGGCGCCGCGTCCTCCGGCTCCAGGAACCAGAACGCCACATCGCTCGGCGCGATCCCGTCGAACCGGGCCGCGAGCAGCGCGATGTCGTCGTCCCGGTCACCCGGCCCGAGCATGTCGAGCACCTCGTCGCACAACGCCTCCAGCGGCGGCGGGTGGTCCGGCCCGGTCAA
This sequence comes from Streptomyces shenzhenensis, assembly GCF_021462265.1. Lineage (GTDB taxonomy): Bacteria > Actinomycetota > Actinomycetes > Streptomycetales > Streptomycetaceae > Streptomyces > Streptomyces shenzhenensis. The sequence goes on along the minus strand of NZ_JAJONF010000006.1, from coordinate 133,460 downwards.
CTGCGCGGTCGCGGCGAGCTTCTCGCGCAGCTGCTCTATACCGGTCCACACGTCGCGCAGCCGGGACTCCACCAGCCCGTCGGTGTACAGCAGCAGCGTCGCCCCGGCCGGCGCGTCCAGCTCCACCGCCTCGAAGTCGACCCCGCCGACGCCGATCGGCGCCCCGGCCGGCACCCGCAGCACCTCGGCGTGGCCGCCCAGATGCAGCAGCACCGGCGGCGGATGGCCGGCGTTGGCGATGGTGATGCGGTGCGACACCGGGTCGTAGACGGCGTACAGGCAGGTCGCCATGCGGTCGGTGCCCAGCCGCTGGGCCTGCTCGTCGAGGTGGTGCAGGACCTCCTGGGGCGGCAGGTCGAGGCCCGCCAGCGTCTGGGCGGTCGTGCGCAGCTGGCCCATGATGGCCGCCGACGTCATCGAGTGGCCCATGACGTCGCCGACGACCAGCGCCACCCGGCTGCCGGGCAGCGGAATGGCGTCGTACCAGTCGCCGCCGACCCGCGCGGTCTCGGCGGCCGGCAGGTAGCGGGAGGCCAGCCGCACACCCGTGGCGCTCGGCAGGTTCTCCGGCAGCATGGTCCGCTGCAGCTCGTCGGCGATGTAGGCCTCCCGGCCGTACAGCACCGCCTTGTCGATGCCGAGCGCGCTGTGCGTGGCCAGCTGGGCGGCGACCAGCAGGTCGTCGGCCTCGAACGCCAGCCGCTCCGGGCGGCGCAGGAACAGGGCCGCGCCGATCACCCGGCGCCGGCCGCGCAGCGGGGCGAGGATCGCGCGCTGGTCGCCGGGGACGAGCGATTCGGCGCCCTCACCGAGGAGTTCGGGCAGGGCGGCGCGGGCGGCGGGGGCATCGGCGAAGACCGGTCGTACGCCCCGCAGCACCTCGTTGAGCGCACCGCCCGGCCGTACCTCGCACAGCTCCGCGGTGAGCGCGGCCAGGCCGATGTCCGCCGGATCCGGCTCCGGGACCGGCACCGGCAGGAAGCCGCCCTCGGTGTCCCGCTCCTCCGGGATCCGGTCGGTGCGGCGCAGCCGCAGCAGCACCGGGCCGACGGGCCGCTCGTCGCCGACCGGCAGCGGGTCGCGCAGATAGACCAGGATCGCGTCGGAGAAGGTCGGCACGGTCGCCCGGCACAGCCCCATCACGATCTCGTCCAGGTCGATGCCCCGGGCGATCCGCCGGGTCGCGGCGCCCACGAAGCGCAGCCGGTCGCCGTCGCGCCGCATCGGCATCGGCCGGCCCGGCGGCACACCGCGTCCGGTGCGGCGCTCCTGGGCGCCCACCGTCCGCTCCGGCTCGGCGCCGGGCTGCGGCGGGATGCCCTCCGGGGTGGGGCGCGGCCGGTGCGGATCGGGCTCAGCGCTGGTGGGCTGGGCGTGCTCGGGGCCGTTGACGGAGTGCTCCTCGGACGTGCTGGTACCGGGACCGGAGGGCGTCTCGCCCGCGCGGGCCTGTGCCGGTAAGGCGGTGCCGCCGCGCGGACAGGGCTGCGGCTGGTTCTGTGCCTGCGGCTGTGACTGGGGTTGCGGGGAACGCATGAGTGCCCCGCGGTCCTCCGCGGGGTCGGCGCCCGGCTGTGGGCGCTCGTAGGAGGTGGGGTGCTCCGTCACGCGTGTCGAATCCGTCCGTCCGGGGCTGCGCGCCGGGCGCGCAGGTGGTCCCGCCGAAGTCCCGATACCCGGATTACGTGCCCCAGGAACGGAATTCCGGCGTGGCTGGAGGCTGTTCCCGTGCCCCCGGCGAACGGTCTGCGGCCCGCGCACCGCTCGCCGGTGTTGCCCTCGTACCCCTCGCTCACGTCCTGCCGCCCCTTCGGTGACGTTCGATCAAGCCCGGCGCATGCTCCGGGAGTTGTGCGCACGCTTCCTTGCGGAGGACGATCCTACGGTTGTGGACCGGGGGCGTATCAAGGATCTCACGAGGAGACGTGCGCGGGCGTACGGTCCCAGTCCTCCGGCAGCGACGGTACTCCCCAGGACGGGTCGGGGCGCCAGTGCTGCCAGCCGTCCGAGAAAGGCGGCTCCCAGGCCTCGACGGCGGCCACCGCGGCCAGGCCGGCCGTCCGCACCGCGGCGGCCGTCCCCGCGTCCATCAGCCCGTCCCGCTGGGCCTGCGCGAACTCGTCCTCGTCGAGCCAGTGCCAACGCCGGTCCGGGTGCACGGAGATGTCCAGAAAGTGGTCCTCCGAGTCCACTCCGCCACCCCAGCGGACCAGCGGGTGTTCAAGGTTGACGTACCAGTTCTTGAACCGCCAGCCCGGCTCCCAGAACAGCCACACCGACCAGGGCTGACCAGGCCGGGCCAGCTTCAGCACGCCCGTGCCGCGCCAGTGGCCGCGGGTGACGGACCGGGGCTTGGTGTAGCGGGACTCCAGCGGCTCCTCGCCGACCGACGAGCCGTCGGCGAGCACCGGCCTGACGCACTCGGTGCCGGGGGCCAGCCAGACGGCCAGCAGCTCCTCGTCGTCGCGGACGACGGTGACGGGGCGCGCGATGTGGAAGCCGTTCCCGGCGTTCTCCCGGTAGCGCCACAGGATCTGGCTCCCCGGTGCCCAGAAACCGGCCCCGTCACCGGTCGCACCGCCCGTTTCCCCGCGCCTCACGCGTCTCATCGCTCCACCGTCTGCCATGCACAGATATTAGGTGCCACAGGCATACGACGCTGCGGCGGACGTCACGGTTCTGGCCGGCGGCGCGAAACGTTCGCGGGCGGTCACGGCCGTGTCATCCGCAGGACATCCAGCGCCTCGTCCAGCTGCCCGACGGTCAGATCGCCCCGCTCGACGTACCCGCCCTCCAGGACCACCTGGCGGATCGTCTTCCGCTCGGCCAGCGCCTTCTTGGCGACCTTGGCGGCCTCCTCGTACCCGATGTACTTGTTGAGCGGCGTGACCACGGACGGCGACGACTCGGCGTACTCCCGCGCCCGCTCCCGGTGCGCGGTGATCCCGTCCACGGTCCGGTCGGCGAGCAGCCGCGTGACGTTGGCGAGCAGCCGGACGGACTCCAGCACGTTCTTCCCGATGACCGGCAGCATCACGTTGAGCTCGAAGTTCCCGGCCGCGCCCGCCACCGCGATGGTCTGGTCGTTCCCGATCACCTGCGCGGCCACCATCAGCACGGCCTCGGGGATGACCGGGTTGACCTTCCCGGGCATGATCGAGGACCCCGGCTGCAGATCCGGCAGCGCGATCTCGGCGAGCCCGGTCCGCGGCCCGGAGGCCATCCACCGCAGATCGTTGGCGATCTTCGTCAGCCCGACCGCGATGGTCCGCAGCTGCCCGCTGGTCTCCACGATCCCGTCCCGGGCGCCCTGCGCCTCGAAGTGGTCGCGCGCCTCCGTGAACGGCAGCCCGGTGACCCGGGCGACCTCCTCGATCACGGCGGCGGAGAACCCGGGCGGGGTGTTGATCCCGGTCCCGACGGCGGTCCCGCCGAGCGGCAGCTCCGCGAGCCGGGGCAGCGCGGCCCGCAGCCGCTCGACGCCGTACCGCACCTGCGCCGCGTACCCGCCGAACTCCTGCCCGAGCGTCACCGGCGTGGCATCCATCAGATGCGTCCGCCCGGACTTCACGACGTCGGCGAACTCCTCGGCCTTGCGGGTGAGGGCCGCGGCGAGGTGTTCGAGGGCGGGGATCAGGTCGTGGGTGACAGCGGCGGTGGCGGCGATGTGGATGGAGGAGGGAAAGACGTCGTTGGACGACTGCGAGGCGTTCACGTGGTCGTTGGGGTGGACGTCCCGCCCGAGCCGCTCGGTCGCCAGCGTCGCGACGACCTCGTTGGTGTTCATGTTCGACGAGGTGCCGGACCCGGTCTGGAACACGTCGACGGGGAAGTGCTCGTCCCAGTCGCCCCGGGCCACCTCCTCGGCCGCCTCCTGGATCGCCTGGGCGATGTCCTTGTCGACCACCCCCAACTCGGCGTTCACCTTGGCCGCCGCGCCCTTGATCCGGGCCAGCGCCTCGATGTGCGCGCGCTCGATCCGCTGCCCGGAGACGGGGAAGTTCTCGACGGCCCGCTGCGTCTGGGCCCGCCACTTGGCGTGGGCGGGGACCCGGACCTCGCCCATGGAGTCGTGTTCGATGCGGTAGTCGCTCATGTCGTTGTCAGCGATCGGGGAGCGGTGGTTGTTCCGGGCGCCTGCTGCATTGGCACCACCGACGTCACCGGGACGGGGGACCACACCCCTCCCCACCGAGCCGGACATCGCAGACAAATGTGACTATCAACCGAACCCAAGGTGACAGGGCGACTCCCGCCGTCACCAAGTCCGGCAGGAGGGCCAATCGATGAACTTCACTCCCAAAGGTGTACTCGGCGCCGTCGCGGCGGTCTCCATAGGTGCGACGACCCTGCTGGGTGCGGGAACCGGCACCGCCGTCGCGGCCGGCCGCGCCCACTGCGACCGCGCCGAACGGCCCGTCTTCAGCGGCGACCCCAGCCGCAACATGACCGCCCACGGCTGCAGCGTGCCGTCCGGCGGACGCCACTGGTACCACGTCGAGATCGACGACCTCGTCCAGCCCCTGCACAGGACGGAGTACCTGAACGGCCCGGTGGAGCGGACCGAGAAACTGCACAAAAGAACCATCAGGTGCATGGGCTACATCGCCCACGGAGACACCCTGGACTGGTTCGGCTGCATCCCCCACTGACGAACCCTCACCGCGTCACCCCCCATCCGACGCCCTGCACCTCCACGAGCCCGTGGGGTGTTCGGGGGTGAAGGCCGGGCGGTGCCCCTCCGGCGGCCCGTCCGGTGCTTGAGGGTGAAGGCCGGTCCGTACCCCCGCCCATCAGCCCGTCCGGCGTTCGAGGACGAGGCCGTTCAGGCCGATGCGGGGGTTCGGGGGCGGTGCGCCTTCTTCACCTCGCGCTTTCATGAAGCGGGTTGTCCGGCAGACGGTCAGGAACACAGAAAGTGCCTCTGACCAGCAAGAATGAGGACGGCGCCGCACGCGGTCCGAAGTCCGCAGCCGGGTCTGGTCGTTGGCGGGCAAGAACGCCGACCTGGGCGTCGCCGAGGAGACGTACACGGCGATAATGCGCGAGCGCGACCGGATCGACGCCGACATCGCGCACCTGACCGAGACACGGGATGCACTCGACGTGCTGATCAAGGCCAACAGCCGGCACCGGGCGGAGCTGTCCACGTCCCCGGAACCGGTGCCACAGTCGGCCTGACGCTGTGACCTGCACCACAGTCGCTTGCCTCTTACGTTGATGTCAGAGGTGAGGATGGCGACAGCGCCCGGAACCACCGGGCCGGTCGTACGGGAGGCGTCGGAAGATGGGGCAGGCGTGGGGTTTCGGCAGGCATGGTGGGCCCGAGGTGCAGGAGTTCTTCGATCGCCCCGATCCCGCCCCCGGTCGCGGCGAGGTGCTGATCCGGGTCACCGTGGCCGGCGTGAACCCCCTCGACCACCTTCTGCGTTCGGGTCTGGTCCCCGGGCTCGACGGCGGGCGTCCGTTTCCCCGCGTGCTGGGCATGGAGGCAGCGGGAACCGTTCTCGCCCGGGGCGAGGACGGCGACGGGTTGGAGGTGGGTGACGAGGTCTTCGGCTTCGCACTCACCGGTGGCGGCACTTACGCCGAGACGACGGTGCTGTCCGCGCCGAACACCGCGCGCATCCCGGCGGGTCTGTCCGCGACCGTGGCGGCAACGCTGCCGGTGGCCGGGACGACCGCGGTGGATGCGCTCGACCAGCTCGGCCTCCCGGCCGGTGCCACGGTCCTGGTCAACGGGGTCGGGGGCGGGGTCGGCCTCGCCGTCGCCCGGCTGGCCGCCGCGCGCGAGTTGCGTGTGATCGGTACCGGGAGTACCGCCAAACGCGAGCACGCCGAAGCCGTCGGGGTGCGGTTCATCGACTACGCCGCCGGGGACGTCACCGCCGCGGCACGCGAGCTGGTTCGGGACGGTTTCGACGGGATCGTCGACCTGGTCGGAGGCGCCTCGCTGCGGACGGTCGCTCCGCTGGCCCGGGATCCCCGCAACGTCATTGCCGTGGGTGACATGTCTGTGCCCGATCTCGGTGGGCGTTTCGTCGAGCGTCGCCTCGACCGCGAGAACCTGGAGCGGTCTGCCCGGCTGGCCCTCGACGGAGTCCTCGCACCCGTGATTACCGCGGTCCACCCGCTCTCCGACGCCCCGGCCGCCCTCGCCGCCGTTGAGAACGGTCACACCTCGGGCAAGGTGGTCATCAAGGTGGCATGAGAAGTGCCCGGCCGCCCGACGCCGTCGACCGTCCGTCGCGGACTGACGAGAGCCCGTGGTCAGTGCATCACCAACTGAGCACGGGCGGCCCTTCCTGTAAAAATCCGGTGCGCAGGATTGCGCGCAGAGCCCGCTTCGTAGAACACGTCGAGCAACAGCGCGAGGTTGCTGGCAGCCGTCTACGCGGCCTGGTCGGTATTCGCGTTGTCGGGTACACAGAAGCGGGGGTGAGGTGACTGCGGCCTGGTCTGTGCTCCCTGTGTGGCTTGCACGGCCCCCTGCACGCCGATCTCGCCCTATGCAACGGAGAGCCCCCGGCTGACGCCAGGGGCTCTTCGGGGGTTGCTGTCGGATCAGCCGAGACCCGGCCCCCGGACCGGGATCGTGGTGAACGTCGGAGCCGGGGCAGGGTCCTGGAAGAAGTCATCGACTTGTTCCGTTGGTGGCACTGTCCGTAGCATCCGCGCATGATCTCTAACCCGAGGGTGCTGGGCAACGTCCGCTTGTCCGTCATGAAGGACGACACCACCAGCCCGGAGAAGCAGCGCGCGGCCGTCGAGCACTGGGCGCACGGCCCCTCTATAGAAGGACGCATCGTGGGGTGGGCCGAGGACGTAGACGTGTCCGGCGCTATGCACCCCTTCAAGAGGCCGGGGCTCGGTCGCTGGTTCAACGAGCGGGCCGACGAGTGGGATGTGTTGGCCGTCTGGAAGCTCGACCGCCTCAGCAGGAAGGCGGGTCACTTCGCCGAGGTCTTCGAGTGGTGCCAGAAGCGCGGCAAGGTGATCGTGTCCGTGACCGAGGGCATCGACATGTCCACCCCCATGGGAAAGATGTTCGCGCAGATCATCGCCGCGTTCGCGGAAGGCGAGTTGGACACCATTCGTGCGCGCGCTCTGTCCGGCTCGATGACCCGGAAGGCGAAGGGCGTTTGGATCGGCGGTGTACTCCCGTTCGGATACCGATTTGAGCGCCAAGAGGACGGGGGGAAGAAGCTCATTCAGGATGACGAATACGCGAACCTTCTCCGTGACATTGTGCAGAAGCTGAAGAGCGATTGGTCCTCTTACAAGATTGCCGTTGATCTGAACAAGCGTGGCGTTCCTACGTGGCGGGATCACCTGCGCATTGATCGTGGCGACGAACCGAAGGGTGTCGCTTGGACCGCTAACGCTATCCGAGCGATCGTGACTAATCCCACGGTCGGCGGTATCTACACCTATAAGGGTGAGACTGTCGCGGATGACGATGGTGAGCCGGTACGGATCACGGATGACCCGCTCATGGAATACGGGGAGTGGGCGGAACTGGTGGCCAGCATCACGGCTAACCGTCCGGTTTCGCGCGCTACGCCCTCGCGTTCCATGTTGGGAGGGGTGGCCGTGTGCGATGTGTGCAGCGCCCGTATGTCTTCGTCCAAGAAAACGAAGGAGAACGGCAGAGTTTTCCATTACTACGCGTGCAATAACATCAACACGGGGACTTGTTCCGATCCCGGGCGCATCAGGAGGGAAGATCTCGATATGGTCGTCGGCCAGTTCGTGAATGTCACCCTTGGCCCCCTACCTGTAATGGAGAGGGTTGGCAATTCGATCAGCCAAGGGAAGACGGAACTGGTGGAAGCCGAAGCCATGCTTGACAGGCTGGAGGCGGACTATCTGGCCGGTCGTATCAAGACTGAAGTTCAGATCGAACGCTACTGGAAGCAGCACGAATCCCAATCGGCCAAGGTTGAGCGACTGCGTAACGAAATCAAGGAAGCGGAGGATGCACCCGCCTGGAAGGAAACGGGGCGCAACTATGCGGAAGAATGGGCCACGAAGGATGATGAACAGCGTCGGGTGTTCCTCCAGCGTCATGGGGTAACGATCACGGTCGGGAAGAACGAAGATGGAAATCGACGAGTCGTTTGCAAGATGCTTGAGCTTGCGGAGATCGCTAAGGAGACTGGGCTTCACGTCCCCGAAGGGTATTGGATGACCGAGCCCGAAGCGGAGTTCGTCTTGCCCGCGCGTCGTCCGTACAGCGGCGGATAGTCACCTAACCCTCTGATCCCCTGGCCCCCGTTGCGTGTAAACGCTTCGGGGGCCTTCTCATGTCTGCACTCTCGGGGAGGGCGTTTACACGCTCTCACTCTTCCTGTTTAAACACCCTTTCTTGAAACCGCCGGTCGTTTGATGCTATGCCGCAACCATCTTTGATTCCGCCACCCTCCCTGGCGTACAACCGGATCACAGCTCAGCAGTCAAGTCGGGGCCTTCCTTATTCCCACACCTGAAGTGGAGCTATGTGAATGACGTTTCTAGAGCGGTACGCGGAAACTATCGAAGTGAGCAGAGCGAAGCTGCGGAATCGCGGTTCTGCCCTCGCGGCTGAGACGGCACTACCGACCGGGCAAGCCGCCCTGTGGTACGCCGACGCGATTCAGTGCGTACCGCGTAGCGGTCAGGCCGTTGCCAGGCAGATTGCTCGCCTGTGCGGCGACGATTCCGAGGTCAGCCTTCCGTGGCGTTCGCTTGCCGATGCCGTCGGCGTACGCGACCGGGCAGGGAAACCTTCGCCGCTATACGGAGCGCGGGGCAAAGGCTTTAACCGATGCCGGGTGGCTGGAAGTTGAAACGGTCGGGAGTAAGCGCGGAGCGAAGACGACGTTCCGACTCCTTCCCGGTGAGCGGTCCTCGGAATGCTTGGGGTGGATCGATGATGCGGAGTGGTTCGCCGAGGTGACCTGAACGGCCCTCGGCGACTTATGGCCTTAGTAAGGCCCCTTCGGGGGCCGTTAGCTGCTGCGCTCCGCTACGCAGCTATGCCCTGGCCGTTCAAGGCCAGGAGAAGTTATGGCCTTAGAGAGGCAGCGCCCCTCGAAGGGCGCTGCTCTATAGAAGCTCACCACCGTTCGCTTCACGCCTTGGCCGAGTAACAAAGGCCAGTGAAGACAACCTCACTACCGGCACCCCGCCGAGGGTGCCCTAACCCTTTCTATATAGAAGCGCCCCCCTGTAGGGGCGCTCTCTTGGAGTAGCTATGCCTAAATTTATGTGCAGCCGCTGTAAGCGGCTCTATCCGCTCGGCTCCCACTGTGAGCCGTGCGCCCGGTCCGGAGCGAAGCGGCGGGAGCAGAGGAGAAAGTACACGCGCCCTTCGGCCTGGGCGCGGGGATACAACACACAATATCGGAAAGCTAGAGCCGCGATCCTCGCGGACGACCCTGTCTGCTCTATCTGCAATGCTCGGCCGGCTACCACGGCCGATCACATAGTTCACCCAATTGAATGAAGTATTCAGCCATGTTCCACTTTCCGTGAATACGCACCAAATACTGGCGTTCGGAATATCTGTATATATCACGATGGGTGACTTTTTTGATGACGGGGCTGTATGTACTTATGCTTGTATGAAACTCCTTGAGGGCTTCCGACTCATCTCCTTCGATCTCTGAAATCGTGTGCATCATGGGCGGCGGGTCAAACGTGTGCGCGGTGATTATCCACTTCGGCATGGCGACCTTTTCTTGGGGAGAGGGCTTTTGATTTGTTGCGTTCCGCGCAGCCTAAGCGGAACGAATGGCATAAAGAGGACCGCCTAGGCGGGATCGCCTGTCGGTTCAGGTGCCGTATTACCGCCAGATTCCGCGTCATCGCGCGCTCGCTCACGCTCTCGGGAATCTCGACCAGCCCCTCACCCGTAGGCGGCTGGAATGCTTTGGACACGTCGCCCTGTACGACGAACGTTCCCCGCTTCGTGGCGTACACGTTCGGGCAGTCGCCTTCACCGCACTCGCCGTTCCCGTTACCGGTGAGCCGAGTCAGTTCTTCGCGCGCCATTGCGAACCCCCTGATGCATGGCCCCGGTTGGGCCGTCAGTACGACGGTACGAGGGGGCACCTCAGGACGTCTATGCGTTCACGCGACTATGCGCGTTGTCGCATAAACCGGTGTCAGGAGGGGCCGTGCGGCCGTCTGTCGCGGCCTGGCCCCGATGCGAGGCCTTATGCGGCCCTGTGCGGGCCGCTCGCGGACGAGACGGCCCCGACCGCGAAGAGCCCCCGACCGAGGGCCAGGGGCTATATGCGCGGGTTGCTGCCTGGGTCAGGCCAGGCCGGGGCCCCGTACCGGGATGGTCGTGAAGGTAGGCTGAGAGAGTTGCTGCGGGCTGAAGAAGTCGTTGCCCTTGTCGTCGACGACGACGAACGCCGGGAAGTCCTCGACCTCGATCTTCCAGACGGCCTCCATGCCGAGCTCCTCGTACTCGACGACCTCCACCTTCTTGATGCAGTCCTGGGCGAGACGCGCGGCCGGACCGCCGATGGAACCGAGGTAGAAGCCGCCGTGCGCCTCGCACGCGTCGGTGACCTGCCTGCTGCGGTTGCCCTTGGCCAGCATCACCTTGGACCCGCCCGCGGCCTGGAACTGCTCGACGTAGGAGTCCATGCGGCCGGCCGTGGTCGGTCCGAAGGAACCGGAGGCGTACCCCTCGGGGGTCTTCGCCGGACCGGCGTAGTACACCGGGTGGTCCTTCAGGTACTGCGGCATCTCCTCGCCCGCGTCCAGCCGCTCCTTGATCTTGGCGTGCGCGATGTCACGGGCCACGACCAGCGGGCCGGTGAGCGAGAGCCGGGTCTTGACCGGGTACTTGGTCAGCTCGGCGAGGATCGTGTCCATCGGCTGGTTCAGGTCGATCTTCACCACGTCCGAGGACCCCGCGGCGGAGCCGCTGTCAGATTCGGTCAGGTGCTCGTCCGTGGTCTCCGGCAGGAACCGCGCCGGGTCCGTCTCCAGCTGCTCCAGGAAGACGCCCTCGGCGGTGATCTTCGCGACGGCCTGCCGGTCCGCGGAGCAGGACACGGCGATGGCGACCGGGCAGGAGGCGCCGTGCCGCGGCAGCCGCACCACGCGCACGTCGTGGCAGAAGTACTTGCCGCCGAACTGCGCGCCGATGCCGATCTTCTGCGTGAGCTCGAAGACCTTCTGCTCCAGGTCCTTGTCCCGGAACCCGTGCCCGAGTTCCGAGCCCTCGGCCGGGATCTCGTCCAGGTAGTGCGCGGAGGCGTACTTGGCGGTCTTCAGGGCGTACTCGGCACTCGTGCCGCCGACGACGATCGCCAGGTGGTACGGCGGGCAGGCGGCCGTGCCGAGCGAACGGATCTTCTCCTCCAGGAACTTCATCATGGAGGCCTCGTTGAGGACGGCCTTCGTCTCCTGGTACAGGAACGACTTGTTGGCCGAGCCGCCGCCCTTCGCCATGAAGAGGAACTTGTAGGCGCCGCCGTCGGTGGCGTAGAGCTCGATCTGGGCCGGCAGGTTCGACCCGGTGTTCTTCTCCTCCCACATCGTGAGCGGAGCCATCTGCGAGTAGCGCAGGTTGAGGTTCTGGTAGGCGTCGTAGATGCCGCGGGAGAGGGCGGCCTCGTCACCGCCCTCCGTGAGGACGTTCTGCCCGCGCTTGCCCATGACGATCGCCGTGCCGGTGTCCTGGCACATGGGCAGCACGCCGGCCGCCGCGATGTTCGCGTTCTTCAGCAGGTCGAGCGCGACGAACTTGTCGTTGTTCGACGCCTCGGGATCGTCGATGATGCGCCGCAGTTGCGCGAGGTGGGCGGGCCGCAGGTAGTGCTGGATGTCGTGGATCGCCTCCTCGGCCAGCTTGCGCAGCGCCTCCGGCTCCACCTTGAGGAACGTCCGCCCGTCCGGTCCCTCGACGGTGGCCACACCCTCCGAGGTCACCAGCCGGTACGGGGTGGTGTCCTCGCCCTGGGGGAGCAGATCGGTGTACGCGAACTCAGGCATCTCAGCCCATTCCTCACTCTGACGGACGGCTGCCCGCCGACGCTGGCGGGCCTCACCAGCGTAGAACCTGCCACCGACACGGAACCTGTGAGGTAAGGCTCAGTTCGGGAAGCGTGCGGGTTTCCGGGTTTTCCACAGGCCGCGACGAGGGGGTAGTCGCGATCTATCGCGTTTCGGTACCCTGCTGCCGTGGACCTTCAGAAGCAGACCCCTCAGGAGCACGCCGGAGCGCCGGTGGCCGAGCTGCGCGCCTCGGACGCCGACCGTGACCGCATCGCCGACATCCTGCGGGAGGCCCTCGCCGAGGGGCGCCTGACCGCCGACGAGCACGCCGAGCGCGTGGAGGGGGTGCTGAACGCCAAGACGGTGGGCGAGCTGGAGGTCTTCATACGGGACCTGCCCGCGGCCCACGCCCGCCCGGCGGGCCCGGTCTATACACCGGTGCCGCCCCGGCCGACGCCCGGCGCGATCCCCGTGGAGGCGGACAGCAACGTGGTGGCCGTCTTCAGCAGCGCCCGCCGCCGGGGCCGCTGGCGGGCCGGCCGCCGGCTGCACGCCTACGCGGTCTTCGGCTCCATCGAGCTCGACCTCACCGAGGCGATCTTCGAGTACCAGCAGGTCGTCATCAAGGCGGTCTCGGTCTTCGGCGACGTTCAGATCCGCGTCCCGGAGAACGTGTCGCTGCGTGGCACCGGCGGTGGCGTGCTCGGCAACTTCGAGGCGGACACGCTGGACTCGGTCGACTCCGACGCCCCGGTCGTCTACGTCGACGGCTGGGCCGTCCTCGGCAACGTGGAGGCGCGGCCGAAGCGCGGAAAGCTCATCGAGGACATCCTGGACCGGGTTCAGGACAAGGTCGACCGGAAGTTGCGCAAACACCTGGACCGTTGACGGTCGCGAACCACTCCCGGCCCAGCGGCACCAGGAGTCGTGAACTGGCCGCCGTGGTACGGCTGTTGAGGACGCTGTGCATAGGCCCGCGCACAGCGGGTAGGCCTTGCTGCATCGTCTCTCGCTCGCGAAGCCGTCGTCAGGAGTAGACCCGTGCTGCAACCGCCGCGTTCGTCCCTGCAGGTAGCTGCCGTTCCGGCCCAGCGGGTGCCAGTGCGGGACAGGGACCAAGACGCACCCTGGCACACCGAGGCGGTGTGCCGGCGCGACGAGGCAGGCCTGTTCTTCGCACCCTCCAAGGAACCCACCGCTGCCCGGCTGTCCCGGGAGGAGGCGGCCAAACGGGTCTGCGCCCGTTGTCCCGTGATGGTCGAGTGCCGCGAGCACGCGCTGCTCCAGCCCGAACCCTACGGCGTCTGGGGCGGCCTCACCGCGGCGGAGCGCCGCGTGGTCCTGGCCCGCCGCAGGCGCCGCGACATGGAACTGAAGAAGGCGGCAAGGGCGGCGGCAGCGAACCGCATAGCCCAGGCAGGCTGACGAAAAGGCGCCCTCTCCGCACCGAGGGCGCCTTTCTGACCGACCCGAGGGACACCGCGCCCCTTCGAGGCGGGGGACCGCGCTGATGCGCGCCTGCCGCCACGCGAGCGCGACGGACGGCATCTCGCGGCGCCGCAGGCGCAACCCCCCAGGGGCGCGGGGCTGCAGTCGCTGCGCGGCTTCCGCCGCATGCGCGCGGCCGGCCACGACGCATCCGCGGCCGTCGACGGCCCGCAGCCCCTGCTCCCGAGGCCCAGGCGTTACTTCGGCCTGTCGAAGTCGACCGTGCTGTAAGCCCGCAGCTTGCGCAGCCGGTGCTCGGAGTCGATCCGCCGCACCGTCCCCGACTTCGACCGCATCACGATGGACTCGGTCAGCGCGGTCTCCGACCGGTACCGCACGCCCCGCAGCAGTTCGCCGTCCGTGATCCCGGTGGCGACGAAGAACACGTTCTCCCCGGTCACCAGGTCCTCGGTCGTCAGCACCCGGTCCAGGTCATGCCCGGCGTCGATGGCCCGCTGCCGCTCCTCGTCGTCCTTGGGCCACAGCTTGCCCTGGATGGTCCCGCCCAGGCACTTCACCGCGCACGCCGAGATGATGCCCTCGGGCGTGCCGCCGATCCCGAGCAGCATGTCGACGCCCGTGCCCTCGCGCAGCGCGTAGATCGACCCGGCGACGTCACCGTCGGAGATCAGCTTGATGCGTGCGCCGGCCTCCCGGATCTCCTTGATGATCCCTTCGTGGCGAGGCCGGTCGAGGATGACGACGGTCACGTCCTCCGGGGTGGCCCGCTTCGCCTTGGCGACCCGCCGGATGTTCACGGAGACGGGCGCGTCGATGTCGACGAAGTCCGCCGCCTCCGGTCCTGTGACCAGCTTGTCCATGTAGAACACGGCGGACGGGTCGAACATCGCCCCGCGTTCCGCCGCGGCCAGCACGGCGATCGCGTTGGGCATGCCCTTCGCGGTGAGCGTCGTCCCGTCGATCGGGTCGACGGCGATGTCGACCTCGGGCCCGGTGCCGTCCCCGATGCGCTCTCCGTTGAAGAGCATCGGGGCCTCGTCCTTCTCGCCCTCACCGATGACGACCACGCCGTTCATCGACACGGTGGAGACGAGGGTCCGCATGGCACGCACCGCGGCGCCGTCGGCGCCGTTCTTGTCGCCGCGGCCCACCCAGCGCCCCGCGGCCATCGCGGCGGCTTCGGTCACCCTGACGAGCTCCAGGGCGAGGTTACGGTCGGGGGCCTCGGAGGGAACATCGAGTTCGGACGGCAGATGATGATGCTCGGTCATCGGAGCGCACCTTTCTGATACGACGACGGCCGGATGAGGGTTTTCCCGTCGACTCTATCGCCAGGCTGACAAAATGAGCAGGGGACCCCACGGATGAGCACGAGGGGCACCTGCGACGATAGAGGACGTGGCAGGCACGAACGGCAAGCAGAAGACGGTCCGGGACATGATCCTCTCCCTGGCCCTGATCGGCCTCGCGGCGGGTTTCATCTACCTGCTCGTACCGCATGACGATCACGCTCCCGACATCCAGCGGGTCGACTACCGGGTCGAACTGCTGACGGCACGGCGCGCGGCGAGCTACCCGGTGGCCGCGCCGCAGGGCCTGCCCGGCACCTGGAAGGCCACCTCGGTCCGCTTCCAGGGGGAGAACGGCGACCGCTGGCACCTCGGCTACCAGACCCCCGACGGTCAGTACGTCCAGGTCGAGCAGTCCACTCAGAAGCGCGCCGACTTCATCGACGACGCCACCCAGGGCGCGTCGGCCACGAAGACGACCGAGAAGATCGGCGACCGCAGCTGGACGCACTACACCGGCGGCCGCTACGACGCGCTGGTGCTGGACGCCACCACCGGCTCCACCACGGTGGTGGCCGGCACGGCCTCCTTCGCCGAGCTGACGAAGATGGCGGCGGCACTGAAGACGTCCTGACCCGCGTGTCCCGCGAGCGTGTCGGGGCCCGCGTGCTCCCGCGTGCCACGACGCGCACGCGGGAGAGGCCGCCGGCGCCGCGCGGTCGCCGGAGGCCTCTCCGCGGGGTGGCTCAGACGGTCGTGACGACCTCGTCGTACGACAGGCGCGGGGAGCGCGGGAACCAGGCGTCCGGACCCGGGCGCCCGATGTTGACGACCATCAGCGGGGTGTGGTCGTCGTCCAGGAACTCCTTCTGGATGCCCGCGAAGTCGACGCCGGTCATCGGGCCGGCGGCGAGGCCGGCGGCGCGGACGCCGATGATGAAGTACGCGGCCTGGAGGGTGGCGTTCAGGGCGGCGCTGTCCTCGCGCGCCGCGCGGTCGCCGAAGACGGCGTCCTTGGCCTGCGGGAAGTGCGGGAACAGCTGCGGCAGCTCCTCGTGGAACTCGTTGTCGGCGGCGAGGATCGCGACCAGCGGGGCGGTGGCGGTCTTCTTCTGGTTGCCCTCCGCCATGTGCTGGACCAGGCGCTCGCGGGCCTCGGGCGAGCGGACCAGGACCACGCGCAGCGGCGACTGGTTCATGGAGGTCGGGCCGTACTTGACCAGGTCGTAGATGGCCTGCACCTGCTCGTCGGTCACCGGCTCGTCGGTGAAGGTGTTGGCGGTGCGGGCCTCGCGGAACAGCAGGTCCTGAGCGGTGGGGTCGAGAACGAGAGACATGGTTGATCTTCCTAGAGGTCGCATCGTCGAATCCGGACCGCGGTCCGGATAGGCTGACGGCACGACCATACGACAGGGAAGGTTCAAGCTTCAACAAAAACCCGGCCGCGGTGACCCCCCTCACACCGACCGCCTCGCTCAGTCCTCCTCTTCGCCCCCTTCCTCCTCCTCTGCCAGCGCCGCGTCCAGCCGGGCCCGCGCCCCCTCCAGCCAGCGCCGGCATACCTTGGCCAGCTCCTCTCCCCGCTCCCAGAGCGCGAGGGACTCCTCCAGGCTCGTCCCGCCGGCCTCCAGCCGCCGCACGGTCTCGATCAGCTCGTCCCGCGCCTGCTCGTAGGAGAGCGCTTCCTCCGCCTTGCTGCTGCTCATACGTTTGCCTCTCTCATCTCGTCCGCCCGTAGGGCATGGCTGGCTCTATCCGTCCACCCGCACCGTGAACTCCCCCTCCGCGACCCGCGCCCGCAGCACCTCGCCCGGCTCGACCTCCGCGCCGGCGCGCACCACATGGCCGTCGCCCTTCTGCAGCACGGCGTAACCGCGTTGCAGCGTGGCGGCGGGGGAGAGAGCCACCACGCGCGCGTGCGTGTGCGTCAGCTCGGAGTCGGCTCGGTCCAGCAGATGCCCGAGACAGCGCCGCGAACGATCGACCAGCGAGGCGACGTGATCGGCCCGTTCGTCGACCATCCGGTGCGGATCCTCCATGGCCGGCCGGGCGAGCGCGTGCGCCAGCCCCCGCTCCTCCCGCGCCACCAGCGTCTCCACACACCGCCGCCCGCGGTCCCGCAGCATCCGCACCCGCTCCGCCTCTTCCCCCACATCCGGGACGACCTTCTTGGCGGCGTCGGTAGGGGTGGACGCACGCAGGTCGGCGACATAGTCGAGCAGCGGATTGTCGGGCTCGTGCCCGATCGCGGAGACGACCGGCGTACGGCACTCCGCGACCGCCCGCACCAGTTGCTCGTCGGAGAACGGCAGCAGATCCTCCACGCTGCCGCCGCCGCGCGCGACGATGATCACATCCACCTCCTCCATCGCGTCGAGCTCCTTGACGGCCTGCACCACCTGCGGCACCGCGTGCACGCCCTGCACCGGCACGTTCCGCACCTCGAAGCGCACCGCCGGCCACCGGTGCCGGGCGTTCTCCAGCACGTCCCGCTCGGCGGCCGAGGCCCGCCCGCACACCAGCCCGATCAACTGAGGCAGAAACGGCAACGGCTTCTTCCGCCCGGCGGCGAACAGCCCCTCCGCGGCCAGCGCCTTCTTGAGCATCTCCAGCCGCGCCAGCAGCTCCCCGACGCCGACCGGCCTTATCTCGGCCGCCCGCAAGGACAACTGCCCACGCGGCGCGTACCACTCCGGCCTCGCGTGCACGATGACCCGCGCCCCCTCGCCGACCACGTCGGCCACGGTGTCGAACACCTGCCGGTAGCAGGTGACCGCGATCGAGATGTCGTACGACGGATCCCGCAACGTCAGAAACACCACCCCCGCCCCCGGCCGTCGCGAGAGCTGCGTGATCTGCCCCTCGACCCACACGGCTCCGAGCCGGTCGATCCACCCACCGATGAGCCGGGAAACCTCACCAACGGGCACGGGAGCCTCAGCGGACGTGTTCAAAGCCATGCCGCGAGAGTAACGGCGCAGACCGACAGCCCCCTGAACCCACCCGGCGGCCGCCACCCCCCACCAGTCCGTCCGGCACCCCACCAGCCTGTCGGGCGTTCGAGGACGAGCCGCCCCCACGCCCCACCAGCCCGCCCGACGCTTGAGAACGAACACCGGCCTGCACCTCCACCACCAGTCCGTCTGGTGTCCGAGGACGAAGACCGGCCTGCACCCCCACTACCCAGTCCGTCTGGTGTCCGAGGACGAAGACCGGCCTGCACCCCCACTACCCAGTCCGTCTGGCGTCCGAGGACGAAGACCGGCCTGCACCCCCACCACCAGTCCGTCCGGCGTCCGAGGACGAAGACCGGCCTGCACCCCCACTACCCAGTCCGTCTGGCGTCCGAGGACGAAGACCGGCCCGCACCCCCACCACCCAGGCCGCCCGGCGTCCGAGGACGAAGGTCGGCCTTGCCCTCCACTACCAGCCCGTCCGGCGTTTGAGGACGAGGCCGTTCAGGCCGATGCGGGGGTTCGGGGGCGGCAGCCCCCGGAGCGGGCGGTCGAAGGGGGCCCACCCCTTGGAGGACGGGACGGGTAGGGGCGGCGGGGGCGAACACCCCCGCGCGCGTGCCCGCCGCCCCCGGTCTCCCCCGGATCGTCACCCGGACACGATCTTCGCCCCCCGAACCCGGCCTTACGATGGGTGCCATGACCGCTTCGCCTGGCCGCCGTGTCCTGCTCGCCGCCCCCCGTGGCTACTGCGCGGGTGTGGACCGCGCCGTGATCGCCGTCGAGAAGGCCCTGGAACAGTACGGGGCCCCGATCTATGTCCGGCACGAGATCGTCCACAACAAGTACGTCGTGCAGACCCTGGAGAAGAAGGGCGCGATCTTCGTCGAGCGGACCGAGGAGGTCCCGCCGGGGCACATCGTGATGTTCTCCGCACACGGCGTCGCCCCCGTCGTCCACGAGGAGGCCGAGCGCGGCCGCCTCGCCACCATCGACGCGACCTGCCCGCTGGTCACCAAGGTCCACAAGGAAGCCGTCCGCTTCGCCAAGGAGGACTACGACATCCTCCTGATCGGCCACGAGGGCCACGAGGAGGTCATCGGCACCTCCGGCGAGGCCCCCGACCACATCCAGCTGGTCGACGGCCCGGCGGACGTCGCCAAGGTCGAGGTCCGCGACGAGTCCAAGGTCGTCTGGCTCTCCCAGACCACGCTGAGCGTCGACGAGACCATGGAGACCGTCGACGCGCTCAAGGAGAAGTTCCCCCAGCTCATCTCCCCGCCCAGCGACGACATCTGCTACGCCACCCAGAACCGCCAGCTCGCCGTGAAGCAGATGGGCGCCGAGGCCGAGCTGGTCATCGTGGTCGGCTCCCGCAACTCCTCCAACTCCAAGCGGCTGGTGGAGGTCGCCAAGCTGGCCGGCTCCCGGGAGGCCTACCTGGTCGACTTCGCCGCCGAGATCGACGAGGCGTGGCTGGAGGGCGTGACGACCGTCGGCGTCACCTCCGGCGCCTCCGTGCCCGAGGTGCTGGTCGAGCAGGTCCTGGAGTGGCTCGCCGAGCGCGGCTACGGCGACGTCGAGATCGTCAAGGCGGCCGAGGAGTCCATCACCTTCTCGCTCCCCAAGGAACTCCGCCGTGACCTGCGCGAAGAGGCGGCCACCCTGGTCGCCGAGCGCGGCGGCAGCGGCGCCGGGGCGTGAACCGCGTCCGTACGGCTGTGTGACCGCGGGATCGCCCGGCGTCGTGACTGTCAGTCGTACGACGTAACGTGGAGCCATGCAGATCTTCGGCGTGGACATCGGTGGTTCCGGGATCAAGGGCGCTCCCGTGGACCTGGACAAGGGCGACCTGGCCCAGGAGCGGTACAAGGTGCTCACCCCGCACCCGGCGACGCCGGACGGCGTCGCCGACGGGGTCAAGCAGGTCGTCGACCACTTCGGGTGGAGCGGCCCGGTCGGCCTCACCTTCCCCGGGGTGATCAGCGACGGCACGCACATCCGTACGGCGGCGAACGTCGACAAGAGCTGGATCGACACCGACGCGCGGAAGCTGTTCAGCGAGCGGCTCGGCGGACTCCCGGTCACCTTGGTCAACGACGCGGACGCGGCGGGCGTGGCCGAGATGGAGTTCGGCGCCGGCCGGTACCGCAAGGGTGTCGTCATCCTGCTCACCTTCGGCACCGGCATCGGCAGCGCCCTGTTCGTCGACGGCGAGCTGGTCCCCAACACCGAGCTGGGCCACCTGGAGCTGGACGGCCACGACGCCGAGAAGAAGGCCTCCAGCAAGGCCAAGGAGGACGGCGACCTGAGCTGGGAGCACTGGGGCCGCCGGGTGAACAAGTACCTGGCGCACGTCGAGATGCTCTTCACCCCGAGCCTGTTCATCATCGGCGGCGGGGTGAGCCGCAAGGCCGACAAGTTCCTGCCGTACATCGAGGGCGTCAAGGCCGAGATCGTCCCGGCCCAGCTGCAGAACAACGCGGGGATCGTGGGCGCGGCGATGCGCGCGGCGCACCACGCGAACTGACCGGCGTGGTCAGGCCCTGCGGCGGCGCCGGATCAGCCGCATCCGGCGGACGATGACGATCACCCCGGCGATCAGCGTCCCGCCGTAGAGCCAGCCGGCCTGTGTGGACAGGGCCGTCACCAGGCCCATCACCATGCCCAGGAAACCGCCACCGCCGTCGGCGACGGCCGGCAGACCGACGGCGAAGGCGATCGGGACGACGACGGGGGCGGTCAGCAGATCGCCCCCGCGCACCCACAGCGCGGTCAGCGCGGACACCGGCAGGAACAGCACGCCGTACACGGTCAGGGACGCTCCGAGGACCAGGTCGTCCAGGAAGCCGAGCAGGAACATCACGGCCATGCAGAAGAGGCCGCAGCCGAGCCCTGTGAGCCGTGGGTTCGGCAGCCGTGCGGGCCCCGCCGCGGGTGCCGGACGCGGCCTTCCCGGAGCGGGCCGGCGCTCGGCCGTCGCCGGCCGCCGTCTCGCCTGCGGCGGCAGCGGCCCGAGAGGGGCACCGCGGCTCGTGCCGTGCTGACGGGGTCGGGTCCTGCGTTGCTCCATCGGACCAACCTAGGTCGGTTTATGTGCCTGATCACTGCCCAGACACGCCGAAACCAAGCCGAAGAACGGAGCGTGTCCAGGTGTTCGACGCGGCCGCCGGCCGGCGGCCCGAACCCCGTAAACTGGTGGATCGGCCGGCCCGCCGGCACGGGCAGCCCCTGGCCCGCTCACCCTCTCACTACGGGAAGTCGCAACGTGTCGCTCACGATCGGAATCGTCGGCCTGCCCAATGTCGGCAAGTCGACCCTGTTCAACGCCCTGACCAAGAACGACGTGCTGGCGGCCAACTACCCGTTCGCCACGATCGAGCCCAACGTGGGTGTCGTCGGCGTCCCCGACGGCCGCCTGGCCAAGCTGGCGTCGATCTTCAAGTCGGAGCGCATCCTCCCCGCGACGGTCGACTTCGTGGACATCGCGGGCATCGTGCGCGGCGCCTCCGAGGGTGAGGGCCTGGGCAACAAGTTCCTCGCGAACATCCGTGAGTCCGACGCGATCTGCCAGGTCATCCGCGCCTTCAAGGACGAGAACGTCGTGCACGTCGACGGCAAGGTCTCGCCGAAGGACGACATCGAGACGATCAACACCGAGCTGATCCTCGCCGACCTGCAGACCATCGAGAAGGTCCTGCCGCGCCTCCAGAAGGAGTCGCGCATCAAGAAGGACGTGGCCCCCAAGGTCGTGGCCGTCGAGGAGGCCAAGGAGATCCTGGAGAAGGGCGACACGCTCTTCGCCCACGGCATCGTCCAGGGCTCGGACCGCGCCGAGCTCCTGCACGACCTGCACCTCCTCACCACCAAGCCGTTCCTCTACGTCTTCAACGTCGACGAGGACGAACTGGTCGACGAGGACTTCAAGGCCGAGCAGCGCGCCCTGGTCGCCCCCGCCGAGGCGATCTTCCTCAACGCCAAGCTGGAGGCGGACCTCGCCGAACTCGACGAGGAGGACGCCCTGGAACTCCTGGAGTCGGTCGGCGCCGAGGAGCCCGGCCTCGCCACCCTCGCCCGCGTCGGCTTCAAGACCCTCGGACTGCAGACCTACCTCACGGCCGGCCCCAAGGAATCCCGCGCCTGGACCATCAGGAAGGGCGCCACGGCCCCCGAGGCGGCCGGTGTCATCCACACCGACTTCCAGAAGAACTTCATCAAGGCCGAGGTCATCTCCTTCGCCGACTTGGTCGCAACCGGCTCGGTGGCCGAGGCCCGTGCCAAGGGCAAGGCCCGCATGGAGGGCAAGGACTACGTGATGCAGGACGGGGACGTGGTGGAGTTCCGGCACGGAGGAACCTCTGGGAGTGGCAAGAAGTAGCCGCCGGGGGTCTCCAGTTACAGCTGGTGCGGTACGCCTCAGCGGGGCCCGGTGAGCGGGTGGGCAGGTACGGCAGCGCGAACAGATCGAGCGCCTCGCTGATCTCCTGCCACCGGCCCGGCAGCGGCCCGCTGGCCTTCTCGTACGCCCCGGGGAAGTGTTCGGCGAAGCCCGGGGAGAGGTCCTGGGGCAAGCCCCGACCTCTGTTGCGGTGCCCTGTGATCGACGATCACAGGGGGCCGATGGGGGCGGTCGATCGGTCGAAGGCCGAGCGGCAACGCCAAGCGTAGATCCTGCGCTTCTGGCGCGCCGTGGAGTACTTCGGTCCGCCGAAGGCCGACCCGGTAAATCCGCGCAAGAACCTCTTCGCTGTGGGGCCGAATCGCCCACTTGCCCTGGGAACCCGACTCCGTGATCAGCCGGACTCCGTCCAGGCCGAGCCTCGCGCGGCAGCACACGGTTTGCGCTGGCATCTTGAGCTGGGCCGCTCAAAAGCCCAACCTCCTCAACGCGGCGGTCCCCGCGCCCGTCGGTGCCTCGTCATCGTCATCGGCGACTTCGATGCCTGGTCGCGACACCGCTACTTCAAGGACCTGGCGCAGCACGAGCTGATCCACAGACGGACCCCAGAGTGCTGAGCCGACGCCACTGTCACCCCTGACGCAACCCATCTCGATGCTGGCGGTGGGGCGCTCCGGAGAGTCACCGCGGACGGCTCTGGTGACGTCGCCACGACCACCGCGAGCGACGACTGGGCGAGGTTTGTTACTAACGTCTATGTTAGTAACAACGTCGTTAGTGTCCTGGGTGGAGGTCGGCAGGCATGGTGGATTTTGTAGGCCGTCGGCACGAGCTGGCGACGCTGGAGCGAGAGCTGCAGAAGGTGGCGGCAGGGGTTGACGGGGAGCGGCCCGGCCGGTGCGTGATGTTGCGGGGGCGGCGCCGGGTGGGGAAGTCGCGACTCGTGGAGCGGTTCGCGGAGCGCTCCGGAGCCCCGTTCTTGTTCTACGCGGCGACCGGTGCGTCTCCCAGAGACGATCTGGCACGGCTGGCCCGGGACGCCCGGGCATCGACGCTGCCGTTGGCGGGTCTGGTGGCCGCCGCGCGGCCGGAGAGCTGGGATGCCGCGTTCGACGTGCTGGCCGCGGCACTGCCCGCCGACCGAGCGAGCGTGCTGGTCATCGACGAGGTGCCATACCTGATGGACACCGATGGCGCCTTTGAGGGGATGCTGCAGCGGGCCTGGGACCGAGTTCTGGAAACCAAGCCGGTGCTGCTCGTCCTCATCGGCTCCGACCTGTCAATGATGGAGGCTCTGAACAGCTACGGGCGACCCTTCCATCAGCGCGGCCGGGAGATGGTGCTGGGACCGCTCAACCCCGCCGAGGTGGGGCAGATGCTCGGGCTGGATCCGGCAGAAGCCTTCGACGCTGCACTGGTCACCGGCGGACTGCCGCTGATCTGCGCGGAATGGCCGCGCGGTGCAGGGCTGTGGGACTTCCTCGGCGAGGCGCTGAGCGATCCGGTCTCGGCCCTGCTGGTGTCGGCCGAGCGCTCGCTGGCTGCCGAATTCCCGCCTCAGGCCCAGGCGCGTACGGTGCTGGCGGCCATCGGCAGTGGCGAGCGGACCTTCACCAACATCGCCCGTGCGGCCGGCGGGATCGGGGCCACGCCACTGCAGCGAGCGCTGGAGTTGCTTACGGACAAGCGGATCGTCGCCGCGGAGCTGCCCGTATCTCTGCGGCCGTCGAAGGACCGCCGTTACCGGGTGACAGATCCATACCTGCGGTTCTGGCTGCATCTGCTCGGCCCGTCCATGGAAGAGATCGAACGAGGGCGGGGCGATCTGACCTTGGTGCGCATCCGGGAGAACTGGACCAGCTGGCGCGGCCGGGCGATCGAGCCGCTCATCCGCGAGGCACTCGCCCGGACACTGCCCGACGACCGGCTCCCCGCGGCCCCCGCGGTGGGCGGCTACTGGACCCGCACCAACGACGTCGAGATCGACATCGTCGGGGCGGACCGCGCCCCCATCGCCAGGGAACTGCTCTTCGTCGGCTCCATCAAATGGCTGGAGCAGTCTCCCTTCGACCGGCACGACCTGGCAGCTCTTCATCGACACCGGGCCGCTCTCACCGACGAACCCGTTCCGGTCGTGGCGGTCTCGCGGAGCGGGGTGGACTCTCCGGGCCTCGATGCCACATATGGCCCCGGCGATTTGCTCACCGCCTGGCCGTTGTGAGAGGGCGTTTGAAGTGGGCAGATTGCTCCTGATACCCCAGGCCGTGTCTCCCAACTCGGGCTGCATGAGGAACTTCGTCAGCTCGTAGACTCATGAGGTGGCATTCATGAGCACCCCGCACTGCTGCTTCCTGTGATCGGAAGACGTTGAGGGCGACGCCGGACGGCGTCGCCCTCCTTGGTGTGCCTGCCGCGTGAACCACGCCTTGGCCGCTGCCCGTTCCTTTCGGAGGCAGTGCGTCCTGAGCGCGCGCAGGCACGGTCTCTTCCCTTCACCCTTGCCAGGAGTGCCTCGTGCCTGTGTCGCTTCCCCCTGCCCTCGAACAGATCCTCGACCTGCTGCGCTGCCCGACGTGCTGTACACACCGGCTGCACCCCGACCGGGGTGGGCTGCGCTGCCCGGCAGGCCACGCCTTCGACGTCGCCCGTCACGGCTACGCCGCTCTGCTGACCGGCACCCGTGCCACCAGCGGTGACGACGCCGCCATGGCTCAGGCCAGGGACCG
Source organism: Streptomyces shenzhenensis (assembly GCF_021462265.1). Lineage (GTDB taxonomy): Bacteria > Actinomycetota > Actinomycetes > Streptomycetales > Streptomycetaceae > Streptomyces > Streptomyces shenzhenensis. The sequence goes on along the minus strand of NZ_JAJONF010000006.1, from coordinate 108,643 downwards.
TTTTCTGTCCACCGGTACGTACACGCCCATCCGCGAAGTCGTGGTCCGCCTGGCGGCCGGCTCCGCACCTGAACAGGCCACGGTGGTGGACATCGGGTGCGGCACAGGCCACTACCTGGCCGGTCTGCTCGACCACCTGCCCGGCGCCCGTGGTCTGGGGCTGGACACGTCGGTGCGCGCTCTGCGCTCGGCTGCCCGTGCACACGTACGAGCCGCTGCGGCGGCCTGGGACGTCTTCCGTCCCTTTCCGCTGGCCGACGGAGCGGCCGATGTCGTGCTGAACGTATTCGCCCCACGCAACCCGGCCGAGTTCCACCGAGTACTGCGTCCGGCCGGCCGACTGGTCGTGGCCCGTCCCACCGGACGGCACCTGGCCGAGTTGCGCGGCCGGGTACCGGCGATGGTCACGGTCGACCCGGCGAAGGAACAACGCCTGCACCGGGCGTTGGATCCCTTCTTCGGGGCCGCCGTTACCGAACGGGTCGAGTACACCGTGCCCCTGACCCAGCAGAACGCACTTGACCTGGTCGGGATGACGCCAACCGCACGCCACGTGAGCCGCGCAGACCTGACTGCTGACGATCTCCTGCCCGACCGGGTCACTGTCTCCGTGCTGGCCACCGCCTACCAGGCTCGGTGACCACGAGCAGGCGCATCCGCCTGCTGACCGACGAGCAGTGGGCGCGCCTGGCGCCCTGCCGCCCCTCCCACACGGGGTAGGCAGGGCGTCCGTTCGCCGACCACCGTCGCATCATCGAGGGGATCATCTATCGATATCGCACCGGGATCCCGTGGAGAGACCTGCCACGCGAGGCGTTCGGGCCCTGGCAGACGGTGTGGAAACGCCATCCGGCGCCCACCTGCCGCTGCGGGCCCGATCATGTGTCGCCCGCCGTCCGGTGCGGCACCTGCCCGACGGCACCTACCCGGCTCGGATGAACCTCGCAGGCCAGAAGGGCGCCGATCCCGGCGGTGTGCTGGTCCGCGTGATCGAGTACCGCGTCGACGGCGGCGAGGCGATCCGATTGTTGACTGACCTTGTCGACCAAGACGCCAACCATGCAGAGGAGTTGGCGGCCTTGTATCACGAGCGCTGGGAAGCGGAATCTGCCTCCCGGCAGATCAAGACCTTCCAGCGTGGCCGCCAGGAAGTCCTGCGGTCGGCCGGCCCGCAGCTGGTGCGCCAGGAAGTGTGGGCACACCTGATCGTGCACCACTGCCTGAACCACATCATCATGCGGCTCGCCGACGGCCACGGCATCGACCCGGACCGCATCTCGTTCGTCAAAGTCCTCAAACACGCCCGCCGCAGCGTGGTCCGCCAACGTACCGACACCCCCTCGAAGATCCGGAAGTTCCTGACCTTGCCGGCCGCGAAAGTCCGCCGGAAACTCGACAACGGCGTCCGCCGGTTGCGAGAAGCGGACCGGTTCCTCAAACGCCCCAGCTCGCTGTACTCCTACCGGCCGAAGGGCCGGCCACGAGCCCCGGCACGTTCAATAGTCAAACAACGGCATTGTCCGGGCACATCGAAGTGGAACCGGGTCGAGGTGCGACAAGAGGCGCCACTGTTACCGGGCAGGGGTGAAGGACGGGGAGGAGCGTCGGCAGGGCCGGAGTCGCTGAGTCTGTCCGTCGCCTGTAAGGCGGCCGGGAATCGCCGGGCCGCCGGCCCATCGCACGGGGAGTGCGGGGCCGGGCGGCACCGGCCGGCGGTCAGGCTCCGGGGCGCAGGCCGAGCTACACAGTGTTCGTGTACCTTCCGGGCACTCCCCGCACCTTTCCCATGCCGACGAGGTAGCCGACGTTCTCGCCAAGGCCGTCGCGCGGGCCTCGTCCAACAGGTCCTAGCTGTATTGACCACGAGCGTTGTTGACACGCGCAGGGCTTGATCACGGCGAAGACCTCCGGTGTGGTGGAGCTGACTAGGACGCGCCGCAGGAGAGTGGAGCGCGCCTTGCGCGACCTCGAGCTCGGTTATGTCCACGGCGTAGACGTCGCGCGCATTCGTGGCCGCGAGGCACCAGGCATCGCCGAGCTGGAGAAAGAGCGCCGCGCCGGGCTGGGATCCTTGATCGACTGCCGTGATCCAAGAGCCGTCTTCGACGAGGTGGATGTGGGCTTCCAGCGCCGGGTCGTCGAATCGCTCGTCGAAGTGCGGGTCCTTCGGCAGCCTTCTGGCAGACGCGGAGTCGACCCGGCGACGGTTCGAGTCGTCCCGAGAGCGGAGCGGCTGTGATGCTCACAGGGGCGCATCGGGCCTCGGGCCGGGGAATCTCCCGGATATTCCGGGACGATGCCGCCAGGTCTGCAGTTCCGGTTCAACCTGTGACTCGAAGCGGCTTCGCCAGCGTAAATCTCGAGTCTGAGGCGTTCTGGGGGTGCGATCCGTGCCCCTACACCGACTAGTGGAGTTCCGCTTCAACGTCTGACCCTCGCGTCACCGTGTGCTGGGCGATTCGCCAAGAACCCAAGTCGGAAGCCCGGCCCCTTCCGTGTGCCTGCGCTGACTTGGTGCTGACTTCAGTCGTTCCGCGGTGGGGTGAGCTTGTCGAGATCCAGACTGATTTCGAAGGGCACAGGACGCTTGAGGGTGCCTCGGAAGATGCCTGCGGGTGCGTAGACGCCAGTCGGTTCGTCGAGTTCGTAGACGTGCACGACGGGGGCCCCGTCCTCGTCCTCGATGCACCAGTAGTGCGGGATCTTGGCCTCCGCGTACTTGTGCAGCTTCACTGTGCGGTCACGGTGGGCTGACTCTGGCGAGACGACCTCGATGACGAGCTGGACCTCTTCCGGCGCGTACCACGTGCGGTCCGGGTTGTAGGGGGCGGTCGTCACGAGCAGATCCGGCTCTGGCCGGTTGCGCTCGTCGAGGCGGATCGTCATTTCCCGCTCGACCTCGAAACCGGCGGGCGCGGTCGCCATGAGCGTGGTGGTCAGGGAAGTGACGAGGCGGCCGTGCCAGGACCGTTGGGGCGACATCATGAAGACGAGGGCTCCGTCGATCAGCTCGGTGTGGCGGGGTGCCTCGGGGAGGCGGTCCAGGTCCTCCGCGAGCCAGCCTTCCTCGCGCGGCGGGCGCATCCAGTCGGGCAGTGCGGTCATGGCTCAACCGTAGCCACTCGGCGAGACCCGGGCCACGAGACGGTCAACGCTCGGCCGCCTGCCCGCGGGACTGCGAACGGGGCCCGCCCCCGCACTGCTCCTCCTGTGCGGAGTGGCTGAGTCCAGACGGGACTGCGGCGCGGCGGCCGGCGTGTCCGTCGCTTCGTCGGTCGTACGGGCATCCCGGGAGGGCGCCGGGGTGTTCCTTCGCTTCGTGGTCGCGGCGCGTGCTCTCGCGCCGGCCGGTCCATCCTGCCAGGAGCTACGGCCTGGCGGTTCCACCCGGACCCGGGACCTGAGACCTTCGCAGACTGGTACGGGCTGTCATGGCCACCGTCCGTCGCGGCATCGGAGCGTGGGCCGTCCCCAACAGCCCGCCCCTAAGATCTTTGCTCATGCGGTCGGTGGGTGGATCGACATCTTGGGGGCGCTGTGGCTGGCGAAGGCGATCACCAGCGGCTTGATCTCGGCTTGATCTCGACGTGATCGAGAGCATGGGCAGGGGGCTGAGCAGCATCAAGAAGGCGTTTGACGGGATCGGGAAACTCGGCGACTACTCCGACGACTTCGGCAATGAGCATCTCGCCGACAGGTTCCAGGACTTCGCCGAAAACTGGGAGATCAGCAGAGAGAAGCTGACCGGGGAAGTCGACGCGCTGGCGAGTATCGCGAAGGCGGCTGCGAAGGCTTACGAGGACATCGATCATCAGCTGGCAGAGGCCATCCGGAATTCTCAGGACCCGAAGGGGAAGGGGAAGTAGGCCGTGAGGGGTGGCGTCGTTGGGCAAGACTCTGCGTAAGACGGCCGACGAGCTCGAGCGCCAGATCAAAAATCTGAAGGCGGTAGCCTAGGTTGACGCCTGGGACAGCAAAGCGGGAAAGGAGTTTCGAGAGAAGGCGGGAGGAAACGTCAAGAAACTGGAGGCCGCCTTCAAGCGGTACGACACCGCAGCTACGGCCATCGGCTCCGCGGTCGTCGAAGTGGGTGGCGGCTATGAGGACAAGCTGCACGCCGGCCCCCGGAATTATGCCTCGGATCTCAACCGTGCCCAGGAGATCGCCGACGCTGCCCTGAAGGACGCCCAGGACGCTGAGGAGCGCAAGGGAGTCGCGCAGAAAAGTCTGGACGGCCTGTCCGGCAAGGGGCGCAAGGAAGACGGTGCCGACAAGGACCGAAAGGATTACGAGGCGAAGCGGGACGCTGCCAGGGACGAGATCGAGGCTGCCCGCGAGAAAATCAACCAGGCCAAGAAGATCCGTGATGACGCGGCCAAGCGCGCCGCCGACTCCGTCGACGCGATCATCAACCACGACTCCCTGAAAGACGGTTTCTGGGACACGCTGGTCAAGGATATTGCGGACATCACGTCCTGGGTCGCCACAGTCTGCGGAATCTTGTCTCTCGTCGTCGGCTGGATCCCGGTGATCGGGCAGGCGCTGGCCGGCGTCCTGGGGGCCATCGCGATGATCGCGACCCTCATCAACTTCATTGCGACCTTCGTCGAGGTGCTGCAGGGAAACGCGGAGTGGATGGACCTGGGCATGGCCGCCCTCGGGTTCCTGATGATGGGTGTCGGCAAAGGCTTCTCCAAGATCGCCGGAAAGTTCGCCAAGGGTGCGCTGGGCAGGTTGGGCAGGGCTGGGGCTGCTCGCACCGCCCGTCAGGTCAATCGGGCCGAAAAGAATCTTCGGAAAATCTCCGGGAAGCGGTTCGAGTTGGACATGGGTGATGTCTGGAATTCTCTCAAGGAGCCTTTCACCGAGCCGTTCTCCAAGGGGGCTTGGAGTGACAACCTCAAGGCTCTGAAGCCAGGAGGCGGGAACTGCAACCAGGCCTGGAACGAGCTTCGCACGCGGGGTGGCGGAAGCCTGCTCAAGGGAATTTCCAAGTCCTTCTCGATGGCCGATCCGGGTGTGGCGTCCGACCTGAAGTCGGTCAAAATGGGAACGGCGGCGCTGGGTGGACAATTCGATGCCAACGCGTTGAATCGGATCTCGCGGACCGCCAGCCGTATGTCGGTTGTCGGGGCCGGCATTACGCTGGGCGGGCTGGGCCTGGACGGAAACCTCGACCCGCTCCTGGGCTGAGCGGACGACCATGCTTCGCTGAAAGGGAGAGACGTGACCGCATCGAGCAAGGGCGCCCCGCCGGCTGAAATCTACGAGTGTGTTTTCGAATTTCAGCCAGGCTGGATCGACTTGACGCTTCAGGAAGGTACGAAGGCCGAGGCCAAGGCCCTGGCCACAGAGGTGGTGAATCGCCTCAATCCACTCGGCCTGGAGATCGAGAAGAGCGCGGTCTTCGACGACATGGTCGGACGGGCCGTGCGCCTGAACGACGATGTGCCGGTCCTCGCGGCCGCGTACTACACGGAGACGGGGGAGGCACTCGCCGACCTCATGGTCGACGGCTATCGCGATGAGGGCGTCCCCCGGCCCAGCGCCGAGGAGGTCACCCCCCTGCTGCTGGAGTGGGGGAATGCCCGGGTCACCGGTGAGCCGCAGATCACCCGACTCGATCTGCCCGCCGGACCGGCGGTCCGGGTCCAGTCCATGCTGGAGGTGAAGCGCAGGCTCGGGTTCGGCCGGAAGCTGACCGAATACATTCGCTACGCCGTCTTTCCACCCCACCTGCAGACCCTGATCGTCGTCACAGTGACCTGGGAGAAGATCGCCCGCACAGAAGAGATCACGGAGCTGGCCGACGAGGCCGTCCGCTCCATGCGGATCACTCCGCTCTCCACAGGGGGCTCGAAGGCACCGGCCGACGGAGGGGCCGAATGAAGACAGCAGAGCAGTTCTCCTCGCCGCCCAAGGACTACCGCGTCATCGTGCCGGACGGCTGGTTCCAGATCCCGCTCGATCCACCGGAGGACCGCGACCGTGCCATCGTGGCCCTCGCGGATCTGACGTTCCGCGGCGTGGACAACGCGCCGCACCTCAAGAAGCAGCTCATGCGGGACATCCAGCGGAAGGCGAAGGACGCCTGCAAGGTCGGGGGAACCGAGCTGTACCTGTCCACGCTCTCCGTGGGCCCGGTGCCGCTTGCCTCTTCATTGCTGGTCAGTGTCCCGGCGCCGGACGAATGGCCGCGCACCTCCGACGCCGAGGAGCTTGCGGAGCACCTGGCCGGAGGTGGCCAGGGCAGGTACGGCGAGGTGGGTGTGGCACAGCTTCCGGCGGCCGGCAAGGCGGTACGGTCCCGGCGCAGGGAGGAGGCGGACCCTCAGGCGTAGCTGGGCAACACCATGCCTACGACGACTCTCACGTACTACGTACCGATTCCAGCGAGTGAGCGGTGGTTGATGCTGAACTTCTCCACCCCGGTCGATCCGCTCGCGGATCAGATGGTGGAGCTGTTCGACACCGTGGCCCGAACGCTGCACTGGGAGTGATCGACATTGAGTGAGCCGCCCAGTCGACCTGCGCGTCGGCGGTGATCAGCTGGTAACCGGGCTGCCTGCGGACAGGGTGGACGCGAGGGGCGAAGTGCTTCCTCAGCCGCGACACGTACGGGTAGATCTGGGCGTTCGTCGTCGTAGGTGGGTTCCATCCCGGTTGCGTCCGCGAAGTGGTGTACGGGTTCCACCTGATCCGGGGGTTTGCTCCGGCATCGCGATGAGGCCGGCATAGACGAACGGCCACTGGCTGACCTTTCAAGACGACCAAGTCTTTGAAAGAGAACAGCACGATGAGTGCTGCGCACGGTGGTGAAGACGTTCGCCGACGCGCCCATGTCCGCGGAGGCCGACGTCCTCTGCAACGCGGAATGCGGGCAGGTCAGCGACGAACGCGTCAACCACCGCAACGGTTTGCGCGCGAGGGGGACACCCGCGCCGGCACCGCCGAGCCGGCCATCCCCGAGCTCTGGTCGGGAGCTGCTTCCCGCACCGGCTCCTGGAACGCCGTGGCTCCTGGCCAAGGCCCGCCGCCACCCGATCGAGTCAGAAACCGACGCGTCAACGGCGGGTTCGTGGGCAGGCTGGCGCAGCACTTCGGACCGCGCGTGGTGCTGGTCACGGGACTGACGCTCGCCGGTCTGGGGCTCGCCGCGCCGGGCCTGATCGGCACGGACACGCCGTACGTCGGCGCGGTACTGGCGGTCTTGTCCTCTTCCCCGCCGGGGCGGCGCTGGTCTTCGCCGGATCCACGGTTTCCCCGACCACCGACGTCCCGCAGGAGCAGGCGGGTCTCGCGCCGTGGTCGATACCGCGCTGGAGGCCGGCCCCGCCCTTGACCTCGCCGTCCTGGTCACCCTGGCCGCTGGACACACCGCGGACCTGGAACACGCCGGCACGGGTTCCGCGTCCGCCCTGACCTCCGGCTACGGCTTCGCCTTCACGGTCGCCGCAGCGGTGTGTGCGCTCTTCCTGATGCGACCTCGCTCCCCCGAGAGCCGCGTCTGAAGTTCCTGCCTCCTGAGCCCGGCGGCCGAAACCCTCCGGTCCCCCCGCCACCTCGCGGCACCCTGCATTTCCATCCACAACGACACATGGCAAGGAGCACCCCCCATGACCGCCCGATTCAAGGACAAGGTCGTCATCGTCACCGGGGCCGGATCCGGCATCGGCCGGGCCAGCGCCAGGGCCTTCGCGCGTGAGGGCGCCACCGTGGTCGCCGCCGGAGCCCGGCCGGAGTCCATCGAGGAGACCGTGCGACTCGTCGGCGAGGACGGCGGCACCGCCGACGCCGTCGTGGCCGACGTCACCCGGCCCGAGGACATGGCGCGCCTGGTGCGCACCACGGTCGAGCGTCATGGCGGCCTGCACGTCGCACACAACAACGCGGGCGTCTTCGGCAAGCCCACCCCGGTCGGAGACCTGGACCTGGCCGTGTGGCAGTCCGTCCTCGACGTCAACCTGAACGGCGTCCTGATCGGCATGCAGCAGGAGATCGCGCACATGAGGGCGCACGGCGGCGGCGTCATCGTCAACACCGCGTCCAACATCGGCTACCACGGGCGCCGCCCCGGAATGGCCGCCTACGCCGCGTCCAAGGCCGCCGTGAGCACCCTCACCCGCGTCGCCGCCCTGGACCACATCAAGGACAACGTGCGCATCAACGCGGTGAGCCCCGGCGCCACGGATACCGGAATGTCGCTGCGTCCGGGGGAGACCGACGCCGACCGCGCGGCCCGGCTGGCCACAACGGTGCCGATCGCCCGCGTCGCCACGACCGACGAGATCGTGGCCGCGGTGCTGTGGCTGGCGTCTGACGAGTCGAGCTTCGTCGTCGGCCACGACCTCGTCGTCGACGGCGGCGTCACCAGCTGATCAGCCACCCCGCGAGACGCACGGCATCCCGGTCCTGTGGCCCCGAAGCAGGGCATCCGCCGCCTCTCCGGCCGGGCGGGTGGTACCGAGGGCGGCCTGTCCACCGGCGAGCTGCTGCGGGTCCGGGCCGCGATGAAGCCGATCGCGACCGTGCCGCGTGCCCTGCGGAATCTCGACGTGACGACCGGTGAGGTGGCGCAGGCCCTCTACCACCAGCGCTCCGACGTGTCCGCGGTGCCGGCGGCCGGCACCGCGGACGAGGCGATGGTCGCGCTCGTTCTCGCGGCCGAGGCCTTGATCATCTCGGCCATGGCGGCGAGATCCTCCGCCCCGGCCGGTGCCCGGACCGGGCGGGGCAGCCGCACCTCGTAGCGGTCCTTCACCGCGCCCGCCGCCGCGACGTCCCCGGGCAGTGCGATGACCGCGGGGCCGCCCCGGGCCACCGCCGCCCCGGAGGTCACCACGGTGCGCAACTGCCCACCCCGGTGAGGAACTCCACGATCTGGCGCCGACACGGACCGGGGCGGGTTTCCGCTTCGAGCTGTCCTACTCGGTGACCGACCTCAGAACGCTGGTGTGAGCGGACGGCGGCTCGCGGTCCTGGGCGTTCCGCGCCGGCCGGGACGAGTCCGCGGGACGGTGTGACGCTCATGCGGTCCTCCGGCCGGGAACGGAGCCGGTCGCCGTTCTCGGCGCGGGGTCAGCGGAGGCTGGCGAGTGCCGTGCGGTACAGGACCTCCTCGGCGCGGTCCCAGGTCCAGCCGCTCTCGGTCACGAGGGTGCGCCAGCCGGTGGGGCCGAACCAGAGCCAGAGCAGGTCGGCCGTCTCCCGCACCGGGTAAACGGGGGGCGGGGACAGGGTGTGCAGGTGGCGGGCGGCCGCGTGCAGTGCCTCCCGGTAGTCCGCGGTGGCGCGCTCCCACAGGGCCTCGCCGTCCTCGTGAACGGGCAGCGCCTTGCGGATCGCCTCGTGCACGGTGAACTGGCCCTCGTTGCCCCGGCGTGTGCCGTGGGCCAGCGTCCGCAGCACCGACTCCGGCGTCCGCTCCGCGAGCACCGCCGCCATCGCCTGCTCGTAGCCGGAGGCGCTCACGCCCTGGTCGACGATCCGGTTCAGGATGTCGCTCTTGCTCCCGGCGCTGGCGAAGACGGTCTTGGCGGCCACGCCCGCGGCCGCGGCGATGTCAGCGACGGTCACCCGCCCGTAGCCGCGCTCCGCGAACAGCTCCGTGGCGTGCCGCACGATCAGTTCGCGGGTTCGTTCGGCAGCCTGCTCGCGCAACGGGGAGACGTAGGACCGCTTCGGCGACATGACCGCATGCTATCGAGATGAATTCATTAGGCGTGCTGTAACCTCAATATGTCCGGGCAGGCGGCAGGCCATTGCCGCGCATCCCAGCCGACGAGAGGCAGGCACCTCATGGGAATGGATCCCGCAGAACTGGCCCACGGGCTCTTCCGGGTCCTCGAAACGGGCGATCCGGCACTCGCCGCCGACGTGGTCCACGAGGAGTTCCACAACCGCGAGGCAGCCGTGGCACCGGCGGCCTGTGCGGTGCCCGGACCGGCCGGGGTGCTCGCCTCGGGCGCCTGGATGCGCTCCGCCTTCAGCGACCTGCGCTTCCCGGTCCTCGGCGTCGCGCTCGACGACGACGGGATCTGGGTGCGGCTGCGCATGCGCGGCCGTCACACCGGCCCCTTCGTCCGCTACCGCGACGGCGTGCTCGACCAGGCCGTACCCCCCACCGGCCGGGAGATCGACTTCGAGCAGATCCACGTGCTCGGCCTCCGCGACGGCAAGGTGGTCCGTCACGAGGCCGTGCGCGACGACATCACCATGCTCGGCCAACTGGGCGTCTTCCCGCCGGCCCCGCCCACGGCTCTCCGCATGGTCGCCTGGCGAGTGACCGGCCGGGCCGCCCGCGCCGCGGCCCGCGTGACCGCTGAGGCGGCCGAAGCGGCCGAAGCGGCCGCGTAGTTGCGCGACCGTCCAGCGACGGCCCGGACGTCCAACGGTGCTCAAGGCTTCCCCTGCCTGTCCTTGAGCACCGCCGGCTCGCGGTCCCCTACGCCGACTCGCGAAGCCGCAGTTCCGTCCGCACCGTCAGCTCGTCGGCGTGCGGCGGGCCGCCGCCGGTCAGCAGCCGGGCCGCCTGTTCGACGGCGAGCGCGCCGAGGCGGCGGGTGTCCAGGGCCACCGTGGTCAGCGGCGGTTCGACGAGGGTGCCCAGCCGCAGACCGTCGAAGCCGATCACGGCGAGGTCCCGGGGGACCTGCCGGCCGGTCCGGCGGGCGGCGCGCAGGGCTCCGATGGCGATGATGTCGTTGAACGTGAACACGGCGGTGATGCCGGGATACCGGCCGAGGAGTTCCTGGAGAGCGTCCTCACCGCCTTCCACGCTCTGGTCGGCGCGGGCCACGGAGCTCGCGTCCAGTCCGCACGCGGACATCGCGGCGTCGAACCACCGGTGCCGGATGCTCGGTTCGGACCGTTCGGCGTGGTCGAGCATGCCGATGTGCCGGTGTCCCGCCTCGGTCAGATGCCTGATTGCCGCGTGCACGCCGCTCTCGCCGTCGATCCGGATCGAGCTGAACCGCTGGGTGCGGTGCTCGCGGTCGATGAGCACCACGGGCAGTCCCCGGGTCAGCTTGTCGATCTCGTCCTCGGGCAGGCTGAGATAGCCCACGACGGCGTCGACCTGGGAGGCGATCACCTCCAGCGTGGCCCGCTCCTCCTCGGCCCGGTCGCCGGTGTCGTACACGACGACGTGCCAGCTCCGGTCCCGGGCCGCCTCCAGCGCGCCCGCGGCGACCTCGGTGAAGAACGGGTTGAGCAGGTCGGGGATCACCAGTCCGACGCTGACCGTGTCCTGCCGGACCAGCCCCCGGGCGAACCGGCTAGGCCGGTAGCCGAGCGCGAGAGCGGTGTCGAGCACGCGCTGCTTGGTGGAGACGCCGATCTCGCCCTTGTCGTTGAGCGCCCGCGACACGGTCTGCCGGGACACGCCCGCGGCCTGGGCCACATCGTCGATCGTGACCCTACGGGGTCCGGTCCCCGACGACGCCATCACTCACCTCCGCGTAATTGCCGACGCGGCAGCGTCGCAGGGACACCGAGTATGCCCCGATGCGTAGAAACCTTGACACTCCGGCGTTCGGAAGCACACACTCCCAATCGCTTCCCGTTACCGCTCTCGTGAGCGCTCACGGTACCGCTCACGGAACCTCATTCCAACCAGAAGGCAGCCGCCTCCAGGTGTCAACGTCGACCCGCCTGTCCACCCGCGCCAGGCGTTCTCTGGAACGGAAGATATGAGCAGCACAGTCACGCGCACCCGCGTCGCCGTCGCCGCGGCCACGGCCGGCATCGTCGTACTCGCCGGGTGCTCCTCGTCCGGCTCGTCGGACAACGCCTCCGCAGCCTCCTGCGAGCCCACGAAGGGCAAGGTCACCCTCCAGTACTGGAACACCGTTCCGGGCATGGACAAGGTCGTCGCCCTGTGGAACAAGCGGCATCCGGACGTCCAGGTCGAGACGAAGAACATCTCCAACGACCAGTACGGCACCCTCGGCAACGCCCTCAAGGCGGGCAAGGCCCCGGACCTCGCCCAGGTCGGCTACGACGAACTGCCCAACCTGCGCACCCAGAGCGCCTTCGTGGACGCCTCGGCCTGCACGGCGGCCGGCGCGGCCAAGTCGAAGTTCGTGCCGTGGACCTGGTCGCAGACCAGCTTCGGCGGCACCGGCGTGTTCGCGATCCCGCAGGACACCGGCCCGATGGCCCTGTACGTCCGCAGCGACCTCTTCAAGAAGTACGGCGTCGCCGTTCCCACGACCTGGGACGAGTACGCGACGGCCGCCGAGAAGCTGCACAAGGCGGACCCGAACCTGGACATGACGTTCTTCGACCCGAACAACGCCGAGTGGTTCAACGGGCTCCTCTGGCAGAACGACGCCAGGATGTACGGCTACTCCGGCGACAAGTGGCAGGTCACCGTCGACTCGGCGCAGAGCAGGCAGGTCGCCGGCTACTGGCAGAAGCTGATCTCCGAGAAGGTCGTGCGCACCGACCTCGCCCACGGCTCGACCCAGATGTACGCCGCGTACCAGAAGGACCGGCTCGCCACCTACGTCGGCGCCGCCTGGGGCTACAGCATGTTCCGCGACAACCTGCCCGAGCAGGCCGGGAAGTGGAGCATCGTCCCCATGCCGACGTGGGGTGCGAACGGCTCCTCCGGTGACTGGGGCGGCTCGACCGTCGCGTTCATGAAGGGCGGCAGGCACCTCTACGAGTCGGTGGAGTTCAACACCTGGCTGAACACCGACCCGGACGCCCTGGCGATGGAGAACAAGCTGGGCGGCCTCTACCCGGCGGCCACCGCCGGCCTGGAGCTGCCCGCGCTCAAGCAGGGCGTGCCGTACTACGCCGACGAGAAGATCTTCGACGTCTTCGCCGACGCCTCCAGGAAGATCGACACCAGCTTCTCCTGGGGCCCCACGCAGAAGACCGTGAACCTGGCCCTCCAGGACGCGATGGCCAAGGCCGCGGCCGGCGACGGCTCCCTCACCGACGCGCTCGCCACCGCCCAGTCCGCCGCGCTGAAGTCGATGAAGGACCAGGCGATCCCGGCGACGGCGGGCAAGTGACCGTTCGATGACCGACCTCGCAACCCGCACGGCCGGCGTGGCAGCCACGCCCGTGCGCCGCCGCCGCATCGACGGCGGCGGCCCGCGGGCGGGTACCGTCGCCGCCTTCGTGACCCCGTTCTTCCTGCCGTTCCTGCTGTTCTACCTGGTACCGGTGGGCTACGCCCTCTGGCAGAGCTTCCGCGTCGTGCGCCGCTCCGGCGGCCAGTACGGCACCTCGTACACCGCCTTCGGCGGCTTCGAGCAGTACGGGGAGGTGCTGCGGAACACCGAGTTCTGGTCCAGCATCGGCCGCATCGGGCTGTTCGGCATCGTGCAGGTGCCGGTCATGCTGTTCGTGGCCCTGATCATCGCGCTGCTCCTCGACACGCCCCTGCTGCGGGCCAAGGGGTTCTTCCGCATCGTCGCGTTCATGCCGTACGCGGTGCCCGGCGTGATCGCCGCGATCATGTGGTCGTACCTCTACTCGCCCCAGCTCAGCCCCGTCGTCGACCTGCTGAACGGCGTCGGGCTGCACCCCGACTTCCTCGGCCCGGGTGCCGTGCTCTGGTCGGCCGCGAACGTCTCCACCTGGCTGTGGACCGGCTACAACATGCTGATCATGTTCTCGGCGCTGCAGTCGATCCCGCAGGAGCTCTACGAGGCCGCGAAGATCGACGGTGCCTCCGACTGGACGACCGCCTGGCGGATCAAGGTCCCGATCATCGCCCCGTCGATCGTCCTGACCACCGTCTTCTCGATCATCGGCACGCTTCAGCTGTACGCCGAACCGGCGGTGCTGCGGCAGATCTCCTCGAACATCTCCAGCACGTTCACCCCGAACATGCTCGCGTACACGGTGGCCTCCGGGAACAACTACCAGCAGGCCGCGGCCATTTCCGTCGTCATCGCCGTCATCACGTTCGTCCTGAGCTTCGGGTTCATGCGACTGACCTCGAGGAAGGCGGGCCTGTGAACAACCTGACCACCACGCGCGAGAGCCGGGCCGGCCGTACCGCCGCCATGGGGCTGATGCTGCTCCTGGCCGTGTACTTCCTGCTGCCGGTGTACTTCCTGGTCGTCGCGGCGACCAAGCCGCAGGGCGACCTCGCCGCCACCAACGGGCTGGTCTTCTCGCACTTCGACCTGTTCGAGAACCTCCATGTCCTGTTCACCCGCAGCGACGGCGTCTTCGGCCGCTGGGCCCTCAACACCGTCGTCTACGCGGTGCTGGGCGCGGCCACCGGGACCCTGATCTCCGCGCTGTGCGGCTACGCCCTCGCCAAGTTCCGGTTCCGCGGCCGGGAGTTCCTGTTCTCCGTCATCCTCGGCGGCGTCCTGGTGCCGACCACCGCGCTCGCGCTGCCGCTGTTCCTGCTGTTCTCGGCGACCGGACTCGTCAACACCTACCTCGCGGTGTTCCTGCCCAGCATCGTCAGCCCGTTCGGCGTCTATCTCGCGCGGATCTTCGCGGGCGCCTCCGTGCCGCAGGAGCTGATCGAGTCGGCGCGGCTGGACGGGGCCGGGGAGTTCCGCACGTTCTTCTCGGTGGCGTTCCGGCTGATGACACCGGCCCTGGTGACCATCTTCCTGTTCCAGTTCGTGGCCATCTGGAACAACTTCTTCCTGCCGATGGTGATGCTCCAGAAGGAGTCCCTCTTCCCGATCACACTCGGCCTGTACGAGTGGAACGGCCAGACGGCGCGCGCCCCGCTGCTCCAGGAGTCCGTCATCACCGGCTCGCTGGTGTCGATCCTGCCGGTGATCGTCGTCTTCATCCTCCTCCAGCGGTTCTGGCGCACCGGCCTCGCCGCCGGCTCGCTCAAGTGACCCACGCACAGAAGGTGTTCTCCACCATGCCCGACTCGGCTGTCTTCGTGCCCCACTTCCACTGGGACCGGGAGTGGTACGAGCCGTTCCAGGTGTTCCGGCACCGCCTCGTCGCCGCCCTGGACACCGTGCTGGAGACGGCCGAGGCCGACCCGGACTTCCGGTTCACCGTCGACGGGCAGATGGCCGCCGTCGAGGACTACCTGGAGATGCGGCCGGAGAACCGTGACCGGGTCGCCGCCCTGGTCCGCGAGGGCCGGCTGGCCGTCGGGCCGTGGCTGATCCTCCTCGACGAGTTCCTCTGCTCCGGCGAGACCGTCGTCCGCAACCTGCAGATGGGATGGGCGGCCGCCGAGCGGCTCGGCGGCGCCATGCCGATCGGCTATCTGCCGGACATGTTCGGCCACATCGCGCAGATGCCGCAGATCCTGGCGCGCGCCGGGATCGAGCACGCGGCGCTGTGGCGGGGGGTGCCCGGCACGGTCGACGGACACGCCTTCCGCTGGCGGGCGCCCGACGGCTCCGAGGTGCGCACCGAGTTCCTCTTCGACGGGTACGACAACGGTCTCGACGTCCTGCTGGTACCGGACCGGATCCGCCGCGCGCTCGGCGAGTACGCCGGGATGACGGCCCGGCGGTGGGGCGGCGACCCGGTGCTCGCCATGGCCGGTACCGACCACAACGCGCCCGACCCGCGGCTGGCCGACTGGCTGCGCGAGGCCTCCGCGGAGGACCGGCCGATCACGATCGCGACGCTCGACGAGTACGTCCGCGAGCACGCGCGGGACGAGGTGACCACCGTCGTCACCGGCGAACTCCGCAGCCATGTGCGGGGCAACATCCTGCCGGGCGTGCTGTCGGTGCGCCTCGGGCTCAAGCAGCGGATGGCCGCCGCCGAGCGGACCGTCGACCACGCCGAGCGGATGAACGCCCTGTGGTCCGGCCGCGACGAGTCCGCCTTCCTCGCCCTCGCCTGGCACAAGATCATCGAGTCGACGGCGCACGACTCGGTCGTCGGCTCCGGCACCGACGAGACCTGCGACCAGGTCGCGGCCCGCCTCGCCGAGGCCGCGCAGACCGCCCGCGCCGTGCGCGACGCGGCGCTCGCCGGGCCCGCCGCCGGGGTGCCCGGCGACGCCTACCTGGTCGCCAACCCGCTGCCCGTGGCGCGGACCGCGCTGGTCGAGGTGGACGTCGTGGCCGCCCCGGAGGAGAACACACTGGTCGCGGTCACCGCCGACGGCGCGGCGCACCCCGTACAGCCGGTCTCCCAGGCCCCGACCGTCCTCAGCGACGAGCGGCTGGACGCGTCCCGGCTCGAACGCGTCCTGCGCCGTATCCACCGCCGGGAGCTGTTCGGCCTGCTGATCGACGACTACGAACTCACCCCGAACTCCCTGGTCTTCCACCTCGCCGAGGCACCGGACGGCCCCTTCGACCTGATGACCCTGCGCGGCGAGGTCGCCGCCGCGGCCGCGGCACATCCGGGGGAGTGGCGGGTACGGACCCTGGCCCAGGCCCGGGCCACCGCGCTGGCGGCCGTACCCGTCCCCGCCGCCGGACTGGCCGCCTTCCGGGTCGAGGCCGGCGCCGGGCCCGCCGCCCCGGCGGCGCCGGCCGCGACGGCGACGGCGGACACGCTCTCCAACGGCCTGGTCGCGGTCGCCGTGGCCGCCGACGGCACCCTGGAGGTGACCGGGGCCGACGGCACCGTGCTGTCGGGCGTCGGCCGCCTGGTCGACGGCGGTGACCGCGGCGACAGCTACAACTACGCCCCTCCCGCCCACGACGTCCTCGTGTCGGAGCCGGTCCGGGTCGGCGTCGAACTCCTCGAAAGCGGACCGCTGCGGGCCCGGCTGCGCGTCACCCGCTGCTACGAGTGGCCGGAAGCGCTCGCCCCCGGCGACCGGGACCGGCGGGGCGGCCGTACCGTCCCGGCCCTCGTGGACATGCTGGTGGAAGTCCGGGCGGGCGAACCCTTCGTCCGCGTCTCCACGACGTTCCTGAACCGGTCCGCCGACCACCGGCTGCGCCTGCACGTCCCGCTGCCCCTGCCCGTCACCACCTCCGCGTCGGCCGGGCAGTTCGCCGTCACCGAGCGCGGCCTGACCGCCGAGGGCGGCTGGGGCGAGTACCCCCTGCCGACCTTCCCCGCGAGCACCTTCGTGTCGGCGGGCCCGGCCACCGTCCTGCTCGACCACTCCACCGAGTACGAACTCGTCGACGGCGGCCGCGCACTCGCCCTCACCCTGCTGCGCGCCGTCGGTTCCATCAGCGTCAACATCCACCCCCTGCGCGACGAACCCGCCGCGAGCGAGATCCCCGCCCCGGGCGCCCAGGACCTGGGCATGCGCATCGAGAACCGGTTCGCCGTGCTGCCGTGGGCGGCCGGCTGGCAGGGCGCCGGCGCGGTCGCCCTCGCCGAGGAGTTCCGCAACGACGTGCTGGTCACCCGCGGCACCGCGCCCGGCGGCGGCCCGCTGCCCCCGGACGCGGCCGGGGTGCGGGTCGACGGCCGGGACGTGCACGTGTCGGGCATCCGCCGCGTCGGCGACCCCGAGCACGGGCCCGGCACCGAGGTCCGGCTGACCGCGATGCGCGGCACCGCGACAGCCGTCCGCGTGACCGGCGCCTTCACCGAGGCGACCACGGTCGACCTGCTCGGCCGGCCGCTCGCCCCCGAACCGGTGCGGGACGGTCTCGAACTCGTCCTCGGCCCCTGGGAGATCCGCACGGTCGTCCTCCGCTGAGCGCTCCGCGGGACGTGCCGCGATGCGCCGTCGTCCGACTGCGGCGCCGTCGTGGCTGGTCGCGCCCACGCGGCGGAGCCGCATATTGGCACAGCCCCGCGCCCCTTCGGGGCGCTGAAAAGAAAGTTGTGACGTCTTGTTCTCCAACCCCACCGCGTACGTATCGGACCCCGCCCCCTGGCACGGAGCCCTGCGCCCGGCCCGCTCCTGGCTGCATTCCGATGCCCCGTCCCTCTCGCTGAACGGCCCCTGGCGCTTCCGGCTGTCGCCCACGGCCGCCGTGGCCGAGGACTTCGCGGCCGAGGACTTCGACGACCAGGGCTGGGACGGCATCCCGGTGCCCGCGCACTGGGTGCTGGAGGGCGACGGCGCCCATGGCCGGCCGATCTACACCAACATCCAGTTCCCGTTCCCGATCGACCCGCCGCACGTCCCCGACGAGAACCCCACCGGCGACTACCGCCGCCACTTCGAGCTGCCCGCCCACTGGCGGGACGCCGAGCGGGTCGTCCTGCGGTTCGACGGCGTCGAGTCACTGTTCAAGGTGTGGGTGAACGGCGTCGAGACCGGCGTCGCGAGCGGCAGCCGGCTGGCCCACGAGTTCGACGTGACCTCCGCCGTGCGCCCCGGTGACAACGTCGTCGCCGTCCGCGTGCACCAGTGGTCGGCGGCCAGTTACCTGGAGGACCAGGACCAGTGGTGGCTGCCCGGCATCTTCCGGGACGTCACCCTGCTCGCCCGCCCGGCCGGGGGCATCGAGGACGTCTGGCTGCGCACCGGTTACGACGGCGGGCGCGGGCGCGTCGAGACGGAGGTCACCGCCGGCGCCGAGGCGTTCCCGGTCACCCTGCGCATCCCCGAACTGGGTGTGGAACGGGTCTGGGAGACGCCGGCCGACGTGGCGCCCGTCGACGTCGCGGAGGTGGAGCCGTGGTCGGCCGAGCGGCCCCGGCTGTACGACGCCACCGTCTCCTCGGCCGCCGAGAGCATCGCCCTCCGGGTCGGCTTCCGCACGGTCGAGATCCGCGGCGACCAGTTCCTGGTCAACGGCCGCCGGGTCGTCTTCCACGGCATGAACCGGCACGAGGCGCACCCCGAGCGCGGCCGGGTCTTCGACGAGGCGCACGCCCGCGCGGACCTCGCGCGGATGAAGCGGTTCAACGTGAACGCCATCCGCACCAGCCACTATCCGCCGCACCCCCGGCTGCTCGACCTCGCCGACGAACTCGGCTTCTGGGTCGTCCTCGAATGCGACCTGGAGACCCACGGCTTCGACAAGGTCGGCTGGACCGGCAACCCGACCGACGACCCCGCCTGGCGCGCGGCCTGCCTGGACCGCGTCGAGCGCACCGTGGAGCGGGACAAGAACCACCCCGCCGTCGTGATGTGGTCGCTGGGCAACGAGGCCGGCACCGGAGCCAACCTCGCCGCCATGTCCGCCTGGGTGCACGCCCGCGACCCCGAGCGTCCCGTGCACTACGAGGGCGACCACACGGGCGACTACACCGACGTCTACTCCCGGATGTACGCGACCGTGCCGGAGACCGAGCAGATCGGCACCGACGGCTCCCGGGCGCCGCTGCTCGGCTGCACCCCGGCCCAGGGCGCCCGGCAGCGCACCAAGCCGTTCCTGCTCTGCGAGTACGCCCACGCGATGGGCAACGGCCCGGGCGCCCTCGACCAGTACGAGGCCCTCGTGCACCGGTACCCGCGGCTGCACGGCGGATTCGTCTGGGAGTGGCGCGACCACGGCATCCTGGCCACCGCCCCCGACGGGAGGCCGTACTACGCCTACGGCGGCGACTTCGGCGAGGTCGTGCACGACGGCAACTTCGTGATGGACGGGATGGTGCTCAGCGACGACGTGCCGACGCCCGGCCTCCACGAGTTCAAGGCGGTGGTCCAGCCCATCCGGTTCGCCTTCGACGGCGACCAGCTCGTGCTCACCAACCTGCGGCACTCGGCCGACACCTCCGACCTGCGCTTCCGCTGGCGCGCCGAGTTCGACGGCATCCCCGTGGAGGCGGGGGAGCTGCCCGTACCGCTCCTCGCGGCGGGCGAGTCGGGACGGGTCCCGCTGCCCCCGGCCGCGGTGGCCGCGGACGCCGAGACCTGGCTGACGGTCGAGGCGGTGCTGGCGGCCGACACGGCCTGGGCGCCCGCGGGACACGAGGTCGCCACCGCCCAGCTGGACCGCTCGGTACGGCGGCCGGTGCCCGCCGTGCGGCCCCGGACCGGCTGGCGGCCGGGCGAGGGGACGTGCTCGCTCGGCATCGCCGAGTTCACCGGCGGGTCCCTCACCCGCCTCGCCGGGCGGGCCGTGACCGGGCCGCGGCTGGAGCTGTTCCGCGCGCCGACCGACAACGACGAGGGCACGGCCGACCGGCTGGAGGGCAGCGACGCCAGTGCCGCCGGGGTCTCCAGCGCCGAACTGTGGCGCCGGGACGGACTCGACCGCCTCACCACCCGGCGGGTCGGCGTGGCCCAGGCCACGGGGGCCCTGCGCACCGTCGACCGGGTCGCCGCCGCGGACTCCGCGCTCTTCGTCACGGTGGAGTCGGTGTGGTCGGTCGAGGACGGCGAGCTGGAACTGCGCGTCGAGATCGAGCCCTCGCGCGGCTGGACGACGGTGTGGCCGCGGATCGGGGTCCGCTTCGAACTGCCCGACGGGGCAGCCCCCGTGGACGGCGCCGAGTGGTTCGGCGCGGGCCCGCTGGAGTCCTACCCGGACAGCATGCGGGCGGCCCGCACCGGCCGCTTCTCGGCCACCGTCCACGACCTGCCGGTGGCGTACGCGCGTCCCCAGGAGACCGGCCACCGCTCCCAGGTCCGCCACCTGACGCTGACCAGCGGCGGCACCGGCGTCCTGCGGATCGAGGCCCTCCCCGACACCCGCGGGCGCCGCCCCGGCTTC
Organism: Streptomyces shenzhenensis; assembly: GCF_021462265.1. Lineage (GTDB taxonomy): Bacteria > Actinomycetota > Actinomycetes > Streptomycetales > Streptomycetaceae > Streptomyces > Streptomyces shenzhenensis. The sequence continues at coordinate 88,145 of NZ_JAJONF010000006.1, read as the reverse complement.
ACCCTCACCCGCCACACCCCGCAGCAGCTCGCCCGCGCCGCCCACCCCTACGAGCTCCCGGAGTCCACCACCAGCCACCTCATCGTCGACGCGGCCCAGCACGGCCTCGGCTCCCGGGCCTGCGGGCCGGACGTGTGGCCCGAGTTCGCGCTGCGCCCCGAAGCCCGCACCCTCAGGCTGCGCATCAGGGCAGGCGCCTGAGCGGGCAGGTACCTGCCGTCCGGCTGCGCCGTGCGCCGGTGAGGTGAACCCGCTCCAGAACCCGTTGGAGGTGAACTCCGCTTCGGATGAAGGCGGTTGGCTGGAGCGACAGCGGAGAGCAGGGAGACGGGACATGACCAGGATCTGGCTCAGCACCGGCGCGAACAGCGGCGCCCCGAAGGGGCGGCGCCGTGTGGAAGGTGCGGCTGCCGCCAGGCGGGCGTGACCAGCGACGACGGTGCCGCGGCCGGACGGCGCGCGTCGCGGCCCCGCCGACCGGGCGCTCAGCCCGCCTCGGTGGGCTCCGTCACCCAGCCCGCCGCCAGGACCAGCCGGGTCCCGCGGTGCACGGCGAGGAAGCCGAACGGCCGGTCGAAGACGGCCCGCACCACCGTGGACTCGTGCCGGTGCTGGGGCGGGCCGCCGCCCGGCGCCGCCGCCACCGCCGTCACCGCGGCGGCCCGGAAGCCCAGCGGCCCGAATTCCGCGACCGCGGACTGCCCGGCCGCCCCGATGGCGAGCGGCGCGGCGCTGATCCCGGGGAAGTGCCCCTCGCGGGCGTCCGCCGCCGTGGAGAGCCCGAACAGCCCGTGGTGCTGGAGGAGGTCGTGGTCGGCGCGGACCGTGAAGCCGGGGGTGGTCACGTCGAGCCGGACCGGGTCCGGGGTGACGGACGGCTGCCGCTCCACGACCACACCCGGTCCCGCGGGCCCGTAGGGGAGCTGTCCGCCGGTCGTCACCGGCAGGGCCCGCTCCAGGACGCCGATGCCCGTGTGCAGCACCTGCCCCGGGGCCATCCCCTCCGCGCCGAGCACCAGGTGCACGTCGAGGCCGTTGTCGCCGAGGACCTTCAGCGTGGTGACGTGCCCGTCCGGGCCCGCGGTCACGCCGATCCGGTCCGGCCGGACGCTGCTGCGGTGCAGACCGGCCAGCATACGGTCCCGCCAGGGCCCGGAGCCGGGCCGCAGCAGGGTCTCCCGGAACGGCTGCTGCCAGTCCGTGCGCAGCGCCAGCGCGGTCGCCAGCACCATCCGGGCGCCCTCGGCGAGCCGGACCGGCAGCCGCTCGACCAGCCCCTCGGTGCGCTTCGCCGCCCAGGCGTCCAGCGCCTCCCGGGAGGCCGCCGGGTCGGCGCCGAGCACCCCGTGCGCGTCGGCCGGCAGCCCCGCCGCCCACTGTTCGCGCAGCTCCAGCGCCCGGTCGGTCCACAGCCCCAGGGCCGACCCGACGCCCGGCATCGAGTCCAGCCCGGTGAGCAACTCCCGTGCTCCCGCGGCGGCTTGGTCCGCCTGCAGCCCCACGGCCCGGGTCAGCTCGTCCCGGGCCGGGCCCGCGGCACCGTCGGCGAGGAAGGCCAGCAGCGGCCAGACCCCGGCCGCCGAGAAGACCGTGCCCTGTCTGGTCTGCAGGCCCCAGCGTGCGGTGAGCGCGTTGACGGCGCGGACGGTGTCGATCATTCGTCGTGCTCCCAGGTGTGGTCGGGGAAGGGCGCCGGCTCCGTCACCCGGGCCGCCGCCGGGACGAGCCGGGAGTGGCGCTGCGGGGCGAGGAAGCCGAAGGGGCGGTCGAAGGCGGCGCGGCTGCGGACGGTGACGTGACGCCGCTCGGGCAGGGGGCCCGATCCCGCCGTCCCGGACGCCGTCACCGCGGCTGTCCCGAAGCCCGGCGCGTCCGCCGGCTCGCCGCGTGCCCTGCCGCCGGCCCCCCGTCGGCGAGGAAGGCCGGCAGCGGCCGGCCGCCGGCCGCCGAGCACCCCGTGCCGTCCCGCGCCCCGGCCGGCCGGCGCGCGGCCGGCCCGTTCACCGCGCGCACGGCCGCCTTCCCCACCCTCATTCCGCCCCCGTTCACGGCGCGCTTACGATGCGCGCAGTCGTACGTCAGTTCAGCCGTGCGTTTCCCCGCGGCCAGACGCCCCCTCAGGAGCACGGTACCGGTGTCCATACCTCCGCCCCCCGGCCCCCATCAGCCGCAAGGGCCCTACCAGCCGCCCCAGTCGGGCCACCCGCAGTACCCGCAGTACCCGCAGGGACCGTACGGGCAGCAGCCGCCCCAGCCGTACCCGGGGCCGTACCAGCCCTGGGGGCAGGGCTACGGCCCCTACGTCCCCGAGCCGCCCGTCAACGGGCTCGCCATCGCCTCCCTCGTGCTCGGGCTGCTGTGCTTCCTGCCGGGGGTCGGGCTGCTGCTGGGGCTGATCGGCCTGAGCCAGATCCGCCGGCGCGGTGAGCGCGGCAAGGCGATGGCGGTCATCGGGTCGGTGTTGTCGTCGGCCGGGCTGGCCCTGTGGGTGCTGGTGCTGGCCACCGGCGGGGCGGGCGAGATCTGGTACGGCGTCAAGGAGGGCGCGAGCGACAGCTCCAGCCTCTCGCTGTCCACCGGCGACTGCTTCGACACCCCCGACGGCACGCTCACCGGCGACCTGGTCTCCGACGTCGACGTCGTGGACTGCGCGAAGACGCACGACGGCGAGGTCTTCGCCACCTACCGGCTCAAGGGCTCGTCCTACCCGGGCGACGACAGCGTCGGCACATCCGCCGACGAGCGCTGCTACGCGCTGGAGGACGGCTACGCGATGGACGGCTGGGCGATCCCCGACGACGTCGACGTGTACTACTTCACGCCCAGCGAGGACAGCTGGAAGTACGGCGACCGGGAGGTCGCCTGCGTCTTCGGCAACACGACCGAGGGCAGGACCCTGTCCGGTTCGCTGCGCAACGACGAGAGCGTGCTGGACGCGGACCAGGTCGCCTACCTCGATGCCGCGCACGTCCTCAACTCCGCCCTCGCCACCGTTCCCGAGGCGCAGTACGTCGAGGACGACCTGCCCGGCTACCGGCGGTGGGCGGGCCGGGTGACCACCGCCGTCGGCAAGCAGACCGCGATGCTGCGCGCGTACGGCTGGGGTCCGGACGCGAAGCGGCCGGTGAGTGACCTGATCGCGGACCTGGACCAGGCGAAGACGCAGTGGGCGAAGGCCGCGCGGGCCACGGACGCGCACACGTACTACGCCCACTACGACAAGGGCTGGACGCTGCTCGACCCGAAGCGGACCGTCACCGCGCGCAAGGCTCTGGGCCTCGCCACCACCCCGCCCTCGGACGACGGCGGAGGCGGCGGCTCCGGCAGCGGAGGAACCGGCTCCGGCCTGGAGGTGTGATCACAGCCATAGCGGGGAGAAAGTGCCTGCGTAAAGCCTCCCCGGGCCGTATGTCATCACATCGAGTGATTCTCTGGCCTTTGCTTGCACGGCTCAACCCACGGTTGCCACGCTGTTGCTGTCTGTACAACCTGATGGGAGCGGCCAGTGACTTTCGGTGAGCAGCCGGCGTATCTGCGTGTCGCGGGTGATCTCCGTAAGAAAATCGTCGACGGTTCGCTGCCGCCGCACACCCGGCTGCCTTCCCAGGCCCGGATCCGCGAGGAGTACGGCGTCTCGGACACGGTCGCCCTGGAGGCCCGCAAGGTGCTGATGGCCGAGGGGCTGGTCGAGGGCCGCTCCGGCTCCGGGACCTACGTGCGCGAGCGGCCCGTGCCCCGGCGGGTGGCCCGCTCCGGGTTCCGCCCGGCCGGCGGCGCCACCCCGTTCCGGCAGGAGCAGTCCGACGCGGCCGCGCGCGGCACCTGGGAGTCCAGCAGCGAGCAGACCGAGGCCGGCGCCGCGATCGCCGACCGGCTCGGCATCCGTCTCGGCGACCGCGTGATGCGCACCCGGTACCTGTTCCGGGACGCGGGTGACCCGATGATGCTCTCCACTTCCTGGGAGCCCCTCGCCGTCACCGGCCGCACCCCCGTGATGCTGCCCGAGGAGGGCCCGCTCGGCGGGATGGGCGTGGTCGAGCGGATGCGCGCCATCGACGTCGTCGTGGACAACGTCACCGAGGAGGTCGGTGCCCGCCCCGGCCTCGCCGAGGAACTGCTCGTCCTGGGCGGGGTCCCGGGCCATGTCGTCCTCGTCATCCAGCGGACGTACTACGCCTCGGGCCGCCCGGTGGAGACCGCGGACGTCGTCATTCCGGCCGACCGCTACCGGGCGTCCTACCATCTGCCGGTGAAGTAGCGTCCGTACCACCTGTGAGTGAAGTAGCGCACACCCTTGCGGTGGTTGACGCCTTCACGACCCAGGTCCGGACCTGTGCCCCACCGTAGCGATCCGGCCGTTGTCCCAGGTGGCCGGGGTCTCCGCGGCAAGCTCGCGAACCCGAAACGGGAGGCGTGCGCACGGCGCATTCGTGGCCGTGCGCCCCCGACGTTCTGGCTGGTTGCGTACCTCTTTGTGAAAAGGCGTATTCGCTGCGTAAAGGTTAGGCGTACGCTCGGGCATATGCGGAGTGCGGTTTCCTTAGCGGGGCGGGGATGGGCGGGAGCCGGGAGATGCGGAGGGGCGCGATGACGGAAGGCACGGTCTCTCTCCCCTGGCTGGTCATACGGCAGGACGACAACGGCAATCGCTACCGCGTCGGCCGGTACGCGACCCGGGCCGAGGCCCAGAAGATCGCCGACAGTCTCGACGACCGCGGGCACAAGCAGCTCTACTGGGTCGAGCGCGTCGGCCACAGCAACGGGGAGAGCGCCGCCCGTAACTGAGCCTCCCGTAGGCTCCGGCCCATGAGCGAACGGATCGTGGTGGTCGGAGCCGCCCTGCTCGACGCCGGCCGCCTCCTCGCGGCCCGCCGCAGCGCACCCCCCGACCTGGCCGGCCGCTGGGAACTCCCCGGCGGCAAGGTGGAGCCGGACGAGACCCCCGAGCACGCCCTGGTGCGCGAACTGCGCGAGGAACTGGGCGTGGAGGCGGAGACGCTGACACGGGTGCCGGGGGAGTGGCCGCTGCGCCCCCCGTACGTCCTCCAGGTGTGGACGGCCCGCCTCCACCCCGCCTCCCCCGCCCCCAAGCCCCTCCAGGACCACGACGAACTGCGCTGGCTGGCCCCGGCGCAGATCTGGGACGTGAACTGGCTGGACCAGGACGTCCCGGCGGTCCGCGAGGTGACCGCGACGGCGGACCGGTGGGGGTAGGTCCGAAACCCCGCCCCTCCCGTGCCCCCGCCCGTACCGCACACGCGGCCGGCGCCGCGCGGGCGTGGCAAGCGGCTTGAGGCGGGGCATAGCGTCCACGGACAGGGGCGCGCCGTACTGAACACGCGGCGCGGGTGCGCCAAGGGGCTTGAGGCAGGGGTGAAGCGCCGGCGGGCAGGGGCGCGGGGCTGTGCTGAATGTGCGGCCGGCGCCGCGCGGGAGTGACGAGCGGCTTGTGTCGGGGGTGAAGCGCCGACGAAGAGGGGCATGTGCCCGTACCGAGTGCGCGGCCGGCGCCGCGCGGGGGTGGCAAGTCGCTGGGGTCAGGGGCGAAGCCCCGACGGCTGGGGGCGCGGGGCCGTACCGAATATGCGGCTACCGCCGCGCGGGCGCGACAAGCCACGACGCACCCGCACCCGCCCCGCACGCGCACCCCCGAGCTCCCAGGCGCACGGCCCCCGGCGTAAGCCGTTCGCACCACAGTGCGCCTTCGCCTGCGGTACTGCCCCCCGGTAATCGGGTATGTGCCCATTAACCCCATGAAACCGGACATGGCCGGGCTCGCAGCCACGGAAGCGACTGGGAAGTGATCGGTGTGATCGACACCGAAGGTGACACCGTCGAGTGGACCTTTCCCGCGGAACCGGGCGCCGTGCGCGCCGCCCGGACCGCGGTCCGTGACCAACTGCGCGGCTGGGGCCTGGACACCCTCGCCGACGTCACCGCCCTGCTGGTCAGCGAACTCGTCACCAACGCGCTACGACACGCCACCGGCCCCATCGGCGTCCGCCTCGTCCGCCCCCCACAGCTCGGCGACACCCTGCGGGTCGAGGTCTCCGACCCGCTCCCGGACCCGCCACGCGAACGCGCCGCCAGCCCCGACGACGAGAGCGGCCGCGGTCTGCAACTGGTGGCGGGCTCCTCGCGCAGCTGGGGCACCCTGCCCGGCGCCAACGGGAAGACGGTCTGGTTCGAGTTGGCCGTACCGGGGTGAACCGGGTGAACGGGGTGTACACGCGGGGCGACGCGGTCCACCCGCGAGAGTGGCTGATCAACGCGTGCCGGACTACGTGGTTCGACGCCGTGTTCCCTGGTTAGAAGACTGAAAGTGTTGTCACGGTCCGGTCCGGAAATCGTCGGGACCGTGCTGTGATCGTGAACACCGTGTCAGGCGGCGCCGTAGTGCTGGATACTGCGGGCAGCCGCACCCGGTGACCGGTGCCGGGCGCGGTGAGCTGGAGGGGACGGTTCGCGTGAGCGAGATACCAGCTAAGGCCACGGAGTCCGAGGACCCGTCGGACGGCGTGAGGGCGGGGACGGCGGAGACGGCCGCGGCCCCCGGCGACGCCATGTGGCAGACCAGCCCGCCCGGCTCGATCTACGACTACATCAAGGCGGCCTCGTTCTCCATCGGCGTCGGCGGCCTGGTCGACCAGTGGAGCCTGCGCGCCGAGCAGATCTTCGGTATCCCCGCCGAGCGCGCCGTCGGCATGGACCCCATCGACGCGTTCGTCGACCCCGACCTGCGCGAGCGCGGCCAGCGGAAGATGGCCGAGATCCTGGACGGGCGGGAGTGGACCGGCGTGGTCCCGTTCCGGATGCCCGACACGGCGGACGGCAAGCGCGGCGAGGAGGGCCTCGCCGAGGTCTACGTCATGCCCACCCGCACCGCCGAGGGCGAGAACGCGGCCGTGTGCATCGTGGTCGACGTCCGTACCCTACGCAGCATCGAGACCGACCTCGCGGCCTCGCAGGCGATATTCGGTCAATCTCCGTTCGGCTTCCTGCTGATCGACACCGACCTGCGGATCCGCCGCGCCAACGTGCAGTTCTCCTCCGTCTTCGGCGGCACTCCCGAGGACCACCGCGGCAAGGGCGTCCACGACTATCTGCCGCGCTCCGAGGCCGAGCGGGTCGCGGCCACCCTGCGGCGGGTCCTGGAGACCGGCAACTCCATCACGGACATGCACGTCACGGGCTTCGTGCCAGGCTCCCAGGAGCGCCGCCACTGGTCCATCAACCTCTACCGGGTGCACAGCGGCACCGGCCGCCCCATCGGCGTCGCCTGGCTCGGCCTGGACATCACCGCCCGCCGTGCCGCCGCCCGTGAGGCCGCCGCCGCCCGGCGTAATCTCGCCCTCCTCAACGAGGCCGGCGCCCGCATAGGCAACTCCCTCGACCTGGAGACCACCGCCCGCGAACTCCTCGACGTGGTCGTCCCCGGCTTCTGCGACCTCGCCACCGTCGACCTCTACCAGGGCCTGCTGGCCGGCGACGAGGCCCCGCCCGGTCTTGCCGACGGCAGCGCCGAGCTGCGCCGGGTCGCCTTCGCCAGCGCGGTCTCCGACGCCCCCTTCGTGGGCGGCGGGGCCGCCGTCGCCGTCGGCGCGGTCCACCACTACCCCTTCAACTCCCCCTGCGCGGACGCCCTGCGCACCGCCCGCCCGCAGCGTGTGCCGGCGGCGGAGGGCGGCCTGGTCCAGTCCACGCTGGCCGTGCCCATGGTCGCCCACGACACGGTCGTCGGCCTCGCCCAGTTCGCCCGCACCAAGGGCAGCGAACCGTTCGGCGACCGCGACCGGGACCTCGCCGTCGAGCTGGCCGCGCGCGCCGCCGTGTGCATCGACAACGCCCGCCTCTACCGGCGCGAGCACGAACGCGCGTTGATACTGCAACGGTCCCTGCTCCCGCCCGGCGACCCGGAGGCCTCCGGCCTGGACATCGCCTGCCGCTACCTGCCCGGCAACGCGGCCACCGAGGTCGGCGGCGACTGGTTCGACGTCATAGAACTCCCCGGCCACCGCACGGCGTTGGTGGTGGGCGACGTGATGGGACGGGGTCTTCGCGCGGCGGTCGCGATGGGCGAACTCCGCACCGCCGTGCGCACGCTGGCCCTGCTCGACCTCGAACCGGCCGAAGTGCTCTCCGCACTGGACGAGATCGCCCGCGGCCTCGGCACCCCCGGCGGGGTTCAGCAGGCCACCCGCACCGCCCGCCAGCCCCGCGACGCCGACCTCTCCGAGGTCTACCTGGCGACCTGCGTGTACGCCGTCTACGACTCCGTCACCAGGCGCTGTACGTTCGCCAACGCCGGCCATCTGCCGCCCGTCCTCGTGGAACCCGGCGAGGCCGCCCTGATGCTCGACGTGCCGCCCGGCATGCCGCTCGGCGTCGGCGGCGAGCCCTTCGAGGAGGTCGAGGTGGACCTTCCCGAGGGATCCCTTCTCGCTCTCTACACCGACGGCCTGGTCGAATCCCGCGACCACCCCCTGGACGAGGGCCTCCAGGCGTTCGTCGGGGCCCTCACCGACCCGTCCCAGCCGCTTGAGGACGTCTGCGACCACGTCCTCAGCACCCTCGACACGCATCACGGCGAGGACGACATCGCGCTGCTGATGGCACGGGTCCAGGGGCTGCCGGCCGAGTCGGTCGGCGACTGGACGCTGCCGCGCGAGCCGCGCAGTGTGGGCCGCGCCCGCGAGTACGCGCGCGGCCAGCTGCTCACATGGGACCTGGAGCCGCTGGTCGACACGACGGAACTCCTGGTCAGTGAGCTGGTCACCAACGCGCTGCGGTACGGCGAGGGCGAGATACGGCTGCGCCTCCTGCTCGACCGCACCCTGGTGTGCGAAGTCTGGGACTCCGGTCTGGTCCAGCCGAGGCGCCGCAGGGCGCGGGACACCGACGAGGGCGGGCGTGGGCTGCAACTGGTCGGGCTGCTCAGCGCGGCGTGGGGCTCACGCCGGACGCCGCGGGGCAAGACGGTGTGGTTCGAACTCCCGCTGCCGGACGGCGAGACGGGCCTGACCGACCCCGCGGAGGCTCTGCTCAGCCTGTTCTGAGGAGGGGTGGTACCGGCCGTCCGTCCGGTGCGGCGCCGTGGGGGCTGGTCGCGCAGTTCCCCGCGCCCCTTTGGGGCGCCCTGCTGGGCGTACGCTAACCCGCCCCGCTTCCTTTTCAGAGGCGCCAGCGGCAGCGCCCCGTAAGGGGCGCGGGGCTGTGTCTGACGTGCGGCTCCGCCGCGTGGGCGCGACCAGCGACGGTGACTCGTCACCCCGCCCGGCTCAAGCGCCCCGTAAGGGGCGCGGGGAACTGCGCGGCCAGCCCCCGTGCGCCCGCAGTCGCACGACGGCCGGTCGTGGCACCCCCGTGGGCGTCACCCCAGCCTCCCCCTGCTCTCCGGCCCCCCGAAGGCCACCACCGGCCCCCCGTCCCCCTCCTCGCCCAGCAGCACACCCCCGAGCACCGCCCCCGTCACCCCGCTGCCATGGGCGGCCTCCCCCGCGTACGGGTTCCCGTGCACCCGTACGTCCCGCTCCGCCAGTTCCCGCGCCTTCCGGGCGAGCCGGTCCGTGTCCGCCGGCGCCACGCCCCGCGCGCCCGCCAGCAACGCGCGGGCCTGTACCCCCACCGCCCCCCGATGCGTCCCCACGAAGTCGTCCGCCGCCTCCAGCGCGCCGCGCGCCACCAGCTCCGCCCCCGCCGCGATCACCCCGGACCGCCCGCCCCCCGTTCCCTCCACCGCGCGCACGACCCGGCGCAGGGCGTCCAACGGGTCGTACGGCCCGCCGGTCACCTCCTCCCTCACGGCGGCCAGCACGGCGTCGGCATGCGTCAGCCGCGGCGACGGGGTCGTCCCCCGCAGCCCCGCGAGCTCCGCCTCCGCGCCCGTCAGGGCGGCCGGCACCAGCTCCGCCGCCGTCCGCAGCTCCCGCGCCAGCCGCTCCGCCCCGCCCAGCAGCACCCCGGCCTGCGCCACGGCCCCCTCGGCGGCCCGCACCCCCCGCCGGGACCCCTCACGGTCACCTGAATCCCCTGCCTGGCGGGCCTGGTTGAGCCGGGACGTCGCGAACACCAGCCGGTCCTTGGCCTGTTCGACGTACCCGACCACAGGGGCGAGGGCGGCCGGCCCGTACCGCGCACCCGCCTCGGCCAGCGCGCCCGCCACCCTGCCGGTCCGCCCCGCCAGCTTCCGGAACCGCCCCTCGGCCACCGCCAGCGCACCCCCCGCTTCCCACGCGGCGTCGAACTCAGCCGCGGCCGCGTCCAATTGCCGTCCCGCCTCGGCGCACCGCCCGACCACACCCACCAGTGCCTGCCGCCGGCCGGCGTCGTCCCCGGGCACCCCCTCCTCGTTCCGGCGCCATATCGCGAACGCGGCCGCCAGCTCGGTCTCGGCCGCCCTGAGGGCCCGTACGACGGGCTCGCCCCCGTCGACGTACCCGAGGGCCTCCCGGCTCGCGCGCACACAGTCGTCGGCGAGGACCAGGGAGGACCGGGCCTGCCGCTCGACGTCGAGGGCCGACGGCACCGGCGGTGCGGGAGAGACGATCCCCGGCGTGGTGCGCGAGCGGGCCCGCCGTATCCGCCGTACGTATCCGTAGCCGCCCAGCGCGCCGGCCGCGGCCACGACCGCGAGCGGCAGCACGTAATCGACGGCCGGTACCCCGTCCGCCACGTCGGCCGCGGCGACCGTGCCGCCCTCGGCCACCGGAACCGGATCTCGAACGGTGCTCGTCATCACCGGCAGCACCAGCCAGACCACCCCGGTCACCCCGCCCAGCACCGCGTGCCCCACCCGCACACCTATGTGCCCGGTGGCACGTCTCGGCCGACCCCGGATCAAGGATGACGTCACATTTCGGAGCGTATGGGCATCCGGCCGGCTTCGCGACCGGGCGGGGACAGGCGGGTGATGACGGGATCAGAGGGGCAGGGGAGGGCTCGGCGACGGAAGGATTCAGGCCCGTCGGGCCCCGGCGCACCAGGCCCGCGGGCGCCGACAAGAAGGCGAACGTGTGTCCCCGGATCACTGGTGAGGGTGATTGCGCCGGAAGTCACGTGTGAGTGTGCGAGTCTCGCCCATATAGTCGCGCGACAACGCAGGCAGAGGGCCGGACGAGGGCGGGGGTGTCGGCATTGACCGGAGCGACGGGTGTCGATGCGGTGGAGCATGCCACCGAGGACGACTGGACTTTCTATCGGAAGGACTGGGTTCGTACGTCATGACAACCGCTCGCGCCCACCTCACCCGTGACGACCTCGCGTCGCTCTCCCGCGAGGCCCTCGGCCGTGCTCCCGCCGCCGTCACCCGCCTGCGCGGCGGGAGCAAGAAGGGCGTCTACCGGCTCGCCCTCGACAACGGCCGGAGCGCGATCGCGTACGTCTGGTCCCCGGAGGAGGACTACTGGGGGCCGGCCGACGCCGACATCCGCGACCCCTTCGCGCACGCGTCCGGTCTCGGCCTCTTCCTGTCCGCCCACGACCTGCTGACCGAACTCGGCGTGCGCACCCCACGCCTGCTCTTCGCCGACGAGGACGCCGCCCACCTGCCCGCCTACGCCGCTGTCGTCGAGGACGTCCGCGGCGGCAGCCTGGAGATGCTGCTGCGCAGCGACCCGGGCGCCGCACGGGTGCCGCTGGCCCGCCTGGCGGCCACGCTCGGCGTGCTCCGTGAGCGCGTCTCGCCGGGATACGGCAAGGCCGCCCTGGTGGAGGAGGGCGGCAAGCCGCTCGGCAGCTCCTGCGAGCAGGTCGTCGCGGACTGCGCGATGCGTGACATCGCCGAGGTGGCCGAGCGCGACCCTCGCCTGCGCGAGGTGCGGCAGGCGCTGGCCGAGCGGGTGCGGCAGCTCTACGACGCGGTCGAACCGCGCGAGCACGCCTCCCTCGTGCACGGCGAACTCGGCCCGGACCACGTCCTGGTGACCGAGGAGGGCGACCCCGCGCTCATCGACGTCGAAGGCCTGATGTACTTCGACGCCGAATGGGAGCACGTCTTCCTCCAGCTGCGCTTCGGGCCCGCCTACGACGTGCTGCGCGCCGCCGGCCTCGACGAGGACCGCACGGAGCTGTACCGGCTGGCGATGCACCTCAACCTCGTCGCAGGGCCGCTCAGGCTGCTCGACGGCGACTTCCCGGAGCGCGAACCGATGCGGGAGATCGCCGAGTCCAACCTCCGGCGGGTGCTCAGCCTCCTGCCGGGCGCCTCCTGATCTTCGAGCCGAGCCAGACGAGGGGGTCGTACTTGCGGTCGGCCGCCCGTTCCTTCAAGGGGATCAGGGCGTTGTCCGTGATGTGGATGCCCTCCGGGCACACCTCCGTGCAGCACTTGGTGATGTTGCAGTAGCCGAGGCCGTGTTCGTCCTGGGCCGCGCGCTTGCGGTCCAGGCCGGCCGCCTCCGCCGCGTCCAGCGGGTGCATGTCCAGCTCCGCGACCCGCATGAGGAAACGCGGGCCCGCGTACGCCGCCTTGTTCTCCTCGTGGTCGCGCACGACATGGCAGACGTCCTGGCACAGGAAGCACTCGATGCACTTGCGGAACTCCTGCGAGCGGTCCACGTCCTCCTGGAACATCCGGTACTCGCCGGGGCCGAGGCCGGCCGGCGGTACGAACGCCGGGACCTCCCTGGCCTTCTGGTAGTTGAAGCCGACGTCCGTGACCAGGTCGCGGATCACCGGGAAGGCGCGCAGCGGGGTGACCGTGACGGTCTCGCCCTGTTCGAAGACGGACATGCGGGTCATGCACATCAGGCGCGGGCGGCCGTTGATCTCGGCCGAGCACGAACCGCACTTGCCCGCCTTGCAGTTCCAGCGGACGGCAAGATCGGCGGCCTGGGTGGCCTGGATGCGGTGGATGATGTCCAGGACCACCTCGCCGTCGTTCACCTCGACCTTGAAGTCCTCCAGGCCGCCGCCCTCGACGTCGCCCCGCCACACCCGGAAGTGGGCCGTGTAGCCGCTCATTCGTACAGCTCCTCTTCGGCGAGGTACTTGACCAGCTCCTCCTTCTCGAAGAGGGCGAGCAGGTCGGCTCGGATGGGGTCGGTGGTCTCGCGGGTGAGAGTGATCTGGCCGCGCACCGGGTCGGCGGCCGCGAGCCCGCCGGTGGGGTCGGCCAGCCGGCAGAGCAGGTTCACGGGGCGCCACCGGCGGTCCATCGTCGGGTGGTCCTCGCGGGTGTGCCCGCCGCGCGACTCGGTGCGCTCCAGCGCCGACCGGGCCACGCACTCGCTGACCAGCAGCATGTTCCTGAGGTCCAGGGCGAGGTGCCAGCCCGGGTTGAACTGCCGGTGCCCCTCCACCCCCGCCCGGCGCGCCCGCACCCGCAGCTCGGCGAGCCGCTGCAGGGCCTGCTCCATCTCGCCCTCCCGGCGGATGATGCCGACCAGGTCGTTCATGGACTGCTGGAGCTCCTGGTGGAGGGTGTACGGGTTCTCCGGCGGCCCGGCGTCCGGCTGCTGGCTCTCCGCGGAGAAGGGCCGCAGCGCCTCGGCCGCCGCCGCGTCGACCTGCTGGTCGTCCACGGCCGGCCGGGCGTCCGTGTCCGCCGCGTAGTCGGCCGCGTGCCAGCCCGCCCGGCGCCCGAACACCAGCAGGTCGGAGAGCGAGTTGCCGCCGAGCCGGTTGGAGCCGTGCATGCCGCCGGCCACCTCGCCGGCCGCGAACAGCCCCGGCACCCCGCGGGCGGCGGCGGTGTCGGAGTCCACCGCGACCCCGCCCATCACGTAGTGGCAGGTCGGCCCGACCTCCATCGCCTCCGCCGTGATGTCGACGTCGGCCAGCTCCTTGAACTGGTGGTACATGGAGGGCAGCCGGCGCCGGATCACCTCGGCCGGCATCCGCGTCGACACGTCCAGGAAGACCCCGCCGTGCGGGGAGCCGCGGCCCGCCTTCACCTCGGAGTTGATCGCGCGGGCGACCTCGTCGCGGGGGAGCAGCTCGGGGGGACGCCGGTTGTGGTCCGGGTCCTCGTACCAGCGGTCGCCCTCCTCCTCGGACTCGGCGTACTTCTCCTTGAAGACGTCCGGGATGTAGTCGAACATGAACCGCTTGCCCTCGGAGTTCCGGAGCACCCCGCCGTCGCCGCGCACCGACTCGGTGACCAGGATCCCCTTCACCGACGGCGGCCAGACCATGCCGGTCGGGTGGAACTGCACGAACTCCATGTTGAGCAGCGGCGCCCCCGCCAGCAGCGCGAGCGCGTGCCCGTCGCCGGTGTACTCCCACGAGTTCGAGGTCACCTTGAAGGACTTGCCGATGCCCCCGGTCGCGACGACCACGGCGGGCGCTTCGAGGACGAGGAAACGGCCGGTCTCCCGCTCGTACGCGAAGACGCCGCTCACCCGTGAGCCCGCGGCGGAGCGGCTGTCGGGCACAGTCTTGAGGATCCGGGTGACCGTGCACTCCTGGAAGACCTTGAGCCGGGACTCGTAGTCGCCGGTCTCCTTCTGGTCCTCCTGCTGGAGCGAGACGATCTTCTGTTGCAGGGTCCGGATCAGCTCAAGACCGGTGCGGTCGCCGACGTGGGCGAGGCGCGGGTACTCGTGGCCGCCGAAGTTGCGCTGGGAGATCTTCCCGTCCTTCGTGCGGTCGAAGAGGGCGCCCCAGGTCTCCAGCTCCCAGACGCGGTCCGGGGCCTCCTTGGCGTGCAGCTCGGCCATCCGCCACTGGTTGAGGAACTTGCCGCCGCGCAGGGTGTCGCGGAAGTGCACCTGCCAGTTGTCGTGCTCGTTGACGTTGGCCATCGCCGCCGCGATGCCGCCCTCGGCCATCACCGTGTGCGCCTTGCCGAACAGCGACTTGCAGATCACCGCCGTACGGGCGCCCCGCTCGCGCGCCTCGATCGCGGCGCGCAGGCCCGCCCCGCCGGCGCCGACGACCACGACGTCCCACTGCTGCCGCTCCACCGCTGCCATCACAAGCCCCACTCATTAGAAGAATCGCGGATCGTCGAAGACACCGGACGCGAGCAGATAGACGTAGAAGTCGGCGAGCGCCACGCTCACCAACGACGCCCAGGCGAGCTGCATGTGCCAGGCGTTGAGCCGGCCGACGAACTGCCATGCCTTGTAGCGCACGGGGTGTTTGGAGAAGTGCTTGAGCTTGCCGCCGACGATGTGCCGGCAGGAGTGGCAGGACAGCGTGTACACCCAGATCAGCACGATGTTGACCAGGAAGACCAGGGTGCCGAGGCCCATGTGGCCCCAGCGCTCGTGCGGGTCCCGGAAGGAGAGCACCGTGTCGTAGGTCAGCACGCCGGCGACCAATAGGGCGAAGTAGAAGAAGTACCGGTGGAGGTTCTGCAGGATCAGCGGGAAGCGGGTCTCACCGGTGTACTTCGCGTGCGGTTCGGCCACCGCGCAGGCGGGCGGGGAGGCCCAGAAGCTGCGGTAGTACGCCTTGCGGTAGTAGTAGCAGGTCAGGCGGAAGCCCAGCGGGAAGACCAGGATGATGATCGCCGGGGAGATCGCCCACCAGCTGCCGAAGACGTCGGCGTTCGGGCCGGACGGCATGGCCTTGCAGTTCTCGGCCAGACACGGCGAGTAGAACGGCGAGACGTACGGCGCCGAGTAGTAGTGCGCGTTCGCGAAGGCCCGCCAGGTCGAGTAGACGACGAACGCGAACAGACCGGCCGCGGTGACGGCGGGCGCCAGCCACCAGCGGTCGGTCCGCAGGTGCGGGGCGGAGATCGCGGCGCGCGTACGGGTGCGTACGCCGCCGCTGTTCGGATGTGGTTCCGTACCAGTGGCCAATGGATGACTCCGGTCGGGGTGGGGGTGGGTGGCCTGCGGTCAGCGCTCCTAGGGGGCGTGCCGGGCGCCGAGACCCTCGTCGTCCGTGTCCGTCCACAGGTTGATGTCGTACGGATCGTCGGAGATGGTGACGAGCTCGGGGCGCTTGCCCGGGGCGCCGGTGCTGGCCGCCTCCCGCAGCAGGGCCACGCTCTCGCGCAGGTGATCGGCGTCGGCACGGACGCGGCGCATCTCCAGTCCACCGCCCCCGAGCTGCTGCTCCAGGCGGCTGACGGACCGGTTCAGGTCTTCTAGGCAACGCTGTACTGACGTCAGGTCGTCGTGCACGGACATGACGTGACCTCACTTCCGCGGACTCGGTGGTCCAAGGCGGCAACGTTCATGCGCCTGCGAGTGTTGCGCGTCACACCTGCCGATGTGAAGGCATGTGCAGCGATTGGCGGATCGCACGCCTCCGCCGCACGCCCGCACGCGCTCTGTGTGCGCCGGGAAGAGCACGACATTGCGCCGCACGGGTGGCGTTTGGGAGCCCCCGCCGCCGTGTCGTCCCGGGCCGACGGACCTCGTCCATTTCAGTGGGGTCCGTACTTCTGACGTACATGTGATCAACTCCAAAATACCCCCAAATGTGAACAGATCGCACCCGTGTCACGGGGACTCCCGGAGGTAAGCAGAGATGTCTCACCACGGCGTCGGCGCTGGGCAGCGCCCCGCAGGGGCGCGGGGCCCCCTTGGATCCGCCGCTGCCGCCGCGCGGGCGCGAGCAACCACGCCGGAGCCGCGGCCGAAGCACGGCCCGTCGCGGCGCCACCAGCGAAACGCCGTCGCCCTCCTGGCCGCCGGCGCCCTCGCCGTCCCCCTCCTCGCCGGCTGCGGTTCCGACGACGAGGGCAGCAAGCCGCTGGCCGGCCAGGACATCGTGCCGGTCGCCCGGGACGCGGTCGCCGAGGGCGGCACCCTGAAGATGGCCGTGGACGCCGTACCGGAGACCCTGAACACCTTCCAGGCCGACGCCGACGCGGGCACCACCCGGGTCGCCCAGGCCGTCCTGCCGTCGATGTTCACCATCGACCGGACCGGCAGGCCGGTCCGCAACCCGGACTACCTGGAGTCGGCCAAGGTCATCGAGACCGAGCCCCGCCAGGTCGTCCTCTACAAGCTCAACCAGCAGGCCGTCTGGAGCGACGGCCGGGAGATCGGCGCCGCCGACTTCGCCGCCCAGTGGCGCGCCCTGTCCGGCAAGGACTCCGCCTACTGGACCGCCCGCAACGCCGGCTACGACCGCATCGCCCAGATCGAGCGCGGCGCCAACGACCTGGAGGTCCGGGTCACCTTCGAGAGGCCGTACGCCGACTGGAAGTCGCTGTTCTCGCCGCTGTACCCGATGGACGTCATGGGCACCCCGGACACCTTCAACGACGGCGCCCGCCGCAAGCTCACCGTCACCGCCGGCCCCTTCCGGGTCGACAAGGTCGACACCGCCACGAAGGACGTGGTCCTCACCCGCAACCCGCGCTGGTGGGGCCGCCCGGCCAAGCTCGACGAGATCGACCTGCACGCCGTGGACCGCGAGAAGCGGGCGTCCGCGCTCGCCGCCGGCACGGTCGACGTCGCCGACATCGACGCCGCCGAGGCCGAGCGGATCAACGTCGCCGGCCGCGAGAAGGGCACCGAGCTGCCGCTGCAGGGCGCCGGAAAGACCTCCGCCAAGAAGCTGAGGTCCTGGGCGCTGACCCTCGGCATGGACGAGGAGAAGCTGCCCGAGGGCCCGAAGAAGCTCCGCAGGAGCATCGCAAAGTGGCTGGAGCAGCAGCATGAGCTGCGCGACTTCGACGTCCGCAAGTCGCTGGAGCCCGCCTACACCCAGCTCGCCCTCAACGGCTCCCAGGGCCCGCTCGCCGACGAGCGGGTACGCCGGGCCGTCGCCCGCGCCCTCGACCGCCAGGCGCTCGCCAGACTGGTCCTCGCCCCGCTCGGGCTGCCCGCCGTACCGGTCGGCAGCCACGTCGCCCTGTCCGGGCAGACCGCCTACACCGACGGCAGCGGGGCGATCGGCGGCCTCGACACCCACGAGGCCGAGGCGCTGCTCGCCGACGCCGGCTGGGTGGCCGGCGGGCCGGTCAAGGACCCGGGCAAGGCGGCCGGCGCGGAGGACGAGAAGAAGGGCGACAAGAAGAAGGACGACGGCGAGCAGGGCGACGAGTCGGACGGCGGGCACGACGGGCAGTTCATCGTCGGAGAGGACGACAAGAACTCGAAGGACTCGTACGACAAGGACACCCGCGACCACCAGAAGGACCACGCGCACGGGGCGCCGGGGGCGTACGCGCCGAAGGGCACGGCGGCGCCCAGGGGCGCGGGGGCGCCCGCCGGGCCGCTGGCCAAGGACGGGAAGGCGCTCTCGCTGCGGTTCGTGCTGCCCTCGGGGCCGGGCTCGGAGACGCTCCAGTCGGTGGCCGGCCAGATCTCGAAGATGCTGGACCGGGTGGGGATCGCGACCGAGATCAAGAAGGTGCCGGACGACAGCTACTTCAAGGACCACATCGCGGCCGGGCAGTACGACCTCGCGCTGTACTCGTGGCCGTCGTCCGCGTTCCCGGCGACGGACGCGCGGCCGATCTACGCGAAGCCGGCGGTGGCGGCCGACGGGTCGCTGAACATCGAGCAGAACTACACGCGGATCGGCACCGACCAGGTGGACCAGCTCTTCGACCAGGCGCTGGGCACCCTGGACGAGGACGAGGCGGACGGGCTGCTGCGCAAGGCGGACTCCAGGATCTGGGCGTCTGCGGGGTCGCTGCCGCTGTACCAGCGGCCGCAGATCGTGGGCGCCCGGAAGGGCCTGGTGAACGTGGGCGCCTTCGGCTTCCAGACGCCGGTCTACCAGGACATGGGGTTCCTGAAGAAGGGGGCGAAGACGTCGCCGAGCCCCAGTCGATGACCGCCGCGCCGAGTCCGCGGAAGCCAAGCTGAAGTGCACTGACGTATCCCGGCGCGCCCCAGTGGCGGCGGCCCCGTACCATGGGGTGAGGCCGTGGCGTGTTTGCCCGGCAGGCCCGCGTCACACGGACGTACGCAGAGGGCCTTCTCAACACCCCGGGAGTACGCCGCACTATGGCCACGCGCCACGACATCCGTAACGTCGCCATCGTCGCCCACGTCGACCATGGCAAGACGACCCTCGTAGACGCCATGCTGAAGCAGGCCGGTGCCTTCGCGGCGCACGCCGCCGAGTCGCTCGACGACCGCATGATGGACTCGAACGACCTGGAGCGTGAGAAGGGCATCACGATCCTGGCCAAGAACACGGCCGTGAAATACCACCCGAAGGATGGCGGCGACGTCATCACCATCAACATCATCGACACCCCGGGCCACGCCGACTTCGGTGGCGAGGTCGAGCGCGGTCTGTCGATGGTGGACGCGGTGGTCCTGCTGGTCGACGCCTCCGAGGGCCCGCTGCCGCAGACCCGCTTCGTGCTGCGCAAGGCCCTCCAGCAGCGCCTGCCCGTCATCCTGTGCATCAACAAGACGGACCGCCCGGACTCCCGGATCGACGAGGTGGTCAACGAGACCTACGACCTCTTCCTCGACCTGGACGCGGACGAGGACCAGATCGAGTTCCCGATCGTCTACGCCTGTGCGCGTGACGGTGTGGCCTCGCTGACCAAGCCGGAGGACGGCACGGTCCCGGCCGACAGCGACAGCCTGGAGCCGTTCTTCTCCACGATCCTCTCCCACGTCCCGGCTCCGGAGTACGACGCGGAGGCCCCGCTCCAGGCGCACGTCACCAACCTGGACGCCGACAACTTCCTCGGCCGTATCGCACTGCTCCGCGTCGAGCAGGGCGAGCTGCGCAAGGGCCAGACCGTCACGTGGATCAGGCGTGACGGCACGATGTCCAACGTGCGCATCACCGAGCTCCTGATGACCGAGGCGCTCACCCGCAAGCCCGCCGAGATGGCCGGCCCGGGCGACATCTGCGCCGTCGCCGGCATCGCGGACATCATGATCGGTGAGACCCTCGCCGACCCCGAGAACCCGATCCCGCTGCCGCTGATCACGGTCGACGAGCCCGCGATCTCGATGACCATCGGCACCAACACCTCGCCGCTGGTCGGCCGTGGCGGTACCGGCAAGGGCGCCGACAACAAGGCCGCGGTCAAGGACCGCAAGGTCACCGCCCGCCAGGTCAAGGACCGCCTCGACCGCGAGCTGATCGGTAACGTCTCCCTCCGGGTGCTCGACACCGAGCGTCCGGACGCGTGGGAGGTCCAGGGCCGTGGTGAGCTGGCGCTCGCCATCCTGGTCGAGCAGATGCGCCGCGAGGGCTTCGAGCTGACCATCGGCAAGCCGCAGGTCGTCACCAAGCTCGTCGACGGCAAGGTCTACGAGCCGGTCGAGCGCATGACGGTCGACGTGCCCGAGGAGCACATGGGCGCGGTCACGCAGCTCATGGGCGTCCGCAAGGGCCGGATGGACAACATGTCCAACCACGGATCCGGCTGGGTCCGCATGGAGTTCGTGGTGCCCTCCCGCGGCCTCATCGGCTTCCGTACCGAGTTCCTGACGCAGACGCGTGGCACGGGCATCGGGCACTCCATCCACGAGGGTCACGAGCCCTGGTTCGGACCCCTGCAGACCCGTAACAACGGCTCGCTGGTCGCCGACCGCGCCGGTGCCGTCACCGCGTTCGCGATGACGAACCTCCAGGAGCGCGGCGTGCTGTTCGTGGATCCCGGCACCGAGGTGTACGAGGGCATGATCGTCGGCGAGAACTCCCGGTCCGACGACATGGACGTCAACATCACCAAGGAGAAGAAGCTCACGAACATGCGGTCGTCGTCGGCCGACTCGTTCGAGGCGATCGTGCCGCCGCGCAAGCTCTCGCTGGAGCAGTCGCTGGAGTTCTGCCGCGACGACGAGTGCGTCGAGGTGACCCCGGAGGCCGTTCGCATCCGCAAGGTGAACCTGGACGCCCGCGAGCGGGCGCGCGCCGCCAGCCGCGCCAAGCACGGCTGATCGGGCCTGACCGCAGGACAGCCGAGCCCGGGCACCCCCATGATGGGGGTGCCCGGGCTTTTTGCAACCCGTTTTCGGGTGGGCGAGAGTCAGCCATCCTGGGGCCGGTGTCCGACATGCGGAGATCCGCGCCCGATACCCATGTAACAAGTCCGTTTCGCGGCCTTCTCCCGTCGAACGCTTTGTCCATTTTTCGGAAGAACTACGCGCTAGCTGTGACTGAATTGAGATTTAAAGACAGTGGTCGGCACCTGGCTCATGGCAGATAGTTAGCCGCGTAGCGCTCGGGTCAATGGGTCTCGCGCTGTGGGGACAGCGCTCGACTCACGAGCACCAGGGGGTGTCTGACCCTCCGTCAGGGGTGTCGGAGGGTATGGACGGAAACCTCCTGTTGGTGAACACGTGAAGTCATGAGGAGAAGTCCCATGTGCAGTGTCACAGGCACGAGGTGGGTTCCATCGTCGGCCACGCCGTCCGTTGCGTCCGACTGCCCCTGTCCGTCCGGCGGTTGGTCCTGAAGCGGCGGTCGGCCGCGTAGCGTCGTCGCCCGCCTACGCGCGTCCGGCTGCGGCATTCCCGCGCACCGCGGGGACGCCCTGACGCTTCATCGGATCACGCCTCATCGGATCATGCCACAGCGGTCGCGCACCCGTGCCGGCCGCCGGTTCGGCACACCCACACCTGTGAATTGGACGAACTGTGACAAGTCCTACGGACATTGAGGGTGGCGGACGGTCGGTCGTCGTGGACGGCGGACCGGAGCCCGACACGAACACCGGGACGGTGAAGCTCGAAGGCCGCTCACCCGGCCAGCTGATGTGGATACGCTTCAAGCGCGACCGCACCGGCGTCATCTCGGCGTTCGTCGTGGGGTTCTTCTTCCTGATCGCCCTGTTCGCCCCGCTCATCGCGAAGGTGTACGGCAAGAACCCGTACACCGTGTACGCGGACGAACGTCCCGAACTCTTCGACAGCGCGGGTGTCCCGGTGCAGCCCAACGGCGGCATCAGCAGCGAGTTCTGGTTCGGCCTCGAACCCGGCAACGGCTACGACGTGTTCACCAAGCTGATCTACGGCATCCGGACCTCACTGTTCATCTCCCTCGCGGTGACCGTCGCGGTGGTGCTCACCGGCATCCTCCTCGGCGTCACGGCCGGCTACCTCGGCGGCAGGACCGACTACTGGATCGGCCGGCTGATCGACTTCCTGCTCGCCTTCCCCTCGCAGTTGTTCTTCATCGCCAGCATGCCGGTCGTGGTCTCCCTCTTCGTCAGCCCGCGTGACGAGACGCCGACCTATGTGCGCGTGGTCGCGCTGATCGTCGTCCAGTGGGTGCTCGGCTGGATGAGCCTCGCCCGCATCCTGCGCGGCACGACGCTGGCCATCAGGGAACGGGAGTTCATCGAGGCGGCCCGGGTCAGCGGGGCCACCCCCTGGCGGATCATCCGCAGGGAGATCCTGCCGAACGTCGTCACGCCCCTTCTGGTGCAGGCCACCTACCTCCTGCCGAGCTTCGTGACCATCGAGGCGGGCCTGTCCTACCTGGGCGTCGGCGTGGTCGAACCGACCCCTGACTGGGGCCAGATGTTCTCCAAGGCATCGACCGAACTCGTTCTGCAGAACGACATCACCTACATGTTCTTCCCCGGCGTCTCGATGATCATCTTCATCGTGGCCTTCAACCTGCTCGGGGACTCGGTCCGCGACGCCTTCGACCCGAAGACGGCGCGCTGACCAACTGATCGTGGGCGTCCTCGCCCGGATACCGCACGGCAATTCCCGTTTGTGTACCGGTGACACGGAGATAGGTGGAAATTTCAGTGATGAGTAGGGGCGAACGCCACGTATACACGGCGGTCTCAGTGCTCGCGGCCGGAGCTCTCGTGCTCACCGGTTGCAGCAAGGGGGGCAGTGATGCGAGCGACAACAACAAGCAGGACCAGAAGAACGCCAAGGCACAGCAGGCGGCCATCAAGTTCGGCGACGCGGCGGACTCCACGGGGCCCGCGAAAGAGGTGCCGGGTGCCAAGAGCGGCGGCAAGCTGGAGGTGCTCCAGCGGGACAGCTACGCGCACCTCGACCCGGCCCAGATCTACGTCTCCGACGAGGGATCGCTGGCCAACCTGCTCCACAGAGGCCTGACCGGGTACAAGTCGACCGACGACAAGGGCGAGGGCCACGAGGTCGTCGGTGACCTCGCCACCGACTCCGGCACCACCACGGACGGCGGCAAGACCTGGAAGTACACCCTCAAGGACGGCGTCAAGTTCGCGGACGGCACGCCCATCACGTCGGCGGACTTCCGGCAGACCTTCGAGCGGCTCTTCGCGCCGTTCATCAACCAGGGCCCGACGTACCTCCAGCAGTGGCTCGCCGACACCACCGGCGCGGACTACCGCAAGCTGCTGCCGGACGGCCCGTACAAGGGCAAGCACCTGCCCGACAGCGTCCTTGAGACGCCCGACGCCAAGACCGTCGTCTTCCACTTCAAGACCGCCCACCCGGACCTGCCGTACGCGCTCGCCATGGCGGGCTACGCGGTGGTGTCCAAGAAGGGCGACACCCAGGCGAAGTACGACAAGAGCCCGGTCACGAGCGGTCCCTACAAGATCCAGTCGTTCAAGTCCGGCAAGTCGATGGTCCTCGTCAAGAACACCAACTGGGACCCGAAGACGGACCCGATCCGCCACCAGTACCTGGACGAGCTCGACTTCACCTTCAACCAGCAGTACGAGACGTCCACGAAGGCACTGCTCGCGGACACCGGCGCCGACCAGACCGGCGTCAGCTTCAACAACCAGGTCGACGCGGGCAACCTGTCCAAGGTCCTCAGCGACTCGACCCTCAAGTCCCGCACGGTCGCCGGCTACCAGCCGTACGTGGGCCAGATGAACATCAACATGAACCACATCAAGGACAAGAAGATCCGCGAGGCCATCGCGTACGCGCTGCCCATCACGCCGTTCATCCGCGCCTACGGCGGCAACGACGCCATGGAGGTGGCCGGCGGTCTGATCTCCCCGACCGTCACCGGCTACGACTCCTCGTTCGACCCGTTCGGCAAGAAGGCGAAGCCCGCCGGTGACCCGGTCAAGGCCAAGAAGCTGCTCCAGGAGGCCGGCAAGGTCGGCATGAAGCTGACCTTCGGTTACATCAACACCCCCGAGGGCCAGCAGTACTCCACGGCCATGGCCGCTGGTCTGAAGAAGGCCGGCTTCGACGTTCAGCGCCAGGAGATCCCGGCCGAGACGTACTACGACCAGATCGGCAAGGTCACCAACAACTACGACATCTACCACACCGCGTGGGGTGCCGACTGGCCGTCCGCCTCGACCGTGATCCCGCCGCTGTACGACGGCCGGGCGATCGCCGACGGTTCGCCGAACTACTCGCACGTGAACGACCCCAAGGTCAACAGCGACATCGACGCCGCCAACGCGATCACCGACCCGGCGAAGTCGGCCGCGGCCTGGGAGAAGATCGACAAGTACCTGCTCACCGACCTCGTCAACGTCGTTCCGACGGCGTACTACAAGCAGGTCCAGATCGCCGGTTCCAAGGTCGGCGGGCTCGTCTACGACAACGTGATCGGCGGCATCGACCCGCGTCGCCTCTACATCAAGTAACCGCCGCCATCGGTCCGGTACCCGGTACGTCCGCCCGCCCCGCGCGGGTCACGGCGTACCGGGTACCGCCCGGCCCGCAGACGCGAGAGAGCTGCCCCTGTCATGCTGCGTTTCCTCGTCCGCCGGACCCTCGGTGCGATCGTCATCCTGTTCCTGCTGAGCATCGTCACGTTCCTGCTGTTCTTCGGGATGCCCCGGGACCCGGCCCTGCTGATGTGCGGCAAGACGTGCAACCCGACGTCGCTCGCGAACATCCACCATGTGCTCGGGCTCGACAAGCCGGTTCCCGAGCAGTACTGGATCTTCCTGCACAACCTGGTGCTGGGCAGCAACCAGTTCGACCAGGGCCCCTGCCCCGCCCCGTGTTTCGGGTACTCGTACCACACCAACGACCTGGTCTGGCAGACGCTCATGGACCGGCTGCCCACCACGGTCTCCCTCACCCTGGGCGGCGCGGTCTGCTTTCTGATCATCGGCCTTGGCACCGGTCTCCTGGCCGCCTGGAAACGCGGCACGCTGATCGACAAGACCGCCACGGGCGGAGCCATGGTGCTCAGCTCCATGCAGATCTACTTCCTGGGCCCGCTCGCGCTCGCCGTCCTCGTCTACCAGACCCACTGGTTCGACAAACCGGCGTACAACAACTTCACCGGCGACCCCGTCACCTGGTTCACCGGGCTGATCATCCCCTGGGTGGTGCTGTCCACGATCTTCGCAGCGCAGTACACCCGTATGGCGCGCTCGTCGATGATCGAGCAGCTCCAGGAGGAGCACGTCCGCACGGCCCGCGCGAAGGGCATGTCCCGGCAGTACGTCTTCTTCCGTTACGCCTGGCGCGGCTCGCTGATCCCGATCGTCACCATCTTCGGCATCGACCTCGGCTCCCTGCTCGGCGGCGCCATCATCACCGAGTACACCTTCAGTCTGCCGGGTCTCGGCCAACTCGCCGTACAGTCCGTGTTCTTCAGCGACCTGCCGTTGCTCCTCGGCGTGATGCTGTTCTCAGCCGCCATGATCCTGCTGTTCAACATCATCGTCGACGCGGCCTACGCGTTCATCGACCCGCGCGTCCGGCTGGCCTAGGCCGGGTAAGAGGAGAACTGTCGTGACCACTCTGACCAAGGACGCCGGCACCCCCGCACCGGCCGACGCGGGTGCCTTCCTCTCCGTGCGGGACCTGCACGTCAGCTTCAAGACCGAGGACGGCGTGGTCCGGGCCGTGGACGGGCTGTCGTTCGACCTGGCGCGAGGCAAGACCCTCGGGATCGTCGGCGAGTCGGGGTCCGGGAAGTCGGTCACCAACCTGACCATCCTCGGCCTGCACAATCCCCAGTTCACCACGGTCGAGGGCGAGATCCTCCTGGACGGCCAGGAGTTGATCACCGCCCGCGAGTCCGAGCTGGAGAAGGTGCGCGGCAACAAGGCCGCCATGATCTTCCAGGACCCGCTCACCGCGCTGTCGCCGTACTACACGGTGGGCCGCCAGATCGCCGAGCCGTTCATGAAACACCGGGGCGCCTCCAAGCGGGCGGCCTGGGACCGGGCGGTCGAGATGCTCGCCAAGGTCGGCATCCCCAACCCGAAGGAACGGGCCAAGGACTACCCGCACCAGTTCTCCGGCGGCATGCGCCAGCGCGCGATGATCGCCATGGCCCTGGTCTGCGACCCCGACCTGCTCATCGCCGACGAGCCGACCACCGCCCTGGACGTGACCGTCCAGGCGCAGATCCTGGACCTGCTCAAGGACCTGCAACAGGAGTTCGGATCGGGCATCATCTTCATCACCCACGACCTGGGGGTGATCGCCGACATGGCCGACGACATCATGGTGATGTACGCGGGCAGCGCGGTGGAGCGCGGCACGACGGACGAGGTCCTGCGCGCGCCCCAGCACCCGTACACCTGGGGCCTGCTGAACTCGATGCCACGCCTGGACTCGGACCTGGCCATGCCGCTGACCCCGATCCCCGGCGCCCCGCCCTCCCTGCTGACCCCGCCCTCCGGCTGCCGCTTCCACCCGCGCTGCACCTTCCAGGACCGGGTCGGCGGCAACCGCTGTGTCACCGAACGCCCGCTGCTCGGCCCCGACCGGGCCTCGGCCTGCCACCTCACGGCGGACCAGAAGCACACCATCTTCATCGAAGAGATCAAGCCCCGTCTGGGCTAGGAGACGACACGTCATGACCCAGGACATGGTCCTTCCCGCCCCGCGCGAGGCGGCTGCCGGCGAACCGCTGCTGGAGGTATCCGGCCTGACCAAGTACTTCCCGGTCAAGGGCGGCTTCCCGATCAGGCGGACGATCGGGCACGTCCAGGCCGTGGACGGCATCGACCTGACGGTACGGGTGGGAGAGAGCTTCGGCCTGGTCGGCGAGTCGGGCTGCGGCAAGTCCACCACCGGCCGCCTGATCACCCGCCTGCTGGAACCGACGGACGGCACGATCAGCTACCGCGGCCAGGACATCAGCCACGCGTCGCGTCGGGAGCTGGCCCCGATCCGCTCCGAGATCCAGATGATCTTCCAGGACCCGTACTCGTCGCTGAACCCGCGGCAGACGGTCGGCAAGATCATCTCTGGTCCGATGGAGATCAACAGGATCGAACCGGAGGGCGGCCGCGAGAAGCGCGTACGGGAACTGCTGGAGATCGTCGGCCTCAACCCCGAGCACTACAACCGCTTCCCGCACGAGTTCTCCGGCGGCCAGCGCCAGCGCATCGGCGTGGCCCGCGCCCTGGCCCTGGAGCCGAAGCTGATCGTCGCCGACGAACCGGTCTCCGCCCTCGACGTCTCCATCCAGGCCCAGGTGGTCAACCTCCTCCAGGAAGTCCAGCGCGAACTGGACATCGCGTTCCTCTTCATCGCCCACGACCTGGCGGTGGTACGGCACTTCTCACAACGGGTCGCGGTCATGTACCTCGGCAAGATCATCGAGGTCGGCGACCGGGAGGCGATCTACACCCGCCCCCGCCACCCCTACACCCACGCCCTGCTGTCGGCGGTCCCCGAGGTCAGCCTCACGGACGAGCCGGGCGCGGCCGGCCGTGAACGCATCCGCCTGGCCGGCGACGTCCCGTCCCCCATCTCCCCGCCCTCGGGCTGCCGCTTCCGCACGCGCTGCTGGAAGGCCCAGGACAAGTGCGCGGCGGAGGAACCCCCGCTGATCCAGATCTCCGGCAACCGTGAGGGCCACCTCACGGCCTGCCACTTCCCGGAGGACCCGACGACGGAGGCCCGCGACGAGGACATCATCCTGGACCCGGCGCTGGCGGCGCTGGAGGAGGAGTAGCCCTTCATGCCGGACGGTGGCGGGCCGTCAGTCCGTGCCCGCCGCCGTGCCTGCCGTCGTGCCCGCCGTCGTGGCCGGGATCCGGGCCGGCTCGGCGGCCCGGCTCACCATCGGCCGCTGGCCCGGGTCGATGTCGGCGAAGCCGAGGCGCCCGGCCCGTGCGAGCTCCGGGAAGCCGCCGCCCTTGATCCGCTCCTGGACGGCGGTCAGGGATTCAGCAACCGGTGCAACTGCTTGCCGAACTCCCGCGGGTCCCCGCTCAGCGACGCCTTGACCATTTCGGTGAACTCATCGACCACCACCTCGACGGCGTCGGCCTCGACGCCGTCGAGGGTGATCCGGGCGACATCGGCCGGGTCCATCTTGGGCAGGTCGTAGCCCTTCATCATGTCGGTGTCGGCCGCCCCGAGATGCACCGAGGTGACGAGCGTGCCCTGACCGGCCATCTCCTGGCGCAGCGCTTGACCCATGCTCCAGACGGCTGCCTTCGAGACCGCGTAGGCGCTGCTGCCGGGAAAGACGAACCATGATGCCGAAGAAGCCATGTTCACGATCGCGCCCCCGCCGTTTGCGGCAAGGACCGGTGCGAAGGCGCGGGCCATCGACAGCGTGCCCCAGAAGTTCACGTCCAGTGCGGCACGGACCTCCCGCAGGTCGCCGAGCAGGGGCCCGCCTCCGATACCGGCGTTGTTGACCAGCAGGTTCACATCGCCCGCGGTGCGGGCCGCGGCCGTGACGGCGTCCGGGTCGGAGATGTCCAGGGCGAGGACCTCGACGCCGTCGAGATCGATGGACTCGGGACGACGGGCGGTCGCGTAGACCTTCGCGCCTCGCTCGACGAGCTGGGCGGCGAGGTGGCGGCCGATGCCGCGGTTGGCTCCGGTGACGAGCGCGGTGGCTCCGTTGATGTTCATGAGCCGTACGCTAGAACCTCACGTCAACGTGAGGATCAAGTCCGGAGTGACGGAAGGTGTCATGCGTATCGGAGAGGTGGCCGAACGCGCTGGAGTCAGCGTCCGTGCGCTGAGGTACTACGAAGAGCAGGGGCTCGTCATCGCCGACCGCACTCCCAGCGGCCACCGGCGGTACCCGGAGTCCGCCGTCGAGCGGGTGAGGTTCATCCAGCTCCTCTACGCGGCCGGTCTGGCCAGTAAGGCGATCCGGCAGATCCTTCCGTTCCTGGACACCCTCGTCGCGACCCCGCAGATGACACGCCGGCTCATGGACGAGCGTGCCCGCATCAGGGACCAGATCGACGCCCTGACCAGGGCGCACGATCGGCTCGATGAGCTGATCCGCCTCTCCGCCGAGTACGAGAACGCCCCGGCGGCGTGCTCGGCGACGTAGCCGCATCGCACGCGTCACCCCTGCGGCACTGACCGCGACAGGGAGTTGTCCGTGGGCACGGCTTCGGACCGGTCCCGCGACCGGCGTCCCGTCAGCCGTCCACCAGGGCCGAGGACGGCTCGGCGCCGGTCTTCGTCCCGGTGTTCCTCAACCCCGATACCCGGCGGAGCCGACCGACCTGCTTCTGGACCGGCCTGCTGGTGGATTGGCCTGCCTCCGTGCCGAACGATCTCAGCCCCACCGCGCGCTGCTGTGCCATTCTCATCGCGCGGACGCGATCCGCACCTACCGGGCCGACCGGGTCCGCGCGGTCCGGCCACGGGTTCGATCCCCCCAAGGGTCTCGGGCTCCGATTCACCCACCGGCGTGGCAACCTGCCCGACACCTACCGCGCCATCGCCGGCCTGGTGTCCGACCGCACCGCGGCCATCTGAACCGGACCCTTGAAACGGGGCTCCCCGGCCTCACCCGCTAGCACGCACCGTTGCCCGACCGGGGGGTGATGGTGGCCATCGCGCGGTCGATCGCTGTGGCGAACGTGCCTTCGGCGCCGCCGGCGAGCCAGGCGTGCTGGGCCGCGAGCAGACAGGCGAACGCGGCCCCGACGATCGCGCGCGGTGTCGGGTCGCTGTCGTGGTAGGGCACCCCCGCAGCGGCGGCGCGTTCGCGCAGCGCGGTGTCGGCCGTGTCCTGGAGGAGCTGGAGCTTCTGCAGATAGCTCGCGAGGAGTGTCGGAGTGGAGAAGACGATGCGCTGCATCGGTTCAGCCACCTGGCGTCTGCCCGGTGCGTCCACGTAGGGCACGAGAAGATCGAAGATGCGGCGCATCGACTCCCACACGGGTTCGCCGGCGGGCCGCTCGCGCAGCGCCTGCAGCATGTCGTCGGCGACGAAGTCGAACTTGCCGACGACGAGGTCTTCCTTGGTCGGGAAATAGCGGAAGACGCTGCGCTGCGACATGCCGACCGCCGCGGCGATGTCTCCGATCGTCGTCTCCTCGTAGCCGCGCTCGAGGAACAGGGCGTTCGCGGCGTCGGTGATCTCCTTCTGGACCGCACGGCGGGTGCGCTCCCTGAGGCCGGGCTGCGAGTCAGTCATGGCCCCCAGAATAACATCGAAGGCCTAACTTGACAGTCTCTGACAGGTTCGGCACATACTGATGGAGTTGAGCAGGTGTGAACGCGCGAGGAACCCCCGAAACGCTCAGGACGGGCTCCTGCCGGCGCGACCACTCGAGACGTCAGGACGGACCGGAACCATGCCCAAGACCATCGTCATCACCGGCGCCAGCGGCGGGATCGGTGCGGCCGCCGCCCGCCATCTCGCAAGGGACCACCACGTCGTCGTGGTCGGCCGTTCGCCACGCAAAACCCAGGCCGTCGCCCATGAGCTGGGCGCCGACCACTTCCTCGCCGACTTCGCCGACCTCGGCGACGTCCGCCGCCTCGCCGCCGACCTCGACCGCGCCTACCCGCGCATCGACGTGCTCGCCAACAACGCCGGCGGGATCTTCGGCGACCGCACCAGGACCACCGACGGATTCGAGAAGACCTTCCAGGTCAACCACCTCGCCCCGTTCCTGCTCACGAGCCTCCTGCTGGACAAGCTGCTCGCCAGTCACGCGAGCGTGATCCAGACCTCCAGCTCCGGAGCTCGGCTGTTCGGCAGGCTCGCCATCGACGACCTCGACCACGACAAGGACTTCACCCCTCAACTGGCCTACGGCACGGCCAAGCTCGAGAACATCCTCTTCACCCGCGAACTGCACCGGCGTTACCACGCCCGGGGCCTGTCGACCGCGGCCTTCCACCCCGGCGCCGTGGCAACCGGCTTCGCCACCGAAAGCGACAGCTTCATGAAGCGCATCTACAACAACCGCATCGGCCGCGCCTTCATGGTGTCCCCCGAAAAGGGCGCCGAACAGCTGGTGTGGCTCGCCGAGTCCACGCCCGGCACCGACTGGGTCTCCGGCACCTACTACGAAAAGCACCGGCCCGCCAAGCGCACCCACCCCCAAGCCGGCGACGACAACCTCGCCCGCCGCCTGTGGGAACGCTCCACCGAACTGGTCGGACAGAGCGTCCGCTGACGGGCTGCGGGTGCCGGCGCCCGGCACCGGCTGGTGTTCGTCGACCGGCTGGTGGCCACGCTGATCCATCTGCGCCATGACCTGCCGCACTCGGCGGCGATCCACCCATCGGCCGCGTCAACAACGCCGCGGGTCAGAACACCTGGCCGTGCCGCCGGCCCTGCCGTGCGACGGTGATGATCTCGGGGCTGCCCGAGGTGACCGGCCCGCGCGCCCAGTCACCGTACTGCTCGGCGACCTCCAGACCGGCACCGCCCAGGAAACCGGACAGCGCGGCAGGGCCGAGAAAGCGCAGGGTGGAGCGGCACACCTGAGGCCTCGCCCAGGCCTCGCCCTCGTACGTCTCCGTGAAGGTCACCCGGTCTCCCACCGGTGATCCCTCGACCTCGTGCCAGACCCGGACCTGACGCCCGTCCGCGTCGGTGAGCCGGCGCACCCGGTCCGGCGTCCACGTCTCCCAGGCGCGGGCGGCGGGGTTCCGGGTCTCGAACACGAACCGACCGGTGGGGCACAGAGCGGTGCGCACGGCGGTCAGCGCGTCGCGCACATCCTCGTCGCCGACCAGCTCCTGAAAGGCGTGACCGGTCATCACGACGAGATCGAAGCCGTGGTCGTCCCAGCGACGGGTACGCAGATCACCGAGCACCCACTCGACACCGGGTTCGGCTCGACGCGCCTGCACGAGCATCGCCGCGGCCGGCTCGAGCCCCGTCAGCCGCCCGCCGTGGCCTGCGGCCCGCGCCGCGCGCAGCAACTGTCCGGTCCCGCAGCCGACATCGAGCACGGACCCGGCGGACATCACCAGGTCCAGGTAGAAGTCGTCACCCGGTCCCCACGGGTTGAGGCTCTCGTAGAGCGCGGCGAGCGAGAGATCCGTGTACGAATGATCGACCACCGCGGCAGTGTGCCACACGATGTTGAACGCAGGGTCAGGAACGGCCTTCTTCTTGAGCTTCTATCAACTTCGACTGGAGGCCGCGGATTTGATTCCGGAGAGAAAACCGGCGAAGGCGGCGGCGGGGAAGGTGAGGACGGCTCTGGTGGGGGCCTTGGAGTCGCGGACGGATATGTGGGTGGGGTGGGGGGCGACCTCTACGCAGGCGTTGCCGTCGCCGCCGCCGGAATAGGACGACTTGCGCCAGTTTTCGAGGTCGGTCATGGGCGCCTCACAGCTCCTTCGTCAGCCTGTGGATGAAGTCACGCGACCGGCGTGGGTCGAGTGATGCCGACTCCAATCTACGCAAGTGCGTTCGGAACACACTCAGCTGTGCTTCGGAGTCGACGAAGCCCGTGCCATGCGGGCCGTCGCGTACGACGGTGTCCAACTTGGGGACGGGGCCTCCTGCGTACACCATGGCGGCACCCACATCGATGAAGTGCTCCAGGTCGAAGGGGATCACGCGGACCGAGGTGCCCTCGGCTTCGGAAAGCTCCAGCACTCGGGCGAGTTGAGCCCGTGCGGCGGCGCGGCTGCCCACCATCATCCGGAGCGCCGCCTCGTGGATGACGGCTTCGTACGGCACGGGCGGTGCCTTCTCCAGGATGACGCGCCGGTGCATACGGTGCCGGACGCGCACTTCCCTTTCCTCTTCGGGCAGTTCGGGAACCCGTGACGAGAAGAGCGCCCGCGCGTAGTCCTCGGTCTGAAGAAGCCCGGGAACGAACAGGAACTCCACGTCCCACTGATAGGTGGCGTGGTACTCCAGTTCCGACAGGTCGAGGAACGATGAGGGCAGGCGCCCACGGTATTCCTCCCACCACCCGCGTGTCCGGTCGGCGGCCATCGCAGCCAGGGCGTCGACCAGTTCCTGGTCCGTGCAGGCATAGTGGGCCGCGATCCTGCGCACGCGGGCCTCGCTGACGCCCGCCAGACCGGCTTCGAACTGGCTCACCTGGGCTGAGTCGGTCCCCAGCAGTTCGGCGGCGTCGCGTCCTTTGAGCCCTGCTGCCTCACGTAGTTTCCGCAGCTCAGCACCAAGCCGCTGCTGACGTGCGGTGGCCTGCTGCCTGCGTGGCATGGCTTCCCCTTCCACCCCAACTGCCCAGAGGCAGTGACTCGTTCGAGCGTCAGATTACGGCAACGACTTGCGTGGTGCCAAAATTGACCCCTACTGTCGGTGACGTAACGCGCACGCTGCGGAAGTGCACCGCACCGTCGCTGTGCGGCGATGCCACCGTGCGTGAAATCCCCTTCATCCGACCGGAGTTGATGACGCATGTCCGAAGCCTGGGACTACACGCTCTCCATTCCCAACGATCTGAGAGCGGTGACGATCTGCCGTCGCACCCTGCGTCTGATCCTGACGATGCACGGGTTGATCGGCCTCGCCGACACGGCGGAGCTGCTCGCCGCGGAGCTGGTGTCCAATGCCGTGCGGCACACGAAGGGGCCGGCCGCGTTGCGGGTGCGGCGTTCCCCGGAGGGTGTCGTGTGGATCGGGGCGTGGGATGCGGATCCCGTGCCTCCTGAGCCCCCGCGGTCGTTGGGGGTGGTGTCGGAGCTCGACGAGGCGGGGCGGGGGCTGGGGCTGGTGGTGGCGTGTGCGGACTGCTGGGGCTGGCAGCCGTCGTCCCGGTTCGGGGAGCGGGGCAAGTACGTGTGGTGCACCTTGGGGGTGGCGTGATGGTGGGGTCGACGCATGAGGCGTCGCACCTCTCCAGATCCTGCAGTGGCGCGGGATTCCGGTAAGCCGCGCCAATGAGCCGCGCACTTGGCGGGAAAGGAGGGTGGCGGAGGCTGGCCCGAGGCGACGAAGCGTAGTCTGCCGGTCCATGTCCGCCCCGGAATACCCCACGTCCTTGCTGCGCAACGCCGGTTTCGTGCGCCTCGCACTCGCCCGGATCATCTCCGTCCTCGGCAACGGGTTCGCCCGGATCGCGCTGGCGTTCGCGGTGCTTTCGCTGCCCGGCGGATCCCCGGGCGAACTCTCGCTCGTCGTCGCCTGCCAGGCAGTCCCGCAACTCGCCCTGGTCCTGGTGGGCGGGGTGATCGCGGACCGGGTCTCCCGCTCCGCGCTGATGGCCGTGTCGGACGTGCTGGGCGCCCTCTCCTACGGCGGGCTCGCGGCCATGGTGCTCAGCGGCCACGCCCCCGTCGCCGCCCTGTGCGCGCTCGCCGTCACGGCGGGCACCGCGACCGCTCTCTTCGGACCCGCGATGGACGGGGTCATCCCGCAACTGGTGCCGTCCGAGGACCTCCAGCGAGCCAACGGTCTCCTGCGGGTCGGCACCAACACCTCCCTCCTGCTGGGGCTGGCCCTCTCGGGCGTGACCGTCGCATGGGTCGGGGCGGGTTGGGCGCTGGCCGTCAACGGTCTCTCCTTCGTGGTCAGCGCCGCACTCACCTCCTCCCTGCGGCTGAAGCGGCGGCCGCGGAAGCCCGCCTCGGGCTGGGCCGATCTGCGCGACGGCTGGCGGGAGTTCGCCTCCCGGCAGTGGCTGTGGGTGGTCGTCGTCCAGTTCTCCCTGGTGGTGGCCGCCACGAACGCCAACGCCGGCGTCCTGGGGCCGCTGGCCGCGAGCGCCCACTTCGGCGGGGCCCGCGCTTGGTCGCTGGTGGTGGGGGCGCAGGCGCTGGGGGCCGTGGCGGGCGCCGGGGTCGCGGCCCGTGCCCGGGTCACCCGGCCCATCCTGGCGGCGGTCCTGTTCACCCTCCCGTCCGCCTTGCCGCCGGCCCTCCTCGGGGTGGGAGCACCGCTGTGGGCTGTCGTCGCGGGCGCCTTCACCGCCGGCGTCAGCCTGGACTTCTTCGGCGTGCTGTGGTCCACCACCATGCAGCGTGAAGTGCCCGAGGATGCTCTGTCCCGGGTCAGCTCCTACGACTGGTTCGGCTCACTCACCCTCGCTCCCCTTGGCCTCGCGCTGGCAGGACCCGCCGCCGACGCCTTCGGCACCGACCGGATGCTGATCGTCTGCGCCGCCCTGATCGTCGCGGCCACCCTTGCCGCGCTCGTGTCCCCCGGGGTGCGGTCGCTGCGGGCACCTGACGCGGCCCAGTCCGGGCTCCTCGAAGCCAGTACCGCTTCCTGAGGGCGCCGAACGGCAACGAGAAGGGCCCGCGCCTGGGGAGGCGCGGGCCCTTGCTCCCCTGGAGCGGACGTTCAGGGCTCGGGTCAATGGGCCGGTGAAAGTCCGTCCGTAGGCGGCGGCTGACGGAAAGGGGTGTGTCAGGCCGCTGCCTCGGGGTCCTTGGCAAGGCGCGGGGCGGGAACCGCGTCGCGCACCTCAGGATAGTGGCAGGCGGTCAGGTGGCCGGGCTTGTTGCCGTCGGCCTGGACCAGCGGCGGCGCCTCCGACGCGCACTTCTCCGTCGCCTTCCAGCAACGGGTCCGGAAGCGGCAGCCGGACGGCGGGTTGATCGGCGACGGGACGTCTCCGACCAGGCGGATCCGCTCGCGCGGCTCCGCCTCGACCGTCGCCTCGGGCACGGCGGACAGCAGGGCCCGCGTGTAGGGGTGGCGCGGGTTGTCGTACAGGTCCTCGCGGTCGGCGATCTCCACGATCTTGCCGAGGTACATCACCGCGACGCGCTGTGAGAAGTGGCGCACGATCGCGAGGTCGTGGGCGATGAAGACGAACGCGATGCCCAGTTCCCGCTGGACCTTCTGGAGAAGGTTGACCACCTGCGCCTGGATGGAGACGTCGAGGGCGGATACCGGTTCGTCGGCGACGATCAGCTTCGGTTCCAGGGCCAGGGCGCGGGCCACGCCGATGCGCTGGCGCTGGCCGCCGGAGAACTCGTGCGGGAAGCGGTTGTAGTGCTCGGGGTTGAGACCGACGATTTCGAGCAGCTCGCGGACCCGGTTCTCGCGACCGCCGGCCGGGTTGATGTCGTTGATCTCCATCGGGCCCGCGACGATCTTGCCGACCGTCTGACGGGGGTTCAGCGAGGCGTACGGGTCCTGGAAGATCATCTGGATCTCGGACCGGATCGGCGCCAGCTGCCTGCGGTTGGCGTGCGTGATGTCCTGGCCGCGGTAGGTGATCTTGCCGCCCGTCGGCTCCAGGAGGCGCGTGATGAGCCGGCCGGTGGTGGACTTGCCGCAGCCCGACTCACCGACCAGACCCAGGCTCTCGCCCTCGGCGACCTGGAAGTCGAGGCCGTCGACCGCCTGCACCGCGCCGACCGTCCGCTTGATCGGGAAACCGCCCTTGATCGGGAAGTGCTTGGTCAGCCCGGAGACGTCCAGGAGGGGGTTGGTGTTGCTCATGGTCGTGAAGTCCCGTCTCGTGTCCGTCAGTTGTGACCGGCGATGGCCGCGTAGTCGGCGAAGAGTTCGTCGCGCTTGCTCAGTTCCAGGTGGCAGGCGGAGCCGCGGCCCTCGGTCAGTTCGAGTACCGGGCTCACGCTGGAGCACTTGCCGCCCGGGACCTTCTCCGCGAACGCGCAGCGCGGGTGGAAGCGGCAACCGGAGGGCGGGTTGAGCAGCGAGGGCGGGGAGCCGGGAATCGGCGACAACGGCACGTCGACCGGTCCGTCCAGAGCCGGCATGGAGTTGAGCAGGCCAAGCGTGTACGGATGCTGCGGATTGCCCAGTACCTGCTTCTTGGTGCCTCGCTCCACGCACCGGCCGCCGTACATCACCAGGACGTCGTCCGCGATGTCGGCGATGACGCCGAGGTCGTGGGTGATGAAGATGATGGCCGTACCGAACTCCCGCTGGAGGTCCTTGAGGAGGTCCATGATCTGGGCCTGGACCGTCACGTCGAGCGCGGTGGTGGGCTCGTCGGCGATCAGGAGCTCGGGGTCGCAGACCAGCGCCATGGCGATCATCGCGCGCTGGCGCATACCGCCGGAGAACTGGTGCGGGTAGTCGTCGACCCGGACGTCCGGCTGCGGGATCCCGACCCGCTTCAGCATCTCGATCGCCCGCGCCCGCGCCTCCTTCTTGGAGGCGCCGGTGTGCTTGCGGTACACCTCGGCGATCTGCGCGCCAATGGTGTGGTACGGCGACAGCGAGGCCAACGCGTCCTGGAAGATCATCGACATCTTGTTGCCGCGAAGCTTCTCCAGCTCCTTCTCGGCAGCCGTGAGCAACTCCTGGCCGTCGAGAAGGATCTCGCCGTCGATCTGGGTGTGGGCGGCGTCGTGCAGACCCAGGATGGTCAGGTTGGTCACGGACTTGCCGGAGCCCGACTCGCCGACGATGCCGAGCGTCTGGCCCTTGGCGATGTCGAAGCTGAGCCCGTCGACGGCCTTGACGATGCCGTCCTCTGTGGAGAAGTGGACTTTGAGGTCCTTGACGGAGAGGAACGGCTGCTGATCGGTGCTCGTCACGGGGACGCTCCTGAGGGTGATGCGAGGTCGGGGGTGGGGCGGAGGTCAGGCGAGCCGGATCCGCGGGTCGATGAGTGCGTAGACGGCGTCCACGGCGATGTTGAAGATCACGATCGCGCCGGCGGACAGCAGGGTCACGCCGAGCACCATGGGCAGGTCGCTCTGGTCCACGGACTTCAGGGCGAGCTGGCCCACGCCCTGGAGGCTGAAGACGGTCTCGGTGATGATCGCGCCGCCGATGAGCGTCGCGAGGTCGATGCCGAAGATCGTGACGATCGGACCCATCGCGCCGCGCCAGGCGAACCGGAAGAAGACGTTCCGACGGGAGAGGCCCTTGGCCCGGGCCGTGCGGACGTAGTCCTCGCTCAGCGTCTCGACCAGCTGGGAGCGCGTCATACGGGTGTAGTTGGCGGTCCAGATCAGGGCCAGCACCAGCCAGGGCAGCAGGAGACCCGAGGCCCACTCGATCGGGTTCTGGGTGAGGGGGGTGTACGACGGGTTGTCCAGGATGCCGAGTTTCGCGACGAAGAAGTACATCGCGATGTAGCCGACGAAGTAGATCTGCATCGAGGAGGCGACCAGCGACGCCGAGCTGGCGACCTTGTCCTGCCACTTGCCCTGCTTGACGGCGGCGAGCATGCCGGCGCCGATACCGAAGATGAGGAACACGACGGCCGAGCCGAAAGCGAGCGACAGGGTCAGCGGGAGCCTGTCCATGATCGTCCCGAGGACGGGCTCGCGGTTGGCGAACGAGTACCCGAGGCAGGGCGCGCTGCAGTTGCCGAAGTCGCCGTAGCTGCGGCCGACGAAGATGCCCTTGAGCCAGTACCAGTACTGGACC
Organism: Streptomyces shenzhenensis; assembly: GCF_021462265.1. GTDB lineage: Bacteria > Actinomycetota > Actinomycetes > Streptomycetales > Streptomycetaceae > Streptomyces > Streptomyces shenzhenensis. The sequence goes on along the minus strand of NZ_JAJONF010000006.1, from coordinate 49,907 downwards.
GGAACCGGATGGTCGATGCCCAGGTTGTGCCGGACCTGCGCGAGCATGTCGGGCGTGCAGTTCTTGCCGCAGGACAACGTGGCGGGGTCACGCGGGATGGCGTAGAAGAGCCAGAAGGTGACAGCGCTGATGATCAAGAGGATGACCAGCGCGCCGAAGACTCGGCGGACAAGGAAGCGGAACATGGGGCGTGACTTTCCGGACGGGGCGCCGTCGCCGGGGGGTGAGGGGTGGGCCGTAGGGGGGCGGCCGGGTCGCGGCCGCCCCCCGAGGGTCTGGTGCGCTTACTTCTTGACGTACAGCTTGCAGAGCGCGACGCAGGTGTTGCCGGCGTCGTAGACGACGTTGCCGATCTTGGATCCGTACATCCAGTTGCGGATGGAGTGGTAGTCCGGGACGACCGGCGCGAGCTCCATGATCTGCTTGTCGATGGCACCCCAGGCCTTGTTGGCCTCTTCGACATCGGCGATCTTGGCGGCCGCGTCGATCGCCTTGTTCACGCTCGGGTCGTTCAGCTGGGCGTAGTTGCTGCGGCCGTCGCCGATGTTCTTGCCGCTCCAGCAGGGGAAGAAGACCGAGTAGCCGTTCGGCCAGTCCGGGCTCCAGCCGGCCGCGAACAGGTCGTAGCCGTTGTCGATCTTGCCGATCTGGGTGTAGAAGGTCGTCTTGTCGACCTGCTGGTTGACGACCTGGAAGCCGGCCGCCTCAAGGGCGTTCTTGATGGCCACGGCCTGCTTCACCGCGTTGTCCGACTGCTGGTAGGCGATGACCAGCTTCTGGCCGACCTTGCCGGCCTCCTTCAGCAGCGCCTTCGCCTTGGCCGGGTCGCCACCGGGCTTCGTGGTCACGCCGTACAGGTCGAAGTCCTTGTAGCCGGGGGTCACCGGGCTGAGGATGGTGCTGGCCAGCTCGCTGGTGGACGCACCACCGCGGATGGTCTGCAGCTGCTGGTGCGGCCACGCCCAGTTGATCGCCTGGCGGACCTTCAGGTCCTTGATCCGGGTCATGTTGATCGGCCAGTAGTAGGTGACCGTGTCGACCTGGGTCAGAACACGCTTCTTCAGCGAGGCGTTGGTGAGGACCTGCGCGGTGCGCTCGGCCGCCACCTCGTTGAAGATCGACATCGCGTACTGGTCGTTGCCCTTGTCCGCGATGTAGCGGTCGGTGGAGGCGACCGGCTGGAAGCCGAACTGGAAGATGTACTTGTCCGGGTACGCGTTGCGGATCGAGTCCGTGGCGGGGTCCCAGTGCTCGTTGCGCACGTAGGTCATCGACTTGCCGATGCTCCGGCTGTCGATCTTGTAGGGGCCAAGGGCGTACGGACGCTTGTCGTACTTCTCCTTGGTGTCGTTCTTCTTGTTGACAAGGCCGTAGCCGGGCATGCCCAGCGTGTAGTTGAAGTCGGTGCGGGCCTCGGTGAGGGTGAAGGTGATCGTCTTGCCGGAGATCTCGATCGAGGACAGCTTCTTGCCGTCGTAGGGGCCCTTGTACTTGTCGCCGCCGACCAGCCACTGCTGGACGTAGCGGGGGCCCTCGGTCACGAACGGGGCGAAGAGGCGCTCGAAGGTGTGGCGGACGTCGTCCATGGAGAGGTCGGTGCCGTCCTCCCACTTGATGCCGTCCTTGATCGTGAACGACCAGGTCTTGCCGCCGTCCTTCATGGTGCCGGCGTCGGTCGCGACGTCGCCGACGAGCGTGGCGCCGCCCTTGTCGTCGACCTTGTAGCCGGTCAGACCGCGCAGGATCGGGCGGGTGATGGCGCCCTCGGTGGAGACGTAGATCTGCGCCGGGTCCAGGTGGTCCATGTCGAACTGGTCGAGCGAGTAGACCGTGCCGCCCTTGACCGCGCCCGTGACCTCGGGTGCCGGACCCGTGGAGTCCGCCTTGGTGCCGACCGGGATGTTCATGGTCTTCGCGCCGGAAACGGACGGGACCTTGGACGAGCCCTTGCTGTCGCTACCGCTGCTGCACGCGCTCAGCACGGTCGTGGAAGCCGCAGCCACACCGGTGGCGATCAGGAAGTTTCTGCGAGAAAAAGACATGCTGAGCCTGCCTATAGGGGTCAATTCGGATGGTCGGAACCAGCCGGACGTCATCGAACCGGGCCGGGTGGTACGGGGTTGCTACCGCTTGGACTTCGGGTCGAGCGCGTCGCGCACGGAGTCACCGAGCAGGTTGAACGCGAGAACGAAGATCACCATGGAGATGCCCGGGAAGAGCATGAAGGTGATGTCCTCGGTGTAGAACTGCGCGCCTCGGCCGATCATCACGCCCCAGTCGGGGGTCGGATCGATCATGCCTACGCCGAGGAAGGCCAGGCCCGCCTCGGCGGTCACGAAGGCAGGCAGCAGCAGAGTGGACTGGATGATGATCGGAGTCCAGAGGTTGGGCAGCAGTTCCTTGAACACGACGCGCATCGGTGAGGCGCCCGTGACCTTCGCCGCCTCGACGAATTCCCGCTCGCGCAGGCCGAGCACCTGTCCGCGCAGCAGTCGGGCGATGGACGCCCAGCCGAAGGCGGACAGCACGAGGATCAGTGCGGTCGCGCGGAGCGAAGTCGGGATGTTGTCGTCGGGGGCGACGAAGAAGCCGAAGACGACAGGCATGAACGCGATGAAGAACAGCGTGGACGGGAACGACAGCAGGATGTCGATGATCCGGCTGACCAGGTAGTCCGTCTTGCCGCCCAGGTAGCCCGCTGTGACGCCGATCACGACGCCGAGGACGGTGGTGAGCAGTGCGGCGGCTGTCGCGATGCCGAGTGAGTTGCGGATGGCGTACAGCAGGAACGTGAAGACGTCCCGGCCGAGCTGGGGCTCGATGCCGAACCAGAACTCCGAGCTCATACCTCCATTGGGCCCTGCGGGGTACGAGAAGGCATTGAGCAGCTCAGGGTGCTGGGTGGTGTACGTGGTGTACGGGTTCTTCCCGTACAGCTTCGCGATCAGTGGTGCCGCGATGCCGATCACGAAGAAGAAGATCACGACGTAAGCGGATATAACGCCCGTACGGTCGCGCTTGAAGCGCTTCCAGGCCAGGCGGCCCGGCGACCTGCTCTCGCTGCCCTTCGAGCCGTCCGAAGTGATCGACTTCTTCTCGGTCTCGTCGGTCACCTCGAGCGGGGCAGCCGCGGATGGAGTTGGGGGGGTCATGGTGCTCCTGGCCCAAGGGAGGGTCTGATGACTCCGCAGGGCACACTCCCCTACGGGCTACGCCGGACTTTTTCAACGCAATTCATTCAAGGTCAATAAATTCTCGGTCGGCTTGACTGTCTCTTTACTTTCTTTGCCTGGGCTTGATCATTCCGTAGCTACGCGGGTAGCGCGTTGTAATCGCATCGTGCTTTAGTTCCGGCAAATCGCTCGAAACGGGCAAGGAGTTCGTTATGCGGACGCGTGGGTGCCGAAATGCGTACATCGGCCGGTCGTAATCCAACGTTTCGGCATCGTTGCGCGGAGATCCATTGCGTGGTCGTTGCATGATCCTCAAGGGGTCCCAGGAGGGCCGCCCGCAATCGGGTGACGTGTCCCCCTAAAGGTCCCCACGGGCCCCTCGGGGACCCTCCGTTCGGGGCAGTGGGTGAGCAATATCGACCTGTTCGGTCGATATTGACCGGTAACGGGTCATCTATGGATCCGCCGGCACCGAGCACCTTCACGGAGGAGGCACGCCATGCGTTCAGCCACGCACGCCCGAGGGGCGGTCTGCGCGGTGGTGGTGGCGCTCGCCGCCACGGCCTGTGGGGGTGGCGGCGGCAGCGGGGGCGGCGGAGGCGAGAGCGGCGTGCTCAGCTCCTCCTGGGGCGACCCGCAGAACCCCCTGGAGCCGGCCAACACCAACGAGGTCCAGGGCGGCAAGGTCCTCGACATGATCTTCCGGGGTCTGAAGAAGTACGACCCGAAGACCGGCAACGCGACGGACATGCTCGCCCAGAAGATCGACACGAGCGACTCGCAGAACTTCACGATCACGGTCAAGGACGGCTGGACGTTCAGCAACGGCGAGAAGGTGACCGCCAAGTCGTTCGTCGACGCCTGGAACTACGGAGCGAGCCTCAGGAACAACCAGAAGAACGCCTACTTCTTCGGCTACATCCAGGGCTACGACAAGGTCCACCCGGCCGGCGGCTCACAGAGTGCCGACACACTCTCCGGTCTGAAGGTCGTCGACGACCGCACCTTCACCGTCCGGCTGAACCAGAAGTTCTCCGGCTTCCCCGACACCCTCGGCTACGCCGCCTTCGCCCCGCTCCCGCAGTCCTTCTTCACCGACCACGCCGGCTGGCTGGCGCAACCGGTCGGCGACGGGCCGTACCGCATCGAGTCCTACACAAAGGGCTCGCAGATGTCACTGAAGAAGTGGGACGGCTATCCCGGCGGCGACAAGGCGCAGAACGCCGGAGTGGACCTCAAGGTCTACACGGACAGCGACACCGCCTACACCGACCTCATCGCCGGCAACCTCGACCTGGTCGACGACGTGCCCGCCTCCCAGCTGAAGAACGTCAAGAGCGACCTCGGCGGCCGTTACATCAACACCCCGGCCGGCATCATCCAGACGCTCGCCTTCCCCTACTACGACAGCGCCTGGAACAACAGCGGCGCGCAGAAGGTCCGCACCGGCCTGTCCATGGCCATCAACCGGAAGCAGATCACCGACACCATCTTCCAGAACACCCGCACCCCGGCCACCGACTGGACCTCCCCGGTGCTCGGCACGGACGGCGGCTTCAAGGAGGGGCTGTGCGGGAGCGCCTGTGACTACAACCCCGCCGAGGCCAAACGGCTGATCCGGGAGGGCGGCGGGCTCCCCGGCGGGCAGCTCAAGATCACATACAACGCCGACACCGGCTCGCACAGGATGTGGGTGGACGCCGTGTGCAACTCCATCAACAACGCACTGGGCAACGACAAGGCGTGTGTGGGGAATCCGGTCGGTACGTTCGCCGACTTCCGCAACCAGATCGGGCAGCACAAGATGACCGGACCGTTCCGCGCGGGCTGGCAGATGGACTACCCGCTCATCCAGAACTTCCTCCAGCCGCTCTACTACACCGACGCCTCCTCCAACGACGGCAAGTGGTCCGACAAGGACTTCGACCGACTCGTCGACCAGGCGAACGCCCAGACCGACACCGCCAAGGCCGTCTCCGCCTTCCAGCAGGCCGAGGAAGTCGTCCGCGACAACATGGCCGCCATTCCGCTCTGGTACCAGAACGGCAGCGCCGGCTACTCCGAACGGCTGTCGAACGTGGCCCTCAACCCGTTCAGCGTCCCCGTCTACAACGAGATCAAGGTCAGCTGAACCGGCATGGGGCGCTACGTCGTCCGGCGGCTGCTCCAGATGATCCCGGTGTTCGTCGGGGCCACGCTGCTGATCTTCCTCATGGTCAATGTGATGGGCGACCCGATCGCCGGCCTGTGCGGTGAGCGGGCCTGCGACCCGGCGACCGCCGCCCAGCTGAAGAAGGAGTTCGGCCTCGACAAGCCGGTGTGGCGGCAATACCTCACCTACATGGGGAACGTCTTCACCGGGGACTTCGGTACGGCGTTCAACGGCCAGCCGGTCACCGAGCTGATGTCCACCGCGTTCCCCGTCACCATCCGGCTGACCGTCGTGGCCGTCGTCTTCGAGATCGTGATCGGCATCACGCTGGGCGTCGTGACCGGACTGCGGCGCGGGCGGCCCGTCGACACGGGAGTCCTGCTCGCCACCCTGGTCGTCATCTCCGTACCGACCTTCGTCACCGGCCTGCTGCTCCAGCTCCTCCTGGGAGTGCGATGGGGCTGGATCAGACCCTCCGTCTCGCCGGACGCCGCCTTCGGCGAGCTGATCGTTCCCGGGCTGGTGCTCGCCTCCGTGTCGCTCGCCTACGTCACGCGGCTGACCCGCACCTCCATCGCCGAGAACAAACAGAGCGACTACGTCCGTACCGCCGTCGCCAAGGGCCTGCCCCGCCGCCGGGTCGTCACCCGGCACCTGCTGCGCAACTCCCTCATCCCCGTCGTCACCTTCATCGGCACCGACATCGGCGCGCTCATGGGCGGCGCGATCGTCACCGAACGGATCTTCAACATCCACGGTGTCGGCTACCAGCTCTACCAGGGGATCCTGCGGCAGAACACCCAGACGGTGGTCGGGTTCGTGACCGTGCTGGTCCTGGTGTTCCTGGTGGCCAACCTCCTGGTGGACCTGCTCTACGCCGTACTCGACCCGAGGATCCGCTATGCCTGAGCAGCCGTTCGACCAGGACCGGGCCATCGCCGGGACGGGCATGGGCGGGGCGATGGACCTCGCGGCGACCGAGGCCGAGACGCTGGAGCGGACGCCGGGAGGGCCGCTCGGCACCGGCCCTGGGGCCAGGCCCCGCTCCCTGTGGTCGGACGCCTGGCGGGACCTGCGCCGCAACCCGGTCTTCGTCGTCTCCGCCCTCGTCATCCTCTTCCTCGTCGTCATCTCCCTGTGGCCGTCCCTGATCGCCTCCGGCAGCCCCCTCGCATGCGACCTCGCCAAGGCCCAGGAGGGCTCCCAGCCGGGCGCTCCCTTCGGGTACGACGGCCAGGGCTGCAACGTGTACACGCGGACCGTGTACGGCGCCCGTACGTCCGTCACGGTGGGTGTCTGCGCCACGCTCGGGGTCGCGCTGCTCGGGTCGGTGCTCGGCGGGCTCGCCGGGTTCTTCGGCGGGTTCTGGGACTCGGTGCTGTCCCGGATCACCGACGTCTTCTTCGCGATCCCGGTCGTCCTCGGCGGTCTCGTCCTCCTCTCGGTGGTGACGAGCAATACGGTCTGGCCGGTCATCGGGTTCATGGTGCTGCTCGGCTGGCCCCAGATCTCCCGGATCGCCCGCGGCTCGGTGATCACCGCCAGACAGAACGACTACGTCCAGGCCGCCCGCGCCCTCGGCGCCTCCAACTCCCGCGTCCTGCTGCGGCACATCGCGCCGAACGCCGTCGCCCCCGTGATCGTCGTGGCGACCATCGCGCTCGGCACCTACATCGCCCTGGAGGCGACCCTGTCGTACCTCGGCGTCGGCCTGAAGCCGCCCAGCGTCTCCTGGGGCATCGACATCTCCGCCGCCTCGCCCTACATCCGCAACGCCCCGCACGCGCTGCTGTGGCCCTCCGGGGCGCTCGCACTGACCGTCCTGGCCTTCATCATGCTCGGCGACGCGGTGCGCGACGCCCTCGACCCGAAGCTGAGGTGAACGGGCGCCATGCTGCTCGAAGTACGCGATCTGCGGGTGGAGTTCCGGACCCGGGACGGGGTGGCGAAGGCGGTCAACGGCGTCTCGTACGCCGTCGACGCCGGCGAGACGCTGGCCGTGCTGGGCGAGTCGGGGTCCGGGAAGTCGGTGACCGCCCAGGCCGTGATGGGGATCCTCGACACGCCGCCCGGGCGGATCGGCGCGGGCGAGATCCTCTTCAAGGGACGCGACCTGCTGAAACTGAAAGAGGAGGAGCGACGGAAGGTCCGGGGCGCCGAGATGGCGATGATCTTCCAGGACGCGCTGTCGGCGCTCAACCCGGTGCTGAGCGTGGGCGACCAGCTCGGCGAGATGTTCGTCGTGCACCGGGGGATGTCGAAGAAGGACGCGCGGGCGAGGGCCGTCGAGCTGATGGACCGGGTGCGGATCCCGGGCGCCGCCCAGCGGGTGCGGGACTATCCGCACCAGTTCTCCGGGGGCATGCGCCAGCGCATCATGATCGCCATGGCGCTGGCCCTGGAACCGGCGCTCGTCATCGCCGACGAGCCGACGACCGCGCTGGACGTGACCGTGCAGGCCCAGGTCATGGACCTGCTTGCGGAGTTGCAGCGCGATTACCGCATGGGGCTGATCCTCATCACCCACGACCTGGGCGTGGTCGCGGACGTGGCGGACCGCATCGCCGTGATGTACGCGGGGCGGGTCGTCGAGTCCGCGCCCGTGCACGACATCTACAAGGCACCGGCCCACCCCTATACGCGCGGGCTCCTCGACTCCATCCCGCGCCTCGACCAGAAGGGCAAGGAGCTCTACGCCATCAAGGGCCTGCCGCCCAACCTCATGAACATCCCTCCGGGGTGTGCCTTCAACCCGCGCTGCCCGATGGCCCAGGACGTGTGCCGCACCGACGAACCGCCGCTGTACGAGGTGGACCGGCACCGGGGCAGCGCCTGTCACTTCTGGAGGGAATGCCTCAATGGTTGACGGGGTGGTTGAGCCGATCCTGGAAGTGAGTGGACTGGTCAAGTACTACCCCCTGACCCAGGGGATCTTGATCAAGAAACAGATCGGTGCCGTCAAGGCCGTTGACGGTGTCGACTTCGCGCTCGACAAAGGAGAGACCCTCGGCATCGTCGGGGAGTCCGGCTGCGGCAAGTCGACCGTTGCCAAGATGCTCGTCAATCTCGAGCGGCCGACCGCGGGGTCGATCAGGTACAAGGGCGAGGACATCACCAAGCTGAGCGGCCGCGCGCTCAAAACGGTCCGCCGCAACATCCAGATGGTCTTCCAGGACCCGTACACCTCCCTCAACCCCCGGATGACCGTCGGCGACATCATCGGGGAGCCGTACGAGATCCACCCCGACGCGGTACCCAAGGGAGACCGGCGCAAGCGGGTGCGGGAACTGCTGGACGTCGTGGGGCTCAACCCCGAGTACATCAACCGCTATCCCCACCAGTTCTCCGGCGGCCAGCGGCAGCGCATCGGCATCGCACGGGCTCTGGCGCTGCGTCCCGAGGTGATCGTCGCCGACGAGCCGGTGTCCGCGCTCGACGTCTCCGTACAGGCCCAGGTGATCAACCTGCTCGACCGGCTCCAGAACGACTTCGACCTGAGTTACGTCTTCATCGCCCACGACCTGTCGATCGTGCGGCACATCTCGGACCGGGTCGGCGTGATGTACCTCGGGCGGATCGTGGAGATCGGCAAGGACGAGGAGATCTACGGCCACGCCACCCACCCGTACACCCAGGCCCTGCTGTCCGCGGTGCCGGTACCGGACCCCGAGGCGCGGGCGCGCCGGGAACGGATCATCCTGAGCGGGGACGTCCCGTCGCCCACGAACATTCCGTCGGGGTGCCGGTTCCGCACGCGGTGCTGGAAGGCCGAGGAGCGGTGCGCGCTGGAGGTGCCGTTGCTCGCGGTGCCCGCGGTCTTCCGGCTCGCGCCGGGGCCGGCCGCCCACGACTCCGCCTGCCACTTCGCGGAGGAGAAGCGGGTGGTCCCGCCGGAGGAGCAGGCCCCGGGAGTGCTGGACGATCTTGGAAACGGGGGTGCGTAGCGGGGCATACCCGGGTCAATCGCGTTAACACGCAAGCAACTTCGGCGACCCGGCCCCGATATACGGACGCGGCACGCTTAACAGCGTACGGCCGTGCGGGTGCCGTAAACGGGCCGGGATGCGCCATGTCATCCCGGCCCGTTGCCGTTCGCTCCGCTGGGTGCGGCCGAAGGGGATCCGCGGGCCGGTGGGGGCTCGGCGCGCAGTTCCCCGCGCCCCTAGAGGGGCGCCAGCCCCAGCGTCCGCTTCAAGAAGTCCAGCTGGAGCAGCAGCAGGTTCTCCGCCACCTGTTCCTGTGGGGTCATGTGGGTCACGCCCGACAGCGGGAGGACTTCGTGGGGGCGCCCCGCGGCCAGGAGGGCGCTGGACAGCCGCAGCGAGTGGGCGACCACCACGTTGTCGTCCGCCAGGCCGTGGATGATCATCATCGGGCGGTGGGGTTCGGCCGCATCGACCAGGCCCGCGTCGTCGATCACCGAGTTGCGGCGGTAGACCTCCGGCTGCTGGCCGGGGTGGCCGAGGTAGCGCTCCTGGTAGTGGGTGTCGTACAGGCGCAGGTCGGTCACCGGGGCGCCGACCACCGCCGCGTGGAAGACGTCCGGGCGGCGCAGGGCCGCGAGGGCGGCGAGGTAACCGCCGAAGGACCAGCCGCGGACGGCCACCTTGGTCAGGTCGAGCGGGAAGTCGGCGGCGAGTGCCTGGAGGGCGTCGACCTGGTCCTGGAGGACGATCGCCGCGACGTCGTCCTTGATGGACTTCTCCCAGGCGGGGGAGCGGCCCGGGGTGCCGCGGCCGTCGGCGACGATCACCGCGAAGCCCTGGTCGGCGAACCACTGGGAGGTCAGGTGGGCGTTGTGTGCGGCCACCACCCGCTGGCCGTGCGGACCACCGTAGGGGTCGAGCAGAACCGGAAGGAGAGTGTCCCCGTGGTAGTCCCGTGGCATAAGCACGGCGCACGGAATTCGGCGTGCGCCCCCCTCGATGAGCGTCACGCGCGGGGACAAACCGGGGTCTTCGGCGTACGAGGTGACAGTCGCCAAGTGCTTCCCGTCGCGCAGTACCTGGGTGCGGCTGCCCGGCCGGTCCAGTGTGGCGGAGACCAGTACGGTCACGCCTCCGGCGCGCACCGCCGTGTGCACGCCGGGCTCCTGCGACACGCGCTCCACGCCGAGCTCGTTCACCCGGTAGACGTGCACCTCGCCGGTCTCGGGGGACTCGGCCTCCTCGCCGGCGGACGCGGAAACCAGCACGTCATCGGCGGTCACGTCGAGCACCGCACGGATGTGCAACTGGGGTCCGGTGAGCGGTCGTTCACCTACCGCGAGGACCCGGGCGCCGCCCTCGTCGGCGATCCGGACCAGCTGTCCGGAGGGGCTCCAGCAGGGCACTCCGCCGAACAGTTCAAGCCATGTTGGATCTTCGTCGGCGTGCACCATCCGGGTCGCTCCCGACCCCGGGTCCACGGCCAGGAACAGCTGGCTGCGCTGGTCGCGCGCTTGGACGAGCAGCAGCGGGGCACCCGCCTCTGACCAGTGCACATGGGCCAGGTACGGGTAGCGCTCCCGGTCCCAGGAGACCTCGGTGCGCTCCCCGCCGAGACCGTGGACGAACAGGCGTACGTCCGCGTTCTCGGTGCCCGCCGCCGGGTAGGCGACATGATGTGGCTCACGCTCCGGGTGGGCGGGGTCGGCGATCCACCACCGCCGTACCGGCGTGTCGTCCACGCGCGCGACGAGCAGCCGGTCGGACTCCGGCGACCACCAGAAGCCGCGGGTGCGGCTCATCTCCTCGGCCGCGATGAACTCGGCCAATCCGTAGGTGACCTGATCCGACTCCGGCTCCGCGAGCGCCCGGTCGCCCTCGCCCTCGGCGCCCACCACGCGCAGGGCGCCCTCCACGACGTACGCGACATGGCGGCCGTCGGGGGACGGGCGAGGGTCGATCACCGGCCCGGGGACGGTGAGTTCGCGTGCCGTGCCGGCCCTGAGCTCGGCCGTGAAAAGCCGCCCTGACAAGGCGAAAGACGCCAACTCCAGGGCCGCGTCCGTGGCGTAGCCGACGATGCCGGCACCGCCCTCACGGCTGCGTTCGCGACGGGCCCGCTCCTCGGGCGAGAGGTTCTCCTCGGCTCCGCCGAGCAGGGCGCGGGGGTCCGCCGCGAGGCGCTCCCCGCCGCTCGGCAGATCGAGAACCCAGAGGGAGTTTGCGCGGTCGGTGCCGGATCCGGAGCGCAGAAACGCCACGCGGGAGCCGTCGGGGGCCACGGTGAACGCGCGCGGCGCGCCGAGCGTGAAACGCAGCGTGCGGGCGTGCCGGCGGGGGAATGAGACAGCCTCGGTCGTCATGCCCCGACCATATTGGCCATGCGCCCCCTTGTGCGGCCGTGCGCCGAGCGATGCGCGAGCACGCATAGTTATGATCACTACCGCTAGGTGGGTATGAACCTGCTGGCTTGCGCAGGGAATTGCTGTACCGATCTACAACCCCCATAGTCCGAACCCCCCGCGTCCCTGGGATCTTTGGAGGTGAGCCGCCGTGGCACTCTCGATTTCGGCGGTGGTGCTGCTGGCGATCATCGTCTTCTTGTTGATCAAGAAGTCGGGTCTGAAGGGTGGTCATGCCGTGGTGTGCATGCTGCTCGGGTTCTATCTCGCCTCCTCGACCGTCGCACCGACGATCAGCGACCTGACGACCAACGTCGCCAGCATGATCGGCAGCATCAAGTTCTGACAGCGGTCACTTTTCGCACCGGTCGACCCGGGCTGCGCGGCACTGCCGGTGCCGTTTCGTAGGGTGGGCACATGACGGAACTGCCCTCCCGGCGTCTCCTGCTCGTGCACGCGCACCCGGACGACGAGTCGATCAACAACGGCGCCACCATGGCCCGCTACGCGGCCCAGGGTGTCCATGTGACGCTGGTCACCTGCACCCTGGGTGAGGGCGGAGAGGTCATCCCGTCCGAGCTGAGGCATCTCACCGGTGCCGCGCTGGGGGAGTACCGGTTCGGCGAGCTCGCGTCCGCCATGCGCGAGCTCGGCGTCGGCGACTTCCGGCTGCTCGGCGGCCCCGGCCGCTACCGCGACTCCGGAATGATGGGCCTGCCCGACAACGGCGTGCCCGGCTGCTTCTGGCAGGCCGACGTCGACGAGGCCGCCGGGCACCTGGCCGAGGTGATCCTGGAGACGCGCCCCCAGGTCCTCGTCACCTACGACGACAACGGCGGGTACGGCCACCCGGACCACATCCAGGCCCACCGTGTCGCCATGAGAGCCGTCGAGCTCGCCGCCGAGGCCGGCCACCGCGTCCCCAAGGTCTACTGGAACCGAGTCCCGCGCACCGTTGCCGAGGCCGCCTTCGCCCGCCTCCAGGACGACCTGCCGGGGCTGCCCTTCGCCAAGTCCGCCACCCTCGACGACGTGCCGGGCGTGGTCGAGGACCGCCGGGTCACCACCGAGATCGACGGCGCCGCGTACGCCGACGCGAAGACCGCCGCGATGGCCGCCCACGCCACCCAGATCGAGGTGGCGCCGCACGGCGCCCGCTACTTCGCGCTCTCCAACGAGCTGGCGCAGCCCGTGTTCACCACGGAGTACTACGAGTTGGCGGGCGGCGAGCCCGGCGCCGCGCGCGAGACCGATCTCTTCGCGGGCCTCGGGGAGGCGTCATGAGTTCCGACGACCGCGGGTCTGTGCTCGCGCAACCGTTGCAGGCACCCTCGGCCGGACGGGCCGTGGCCCTCCTCGGACTGGTCGTGCTGGGGGCCGTGGCCGGCCTCGCCGGGGCCCTCGTCCAGGCCGGCTGGTTCCCGGGCGGGCTGTTGCTCGCCCTGGCCGGCGCCGCCGGACTCTTCCTCGGCGGGGCCCGGGCCGTGGCGAGCCGCTCCGGGGCCGTCGCACCCGCGTTCGGCTGGGTCGTCGCCGTCATCTTCCTCACGGCCAGCAGGCCGGAAGGTGACTTCCTGTTCGGCGCGGGAGGCGGCTCGTACCTCTTCCTGCTCGGCGGCATGGCGCTGGCTGTGATCTGCGCCACAATGGGTTTCGGGCGGCAACCTCAGGCGGACGACGCCCGACTTGGCAAGTGACGTACCACTTCGCCGTGGGGCGCCCGTGCGAGTCCGGTGTGGGTTTCCCAAGCGGTCATGGGATAAGCGTCAGAAGTGGCCAGTATGGTGGTGCGCGCCGCCGAACCGCCCGAGCAAGGTCGTCACGGGCGGTGGAGCCAACCGGGAGAACCTGCCTTGAGTCGTGAAACTGACACTCCGTCCTCCGGGCCCAACGGGCGCGGTGGATCCGCATACCCCTCGGGCACACCGCCGTACGGGACCCCCATGGCTTCCGACGACGCCACGGACGCGGCCGGTCCGGCCGCGCAGCCGGAGGAACGCAAGACCGAGACCACGCTGACGACCCGGATCCGGATCAACATCCCCGGCTCCCGGCCGATTCCGCCCGTGGTCGTCCGTACCCCCGTCGCGGACGCCGAGGGCGCAGCGGCCGGTGCCGCGGCCGGCGTCGGCGGCCCGGGGGAGGAGACGGGCAGGCACGCGCGACCTGCGGGTACCACGATGTCCACCGGCACCGTCGAACTGCCCGCCGCCGAGCCGGCGCCCGCGCCGGGGGCCGAGGGGAAGGGCAACGACTGGTTCGCGCCACGCAAGTCCGGCCCGGCCAAGGGCGGTCCGCGCGGCGGCGCCGCCAACGGCGCCGCGGCGCCCGCCGGTTCGCCCGGCGCGGCACCGAACGGTCCGACGCCGACCAGCCAGGCGCCCGGCGGTCAGGCGCCCGGCGGCCCGGCGGCCCAGGGCGGTGCGCGTGCGGGCGGCGGCCGACCGGGCGGTGTGGTCGGCTCCATGAACGTGTCCGGCGCGTCCCGTCCCGGCGCGACCAACGGCGCGGGGCTGCCCGCGGGCGCGACCGGCGGCCCGGTGGCCCCCGGCCACGGTGGCGGCACCGGCTCCTTCGACGTGACCGAGGCGCTCGCCGCGGGACCGCTCGGCGGCTCCCGGGGCGGTGCGAAGGGCGGCGGCGACAACCGCCGCGACGACCTGCCCTACTTCTCCGACAACGGCGGCCACAACGGCGCCCAAGCCGGTCCCGGCGCCCCCGGCGGCGGCCCGGCCGGTCCCGGTGGCCCCAGCGGCTTCAACGGGCCGGGCGGTCCCGGCGGCCTCGGCGGCCCGCAGGGCCCGGCAGGACCCACCGGCGGCCCGGTCACCGGCGACGGCGCGTTCGTCCCGTCGGCGGGCGGCGGCGAGTCCTTCGGTGGCCAGGGCGGCCCGGCGGGCGGGGCCTTCAACGGCGGTGAGCGATTCGGCACCCCGAACGGCCCCGCGGGTCCCGGCGGTCCCGCCGGCGGCCCTGGCGGTCCCGGTGGCCCCCGCGCTCGTACCGCCCAGGCCCGGCCCGGCGCCGCGCACCCCGCCCCCGCCGGTGCCGGCCTCCCCGGCGGTGGCCTGAGCGACGACACCGCGATCCTCACCCCGCAGAAGCCCGCCCCCGAGCCCGGCATGCCCGGCTACGGCGCCCCGGCGGACAACGTCTCCGGACACACCGTCACCAGCGGCATCCCGGTCGTGCCGCCGGGCGCCAACTCCCCGTTCGCGCCGGGCGCCCCCGGCACCGGACCGCTGCCGCACACGCCGCCGAAGCTGCCCGAACCGGTCTCGCCGCCCGCGGCCGAGGGCAAGGGCAAGGGCAAGGCGAAGGCCAAGAAGAAGCGCGGCAAGCTGCCGCTGCTCGGCGGTGTCGTGGTGGTCGCAGGCGTCGGCGTCTACGGCGCCGGGCTGCTCATGAACCACTCCGACGTGCCCAAGGGCACCACCGTGCTCGGTGTCGACATCGGCGGCGGCACCCGTGACGACGCGGTCAAGAAGCTCGACGACGTGTTCGGCACGCGGGTGAACAAGCCGCTGAAGCTGTCCGTCGGCGGCAAGACCGTCTCGCTGCCGCCGGACCAGGCGGGCCTGCAGTTCGACATGCAGAACACCGTCGAGGCGGCCGCCAAGAGCGACTACAACCCGGTCTCCGTGGTCGGCTCCCTGTTCGGCCAGAAGCGGGTCGTCGACCCCGTCATGCCGGTGGACGAGGAGAAGCTCCAGGCCGCCCTCAAGGACCTCGGCGGCGGCTCCGGCTCGGTGACCGAGGGCACCATCAAGTTCACCTCCGGCAAGGCGGTCGCGGTCTACGGCAAGGCGGGCAAGGGCATCGACGCGGCCGCCTCCACCAAGGCGGTCGAGCAGGCGTACAAGACGTTGGTGGAGACCGGCACCGCCTCCCCGGTGAACGTGCCGACGACCACCGTGCAGCCGACGGTCTCCAACGCGGAGGTCGACCGCGAGATGAAGGCGTTCGCGGAGCCGGCGATGTCGAACAAGGTTTACGTGCAGACGGATGCGGCGCACAGCATCCCGTTCGGCGCCCTGTCACTGCCGAAGATCCTCGGCTTCAAGGCGATAGACGGCAAGCTGGTGGAGACGTACAACCTCAAGGCCCTCAAGGACGCGTACGGCAGTACCTTCGACGGTGTGCTGATCACCCGCGCCACGGGACAGAAGACGGCTGTCACCCCGCAGGACGTCGCCTCCGCACTGCGCAAGGCCCTGGTCGGCAAGACGGCGGCGGAGCGCATCGGCGTCATCGCCACCAACCCGAACTGACGCAGGCCCCAGAGGGGGGCGCCCGGTACCCACCGGGCGCCCCCCTCTCGGCATGTCGGGCCCTGTTCATGACATCTGTCATGCGGCTCTCCGGACGCCCGACACTGCCCCCGGCCAGGGGCTCGCGGCCAGCATGGACGCATGACAACGACAGCGGCGACGACGGGCACCGGGACCCCGGTGGTGGTCGGATTCGACCAAGTGAGCAAGATCTACGGGAACGTGCGGGCGGTCGACGGACTCTCGCTGCGGCTGCACCCGGGGGAGACCGTGGCCCTGCTCGGGCCCAACGGCGCGGGCAAGTCGACCACGCTCGACCTGCTGCTCGGCCTCAAGCACGCCGACGCCGGCACGGTCAGCGTCTTCGGCCTGAGCCCGCGGGAGGCCATCGTCGCCGGACGAGTGGGCGCGATGCTGCAGAGCGGCGGCCTGATGGACGAGGTCACCGTCCAGGAACTGGTCAAGCTGGCCTGCGAGCTGCACCCGAAGCCGTACCGGGTCACCGACGTCCTCGCCCGCGCCGGCATCTCGCAGATCGCCGGCCGCAAGGTCAACAAGCTCTCCGGCGGCCAGGCCCAGCGGGTCCGCTTCGCCCTCGCCACCGCCGGTGACAGCGACCTGATCGTCCTGGACGAGCCGACCACCGGCATGGACGTCTCCGCCCGCCAGGCCTTCTGGGCCACCATGCGCGAACAGGCCGACCAGGGGCGGACCGTGCTGTTCGCCACGCACTACCTGGAAGAGGCCGACGCCGTCGCCGACCGGGTGCTGGTGCTGCACCGGGGCCGGCTGCTGGCCGACGGGACGGCCGCCGAGATCAAGGCCAAGGCGGGAGCGAGAAGGATCTCCTTCGACCTGGAGGGCGAGATCGACGAGGCGCCGCTGCGGGCGCTTCCCTTCCTCACCGCCGTCACTGTGTCGAAAAGCGGCTCCGCCGCGGGGAGCGGCCAGACCGTCCGGATGCAGTCGTCCGACGCCGACGCCACCGTCCACGCCCTGTACGGCCTCGGCGTCTACCCCCGCAACCTCGAAGTCGCCGGGCTCGGACTGGAGCAGGCGTTCGTCGCCATCACGGAGGCCGAAGAGGCCAAGGAGGTCACGCAGTCGTGAACGCCCTGATCAAGCTGGAGCTCGCCCGCGCCCTGCGCAACCGCAAGTTCCTGTTCTTCTCGGTGATCTACCCGTCGATCATCTTCCTGCTGGTCGCCGGCCAAGGCGGCGGCAACCAGAGCGTCGACGACTCCGGGCTGTCCGTCGCCGCCTACGTCATGGTCTCCATGGCCTCCTTCGGCGCCCTCACCGCCGTCCTGATGGGCAACAGCGAACGCATCGCCAAGGAGCGCGAGAGCGGCTGGGTACGGCAGCTGCGGCTGACCACCCTGCCGGGGCGCGGCTACGTCCTCGCCAAGACCGCCGGCGCCGCCGTCGTCAGCCTGCCGTCCATCGTGGTCGTCTTCCTGGTCGCCGCGTCCGTGAAGCACGTACGTCTGGAGGCCTGGCAGTGGCTCGCGCTCACCGGCGCGATCTGGGCCGGCAGCCTGGTCTTCGCCGCCCTCGGCGTCGCCATCGGGTACCTCGCCTCCGGGGACGCGGTCCGCCCGATCACGATGATCACCTACTTCGGCCTGTCGATCCTCGGCGGCCTGTGGTGGCCGTCCTCCTCCTTCCCGGCCTGGCTCCAGGACATCGCGAAGTGGCTGCCCACGCACGCGTACGCTGCGCTGGGACGGGCCATCGAGCAGAGCCAGGCCCCGAAAGCCCAGGACATCGCCATCCTCGTCGTCTTCTTCGCCCTCTTCACCGGCGGCGCGGCCTGGCTGTACCGGAAGGACACGCTGAAGGCGTGAGCACGATGACAGAAGACCCGCGGCCCGACGAGGAAGCGAGGGCGGACCGGCTGGAGGGAACCGGACAGCCGCCCCGCACCCGGGGCGCGACGCTGCGCAAGCTGGTGTGGGTGCTGCCCTGGCTGGTCTTCCTCGCGTCCCCGGCGAACGACCTGGCCTCCGGCCACCACACCACCGGGGCCACGGCGGCCGGCTGGGCGGGCCTGACGGCCTTCGTCGCGATCTACCTGGTCACCGTCTTCCGTTCCATCGGCCGGCCCTTCCTCGGCTGGACCGTCATCGTGGCGGTCGTCGTGGAGTGGACGCTCGCCATCGTCCTGGCCTGCACCCTCGGCGGCTCCTGGTTCGGCCTGTTCGTGTACCTCTCCGTGATGTGCGGAGTGACCCTCCCGCTGCGGGTCGCCTACTGGACGATCCCGGTGACCACCGCCGCCATGATGCTGGCGGGCTGGTACGTGCACGACGTGGGGGAGGCCTGGAGCCTGTTCCTGGTGGTGCTCATGGTCGGCTACGCCATGACCGGCGTACGGCAGCTCGTCGCCACCACCGTCGAACTGCGCAAGGCCCGTGCCACCGTCGCCCACCTGGCCGCCAACGAGGAGCGGCTGCGCCTCGCCCGCGACCTGCACGATCTGCTGGGGCACTCTCTTTCGTTGATCACGCTGAAGAGCGAGCTGGCCGGCCGGATGCTCCCCGACCACCCCGACAAGGCGGCCCAGCAGGTCGTCGACATCGAACAGGTCAGCCGCCAGGCCCTGGTGGACGTCCGCGAGGCCGTCACCGGCTACCGGCGGCCCCGGCTCGCCGCCGAACTGGCCGGCGCCCAGGTGGCCCTGACCGCCGCCGCGGTCACCGCCGAGGTCCCGGCCGACCCCGACCTGACCGGCGTACCCGACGAGGGCGAGGCGGCCCTCGCGTGGGCGCTGCGGGAGGCGATCACCAACGTCGTGCGGCACAGCGGCGCGAGCGCCTGCACGGTGGAGCTGCTGCGCCGGCAGACCCTGGACGGGCCGGTCCTCGAACTCGCCGTGGAGGACAACGGTTCGGGCGGTTCCGGCAAGGGCCCCGGCAACGGGCTCACCGGGCTCACCGAACGTCTGGAGAAGACGGGCGGCACGCTGGAGGCGGGCCGTGTGAAGCGCGGTTTCCGGCTGGTCGCCCGGGTCCCGCTCGGCTCCGGCGTGGCCGTAGGATCCGGGGCATGAGCAGCACGATCAAGGTCCTCCTCGCCGAGGACCAGTCGATGGTCCGCGAGGCGCTGGCCGCCCTGCTTGGCCTGGAGGACGACATCGAGGTCGTGGCCCAGGTCGCCCGCGGCGACGAGGTGCTGGCCGCCGCTCGGGCGAACGCCGTCGACGTGGCCCTGCTCGACATCGAGATGCCGGGCTGCACGGGCATCGAGGCGGCGGCGCGCCTGCACGCGGCGCTGCCCGCCGTGAAGCTGGTCGTCCTCACCACCTTCGGGCGGCCCGGCTATCTGCGCAGCGCGATGGAGGCGGGCGCCGACGCGTTCCTGGTCAAGGACGCCCCCGCCGCCCAGCTCGCCGCGGCCGTCCGCAAGGTCCTGGCCGGCGAACGCGTCATCGACCCCACCCTCGCGGCAGCTGCCCTCGCCGAGGGCGCCAACCCCCTCACCGACCGCGAGCGCGAGATCCTTCGCGCGGCGGCCGACGGCTCCACGAACGCGGAACTGGCGGCCGCCCTGCACCTTTCGCAGGGAACGGTACGCAACTACCTCTCGACGGCGATCCAGAAACTGGCGGTGCGCAACAGAGCGGAAGCGGTCCGGATCGCGCGGGAGAAGGGCTGGCTGTAGGGAGCGGTGCCTGCCCGGTGCCGGGCGGTGCAGCCGGCCAAGGGGCGCGGGGAACTGCGCGATCAGCCCCTCCTCGGCCGCAGCCGCGACACGGCACTCACCCGTACGGCGAACCGGCGAACGGCCCGCCCACCCCCTCAGTTGAGACGGGCCCGAGCCGCCCGCGCCTCCCCCCGCACCTTCTCCGCCGCGCTCTCGTCGACCACGTCGATCAGCCCCGCGTACTGCTCCAGCTCCTCGGCCCCGTCGACGAAGTCGCCCCGCTCCACCAGCAACCGCGCCCGCTCGTAGCGCAGCCGGGCCGGATGCGAGGGCAGCAGCAGGGACAGGTCCACCGCCCACAGTCCCACGTCCGACCGCTCCGGGCGGGCCGCGGCCCACGCCCGTACGTTGTTGAGGATCCGCCGTACGACGTCCAGCGCATCGGCGGGCTGCAGCATCGCCGGCTCCAGCGGCACCCCCGCCGCCCCCACCACCAGCAGCTCCGCGTCGGCTCCGGTCAGCACCCGCCCCCCGTCGAACGGATCGGCCAGCACCTGCTCCTCCGCCGCCCCGAACCCGACCACGAAGTGCCCCGGCAGCGCGACCCCGTACACCGGCGCCCCCGCCCGCCGCGTGACCTCCAGCCACACCACGGACAGCAGGATCGGCAGCCCGCGCCGCCGCCGCAGCACCTCGTGCAGCAGCGAGGACTCCAGCCGCTGGTACTCCGCGGCGGTGCCCCGGAAGCCGAACCGTTCGCCCAGCACCCGCTGCGCCGCCGTCGCCCACGCGTGCGGACCGCCCGGCCGGTACGGCAGCTGCCCGGCCAGCCGGTCCAGTTCCATCTGCGCCGCGTCGATCCCGGCCTCGTCCAGCGAGCCGTCGGCGACCGCGCCCAGCAGCAGGCACAGCGTCGCCAGATCGGGCCGCTCGGACCGTGCCTCCTCGGCGAACCGCCGCCGTACCTCGGCGGCCCGTGCCGGTGACGGCGGACGCGGATGTGGATGCGGCTGACCGGAAGCCATAGCTGTTTCGTGCCCCTTCGGAATGATCGCTACCGCCTCGGCTCCGGATTCAGGAGCCGTCCGCCTCCGGCGCCCGGTAGTGGTGGTACGCGTGATGCGCCGCGAAGCCCCCCCGCCGGTACAGCGCCCGCGCCCCCTCGTTGCCGGTCTCCACCTGAAGCCAGGCCGCCGACGCGCCCTCCTCAAGCGCCCGGTGCGCCAGCGCGGCCATGACCTCGGTGGCCAGCCCCCGCCGTCGCAGCCCCGGATCCACCTCGACGGCGGCGAACCCGGCCCACCTGCCGTCCACCACCAGCCGCCCGATGGCCGCGGGGGCGGCTCCCGCGGCCGTGCCGGGCACGGTCGCGAACCACACCGACGGCCCCGCCCCCAGTACCTGCAACGCGACCTCGCTCACGCCCTTGCGCCGGTACCGTGCCAGCCAGTCCTCGCCGGCCCGCCGGGAGAGCACCACACCGGCCCCCGCGGCCCGGTCGGCGACCGGCGCCAGCCCCCCGGTCCACAGCTCGGCGCTCACCTCACGCACCCATCCGCGCCGCTCCAGCTCCGCGCCCAGCGGCTCCTGCGTGCCCTGGGCACCGGTCGCGGTCTGCACGTACGCGGGCAGCCCCCGCTCGCCGTACCACCGCCGTACGGCCGCCAGCGCCGCGTCGAGCGGCAGCCCCGGGTCACCGAGCGGCAGGACACTGTTCGCCCGCCGCGTGTACCCCGCGGCCGCGCGCAGCTCCCACTCGCCGAGCCGCTCGCTCTCCACCGGCCGCCAGCCCCGCGAGGCGACCCGCGCGAGCTCCCCGTACGTGGCCGCGGGCCCCCGGCGGCGCGCCGGAGCGGCCGGCACGACTTTCGCCGCGACCAGCGCGGACTGCGGTATCCGGACGATCTCACCGTCCCGCCGTGCGATCGTCAGCATGCCGTCGTCCCATGATGTGAGAACACCCACCGTGTCGGTGAACTTCTGCGCGGCGGCACCATTTCCCGTCAGACGGCGCACCGATACTCGTTTGCCCACGTCAGCAGCGGTGATACGGACCTCGAAGCGTCCTGCGGCAGAGATTTCCACTGGTCAGTTCACCCCTCCTGTTCGGATCATGCCCAGGAACGGAGATACTAGGGGCGGGCATCGACGACGCCGCGCTCCCGCGCGCCAGGCGGCGGAGCCTACGGAGGCCCGCCAGCGCCCAATCGAGGAGGAACGACAGCGTGACCTACGTCATCGCGCAGCCTTGTGTCGACGTGAAGGACAAGGCGTGCATCGAGGAGTGCCCGGTCGACTGCATCTACGAGGGCCAGCGGTCCTTGTACATCCACCCGGACGAATGCGTCGACTGCGGAGCCTGTGAGCCGGTCTGCCCGGTCGAGGCGATCTTCTACGAGGACGACACTCCGGAGGAGTGGAAGGACTACTACAAGGCCAACGTCGAGTTCTTCGACGACCTCGGCTCCCCGGGCGGCGCCAGCAAGCTGGGCCTGATCGAGCGGGACCACCCGTTCATCGCCGCGCTGCCCCCGCAGGCCGAGTAGTCCGCACCGGCGGCCCGCCGCAACACCGTGCCGCCTCGGTCCCGTACGGCCTGATCATGCCCGATCGGCGCCGTACGGGGCCGAGGCGTTTGCCGTACCGGCCGCGGTCGGCTGTACCGGTCGTACTGGTCGTACCGGCTGTACCGGCCGTACCGAAGAAAGTGAGCAAGCAACCGTGTCCGCAGTCTCCGACCGTCTGCCCGCCTTCCCCTGGGACAAGCTGGAACCGTACAAGAAGACGGCAGCGGCGCACCCGGACGGCATCGTCGACCTGTCGGTCGGCACTCCGGTGGACCCGGTCCCCGACCTGATCCAGAAGGCCCTGATCGACGCGGCCGACTCGCCCGGCTACCCCACGGTCTGGGGCACCCCGGCGCTGCGCGACGCGATCACCGGCTGGGTCTCCCGCCGCCTCGGCGCCCGGGACGTGACCCACCGCCACGTCCTTCCGATCGTCGGCTCCAAGGAACTCGTCGCCTGGCTCCCCACCCAGCTCGGCCTCGGCCCCGGTGACCGGGTCGCCTACCCGCGCCTCGCCTACCCCACCTACGAGGTCGGCGCCCGCCTCGCCCGCGCCGACCACGAGGTCTACGACGACCCGCGCGACCTGGACCCGGCCGGGCTGAAGCTCCTCTGGCTGAACTCCCCGTCCAACCCGACCGGCGAGGTCCTCCCGAAGCAGGAGCTCACGGAGATCGTCGCCTGGGCCCGCGCCCACGGCGTCCTGGTCTTCTCCGACGAGTGCTACCTGGAACTCGGCTGGGAGGCCGACCCGGTCTCGGTCCTGCACCCGGACGTCAACGGCGGCTCGTACGACGGCATCGTGGCGGTCCACTCCCTCTCCAAGCGCTCCAACCTGGCCGGCTACCGCGCCGCCTTCCTGGCCGGCGATCCGGCGGTCCTCGGCCCGCTCCTGGAGATCCGCAAGCACGGCGGCATGATGACGTCGGCCCCGACCCAGGCGGCGGCGGTGGCGGCCCTCTCCGACGACACCCACGTCCGGGAACAGCGGGAGCGGTACGCGTCCCGTCGTACGGCCCTCAGGGCGGCCCTCCTCTCCCACGGCTTCCGCATCGAACACAGCGAGGCGAGCCTCTACCTGTGGGCGACGAGGGACGAGTCCTGCTGGCGGACGGTGGCCCACCTGGCGGACCTGGGCATCCTGGTGGCCCCCGGCGACTTCTACGGCGAGGCGGGCGAGAAGTTCGTACGCGTGGCCCTGACGGCGACGGACGAGCGCGTCCGGGCAGCGGTGGCACGGCTGACCTGAGGGGAGACGCGGTTCTCCTGAAGCCGGTCCAGCCGGAGCGCCCCGTCGGGAGCGCGAGGCCCTGACATCTGCGGCTCCGCCGCGTGATCGCGACCGGCCCCCACCGGCGGGCAGCCGAAGCACAACGAAAGGGACCCGGGGAAAACCCCGGGTCCCTTCTCACCTCACCGGCCGGACGTCACCGGCGTGACGGCGTCAGCTCCCGATGGGGAGCCCCTTGACGGGCAGCCCGCCCTTGGCGAGCCCGTCCGTCGGCAGCCCGCCCTTCGTCGCGGTGGACGCCGTGTCACCCAGCAGCCCACCGGCGGAGCCCACCGTGTCGCCCGCGGTGCGCTGCACCACCGGGGCCACCTTCTTGACGGCCTTGCCGCCGGTCTTGCCCGCGGCCGGCACCGCCGACTCGACGGCCTTGCCGCCGGTGTGGCCGACGGCCCCGGTGACGGTCTGCGCCGCACCGTCGGCGGTGTTGCCGACGTTCGCCCCGTCCAGGGCGGTCAGACCGCCGAGGTTCGGGGTGGCCGGCAGACTCGGGGCCGCGCTGGCGGAGCCGGCCGCACCGACCCCGGCAGCCGCTCCCGCTGCGACGAGCAGCGCGGCACGGGCGATCCGGCGGGTCAGAGGGAGGGACATGATGCTCCATTCGACGGGAGGGAACGTGATCGCCGTGACTACCGCTCGAAACCCCCGAAGGTTGCGGAGACCCAAGGTAAAGAATTGATAACGCATCGCATTATCAGGTGTGTCGGAAAACGGGCAAACGGGTTCCTGCCGGTCGTTTCGCAGAATCCTTACGTCCCCGTGCTCCCAGGGGATTTGGCGCATGCATGAGTGACCGTGCGAAAACGTGCGCACCCCGCGCATTCGAGTCCTGGTCGACCCTCCGGAGGGAACTCCCGAACTACTGTCCGGTCACGATCCGTACCGCGCCCGCGGACCTCTCCGCACCGCCCGTGCCCTGGGCGTCGGACACCGGCTGCCACTGGCTGTCGGTGCTCCCGGCCGCCCACTCCCGGCCCGCGTACGACACCCGCTGGATGTGCAGCGCCGACGAGTTGGCCACCGCCCAGTGCGCCAGCTGCCAGCCGCGCTCGCGCTCGGTGCGCCCCGACCTGTCGGTCTTCTTCCCCTCCGGCACCGGCACCGTCACGGTCCGCCCGTGCGCCGTGGCCGTCACGCTGGGAGTGGGGGTCGGCGTGGCCGACCGGCCCACCTCGGCGCCGGCCTCCTCGACCGCGTCCCGCCCGAAGTCCCGTACCAGCGCGGTCCGTACCGCGTCCGGACCCGTCACCGCCGCCTCGGTGCCGGCCGCCGGGCGCCCGTCGCACGTCAGCGTGGCCGCCGCCTGCCCGGTCAGGGCCGCCGCGAGCAGCGATGCGTCCGTCTCGTGCTTGGCGTACGCCTCCGGGTAGCCGCTGCGCTGGACGCGCTGCGCGGCCACCGTCAGCGGCAGGGTCTCGTAGTCGGGCACCTTGGCCAGGTGGGCGTAGAACATGCCCGCCGCGTACGCCGGGTCCAGGATCTGCTTCGCGGTGCCCCAGCCCTGCGAGGGCCGCTGCTGGAACAGGCCCAGCGAATCCCGGTCGCCGTGCCTGATGTTGAGCAGGCCCGACTCCTGGATCGCGGTCGCCAGCGCGATGGCCACCGCCCGCTCGGGCATGCCGCGGCCGGTGCCGACGGCGGCGATTGTCGCCGCGTTCACCGCCTGCTCGGGCGTGAACTGGTACGACTCGTCGTCGCTTCGGCCCGAGACGACCTGGCAGCCCTCGGCGCCACCGCCGCCGGTGACGTACTGGACGACCAGATAGGCCGCGACGGCGCACAGGATGAGCAGGCCCGACACGAAACGCAGGACACGGCCGCGTCGCTTGGGGCGGATGGGGGACGGCTCTGACACGCGTACAACATACTGGAGGGTACGAGCCGCTCACCCCCCGGTCCGAAAGCCTGTGAACCCTCTCACGGGATCGCCCGCGCTAGGGTCGAGGCCATGGCCGACACCTCGCTTGACCTCACGCTGGACGCCGCCGCGCTCACCGCGCGGCTCGTCGACCTCCCCTCCGAGAGCGGCACCGAGAAGCCCCTGGCGGACGCGATCGAGAGCGCGCTGCGCGCCCTGCCGCACCTGACGGTCGACCGGTACGGCAACAACGTGATCGCCCGGACGAACCTCGGCCGTCCCGAGCGGGTGATCCTGGCCGGCCACATCGACACCGTCCCCGTCGCGGAGAACCTGCCCTCCCGACTCGACGCGGACGGCGTGCTGTGGGGCTGCGGCACCTGCGACATGAAGTCGGGCGTCGCCGTCCAGCTGCGCATCGCGGCCACCGTCCCCGCCCCCAACCGCGACCTGACCTTCGTCTTCTACGACAACGAGGAGGTCGCCGCCGACCTCAACGGCCTCAAGCACGTCGCCGAGGCCCACCCCGAATGGCTGGCCGGCGACTTCGCGGTGCTGCTCGAACCCTCGGACGGCGAGGTCGAGGGGGGCTGCCAGGGCACCCTGCGCGTCCTGCTGAAGACCTCGGGCGAGCGGGCCCACTCGGCGCGCTCCTGGATGGGCTCCAACGCCATCCACGCGGCCGCCCCGATCCTCGCCCGCCTCGCCGCCTACGAGCCCCGCTACCCGGTCATCGACGGTCTGGAGTACCGCGAGGGCCTCAATGCGGTCGGCATCTCGGGCGGGGTGGCCGGCAACGTCATCCCCGACGCCTGCGTGGTCACCGTCAACTTCCGGTACGCGCCCGACCGTTCCGAGGCCGAGGCCATCGCCCACGTCCGCGAGGTCTTCGCCGGCTGCGGGGTCGAGGAGTTCGTGGTCGACGACCACAGTCCCGGCGCGCTGCCCGGCCTCTCCCACCCGGCCGCGGCCGCCTTCATCGAGGCGGTCGGCGGCACGCCGATGCCCAAGTACGGCTGGACCGACGTCTCCCGGTTCTCGTCCCTCGGGGTCCCCGCGGTCAACTACGGTCCCGGCAACCCGCACTTGGCACACAAGCGGGACGAAAGGGTGGAAACCGGAAAGATCCTGGCGGGCGAGGAGCGGCTGCGCGACTGGCTGACCAGCTGAGCGCACGACGGCGCTGCGCGCCCGACATGCCGACGTCCCGCGCCTGTAACCCGCGCGGATCTACGCTGAACCAGATACACCTGCAAGCGGAGGGAGCGCGTATATGCCTACCGGGAACCCCGAGGGGAAGAAGGTGCCGCCGGACGAGCAGCGCCTGGGACCGGTCCTCCGACGGCGCGGCCAGGTGACCGCGAGCACGACGGACCAGCGGCTCCTGGACGCGGGCGGCCCCTCCGACTGGGTCCACACGGACCCCTGGCGGGTGCTGCGCATCCAGTCGGAGTTCATCGAGGGCTTCGGCACGCTCGCCGAACTGCCGCCCGCGATCAGCGTGTTCGGCTCGGCGCGGACGCCGGTCGACTCGGCCGAGTACGACGCGGGCGTGAAGCTCGGCCGGGGCCTGGTCGAGGCCGGCTGGGCCGTGATCACGGGCGGCGGCCCGGGCGCGATGGAGGCGGCCAACAGGGGCGCGCTGGAGGCGGGCGGCGTCTCGGTCGGCCTCGGTATCGAGCTCCCCTTCGAACAGGGCCTCAACCCGTACGTCGACATCGGCCTCAACTTCCGCTACTTCTTCGTGCGGAAGATGATGTTCGTCAAGTACGCACAGGGGTTCGTGGTCCTGCCCGGCGGCCTCGGCACCCTCGACGAACTCTTCGAGGCCCTCACCCTCGTCCAGACCCAGAAGGTCACCCGCTTCCCGATCGTCCTGTTCGGCAGCGAGTACTGGGGCGGCCTGGTGGACTGGCTGAAGAACACCCTGGTCGCCCAGGGCAAGGCGGCCGAGAAGGACCTCCTCCTCTTCCACGTCACGGACGACGTGCAGGAAGCGGTGGGCCTGGTCTCGAAGGAAGCGGCCCGCTAGGACCGCCTGCCGCTCGCCCACCCACCCGACTCGCTCGGCTGCGAAGCCGAGGGCTCTCGTCAGCGCGCCGGCCGGCCGAGCCGGTTCGTGCACTTCTCGACTCACCGAGTCGGTGCTGGGTGGGCGAGGTTTCGGGGGCCTGGGGGCGGAGCCCCCAGGACGCGGCGGCGCGAACCGTCGGCTACGCCAGCCCCCGCCGGGCCACCGCCGGCGGGCGGTGGCCGGCGATCGACGCCACCATGTCCAGCACCTGACGCGTCTCGGCCACCTCATGGACCCGGTACACCCGCGCCCCCAGCCACGCGGACACCGCCGTCGTCGCCAGCGTCCCGATGACCCGCTCCTTCAGCGGCCGGTCCAGGGTCTCGCCCACGAAGTCCTTGTTGGACAGGGAGACCAGCACCGGCCACCCCGTCTCCACCATCTCCCCGAGCCGGCGCGTCGCCTCCAGACTGTGCCGGGTGTTCTTGCCGAAGTCGTGCCCCGGATCGATCAGCACCGACTCCCGCGGCACTCCCAGCGCCACCGCCCGCTCGGCCAGCCCCAGGGTCACCCGCAGAATGTCGGCCACGACGTCGTCGTACGACACCCGGTGCGGCCGCGTCCGGGGCTCGGCCCCGCCCGCGTGCGTGCACACCAGCCCCACCCGGTACCGCGCCGCGACCTCGGCCAGCCCCGGGTCGACCCCGCCCCACGCGTCGTTCAGCAGATCCGCCCCGGCCTCGCAGGCGGCCTCCCCGACCGACGCCCGCCAGGTGTCCACGCTGATCACGACGTCGGGGAAGCGCCTGCGCACCTCCGCGACGAACCCGACGATGCGCCGTGCCTCCTCCTCGGCGGTCACCTCCTCGCCCGGACCGGCCTTCACCCCGCCGATGTCGATGATCGCGGCCCCCTCTGTCACCGCCTGCTCCACGCGGGCGAGGGCCGGCTCGTCGCGGAAGGTCGCCCCCTGGTCGTAGAAGGAGTCCGGCGTCCGGTTCACGATGGCCATGATCACCGGTTCGTTCGGCCCGAATTCCCGCCTGCCCAGCCTGAGCATCGCCTGTGACCTCCCGTAGTGATTCCCTCGGTGCGAGCGCCTGCGACCCTAACTGTCAGACTCGCATGGCACGATCGGACACAGACACATTCGACACCGAGCACACTGAGCACACTGAGCACAACGAGTGCTGCTGCACCGCTTCACCGAGCCTGGGGGCCCACCGCGATGGTCATGTTCCTGTTCCTCGTCGTCGCGCTCGCGGTCGTGGTCGCCGCGGTCACCCTCGCCGTGGTGAGCGGCGGCGAGAGCGGACCGCTGCCGGAGGTGGCGCCCGAGCGGCTCCAGGACCCGCTGCCCCCGGACCGCCCGGTCAGCCGCGCGGACGTGGAGAGCATCCGCTTCCCGCTCGTCCCGCGCGGCTACCGCATGGCGGACGTCGACGACGCGCTCAGCCGTCTCGGCGCCGAACTCGCGGAGCGCGACGCCCGGATCGCCGACCTGGAGTCCGCGCTGGCCGGCGCCCAGGCCGCGCCGCACACCGGGCATGCCCCGCACACCTCGCTGGACAAGCCCGAGCAGGAGGACCGGCCATGAGCGAGACGACCGGCACGGCCGCCGGAGCGGCGGTGGCCGGGCCGGACGGCAGGCTGCGCTGCCCCTGGGCCCTGTCCACCGAGGACTACGTGTCGTACCACGACGAGGAGTGGGGCCGCCCGGTCCACGGCGACGACGCCCTCTACGAACGCCTCAGCCTGGAGGCCTTCCAGTCCGGCCTCTCCTGGATCACGATCCTGCGCCGCCGCCCCGGCTTCCGGGCCGCCTTCGCCGACTTCCACATCCAGAAGGTGGCCGCGTTCACGGACGAGGACCGCGACCGTCTGCTGGCCGACCCCGGCATCATCCGCAACCGGTCGAAGATCGACGCGACGATGGCCAACGCGAAGGTCCTCGCGGAGTGGGCCCCGGGTGAACTGGACACCCTTGTCTGGTCACACGCCCCGGAGCCGGGCACGTACCCGGCCCCCAGGACGCTCGCCGACGTCCTGCCGGTGACCCCCGAATCGACGGCCCTGTCCAAGGCCCTGAAGAAGCGCGGCCTGCGCTTCATCGGCCCGACGACGGCCTACGCCCTCATGCAGGCATGCGGCCTGGTCAACGACCATCTCGAAACCTGCGTGGCCCGAACAACCCCGTAAGGGACAGCGCCCATGAGGGGCGCGGGGCCGCATCGGCATGCGGCTCCGCCGCGCGGGCGCGACCAGCCCCCCAACCCGCGGTTGTCTGCGACGAGAGTCACCGCCCCAAGTACTTCGGCTTCTCCTTGTTCACGAACGCCTGCACGGCGATCCCGTGATCCTCGGAGGCCCCGGCCCGGGCCTGCAGCTCGTCCTCTTTGTCCAGCGTCTCGTCGAGGGAGTGCGTGAGCCCGTAGGCCACCGCCTCCTTCAGCGCCGCGTAAGCCACCGTCGGCCCGTCGGCCAGCTTCCGCGCGGTTTTCTCGCCCTCGGCCCGCAGGTCGGCCGAAGGCACGACCTTGTTGGCGATGCCGAACTCGTACGCGTCCTGCGCACTGATGCTCCGCGGAAAGAGCAGCAGGTCGGCGGCGCGCCCAGGCCCCACCACCCGGGGCAGCGTCCAGGAGACGCCGGAGTCCGCGGTCAGCGCCACCCCCGCGAACGACGTGTTGAAAGCGGCCGTGTCGGCGACCACGCGGTAGTCCGCGGCGAGCGCGAAACCGAGTCCGGCGCCGGCGGCCACCCCGTTCACGGCGGCGACGACCGGCTTCGGCGCCGACATCAACGCCCGCACAATCGGGTTGTAGTGGTCCCGGACCGTCGTCATCGTCTGCCCCGCCCCGGTCTCCCGGTCGGACGCGAGCAGCGTGATGTGCTCCTTGAGGTCCTGCCCCACACAGAACGCCCGGTCCCCGGCGGCGGTCAGCAGGATCGCCCGGACGGCCGGGTCGGCCGCAGCTTCCTGCGCGGCCTCCCGAAGGGCCACCTTCGTCGCGATGTTCAGCGCGTTCATCGCCTCGGGGCGGTTCAGCGTGATCGTCGCGAGCCCGTCGCTCACCTCGTAGAGCACGGTGTCGGTCATGGTGTGTCCCCTCCGTCGTCTCCGTCGTCGCGGCTGACGTACCGCTCAGTACGTCGATGTCCGAAGGACAGCATGGCGGAGATCGTCGCCGGGTGACCCGACCTGGTGTGTGACCTGCGTCAAGAAAACCGGAGCCGACTCGGGCGGCGTAAGGACGCGAGGTGGCGAAGTATCGCAGCCACATCGCCGAATTGAGTGGTTTTGCTCGCGCGCGTTGCCCAAGCGATGCCGACTGATGTTGGTCATCGGGTCCTGAGATGCGGGATAATGGCTTGGAAGCAATGTGTTCGATGCCGGAGTCGCGTGTCCCGCCAGGACCGTGCGTGCCCATGAGGCCGTCGGCAGACGATGAGCTGTTTTCAGGAAGGGGAACCAGCATGGCGGCCATGAAGCCGCGAACGGGTGATGGCCCGCTCGAGGTGACCAAGGAGGGGCGGGGCATCGTCATGCGCGTTCCGCTCGAAGGCGGCGGTCGGCTCGTCGTCGAGCTGACCCCTGACGAGGCCGCGGCGCTTGCCGACGCCCTCAAGAACGTCGTCGTCTGAGACGTCAGCGACCATACCCTTTCGGCGGCCCCGGCATCGTAAACGGTGCCGGGGCGCTGCCGTCTTCTTCACTTCCACCGGTCGCCGCCCGGAAGGGCCCCGTCGCCGCCCGCGAGGGCTCGGCCGCCGCCCGTGCGGGTCAGGCGGTTCAGCTGGAAGTGCCGCGATGCGCCGGCTTCGTCCGCGGCGTCGTGGTGGCTGGTCGCGCGGTCACCCGCGCCCCTTCGAGGCGCCGCCGGTCAGCAGCGGACTTCACCCGGCCTGCTCAGCGCTTGACCGCGCACAGCAGTCCGTCGCCCACCGGCAGCAGCGACGGCACCAGCTCCGGGCTCTCCCGGACCGTGCGCAGCAGTTCGCGCAGCCGCAGCACCTCGGTCGGCTGCGGCCGGGAGTCGACGGTGCGGCCGTTGGCGAAGACGCCCTCGAAGATCACCAGGCCACCCGGACGCAGCAGGCGCAACGATTCAGCGAGATAGTCGGAGTACTCCAGCCGGTCACCGTCGCAGAAGACCAGGTCGTAGCCGGCGTCCGCGAGACGGGGCAGCACGTCCAGGGCGCGGCCGGGGATGAAGCGGGCCCGGTTGCTGGCGAAGCCGCAGGCGCGGAAGGCCTGCCGGGCGAACTGCTGGTGGTCCGGCTCGGGATCCACGGTGGTCAGCACGCCGTCCGGGCGCATGCCGTACAGCAGATACATCCCCGACACCCCGCACCCCGTGCCGATCTCGGCGACCGCCTTGGCGTCCACGGAGGCGGCGAGCATGCGCAGCGCGGCGCCCGTGCCGGGCGACACCGAGCGCAGCCCTGCCTCGCGGGCCCGGTCACGGGCCCACCGCAGCGCTTCGTCCTCGGCGACAAAGGCGTCGGCGAACGCCCAGCTCGTCTGCCGGTTGCCGGTAATGACCCTCTCCTGTCCCCGTGGTTGCCTGGGCGTGACTGTATCCGTTGGTGCCGGGAACCCGCAGATGGGACCGGGCGTTTAGAGGGGTGGAAGACAAGGCGGGGGGACACGAATGGATCACGATGGGGAGACGGCGGCCGATCACCTGCCGCAGCGGCCGGATGAGCCGTACCAGCAGAGATCAAATTCTCGTAAAACCGCTTATCCGGTGCTAACGGGCGAGGTGGCTATGGTAGGGGCTCCACTGGACACCACCAGAGCCGACAGGGGAGGTGCGGCCGCGCCCGGGGATCGTGGAGGAGTGCTACGGCGCTTCCTCGGATCGGCGGGCAAGCCGAAATCCGTGAACGACACCGTCGCTGACCCCAGCCACGCCGACACGCTCGCCATGGGCGAGGACCGGACCGCGACCTTCTCCACCGACGCGGACGGGCAGGCATGGACTCCGCCCACGTGGGAGGAGATCGTCAGCACGCACAGCGGCCGCGTCTACCGCCTGGCCTACCGCCTGACCGGAAACCAGCACGACGCCGAGGACCTCACCCAGGAGGTCTTCGTCCGCGTCTTCCGCTCCCTGTCGACCTACTCGCCGGGCACCTTCGAGGGCTGGCTGCACCGCATCACCACCAACCTGTTCCTCGACATGGTCCGCCGCAAGCAGCGCATCCGCTTCGACGCCCTCGGCGAGGACGCGGCCGAGCGCCTGCCCAGCCGCGAGCCCACCCCCTCGCAGGCCTTCAACGACGCGCACTTCGACGCCGACGTCCAGCAGGCCCTGGACACCCTGGCGCCCGAGTTCCGCGCCGCCGTCGTGCTCTGTGACATCGAGGGCCTGTCGTACGAGGAGATCGCCGCGACCCTCGGCGTGAAGCTCGGCACGGTCCGCTCCCGTATCCACCGGGGCCGCTCCCAGCTGCGCAAGGCCCTCGCGCACCGCTCGCCGCAGGCCCGCAAGGCCGAGCGCCGCTCCTTCGTGCCCCGTGTTCCCGCACTGGGAGGAGGGGGCGCGACCGCGTGAGTGGATCACGACCGAAACCGGCCGGGCGGCAGCTCGCCGAACAGCATCTGGGAGACCGACTCTCCGCCCTGGTGGACGGAGAGCTCGGCCATGAGTCGCGCGAGCGCGTCCTGGCCCACCTGGCGACCTGCGCCCGGTGCAAGGCGGAGGCGGACGCGCAGCGCGCGCTGAAGAACGCCTTCGCGGCGGCCGCCCCGCCCCCGCCCTCCGAGAGCTTCCTGGCCCGTCTCCAGGGGCTGCCCGCGGGCGGTGACCCGGACGGCGGCGGTTCACCGTTCGGCGGGGGGGATCCCTCGGGGCCGAGATCCGGCAGCGGGGTCTTCGGCATGAGCCGGGACGACCCTTTCGAGTTCGGCTATGTCCCGGCCCGCGTGCACGACCCGGCCGCGGCCGTCGGCCGGGGCTTTCGCATCCATCCCGTCGGCCGCCCGGACAGCGACCGTTCCGCCTCGCGCTCCATGCGGTTCGCGTTCGTCGCCGCCGGCGCGGTCTCGCTGGCCGCCGTGGCCCTCGGCGGGGTCACCGCCGGCCTGCCCGGCGCCCCGGCCGCCGACGCCCGCAGCGGCTCCGGCGGCGGCAGTGTCGCCCCGGCCGGCGTGGCGGGCTCGGGCACCACAGGGACCGCCGACACCCAGCGCCGCCGTCTGCTCACCCCGCTGCTGTCGTCCGGCACACTGCTCGGCGGCACCCCCGCCGTGCCCACCTCGGTGTCCGCGCCGCTGCTGCCCGGGGTCCCCTCCCCGGCCGCCGCACAGCAGGCGCTGCGGGAACTGACCGCACCGGTGATGGCCGGCGCGGCGGCGGTCTCCCCGCTGATACGGCCGCTGAGCGCCGACCCTCCGCTCACCCTCACCTCCTGGACCGCCGCCCCCGGGGCCACCGGCGCCGGCTTGCTCGCCGCACCCGTCCCGGCCGCCACCTCAGCGCCCTCCCCGTCCCCGTCCCGGTCCTCGCACACGCCCCGCTGACCGACCCGCCCACCTGCCGAACGGCCCTGCGCGGCGACTCGTGAACCTGGTTGAATCCTGTGAGCCGGCCATGCCCGTGACACCGCCGCGGGCAGGGAGCCGACCTTCCGCGAACCAGCCCGGGCCAGGGCCGGGCCGCGGTGAGCCCGCGAGGAGAGCATGGACGAGGGGATACCGACGTCACCGGGGACACCCGGCGACACCACCGGCAACACTCCGGCCCTCCCGCAGGACGGCACGACCGGGGCCGTGGTTGTGCGGCGGCGGTCACGGAGCCGAGGGACGTTCGTCGTGGGGGCGCTGGTGCTCTGCGTGCTCTCCGGCGCGGTCGGCGGGCTGACAGGCGCCTCTCTGGAGCGCACCGGCGGCCTGGAGGCCGTACAGCTGCCCCGGCCGGGTCCGCCGCCGCCCGGGCGGCCGCCCGGCGACGTCGCCGGGATCGCCGCGCGTGCGCTGCCCAGCGTCGTCACCCTGAGCGTCACCGGCACCGGCGAACAGGCCACCGGCACCGGCTTCGTCATCGACACCCGTGGGCGGATCCTCACCACCAACCACGTCGTCGCTGCCGCGGTGCTGGCGGGCGGCCGGATAACCGTGACGTTCAGCAGCGGAGTCACCGCCCGGGCGACCGTTGTCGGCGGCGACGCCGGCTACGACCTCGCCGTCGTCCAGGTGCACGGCGTGCACGGCCTGACCCCCCTGCCGCTCGACCACCCCGGCGACCGCCCCGGCGTTCCGGACAGGAACTGACAGAAACCTCACAGCCGGGGCCCCGCTCGTGTCCCGACTAGGCAAACAACCCGGAAAACCGGTCGTACACACACAGTCGGACACCTCGGGGCGGTACCGGACGGACAGGTCGGCCGGGTACCGTGGACCCGGCCCGGACCACGGAAGACCCGCAACAGCGACCGGAGGGCCGAGGACCGAGGACATCGCAAGGAGCTTCAGGTGTTCAATGACATAGGACCACTAGAGCTGGTGACGATCGTCGTCCTCGCCGTGCTCGTCTTCGGTCCGGACAAGCTCCCGAAGGTCATCCAGGACGTCATGCGGACCATCCGCAAGATCCGGGAGTTCTCGGAGAGTGCCAAAGACGACATCCGGCAGGAACTCGGCCCGGAGTTCAAGGACTTCGAGCTGGAGGACCTCAACCCCAAGACCTTCATCCGCAAGCACCTCGACAGTGACGAGCTGGGGCTGAAGGAGATCCGCAACGGCTTCGACCTGAAGAAGGAGATGGCCGAGGTCACGGACGCGGTGCACAGCAGCGACACCGGCCCCTCGCCGTCGTCCTCCGGGAGCGGTTCCTCGGGCAGCGGCCGGATCGACATGACCAAGAAGCCGGACGATCCGGGCAACGACCGTCCGCCCTTCGACGCGGACGCCACCTGACTCCGGATCACCGACCCGCGCATGAGCGGCGCACGTGACGCGTTTCATACCGCGTGTGCGCCGCTCATACGTCTTTTGCACCCCCGAACCCGCCGCCCGTGCGACCCACGCACCGGGCGGTTTCGCTGCTGGTTGCGGCGGTGTCGATATGCTGCCGAGTTGTTGTGCGGACCGGACGAGTGCGCCCGAAGGGGGGCGGGCCGCCCCGGACCGACGAGAGCTAGGAGGCGTCCGGGCAGATGGAGACGACAAGTCGGGTGGACGGACAGGCGCCGGTCGCGGAGGACCAACAGCAGGTCCGCCTCGCCCGCCGTACGGTCGACGGCTACCTGGAGGCGCCCTTCCCCTGGTACGGCCTCGACGAGGCCTTCACGGGGCCGCGCTGGCTGATGCAGGTGGGCACGGCGGCCGACGGGGCCGTCGAGCACGGTTCGATCGGGCACGGGGACGAGCCGTCGGTGCGCAACGAGCACCTGGCCGCCGCCGCGAGCGAGTCGAGGGAGAAGTTCGCGGTGGTCGTGACCGTCGCGGCGAGCCCGTCCCGCAGGAGCGCCGACGGGACCGGCCTCCTGGAGGCCACGTCGGTGTCGTCCGCCGCGTGGCTGGCGGGCGTCGGCCTGCTCTCCTTCACCTGGCCGGGCCAGATGGACCACAGCCTGCGGGACGACTGGCTGGAGCAGCAGACCGAGACCGCGTGGGAGCTGGCGGACGACCTGGCCGGCGACGCCTGGTCGTCGCTGTCACTGCCGGTGGACGGAGTGGCCACGCCGTTCCACTACCGGGAGTCGGAGTTCGGCTGGGTGCTGGCCGGGTCCACGGAGGCGGGCGTGCACCTCGGGGCGTACGGGCGGGGGATGAGCGCGTACGGGCTGGGGTTCGCGATGATCAAGGACATCGCCGCGTACGCATGAGAAAAGGGGCGCCGGTGGTGGGCGCCCCTTCACCGCAGGGGGCTGTGGTCGTCGCGCGACCGCGGGTGCGTCGTGGCTTGTCGCGCCCACGCGGCGGAGCCGCGCATCGGAACAGCCGGCGCCCCTTGCGGGGCGCCGTGGTTCCCGGCTGGGACTCTAGAACTTGTTGCGCGGGGTGATACCCAAGGACATGCCCGAGAGGCCTCGCTGCCTGCCGCCCAGTTTGCCGGCGATGCCGCGCAGGGCAGCTCCCGCCGGGCTGTCCGGGTCGGTCAGGACCACCGGCTTGCCCTCGTCGCCGCCCTCGCGGAGGCGGACGTCGATGGGGATGGAGCCGAGGACGGGGACGGTCGCACCCGTCGCACGGGTGAGGCCGTCGGCGACACTCTGGCCGCCGCCCGTGCCGAAGACGTCGACCATCTCGCCGCAGTGCGGGCAGGGCAGGCCGGACATGTTCTCGACCACGCCGACGATCTTCTGGTGGGTCTGGACCGCGATGGAGCCCGCCCGCTCGGCGACCTCGGCCGCCGCCTGCTGAGGCGTGGTCACGACCAGGATCTCGGCGTTCGGGACCAGCTGGGCGACCGAGATGGCGATGTCACCGGTGCCGGGCGGCAGGTCGAGGAGGAGGACGTCCAGGTCGCCCCAGTAGACGTCGGCGAGGAACTGCTGGAGGGCCCGGTGCAGCATCGGGCCGCGCCAGACCACCGGGGCGTTGCCCGGGGTGAACATGCCGATGGAGATGACCTTCACGCCGTTCGCCGACGGCGGCATGATCATGTTCTCGACCTGGGTCGGGCTGCCGTCCGCGCCGAGCATGCGCGGGACGGAGTGGCCGTAGATGTCCGCGTCGACCACGCCCACCTTGAGGCCGTCGGCGGCCATCGCGACGGCGAGGTTGACCGTGACCGACGACTTGCCGACGCCGCCCTTGCCGGAGGCGACCGCGTAGACGCGGGTGAGGCTGCCGGGCTTGGCGAAGGGGACCTCGCGCTCGGCCTGACCGCCGCGCAGGGCGGAGGCCAGCTCCCTGCGCTGCTCGTCGCTCATCACGTCCAGGGTGACGTCGACCCGGGTGACGCCCTCGACCCGGGAGACCGCCTCGGTGACGCGCTGGGTGATCGTGTCCCGCATGGGGCAGCCGGACACGGTCAGGTACACGGTGACCGCGACCGCGCCGTCCTCCCCGATCACCACCGATTTGACCATCCCCAGTTCGGTGATGGGCCGGTTGATCTCGGGGTCGTTCACCGTCGCCAGTGCCTCGCGCACCGCGTCTTCGCTAGCCATACCAACGATGGTACGGCGCGGCCCAGGCCCCCTATAACGCCCCTCAGCGGTCGTCTACGTCACGCCTCCCCGACCGTTCTGCCGGGAATACCGCGTGTTCGTGATGGCCGTCCCGCCGCTCGTCCATGTCTTTCAGCAGGTCCTGGAGCTCCGAGCGGATCCAGTCCCGGGTCGCCACCTCGCCCAGGCCCATGCGCAGGGCGGCGATCTCCCGGGTCAGGTACTCGGTGTCGGCGATGGACCGCTCGTTCTGCTTTCGGTCCTGTTCGAGGTTGACGCGGTCGCGGTCGTCCTGCCTGTTCTGCGCGAGCAGGATCAGCGGGGCCGCGTAGGAGGCCTGCAGGGACAGGGCCAGGGTCAGGAAGATGAACGGGTACTCGTCGAAGCGGAGCCTGCCGGGTACCGTGACGTTCCACAGGACCCACAGGATGATCACGAACGTCATCCAGACGATGAACCGTCCGGTGCCCAGGAAGCGGGCGATGCGCTCGGACAGCCGTCCGAAGGCGTCCGGGTCCCACTCCGGCAGCAGCCTGCGCCGCGGCGGGCGCGGCTGGTCCAGGCGGTGACCGCGCGACCGGCTGGCGGCCGTGGCGCCGGACGGCGTCCGCTCACGGGTGCTCTCGCGCTCAGGCACCATGGATCCCCGCCCTCCTCTCCGGCGTCTTCTCCGCCGCCGGCTCCCCCTCGGCCAGGTGGAACTCGGTCTCCCGCCAGTCCTCCGGCAGCATGTGGTCGAGGACGTCGTCCACGGTCACCGCGCCGAGCAGCGACCCCGATTCGTCCACCACGGGCGCCGCGACCATGTCGTACGTGGCGAAGAACCCGGCGATGACCGGGAGCGTGGCGTCGGGGTCGAGGGGTTGCAGGTCGT
This sequence comes from Streptomyces shenzhenensis, assembly GCF_021462265.1. GTDB lineage: Bacteria > Actinomycetota > Actinomycetes > Streptomycetales > Streptomycetaceae > Streptomyces > Streptomyces shenzhenensis. The sequence goes on along the minus strand of NZ_JAJONF010000006.1, from coordinate 11,612 downwards.
CGTCGACCAGCGAACTGACCAGGGTGTACGGGGGATCGCGCAGCAGCCGCTGGAAGTGCACGGTGCCCAGGTACTTGCCGGTCGGGGTCTCGTCGGGCGGCCGGCAGACGTAGACCTGGGCGGCGAGGGCCGGGGAGAGATCGGGGTTGCGGACCCGGGCGAGGGCGTCGGCGACGGTGGCGTCCGGACGCAGGACGATCGGTTCGGTGGTCATCAGACCGCCCGCCGTGTGTTCCTCGTACGACATCAGGCGCCGCATCTCGGCCGCGTCGGCCGGCTCCATCAGGCTCAGCAGCCGTTCCTTGTCGGCCTCGGGGAGTTCGGCGAGCAGGTCGGCCGCGTCGTCCGGGTCCATGGCCTCCAGGACGTCCGCCGCCCGCTCCTCCTTCAGCTTGCCGAGGATCTCGATCTGGTCGTCCTCGGGGAGTTCTTCGAGTACGTCGGCCAGCCGGTCGTCGTCGAGGGCCGCGGCCACCTCCGCGCGGCGCTTGGCGGAGAGGTGGTGCAGCATGTTGGCGAGGTCGGCGGGGCGCAGCTGCTCGAAGGTGGCGAGCAGGCTCTCGGCGCCCTGGCCGTGCTCCTCCAGGGAGAACCCGGTGACCTGCGACCACTCGACGGTGAGCGTCTCCCCCCTGGTCCGCCGGAAGGTTCCGGTTCTTCCCTTGCGGACGAAGACCCGGTCGATCTCCCAGTCCCGGCGGGTCGGCAGCTGCTGCACGGCCAGGTCGAGGACGGTGACCTCCTCGCCGGTCTCGACCAGCTGGACACGGCGGTCGAGGAGTTCACCGAAGACCAGACGTTCGGTGGGGCGCTGCTCGAAGCGGCGGACGTTCACCACGCCGGTGGTGATGACCTGGCCGGACTCCACGCCGGTCACCCGGGTCATGGGCAGGAAGATGCGGCGCCGGGTGGACAGTTCGACGACCAGGCCGAGCAGCCGGGGCGGGCGGCGGCGCACCCGCAGCATGACGACGAGGTCCCGGAGGCGGCCCACCTTGTCGCCGGCGGGATCGAAGACGGGGACACCGGCGAGGTGCGAGACGAAGATGCGGGGAGCGCCGGCTGCCATGGTGTTGCTTCCTTTACCTACCGAATTACCGCTTACGTGTTTGTCAGTCCCTTCCGCCCGCTCGGTGGGCTTCAGGCTAGCCCGTACCGATCGGATACGCCCTGGTGGGCGGTCCGGACGGACTGGCTCCGCCGGGCGGGTCGGGCACCGGTACGCTGCGGTACGCCCTGCCGGACCCCTCAGAAAGGCGGCCGTGTCCGTGACCGCGATCGCTCCGGGCCGTACTCGCCACGCCGCACTGGTCACCGCCGTGTGCGCACTGGCCGTCCTCACCGGCTGCGGCGGGGATCCCGACGCGGGCACGAACGGGGTGGGCAAGCTGGCGCCGGACGTGATCCAGTCGAAGACGCGGGCGGCGGCGTCGTCGGTGGCGACGGTGCGGATGGCCGGGACGGTGGTCACGAGCGGGCGTACGTACCAGCTGGACATGCGCCTCAACAAGGACGGCGGGACCGGGTCGGTCACCTCGAAGGGCTCGACGTTCCAGCTCCTGCGGGTCGGCGACACGCTGTATCTGCAGGCTGACTCGGGGTTCTGGAACCACGCCGACGGCAGCGACACGACCGCCGCGACCAAGCTCGACGGCAAGTACGTGAAGGTGCCGCGGACGGATCCCGCGTACAAGAAGTTCAGCGGCTTCACGGACAAGGACGTCCTCCTCTCGGGCCTGCTGACCCTGCACGGTTCGCTCTCGACGGCCGGTCACCACGACCAGTCGGGCACCCCCACCATCCGCATCACCGGCGACGGCGGCTCCGGGGGCACCCTCGACGTCTCCCTGCGGGGCAAGCCCTACCCTCTCCGCCTGCAACGCGCCGGCGGCGCCGGCACCCTCACCTTCTCCGACTGGGGCAAGGACTTCAGCGTGGCCGAACCGGAGAAGGGCGAGACGGTCGACTACGGGAAGCAATTACCGTCGTCGTAGCGGCCGGCGGCGGCGTGGGCGGGGCTTGCGGTGGGTTCGGTACCGCCGGTCGGCGCCGCGGGGGCTGAGCGCCGTTGCGGGCGGAGGCGGAAGACCGGCGGATCTGACGGATCGGCGGGTGTGCGGGGCGTTCGGGTTTCTGGAGCCCGCCGCAACGGCGGTGCGCCACGACGGTGGTGTTCGGCGGTGCCCAACTCTGCTCGGGCTCTGGCTACTTGGGCTTTCGGCGCTTGGCAAGCAGCCGTGGCAGGCCGGCCGGGACGGGGCCGCGGGTCGTCGCCGGGGACGCGACCGGCGGCTCGGACAGGCTGCCCTCCGGAAGAGGCGAGACCGCCCCCGTCGGCGTCAGGCGCAGCACCCTGCACTCCCTCGCCCAGCGGTCCGTCATCGCCTCGCCGTCGGGGGCGTTGAGGCGTTTGCCCTTCAGTTCGGCCACCGCCGCGTCCCACTCCGGGGTGCCGGCGGGCAGTTCCGTGACCGTCGCCGTCCAGGTGACCAGTCGGCCGCCCTTGTCCTTGCTGCGGACGGTCACCTCCGCCGACCCCCCGTCGGCCAGCTCACCCAGCGGCTGCTCGGCCCCGTCGCCGACCAGGTACACGCCCCCGTCGGCCCACGCGTGCCACACCGCACGCGCGGCCGCCGCTCCCGCGGCCCGTACCCAGATGAGGCCGGACTTCTTCGTGGCCTCCTCGACGAGGGCCTGGTCGAGCAGCTCGCTTGTCATGGCGCCCACCCTAGAGCCAGCCGTTGCGCTTGAGCGTCCGGTGGATGCCGAGGCAGATGCAGACCGTGATGCCCATGATCACCGGGTAGCCGTACCTCCAGTGCAGCTCCGGCATGTACTTGAAGTTCATGCCGTACACACCGCACACCATCGTCGGCACGGCGATGATCGCGGCCCATGCCGTGATCTTCCGCATGTCCTCGTTCTGCGCCACGGACGCCTGCGCGAGGTTGGCCTGGAGGATGGAGTTGAGGAGTTCGTCGAAGCCGATGACCTGCTCCTGGACCCGGGCGAGGTGGTCGGCGACGTCCCGGAAGTACTTCTGGATGTCGGGGTCGACCAGCCGCATGGGCCGTTCGCTCAGCAGCTGCATCGGGCGCAGCAGGGGCGAGACCGCGCGCTTGAACTCCAGCACCTCGCGCTTGAGCTGGTAGATCCGCGCCGAGTCGACACCCCGGGACACCCCGCCCCCACGGCCCGGCGTGAAGACCTCGGTCTCCACCTCGTCGATGTCGTCCTGCACGGCGTCGGCGACGGCGATGTAACCGTCCACGACGTGGTCGGCGATGGCGTGCAGCACGGCCGAAGGGCCCTTGGCGAGCAGTTCGGGGTCGTCCTGGAGCCGGTGCCGCAGCGCCCGCAGCGAGCCCTGCCCGCCGTGCCGGACGGTGATGAAGAAGTCCCGGCCGGTGAAGCACATGACCTCGCCGGTCTCCACGACCTCGCTGGTGTCGGTGAGCTGGTCGTGCTCGACGTAGTGGATGGTCTTGAAGACGGTGAAGAGCGAGTCGTCGTAGCGTTCGAGCTTCGGGCGCTGGTGGGCCTGGACCGCGTCCTCGACGGCCAGCGGGTGGAGCCCGAACTCGCTCGCGATACCGGCGAATTCGGCCTCGGTCGGCTCGTGCAGCCCGATCCACACGAACCCGCCGTCACGGCGCACCAGCCGCATCGCCTCGTGCGGGCTCAGCGGCTTGCCCGCCTCGACCCGGGCGCCGTCGCGGTAGACGGCGCAGTCGACGACGGCCGACGGCGTGCCGGGGTCGCGGGTGGTGTCGTACGCGCCGCTGTCCGGACGCAGGCTCTTGCGCAGCGAGGGGCGGGACGGGCGGACGACGGCGCGCAGGTCGCGGATCATCGACATGGGCAGGCTCCTTCGCGACAGGCAGCGGAAGACCGCCGGCGAACGGGTGGAACTACCCGGAATGGGGACGTCCTGGCTTCGGATGTTTGGCACGTCCACAAAGCGGGGAGCACCGCACCGTTGCGGTGGCGACTTCGCTACTGATTCAGATCAGACAAACGGATCCAGACAGATCCGGAACGGACCGGTCAGAAGGATCAGGCGAAACGAAGTGCTCTTCCGAACGACAACGCGCACGAGAAGGCGGCAGCCAGCCAGAGAAGAAATCAGAGGCCGGAAGAGCGAGTGGTACTGCACGGGTGACTTCGATCCATGACAGCCCCACCTCCTCCAGCCGGTCCCTCGTAAGGGAGTCCTGTCGGCGTCGGGTCCGACCGCGACGCACTGCGTGCTGCCCCGAACCGCCGCGGCCAGAGTAGCAGCAGGCCTCGGTGTCAAGGCGCCGCTTTGCCCGGCACTGACGAGTTCTATGCTCACGCCATGGCTGAAGTTCTTCCTCTGGTCGAAGCCCGGTTGACCACCACGCTGGGCGAACCGGACGCGCGCGCGGCGGTCACCTTCCTCGGCACGGACCGCATCGAGGTGCTCCGCTTCCACGAGGATCTCCAGGGCGAGGACGTCGTCCGCTACGCCACCCTCGGCATGTCCGCGCACCCCATGACGGACCCCACCGCGATGGTCGCGGACCCCGTGAAGGGACCGCGCGCCGAACTGGTCCTGTCGGTCCGGGCCGGGCTCGCCGAGACCGACAAGGTGCTCCGCCCGCTCGCCGTACTCGCCGCGTCACCGCAGGTGGAGGGCCTGGTCGTGACCCCGGGCGGGTCGCTGGACGTCGGCGGTCCGCTGTGGCCGGGGGCGCCCTTCACCTCCGTCCTGGTCGGCGAACCGGGCGGTCTCGTCGAGGATCTGGAGCTGGACGCGCCTCTCGATCCCGTACGGTTCCTGCCGCTGCTGCCGATGACGCCGAACGAGGCGGCCTGGAAGCGCGTGCACGGCGCCGGGGCCCTCCAGGAGCGCTGGCTCGCGAACGGGACGGACCTCAGGGACCCGCACCGGACATCCGTCCCGCTGGACTGAACGCGCTTGGTGAGCAAGCTCACCAAGCGCCGCTCCCGGAGAGTCAGTTGGCAAAGACCGTGACGCCGTCCTCGGTGGCGTGCCGCGGCTGCAGTTCCGCGGCGTCGTGGGTCAGCGCGTTCCGTCGTACGAGCACCACCACCGCGCCCAGGACCGCGGTGACCGCCGCCACCACGAACGGGACGTGGATGTCGGTCCACTCCTCGATCTTCGGCGCGAAGTAGGGAGCGGCCGCCGCGGCGAACCAGCGGACGAAGTTGTAGCCCGCGCTCGCCACCGGGCGCGGCGCGTCCGACACGCCGAGGGCCAGTTCGGTGTAGACCGTGTTGTTCACGCCGATGAACGCGCCGGACAGGATCGTGCAGACGACGGCGGCGGTGTGGCCGCCGTAGCCGAGGACGAGGACGTCGGCGGCGAGCAGGACCAGCGAGCCCCCGAGCACCTTCAGGGACCCGAGACGCTTCTGCATGCGCGGGGCGACGACCACCGAGAAGAGCGCGAGCAGCACACCCCAGGCGAAGAAGACCGCGCCCGAGCGGTACGGGCTCATGTTCAGCACGAACGGGGTGAAGGCCAGCACGGTGAAGAACGTGTAGTTGTAGAAGAAGGCGGAGGCGGCCGCGGAGGCGAGGCCGCCGTGGCCCAGTGCCCGGATCGGATCCAGGATCGAGGTCCGGCGGGCCGGCTTCGGCTGTTCCTTCAGGAACGCGGTGATGCACAGGAAGCCGATCGCCATCAGGGTGGCGGTGCCGAAGAAGGGGTAACGCCAGCTGATGTTGCCGAGCACCGCGCCCAGCAGCGGGCCGCACGCCATGCCGAGGCCGAGCGCCGACTCGTAGAGCAGGATCGCGGCGGCGCTGCCGCCGGCCGCCGCGCCCACGATGACGGCCAGGGCGGTCGAGACGAACAGGGCGTTGCCGAGGCCCCAGCCGGCCCGGAAGCCGACCAGCTGGCCGACTGTGTCGGACGTGCCGGCCAGGCCCGCGAAGACGACCACGAACGCGAGGCCGAGCAGCAGGGTCTTGCGGCCGCCGATCCGGCTGGAGACGAAGCCGGTGAGCAGCATCGCCACGGCGGTGATCAGGAAGTACGAGGTGAAGAGCAGGGAGACCTGGCCGGCCGTGGCGTCCAGTCCCCTGGCTATGGAGGGCAGGATCGGGTCGACGAGTCCGATGCCCATGAAGGCGACGACGGACGCACCGGCCGTCGCCCACACGGCCTTCGGCTGCCGCAGGATGCTGCCTGCTCCCGCGTCGAACGGGTCGTCCATGCGCTTCCTCCACTCTGTGCCGCGGATGTCTGGTGCGGATTCCGTTGCGGATTTGGTTGGCTTATACACATAGTAAGTTAGAGGGGCTAATTAATGCAAGGCGCATCTAGTTCCTCCAGGTGACCGCTTCCGCCCGGACGGGTGATCGTCCTTGACGTGGGGGATCCCGGGTAGGACCGTGGGGCCCTATGAGGGGCGAACCCAGTTGCCCGAAGTGTGGTGGCCGGGTCAGGGCTCCCGGCCTTTTCGCCGACACCTGGCAGTGCGAGGTGCACGGGACCGTGCATCCGGTGCAGCCCGTGATCCCGCCCAGCGTCGAGGCCCTCGGTGTGGTGGTGCACCGCACCCAGGTCCCGGTCTGGATGCCCTGGCCGCTGCCGGTCGGCTGGCTGTTCACGGGTGTGGCGTACGCCGGTGACGACCGCAGCGGAGGGCGCGCGACCGCCGTCGCCTGCTCCGGGCCCGCGCCGCTCGGCGGCATAGGGGAGATGATCCTGGTCGCCGAGGAGCTGGGGGTCGGCCTCGGGGCCCGGTACGCGGGGATCGACGGGCCGGATCCCGGGCCGTCCATGAACGTGGAGAAGCCGGCGCAGGCGAAGGTGCTGGCGGCGGGGCGGCCGACACCGCTCTGGCATGTCTCCGGTGCGCCGGACGACCGGGCCGTCTTCGCGGGCGAGGCCCTGGGGCTGTGGCTTTGGGCCGTGGTGTGGCCGGAGCAGACGGGGTTGCTGATGTACGACGAGTTGGTGCTGACCGACTTGCGGGACGCGGGGGCCGAGGTGGATCTGGTGCCCTGCGGCGCGTTGTCACCGCGTTTGCTGGAGCCGTAGGGGCCACGGGGTGGTCGGTCGTGCGCGGGCCGGTGGGTCAATGGGGCGTGGGCCGGGGTGGTCGGTCGTGCGCGGGCCGGTGGGTTGGTCGTGCGTCGCCGGTGGGGGCTTGTCGCGCAGTTCCCCGCGCCCCTTCGGGGCGTGTCCCTGTGCGTCGGCTGTATGGGGCGCTCCCGGCTTTCGGGTGTGACAGGGCACCCCATGTCGGCCGCTATCCTTGATGCGTCCCCATCCGTACCGGCCCGCTGGAGTCCGCGTCGTGCGCATCGATCTGCACTGCCACTCCACCGCCTCCGACGGTACGGACACCCCGGCCGAGCTGGTGCGCAATGCCGCCGCTGCCGGACTTGACGTCGTCGCGCTGACCGATCACGACACCACCCGCGGGTACGCCGAGGCCATCGCCGCGCTGCCCGAGGGGCTCACCCTGGTCCCCGGGGCCGAACTGTCCTGCCGTGTCGACGGCGTCTCCATGCACATGCTGGCCTACCTCTTCGATGCCGAGGAGCCCGCTCTGCTCGCCGAGCGCGAGCTGGTCCGGGACGACCGGGTGCCGCGTGCCCAGGGCATGATCGCCAAGCTGAACGCGCTGGGCGTGCCGGTCACCTGGGAGCAGGTGAAGCGGATCGCCGGGGACGGGTCGGTCGGGCGCCCGCACGTGGCCTCCGCGCTGGTCGAGCTCGGTGTCGTACCGACCGTGAGCGACGCCTTCACCGAAGCGTGGCTGGCCGACGGTGGCCGGGCCTTCGTGGCGAAGCACGAGACCGACCCCTTCGAGGTGATCCGGCTGGTCAAGGGCGCCGGCGGCGTGTGCGTGTTCGCGCACCCGGGGGCCGCCAAGCGCGGGCGTACGGTGCCCGAGGCGGCGATCGCGGAGATGGCCGCGGCCGGTCTCGACGGCATCGAGGTCGACCACATGGACCACGACGAGGACACCCGCGCACGGCTGCGGGGTCTCGCCGGGGAACTGGGGCTGCTGGTCACCGGGTCCTCCGACTACCACGGCAGCCGTAAGACCGTGACGCTGGGCGAGTACACCACGGACCCCGAGGTGTACGGCGAGATCACGCGGCGGGCGACCGGTGCGTTTCCGGTGCCGGGGACCGGCGGGACCCGAGGCTGAGTCCTCGCACGCCCACGTCCCTCACTCCGCAAGGCCTGTAGCACCCCCATGTTCGATTTCGCCGTCTTCGGCTCCCTCTTCCTGACCCTGTTCGTCATCATGGATCCCCCCGGGATCACCCCGATCTTCCTCGCCCTCACCGCCGGCCGGCCCGGCAAGGTGCAGAAGCGGATGGCCTTCCAGGCCGTGTGCGTGGCGGGCGGCGTGATCGCCGTCTTCGGGCTGCTGGGGCACCAGATCCTGAACTACCTGAACGTCTCCGTGCCCGCGCTGATGATCGCGGGCGGGCTGCTGCTCCTGCTCATCGCGCTGGACCTGCTCACCGGCAAGAACGACGAGCCGAAGCAGACCAAGGACGTCAACGTGGCGCTGGTGCCACTCGGCATGCCGCTGCTGGCCGGCCCCGGTGCGATCGTGTCCGTCATCCTCGCCGTGCAGAAGGCCGGCAGCGTGGCCACGCAGGTGTCCGTGTGGGCCGCGATCCTCGCCGTCCATGTCGTGCTGTGGCTGGTGATGCGCTATTCGCTGCTGATCATCCGGCTCATCAAGGACGGCGGCGTGGTCCTGGTGACGCGCCTGGCGGGCATGATGCTCTCCGCGATCGCCGTGCAGCAGATCATCAACGGCGTCACCCAGGTGATCAAGGGCGCTTAGCGCTCCATACGCGGAGCCCCCGTACGGCGTGGATGCCGTACGGGGGCTCCGAAGGCTGTGCGGTGCTCCGCGTGTCGTCGATGTGTCGTCGTCGGTGTCTGGCTGTATGTCGTCGTGTGTCGTCGTCGGTGTGGTGCTCGTCCGTCGTCGTCGCGTCGTCTTGTTACGAAGCCTGGGTCTCGGCCGGTCGGATCCACAGGCGCTGCCCCACGGCGGCGGCCTGCTGCACGATCCCGCTGACGGAGGCGGCGTCCACGACAGTGCTGTCCACGGTGGTGCCGTCGACCTCGTCGAGTCGCATGATTTCGAAGCGCATGGCCTCTCCCTTCGTCGCTGTGTTCCGTATGAGTCAACGACTTGCGTGTTACAAACATTCCCTACGCTAAAGAAATTTTTCGAACGTCTAATTACCGATCGGTAAGAGTCTTTACGGGACTGACCGGGACCGGTTGTGTTCGCAGCGTGACCGCCGGGACAATGGAGGTGATGAACGACGACCTCACCGCCCTCCAGGCCGGTATCGACCGCACGAACGAGCTGCTCACCCGCATGCTCGCCGAAGTGGCCAAGACGCCCTCGACGCACGCCATCTTCGTGGACGCGGGCTACCTCTACGCGGCCACGGGCCGGCTCGTCGCGGGGACGGAGGACCGCCGCGCCTTCGACCTCGACGCCGAAGGGCTGATCGAAGCGCTCATCGACAAGGCGCGCCAGATCTTCGCCGACAGCCGGCTGCTCCGCGTCTACTGGTACGACGGCGCCCGCCGCCGCATCCACACCGCCGAGCAGCAGGCCATCGCCGAGCTGCCCGACGTCAAGGTCCGCCTCGGCAACCTCAACGCCAACAACCAGCAGAAGGGCGTCGACTCCCTGATCCGCACGGACCTGGAGTCACTCGCCCGGCACCGCGCCATCAGTGACGCGGCCCTGCTCGGCGGCGACGAGGACCTGGTCTCGGCGGTCGAGGCCGCCCAGGGCTACGGCGCCCGGGTCCACCTCTGGGGCATCGAGGCCCCCGAGGGCCGCAACCAGGCCGAGCCGCTGCTCTGGGAGGTCGACAGCCAGCGCACGCTCGACCTCGAATTCTTCAAGCCGTACGTCTCCCGGCGCACCGCCCACGCCTACGAGGCCGGCGCCACCAGACCCAGCCGCGAGGACGTCCGTTTCATCGGCGCGCAGATCGCCGCGAAATGGCTGTCCTCGCGGGGCCGTGAGACGCTCGTCGAGCTGCTGCCCGGCCACCCCTACCTGCCGGGATCCGTCGACCAGGACCTCCTCGTCGAGGCCGAGCGGATGCTCCAGTACTCCCTGCGCGGCCAGGCCGACCTGCGCCGCGCCCTGCGGGACGGCTTCTGGGAACACCTGCGGACGCAGTACTAGCCCACGTCGGCGACAGCGTCCCAGAACGCGGCGAGCGCCTCGGCGGTGGCGGCGGGCCGGTCGGTGTTGGGCGAGTGCTCCGCCCCCTCGATGACCGTCCGGTGCGCCCGCAGCCGCAGCGCCATCTCGTCCAGCAGCGGTACCGGCCAGGTGTCGTCCCGGGCGCCCGACAGCACGTGGAACGACAGTGGTACGGCGGCCAGTTCCGCGACGCGGTCCGGCTCGGTGCACAACTGGCGTCCGGTGGCGAGGAGTTGGGCCGGCTTGTTGCCCAGCCAGCGGCGCCGCAGATCCTCGCCGTCCTCCAGCATCTCCTCCAGCGCGTCCAGCTCGTCCAGTTCCTCCGGCGCCTCCAGGGCCTGCATGGCCTCCCACACCTCGGCCATCGACATCACGGCGAGCGCGTCGTGCAACAACTTCACGCGCTGTTGCTGGGAGGAGGAGATCTGTGCCGGACCCGAGGCCATCAGGGTCAGCGAGCGGAACGGCGACCGGTCGAGGAGCACGGCCGCGCGTGCGATCTGACCGCCGAGCGAGTGCCCCAGCAGATGCACCGGCCCGCCGTCCCCGACCGCCGCCGCCTGCGCGAGCACGTCCCGCGCCAGCTCCTCCTGGGCGTAAACCGATTCGTCGTCCTCCGGACCGTCCGACTCGAACTGCCCGCGCCCGTCCACGGCGACCGTCCGGTACCCGCGCCGGCCCAGCGTTTCGTGCAGCCGGTTGAAGTCCTCCTTGCTCCCGGTGAACCCGGGCAGCAGCAGCGCGACCCCCCTGACCTCCACCCCGGCGGCCACGGGCGCGTCGACGACGGCGAACTCGCCGCGCTCGGTGACGAGCGTGTACGCACGGGCACCGGCGGGCGGGACGAAGGTACGAGGCCTGCTCATGAGGGAGAGGGTAACCGGAGCGGGGTGACCGACCGGGATCCGGCGAGTGAATCCCGGCCTCGGCCCCGGGGCACCGGGGACGCCGTGGCCGGGCTGTGCGGAAACGCCGACGGCCCGGACCACACGGGGTGGTCCGGGCCGTCGTGGCGTGCGCTCAGGCCTCGGGGGCCGCGGCGGTGACCTTCCGGGTGCGGCGGGCCTTCGGCTTCGCCTCGGCGTCGGCCGCCCCTTCGACGGACTCGGCCGTCTTGCGGGTGGTGCGTCGCCTCGGTTTGGCCTCCGGCTCCGCGGTGGCCTGCGCCGGGATCTCCGCCGTGGCGGCGGCTGCCGTCGCCTTGCGGGTGCGGCGGGGCTTGGCCTCGGTGCCCTCGGCGGAGTCGACGGCGGCCTCGGCCGCCTTCCGGGTCCGGCGCGCCTGGGGCGCGGCCTCCGCCACCGCCTCAGCGGCCTCCGGGGCGGTCGCGGCCGTCTTGCGGGTGCGGCGGGGCTTCGCCTCGGCGGCTGCCTCGGCCGTCTCCGGCTCGGCGGCTGC
>NZ_JAJONF010000059.1 GCF_021462265.1 Streptomyces shenzhenensis | reverse complement strand
GGAGTTCGTGGAGAGGGCCACGAAGTGCTTGGCGACCGCTTCCTGACCGGCCTTCAGCTCGGTGAGGAGCCAGTTGCGGGCGGAAGTGGCGTTGGTGATCGTCTCGATCGTGGTGAACGTCTTGGAGGCGATGATGAACAGCGTCTCCGCCGGGTCCAGGTCGCGGGTGGCCTCGTGCAGGTCGGCGCCGTCGACGTTGGAGACGAAGCGGACCGTCAGGTCGCGGTCGGTGAAGCCGCGCAGCACCTCGTAGGCCATCGCCGGGCCGAGGTCGGAGCCGCCGATGCCGATGTTGACGACGTTCTTGATGCGCTTGCCGGTGTGGCCGGTCCAGGCGCCGGAGCGGACCCGCTCGGCGAAGTCGCTCATCTTGTCCAGGACGGCGTGCACCTGGGGCACCACGTTCTCGCCGTCGACCTCGACCACCGCGTCACGCGGGGCACGCAGGGCGGTGTGCAGCACCGCGCGGTTCTCGGTGACGTTGATCTTCTCGCCGCGGAACATGGCGTCCCGCAGCCCGAACACGTCGGTGGCGGCGGCCAGTTCCCGCAGCAGCCGCAGTGTCTCGTCGTTGACCAGGTGCTTCGAGTAGTCGATGTGGAGGTCGCCGACCTGGAGGGTGTGGCCCGTGCCGCGCTCCGGGTCGGCGTCGAACAGGTCCCGCAGACGGGTGTCGGCGAGCTCCTCCCGGTGCTTGGCGAGCGCGGTCCACTCGGGCGTCTGGTTGAGCCTGGTACGGCCGTCTGCGTTCATTCCGACTTCAGCCTTCTTCCTTGCACCTGTCCTGTTGCGTGCCTGTGCCGCCGCCGTTCCAACCTAGTTGATCAGCTCGGGGCACGGCCTGCCGTCGCGCTCTCCTGCGGCGCAACAACAGGTACGTCAGGCTTGCGCACCGGTATCAACGAGGTGACGGCCAGACCGAAGAGAGCGGCGGCCAGCAGCGCGGGGCCGTTCAGACCGTAGGCTCCCGCGACGACTCCGCCGAGCAGCGCGCCGAGCGGCGCGCCGGATGTGGAGGAGGTGCGGAAGGCGGCGGCGATCCGGCCGGTCATCGACTCGGGCGCGTGTTGCTGCATCAACGTGACCTGGTTGACGTTCCACACCATGTTCATCGCACCGAGCAGCAGCATGCCGGCGACGAGGGCGCCGAGGTGCCGGACGGTGCCCATGAGCAGCAGGGCCGACGTCTGGACCGTCCCGGCGACCAGCAGGGCCCGGATCCGGCCGGTACGGCGGGCGACGCGCTGGGCGAGGAAGCCGCCGGTGATGCTGCCGGCCGAGTACGCGGTCATCGCCGCCGCGTAGCCCGCGGTGCCCGCGTGCAGCCAGCGCGTCACATGCAGGACCAGGGTGGCGATCAGGGCGCCCATGCCGATGTTGCACAGCAGGGTGGCGACGCAGACGGTCCGCAGGGCGCGGTCCTGCCACAGGGCGCGCAGGCCCTCGCCGATCTCCCTGCGCAGGGTGCTGCCGGCCGGGCGTGGCGCCCGCTTCGGGGGCCGTGTCCGCAGGGAGGCGACCAGGGCGGCGGCCGCCAGGTAGGTGCTCGCGTCGGCCGCGAAGGGCATGAACGCGCCGGCCGCCAGGAGCAGCGGCACGAGCGGGGCCCCGAGCAGTCCTCCGGCGATCTGCTGGCCGGTCATCAGCCGGGCGTTGGCTCCGCCCAGGGCGTGCCGGTCCACCAGGGAGGGCAGCAGCGCGGTGGAGGCGTTGTCGAAGAGCGTCTGCAGGGTGGTGAGCGCGAAGGCGAGCAGGAGGAGCAGCGGGATGGAGGCGTGGCCGAGGGCCACGGCGAGCGCGAAGGCGGCGACGAGCAGCCCTCGTACCGTGTCCACGGCCCACATCGCGCGCCGCTGGTCCACCCGGTCCGCGACGGCACCGCCGAGCAGCCCGAACAGCAGCCACGGCACATAGCCGCAGGCGGTCACCGAGGCGATGGCGAGCGGGTCGCCGGTCAGGCGCGCGGCCAGCAGGGGCAGCGCGGACGTCCGTAACGCGTCCCCGAACCGGGAGACCACGGCGGCCGTCCACAGCCGCCCGAAGCCCCCGCGCCACGCGGGCGCCCCCTCGCTCACCGTCACCGCCGCCCCTCACGATTCGCCGATGCACAAACCGTAGAGGGCACCACTGACAGTGGGCCGGACGCGGACCCGGACCCAGCCGCGAAGACAGCTCCGGCCAGGCGCCCTCGGGCACCCGGCCGGCCTCAACTTCTAGATCTCGCCCCGCAGTTTGGCGAGCGCCTCGGCGAGGATCGCCTCGCCGTCCGCGTCGCTGCGCCGCTCCCGTACGTACGCGAGGTGCGTCTTGTACGGCTCGGTGCGCGGCGGGTCCGGCGGGTTGTCCCGGTCCTGACCGGCCGGGAAGCCGCAGCGCGGGCAGTCCCAGGTCTCGGGCACCTGCGCGTCGCTGGCGAAGCTCGGCTGCGTCTCGTGCCCGTTGGAGCACCAGAAGGAGATGCGCAGACGCGGCGCGGACTCGCCGCGCTCGGCCTCGCCCATCGGCCCCGCCCCGACCCGGCTACCTCGGATCGCGTTGCCACTTGCCACGGTCGTAACTCCCTGCGTGATGGTGCCGCGAAGCGAGTCGGCGTGTCGCTTCGTTGCGAGCGCCTCAGTCTACGTAAGGCCCAACGCGCGTCCAGTGGTGGGAGTTACCGCCCCCGCACCTAGACGCAAGCCCCATGATAGGCCGCGCTCAGGTGCGCGTACCGAACATGGGGCCTTACGTACAGATTGTGCGTGTGTGCGTCGCGGATCAGCTGCTTGTCTTCATCAGGATCCCGAGGACGATGATGCACGCGAGCCAGAGCAGACCGATCACCAGGGTGATCCGGTCCAGGTTCCGCTCGGCGACCGAGGAGCCGCCGACGGAGGACTGCATACCGCCACCGAACATGTCGGAGAGGCCGCCGCCCTTGCCCTTGTGCATCAGCACCAGCAGCATCAGCAGCAGGCTGAAGACGATCAGGGCGATCGAGAACCCCAAAACCACGGCTGGACCAACTCTCTCGGATTCGGATGAACGACTTCGGATGAACGAGGGGGACAAAGCGGCAAGCCGCCTTGTCCCCGCAAGGGTACGACGGATCGCCCCCTGGGCCTACTCGCTCGGCCCGATCACTGATCGCGGAAGCGCACGATCTTGACGAATTCGTCCGCGTCCAGCGAGGCACCGCCGACCAGGGCACCGTCGATGTCGGCCTGCGCCATGATCTCGGCGACGTTGCCGGCCTTGACGGAGCCGCCGTACTGGATGCGCACCTGGTCGGCCAGCTCCTGGCTGTACAGCTCGGCGAGCTTGGCCCGGATCGCGGCGCAGACCTCCTGCGCGTCCGCGGCGCCGCAGACCTTGCCGGTACCGATGGCCCAGACGGGCTCGTAGGCGATCACGACCGACTCGGCCTGCTCGGCCGGGACGTCCTTGAGACCGCCTTCGACCTGGACGAGGGTGTGGGCGACGTGGTTGCCCGCCTCGCGGACGTCCAGTTCCTCGCCGACGCACAGGATCGGGGTCAGACCGTGCTTGTAGGCGGCCTTGACCTTGGCGTTCACGATGTCGTCGGTCTCGGCGTGGTACTGGCGGCGCTCGGAGTGGCCGATGACCACGTAGGTGCACTTCAGCTTGGCCAGCATGGGTCCGGAGATCTCGCCGGTGTAGGCGCCGGAGTCGTGGGCCGAGAGGTCCTGGGCGCCGTACTTGATCTTGAGCTTGTCGCCGTCGACCAGGGTCTGCACCGAACGCAGGTCGGTGAAGGGCGGCAGGACGGCGACCTCGACGGCCTCGTAGTCCTTGTCGGCCAGGGCGAAGGCGAGCTTCTGGACGTGGGCGATGGCCTCAAGGTGGTTGAGGTTCATCTTCCAGTTGCCCGCCATGATCGGCGTGCGCCCGGAAGAAACAGATGCGGCCATGTGGGTCAGTCCTCCAGTGCGGCGAGGCCGGGGAGCGTCTTGCCCTCGAGGTATTCGAGGGAGGCGCCGCCACCGGTCGAGATGTGTCCGAACGCGTTCTCGTCGAAGCCGAGGATGCGCACGGCGGCTGCGGAGTCCCCGCCGCCGACGACGGTGAAGCCCTTGGACTCGACGAGAGCCTGGGCGACCGCCCTGGTGCCCGCGGCGTAGTCGGGGTGCTCGAAGACGCCCATGGGACCGTTCCAGAAGACGGTGGCGGCGTCGGCGAGCTTCGAGGCGTACAGCTTGGCGGTCTCCGGGCCGATGTCCAGCCCCATCTGGCCGGCCGGCATGGCGTCGGCGGGGACCGTGGCGGGGTTGCCGGGGGTCTTGGCCGACAGGTCCGGGAACTCGGGGGCGACCAGGGTGTCGACGGGCAGCACGAGCTCGACGCCGGTCTTCTCGGCGCGCTCGATGTACTCGGTGACCGCGGCGAGCTGGTCCTCCTGGAGGAGGGAGCTGCCGACCTCGTAACCCTTGGCCTTGAGGAAGGTGTACACCATGCCGCCGCCGATCAGGATGCGGTCGGCCTTGCCGAGCAGCTGGTCGATCACGGCGAGCTTGTCGGAGACCTTGGCGCCGCCGAGCACGACGACGTAGGGCCGCTGGACGTCGTCGGTGAGCTTCCTCAGGACGCCGACCTCGGTGGCGATCAGGTAGCCGGCGTAGTGCGGCAGCCGGGCCGGGAGGTCGTAGACGGAGGCGTGCTTGCGATGCACCGCGCCGAAGCCGTCACCGACGTAGACGTCGGCGAGGGCGGCGAGCCGGTCGGCGAACTCGCCGCGCTCGGTGTCGTCCTTGGAGGTCTCGCCGGCGTTGAAACGCAGGTTCTCGATGACCGCGACCTGGCCGGGCTGCAGGCCGTTCACCGCGTCGTGGGCGGCGGGGCCGACGGTGTCCTGGGCGAACGCGACCGGGGCACCGAGCAGTTCACCGAGCCGCTCGGCGGCCTGGAGCAGGGAGAACTTCGGGTCCGGGGCGCCCTTGGGGCGGCCCAGGTGGGAGGCGACGACCACCTTGGCGCCCGCGTCGGCGAGGGCCTTGACGGTGGGCAGGACGGCACGGATGCGGCCGTCGTCGGTGATGAGACCGTCGGCCATCGGCACGTTGAGGTCGGCGCGGACGAAGACCCGCTTGCCGTCGACCCCTTCGGCGAGGAGTTCGTCGATCGTCTTCATGGTTGGGGACTCCTACAGGAGGGCTCTTGATCGTACGAGGACTGATCGAACCGTATGTCGTCGGGTCGATCCTTACGCGCGTCAGGGCCCGGGCGGCGCGACCGTGCGCTGCCCGAGCCCTGCTACCGCATCGAGATGCCTGTTCGGCCGATCAGAGCTGTTCGCCGACGAAGACCGTGAGGTCGACGAGGCGGTTGGAGTAGCCCCACTCGTTGTCGTACCAGCCGAGGACCTTCACCGTGTTGCCCTCCTGGACCATGGTCAGGGAGGAGTCGAAGGTGCAGGAGGCCGGGTCGCTGACGATGTCCGAGGAGACGATCTCGTCCTCGGTGTAGGCCAGGTAGCCCTTCAGGTCGCCGTCCTCGGAGGCCTTCTTGAACGCGGCGTTGACCTCGTCCTTGGTGACTTCGCGCTGCAGCGTCACGACCAGGTCGGTGGCGGAGCCGGTCGGGACCGGGACACGCATGGCGATACCGTCCAGCTTGCCCTTGAGCTGCGGCAGAACCAGCGCGGTGGCCTTCGCGGCACCCGTGGTGGTCGGGATGATGTTCTCGGCGGCGGCACGCGCGCGACGCAGGTCCTTGTGCGGGAAGTCCAGGATGCGCTGGTCGTTGGTGTACGCGTGCACCGTCGTCATCAGGCCCTTGACGATGCCGAAGTTCTCGTCGAGGACCTTCGCCATCGGGGCCACACAGTTGGTGGTGCAGGAGGCGTTGGAGATGACGTGATGGTTCGCCGGGTCGTACTTGTCCTGGTTGACGCCCATCACGATGGTGATGTCCTCGTCCTTGGCCGGAGCCGAGATGAGGACCTTCTTGGCGCCGCCTGCGATGTGCTTCTCGGCGTCCGCCTTCTTCGTGAAGATGCCGGTCGACTCGATGACGATGTCGACGCCCAGCTCGCCCCACGGGATGTCGGCGGGGTTGCGCTCGGACAGCACCTTGATGGTGTGGCCGTCGACGGTGATCGTGTCGGCGGTGTGCGACACCTCGGCCTTGAGGCGGCCGAGGATCGTGTCGTACTTCAGCAGGTGCGCGGTGGTCGCGGTGTCACCCAGGTCATTGACAGCCACGATCTCGATGTCAGCGCCCTGCTCCAGCAGCGCGCGGAAGTAGTTGCGACCGATACGACCGAAGCCGTTGATGCCTACGCGGATCGTCACGAACCGATCTCCTCGTTGGTACGCCGGCCATGCGGTGCCGGCGAGCTGTATTTGGGATGTCCCCGACCACCCACGACCCTACCTCCCTGGGGCCCCCTTGGCGGCATCCAGATGCCCCATACACGGCGAGGCGGTCCGTACCCGCCAGTAGGCGTACGGACCGTCCCTGATCGAGAGTGATATCGCTGGTTTTTGTCATGGAATGCCGACCCGTTCTCGCCGAGCTTTCACTCGTTCGTGAGCGGGTCGGCTCACTTGTCGCGTGCGGTCGGCGTCAGTTGTCGAGTGCTGTCAACGCCTCCTTCACCAGAGCCGCCCGATCGGCCGCGGAAGTGACCGGTTCCAGGCCGAAACCGAGCAGCACGGTGCGGTCGGCGGTGATCGCCGCGTAGGTCTTGAAGAGGGCTCCGGACCTCCCTCGGTCTCGGTGGCCGTCCCGCCGGGCACCAGCACGGCGTCGCCGACGAGGACGCCGTCCCCGCCGGTGCTCGGGGCGGTGAGCGGGCGCCCTCCGGAGACGCGAACGCCGGTGCCGGCGGCCCGTACGGGCCGCCGGCACCGGCGGAGTGACGCCGCCTCAGCCGACGAGGTTGTCGGCCAGTTCCTCGGAGAGGTTGGCCTCGGTGCCCGGGATACCCAGATCGGACGCACGCTTGTCGGCCATCGCGAGGAGCCGGCGGATCCGGCCGGCGACCGCGTCCTTGGTGAGCGGCGGGTCGGCAAGCGCGCCCAGTTCCTCCAGGGAGGCCTGCTTGTGCTCCATGCGCAGCCGGCCGGCCGCCGCGAGGTGCTCGGGCACCTCGTCGCCGAGGATCTCCAGGGCACGCTGGACCCTGGCGCCGGCCGCGACGGCCGCGCGGGCGGAGCGGCGCAGGTTGGCGTCGTCGAAGTTGGCCAGGCGGTTCGCCGTGGCGCGGACCTCACGGCGCATCCGGCGCTCCTCCCAGGCCAGCACCGACTCGTGCGCGCCGAGGCGGGTCAGCAGGGCGCCGATCGCGTCACCGTCACGGACGACCACCCGGTCCACCCCGCGCACCTCACGGGCCTTCGCGGCGATGGACAGCCGGCGGGCGGCGCCGACCAGCGCGAGCGCGGCCTCCGGGCCCGGGCAGGTCACCTCGAGGGAGGAGGAGCGGCCGGGTTCGGTCAGCGAGCCGTGCGCCAGGAAGGCGCCGCGCCAGGCCGCCTCGGCGTCGCAGGTGGCCCCGGAGACGACCTGCGGGGGCAGGCCCCGGATCGGTCTGCCCCGGCCGTCCACCAGACCGGTCTGGCGGGCCAGCTGGTCGCCGCCCGCCACCACGCGCACGACGTACCGGGAGCCGCGGCGCAGCCCGCCGGGGGCCATCACGATCAGCTCCGAGCTGTGACCGAAGATCTCCAGGATGTCCCGCTTCAGGCGCCGCGCCGCCATCGCGGTGTCCAGCTCCGCCTCGATCACGATGCGCCCGCTCACCAGGTGAAGGCCGCCCGCGAACCGCAGAATGGCGGAGACCTCCGCCTTCCGGCAGCAGGTCCGGGTGACGGGTAGCCGGGAGATCTCGTCCTTCACCGCTGCCGTCATCGCCATGGGCCGATCCTTCCATGCATCCGAAAAATACGGTCGTACGCGGCGGCCAACAGCTCCGGGTCGTGCCGGGGTGAACCGTCGGTCCGGGCCACGGGGCTCAGCTCGACCGCGGCTCCCAGCCGCTTGGCGGCCTCGGTGAGCGAGTCGCGGTCGGGCACGGCGGCCTCGTCGGCCAGCACCACGTCCAGGGCGAGTTTAGGGGCGTGTCGCCCCAAAACCTCCAAATGACGCTGCGGTGAGAAGCCTTCGGTTTCTCCCGGCTGCGGTGCCAGGTTCAGGGACAGGACCTTGCGGGCCTTGGTCTCGGTGAGCGCGTCGAACAGTTCGGGGACGAGCAGGTGCGGAATCACCGACGAGAACCAGGATCCGGGGCCGAGCACCACCCAGTCCGCGTCCAGGACGGCCGCCACCGCCTCCGGCACGGCCGGCGGGTCGTGCGGGACCAGGTGCACGGACTGCACCTCACCGGGCGTGAGCGCCACGGTGGCCTGCCCCCGGACGATGTCCACCTCCTCGGGCCGCTCCGGATCGTGCCCCTTGACCAGGGCCTGCAGCTCCAGCGGCACCGCCGACATGGGCAGCACGCGCCCGTGCGCGCCGAGCAGCTTGCCGACCAGGTCCAGGGCCTGGACGTGGTCGCCGAGCTGCTCCCACAGGGCGACGATCAGCAGATTGCCGACGGCGTGCTCGTGCAGGTCGCCCTTGGACTGGAAGCGGTGCTGGATGACCCGGGCCCAGGTCTGGCCCCAGTCGTCGTCACCGCACAGGGCGGCGAGGGCCTTGCGCAGATCACCCGGGGGGAGCGCGCCCAGCTCGTCGCGCAGGCGCCCGCTGGAACCGCCGTCGTCGGCCACGGTGACGACGGCGGTGAGATCGCCGGTGATCCGGCGCAGGGCGGCGAGCGAGGCGGACAGCCCCATGCCACCGCCCAGCGCGACCACCTTGGGCTGGGCACCACGGCGGCGCGGCCGGGCGCCGCGGGCCTCGACGGGACGGCCCGCGCGGGACTCGGGCACCATCCGGCGCAGCCTGCTCAGCCTTGGGGTGCGCTCGGTCACTCGCGCCCCATGTCCCGGTGCACGACCACGGTCTCCACTCCCTCGGCGGCCAGCCGGGCGGCGAGCTTCTCGGACACGGCGACCGAGCGGTGCTTGCCGCCCGTGCAGCCGATGGCGATCGTCACGTAGCGCTTGCCCTCCCGCCGGTACCCGGTCGCGATCAGCCGCAGCAGCTCGGCGTAGCGGTCGAGGAACTCCTTGGCGCCGGGCTGGTTGAAGACGTACGCCGACACCTCCTCGTTGAGGCCGGTGTACGGGCGCAGCTCCGGCACCCAGTGCGGGTTGGGCAGGAACCGCATGTCGGCAACCAGGTCGGCGTCGACCGGCAGGCCGTACTTGAAGCCGAACGACATCACCGTGGCCCGCAGCTCGGGCTCCTCCTCGCCGGCGAACTGGGCGTCCATCTTGGCGCGCAGCTCGTGCACGTTGAGGCTGGAGGTGTCGATCACCAGGTCGGCGTCGCCGCGCAGCTCGCGCAGCAACTCCCGCTCGGCGACGATGCCGTCCACGATCCGGCCGTCGCCCTGCAGCGGGTGCGGGCGGCGCACCGACTCGAAGCGGCGGACCAGGGCGTCGTCGGAGGACTCCAGGAAGACGATCCTGCGCGTGACGCCCCGGCTGTCGAGGTCGGCGAGGGACTCGCGCAGGTTGTCGAAGAAGCGCCGGCCGCGCACGTCGACCACGACCGCGATCCGCGCCACGTTGCCCTGGGAGCGGGCGCCCAGCTCCACCATGGTGGGAATGAGGGCCGGCGGGAGGTTGTCCACGACGAACCAGCCGAGGTCCTCCAGGCACTTCGCCGCTGTCGAACGGCCGGCTCCCGACATGCCGGAGATGATCACCAGTTCGGGGATGGCCGCTTCGGGCACCCCGGGCGCAGTGGCGTCCGTACTCACTTCCGCTCCGTCGTCCTGGACCGCTTCGGCTTCCGCCTGCCGCGGCTGATCCTGGCGCGCCTCGCTGTGCGTTTCCTCGGGCCCGCCCTGCGTTTCGCTGAACGCCGGATCTCGCTGTGCTGTGGGCTGTGCGTCGCGCTCGGTCATCTCTCCTGCCCCCGTCGATCGTCCGGGGCGCCCGCGGGTACGGGCTCCCCCGAGGCGTCCGCCGTCGTCTCGGGCGCCTCGTCTTCCCTGTCATCCATGATCTCTCCAGTGGCCGTGTTCACGGCGGGTGCGGCCGGGGCCGCCTGGGCGAGGGCCACGGCGATGGTCTCGGCCGTCTTGCGGCCTATCCCAGGCACTTCCTGGATCTGCTCGATTGTGGCGGACCGCAGCTTCTTCACCGAGCCGAAATGCTTGATCAACGCCTGCTTGCGGGTCTCGCCCAGGCCCGGTACGTCGTCCAGGGGGCTGGAACGGAAGCGCTTGGCCCGCTTGGCGCGCTGGTAGGTGATGGCGAAGCGGTGCGCCTCGTCACGGATGCGCTGGAGCAGGTAGAGCCCCTCGCTGGTGCGGGGCAGGACCACCGGGTCGTCGTCCTCGGGCAGCCAGACCTCTTCGAGGCGCTTGGCGAGGCCGCAGACGGCGATGTCGTCGATCCCCAGCTCGTCGAGCGCCCGCTTCGCGGCGGCGACCTGCGGCCGGCCACCGTCGACCACCACGAGCTGGGGCGGGTAGGCGAACTTCTTGGGGCGGCCGTCATCGTCCTTGAAACCGTTGACCGAGGCTGCGTCGGGGTCGGTTTCGGAGGTGGCGGCGGAATCGGGAGCGGAGCTGGGGCTGGGGCTGGGGCTGGAAGTGCCGGAGTCCATGAGGACGTCGTCGGCGCTGTCCTCCACCCACTCGCCGGTCCGCTCCTTGTCGGCGAGGTAGCGGCGGAACCGGCGGGTGATCACCTCGTGCATCGAGCGCACGTCGTCCTGACCGGCGAAGCCCTTGATCTGGAAGCGGCGGTACTCGCTCTTGCGCTGCAGGCCGTCCTCGAAGACGACCATGGAGGCCACCACGTCGTCGCCCTGGAGGTGCGAGATGTCGTAGCACTCGATGCGCAGCGGGGCGCTGTCCAGGTCCAGGGCGTCGGCGATCTCCTCCAGCGCGCGCGAGCGGGTGGTGAGGTCGGAGGCGCGCTTGGTCTTGTGCAGCGCCAGCGCCTGCTGGGCATTGCGCTGCACGGTCTCCATCAGGGCCTTCTTGTCGCCGCGCTGCGGGATGCGCAGCGAGACATTCGCCCCGCGACGGCCGGTGAGCCACTCCTGGACCGGCTCGACCGGCTCGGGCAGGGCCGGGACCAGCACCTCCTTCGGGACCGCGTCCCCGGTCTCCTCGCCGTAGAGCTGCTGGAGGGCGTGCTCGACGAGAGCCCCGGTGGTGACGTCCTCCACCTTGTCCGTCACCCAGCCGCGCTGCCCGCGCACCCGTCCGCCGCGCACGTGGAAGATCTGCACGGCCGCCTCCAGCTCGTCCTCCGCGACGGCGATGAGGTCGGCGTCGGTCGCGTCGGCGAGCACGACCGCGTTCTTCTCCATGGCCTTCTTCAGGGCCCCGATGTCGTCGCGCAGCCGGGCGGCCCGCTCGTACTCCATCTCCTCGGCCGCCTCCATCATCTGCTTCTCCAGACGGCGGAGGTAGGTGCCGGTGCGGCCGGCCATGAAGTCGCAGAACTCCTCGGCCAGTTCGCCGTGCTCCTCCGGGGAGATCCGGCCGACGCAGGGGGCCGAGCACTTGCCGATGTAGCCGAGCAGGCAGGGGCGGCCGGTGCGGGCCGCGTTCTTGAACACCCCGGCGGAGCAGGTGCGCACCGGGAACACACGCAGCAGCAGGTCGACGGTGTCCCGGATCGCCCACGCGTGGCCGTACGGCCCGAAGTAGCGCACGCCCTTCTTCTTGTGACCGCGCATCACCTGGACCCGCGGGAACTCCTCGTTCATCGTCACCGCGAGGTACGGGTAGCTCTTGTCGTCGCGGTACTTCACATTGAAGCGGGGGTCGTACTCCTTGATCCAGGAGTACTCCAGCTGGAGCGCCTCGACCTCCGTGGACACCACGGTCCACTCCACGGACGCCGCGGTGGTGACCATCGTCCGGGTGCGGGGGTGCAGGCTCGCCAGGTCCTGGAAGTAGTTCGCCAGGCGCTGGCGCAGGCTCTTCGCCTTTCCGACGTAGATCACCCGACGGTGCTCGTCACGGAACCGGTACACCCCGGGGGAGTCCGGGATCTGTCCCGGCTTGGGGCGGTAGCTGGAGGGATCGGCCATGTCTCACACCCTACTGGCGAGCACCGACACCGCGACGAGCCTGTGGACAACCGTCGGCGGGACGGGCGGCAGGGCGGGTGCCCCAGGGGGCGGGACCGACAGAAGGGAGCGGCCTCGGCCTGTCTCCTTTCTGCTCGTAGCCACACCCCGCCTGGGCTCGGCTCGCTGAATCGGACACCTCGGTGACATCGCGAACGGTTCCGGCATGCCGCACTCGCGGACCCGGTTCACGACCGGGGCGGAGCCGTCGGGCCGAGCGTGGCGGATCTCGCACGGCTTCCTCCGTGAACAGGCACCCCCCCCGTGAACGGTCTCCGGCCGCCCGGCCGTCGGCGGCATCGCCGCCGCGCGCACGATCCCGCCGGTCAGGGGGTCGCGCCTCGGCCAGGCGGGCGTTCTCGACCGGTCGAAGGTGTTGTCGGTGATTGGTCAACACGCTT
Organism: Streptomyces shenzhenensis; assembly: GCF_021462265.1. Lineage (GTDB taxonomy): Bacteria > Actinomycetota > Actinomycetes > Streptomycetales > Streptomycetaceae > Streptomyces > Streptomyces shenzhenensis. The sequence goes on along the minus strand of NZ_JAJONF010000059.1, from coordinate 36,645 downwards.
CAATGCGGGGAAACTCGGGGCCGTGTGCGACGGCCTGCGGACGCGGCATGCCCAGGTGCGGCCGTCCCCGGCGCCGACGGGGTGGCCCCGAACCGCGTCAACGGCCTGACCAGCCGTTGCCCCCGACAGAAAGGCCCCCTGCATGCGGCACGGCACACAGCACGCGGACGTCGCCACCGCGGAACTGGACTCGGCCCTGCGCGGCGGCCCCTTCCATGTGGCCCTGCGCGCCGCGATCGCCGCCCGTGGGCTGCCGCTCCAGCGCGTGCAGCACCATCTGTCGCGCTACGGCGTCAAAGTGGGCGTCACCAGCCTGAGTTACTGGCAACAGGGTGCCCGCCGCCCCCAGCGCCCGGAGTCACTGCGGGCCGTCCGCGCGCTGGAGGAGATCCTCCAGCTCCCGGACGAGTCCCTGATCCGGCTGCTCGCCGACACCGAGCAGGATCCCGCGGTGCGCCGGCCCGCCGCCCGCTCGTACCGCTCGTTCATCGAGGCCTGTGACGTCCTGGACCGGCTGCAGGCCGAACTCGGCTGGTCCCTCGACGGCGGCCTGCACACCCTGGGGCACCACGACCGGGTACGGATCGGCGGTCACCGGGAACTGGCCGCCCGCGAGTCCCAGCACATCGTGCGTGCCCACCACGACGGCGTCGACCGCTTCGTGGCCGTCCACCACGGCGACCCCGGTTGCGCCCCGCGGCACATGACCGTGCACGCGCTGGAGAACTGCCGCGCGGGACGCGTCCGTTCGGACGAGGAGACCGGTCTCCTCGTCGCCGAACTCCTCTTCGGCACCCGGCTGCGCTCCGGCGACACCTTTCTCTTCCGCTACGCGGTCGAGGACGGCACGGCCGGTGTCTCACGCGAGTACGTCCGCGGTTTCGGCTTTCCCGGCGGCCAGTACACCCTTCAGGTGAGTTTCTCCGCCGACGCGCTGCCGACCCGCTGCCACCGGTTCGCCCAGCACTCGGCGGCGGCCCCGCGCGGCGGCCGGCAGGCCCTGCCGCTGAGCGGGCCGCACCGCTCGGTCCACCTGGTGGAGCCCCGGGTACGGCCGGGCCTGCTGGGGATCGGCTGGGACTGGGACTGAACCGGCGCTGCGGTCCAGCCCTCGTCGATCAGGCGCCGGGGCCCGCCACGATCCGCCCGTTCGCCGCCTTCACCGGCAGTGCGTCCAACGGCTCGGTGGCCGGCGACCGCACCACCTTCCCGGTCAGGGCGTCGAACTCGCTGCCGTGGCAGGGGCAGACCAACGTCGTGCCCTGGAGCTTGTTGATCGGGCACCCCGCGTGCGTGCAGATCGTGCTGTACGCCTTCAGGGCGCCGTCGGCGGTCCTGCTGACCACCACGTTGTGCTCCCGGTAGAGCTGAGCGCCGCCCTTGGCGACCTCGCTCTCGGCTCCGAGGTCGACAGGCGCGGTCGGCGTGGCTCCGGCGGCTCCGGCCGTGGCCGCACCGCCGGGTGCCTTGCAGGCGGCCGCCCCCAGCCCGGCGACCGATGTGACGGCCGCTCCGCGCAGGACGGTACGGCGACTCGCGAAGGGGCGGGTGGGCACGAGGGGCTCCAGGTGGATCGGGGTGGTGCGGTGCGGGACGACACTACCTGGGCGGATCGTCCCGCTTCGGGGCGGGGGGCGAGGCGTCACCCCATGGGGCGTAAACGCTTGCGCAAGCGTTTACGCGCCCCTGTCCGATGAGGTAGCTTCCCGGCCGAAGGGGGCATGGCGTCCCGGCCGACGGGGCATGGCGTCCCGAGCGGAACCCGGCGGCCCGAGCCGGAACCCGCGAGCCCCAGCCCGGTACGGGGCGGGGCGGGAAGCGACGAGGGGAGCCCGATGCCCACCATGGCCGACGTCGCCCGGAGTGCCGGTGTCTCGGTGGCGACCGTCTCCCATGTGCTGAACGGGACCCGCCCGGTACTGCCCCACACCCGTCAGGCCGTGCTCGACGCCATCGAGGAACTGGGCTACACGCCCAACACCCTCGCCCGCTCCCTGGTGACCTCCCGCACCCGGTCCATCGGGCTCGCGGTGTCGGCGATCAGCAACCCCTACTTCACGGAGATCCTCCAGGGCGTCGAGGCCGCCGTCCTGGAGCACGGCTACAGCCTGCTCATCGCCGACCCGCACGACGACCCCGAGCACGAACGCAAGGTCGTCCAGCTCCTCCACGAGCGCCGCGTCGACGGCCTGGTCGTCGCCCCCTCCGCCGACCCGCGCGCGCTTCTCGCCTACCTGAGCCGTCATGCCGTACCGACCGTCCTCCTCGACCGGGTCGTCGGCGGCGGCGCGGACACCGCCCCGGCCTTCGACCAGGTCTGCACCGAGAACACCGAGCCGATGGCCCGGCTCGTCACCCACCTCGCCGGTCTCGGCCACCGCCGGATCGGCCTGGTCGCAGGGTTGCCCGGGCTGAGCACCACCGGCGAGCGGATCACCGGCTACCGGCAGGGGCTGTCCACGGCCGGGCTGGCCCTCGACGACGGCCTGATCGCCCCCGGCAACTCCGAAACCACGGGCGCCGAGCAGGCCACCGCCGCTCTGCTGTCGCTCGCCGCCCCGCCCACGGCGCTCGTCACCGCCAACAACGCGATGACCATCGGCGCCCTGCGCACCCTGCGGGCGCGGGGTCTGTCCGTACCGGACGACATCGCCCTGTGCTGCTTCGACGACTTCGCCTGGGCCGACCTCTTCTCGCCCCGGCTCACCGCCATCGCCCAGCCCAGCAGAGAACTCGGCGCCGAGGCGGTCCGGGTGCTCCTCGAACGGCTGGCCGCACCCGACCGGCCCGCCCGGACCCTACGGCTGCCGTGTGCCTTCGTGCACCGGACGTCGTGCGGGTGCCGGGAGGAGGACGGCGTTGCGGACACCCCCAGCGCCCCCAGGGACCCCCAGCACCCCGAGAAAGGAACCTCTCGTGATCGTCGTCGCCGGTGAAGCACTGATCGATCTGGTACCGCAGGGCACGGGTGCCCTCGCGGCCCTGCAGCCGGCACTCGGCGGCGGCCCCTACAACACGGCCGTGGCCCTCGGCCGCCTCGGCTCTGCCACCGCGTTCTGCTCCCGTGCCTCCCGCGACGCCTTCGGCGAGGCCCTGCTGGACGGGCTGCGCCGGGCGGGCGTGGACGTCTCCCTAGTGGCACGTGGCCCGGAACCGACCACTCTCGCGGCCGCCACGATCGATCCGCAGGGCTCCGCCGCCTACTCCTTCTACGTCGAGGGGACCGCCGACCGCCTGTTCACCGCCCCCGCCGGCCTCCCCGCCGCCACCCGTGCCGTCTCCTTCGGCACGCTCTCGCTCGTCCTGGAACCGGGGGCGAGCGCCTACGAGCAGCTGATGCGCGACGCGGCCGGGCAGGGCCTGTTCACCGCACTCGACCCGAACATCCGGGCGGGTCTGGTCGCGGATCCGGACGCCTACCGGGCCCGTTTCAAGAGCTGGCTGCCCTCGGTGACTCTCCTCAAGCTCTCGGAGGAGGACGCGCTGTGGCTGGGCGGCACACCGCACGAATGGCTGGCGGCGGGCCCCTCGGCCGTGGTGATCACCCACGGCGGTGACGGTCTCAGTGCCTTCACCCGCGACGGCACCGTGTACGCCGTCCCCGGTGAGAAGGTCGCCGTCGTGGACACGATCGGCGCCGGTGACACGGTGAACGCGGCCCTGCTGCACGGTCTGGCCGCTCAGGACGCGCTGTCCGCCGAGGCGCTCCTGGGACTGGGCGCCGACGGCTGGACGAGGTTGCTGCGGTTCGCGGCGCGGGCGGCCGCGATCACGTGCTCCCGGGCGGGTGCGGAACCGCCGTATGCCTCCGAACTCGGAGACCTGCCTGTGTAGCGCTCGCTGTTGAGGAGTCAAGGTCCGTCATGGCCGCGGGGAACGGGCGGCTGATCGTGGAACGAGCGGCGCCCCACGGGAAGTTCCCGTGGGGCGCCGCGTCTGATCCGATCTGCCGGGATCTGCCGGAATCCGCCTGAGCAGGTGAACCGGCTGGGACTTCAGGCTTTGCGGGCTCGCGTCGCCTTCTTCGCGGGCGTGGTCTTCTTCGCGGGCGTCGCCTTCTCCGTGACTCCGGCCGCCTTCTTCGTGACCGTGTTGTCGGCCGTCGTGGCGGTCGCCGTCTTCCGCGCCGTCGACTTCGCCGCGACCGTCTTCTTCGCCGCCGTCCTGCGCGGCGCCTTCACCGAGCTGGCGTCACTGACGCGGTCGGCGCCGAGGATCTCGCGCAGGAACTTGCCGGTGTGGCTGGCCGGGACCGCGGCGACCTCCTCGGGGGTGCCCTCCGCGACGACGAGTCCGCCGCCTGCGCCGCCTTCCGGACCCATGTCGACGACCCAGTCGGCGGTCTTGATCACGTCGAGGTTGTGCTCGATGACGATGACCGTGTTGCCCTTGTCGACGAGGCCGCCGAGGACCTTCAGCAGCTTGCTGATGTCCTCGAAGTGCAGACCGGTGGTCGGCTCGTCGAGGACGTAGACGGTGCGCCCGGTGGAGCGCTTCTGCAGTTCGCTGGCGAGCTTCACACGCTGTGCCTCACCGCCGGACAGGGTGGTCGCCGCCTGGCCGAGGCGGACGTAGCCGAGACCGACGTCGTTCAGCGTATTGAGGTGGCGGTTGATCGCCGGGACGGCCTCGAAGAAGTGCATGGCCTCTTCGATGGGCATGTTCAGGACCTCGGAGATGGACTTGCCCTTGTAGTGGACCTCCAGGGTCTCCCGGTTGTACCGGGCGCCGTGGCAGACCTCGCACGGGACGTAGACGTCCGGGAGGAAGTTCATCTCGATCTTGATGGTGCCGTCGCCCGCGCAGTTCTCGCAGCGGCCGCCCTTGACGTTGAAGGAGAAGCGGCCCGGCTGGTAGCCCCGGACCTTCGCCTCAGTGGTCTCGGCGAACAGCTTGCGGATGTGGTCGAAGACGCCGGTGTACGTCGCCGGGTTCGATCGCGGGGTGCGGCCGATGGGCGACTGGTCGACGTGCACGACCTTGTCGACGAGGTCGTCGCCGTCCACGCGCGTGTGCCGGCCGGGGACGTTCCGCGCGCCGTTCAGCTCGCGGGCCAGGTGCGTGTACAGGATGTCGTTGACCAGCGTCGACTTGCCGGAGCCGGACACGCCCGTGACTGCCGTGAACACGCCCAGCGGGAAGGACACGTCGATGTCCTGGAGGTTGTTCTCCCGGGCGCCGTGCACGGTGAGCCGACGGGACGGGTCCTGCGGGCGGCGGATGTCGGGCAGCGGGATCGACTTCTTGCCGGACAGGTACTGGCCGGTCTGCGACTCGGCGTTGGCGAGCAGTTCCTTGAAAGACCCGCTGTGCACCACCTTGCCGCCGTGCTCACCGGCGCCGGGGCCGATGTCGACGACCCAGTCGGCGACCTTGATGGTGTCCTCGTCGTGCTCGACGACGATGAGCGTGTTGCCCATGTCGCGCAGCCGGACCAGGGTCTCGATCAGCCGGTGGTTGTCGCGCTGGTGCAGGCCGATCGACGGCTCGTCGAGGACGTACAGGACGCCGACGAGGCCGGAGCCGATCTGGGTGGCCAGGCGGATGCGCTGGGCCTCGCCGCCGGAGAGAGTGCCGGACGCGCGGTTCAGCGAGAGGTAGTCCAGGCCGACGTCGACCAGGAACCGCAGCCGCTCGTTGACCTCCTTGAGCACGCGCTCGGCGATCTTCTTGTCGCGGGCGTTGAGCTTGAGCTCGCCCAGGAAGTCCGCGCAGTCGCTGATGGACATCGCCGAGACCTCGGCGATCGACTTCTCCATGATCGTGACCGCGAGGACAATCGGCTTGAGGCGGGTGCCCTGGCAGGTGGGGCAGGGCACCTCGCGCATGTAGCCCTCGAAGCGCTCGCGGCTTGCGTCGCTCTCGGCCTCGCTGTGCCGGCGCTTGACGAACGGCACGGCGCCCTCGAAGGGCGTGGTGTACACCCGCTCGCGGCCGTACCGGTTGCGGTACCGGACCTCGATCTGCGTCTTGTGGCCGTAGAGCAGGGCCTTCTTGGCACGCTGCGGCAGCCCGGCGAAGGGGATGTCGGTGCGGAACCCCAGCGCGTCCGCGAGGGCGCCGATCAGGCGGCCGAAGTAGTCCTTGGTGTGGCCGTGCGACCAGGGGTGGATGGCACCCTCGTCGAGCGACTTGTCCTCGTCCGGGACGATCAGCTCCGGGTCGACCTCCATGCGCGTGCCGATGCCGGTGCACTCGGGGCAGGCGCCGAAGGGCGAGTTGAAGGAGAAGGAGCGGGGCTCCAGCTCCTCGAAGGACAGGTCGTCGTACGGGCAGTACAGGTGCTCCGAGTACATGCGCTCGCGCTCTGGGTCGTCCTCGGGGAGGTCGACGAAGTCGAGCACGACCATGCCGCCGGACAGTCCGAGCGCGGTCTCCACGGAATCGGTGAGGCGGCGCTTGGCGGTGTCCTTCACCGTGAGGCGGTCGACGACCACCTCGATGGTGTGCTTCTCCTGCTTCTTCAGGGTCGGCGGGTCGGAGAGCTGGACGGTCTCGCCGTCCACGCGTGCGCGTGAGTAGCCCTTGGTCTGGAGGTCGGCGAAGAGGTCGACGAACTCGCCCTTGCGCTCGCGCACCAGAGGAGAGAGCACCTGGAAGCGGCTCCCCTCCGGCAGCTCCAGGACCCTGTCCACGATGGCCTGCGGCGACTGGCGCGAGATCGGGCGGCCGCACTCGGGGCAGTGCGGCTTGCCGATGCGCGCGAACAGCAGACGCAGGTAGTCGTAGACCTCGGTGATGGTGCCGACCGTCGAGCGCGGGTTGCGCGAGGTCGACTTCTGGTCGATGGACACCGCCGGGGACAGGCCCTCGATGAAGTCCACGTCCGGCTTGTCCATCTGTCCGAGGAACTGGCGGGCGTACGAGGAGAGCGACTCCACGTAACGACGCTGGCCCTCGGCGAAGATCGTGTCGAAGGCCAGGGAGGACTTGCCCGACCCCGACAGGCCAGTGAAGACGATGAGCGAGTCACGAGGCAGGTCGAGCGAGACGTTCTTCAGATTGTGCTCGCGCGCGCCACGGACGATGAGACGGTCGGCCACAGCCGGTCCGCACCTTTCTTGAGAGAAGTGACAGGGGCAGGGCCCCGTGCTTCTTCAGACTAGGGGGAGCCACTGACAACGCCGGTCGGATTCCTGGATGCGTAAACAATCCCGGACCATCCAGCATGCCCGACGCCGCCACCGACGATATAGCACGCCCATTCGATTTACGGAGCCCGTGCGAAACCTTCACCCGAAGGTGTGGCGGGGCTACTGTCAACCCCATGATTGATCACGCTCATGACCTGGCGTCTGTACAGGAAGCGACCGACCGGCTCCTCACCGCAGTCGCCGCACTGGACAACGCGGCCGGCGCGCGACCGTCACGGCTGCCCGGCTGGACGGTCGGCCACGTCCTCGCCCACCTCGCCCGCAACGCGGACGCGCTCGCCGCCGTCCTGGACGGGCGTCCCATGTACGCCTCCGCCGAGGCACGGGACGCCGACATCGAGCGCGACGCGCCGCGCCCGCTCGGTGTGCAGCTGGACGACCTGCGGACGAGCCATGCCGGATTCCGGGCCCGGGCGGCCGAGCCCGCGGACTGGTCGCGCACGGTGGAGCTGCGCAACGGGGTCACCGACACCGCGGCCCGGGTGCCGTTCCGCCGCTGGGCCGAGGTCGAGCTGCACCATGCCGACCTCGGGATCGGGTACGAGCTGGAGGACCTGCCGGAGGAGTTCACCGAACGGGAGATCGACTTTCTCGCGGAGCGCTTCGGCGGGCACCGGGAGGTCCCGTCGACCGGACTGCGCAGCGACAGCGGCCGGGTCTGGACCACCGGCGGCGGCGCGCCGGGGGGTCCGATCGCCGTCGAGGGATCCGCCGCCGACCTGATGGGCTGGCTCGCCGGCCGCCGCGACGGCTCGGCCCTGGTCGTGAAGGGCGGCACCCTGCCCGCGCTTCCGCCGCTGTAGCGACCGGCACGTCGGCGCCCCCTCCCCGCTATAGGCTGATCACCATGACGTACAGCGGAGAGGTCACGGTCGGCGGACCGGCGGACGTGCACGAGCTCAAAGACCTGATGATCACCAAGATCGCGGTCGGGCCCATGGACAACAACGCCTATCTGCTGCGTTGCCGCGCCACCGACGAGCAACTGCTGATCGACGCGGCCAACGACGCGGAGACGCTCCTCGGCATGATCGGTGACGACGGCATCGCGTCCGTCGTCACCACCCACCGGCACGGCGACCACTGGCAGGCACTGGCCGAGGTCGTCGCCGCGACCGGCGCGCGGACGTACGCGGGCCGCGAGGACGCCCCCGGCATCCCGGTCACCACCGACGTCCTCGTGGGCGACGGCGACGTGATCCGGGTCGGCCGCGTCGAACTGACCGCCCGTCACCTGGTGGGTCACACCCCGGGCTCCATCGCCCTGGTCTACGACGACCCGCACGGCCACCCGCACGTCTTCACCGGGGACTGCCTCTTCCCCGGTGGTGTCGGCAACACGTTCAAGGACGCGAAGGCCTTCGCCAGCCTGATCCACGACGTCGAGACGAAGATCTTCGACGCGCTGCCGGACGAGACCTGGGTGTATCCGGGACACGGCAACGACACCACGCTGGGCACGGAGCGCCCGCATCTGCCGGAGTGGCACGCGCGCGGGTGGTGAGCGCGGGCGCGCGTTCCCGGCGTGAGCGCAAGCGCGCGTTCCCATCATGAGCGCGGGCGCGCGTTTCTTCCACGCGCGCGCCCCGTGTGAACGGTTCGCCCGCGCCGGCCCCCAGCGCACGCTCCCGGCGCGCGTCGTCGCGCAGTCAACTGGTGGCAGCCCCGCACAGGATGACGGCTCCTGCGCGGTACGGGCCGCCGGTCAGCATTCCCCGCCCTCGGCCGGCGGCCCCGGCGCGTCCGCCCTCCACGGCGACGTTCACAAGACCGCAACACCCGTTCCCACTATGCGGACAGATGCCCGTTTGACGTGGACAAACGCGGCGTTCGCTGTCACTCTCCCGCCATGCATCCTGCCCCGAGCGCACTGCGTCGCGCTGTCGCCGCCGCCACCATAGCCCTGCTCGCCACCGCTGTCGGCTGCGCTCCGCAGCCGGACGACAAGGCGTCCGGCGGGTCCTCCTCCTCGGCCGGAGCCACCTGCGCCAAGGGCAAGTTGGCCACCAAGACCTCCGGCAAGCTGACGATCGCGACGGACGAACCGGCGTACGAACCGTGGTTCAAGGACGACAAGCCGGCCAACGGCGAGGGCTTCGAGTCGGCGGTCGCCTACGCCGTGGCGAAGCAACTGGGGTACGGCAAGAGCGCGGTCGTCTGGCAGCGGGTGCCGTTCAACAAGGCGTTCGCGCCCGGCGTGAAGACCTTCGACTTCGACATCAACCAGGTGTCCATCAGCACCGAGCGCAAGAAGGCCGTGGACTTCTCCTCCGGCTACTACGACGTCCGCCAGGCGGTCATCGCGCTCAAGGGCGGCAAGGCCGCGAAGGCGACGAGCATCGCGGATCTCAAGGGCCTCAAGCTGGGCGCCCAGGTCGGCACGACGAGCCTCAACTACATCAGCGACGTGGTGAAGCCGTCCCAGGAGGCGGCCGCCTACTCCAAGAACGACCAGGCCGTCTCGGCGCTCAGGAACGGCCAGGTGGACGCGATCGTCACCGATCTGCCGACCGCCTTCTACGTCACGGCGGCCCAGGTGACGAACGCCAGGATCGTCGGCCAGTTCGAGAACCAGGGCGGCACGCCCGAGCAGTTCGGGCTCGTCCTGGACAAGGGCAGTGACCTCACGTCCTGCGTGACGTCGGCCGTGGACGCCCTGCGCAAGGACGGCACCCTGGCGAAGCTGGACAAGCAGTGGCTGTCCGACGCCGTCGACGCTCCGGTGCTCAAGTGACGGTCACCAAGGACGAGTCCGGTCAGGAGGGTGCGGACGGCCAGGGCGACATGCCGGCCGGTGCCCCCGCGGGCGCCCACGGTTACACCCCCTCCGGACGACGGCTGGAACGGGAGCGCTACAAGCGTGCCCGCGCCCGTCGCGCGATCGCGATCGCCGCGCTGTCGACCCTGGTCACGGCCGTCGTCCTGTACATGGTCGTGGTCAGCGCGCCGGGCTGGGAGCGCACCAAGGAGACCTTCTTCGACGGGCAGTACGCGCGCGAGGCGTTCCCCAAGGTGCTCGAAGGCCTGTGGCTCAACGTCCGGCTGCTGCTGATCTGCGGCGTGCTGGTGCTCGTCCTCGGCATGCTGATCGCCGTCGCCCGCACGCTGCCGGGGCCGGTGTTCTTCCCGCTGCGCGCGCTGGCGGCGGCCTACACGGACTTCTTCCGTGGTCTGCCACTGATCATCAACCTGATGATCGTGGTCTTCGGGGTACCCGCGCTGCGCCTCCAGGGCGTGACCGTCGATCCCGTGCTGCTGGGCGGTACGGCGCTGACGCTGACGTACTCCGCCTACGTGGCCGAAGTGTTCCGTGCGGGCATCGAGTCCGTGCACCCCTCGCAGCGCGCCGCGGCCCGCTCTCTGGGGCTGACCAACCGGCAGGCGCTGCGGTACGTGGTGCTCCCCCAGGCCGTGCGCCGTCAGGTGCCGCCGCTGCTGAACGACCTGGTGTCACTGCAGAAGGACACGGGGCTCGTGTCCATCGGCGGCGCGATCGACGCCGTACGGGCGTCCGACATCATCGCCCAGCGCAGTCTCAACTACACGCCGTACATCGTCGCCGGGCTGGTCTTCGTGGCACTGACCATCCCGATGACCCGCTTCACGGACTGGGTGACGGCCCGGATGGACCGGCGGCGGGCCCAGGGAGGATCCGTATGAGTGACGCGCCTGTCCTGCGCATGGAGTCCGTCCGCAAGACGTTCGGGGATTCGGTCGTGCTGCGGGACGTGGACCTGCAGGTCGCCCCGCACACGGTGACGGCACTGATCGGCGCCTCCGGCTCCGGCAAGTCGACGTTGCTGCGCTGTGCCAACCTTCTGGAGGAGATCGACGACGGCGCGATCTGGCTGGACGGCGAGGAGATCACCGACCCGCGCGCCGACCAGGACGCGGTGCGCCGCCGTATCGGCGTGGTCTTCCAGGCGTACAACCTCTTCCCGCACATGACCGTGCTGGACAACATCACCCTGGCGCCGCGCCGGGTGCACGGCGTCGCCCGCGCGGAGGCCGAGGAGCGGGCCAGGGAACTGCTCGAACGCCTCGGACTGGGCGACAAGGCAGACGCCTACCCCGACCGGCTGAGCGGCGGCCAGCAGCAACGGGTCGCGATCGTACGCGCCCTGGCGGTACGGCCCCGGCTGCTGCTGCTCGACGAGATCACCGCCGCCCTCGACCCGGAGCTGGTGGGCGAGGTGCTCACCGTGGTCCGGGACCTGAAGGGCGAGGGGATGACCATGGTGCTGGCGACGCACGAGATGGGTTTCGCCCGGGACGTCGCCGACCAGGTCTGCTTCCTCGACGGCGGCGTCGTACTCGAACGCGGCACGGCCGAGCAGGTGTTCGGCGACCCGCGGCAGGAGCGCACCCGGCGCTTCCTGCGGCGGATCGTGGAGGCCGGACGGCTCTGAGCCGCTACGCGTCCGCGGTGGTGGCGCCGACCAGCGCCGCCACCCGCTCCACGCCGAACACATAGCCCTGCACGCCGCATCCGGCGATCACTCCGTCGGCCCGCAGGGAGACGTAGGAGTGGTGCCGGAACGACTCGCGCTTGTGGATGTTGGAGATGTGGACCTCCAGCACGGGCAGCCCGTCACAGGTGTTGAGAGCATCCAGAATCGCGACCGAGGTGTGCGAGTAGGCGCCCGGGTTGATGACGATCCCGCAGTGGTCGAGGCGTGCCTCGTGGATCCAGTCGACCAGTTCGCCCTCGTGGTTGGACTGCCGGAAGTCCACGGTGCCGCCGTGTGCGGCCGCCGCCTTGGCGCACAGGGCCTCGATGTCGGCGAGGGTGTCGGAGCCGTAGATCTCGGGCTGGCGCTGGCCCAGCAGGTTCAGGTTGGGTCCGTTGAGGACCATGATCGGGGCGTTGGCCAGGGTGCGGGGCACGATTCCTCCGGTCCGGTGGGGAAGGCGGACGGCCCGGGAAGGCGCCGCTCGGTCCGGTCTATCACGGTCCGCGGCGGCTCCCGCGCGAGGCGTCTCACCACCGTGCGCCCCCGTAACCCTTGATCACCCTGGGTAGTTGACGGAGCATGCATGATGCACGCACTGTAAGGGCCCCCTCGATGCTGCGGCTGGCCGCCGCCTCCCTCACCGGGACCGCGATCGAGTTCTACGACTTCTTCGTCTACGGGACGGCCGCGGCGCTCGTCCTTGGACCGCTGTTCTTCCCGACGTTCTCGCCGCTCGCGGGGACACTGGCGGCGTTCGGGACGTTCGGCGCGGGGTTCGTGGCCCGGCCGCTGGGCTCGGTGCTGTTCGGGCACGTCGGGGACCGGCGCGGCCGGCGGCCGGTGCTGTTCGCGTCCCTGCTGCTGACGGGGGCGTCGACGGTCGCGGTCGGGTTCGTGCCGTCCTACGACAGGATCGGCGTCGCCGCTCCCCTGCTGCTTCTGCTGCTGCGTTTTCTGCAGGGGCTCGGGCTCGGCGGAGAGTGGGGCGGGGCGGTGCTGCTCGCCGCGGAGCACGCGCCTGCCGGGCGGCGCGCCCTGTGGTCGAGCTTTCCGCAGATCGGTCCGGCCATCGGTTTTCTCCTCGCCAACGGCGTGATGCTCGCGCTCTCGGCGTCCCTGACGGACGCCCAGTTCGCGCTGTGGGGGTGGCGGGTGCCGTTCTGGGCGGCCGGGGCGCTGGCGCTGGGCGGGCTCTGGCTGCGTTCGTCGCTCGCCGAGACTCCGCAGTTCCTGGAGATCGACGAGCCCGCGCGCATGCCGTTCGCCGAGGTCGTACGGCACCACTGGCGGCTGGTGCTGCTGACCGCGGGGGCTCTCTCGGTCGGGTACGCGGTGTTCTACGCGGTGACGACCTGGTCGCTGGCGTACGGGACGGAGCGGCTCGGGGTGAGCCGTACCGTCATGCTGACCTGCGTCATGGCCGCCGTGGTGGTGAAGGGGGCGCTCACGCCGGTGATGGCCCTGCTGGGCGACCGCTACGGGCGGCGGCCGCTGTGTCTGGTGGGGTGCACGGCCTCGGCGCTGTGGATGTGCCCGATGGTCGCGCTGCTCGCGAGCGGACAACCGCTGCTGATGTTCCTCGGGTTCACGGGTGCCCTGGTCGCCTTCATCACCATGTTCGCGGTGGTCGCCGCCTACCTGCCGGAACTCTACGAGCCCCGGGTGCGGTGCACCGGTGCCGCCGTCGGGTACAACCTCGGCGGCGTCCTCGGGGGTGCGCTGACGCCGATCGTGGCGACGGCTCTGGCGGAACACAGTGGACGCGTGCCGTGGGCCGTGGGGGCTTATCTGACGGCGATCGCGCTGCTGAGCCTGGGGTGCTTCGCGCTGCTGCCGGAGACGCGTCCGGTGGCGGTGGCCGCGGTCGAGCCGGTCGCCGGGTGAGTGTTCGCGGACCGGCTACGGGTTGATCGCCAGTTCCAGGTAGGCGGCCAACAGCACCAGGTGGACGCCGCCCTGCAGCGGCGTGGCCCGGCCCGGCACCACCGTCAGCGAGCTGACCACCACGGTCAGTGCGAGCAGCAGCATGTGGGTGGCGCCCAGACCGAGGACCAGGGGGCCGGACAGCCAGACGGAGGCGAGGGCCACGGCGGGGATGGTCAGGCCGATGCTGGCCATGGCGGAACCCAGCGCCAGGTTGAGACTGGTCTGCACTCGGTCGCGGCGGGCCGACCGCAGAGCGGCGATGGTCTCGGGCAGCAGTACCAGCAGGGCGATGACCACACCGACGACGGCCTGGTGCAGGCCGGCCGCCGCCACCCCGGACTCGATCGTCGGCGACACGCCCTTGGCCAGTCCGACGACCCCGACGAGAGCGAGGCCGAGCAGGCCGAGACTGACCGAGGCGGCGCGCCCGGACGGGGCCGCGGCGCGGTCCTCGGACGTGATCACCTCGCCCTGCTGGGTGATCGGCAGGAAGTAGTCGCGGTGCCGCACGGTCTGGGTGGCCACGAACAGGCCGTGCAGGATCAGTGACGACAGGGCCGCGAAGGCGAGCTGCGCACTGGAGAACTCCGGGCCCGGTCTGCTGGTGGTGAAGGTCGGCAGCACCAGGCTGAGCGTGGCCAGGGTGGCCACGGTCGCCAGGGCGGCGCCGGTGCCCTCGGGGTTGAAGACCGCGGTGCCGTGGCGGAGCGAGGCGACGAGGAGGCAGAGGCCGACGATACCGTTGCAGGTGATCATCACGGCGGCGAAGACGGTGTCCCGGGCCAGGGTGGAGCTCTTGTCGCCGCCGTCGGCCATGAGGGTGACGATCAGGGCGACCTCGATGATCGTGACGGCGATCGCGAGGACCAGCGACCCGAAGGGTTCGCCGACCCGGTGGGCCACGACCTCGGCGTGGTGAACCGCGGCGAGGACCGATCCGGCGAGGACGACGGTCACCAGCGCGACGACCGCGCCGGGCAGATCACGGCCCCAGGTGAACAGGAGCAGGACGACCGCGAGCACCGGCACGAGAAGCGTCCACTGGGTGGTGAGCGACCTGAGCCGAGTGATCATGCAGCGATGGTGGCAGAGGCGTGCGGGCTTCGCATTCGGGTCCTTTCGGGCTCCGGGACCGGCCACGCGGGCGGCACGAGTCCGGGGCGGGAGTTGACCTCGATCACGCGAAGGCAGCGGCCGGGCCGGTTCCGGTCCCTGGGGGATCAGACGGCGTGCGGGACTGTTCTCACGCCGGCGAACCGGCTGCCCATCCCGTCGGCGAGGGCCTCCGTCTCCTCGATGCGGTCGGTCTCGAAGCCGATGAGCTGGGCACATGCCACGGTTGCGGCCACGGGGTGGCGGAACATCCGCGGCGGTGGGCCGGCAATGCGCTTCGCACCGCTCGCGGGATGGTTGTTCCCGTGTCCGCGTGGTCAGACGTCGATGCTGTCCTTCGGAGCGCCTTCGCTCCGAGCCTGCGCCGTCTCGGCCGCCACCTGTTTCCTCGAGGCCCACAGGCTGGTGATCGTGGTGACGGTCAGGACCGCGCAGATCACGCCGAGCGAGACCGGGATGCTGATCTCCGGGACGTGGACGCCGGACTCGTGCAGCGCGTGCAGCACCAGTTTGACGCCGATGAAACCGAGGATGATCGACAGGCCGTAGGAGAGGTGTACCAGCTTCTTCAGCAGTCCGCCGATGAGGAAGTACAGCTGTCGCAGGCCCATCAGCGCGAAGGCGTTGGCCGTGAAGACGATGTACGGGTCCTGCGTCAGGCCGAAGATGGCGGGAATGGAGTCCAGCGCGAACAGGACGTCGGTCGTGCCGATCGCGAGCATCACGACGAGCATCGGGGTCATGACCCGCTTGCCGTTCTGCTGGATCCACAGCTTGGTTCCGTGGTAGCGGTCGGCCACGCCGAACTTGCGCTCCGCGGCTTTGAGCAGCTTGTTCTCCTCGAACTCCGCTTCCTCCTGGTCGGCCCGGGCCTCCTGGACCAGCTTCCAGGCGGTCCAGATCAGGAACGCACCGAAGAGGTAGAAGACCCACGAGAAGCTGGCGAGGATCGCGGCGCCCGCGGCGATGAAGGCGGCCCGCAGCACCAGGGCTATGAGGACGCCCACGAGCAGCACCCGCTGCTGGTACCGCGAGGGCACGGCGAATTTCGCCATGATCAGGACGAAGACGAAGAGGTTGTCGACGCTCAGCGACTTCTCGGTGATGAAGCCCGCGAAGAACTCGCCGGCGGGCCGGCCGCCGCCGAAGACGAGCAGGCCGAGGCCGAAGAGCCCGGCCAGGGCGATCCAGACGACGGTCCAGATACCGGCTTCCTTGACGGATACGTCGTGGGGCTTGCGGCCGATGAGGAAGTCGACCGCGATAAGGGCGGCCAGCCCCAGGACGGTGAGGACCCACAAGGTCGGGGATACATCCACTGTCGCCTCCGGTTAGTGAACGGCAAAGATTTGGCGTTGCGCTACCGGAGGTCTCTTCCACCCGGGACGGGCCGACGCCCCGGGATCCGATCGGATCCGTATTGACGGGTACGCCGCAGCAGACAGGGAGTACTCCCCTCCGTACGGAAAACAGTACCCCAATCACCAAGGGAAGGTAAAGAACTTAGTAAAAGAAAGACCAAATCACCTGGTCAAGGTGCTTTACGTGCGCTTTGTGCGGGCGGCCACGACCTGGGTGAGCACCCCCTGGAGCACATGACTGCCAGGCGGTACGAGGCAGGGCTCGTACGTCCAGGCATGCCCCACCCACGGGTCGGCCAGGTGATCGTCCGGGACCGGCGTGAGTCGCATCAGTGAACGCCAGAGCGGATCGAGCAACGGGCCGTAGGCGGCGGCGTCCTCACGGTCGGCGACCAGCAGGAGATGGACGCCGACGTCCGGGCCTTCGTCCGCCAGATAGCGCAGCTGGGTGACGGCCCGGTCGTCGAAGCCGTGCGGGAAGTCGTGCACGATCAGCAGCTGCCGTGAAGTGTCCAGACCGGACGGCAGCGCGTCGGAGGCACCGCCGCGCACCGCCATCTGCACCAGGTCCACGCGCTCGGTGAGCGACCCCAGTGTGCCGGCCACTCCGGCGGCGCCCGTCGCGGGCGGCGTGTCCAGCGCACCGGTCTCCGTCAGCGGTGCGAGCGCGGACGCGCCGGCTCCCGCGGGATCGATGACCCGCACGCCGAACTCCCCCGCCGGATGAACGGCGAGCAGCCGGGCCGCGAGCGCCACCGCCGTCTGCAGGGCGAGGTGCCGCAGCTCACCCGCCTCCACGGACCGGGACTCGTCGGGCACCCCGCTGTCGATCCACAGGCCCCGCTCCAGGGGTAGCCGGACCAGCATCGGAATGCGCAGCGGGTCGCTCTCCGGAAGGTGGAGGTCGCCCAGCCGGACGGCCATCGGCGGCTCCGTCGGCACCCGGTAGCCGTGCCAGGCCGGGTTGTCCCAGCGGGCGTACGCCGGTGGCAGTGCGGGCTCGACGACCTCGGACTCGGCGGCGAGCTGGGCGAGGTCCCGGTCGAGAACCGCTTGCGCCTGATCGACCAGCTGGGCCTGCCGGGCCCGGGCCGCCTCGCGGGCGGCGTCACCCGCCGAGCCCAGTCGGCTGCGCGGGTCCGACAGGACCTGGTCGAGTTCCTTCTCCAGGCGGGAGTCGGCGAAGTCGACAGCGCTGCGATAGGCGGCGGTGGACCGGGCCAGGTCCTCGAACATGCCCCAGACCTGGTTGTAGAGCCGCTCGTCCATGGACCAGCCGACCGCGTCGCCCGCGACGGGCGGCACGGGCCCGTCCGCCGGGGCTGGGGCCTCGGGGGCCGGGGGCGAGGGCGGCTGACGTCGCTTCGGATGCGTGTAGTCGACGGGGCCGCCGGTGGGCGGAGCGGCCGCCGGTCCCTCGGGAGGAGCGGGCCGCACCGCGCTGTCACCGGGGGTCTGGACGTCGTACGGCGATCCGGCGGCGGTGGCGGTGCCCGGCAGGTCAGGGCCATGGGCGGAGGCGGCCGTGCGGCGGGAGCGGTCGGCGTCCGTGGTGGGCGCCGGGACCGAGCGGGCCAGGCCCCGCGCCACCGCTTCCTCGATCCCGCGGGCGAGTTCGGCGGCCTGGGGCAGGCCCTGGTCGTCGAGGAGCGCCGGGAGGCCCGCCGCGTATCCCTGGCCGACCGCGCGGATCTTCCAGGCGGTGTGGCGGCGGTAGAGCTCCAGAACGACGACCGCGGACTCGGCGTCCAGGCCGGTGAGGGTGTAGCCGGCGACCTCGGTGCCGTCGAGTCCGGTCACCGCGGCGCGCGGCGCCGCGAGGGCGCCGAAGCGGGTCGGGCCGCCGGGCGTGGCGGGCAGGGCGATCAGGACGCTGACCCGGTGCACGGTCTCGGGCATGGCGTCGAGATCGACGGCGAGCCGGTGCTCGGCGGCCGCCTGCCGGGAGACCTCGATCCCGGGCAGCGTGGGCGCGCCCGGATGGGCCACCCCGTCGGCGCCCCGCACCCGGCCGCTCTCGTCGGCGAGGGTCGCGCCGGCCACGAAGGGCGCGTCGGCCGAGATCCGGATCTCGATCCGGTTCCGCGCGAGCGGATGGTTCTGCCCACGCACCAGCTCGGCCGCCATTGCGCACGTCCCCCTGTGTGTCGTGTCCTCGTGTGCCGTCGGGCCGCTGCTAGAGGTTCGGCAGGATCGCCGGCACCAGGTCCTGGAAGGTGCGGCCCCTGGCCGGGACGCCCAGGGCCGTCATCGTCCAGCCGGATCCCGACCGGTGCACCTTCGCCATGATCTGGGCGGTGTACTCCCCGCCGCCGTCGAGCGTGTAGCGCGCGAGTTCCTGGCCGGTGGTCTCGTCGACCAGTCGGCAGAAGGCGTTCTGCACTTCCTGGAAGGTCTGCCCGGTGAAGGAGTTGACGGTGAAGACGATCTGGTCGACGTGGACCGGGACGCGCGCGAGGTCGACGAGGATGGCCTCGTCGTCGCCGCCCTGGCCGGCGCCGCCGACGAGATTGTCGCCCGTGTGGCGGACCGAGCCGTCGTCGCTCACCAGGTGCCGGAAGAACACGACGTCGACGGGCTGCTTGTCGGCGAACAGCACCGCCGAGGCATCCAGGTCGATCTCACGGGTGCGCGAGCCGAACAGCCCGCGCCGGGGTGCCGCCTTCCAGCCAAGACCCATGCGGACCGCGCTCAGGGAGCCGCCGTCCTTCTTCTCCAGGCTGATGGCCTGGCCCTTGGTCATGTTGACGGTCACGGCTGCTTCCCCTCGTCGGATGTCCCCGGTTCCCGCGAAGTGCGCGGTTGCCCCAAACCCTATGCAGCGCCGCTGACAGTGCCGAACCCCGGCCCGCGCTTTGTGTCGGTCTTGCAACACTTCGCGCCCTTGCCGGGGTTCGGCAGCGGTCCAGAGGTCAGGACAGGCCTGCCTCTCTCATCTGGCGCAGCTCCTTCTTCATCTCGGAGACCTCGTCGCGCAGCCGGGCCGCGATCTCGAACTGCAGATCCGCGGCGGCGGCACGCATACGCTCCGTCATCTCCTCGATCTGCTCGGCGAGTTCGGCGGCCGGCCGGTCGGTGGGCACCGTTTCCTTGGCCTTGCCCTTGGCGGTCTTGCCGGCCTTCGCGCCCCTGGCCGCCTTGTCGCCCAGGGCCGGGACGGGAGCCTTGGCGGCCTTGCCGTCCTTCAGCTTGCGGTAGCCCGAGCCGAGCAGCTGCTCGGTGTCGACCTCTTCGCGGGCGATCTGGGCGACGATGTCGTTGATCTTCTTGCGCAGCGGTTGCGGGTCGATGCCGTTGGCCGTGTTGTAGGCGACCTGCTTCTCCCGCCGCCGGTTGGTCTCGTCGATGGCTTTCGCCATCGCCGGGGTGATCTTGTCGGCGTACATGTGGACCTCGCCGGAGACATTGCGCGCCGCGCGGCCGATGGTCTGGATCAGCGAGGTGCCGGAGCGCAGGAAGCCCTCCTTGTCCGCGTCGAGGATCGCCACCAGGGACACCTCGGGCAGGTCGAGACCCTCGCGCAGGAGGTTGATGCCGACCAGGACGTCGTACTCGCCGGAGCGCAGCTCGCGCAGCAGCTCGACGCGGCGCAGGGTGTCGACGTCGCTGTGCAGATAGCGGACCTGGATGCCGAGCTCCAGGAAGTAGTCGGTGAGGTCCTCGGCCATCTTCTTGGTGAGCGTGGTGACCAGGACGCGCTCGTCCTTCTCGGTGCGCTTGCGGATCTCGTGCACCAGGTCGTCGATCTGGCCCTCGGTGGGCTTGACGACGACCTCGGGGTCGACGAGGCCGGTGGGGCGGATGATCTGTTCGACGACGCCGTCCGCCCGGGAGAGCTCGTACGCGCCGGGGGTCGCCGACAGATAGACGGCCTGTCCGATCCGTTCCTGGAACTCCTCCCACTTCAGCGGGCGGTTGTCCAGGGCGGAGGGCAGCCGGAAGCCGTGGTCCACCAGGGTGCGCTTGCGGGAGGCGTCACCCTCGTACATGGCGCCGATCTGCGGCACGGTGACATGCGACTCGTCGATGACGAGGAGGAAGTCCTCGGGGAAGTAGTCGAGCAGGGTGTTCGGCGGGGAGCCGGGCGCGCGGCCGTCGAAGTGCATCGAGTAGTTCTCCACGCCCGAACAGGTGCCGATCTGGCGGAGCATCTCGATGTCGTACGTGGTACGCATGCGCAGCCGCTGGGCCTCCAGGAGCTTGCCCTGCTTCTCCAGCTCGGCCAGGCGCTCCCCCAGCTCCTTCTCGATGTCGTTGACGGCCCGCTCCATGCGCTCGGGGCCGGCGACGTAGTGGGAGGCCGGGAAAACGTACAGCTGCCGGTCGTCGCTGATGATCTCGCCGGTGAGCGGGTGGAGCGTGGACAGCGCCTCGATCTCGTCACCGAACATCTCGATGCGGACCGCGAGCTCCTCGTAGACCGGGAAGATCTCGATGGTGTCGCCGCGGACGCGGAAGGTGCCGCGGGTGAACGCCATGTCGTTGCGCGTGTACTGGATGTCCACGAAACGACGCAGCAGGTCGTCGCGGTCGATCTCGTCGCCGACCCGCAGCGGGACCATCCGGTCGACGTACTCCTGCGGCGTACCGAGGCCGTAGATGCAGGAGACGGAGGCGACCACGATCACGTCGCGGCGGGTGAGCAGCGAGTTGGTGGCGGAGTGGCGCAGCCGCTCGACCTCCTCGTTGATCGAGGAGTCCTTCTCGATGTAGGTGTCCGACTGCGGGACGTACGCCTCGGGCTGGTAGTAGTCGTAGTACGAGACGAAGTATTCGACCGCGTTGTTCGGGAGGAGCTCGCGGAACTCGTTGGCCAGCTGGGCGGCCAGCGTCTTGTTCGGCGCCATCACCAGGGTGGGGCGCTGGAGCTTCTCGATCATCCACGCGGTGGTGGCGGACTTGCCGGTGCCGGTCGCGCCGAGGAGGACGACGTTCTTCTCACCGGCCTCGATCCGCCTGGCCAGGTCGGCGATGGCCGCCGGCTGGTCGCCGCTGGGCTGGTACGGGCTGACGACCTCGAAGGGCGCCACCGTGCGTTCGATGTGGGAAACGGGCCGCATGGGTTCCACCGTACGACCCCGCACTGACAACCGGTTCTGATCAGCGGTTCTGCGGGGTTCGCGAGGCGTGGTGGCTCTGCTGGCGGCCGACGCGCAGGGACGGGCGGCGGCTCGGGTGGTGGGTGACCTCGTCGGCCGGGACGCCCGGCTTGTGCTCCACGCGGAGCCGGCCGGGCTTGCCCATGACCATCAGCGGGTCGAAGATCACGACGGCGGCGGCGATGCAGAGGAAGGCCAGCGGGCCGATCAGCATGGGGGCGAGCAGCGAGGCCGGTGAGTCGCCCGGCGTCGTCACGCCGGCGCTGTGGAGGTGGACGGAGAGGGCGGCCATGCCGGTGTAGTGCATGCCGCTGACGGCGAGTCCCATGACGAGGCTCGCGCCGACGCTCCACAGGAAGCCGCGGACCTGTCCGGCCGCCCACAGGGCCGAGGTGGCGGCCACGACCCCTATCACCACGGACGCGGCCACCGTGGGCGTGTCGTACGTCAGGCTTCCGTTGAGGCGCAGGCCGGCCATGCCGAGGTAGTGCATGGAGGCGATGCCCAGACCGGTGACGGTGCCGCCCGTGAAGAGCGCGGTCCCGGTGGCGCCTCGGTAGCCGACTATGAAGATCCCGACGCTCACCATGACGATGGCGAGGCCGAGGCTCGCATAGGTGATCGGTTTGTCGTAGTGGATCGGCGTCTCCTTGACGCTGAACCCCATCATGGCGACGAAGTGCATGGTCCATATGCCGGAGCCGATCGCCGCCGAGCCCAGGGCGAGCCAGGCGGGCCGCCAGGAGTGGGCCACCAGCATCGCCCGGGTCGTGCAGCGCAGCCCCAGGGCGCCACCGAGGCAGGCCATCACATAGGCCACCAGCGGGGTGACGACCCCATAGCTGAATCCGTCGACCGTGCCCTGCATGCGCGGCTGCCCTTCACCCTTTGCGACCCGGAATATGTGCCATGCGCCCCCGCCCCAGGACCGCCCGAGCGGTCAGGGTCGACGCAGAGAGTATGACCCGCACCGGAATGGTCGAACGATTTTCCGGCAAAGAAACACGCCCTTGCCGCAGTTGTGCGGCAACAGTGAGCGGGCTTGGGCAACTCCATTCAATCTGTGGCCGTTCCGTACCCGACCGCTGTTGACTGACTGCTGTCACTCTGGTGCTGTCCGTATTCGCTCGACGTGAGGACTACGCATGCACGCGCGCGCAGTCGCCGCCACGGCCACCGCGCTGCTGGGAACGGCCGCCCTGCTGAGCCCTGTCCCCGCCGCCCGGGCCGGTGACGCCGCCGAGCCCACCGTGCTCGCGCACCGGGGCGCCTCCGCCTACGCCCCGGAGAACACGCTGGCCGCCATCGACAGGGCGGCCGCGCTGGGCTTCACCTGGGTCGAGAACGATGTCCAGCGCACCAAGGACGGCCGGCTCGTCGTCATCCACGACGACAGCCTTCGGCGCACCACCGACGCCGAACAGGTCTTCCCCGGCCGGGCGCCCTGGAAGGTGAAGGACTTCACCGCGGCCGAGATCGCCCGGCTGGACGCGGGCAGCTGGTTCTCCCGCTCCTACACCGGCACGCGCGTGCCGACGCTGCCGCAGTACCTGCGCCGGGTCGAGCACAACCACGAGAAGCTGCTTCTGGAGATCAAGAACCCGGAGCTGTATCCCGGCATCGAGCGGCAGATCCTCGGGCTGCTGGGCGACGAGGGGTGGCTGGACCGCCGGCACCTGGACCGGCTCGTCGTGCAGAGCTTCAGCGCGGACAGCCTGCGTGTCGTGCACGGTCTCCGGCCCGCTGTGACGACCGGCTACCTCGGCACACCGTCCGTGGCGTCCCTGCACCGGTACGCGGGTTTCACCGACCTGGTCAACCCCTCGGTGAACTCGATCTCCGCCGGCTATGTGAACACCGTGCACTCGCTCGACGGACCGCACGGCAGGCCACTGCGCGTCTTCACCTGGACGGTGGACGACGCGGTCACCACCTGGAAGGCCGTCGGCTACGGCGTCGACGGGATCATCACCAACAAGCCGGACGTGGTGCGCGCCGCGCTGCGCGCGAGCTGACCTGGACCGGGGCCGGGGCCGGGGCCGGGGCCGGGGCCGGGGGCATTGTCAGTGGCGGGCCGTACGGTGGGACGCATGGACAGCGAAGGGCAGTACGGGCAGCGGGTGGTGTGGGCCGTCGTGGGCACCGGCATCGGTCCGCTGCTGCTCGCGGCGACCGGCAGCGGGCTGGTCAATGTGGTGTTCCACGCCACCGACGCGATACGGGAGCGGACCCTGGAGCGGCTGGCGGCCCGGCTGGGCACCGAGCCCGTCGAGGATCCCGCGGACCCGCTGCTGGCCGAGGCCGTGTCCCAGCTGGACGCGTACTTCGCGGGCCGACGGCAGGACTTCGACCTGCCGCTGGACTGGTCGCTGATCTCGGGCTTCAACCGGCAGGTGCTGCGCGAACTGGCCGCCGGTGTCCCGTACGGCACGGTGGTCGGATACGGCGATCTGGCGAGGCGGGTCGGGCAGCCCGGCGGGGCGCAGGCGGTGGGCGCGGCGATGGGAGCCAACCCGCTGCCGGTCGTCGTGCCGTGTCACCGGGTGGTGGAGAGCGACGGCGGGATCGGCGGGTTCGGGGGCGGTCTGGAGACCAAGCGAAGACTGCTCGCCCTGGAGGGTGTGCTGCCAGAGCCGCTGTTCTGAGACGCGGCCCGAGCCGCGGTCGTGCGGCGCCCCGTCGGCGCGGTCAGCCCTGGTCGTGCGGCGCCCCGCCGGGGTGTCAGCCGTAGTGCCGTACCTCCACGACGTTTCCGTCGGGGTCCCGGAAGTAGAAGTTGCGCGGAGCCGGGCCGCGGGCGCCGAAGGAGTCGTGTCCGATGTCGGTCATGGGGACGGCGTGCTCGGCGAGGCGGGCGCGCAGGGCGTCGAAGGCGTCGGACGGCAGGGACAGACAGACGTGGTTCACGGGGTGGCCCGCGCTGTCGGCGGCGCCGGGTAGCGCGGGCATGCGCTCGGCCAGGGTGAGCGGCGCGAGGTCGATGATGGACTCTTCGTTGACGCGTACGGAGGGAAAGGGCACCGCTCCCGCGGTGAACTCGGACACCCGCAGCGGCTCCAGGCCGAGCATCCGCTCGTAGAAGCCGGCCGCGGCGGCCGGGTCGGACACCCAGAGGACGACATGGTCCAGACGTGCCGTGTGATGCGTCATGCCGCCCAGCCTGGTGGCGTCCCCCACAGGCCGCAAACGTTTATCCGGGGGTGGCCCCCGCCAGAGATGAGGGAAGACCGACGGACAGGAGGCAGGCGTGGTGCTGGTGGTGTCGGAAGAGGTCAGGGAGGCGCTCGACGCGGGCCGCGCGGTGGTCGCCCTGGAGTCCACGATCATCGCGCACGGGCTGCCGCGCCCGCGCAACCTCCAGGTGGCACTGGAGCTGGAGGACACGGTACGGCGTGCGGGCGCGGTGCCCGCGACCATCGCCGTGCTGGACGGGCGGCCTCATGTCGGCCTGGACAAGGACCAGTTGGAGCGGGTCGCGAACGAGGAGGGAATCCGCAAGCTGGGCCACCGCGATCTGCCGCTCGCCGTGGCGGCGGGGGCGAGCGGGGCGACCACCGTGTCCGCGACGGCGCAGCTGGCCGCGCTGGCCGGCCTCCGGGTGTTCGCGACGGGCGGTCTGGGCGGCGTGCACCGGGAGTGGACGGTGACCCAGGACGAGTCCGCCGACCTGGGCCTGCTGGCCCGCACCCGGATCACGGTGGTGTGCGCGGGCGTGAAGTCGATCCTGGACGTGCCGGCGACCCTCCAGCGGCTGGAGACCCTGGGGGTGGCCGTAGCCGGATACGGTACGGACCGCTTCCCCGGCTTCTACCTGTCCGACTCCGGGCATCCGGTCGACTGGACGCTTCAGACCCCGGAACAGGTCGCGGACGTCATGCGGGCGCAGGACGCGCTCGACGCGTCGGACACGGCGCTGATCGTCGCCAACCCCGTCCCGGAGGCGGAGCAGCTCGACCCCGTGCTGCACGCGCGCGTGCTCGCCGACGCGCTGCACGCGTGCCACGCGGAAGGGATCACCGGTCAGGCGGTCACACCGTTCCTGCTCGGCTATCTGGTCCGGCACACGGACGGCGCCTCGCTGGAGGCCAACCTCGCAGCCGTACGCGGCAACGTCCGGCTGGCGGCGCGGATCGCCTCGGCGTGGGCCAGGGGGTGACGACCGGGCGGGAGGCGGCACCGGGCGGCGAGGTGACGCCTCGCGGCGACCGGGCGCCGGGCGGAGGCGGGGCGCTGCTGGTCGTCGGGGACGTCGTCACCGATGTCGTCGCGCGGTACCGGGGGCCGCTCGCGGCCGGCACCGACACGGCCGCCGGAATCCGGACGCTGCCCGGCGGGGCGGGCGCCAATGTGGCCAGCTGGGCCGCCCACACAGGCTGTGCGGACGTACGGCTGCTGGGGCGGGTGGGCGCGGACGTGGCACGGTGGCACGAGCGGGAACTGGTCGCCGCCGGGGTGCGGCCCCGGCTCGTGGTGGACCCGGAGGCGGCGACGGGAACGGTGATCTGCCTGGTCGACCATGGTGCCTCGGCCGAACGCACCTTTCTCACGGACAGCGGGGCCTCCTTGCGGCTGGAACCCGCCGACTGGTCGGACACGCTGCTCGACGGAGTGGCCCGGCTGCATCTCTCCGGTTATCTGCTGTTCTCCGAACCAAGCCGGGCGCTGGTGGCGGTGGCCCTTTCGG
The DNA here is from genome assembly GCF_021462265.1 of Streptomyces shenzhenensis. Lineage (GTDB taxonomy): Bacteria > Actinomycetota > Actinomycetes > Streptomycetales > Streptomycetaceae > Streptomyces > Streptomyces shenzhenensis. Next base: position 10,854 of record NZ_JAJONF010000059.1, on the reverse strand, counting down.
CGGCACGCGCGCGTGGCGTGCCGGTGAGCCTTGACCCGGCGTCGGCCGGGTTCCTCGTGGCGCTGGGCGTGGACCGCTTCCTGAAGTTCGTCGAGGGGGTGGACGTCCTGCTGCCGAGCCGGGACGAGGCCTGTCTGCTGACGGGGCTGCCCGATCCGGCGGACGCCGCGGCCAAGCTGAGCCGCCAGGTGCCGCTGGTGGTGGCCAAGGCGGGGGCGGACGGTGCGCTGGTGGCACGGTCGGGCGAGGTCCTCGCGCGTATCCCGGCCGCACCGGCCACGCCCCGGGACACCACGGGCGCCGGTGACGCCTTCACCGGGGCGTTCCTCGCCGCGCTGGTCGCCGGCGCGGATGCGCGGCAGGCGGCGGAGCGGGGCTGCCGGGCGGGCGCCCGGGCGGTGGAACGCGTGGGCGCGAGACCGCCCGCCCGCGAGTGACCACTGCATCGGCCACGGAACGGCGCGGCCGGCCACGGCGCGGCGCCCGGAAGCGGCCGGCTACGGCTTGCGGCCCCATGCGGAGATCATCGGGGCGGTGGCGAGGTCCATGCTGCCCGTCGCGACATTGGCCAGGTGCTGGTCGATGTCCTCGTCGGTGGCCAGACCGGCCGTGACGAGCCGGTCGCGGATCTGCCGGACCGTGGCGGTCTCCAGGGCGGTGCAGGCGGGCGAGGCGACGGGGAAGCAGGCGTCGGCCTCCACCTGGTGCAGCCCGGCCTCACGGAGCAGCCGGGGGAGCTTGCGGCCGTACGAGAGGTCGGCGCCGCGTTCGGCGAGGAGCTTGCGGAAGCCCTGGCGCAGCCGGTTGGCGAGCCGCTGCTCGGGGCCGTACTCGTAGGGGCAGATGAGGGGCTGGAGTGCAGGGTCGGCGTCCTCGATCAGCAGTCGTCCACCGGGGCGCAGGGCCTTGACCATGGAGCTCAACGCCCTGTCCCGGTCCGGCACATGGACCAGGACCAGCCGGGCGTGCACCAGGTCGAAGCCCTCCCCCGGCGGCTCCTCGGCACCGACGTCGTGGGTACGGATCTCGACCGGCGCCTGGGCGGCCGCGGCCAGCAGCGAGGTGTCTATGTCGGTGGCGACGACCCGACCGGCCGGCCCGACCTTCTCGGCCAGCCAGGACACCACGGAGGTGCCGCCGGCCCCGACTTCCCAGCAGCGCCAGCCCGGTCCGAGACCGAGTGCCTCGAGGTGGCGGAAGGTGGTCGGGTCGAAGAGGTCCGCGAAGGCGTCGAAGCGCTCTCCGGCCTCGCTCTGGCGGTTGTCGAGGAGATATCCGTCGGCCTGTGTCATGAAGCGATGATCCCAGTTGCCCGGCTTGTCCGGGGCAGCCGGCGCCCGGCCGCGGCGAGCGTGCTGTCGGCGGAGACGGGGAACTCCGGTTACCGGGACAACTCGCTGTCGGCGGGCGGGTGTCCGAGCCGGGTATCCGGTTGTCCACAGGCGGGAACCAAGCGGAACCCGCCGTTCCCACAGGCTTACCCGTGTCTCACACCGGGCTGGCAGACTTTGCCGGGCAAGGCGGGAAGCGTTGCGCGAGTGGATCCACGCGAGGAGATCCGGATGACGATGGCAGGGAATCTGCGGAAGGTCACGGAGCTGGGCAGGTCCGGCGGCCTGCGCAGGGTGGCGCGGCTGGCCCGGCGGCTGCCGCGCGTCGACCTGAACCATCACGCGCGGTCCCCGCTCGGCTCCTCGGTGGTCAACTGCGTGACGTACGAGCACGGGGTACGGGTCCCGGAGTGCAGTGATCTGTTCTCCGCCGTGGAACGGGTGCGCAAGAAGGGCGAGGGGTTCGTCTGGCTGGGGCTGCACGAACCGACGGACACGGAGTTCTCAGGCATCGCCGAACTGTTCGACCTGCACCCGCTGGCCGTGGAGGACGCGGTCGAGGCCCATCAGCGCCCGAAGATGGAGCGGTACGGCGAGACGCTGTTCGCGGTGTTCAAGACCGTCTGCTACGTCGAGCACGAGAAGCTGACGGCGACCAGCGAGGTGGTCGACACCGGCGAGATCATGGTGTTCCTCGGCGAGGACTTCGTGATCACGGTACGGCACGGCCGGCACAGCTCGCTGGGGCCGCTGCGCGAGGAGCTGGAGGCCGCGCCGCACCAGCTCGCCAAGGGGCCGGCGGCGGTGCTGCACGCCATCGCCGACCACGTGGTCGACGACTACCTGAACGTCACGGACGCGGTGCAGGGCGACATCGACCAGGTCGAGGCGGACGTGTTCGCGGAGAACGGCGCGCGGGCCGACCCGGGCCGGATCTACCAGATGAAGCGTGAACTCCTGGAGCTGAAGCGGGCGGTGGTGCCGCTCGGCAGGCCGATGGAGGAGCTGACCACCCGGCCGATACGGGTGATCGCTCCGGAGATACAGGCCTACTTCAGGGACGTGCTCGACCATCTGATGCGCGCGAAGGAACAGATCGCAGCCTTCGACGAGTTGCTCAACTCCATTCTCCAGGCCCATCTGGCACAGGTGACGGTCGCGCAGAACGAGGACATGCGGAAGATCACGGCCTGGGCCGCGGTGATCGCCGTGCCGACGATGGTGTGCGGCGTGTACGGCATGAACTTCGATCACATGCCGGAGCTGCACTGGCGATTCGGCTATCCGCTCGTCATCGGCGTCATAGCCGTGGCGTGCCTGGTGCTGTACCGGGGCTTCAGGCGCAACGGCTGGCTCTGAGCCGTCCGCCCACGAGCGGCGCCTCAGGCCGAGAAGGCAACGACCCTGCGCGGCACGACCCTGATGATCAGGCGGGTCTCCTCGTCCTTCTCCGCGGGCGGGTCGATGCCGAGGTACTTGTGGGAGAGCTCGTGCGGGAGCCGCTTGTCCGCGTCCGGGAGGATCTCGGCGGTGCCGCGGATCTCGGCCGAGTGGTAGGGGTTCGCCAGGTCGAAGACCGTGAGGCTGACGCGGGGATCACGGCGGAGGTTGCGCACCTTCTGACGGCCGTCGGTGGAGGAGAAGAGGACGGTGTCGCCCTCGCGCTTGATCCAGACCACCGAGTTGTGCGGGGCACCGTCGGGACCGAGGGTGGCCACGCTGGCGAAGTTCCTGGCATCGAGGAGGGCGCGGAGGGACTCGTCGAAGGCGACGGGAGTGATCGAGGAGTTCGTCATGCGGCCAGGCTACTTAGATGCACGCGCATATAAAAGAGGTTTGCCGGATCACGCCCCGCGCAGGGCCGCTCAGCCGTTCCACGCCGGATGCCGCGGGTCGTCCGCGCGGACCAGGACGTCGGCCGTACCGGTGGGGTCGGTCTCGGCCGCGTAGCGCTCGAAGGCGGGGAGGGTCCAGTGGTCGGTCTCGGGGGTACGGCGGCGCAGGGCGCCGGGAGTCAGCAGGAGGTGGACGGTCAGGTCGAACGGGAACCAGTGCCGCAGCAGAAGCGGCCCGTGCAGCAACAGGAGGGCGCTGGGCGGGAGTTGGACATAGGCACTGCGGGTCGCGCGGTCGGTGGCCGGGTCCCACAGATCGGGCAGGACACGGCCGGTCCCGCCGGGGTCGAGGGGGCCGAAGACCTCGCGCCACAGGGCGTTGGTGTCGAACCAGCCGCCGTAGTACGACTCCGCGTCCCGGCGCCCGTGCTCCAGTCGCAGCGAGGCGGGGCGCAGGAAGCCCTCGGTGCCCACGACGAGCGACGGCCGGCCCCGGACCCGGAGCGCCTCGCCGACGCGCTCCGCGAGGCCGCCCGGCCGGGCGGCCGGAGCGCCGTCGAAGGCGACGCGTGGCCAGGCACTCCCGTCGGCGGGCCTCAGTTCGGCCAGCCGCTCGGCGAGACGCTCGGCGAGCCGGTCCCAGGTGATCGCTTCGAGTCGCACAGGATCATGATGCCGGGTCGGCCGTTCGACACGGCGGGGAGGTTCCGGGTGCGGCGGCGGTGGCGGGACGGGCCGCGAGCAGGGCGGAAGAACGACGCGGTCCGGCTCGCCGGGTGCCGCGAACCACGTGAGATCACCCCCCGGAGAGGGGAAGGTACCGCATATGACGCGCCTTGCAACTCCCCCTCAGCGCGGTGGGCTTCTCGTCGTACAGCCGCTGCGGCACAGGCGGTGTGCGGCGTGCCGGCGGGGGCCGCTGCCGCTCCTGGTGGTGGAGGACGGGGTGCCGCGGTGCCTGGAGTGTGCCGATCTCGGGCATCTGGTGTTCCTGCCACGTGGGGACACCGCGCTGACCCGGCGGGCGCGTGAGGAGAGCACGCTGTCGGCGGTGGTGGTGCGGTTCAACCGGCGCAAGAGCCGCTACGAGCGACGGGGCATCCTGGTGGAGGAGGCCGCGCTGGCCCGGGCCGAGGCGCGGTGCCTGGCCGACGCCGAGGCGCGGCGGCGGCGCCGGGCGCGGGACGCCAAGCGGCGGGCGGCCGAGGACGTGCGGTTCACGGACGCGTTCGCGGCGGAGATCCTGCGTCTGTTCCCGGGTTGTCCGGCGGAGCGGGCCCGGGCGATCGCGGCGCACGCGTCGGTGCGGGGCAGCGGGCGGGTCGGGCGCACGGCGGCCGGGCGGGCACTGACGGAGCGGGCGGTGGTTTCGGCGGTGGTGGCGGGGGTACGGCACGTGGACACGCCGTACGACCAGTTGCTGATGAGCGGGGTTCCGCGGTACGAGGCGCGGCGGCGGATCGCGCGGACGGTGGAGGCGGTGCTGCGGGAGTGGGAGGCCGGGGCGGAGATCCGCTTGACCGGGTGACGCCGGTCAAGGGCGGGACGACGGGACGGCGGGACGGCGTGATCCGTCGCGAGAACGCGCGTCCTCGCCGCGGGGAGCGGCCCGTCAGGCCCTGGGAGCCGGGGCGCCGTCACCTGGGAAAGGTATGGGGTGAATTCCGGTCGGATGTGTGTGGGGACGGGCTTCACAGCCATGGGGAGGGGCGACTCGTGGGCATTGACTTGAGTGGCGGAGGTGTCCGGGGGCGAGAGTGGGTGTGGTGGTCGTGATCGACGGGCCGTATTACGTGCTGGTCCTGGTGGGGGTGCTGGGGACCGGACTGGTGGCGGGGGTGTTCTGCGGGTTCTCGGCCTTCGTGATGCGCGGGCTGGCCTCGTTGCCGCCGGCGCAGGGCGTCGCCGCGATGAACGCGATCAACCGGGCGGCCCTGGCCCCGGCGTTCATGCTGGTGTTCGCGGGGTCGGCGGTGCTGTGCGCGATGATCGCGGTGGTGACGTTCGTGGTGTGGCCGGACCAGGGCAAGGTGGAGCTGCTGTTGGGCAGCGGGCTGTACCTGTTCGGTTCCTTCGGGCTGACCGCGATGGCGAACGTGCCCCGCAACGAGGCGCTGGCCAAGCTGGAGCCGGGCACCCCGGAGGCCGTCTCCTACTGGCCCGTTTATGTGCGTGAGTGGACACTCTGGAACCACGTGCGCACGGTCGCAGCGGCCGCGGCGGCACTCGTCTATGTCCTGGCCCTGTCCTGAGGGAGACGCGGGAGAAGACCGACCCCCGGCCGGCTTCGGCCTGGATCCCCTCTGGCCCCTCTCTGATCCCCCGCCGGCCCTCCGCCGGCTCAGAGTGAACCCCGGCTGGCTCCACCCTGAGGAAGACCTGCCAGAAAGCGCTGTCAGCCACCCTGCGGGCCTGACCGAGGGGACGTATCGTGACCGAAAGAGCGCCGCCAGATGAAGCACGGCCTGGGTAACCGCATGCGAGGAAGACGACCATGGCCGATCCCAAGGGGTTCATGACCACACCGCGCGAGGAGTGGCCGCGGCGGCCCGTCGAGGAGCGGGTCCGGGACTGGGACGAGGTGTACGTCCCCGGGGCGCTGCTGCCGATCATCAGCAAACAGGCGGACCGCTGCATGGACTGCGGGGTGCCGTTCTGCCACGACGCGTGTCCGCTGGGCAACCTGATCCCCGAGTGGAACGACCTGGTGTCGCGGGAGGACTGGCGGGCGGCGAGCGACCGGCTGCACGCGACGAACAACTTCCCCGAGTTCACAGGGCGGTTGTGCCCGGCGCCGTGCGAGGCGGGGTGCGTGCTCGCGATCAACCAGCCCGCCGTCACGATCAAGAACGTCGAGTGCGCCATCGCGGACCACGCGTGGGCGGAGGGGCTCGCCTCGCCGCGGCCGCCGGAGCGGCTGTCCGGGCGGACCGTGGCGGTGATCGGTTCCGGGCCGACCGGGCTCGCGACCGCGCAGCAGCTGACCCGGGCCGGACACACGGTCGCCGTGTACGAGAAGGACGACCGGCTCGGCGGGCTGATGCGGTACGGCATCCCCGAGTTCAAGATGCAGAAACACCACCTGGAACGGCGGCTGGACCAGATGCGGGCCGAGGGGACGAAGTTCCGTACGTCGGTGGTGGTCGGGCGGGACCTGCGGGCGGCGGAGCTGCGGGCCCGGTACGACGCGGTGGTGATCGCGACCGGGGCGACGGCGTGGCGGGAACTTTCGGTGCCGGGTCGGGAGTTGGACGGAATACACCAGGCGATGGAGTATCTGCCGCTGGCCAACCGGGTGTGCGAGGGGGATCTGGCGGAGTCGCCGATGTCGGCGGCCGGTAAGCATGTGGTGATCGTGGGCGGGGGTGACACGGGGGCGGACTGTCTGGGGACGGCGGTACGGCAGCGGGCCGCGTCGGTGACCCAGCTGGACATCTACGCGCAGCCCGGCGCGGAGCGGGACGAGGATGTCGAGCCGTGGCCGACGTATCCGAAGATCTACCGGCTGTCGGCGGCTCACGAGGAGGCTCGGGACCTGGAGACGGCGCCCTCGGCTGACGCGGACGCGCGGTTGTTCGCCGCGTCGACGCTTCGCTTCACGGGCGACGCGAGCGGGCATGTGCGGTCGCTGCACCTGGTGGAGGTGGACGAGGCGCGGCGGCCGGTGCCGGAGACCGGGCGGACGCTCCCCGCCGACCTGGTGCTGCTGGCGCTCGGTTTCTCCGGGCCCGACCGTAAGGACGGACTCCTCGACCAGCTCGGGGTGGCGACGGAGCCGCGCGGCACCGTCTCCCGGGACACGGGGTTCGCCACGAACGTGCCCGGCGTGTTCGCCGCCGGGGACGCGGCGCGCGGGCAGTCGCTGATCGTGTGGGCGATAGCGGAGGGACGGGCCGTGGCGGCGGCCGTCGACCGCTATCTGACGGGGAGTTCGCAACTGCCGTCGCCGATATCGCCGCATGACCGGCCGATGACGGTGTAGGCGCAGGCCCCGCGGGTCCGGACGGCATGGGGTGCAGCGGCGGTGCGACGACGGGTGCGGGAGGCGTGTCGTGGCCGCCCGGGAGTGCGGCGGCCGTGGGCACCCCCATCTGACCCCGTCACCGTCCCGCCGAAGCCGGCGGTCCGGGTCGCTTTCACGGCCGGACCGCCGTCGCCCGGGGCAGATCGGCGCGGACGAACAGGTCGACCACGGAGTGGTCCGCTGGTGGACGCGCCCTGGCGGGTGCGGTCCTGGCGGTCATGCGCTCCGTAAGCCTCCTACGCGGTGGACGTTCGGTTCAGCACCATTACAAAGAAGTTGAACAACGAGGAAGGGGAGGAAGGAAAGGGGATGCAGGAAGGGGAGGGCCAGAGGCATAGGAAAGCAGGGCAAAGGAACAGGTCAGGAGAGCAGGAAGTCGGCCTCCCCCGCTTTGGCGCCCTCGATGAAGGCCGTCATCTCGTCCGTGGTGTAGATCAGCGCCGGCCCGTCCGGGTCGGTCGACTGGCGGACGGCGATCCTGCCGTCGGCCAGCTTCATCGCCTCCAGGCAGTTGCCCCCGTTGCCGCCGCTCCACGGCTTGTGCCAGCCCTCGCTGCCCAGTTCCCGGGCAGGCATGCCGTTGTAGATCCGCCCGATGCGGTTCCGCGGCCCGGACTGGGGTTTTATGCGGTCCATTCACAGCTCCTTGCGGAGATCCCGGAGGATCTCCTTCGTGCGTTGTGCCGTAGCAGCCTGCGCCGCCATGCGGTCCATGACCTCGAGGTGGGTCGCCACCTCGGTGCGCGCGTCCAGGTAAACGGCGCCGGTCAGGTACTCGCTGTAGACCATGTCCGGCAGTTCGGGCATGGCAAATCGGAACAGCACGAAGGGCCCGTACGTCCCCGGGTGCGGCCCGCTGGAGAGCGGGGCGACCTGGAGCGTCACATTGGGCAGCTTCGTGACTTCGAGCAGTCGGTCGATCTGCGCGCGCATCACCTCCGGACCGCCGACCGGGCGGCGCAGGGCGGTCTCGTCCATCACCACCCAGAAGCGTGGGGCATCGGTGCGGGTGAGCAGTTGCTGGCGTTGCATGCGCAGGGCGACATGACGCTCGATCTCGTCCGGCTCGGTGTGGCCGACGGCGCCCGACTTCAGCACCCCGCGCGCGTAGTCCTCGGTCTGCATCAGTCCGGGCACGAAGTGCGGCTCGTAGGAGCGGATCAGGGTCGCCGCGCCCTCCAGGCTGACGTACATGGAGAACCAGCTCGGCAGGATGTCGTGGAACCGCTGCCACCAGCCCGGCTTGTTGGCGTCCTCGGCCAGCCGGACGAAGAGGTCGGCCTCGTCGTCGGCCACTCCGTAGGCCTTCAGGAGCAGTTGGATGTACGGGATCTTGAGGGCGACCTCGGCCATCTCCATACGACGGACGGTGGCGGGCGCCACGCGGAGCACCCGGGCGGCCTCCTCGCGCTTGAGTCCCGCGCGTTCACGCAAGTCGAGGAGGCGCCGGCCGAGGACCACCTGGCCCACCGTCGGCGCGGACCGCGGCTCGCTCACGCCCCACCTCCACGAAGTTCCCCGGCCGGGCTCGCCCGTCGGGCTCGCCGGCCTCCTGGCCGTCAACGCGCATACAGGTGTCACCCGGCATGCCGACAACCCAGCGGCGCCACTCGAAGAGTCATTCGAAGATCTGACGGAATGACCGTGACGACCAGGGAGACCGAACTGACCCGAACAGCCGGAACACTCCCGTTCGGTGACATCGGTCGCATTGGCCGGATCGGTCCGCCGGATCCGCACTGATCCCAACTGGCGCCGCTCGGCATGTTGTTGCGAGCAGTGTGCCACGGCCCTTCACCGCGTCACACAGCACTCTGCATTTTTCAGAGTGATACTTGCCAAGTGTTCACGGCAGGGCGATAGTGGCAAGCGTGATTCCGTCCGCGCCCTTAGGAACAGACGCCGCCGCAGACCGACTTGGTCTCGGTACCGATGGGGGTTCTCCCGTGCGCATTGCTTCGAGCGTGGGAGAGGCAGTCGACCCAGGTGAGGGCACCGCCAGGCGCCGGTTCCGGTTCGAGCTGGCCGCTCATCCGGGTTCCGCCGCCCAGGCGAGACGCCTGGTGCGTGCCCGACTGACCGGCTGGTCGGTCTGCGCGGACACCTGCGACACCGCCGCCCTGGTCATATCCGAGCTGGTCACCAACGCGATCGTGCACACCGCGAGCAGTCGCGTCGTGTGCGAGCTGCACGACCACGACGACACGGTGCGCATTGCCGTGCACGACGAGGGCTGTGCGCCCGATGAGCCCCACCCGTCCCCGCAGCGCCCGGAGGAGGAGCACGGGAGGGGGTTGCTCCTCGTCGACGCGCTGTGTCAGGCCTGGGGGGCTCAGGAGCACGGGCCCGGGCTGCTGGTGTGGGCGGAGCTGTCGCGCCAGACCGACGGCGCCCTGGACACCGCCGAGCCACGCGGCGACCTTGGCTGGGGCGCTCGCCCCGCTCCGGGGCCGTCGCGCGGCTCGTCGCCCGGGCCCGCGCACACTCCGGCGCACCCACCGTCGTCGGGCTCCGGCGCGCAGGGGCGGTCCGCGGCGCCGGGGTCCGTACCCCGGCGGAGGCAGGCATGAACGGCGCGCCCGGTTCCGGCCAGTCGCTGGGCCTCGACACCCTGGTCCGCCTGAAGCGCGACCGGCGGTCGTCGTCCGCCGACGGCGCCGGCGGACACGGGTCGTTTCCCCTGCCCGAGGGCATGACGGCACCGCTGGGCCGCGACGCCGTGGCGGTACCGGCGCGACTGGGGCCGCTGGTCGTGTCGCGGCTGCCGCGGGTGGGGTGCGTGTTCGCCGATGGCACGCGCTGGTGGTGGATCGTCCCGTCGGACTCCGACGACGCCCTCACCTGGCCCGCCCCGGCCCTCTACGGCCCGGGCGCCCCGCTCCCCGGCACCGCCCGCCTCATCCACCGCCCCGACGGCACGCTGCCGTACACCCCGCCGATACCGCTGTACGTCACCCTGTGCCGGGTGACGGGGACGACACCGCAGTGGTCCCGCCCGCTGAGCGCGTGAGCGCGTGACGCCGCGCGCCTTCGGACGCCAGGATGGCCGACCCGTCCGAGTGTGAGCGAGCCCGAGGCGCCCTCCATCCGACCGCGACCCCGTCCAGGGCGGTCTCGGTCCGCACCCCTCGCGCACTCCCCCGCGCCCCGCGAGCTTCGTCGCGCGCCCTGCCCCGGGGGCGGCTCCGGCCGCGATAGTGGCCGTTCGTCCACGGCCACGGCCCCGGGGAGGATCGCGGTGAGGAAGAGGCAGGACACGGCGGCGTCCGAGGTGTCGGAGTCGGAGCAGCTGCTGTTCGGGGGACCGCTCCGCTACGACATGGGCTGGAACCAGCACGGGGACGCCTTTCTGGAGCTGGACTTCCGCGCCATGATGACCCGGCTGCCCGGCATGCTCGCGTCCAGTCTGCGGCTGGCCCGGCAGGCGGACGCCCGGGCCGCGCGGATCGTCCTGGCCTCGCAGGTGGGTGTCGGAGCGGCGCAGGCGGTGAGCCTGCTCGCCGTGAACAGCGTGCTGGGCCGGCTGATCGGCACCGGCACCATCGAGGAACGGCTGCGTGGCGCCGCCCCCGCCCTGGTGACCATGGCCGCCGTCCTGTTCGTTGCCGCCCTGCTGCGCGCGGCCTCCACGTACGCCACCGGCCGTCTGGAACCCAAGGTCGAA
>NZ_JAJONF010000058.1 GCF_021462265.1 Streptomyces shenzhenensis | reverse complement strand
CGCGAGGGCCGTCTTCTCGGCGCTCGCCGCGCTCTTGGCCGGGGTCAGGCCGGCGACCTTGAGGGTGTGGCTGTTCGCCTTGACGACCCGCTCGGTGGCGCCCGACTTGGCGGTGTCGACGATCAGGTCGCCGCCGAGCACCGGGAGGCCGGCGTAGGTGCGCTCGTAGCGTGTGTGCAGGGTGCCGTCGGCGTCCTTGACGACATCCTTGACGACCAGCTTCTCCTGGGCGCCGAGGCCTATCGCCCTGGCGGTGGCGGCCCGTTCGGCGCTCGCGTCGCGGAGCAGCTCCGCGCGCTGCGAGGGGGACAGCCTGACGGCGGAGTGGGCCGGGTTGGCCCGGCCCGCCTGCGGGGCCGCCGGGGCGGCGCTGGCGGTGCCCGACTGGACGGCGGCGGCGATCAGGGCGGTGACGCCCGCGAGGGCGACGGCGGCGGTGCGCCGGTACGTGCTGTGGGGGGTGGTGTGGGGGGTGCGTCTGCGCGAGGAACTGCTTCTCAACACTGACTCCTTCTGCATGGCCGCGGGTCGCACGGCCAGGGGAGATCCGGACGGCGGGTGGGCCGGCCGGGCAGAACTGGGCGGAACGCGGAACCGTGTGCGTGTGCAGTACCGGGCTCGACAGCAGCGGTGGGGCGAATCTGTGGGGTTGCTGTGAGCCGGCCGTGGGAAGAGTGGCAGCAGAAAACGCCACCTGTCAGGACCACGTCAGGAACTTGGCCGGAAAACGTTCGTTGACCGGCTGTTCGTGTTCGGTATGCGGATCACCGGGGAGCGTCAAGGGCGGCAGGCGGCAGGCGGCAGAGGCCGCGCCGGTGACTGCGGCTCAGGGCGCCTTCTCGCCGTGCCAGGTCGCCCACAGCGCCGCGTACGCGCCGCCCGCCGCCACCAGCTCGTCGTGCGTGCCGACTTCGGTGAGCAGGCCGTTCTCCATCACGGCCACCCGGTCGGCGTCATGAGCGGTGTGCAACCGGTGGGCGATGGCGATGACCGTACGCCCTTCGAGCACGGCGGCCAGGGCGCGCTCGGTGTGCCGGGCGGTCGCCGGGTCCAGCAACGCGGTCGCCTCGTCCAGGATCAGCGTGTGCGGATCGGCCAGCACCACCCGGGCCAGCGCCAGCTGCTGGGCCCGGGAGCCGTCGGTGGTCACCCCGCCCGTGCCGAGCGGGGTGTCCAGGCCGTCGGGCAGGCCGCGCACCCAGTCGTCGGCGCCGACGGCGGTCAGCGCCGTCCACAGACCGGCGTCGGTCGCGGCCGGGTCGGCGATCAGCAGGTTGTCCCGGACCGTGCCGAGGAAGACGTGGTGCTCCTGGGTGACCAGGACGACCTGGCGGCGCAGCCGCTCCGGTTCCAGCCCCGCGATCGGCACCCCGCCCACCGTCACCGTGCCCGAGCCGGGCGCGTCGACGCCCGCCAGCAGCCGGCTCAGCGTCGTCTTCCCGGCGCCGGACGGCCCGACCACCGCGAGCCGCTCCCCGGGCCGCACCGTGAGGTCCACCCCGCGCAGCACCTCGCCGCCGCGCTCATAGGCGTACCGCACCCCGCGCACGTCGATCCGGTCGTCCGCCGGAGCGGGCGCCGCGCCGTCCGGCACCACCCGCGGGGCCCGCGCCAGCCCCTCCACCCGCGCGAACGAGGCGCCACTGGACTGGAGTTGCTCCACCCGCATCAGGATCTGGTCCAGCGGTTCGGTGAACTGCCGCAGATACAGCGCCGCCGCCACCACCACTCCGACGCCCACGTGCAGCAGCCCGCCGATCAGCAGCACGCCGGACACCGGCACCGCGTACGACACCTCGACGGCGGGGAAGAACACGGTCCGCAGCCACAGGGTGTAGAAGCGGGCCTTCCGGTTGGTCTCCAGCGCGTCCCGGCTCGCCGTGATCCGCTGCTCCTGGAGCCGGAACGCCTCCACCGTACGGGCGCCCGTGACCGTCGCCGTGACGATCTCCGCGACCCCGGAGGTGGCCGCGCCCTCGGTGAGATAGCCGTCCCGGGCCCGGCGCAGATACCAGCGCAGCGCGCACCAGATCGGGGTCAGGCCCAGCACCCCGAACGCGGCCAGCACCGGGTCGAGGACGAACACCGCGCCCATCACGAACAGCGCCTGCACCGTGTTGACCAGCAGCTCCGGCCCGGCGTCCCGCAGGGTGGTGCCTACGGTGCTCACGTCGCCCGTGCCGCGCGCGGTCAGGTCGCCGGTGCCGGCCCGCTCCACGGCCGACGCGGGCAGCGCGAGGGCCCGGTCCACGAACCGCTCGCGGACGCGGGCCAGGGTCCGCTCGCCGAAGCGGTGGCCCAGGTAGCGGGCCGCGCGGGCGAGGAGCAGCTGGGCGAGGGAGCAGAGCAGGATCCACCGGGCGAGGTGGTCCACGGCGCCGACCCCGCGGCCGGCCCGTACCTCGTCCACGATCCGGCCGACCAGCCACGGACCGGCCAGGCCGGCGGCGGCCGCGGCCGCGTTCAGCAGCAGGGCGGCGGCGAAGGCACCGCGGTCCGCCTTCACCAGGCCGAGGGTGGCCCGGCGGACGTCGGCGCGGCCGGCGACGGGCAGCTGGCTCGTCGTCACCGTACGACCTCCTCGTCCTGCGTGTCCCGGGCCACCAGGGCCCGGTATCCGGGTGCGTGGTCGAGCAGTCGCTCGTGAGTGCCGGTCGCGGCGACCTTGCCGTCGACCAGGAAGATCACTTCGTCGGCGTGGGCCAGCATCAGGGGGGAGGTGGTGGTGAGGAAAGTGGTACGGCCGTCGCGGGCGGTGCGGAGGCGCTCCGCCACGAGGGCCTCCGTGTGGGCGTCGAGGGCGGAGGTGGGTTCCACGGCGAGGAGGACCTCGGGGTCGGCGAGGAGGGCGCGGGCGAGGCGGATGCGTTGACGCTGGCCGCCGGAGAGGTTGCGGGCCTGGGCGGTGAGTTCGGAGTCGAGGCCGTGGGGGAGGGCCTGGACGATGTCGTCGGCCGCGGCGGCGTGGAGGGCGCGGGTGAGGGGGGCGGACGGGGGTGCGGCTTGAGGGGCGTCGGCGGGTGCGGGTGAGTGGGGGCTGGTCGCGCAGTTCCCCGCGCCCCTTCGGGGCGCGTCGTAGGCGCCCATTGCGTTGCGCAGCGTGTCCGCGAAGAAGTGGGCGTCGTTGTCGGCCACCAGGATGCGGGTGCGTACCTCCGGCAGCGGGACGGCGTCCAGGCGTACCTCTCCCCACGTCACGTGGGAGGGGGTGTAGCGGCCCAGGCGGTCCACCACCTCCCCCGTCTCCGTGGAGCTGGCGCCCACCAGGGCCGTCAGGCGGCCCGGGCGGACCCGTACGCCCGACTCCGGGTCGTGCAGGACGGCCGGTTCGGCCGGGGCCCGCCGGGTGCCCTCGTCCGGTGGGGGCTCGTGGCGCAGGAGACGTACGACCCTGCGGGCGGCCACCACGCCCCGGCTCAGCTGGTAGCCCATGTCGAGGAAGAACGCGACCGGGCCCACCAGGACGGCGACATAGCCGTAGACCGAGACCAGCTGACCCACCGTGATGTCGCCGCGGGCCGCCATGCGGGCCGCGATCCAGGTGACCACGGCGAGGAAGACCGTCGGCAGGCCCATACCGAGGGCCTGGACCCAGCTGGCGACCGCGCCCACCCGGTAGCCCTGGGCACGCAGGTGCTGGGAGTCGCGGCGGAAGGCGTCCGCGAACAGGTCCTTGCCGCCGAGGCCGTTGAGGACGCGCAGACCGCCCGCAAGGTCGCCGATGCGGGCCGTGAGGACGCTCTGGCGTTCCCGGTACTCGGCCTCCCTGCCCTGCAGCCGCCGGGCCAGCGGGCCCGCGATCAGGGCCACCACCGGCACCCCGAGCAGCACCACGCCGGTCAGCAGGGGCGAGATCGGCATCAGGAGACCGGCCACCACCGCGTACACGACGATCGCGCCCACCCCGGGGCCGACGACGGTCAGCGCCTGGGAGATGGTGTGCACGTCGGAGACGCCGATCGTGACGATCTCCCCGGCACCGGCCCGGCGCGGCAGCTCGGCGCCGAGCCGTACCGCGTGCCCGACGACCACCTTGACGGTGCGGAAATAGGCGTCCATCCGCACCCGGGTCATCGTGCGGTGGCGCATGATGCTGATCCACGCGTTGACCGCCCCGAGCAGGAAGATCGCCGCCGACCAGCCGGCCAGCACCCCCATACGGCCCGGCACCAGGCCGTCGTCGACGGCCCGGGCCATCATGTACGGCGTCCCGGCCATCAGCGTCAGCCAGACGCTGCCGAGCAGCGCCCCGGCCAGCGAGCGGCCCGGCTGGCGGGCCACCAGCCACCACAGATAGGCCCAGCCGCCGCGTGTGTCCGGCGTGCCCGGATCCTCGTACGCGTCGATCACCCTGCCAACCCCCGTCCTCACGGCTACGCCAGACTGTCCCGCCACGCCCGGTGCAGATCGGCGAACCGGCCCGTGCCGGCGATGAGTTCGGCCGGCCGGCCGTCCTCGACGACGCGGCCGTGTTCCATCACCAGCACCCGGTCGGCGATCTCCACGGTGGACAGCCGGTGCGCGATCACCACCGCCGTACGGCCCTTGAGCACGGTCGCCATCGCGCGCTGCACGGCCCGTTCGCCGGGGACGTCCAGCGAACTGGTCGCCTCGTCGAGGATCAGCACCGCGGGGTCGGCCAGCAAGGCGCGTGCGAAGGCGACCAGTTGGCGCTGCCCCGCCGAAATGCGCCCGCCGCGCTTGCGGACGTCCGTGTCGTACCCGTCGGGCAGCGCGGTGATGAACTCGTGGGCGCCGATCGCCTTCGCCGCCCGCTCGATCTCCTCCCGGGTGGCCTCCGGGCGGCCGATGGCGATGTTCTCGGCGACCGTGCCGGAGAACAGGAACGCCTCCTGGGTGACCATCACGACCCCGCGCCGCAGTTCGGGCACGGTCAGTTCGCGCAGGTCGACGCCGTCGAGGAGGACCCGGCCGGTGGAGGGGTCGTAGAAGCGGGCGAGCAGTTTGGCCAGCGTCGACTTGCCGGCGCCGGTGGAGCCGACGACCGCGACCGTCTGCCCGGCCGGGAGGGTGAGGTCGAAGCGGGGGAGCACCTCGCCGCCGGTGCGGTAGGCGAAGCTGACCCCGTCGAAGACGACCTCGCGGCCGGGGAGTCCGGTCGCCGGCGGGGGCAGTTCCCTCGGCACCGAGGGCTCCGGGACGGACGGGGTCTGGGCCAGCAGACCCGCGATCTTCTCCAGGGAGGCGGCGGCCGACTGGTAGGAGTTGAGGAACATGCCCAGGCGGTCGATCGGGTCGTACAGCCGTCGCAGGTAGAGGACGGCAGCGGCCAGGACGCCCAGTTCCAGGGAGCCGGACGCCACCCGGTAGGCACCCCACAGCACGATCACCGCGACCGAGGTGTTGGCCACCAGCCGGGAGCCGACCACGTACCGCGCCATTTCGAGGAGAGCGTCGCCGTTCGTGCGCTCGTGGCGGCGGTTCAGTACGGCGAACTCGGCGTCGTTGGCGGCCTCCCGGCGGAACGCGCGCACCGGGCGGATGCCGTTCATCGTCTCCACGAACTTCACGATCACCGCCGCGATCGCCGTGGACCGCGCCTTGTACACCCGTACCGCGCGCCGCTGGTACAGCCGGACCAGCAGGTACAGCGGTACGAAACTGGCCACCGCGACCGCGCCGAGACCCGGGTCCAGCCAGAGCAGCATCGCCGAGATGTAGAGGAAGGACAGGATGACCATGACCAGCTCCTGGAGGCCCTCGGCCAGGAGCTCGCGCAGCGACTCGACGTCCGTGGTGGAGCGGGAGATGAGGCGGCCGGACGTGTAGCGCTCGTGGAAGTCGATGCTCAGGGCCTGCGCGTGCCGGAAGATGCGGCCGCGCAGGTCGAGCAGCACATCCTGGTTGACGCGCGCGGACGCCCGGACGAACGCGTACTGGAGGCCGCCGGCGAGCAGCGCGCTCAGGCCGTAACCGGCCGCCACCGCGAACAGCGGGCCGTGGTCGTGGCGGCGGAACGCCGGTACGGCCGTGTCGATGGCGTACGCCACCAGCAGCGGGCCCGCCTGCACCGCCGCCTGCTGGAGCAGCAGCAGGAGCGTGGTGCCGGCGACCCGCGCCTTCATGGGGGCGAGGAGCGAGCGCAGCAGGGTGGCCGTGGCGCCGGGCGGGGTGGGCAGGACGTCCCGGTCGAAGGGGTCGCCGCCGGCGGTGCCCGCCGTCTGCGGATGCGGGCGTTCGTCGTCCTCGTCGGGGGCGGGCAGGGAGGTGGCGGCGGTCATCGGCGGTGATCCTCCCCGGACATCAGGTGGGCGTACTCGGCGTTGGTGCGCAGCAGTTCGTGGTGGGTGCCGACGGCGGTGACCCGGCCGCCGGAGAGCAGGGCGACGCGGTCGGCGAGCAGGACGGTGGAGGGGCGGTGGGCGACGATCAGCGCCGTGGTGTCGGCGAGTACGTCGCGGAGGGCGGCCTCCACGGCGGCCTCGGTGTGCACGTCCAGGGCGGAGAGCGGGTCGTCCAGCACGAGGAAGCGGGGCCGGCCGACGACAGCCCGCGCGAGCGCGAGGCGCTGGCGCTGGCCGCCGGAGAGGCTGAGGCCCTGCTCGCCGACCTGGGTGCCGGTGCCCTGGGGGAGGGCGTGCGCGAAATCGGCCTGCGCGACGGCGAGGGCCCGTGCCAACTCGGGTGCCCCGGCGCCGTCGTCGGCCCCCATGAGCACGTTCTCGCCGACGGAGGCGGAGAAGAGGGTGGGTTCCTCGAAGGCCACGGCGACGAGGGAGCGCAGTTCCGCACGGGGCATGGCCGTGATGTCCCGGCCGTCGAGGGTGATCCGCCCGGAGGTGACCTCGTGCAGGCGGGGGATGAGCGCGGTGAGCGTGGTCTTGCCACTGCCGGTGGCGCCGACGAGGGCCATGGACTCACCGGGGCGGATGTGGAGGTCGACCCGGTCGAGGGTCGGGGGCGAGTCGGGGGCCGCGTCCGGGTAGCGGAACCGCACGTTCTCGAAGCGGATGCCGTCGGGTTCGGGGGCGGAGGAGAGGGGGCCGTTGTCGGGTGCGGTCCGGTGGGGGCTGGTCGCGCCGTTCCCCGCGCCCCTTACGGGGCGCTGTTCAGCCGCGTGTCGAGGAGCGCCCCGAAGGGGCGCGGGGAACTGCGCGGCCAGCCCCGGCGCACCCGCAGTCGACGGCGCACCCGCAGTCGACGACGCATCGGCGCCCTCCTGCCACGCGTCCCGCACCTCGAAGTACCGCTCCGTCGCCGTTGCCGCCTCCTGGCTCATCGCCAGGAGGAAGCCGATCGACTCCACCGGCCATCTCAGCGCCAGTGCCGTCGACAGGAACGCCACCAGCGTCCCCGCGCTCAGCTCGTGCTCCGCGACCTGGACACATCCCCACAGCAGCGCCGCCCCGATCGCCACCTCCGGCAGGGTCACGATGACGCCCCAGATCGTCGCCAGCATCCGCGCCTTGCGCAGCTCCGTGCCCCGCAGGGTCCGCACCAGTTCGCGGAACGCGTGCGCCTGGCTGCGGTGGCGGCCGAAGCCCTTGATGATGCGGATGCCGAGCACGCTCTCCTCGACCACCGTGGTGAGGTCGCCGACCTGGTCCTGGGCGAGCCGGGCCACGCCCGCGTACCGCTTCTCGAAGATCGCGCACATCAAGATCACGGGGATCGTGGGGCCGAGGATGACCAGGCCCAGCGTCCAGTCCTGCGCCAGCATGATGAGTACGCCGACGAGGATCGTCACCCCGTTGACCAGGAGGAAGGTCAGCGGGAAGGCGAGGAACATGCGCAGCAGCATCAGGTCGGTGGTGGCCCGGGAGAGCAGCTGGCCGGAGGCCCAGCGGTCGTGGAAGGCGACCGGCAGGCGCTGGAGATGACCGTAGAGGTCCGCCCGCATCTCCGCCTCGACACGGGAGAGGGGCCGGGCGACCAGCCAGCGGCGCAGGCCGAAGAGCAGTGCCTCCGCGATGCCGAGCAGCAGCAGGTACAGCGCGCCGAGCCACACCCCGGCCGGATCGCGGTCGGCCACCGGGCCGTCCACCATCCACTTCAGGACCAGGGGGATCACCAGCCCCGTGCAGGAGGCGACGATCGCCACGAACGCGGCGACGGACAGCCGCATCCGCACCGGCCTCACGTACGGCCACAGGCGCAGCAGGACACGGACGGCTGAGCGTTCCTTGGCAGTTGCACGTTTCGCAGGCATCAGGGCGAGCCTACGGATCGGCACTGACAACGCCTACCGAGTTTTGGCCGGACCGGAATCCGCCGCTGGACCTACGACCAGCCCGTTCGAGCCGTCGTACCCACGGATCCGGCGCATCGGCCGATCGGCTGACGCCGGTTCGAGCGGGGCGGGCGATGCGGCGGGCGCGGCCCGGACGGGACCCTCGGAGCATGCCAACCGTCATCGAAGTCACAGACCTGCGCAAGTCCTACGGCGGCCGGGCCGTCGTGGACGGGGTGAGTCTCGCCGTCGAGGAGGGCGAGATCTTCGGGATCCTCGGGCCGAACGGGGCGGGCAAGACCACCACCGTGGAGTGCGTGGAGGGACTGCGGGCGCCCGACGGGGGAAGGGTCCGGGTGACCGGGCTCGATCCGGTCGCCGACCACGAGAAGGTCTCCCGTGTCCTCGGCGCCCAGCTCCAGCAGAGCGAGCTGCCGCCCAAGCTCACCGTCCGCGAGGCCCTTGAGCTGTACGCCTCCTTCTACCCGGACCCGCTCGACCGGGCGCCGCTCGCCGAGCGCCTCGGGCTCGCCGGCAAGCTCGCCACCCGGTTCGGCAAGCTCTCCGGCGGCCAGCGGCAACGCCTGTTCATCGCGCTGGCGTTGATCGGGAACCCGCGGGTCGTCGTCCTCGACGAGCTGACCACCGGGCTGGATCCGCGGGCCCGGCGGGACACCTGGGAGCTGATCGAGGACGTCCGGGACCGCGGGGTCACCGTCCTCCTCGTCACCCACTTCATGGAGGAGGCGCAGCGGCTCTGCGACCGGATCGCGGTGATCGACAAGGGGCGGGTGGCCGCCCTGGACACCCCGGCCGGGCTGATCCGCCGGAGCGCCGGTGCCACCGTCATCAGCTTCACCCCGTCCGCCCCCGTGGCCGACCACGACCTCACCGCCCTCCCGGACCTCGCCTCCGTCGAGCGCAAGGACGGCCGGATCACGCTCTCCGGCACCGACGAGACCGTCAACGCCGTCATCACCCTCCTCGCCCGGCACCGCATCACCGCCCACCAGCTCCGGGTCGTGGACGCGACCCTCGACGACGCGTTCCTGGACCTGACGAAGGAGGAAGCGGCATGAACACCGCCGTGCTGCGCACCGAGTTCCGGCTGTTCTGCCGTGAACCGGGCGCCGTCTTCTGGGTCTTCCTGTTCCCGACGCTGCTGCTCGTGATCCTCGGCTCGATCCCCTCGTTCCGGGAGGCCGACACGTCCCTGGGCGGGCTGCGCCCGGTCGACGCCTACGTCCCCGTCGCCGTGCTGATCGCCCTGATCATGGCCGGTGTGCAGACGCTGCCGCAGGCGCTCACCGGCCACCGGGAACGGGGCGTCCTGCGCCGGATGCGGCTCACCCCCGTACGGCCCTCCGCGCTGCTGTCCGCGCAGATGGTGGTGCAGGGCACGGTCGCGCTGGGCTCCGCGCTGCTGGCGCTGCTCGTGGGCCGGCTGGCCTTCGGCGTACCGCTGCCGCGGCAGCCAGGCGGCTACCTGCTGGCGCTGCTGCTCGCGGCCGCGGCGGCCCTCGCCCTCGGCTCCGTCGTCTCGGCGCTGTCCCGCACCACGAAGATCGCGGGCGCGATCGGCTCCGCGGTCTTCTTCCCGATGATGTTCTGCGCGGGCGTGTGGATCCCGGTGCGGGAGATGCCGCACGCCATGGCCCGGGTGGTGCAGTCGACCCCGTTCGGGGCGGCGGCCCGCGCCCTGGACCAGGCCGCCGCCGGCCACTGGCCCGGCTGGGAGCAGCTGGGCGTCCTCGCGGCCTGGACGATCCTGCTGACGGCCGGGGCCGCCCGCTGGTTCCGCTGGGA
Organism: Streptomyces shenzhenensis; assembly: GCF_021462265.1. Taxonomy (GTDB): domain Bacteria; phylum Actinomycetota; class Actinomycetes; order Streptomycetales; family Streptomycetaceae; genus Streptomyces; species Streptomyces shenzhenensis. Next base: position 41,999 of record NZ_JAJONF010000058.1, on the reverse strand, counting down.
GTAGGCGGGCAGGCCGTGCAGACTGACGACATGACCACGGTGGACGGCCAGATCGACCGGCGCTGGGACCAACTGCACACCTGGGGTCCGTACGGGCTGCTCGGCATCAGCGTCGTCCTCGCCTTCGCCTCCGCCGACCCGCACGCCCCGGCGGCCGAGTGGTACGCCGCCTGGTCCCTGACCGGCGCCGCGCTCGCGCTCCAGCTGTGCTGGCACGTCCTGAGGCTGCGCCGGCCCGGTGGCGGCCGTACGCCGTCCCGGACCGGGACGGCGTACTACGTCGTCCGCTGGGCCCTCGCCTTCGCCCTCACCTGGATCGCCCCGTTCTTCGCGTTCTACGCCGCCAGCGGCTACATGGACGCCGACGAGACGATCCCGGGCAACAGGTGGCAGCGGCTCGGACTGTTCGCGAGTGCGGTCACCGTGGCCGGCGCGCAGGCCGGCGGACTGCCGCTCCGCAGCACGGTCCAGTGGATTCTCTTCGTCCCGCTCGTGGTCGCCAACTCCGGCCTCCAGATGGTGGTCGCCCATCTCACCGAGCAGGAGACACGGCGGTCGCGCGAGCGCACCGCGACCATCACCGAACTGGAGCGCACCAACACCGCTCTGCAGCAGGCCCTCGACGAGAACGCCGCGCTGCACGCCCAGCTCGTCGTCCAGGCGAGGGAGGCCGGTGTCGCCGACGAACGCCGGCGCCTTGCCGCCGAGATCCACGACACCATCGCCCAGGGGCTGGCCGGGATCATCGCCCAGCTCCAGGTCGTCATCAACACCCCCGACCCGGAGCAGGCCGAGGACCATGTGGGCCGCGCCCTGGCCCTGGCCCGGCAGAGCCTGGGCGAGGCCCGCCGTTCCGTGCACAACCTGGCCCCCGTCGCGCTGGAGCACGACGGCCTGCCCGAGGCCCTGCAGAAGACGGTCGCCGAATGGGGTGAACGCACCGGCATACGCGCCGAGTTCACCGTCACCGGCACCGCCGAGCAGCCGCACGGGGAGGTAGCCGCCACCCTCCTGCGCATCGTCCAGGAGGCCCTCTCCAACGCCGCCCGGCACGCGCGCGCCTCCCGCGTCGGCGTCACCCTCTCCTACCTGGGTGACTTCCCGGGCGGCGAGGTCATCCTGGACATCCGCGACGACGGCGTCGGCTTCGACCCGCTCGCCCTGCCCGCCCGCAGCCGCGCCGGCGGCTTCGGCCTGGACGGCATGCGCGCCCGCGCCGAACGCATCGCCGGTTCCCTGACCGTCGAGTCCGAACCGGGGCTCGGCACCGCCCTGTCGGCGCGCGTACCGTTGGTCCGCCATGAGTGACGAGCCGTTGATCTCCCTGTTGATCGCCGACGACCATCCCGTCGTACGGGACGGTCTGCGCGGCATGTTCGAGTCCACGGCCGGTTTCCGGGTGCTCGGTGAGGCGGCGAACGGCGTGCAGGCCGTCGCGTGCGCGCAGGCCCTGGACCCGGACGTCATCCTGATGGACCTGCGGATGCCGGGCGGCGGCGGGGTCGACGCCATCCGCGAACTGGCCCGGCTCGGCTCCCGCGCCCAGGTGCTGGTCCTCACCACGTACGACACGGACTCCGACACCCTGCCCGCGATCGAGGCCGGCGCGACCGGCTACCTGCTCAAGGACGCCCCGCGCGAGGAGCTCTTCACCGCCGTCCGCGCCGCCGCCCAGGGCCGTACCGTCCTCTCCCCGGCCGTCGCCTCCCGGCTGGTCTCGGCCGTCCGGGCGCCCGGCGCCCCCGGCAACGGACCGCTCTCCGCCCGGGAACGCGAGGTGCTGGCCCTGGTCGCCCGGGGCACCTCGAACCGCGAGATCGCCCGCGAGCTCTTCATCAGCGAGGCCACGGTGAAGACCCACCTCACCCACCTGTACGCCAAGCTGGGTGTCAACGACCGCGCGGCGGCGGTGGCCACGGCGTACCAGCGGGGGATCCTCGGTGAGACCGCCACCGGCCCGTAAGGGCGGGTGACGGCCCGCAGCCGCCTCAGCCGGCCACCCTGAGCAGCAGCACCGCCCGGGCCGGCACCGTGATCGCCGTACCGGCCGCGTGCACCACCCCCGGCTCCTCGCCCTGCTCCTCCCGTGCGGTGTCCACCAGCACCTCGTAGCGCTCCGCCCACGGCGGGCCCGGCAGCACGAACCGCGCCGGGCGGTCGCCGGCGTGCAGGACGGTCAGGAAGCTGTCGTCCAGGACCGGGGCGCCCCGCTCGTCGCGGCCCGGGATGTCCCGGCCCGAGAGGTACATGCCCAGGGTGGCGGCCGGCGCGTACCAGTCGCCCTCGGTCATCTCCGCGCCGCGGGCCGTGAACCAGGCCAGGTCGCGCAGGCCGTCCGCGGAGTGCGCGCGCCCGGAGAAGAAGGCGCGGCGGCGCAGCACCGGGTGGCGGTGGCGGAGCCGGATGAGGCGGGAGGTGAGGTCGAACAGCGGCCGCCAGGCGGGGTCGTCCAGCAGGCTCCAGTCCAGCCAGCTGATGTCGTTGTCCTGGCAGTAGGCGTTGTTGTTGCCGCGCTGCGTGCGGCCCAGCTCGTCACCGGCGACCAGCATCGGCACCCCCGTCGACAGCAGCAGGGTGGTCAGCAGGTTCCGCAGCTGCCGTCTGCGCAGCGCCCGTACGCCCTCGTCGTCCGTCTCGCCCTCCGCCCCGCAGTTCCAGGAGCGGTTGTCGCCGGAGCCGTCGCGGTTGCCCTCGCCGTTGGCCTCGTTGTGCTTGCGCTCGTACGACACCAGGTCGCGCAGGGTGTAACCGTCGTGCGCGGTGACGAAGTTGACGGAGGCGTAGGGGCGGCGCCCGCCCCAGGCGTAGAGGTCGCTGGAGCCGGAGAGGCGGTAGCCGAGGTCGCGCACGTCCGGGAGGGCGCCGCGCCAGAAGTCGCGGACGGCGTCGCGGTAGCGGTCGTTCCACTCCGTCCACAGCGGCGGGAAGGCGCCGACCTGGTAGCCGCCCGAACCCACGTCCCACGGCTCGGCGATCAGCTTGACGCGGCGCAGCACCGGGTCCTGGGCGATCACGGCGAGGAAGGGGGAGAGCATGTCGACGTCGTGCATCGAGCGGGCCAGCGCCGCCGCGAGGTCGAAGCGGAAGCCGTCCACGCCCATTTCCGTGACCCAGTAGCGGAGCGAGTCGGTGATCAGGCGCAGGACGTGCGGGCGGACCACGTGCAGGGTGTTGCCGCAGCCGGTGTAGTCGGCGAAGCGGCGGGCGTCGTGGTCCTGGAGGCGGTAGTAGCCCCGGTTGTCGATGCCCTTCAGGGACAGCGTCGGACCCAGCTCGCCCGCCTCCGCGGTGTGGTTGTAGACCACGTCCAGGATGACCTCGATCCCGGCCGCGTGCAGCGCCCGCACCATCCGCTTGAACTCGCCGACCTGCTGTCCCGTCGTACCGGAGGCGGCGTAGGCCGCGTGCGGGGCGAAGTAGCCGATGGAGTTGTAGCCCCAGTAGTTCTTCAGGCCGCGCCCGAGCAGGTGGTCCTCGTGGGCGAACTGGTGGACGGGGAGGAGTTCCACGGCCGTCACGCCCAGGGCGACGAGGTGGCCGACGGCGGCCGGGTGCGCCAGTCCGGCGTAGGTGCCGCGCAGCTCCTGCGGTATCCCCGGGTGCAGTCTCGTGAAGCCGCGCACATGGAGCTCGTAGATGACGGAGTCCGCCCACGGCGTCTTCGGGCGGTGGTCGTCGGACCAGTCGTCGTCATCGTGGACGACCACACCCTTCGGGACGTACGGCGCCGAGTCGCGCTCGTCGCGGACGGTGTCGGCGACCTGCTGGTCGGGCCAGTCCCGGACATGCCCGTACACCTCGGGCGGCAGCGCGAACTCGCCGTCCACCGCCCGCGCGTACGGGTCCAGGAGCAGCTTCGCCGGGTTCCAGCGGGCCCCGGTCCACGGGTCCCAGCGGCCGTCGACCCGGTAGCCGTAGCGCTGTCCTGGCAGCACACCGGGGACGAACCCGTGCCATATCTCGTGCGTGAGTTCGGTCAGCGGGACGCGGGTCTCCCGCCCCTGCTCGTCGAAGAGGCACAGCCGGACCGCCTCCGCCCCGGCCGCCCACAGCGCGAAGTTGGTGCCCGCCACCCCGTCCGGGCCCACCCGGAACCGGGCGCCGAGCGGTGTCGACGCCCCCGGCCACGCCGACGGGACGGGCAGGGCCGTCCCGTTCACCGCGGGCCCGTCCACCTCGGCGCCGTCCGCCCTCGGGGCCCGCGCCCGTGCCCCCTGCTGCTCGGCTGCGCTCGTCACCTGTCGGCCCCTTTTTGTGTCCCGCGGCTCGCCGACCACCGGGGCACCCGCCCGCGTCCGAGCGGCCGACGGCGCCCGGACTCCCGGTCCCGGGCACGGTCGGCGGCTCACTGCGGACATGCCCGCGGCAGCTCGTGCCCGGGCACGGCGGCTCCCCAGCTCGTCGTCCTTCCCTCTGTTCTGCCCAGTGCCGGCGTCGCACTCACGTTTCCCAGGGGCATGCCCGCTCGTTGAACGGCACGTGAGGCATCCACAAGGGCGCGCACGGCGCGCGGGGGCCGCGTTGGCCGCGGTACTGACATGGGCGGGGCTGCTGGCGGGAGCCGCCGGCTGCTCCTCGAACAGCACGGACGGACTCGGCGTCGACCGCGTCCTCGGCGGTGGACCCCCGGCACCCGGGGACGTCATCCGCATCTCCCCGGACGACGGCAGCAGGTCCGTACGGCCCGGCGACCGGCTGACGGTACGGGTGCCGAGCGGCCGCCTGGAGTCCGTCAGCGTCGTCAGGTCCCAGGACGCCCAGGACTCCCCGGTCCCCGGGCACATCGCCGCGGACGGCAGGACCTGGCGGCCCGACGAACCGAAACTCGCGCTCGCCGCCAAGTACACCGTCGACGCGGTCGCCGTCGACGGCGAGGGCCGCCGCTCCGCCCGCCACACCACCTTCACCACGCTCGTCCCCGACGAGCGCTTCATCGGGTACGTCACCCCCGAGAACCGGGCCACCGTCGGCACCGGCATGATCGTCTCCCTCGCCTTCAGCCGGGACATCGACAACCGTGCCGCCGTCGAGCGCGCGATCCAGGTCACCGCCAAGCCCGCGGTCGAGGTCCGCCCGCACTGGTTCGGCAGGAACCGCCTCGACTTCCGCCCCGAGCGCTACTGGCAGCCCGGCACGGTCGTCACCGTCGGCCTGAACCTCCGTGACGTCGAGGGCGCCCGCGGTGTCTACGGCCTCCAGTCCAAGACGTTCACCTTCACCGTCGGCCGCAGCCAGGTCTCCCTGGTCGACGCGGCCGCGCACACCATGGAGGTGCGCCGGGACGGCGAGCTGCTCGCCACCGTGCCGATCACCGCGGGCGCGCCCGCGCACACCACCTACAACGGGAGGATGGTGGTGATGGAGATGCACGACGTCACCCGCATGAACAGCCGCACGGTCGGCTTCGGCGGCGAGTACGACATCCCGGACGTCCCGCACGCCATCAAGCTCACCGACTCCGGCACCTTCCTGCACGGCAACTACTGGGCGCCGGACGCCCCCGGACACGTCAACGTCAGCCACGGCTGCGTGGGTCTGCGGGACGTGAAGGGCGGCAGTTCGCAGACGCCCGCGGGCTGGTTCTACGACCGCAGCCTGATCGGCGACGTCATCGAGGTCGTCAACAGCAAGGACAAGACGGTCGCTCCCGACAACGGCCTCGGGGGATGGAACATGGGGTGGAAGGAGTGGAAGGCCGGCAGCGCGGTCAAGTGACCAGGTGGGGGGACGCGTCGGCGGGGCGATAAGTTGCGACGCAACGGTGACATTCGCCCAACACCAACCTCAAAACCCGGCGGTTAATATGCGCCAGAGCGCGCGTCTGCCGCGCCGGGGTGGGCCTGACCAGGCCCTGGGAGGGGAGAACGACTTTGAACGAGCGGCCGATATCGGGGGCGCCGGTGCGGGGGGCGCGGAGGAAGCAGGGGATGGCGGTCGTCGCCGGCGTCCTGCTCATGGCCGTCACCGCCTGCGGCGGGGGCGGCTCCTCCGACAAGGGGGCGGACCAGGGGGCCAATGCCAAGGACTCCACCACCCAGGCGAGCAAGCAGTCCGTGGCCACCGTCAGCATCAGCCCCAAGTCCGGTGCGACCGGCGTGGACACCAGCGGGGTGCTCAAGATCACCGCGGCCAAGGGCCGGCTGACCGACGTCGAGGTCAAGGACGCCAAGGGCGACCGGGTCGACGGGACGATCGCCGCGGACGGGGTCAGCTGGACGCCCTCGACGCACCTCGCCAACTCCACGAAGTACACGGTGCACGCGGTCGCGAAGGACGCCGACGGACGTGAGTCGGCGGAGGACTCCAGCTTCACCACGCTCACCCCGAAGAACACGTTCGTCGGCTACTTCACGCCGGAGGACGGTTCCACGGTCGGCGTCGGCATGCCGTTCTCCGTCCGCTTCACCCGGGGCATCACCGACCCGGCCGCGGTGGAGAAGGCGATCACCATCAAGACCGAGCCGGCGGTCGACGTCGAGGGCCACTGGTTCGGCAACGACCGCCTCGACTTCCGCCCCGAGCACTACTGGAAGTCCGGCACGAAGGTCTCCGTCTCCCTCAACCTGAACGGTGTCGAGGGCCGTGACGGGGTGTACGGCAAGCAGGCCAAGACCGTGAAGTTCACGATAGGCCGCAACCAGGTGTCCGTCGTCGACGCCAAGAAGCACACGATGAAGGTCATGCAGGACGGCAAGGTCGTGAAGACCCTCGCGGTCACGACCGGCAAGCCGGGCTACGACACGTGGAACGGCCAGATGGTCATCAGCGAGAAGCTGCGCGTCACCCGTATGAACGGCGAGACGGTCGGCTACGGCGGCGAGTACGACATCAAGGACGTGCCGGACGCGATGCGGCTGACCACGTCCGGCACCTTCATCCACGGCAACTACTGGGGCGGCGACGCCTTCGGCAACTACAACGCCAGCCACGGGTGCGTGGGGTTGCGGGACATCCGGGGCGGGGGCGACCGGGCGCTGCCGGCGGCGTGGTTCTTCGACCACTCGATCGTCGGCGACGTGGTGACGGTGAAGCACTCGCACGACCAGACCGTGTCGCCCGACAACGGGCTCAACGGCTGGAACATGTCCTGGCAGGAATGGACCAAGTAGTCCGTCGCCCGCGGGGGTGCGGTGTGCGGGGGGCCGGTCGCGACCACGCGGCGGAGCCGCGTGTCGAGACGGCCCCCGCCGCCGGGCCGGGGCGGTGAACGCCCGCTAACCTGCGGGGCATGACTGTAACCCTCGAAGTCTCCTCAGGTGTGGGCACGCTGCGGCTTGACCGTCCGCCCATGAACGCCCTGGACGTCGCCACCCAGGACCGGCTCAAGGAGCTGGCCGCGGAGGCCACCCGGCGCGAAGACGTCCGTGCCGTCGTCATCTACGGCGGCGAGAAGGTCTTCGCGGCGGGAGCCGACATCAAGGAAATGCAGAACATGGACCATGCCGCCATGGTTCTGCGCTCCCGTGACCTCCAGGACTCCTTCACCGCCGTCGCCCGGATCCCCAAGCCGGTCGTCGCCGCCGTCACCGGGTACGCGCTCGGCGGCGGCTGCGAGCTCGCCCTGTGCGCGGACTACCGCATCGCCGCCGACAACGCCAAGCTCGGGCAGCCCGAGATCCTGCTCGGGCTCATCCCGGGGGCCGGCGGCACCCAGCGGCTGCCCCGGCTGGTGGGCCCGTCCAAGGCCAAGGACCTGATTTTCACGGGCCGTATGGTCAAGGCGGACGAGGCGCTCGCCATCGGCCTCGTCGACCGGGTCGTGCCCGCCGCCGACGTCTACACCGAGGCGCACGCCTGGGCGGCGAAGCTGGCGCAGGGACCGGCGATCGCGCTGCGGGCCGCCAAGGAGGCGGTCGACACCGGCGTGGAGACCGATCTGGAGACGGGGCTCGCCGTCGAACGGAACTGGTTCGCCGGACTGTTCGCCACCGAGGACCGGGAGCGCGGGATGCGGAGCTTCGTGGAGGAGGGACCGGGCAAGGCCAAGTTCCTGTGATCTTCGCCCTGCTGTGAAACCCCCGAACCACTTGCAATTGACGCGCCGTCTGATTCCAGGTCCCCCGATGGGGCGGATTGTGGGAGCCTTGAGGCAACCCTGAGCCCGCCTTGTCGAGGGGATCGGCGATTGCCTGACAATAGGACGTCTTCGCAGGTCGGAACGGATGCCCAGGCTGCCGCGATGCCCAGGGCACATACCAAAGGCCCGGTATCGGACGGAAGCTTTGCGGGGGCGTATTCCTCGGGAACGGCCCCGGAGGGCACGCGGGACGGCCATGATGGGGGCATGGCGGGGCTGGAGGGCATCGAACAGCCGCGGGGACACAGTCGTGCGGCCGCGGCGCGCTGGTCGCCTGCGGTCGAGGACGAGCGGGCACTCAAGGCGATCGAGCTGTTCGGCAATCCGACGGACGCGGAGGTTCCGCTGCCGTCCCGCCCCGAGTCCGCGGCGACCGCCCGCCGGCTCGTCCAGGTCGTCGTCCTCCGTCAGTGGCGGCTCAGCCCCAAGACGACGGAGGACGCGGTCTTACTCGTCTCGGAACTGGTGGGCAACGCCGTACGGCACACGGGTGCCCGGGTGTTCGGCCTGCGGATGCGCCGCCGTCCCGGCTGGATCCGGGTGGAGGTGCGCGATCCGTCGCGGGGGCTGCCCTGTCTGATGTCGGTCCAGGAGACGGACATCAGCGGACGCGGACTGTTCCTGGTGGACAAGCTGGCGGACCGGTGGGGTGTCGACCTGCTGCCCCGCGGCAAGACGACGTGGTTCGAGATGCGGGTGGCCGACCGCGCCCCGTAAGGCGCGGGCCGTGTCGATGTACGGCCGCCGCCGCGTGGGCGCGACCGGCCGCACCGGCCCGCAGCTTGTAAAAATAGCCCTTATCGGGTCAATCGCCCATTTTCTTACCTGTTCGCCCTTAAATGGTGCAGGTGACCCCCACCAACCGACGCGACCTCCTCCGCGCAGGCGCCGCCCTCACCTCCGTAGGCGCCTTCGTCACCGGTTGCGGCCACACCGGTACGGCCACCGCGGCACCGTCCCCCACCACCCCCACCACCCCCACCACCCCCGCCCCCACGTCACCGTCGGCCTCCCCCGAGCGGCTGCCCTTCCAGATCACCCACGGCCCCCGCGCCGCCGCGTCCGTCGCCCTCACCTTCCACGGCCAGGGCGACCCCGCCCTCGCCGACCAGCTCCTCGGCACCGCCGAGCGGCACGGCGCCCGCCTCACGGTCCTGGCCGTCGGCAGCTGGCTCGACGCGTACCCCGCCATGGCCCGCCGCATCCTGGACGGCGGTCATGACCTGGGCAACCACACCCAGCGGCACATCTCCATCAACGCCATGGCGGAGGCGGACGCCCGCAAGGAGATCACCGACTGCGCCGAGCGGCTGAAGCGGCTCACCGGATCGATCGGCAGGTGGTTCCGCCCCTCCAGGGCGCCGACCGCCTCCCCGCTCGTCGCCCGGCTCGCGGCCGAGGCCGGCTACCCGCACGTGCTGTCGTACGACGTCGACTCGCTCGACTACACCCGGCCCGGCGCGCCGGCCGTCACCCGCAAGGTGCTCGCGGAGGTCACGGGCGGCTCGGTGGTGAGCATGCACTTCGGGTATCCGGACACGGTCGCCGCCCTCCCCGCCGTCCTCCAAGAACTCAACCGCCGTGGACTGCGCGCGGTCACCACCACGGAGCTGTTCAGCTGATGCGAACCACGAACGCCGCCCGTCTGCTGTCCACCGGTGCCGTCCTCGCCGCCCTGGCGCTGCTGCCCGCGTGCAGCGGCGGTTCCGAGAGCCCCGGGACGCCGGCCGCCGGCACCACCGCGGCCGTGCAGCCGCCGGCGAAGAAGGCGGAGCCGGTCGCCGACGGGCTGCCGGGCATGCCCCCGGTCCTGGACCCGAAGGACGTGTACGCCGCCGACCGCCCCGGCAACCTCTCACCCGTGGTGAAGGGCTTCCCGTCGCTGGTCTACGTGCCGAACACCAACTCCGACACCGTCTCGGTCATCGACCCGAAGACGTACCGGGTGACCGGGACCATCCGGGTCGGCCGGCAGCCGCAGCACGTCGTGCCGTCCTGGGACCTGAAGACCCTGTGGGTCAACAACGACCTCGGCAACAGCCTCACCCCCATCGACCCGAGGACCGGCCGGGCCGGCAAGCCGGTCGCCGTGCACGACCCGTACAACCTGTACTTCACGCCCAACGGCAGATACGCGATCGTGATGGCCTCCAACGACCGCCAGCTGGTCTTCCGGGACGCGCACACCATGCAGACCGTCAAGGCCGTCCCGGTCAGCTGCTACGGCGTCAACCACGCCGACTTCTCGCTGGACGGCCGGTACTTCATCGTCTCCTGCGAGTTCAGCGGCGAACTGCTCAAGGTGGACACCGAGGGGATGCGGGTGCTCCGGCAGGAGAGGCTGCCGTTCCACGGCGCGATGCCGCAGGACGTCAAGGTCTCCCCGGACGGCAAGCGGTTCTACATCGCCGACATGATGGCCGACGGACTGTGGATCCTGAACGGCGACACCTTCGCCCGGCCGGACTTCCTGCCCACCGGCAAGGGCGCCCACGGACTGTACGTCAGCCGGGACTCCCGCCAGATGTACATCTCCAACCGGGGCGAGGGCACCATCTCCGTCTTCGACTTCGCCCAGAACCGGCTGACCGGCAAGTGGCGGCTGCCCGGCGGCGGCAGCCCCGACATGGGCGGGGTGTCGGCGGACGGCAAGGTGCTGTGGCTGTCCGGCCGGTACAACTCCGAGGTGTACGCCATCGACACCCGCACCGGCACCGAACTGGCCCGCATCCACGTCGGCAGCGGCCCGCACGGCCTCGCCGTCTACCCGCAGCCGGGCCGCTACTCCCTCGGACACACCGGCGTCTTCCGCTGACCCCGGGGCTCCCACGGGGCGAGCACGGGCGACCGGCGACCGCAAGGGGACCACGGGCGACCACGGGCGACCGGCGACCGCAAGGCGACCGGTGACCACAAGGCGACCACGGGCGCAGCACTCGGACGCCCGCCCGGCGCACCGCCCGTGGCACCGTCTACCGCAGCGGCAGCGGCAGCGGCAGCGGCAGCCGGGCAGCCGGGCGGCCGGTCTCACGGCTTGAGCAGCAGCGCCTCGGCGCCGACCGGCACGTACCCGGCCGCCTGGAACGCCCGTACGCTGCGGGCGTTCCCCGGAGCGACCTGCGCCCACAGCGGCTCCCCGGCGAGCTGCCGGGCGGCGGCCACCAGGGCCCGGCCCAGTCCCCGCTGCCGTACCCCCTCGTCGACCTCCACGGACACCTCCAGGCGTCCCGCGACCCCGCGGCCGAGCACCACCACCCCGCCGTCCGCCGCCCAGGCGCGCACCTCGTCGCGGCGGCGACGGGCGTAGGCGACCCGCGCGTGGTCGGGCCCGGTCAGTTCGGTCAGCGGGAGGTCCGGGCGGCCGGGGAGCGGGCCGGCGACCAGCAGCGCGTCGATCGTCTCGTGCTCCCGGCCCGTGCGGTCCATGAGGGCGGTGAGGAAACGCGCGTTCATGGTCGCGGCCAGCTCGTCGGCGGGGGTCGCGCGCAGGGTGTCGTGGATCCACTCCGGGGCCTCGTCGACGAAGACGACCGAGTGGGCGGTGAAGGAGAGGACGCCCGCGTCCCGGGCGGACGGCTGCGCCACGACCGTCGTACGGCCGTCGGGCGGGGGGAAGACGCCACGGGCCGCCGCGTCCAGAATGTCACGCAAGGTCTCCACGACCGCACTCCCCGGCTCCTTGAGTCTCCACCCACTGGAAGGCCCACACTCGCAGACATGCGGATCCATCCGGGGGGCGGCCCCCCAGACCCCCCAGAACGCGGCACCGGCCTTCTCACCATCGGCGAGCTGGCGAAGGCCACCGGGCTGACCGTGCGCACCATCCGCTACTGGTCGGACGAGGGTGTGCTCTCCCCGGTGACCCGCTCCTCGGGCGGCTACCGGCTCTACGACGCCGAGTCGTTCGCCCGTCTGGAGCTGATCCGCACGCTGCGCGAGCTGGGGCTCGGCCTCGGGCATGTGCGTGCGGTGCTCTCCGGTGAGCAGACCGTGGCCGAGGTCGCGGCCGCGCACGTGACGGCGCTGGACGCGCAGATCCTCTCGCTGAAGGTGACCCGTGCGGTGCTGTCGACCGTGGCGCGACGTGGTTCGAGTGCGGAGGAGATGACCCTGATGAACAAACTGGCACGGCTGTCGGCGGCTGAGCGGCAGCGGATCGTGGACGACTTCGTGGCGGAGATCTTCGAGGGGCTGGACACGGCCGACCCCTGGATCCGGGAGCGGACCCGCACCCTCGGGGTGGCGCTGCCCGACGAACCCACCCCCGAACAGGTCGACGCCTGGGTGGAACTGGCCGAGCTGCTGCAGAACCCGGACTTCCGGGCGGCGATGCGCAGGATGATCGAGTTCAATGCGGCCGACCGGGGGCCGGACACCCCGGCGGGTGCCTCGCAGTGGTTCTTCCGCAAGCTGGTCGACATCGTCGGCGCGGCCCGGGCGCGCGGGGTGGCCCCCGAGGCGCCGGAGGCGGACGCCGTGCTGACCGAGGTGTTCGGGGAGGGCACCGACCGGGCGGCGGTGCTGCGCCGTATCGATGCGGGCGACGAGGTCTCCCGTTACCGGGAGTTGGCGGCCGTCATCAAGGGCGCGCGGACACCGCCGCGGTACCAGGAGGAGTTCGGCTGGGTGGTCGCCGCGCTGAAGGCCTGGCCGGGCCGTTAATCTGACCTGCGGCAGTACGCCGGTACGGCAGCAGAGAAACGAACCAGAGGGGCGGATCGGTGGCGCACATCGACGAGGCACGCGAGCAGTTCCAGCGGATCGACGCGGACGGTGACGGTTTCATCACCGCCGCCGAGTTCAAGTCCGCTCTCGCGCAGGGGGGCGACTGGAACGTCACCGACACGGTGGCCGAGTCCATCATCAAGACCCGCGACCTCAACGGCGACAAGGTCCTGTCGTTCGACGAGTTCTGGGCCTACCTGAACAAGTGAGGCACAAGGGGGGGCGCCCCTGCTCCAGGAGCGGGGGCGCCCCTTTCTCATGCCCGCTTCACCGCCGGCAGGACGGTGCCGGCAGGACGGTGCCGGCCCTCACCCGGTCGGTCCAGCCGTGGAATAGGTCATGCGCGCCCGGGGTTGTGCCGCACAGCAGCTTATGTATGCAGGTGCATGGACTCTCGAAAGGCGTGTCATGAAGATCGGCATCATCGGCGCGGGCAACATCGGCGGCAATCTCACCCGGCGGCTGACCGCCCTCGGTCACGACGTGTCCGTGGCGAACTCCCGGGGGCCCGAGACGCTCGCCGCACTGGCCGAGGAGACGGGAGCGACGGCGGTACGGGCCGCGGAGGCGGCGCGCGGCGCGGAGGTCGTGGTGGTCACGGTCCCGGTGAAGGCGGTCCCGGACCTGCCCTCCGGTCTCCTGGACGGCGCCGCGGAGAACGTCGCCGTGATCGACACCGACAACTACTACCCGCGGGAGCGGGACGGCCGGATCGCCGGCATCGAGGACGAGGGCATCACGGAGAGCCGGTGGACCGAGCGGCAGATCGGCCACCCGGTGATCAAGGCCTTCAACGGCACCTTCGCCCAGGACATCCTGGACCGCGGCCGCCCCGCCGGGGACCCCGGGCGCCAGGCCCTCCCGGTCTCCGGCGACGACGAGGCCGCCAAGCGGGTCGTCCGCGCCCTGATCGACGAACTCGGCTTCGACACGGTCGACAACGGCGGCATCGACGACTCCTGGCGCCAGCAGCCGGGTACGCCGGTGTACGGGCTGCGCGCGGGCGTCGAAGAGGTGGCGAAGGCCCTGGCCGAGGCGTCCCCGGAACGCCCCGAGGGCTTCCGCGGCTGACCGTTTCGCCGCCGGGGCCGGCCGCCGCGGGGGAGCTCAGCCCTTCTTCGACGCCCAGGCCTTGAGGGCGGCCTTGTCGGCGAAGCCGGCCACGTCCTTGTCGTGGGGGTCACTGGTGTACTGGTGGAAAAGCCAGTGGGCCTTGATGCGGGGGTGGCCGGCGCTGACGTAGTCGGCGATCCAGAGGCCGTCACCGGTGTACGAGGTCGTGTCGACCGTCAGCCAGTAGTTGCGATTCGTGTAGAGAATCACCCGGTTGTTCGGCCGGAGTGCCTTCACCTTGCGGATGAAGGAGTCCTTCTCGGCGTGGCTCGCGTGGGTGCCGTCGCCGGTGGTCTCCCAGTCGACGGCGAGGATCTCGCCCGCCCTCTCGGGGGCGTGCCGGACGAAGTACTCGGCCTGGGCGGTGAGGTTGCCGGGCCAGAGGAAGTGGTAGAAGCCGACGACCAGTCCGGCGTCGCGTCCGGTCTTGGTCTGGGCGGCGAGTCTGGGGTTGACGTACGAATGCCCCTCCGTCGCCTTGATGAAGACGAAGGAGAGGCCATCCGTGTCGTAGCTCGACGACTGGAACGCGCTCACGTCGATTCCGTGCAGCATGTGGGGTGCTCCTGGTGCCAGTGGGGTGACACGAATTGCAACTGCGTAGGTCGTATTCCCCTTCGCGGCGTGACGGATCCCCGTGGGCGCGGGTGAATTGTCAGCCGCGGGCTGCCACCTCGCCGAGTACGGACGCCGGCTTCGCCGACCAGTCGGCGGTGATGATGCTGGCGTGGTCGGCGGCGAGCAGCGCCAGCCGGGCCGCGGCCTCGGCGTCCGTCGGACTGGTCGAGGAGATCGCCGGTGAGACGCCGGCGGCGTCCGTCATGATCAGGATGTAGTGGTTCGTCGCGTAGAACGACGTGTCGTAGCCGTTGTTCAGGTAGGTCGCCGCGTCGCCGTCGAAGAACACGAACCAGGGCTGGATGGAGGAGTCGTACCTGCTGGTCCTCGGGTCCCCGTTCTCGGCACCGAGTACGGCCGGGAAGGCCTGGGCCTGGGAGATGTTCCCGGCCGCGGACAGATCGCGCAGGTGGTCCCCGTACTCCTCGTCCGTCCAGTAGTGGTCGAACGGGTTGGCCTTCTCCACCGTGCCCGGGATCAGCTCGAAGATGAACTTGCCCTTGAGCTGGTCACGGGTGGGCCAGGCGTTGGCCTTGGCGGCGGCGTCGAGCGTGGAGTACGACGAGCCGAGCAGGTCGGCCGGCTTGTACACACTGCCGCCGAGCTTCTGCGAGACGAGCGTGTCGAACGCGCTGGGGCCGAGGCCGATGGTCTGGTTGAACCCGACCTTCATCTCGACCTTGACGACGACGGGCGCGTGGTCGGGGTGCAGCTGCTCCCAGGCCGCCATGTTGTCGAGGCAGCTGCCGAGGTCCTGGCTGGTGCTCTGGCCGTACAACTGGCTGGGGGTGCTGGCCTTTTCGCAGTTGTTGTCGTCGCCCCACGGGTTGCTGTGGCTGACCCGCCACCGCTTGCTGATGCTGTCGACGTACACGTCCAGTTCCAGCAGCGACGCCCCGGAGTCCAGGGCCTGCGCCCAGTAGGTGTACTTGTCCTTCTCGTACGCGTTGTGCGTGCCGATGGTGGTGGTCGCGGAGAACTTCGCCGCGTCCTGGACCGTGTCCGCGTGCGCGGCGGAGCCCGCCATCACGAACAAGGCCCCGGCACCCATGACCGCCGCCAGCCGTCTCAGTACACGCATGACCCAACTCCCTTGGGTTGGTGGTGAGTTGACGGCAGCGTAGAAGCCGGCGGTTACCTGGCGGTAGCCCCTGGGGGAACATCGGCCTCCGCAACTCCCTCACGACTCGGGAGGCCGCACGTACGCTGACCGCGTACCGAGGCCCGAGGAGGTGCTTGCGGATGGGACCCGTACGGGGCGGCGGCCGACGGGTCACGGGCCTGTTCGTGGGGCTGTGCACCCTGGACGTCATCCAGTTGGTGGACCGGGTACCAGGTCCGGACGAGAAGCTGACGGCCCGTGACCAGGTGGTCGCCGCGGGCGGTCCGGCCACCGGCGCCGCCGTGGCCTTCGGCCGTCTGGGCGGCCTTCCCCGGCTGCTCACGGGCCTCGGCTCCCATCCGCTGGCACTCGGGGTCCGGGCGGACCTCGACGCGCTCGGCGTGCGCGTCCTGGACCTGGCCGCCGGGCGCGCGGACCCGCCCGCGGTCTCCTCGATCCTGGTGACCGCGTCGACCGGCGAGCGCGCGGTCGCCTCCACCAACGCGACCGGGCACCGGCTGCGGGCCCCGGCCGGCCTGGAGGAGCTGGTGGAGTCGTGCGACATCGCCGAGTTCGACGGGCATCACATGGACCTGGCCGTCGACGTCGCGCAGGCCGCCCGCTCCGCAGGCCGGCCCACCCTCCTCGACGCGGGCAGCTGGAAGGAGGGCACGGAGCGGTTGCTGGCGTCGACAGACATCGCCGTGTGCTCGGCGGACTTCCGCCCGCCCGGTGCCGGCACGACCGCCGAGACCCTGGAGTTCCTCCGGGACCACGGGGTGACCTGGGCGGCCGTCACCGGTGGCGGGGCGCCGATCGTGTGGGCGGGCCCCGGCGGTGGCGGCCTCGTGGGCGTCCCGGAGACCCGCGTGGTGGACACGCTGGGCGCGGGCGACGTCCTGCACGGTGCCCTCGCCCACCACCTGAGCGGGCTCGGCCGGATCGACGGCCCGGCCTTCGCCGAAGCGCTGGCGAGGGCCGCCGCGGTGGCCTCCCGCGCCTGTGCCTCCTTCGGCACGCGCGCGTGGCTGACCGCGGACTGACCGGCGATCCCGCGCGAACGCTCAGACCGGCACCCGTCCCCTGTACGCCCTGCTCGACGCCGTCACCACTGGACGCGGCCTTGCTTTCTACCACCCGTTCAACGGGCTGGCTGTGGGCGTGGGCGTGGGCGTGGGCGTGAGTGTGGGCGTGGGCGTGAGCGTGGGCGTGGCGATGACCGTGGCGGTGGGCGTGGCGATGACCGTGGGCCGGGGCGGATAGGTGGGGGAGACCGGGGGCGGACGGTGGGGCGGCGGCGTCTCGGAGGCGCGGGAGCGGGTGGGGGCCGGGTGCGCAGTCGTCGCCGGGTGCGAGCTGCCGCTCCGCTGCGCCGAGGAGTCGAGGAGATTGCCCGTCGCCTCGACCGCGGCGCCGCAGACGAGCAGCGTCGCGGCCAGCGCGGTCAGTCCGACGGAGGCGCGCAGTGTCCGGGATGCCGTGGAACGCGGGTCGACGTCCGTCATCAGTCCACGTATTCCTGAGCGACCTGGACGTACTCGAAGCCCTTGACGTCGGTGGCGATCTGCATCTGACCGGTCTTCGACGAGGCGATCAGGGTGTTGAGCAGACCGGTGATCGCGGCGCTCAGCGCCGACTCGGTGTCCGAACCGTCGGCGATGAACAGCGCCTTGGTCGCCACCTGTTCCAGCACGTCGCGCTTGGCGCCGCCGAAGCCGTAGGCGATCACGTGCGGGTGGCGCGGCCAGTCCCTGTCCACCAGCTCGCGGAAGGAGCTGTGCCAGTGCGCGTCGGTCGGCCCGCCGTCGGTCAGGAAGAAGACCGTCGGCCGCAGGACGCTGAAGTTCTGCGTCCTCAGGTCGCTGACGTCCTGTTCGATGCACTCCCGCACCCGGTCGAAGGCCTTGCCGTACTCGGTGCGCCCGCCGCAGAGCACCTCGGGCATGGCCGGCACCTGCTCCATGTCCGACATCGGGATCACCACGTGCACATCGGTGGAGAAGGCGACCACGCACACGCGGGCGAACTCCGAGACCCGGGGATTGGTCGCGAGGTTGTAGTGCAGACGGGAGAGGGTCGCGTTGAGCACTGCCTCGTGCTCCTTCATCGACGAGGACGCGTCGATCACCACGTAGGTGGGCAGGCAGAGTGACATGGTGCACCTCTGAGCTAGTGGTTGGCGGCGATGACGAACAGCAGGATCACGGCCAGGACGAGGACGAGGATCCAGCCGGCCTGCAGGCCGGGCTCAGGCGCCTCGGGGGGTGCCGGCTCGGGTTTCCGCGCGGGCTCGGGGGCCTCGGTGGGGGACTGCCGGACCGGGGGCCGCACGGGCAGCGGAGGCAGCGCCGTGCGGGTCGGCCGTGGCACGGCCCTGAGATAGGGGCCGCCGTTCAGCGCCTGGTTCAGCTGAGCGGCCGAGGGCCGTCGCTCGCGGTCGGTCGCGAGCAGCATGTCGAGCAGTACTTCGCAGACGGCGGGCTGGTTCTGCCAGCGGGACGCGGCGACCGTGTGGAAGGCGCCCGCGTCACGGTGGCCCGTCATGCATTTGGCGACGAGCAGTCCGAGCCGGTAGCGGTCGGTGTACTCGTCCGCGTCGGTGCCCGGCGGCGTGAGCGGGTCGGCCCAGTTCGGCTGGTGGAGGTCGGGCATCTTCTTCGGCTGGCAGCCGTCGACGTCGATGAGGTAGACAGAACGCTGACCGGGGCTCCAGAAGGCGTTGGAGAACGACCAGTCCGAGTAGACTAGGCCCAGTCTCTCCAGGATCGCGGCGAGCTCGGTCAGCCGGCGACAGGCGGCCAGCCGGCCCGCGAAGCCGGGGGGCGGCAGCCCGACACCCCGGATCGACTCGTCGGACTTCGCCAGCCAGTCGATCTCCACGAAGCGCCGGTCGCTGAACTGGCCGCGCCGCAGTTCGGAACGGTACTGCTCGGGCGCCATCGGGATCACGCAGCCGACCGCCGGACTGCCCGGCTCGTGGATCCGGGCCGCGGGCCAGCAGGTGCCGGCGTACAGGGCCGCACGATCCGCTTCGGGCAGCGTGTCCGGAGCCGAGATCAGAAGGTCGAGCCGATGGGCGTCCTCCGGGTGCTGGTCCGGCCGGTAGAGCTTGGCCAGCCAGCCCGGATGGTTCGTCAGCGGCCGTACGGCGATGGCCTGGCCGTTGTGTTCGGAGACCGGGTCGGCCAGTGGTCCGAGATCGCTGACGCGCACGGCCCGTGGCAGCGTCCAGCCCCGCGGCTCGGCCGCCGGGGCGGCGCCGTCGCCGGCACTGCCGCCGTCGCCGGCGCCGTCGACGAGGTGCGGTTCTGTCATGCCCGGTCACCGTTCCACATCACCACGGCGGTGCGGTCGTCAAGGCACTGCGGTGCGTCGAAGCCGACGTCGGCGGTGAACCGCGTGGCGGGGACCGGCGAGCGCCAGGAGTTCGCGAAGTACTCGTTGACGTTGCCCGCCGGGTCCGCCCACGCGTCGCCGATCCCGTCCGTGACCAGGGCGAGGGCGGCGCCGGGAGCCAGCGTGACGTAGTGGTCCCTGGCCAGGTGCGGTGTGTCCGGCAGCCGCCCGGCGACCTCGTTGGAGACCACCGCGGCCGCGCGGTCCTTGGCCTCGCCGGCGCAGAACCGCCACAGCGGGACGTGCGGGTCGAGCGTCCAGGCCGAACTGTCGCCCAGCCACGCGACCCAGGCCTTCGCGACGCCGTTCGCGTCCGGCTCGGCGAGCACCGCCGTGATCAGCACGGTCGCCAGGTGCGAGGTGGCGACGCCACGGCCGGCCGCGTGCGCGGCGACCGACTCCGCGATCCGCCCGTACAGCTCCTTGGCGTCGAGCCCGCCGAAGCCCGCCGTCTCGATCTGCTCGCGCAGCAGGGTGACGGCCTGGCTGGAGGCCGTGGTGGCCCCGGCGTCGGACCAGGCCGCGCTGGACAGGCCGTCGGCCACGGCCACGATCGCGTACCGGCTGTCCCCGCTCCGCCCGATCCGGTAGGAGTCCTGGCGCGGTTCGGCGGGCCGGCCGCAGCGGTGGCCGGGCCCGATGACGGAGGCCGCGCGGATGGTGAAGGCACCGACCGTGGCCTCGTCGGCGGCGATCCCGTTCTGCACCGTGCGCTCCGGCAGCAGCCAGGGGTAGCCCTGGGCACGGGCGCCGTCGCCGAAGCGGGGGACGCCGAGGTCGGTCGGCCGCTCCCGCAGGAACGGCTGGGGCCTCGGGGGCTGGGACTGCGGCGCCACGGGTCCGGCGACGTAGCGGCAGAGCGGAACCGTTGTGCCGGGCCGGGGTTCCGGTGCGAGCCGGTCCCGCTGCCGGGCCAGTGCCGCCATGGACTCGGACCCCAGCACGGCCGCCGCGCCGACCACACCGACCGCCGCGAGGGCGAACACGTCCACCAGCGGGCCGTACCGCCGATGCTCCGTGCTGACCTCGACGAAGGCCCCGATGACGACGGCCACGAGCAGCACCGTCCGCAACCGTCCGTCCATGAGGCCGCCCCGCCGGCCGGCGTCCCGGCTCACGGCCGGTCCCCGGAATCGCGGTCGCGGGACCGCGGCCCGGAGGCGAAGTGCTGAGTGCCGTGCTGCACCGCGAACACCTCACCTGAATGGGTGGCGGAATTGACCTGGATCACGATGTCCGGCCGCTGCGGGCTGCGCAGCGAAGCCAGGGTCATGACGTCCTGGGCCAGCTCCGGGTGCCGGTCGAGCAGTTGGCTCAGAGCCTCGGTCCAGTAGTGCACTGCCCCGGCGTCGACCGCTCCCCTCGTGGCGGTCGACTGCCGGTCCAGCGCCACGGACAGCTCGTCGCGGCGGCTGCCCCGGACCTGTGCGAGGACGCGGCCCATCAGCCTCCTCGCCTCCTGCCAGAGATCGGTGCCCATCGCGGAGACCAGAGCGGTGGCACCGCTCGCGGCCAGCTCGGCGAGTTCCTCGTTCATCAGCGGTCGTCAACCTCGGGCGTGGTGGCGGATGTGCTGGTCGCCCCGGTGGACGGCGAAGACCGTGCCGTTTCCCATGGCCTGGACGAGCTGGTCCGCGGTCCGCGGCTCGGGCGGTGCGGGCTGCTCGCCGTCGCCGGAAGCGGCGCCGGAGCCGGAAGCGGCGCCGGAACCGAACCGCGGCCCGACGGGGCTGCCCGGGTACCAGAGCCAGGCCCGCGCGGCGTACTCCTTTACCTGGACCTCGGCCGCGGTGAAGGCGTCGGCTTCGAGCCCCTCGTGGCCGTGCCCGACCGTCTCCTCGTAGAAGTGCTGCGACAGGATCGCGGCCAGCGGAGTGCCGCCGGTACCGGCCGACGTCGCGTGCCGCAGCGGGGCCGAGTCGAGCAGCCGGGCCAGCGCCTCGAAGGGCGCGCCGGAGGTGGTGCCGTCCGGATCGAGCCGGATCTCCCCCGCGTGCAGCGCGGCCCGCACCCGCAGCCGGGTGTCCGCGCCGGCCTGCCCGTTGTGCACACGGATCCGTGCGGCCAGCTCCGGGAGCAGCGGGAACAGCAGTCTGGCCTTGGGTAGCGCGGCCGGGGCGACGAGCCGGCAGCCGTCGCCGGTGTCGGCGTACCCGAACTCCCGCGCGTCCAGGTCCGCCACGCCCAGGGCGTCGGACAGCGCGGCACGCAGAACCTGGCGGATCTCCTGCAACCGCCGCTCGCCACGGCCCGCGGAGCCCGCGATGTCGCACGCCAGCAGCGCTCGGTACTCGTACCTCGGATTCACAGTTCCTCCGCGATCACGGCGGGGCAGGCAGCTCGACGACCGATGTGCCGTCGTCCGCGCTGTCCGGTGTCGACAAGATGATTGACGAGACCGTAGAGGAGGGGTCCCCGGGTAGAACGGCTACTAATACGGCTTGTGCGGTTTCGGCCGCACGAGGAAGGGAGGGGGCCGATGACCGACACACGGGTTCGCGGGGCCGCGGCCTACTGGCCGCCGGCCGGGCTGCTCGGCCGGGTCGACGAGGCCGACCGCGCGATCCTCATGGGACTCGGCCACCGCGTGACCTACCCGGCCGGTCAGATCACCATCCGCGAGGCCGACACCTCGGACTTCGCGCTGCTCCTGCTCGGCGGCATGGTCAAGGTCACCGCGCGGGCGCAGGACGGCCGTGAGGCGCTGCTGGCCGTGCGGATGGCAGGGGACCTGGTCGGGGAGTTCGCCGGGATCGACGGCCAGCCGCGCGTCGGCACCGTGACCGCCTGTGGCAAGGTGCTGGCCCGCTACATCCTGCGTTCCGAACTGCTGGAGTGCACGAAACAGCACCCCGCCATAGGACTCGCGCTCAGCGCGAGCGTGGTGGCCAAACTGCGCACGGCGACCGGCCGGATCGTCGATTTCACCGGGTGCGACGTGCTCGGACGGCTGGCCAGGATCCTGCACCACCTGGCCGTCACCTACGGGCGTCCCGGCCAGAACGAAGCCCGTCTCCCGCTGTCGCAGCCGGAGATGGCCACCCTGGTCGGCGCGGCGGAGTCGTCCGTCCACAAGGCCCTGCGGGCGCTGCGGGAGTCCGGCGCGGTCGCGACCGGCTACCGCAGGATCACCATCCTCGACCTGGATCACCTCGCCCGGATCGCCGTCGCGGCCGGGCCCGCCGGATCACTGGCGATCGCGCCGAACACGTAAAAACGCCGGATTCGCACGACGGATCGACGCCAGCCTTGCCGAGTGCCGGGACCCGGGCGTTGGAGAGGACGGGGGAAAGCAGATGCCAGAGAACAGTGGTGTTCCGCGGGACGCGGAGCGGATCCGGACCGGCGACGTGTCCGGGACGATGGTCGTAGGCAGCCACAACACCGTGAACAACCTGAGTATCAACGCCGAGTACGGTTCGACCGTCACCGTCCACGGGGGGCCGCTGCCGGATCCGGTCAGACGCCGGCCGATCTCCCAGCTGCCGCGGTCCGCCGGCGAGCCGCTGATCGGACGGGCGCGGGACCTGCGCGTCCTCCGAGAGGCGATCGAGACACGTCAGTTGGTGCAGGTCTGGGGCGCGTCCGGGGTCGGCAAGAGCGCGTTGCTGCGCCACCTCGCACGCACGATGGCGCGCGGGGCCGAAGGCTCGGCCTACATCGAGGCCGGCGGACGTACGGCGGACGACATCGCGCAGGCGATCTTCGACATCAGCTTCGACGCGCCGAACTACAAGCCGTCCCTCGAGGTGCTGAAGGAGCATCTGAAGTCCCTGCGGCTGCGGATCTACCTGGACGACGCGGGACTCGACGAGAATGACCTGCGCCGGCTCTTCGACATGGCCGAGCAGTCCACGTTCGTCTTCACCGCGCAGCGGCCGACCGCCGTCGACGGCGTGCACGCGATCCGGCTCGAAGGGCTGACGGCCCCGGCGGCGGCGGAACTCGTGGCGGGGCTGCTCTCCCGCGAGCTGCGGCCGGACGAGGCGCGGATCGTCCCCGCGCTGTGCGACGCGGTGGAGGGGAACCCGCTCCGGCTGCGGCGCATCGCGCTGGCCGCCGCGACCGGCAAGGGCCTGCCGGGCATCGCCGATCTCCCCGAACTGCTACCCGCGCTGCTGAACAGACTCCGGCCGCAGGAGCGGGACCTGCTGTACCTGCTCGGCTCGCTGTCCGGCGCCGAGCTGGCCCCCCGGCATCTCAACGACCTGCTCGGCCGGCCGGACTCCGACGCGCTCGCCGAGGGCCTGGTGCGACACGGCCTGCTGCTCGCCTCGGAGACCGGCTACAGCTGTCCGCCGGATGTCGCCGAGTGCGTCCTGAACACGCGCGGCACGGAGTTTCCCGCCGACCGGCTCTGCCGGGCGTTCACCGCGTGGGTCGAGGCGAGGGACACCGCTCCGGACGACGTCGCGGCGCACTTCCAGGCTCTGGACGTCGCGGTGCAGCGAGCGGAGCGGAGCGGACACGCGCCGCTCGGCGCGGCGCTGGCCCGTGCCGCCTCGCCGAAGCTGGCGCTGTCCCGGCAGTTCGACGCGTGGGGCAGCCTGCTCGGAGCCGGCTGGGCAGCGGCGAGGAGCGCGGGGGACAAGGAGGGCGAGGAGTTCTTCCTGCGTGAGGCGCGCACCCGCCGAAGGGCGATCGGGCGGGCCGCGCAGACGACGGCCCTGGTGCTCGAGGCGGAGGTGCTGTGGCATGAACTCACCGCCCTGCGGGCGCATTCGACGGCCCAGCAGGCCGTCGGCGCGGCGTCGCCCGGCACACCGCCGGCCCACTCGCTCGCCCCGTCGCACGGGGAGGTGTCGTCGCACGGGGCGGTCTCGTCGCACGGCGCCGCCCACACGCCCGCCTTCACGCACCCGGCCGTGCCGGGGCCCGCCGCTCCGGCTTCCGCGCACACAGCGTTGCCCGCACACGTGGCGAGGCCGGTGGTCGACCTGTCCCGTTCCTCCGCACAGCCGCCCGTCGGCGCCCATGTGACCGGCGCGCACTCGGCCGCACCGGTACCCCAGCGGATCGACCTGTCGGCGGCGCACTCTTCCGTGACGAGGTCACCGCACGTCGCGCACACCGCGACGACCGCGACGGGCAAGGCCCCCGCGGCCCTCACCGCCACCGGTGCGGTGGGTGCCAAGGGCGGCGTATCGGCACTCGCCCTCGTCTGCACGCTCGGCTTTGCGGCCGTGCTGGGCGTGGGTTTCATGGTCAACGCGAACGATCGGACGGACCCCTCCGCAGCCGTCGCGTCGAGTTCCGTCAGCACGCCGGACCTGAGCTACGGCACCCTGCCCGCCGACGACAGCGTGCCCACCGAGGAGACGTCGCCCACCGTCGATCCCGTGTGCGCGACCGTGATCCCCGACCTGTCGTCGGAGACCCAGCAGTTCAACACCGACGCCGCCGTCGCGTCCGCCGCGGTCGACTCGTACAACAGCGCCATGGCCTCCTACAACTCGGGCGAGACGTCCGCCGTTCCCGACGACAGCACGGTGCTCTCCGACGTCGACGCCGCCATCAGCGACCTCGATTCCATCGAGTCCACGTTGCGGGCAGCCATCTCGCAGGCCCAGGACAGCTCCGTGGAATCGGACCTCGACGACATGCTGACCGCCACCCAGCAGATCCAGAGCCTGTATCAGTCGTACGCGAACGACCCGACGGGTTCCGCGTTCGACACGTCGAGTCAGGTCATGGCGATGAACTCGGCCGCGGACAGCCTGCAGACCGACTGCGGCGCCTGACCTCCCTGCGGCCCACCTGAAGAAAGGCCCACCATGCCACCGGAATCCACCCACGGGGACATCCACACCGGGGACGTCTCCGGCACCTTCGTCGTCGGAGACGACAACCGCGTGACGAACACGACGCGTCCCCCCGAGCAGCCGCAGTCGCAGCCGCAGTCGCAGCCAGGGCAGCAGCCGGGGCAGCAGCCGGGGCAGCAGAACTCGGCGGCGGACCAGGCAGCCGTCTTCGCTGTCGAGCACGGCACCATGCACGTCACCTACAACGCCGCGGCCGAGCGCGGGGCGGAAGGCTGAGAAACGCCGCGTGCCCCGGCCGGTGACCGGCCGGGGCACGTACCCTGCGATCCGCTCAGTCCCTGTCGGCCAGCAACTCCAGGTCCTGGGCGCTCAGCGTCGCCGTCTTCAGCAGTTCCCTGATCAGGTTGACACTGAGTGTCGAGCCGACCGGCTCGCCGACCTCGTCGCGCAGCAGTCCGCGCACGCCCCGGCGGTGCAGCCGTTCCCGCACGTCCTCGACCGCGTTCGCGACCGACTTGTGGGTCCAGGTCTTGCTCGCGTAGGGGGAAGCGTTGACCAGACGGGCGGTGTCCTCCCAGGCCAGCGGGAGCGGGAAGGCGTCGTGGCCCTCCAGGTAGCGCCGGGCGAGCGCGGTGAGCACCAGCCGCTCCTGCGGGGAGAGCTCGTAGACCGTCTCGGGATCCACGGTCTCCGCACCGCTCGTGGAGCGGGGGTGCCGGTCGTCCTCGTCCACGACGCGGACCTCGACGAGGTGGGAACGCTGCTTGGACGAGTTGATCACCAGCGGGGTGTAGCCGGACTCGATGAGCCGCTTGTGGCCGGTGAGCATCAGCACGCCGTCGGGCAGTTCGATCGGCAGATTGCCGGTGTTGACCAGCCACCAGTCGCCGTCCGTGCCCGTACAGGTGAACACGCCGTGCCGGCGGCTGACGGTGGGGTCGTCGACACCGACCGGCACATGCACGTCCTCGCGGTCCCGCCCGAACAGCAGCGTGTACCGGCGCGGCGGCACGGCGTATCCGCCCTCCGGACCCAGTACGAAGATCGTCCCCGGCGGCGCTGCGGGCACCCTGCCGGACGGACTGCCCGGCGGCAGCATCTGGGGTGGGAAGTTTCCGTACGCCATGTCACATACCTCCGGCTCGGGTCGCGTCAGTGTAGGAGCGCACCGCGGGGACCGGTCCTGGTACGAGGCCCGGTACGCCGGGCACGGCTCCTGTTCGCTGTCAACTCGCGTTGCAGTGCCCCGGCGTGTCCGATAGGTTGCCCGCCGTGAGCGCGAGCGGCCGGGGAACTGCTGATGATCGATAGCACGATCGCCGAACCGCTCGGTCCGGACGATCCGCAGGAGATCGGCAGCTTCAACATCATCGGCCTGCTCGGCGTCGGCGGCATGGGCGAGGTCTACCTCGGGGCGTCCGACAAGGGCTACGCCGCCGTCAAGCGGGTCCGGCCACGGCTGGTCGCCGGCGAACGCTTCGCACGCGAGGTCGGCATCCTCTACCGGGTGCCGCCCGGGGTCGGGCCGCGGGTGCTCGCGAGCGACGGCACCGCGGAACGTCCCTGGTTCGCCACCGAATACGTGCCCGGACTCACCGTGGACGAGGCGGTCCGGCTGCGCGGCCCGCTGCCCGTCGAGGCGCTGTGGCTGCTGCTGGCCGAGGCGGCCGCTCACCTGTCGGACGTGCACGCGTTAGGGATCGTGCACCGCGACGTCAAACCCGCCAACGTCATGCTGGTGCGTGACGGCGTCAAACTGATCGACTTCGGCATCGCCCGCGCCGCGGACCAGGCGCGGCTCACCAGGAGCGGCGGCTCTTACGGAACGCAGGGATTCTCGGCACCGGAACAGCAGGCCGGGGACGAGGACGTGGCGGCGCCCGCGGACGTCTACTCGCTCGGGGCGCTCCTGCTCTTCGCGGCCTCGGGCCGCACGCCCGGCGTCATCCCCGACGTCGAACCGCTGCGCGCCGTGGACGCCGGCCTCGCCGCCCTCGTCGAATCCTGTCTCGCCACCGGCCGTGGCGCCCGCCCCACCGCCGGCGAGGTGGCGGAGGCGGCCCAGGCGCACCTGCCCGTGCCTCCCCCCTCCTGGCCCTCCGAGGTCATGGCACGCATCACCGTACGACGCGCCTTCGCCACGACGCCGGTCGGCAAGCTGGAGACCGTCCCGCCGCCGGACCCGGACGCGGAGCCGACGCCCGGGACCGTGCCGCCCTCCGCCGCACCACCCCGCCGCCCGGGCAAACGCCTGCTCCTGCTCTCGACCGCCGCGGTCATCGTCCTCGGTGCCGTCGCGGCGTTCGTACTCACCCCGTCCGATCCCCCGCGCGACAGCGCCGCAAGGCCGTCCGGCAGCGCGTCGGCCGCCGTCGAGCACGTGGCCGGGACGACGCGGAAGTCCTCCGCGAGCCCCGGCAGTTCGGCCTCGCCCACCGCCGGTTCCACGCACCCGGCCTCGGCCCTCACGGCCGTCCCGGCGGGCACGGACACCGCCGTCCCGCCGAGCACGTCCAGCGCGAGGCCCCCCGCCGGCACCGGCGCGACCGCCGAGTCCTCGGCGCCGGCCCCACGCCTCACCTCGTCGTCGATCAGCGGCATCAACGGCAGCGACGACCCGGCCCAGGTCAAGGGCTCCGAGGCGGACACCTCCTGGGTCGGCAACGACGCGGCCTGCTCCGCCTGGCTCGACGACAACGGCTCGGGCGAGCTCGCGGGCGTGCTCAACACCTCCCTGAACCAGACCTGCGGCGCCGAGCTCTACCGCAGCGACGGCGTCGCGTACACGTTCCAGGCCTCCTGGGGCGCCGCGAAGACGAGTTTCGTCTCGGACGTCGGCCACACGATGTGGATCTGCGTCTGGAACGCGAGCGACCGGTCCGACGAGCAGTGCTCCGCTCGCTTCGGCATGAACGGCGACACCCCCGTCAAGCGGTGAAAGCCG
This sequence comes from Streptomyces shenzhenensis, assembly GCF_021462265.1. Lineage (GTDB taxonomy): Bacteria > Actinomycetota > Actinomycetes > Streptomycetales > Streptomycetaceae > Streptomyces > Streptomyces shenzhenensis. The sequence goes on along the minus strand of NZ_JAJONF010000058.1, from coordinate 14,262 downwards.
AAGCCACACCTTGTACTTGGCGGAGGGACCCATCACCGCCGGTGCACGCCGCCTCGCGGGACCCACCCGTGCGTGCCGACAGGTCCGCAAGGCAAGCAGCTGGGAGGAGACCGAGCCGCCGGGCCCGGCCGGATGGGCGGGGGCGTCGGGGGCCGGCGCGTGGTGCTCAAGGGTGTCGGCCACGGTGAGGGAGCTTCGGTGCGGCCTTCAGCAGCGCTGCACCGGACGCCCCGGCCCGCCGGCCCCGCCGGCGGGCCGGGCACCGTGGCTCAGTGGGTCAGCGCCGCCACCTCCAACTGCCTTCCCAGGTCGGTGAGGAGAGCCGCGCAGGCCTCCGGGGTGTCCGCCTGGCCGAAGACGTAGAAGTCGGGGCGGACCAGCACGCTGGTGGCGCCGGCCTCGGTGAGGTAGGGGATGTAGGTGGCGTCGACGTCCACCACCGTGGCGTCGGCCGCCGCGTCGGGCACCCGGTCGTCCGTGGGCGTGGGCGTGGGCTCGGCCGCGGGCAACACCCGCACCGTGCGGATGTCGAGGCGGTCCAGGACCCTCAGGGCTTCCTGGCTCAGCCGGGGGCGGGGGTCCTCCGTGGTGAGGAGGACGAAGCCGGTGCCGATCAGGTCGTCGAAGAGAGCCGTCGTCCCGTCGCGGCGCACGCGGCCCTGGGGAGTGAGCCGGCCGGTCAGGCGGCCGCGGGTGTCCGCGCGGTGGAGCAGCCCGTCGCGGAGGGGGTGGACGGGAGCCTGCGGCGCTCCGCGGCCGACACCGCGCTCGCGGGCCGCGAGCATCGCCATGTCGCGGTCGGCGGCCGCGGCCGGATCCAGCTGGCAGATGACCCGGCCGAGGTCCACCGACATCCTGACGGCATGGCGGACATGGGCGGCGCGCTCCGAGACGTACGTGTCGAGCACCGCCTCGTCCGCACGGCCGGCCAGCACCAGGTCGAGCTTCCACGACAGGTTCGCCGCGTCCCGGATGCCCGAGCACATGCCCTGACCGGCGAACGGCGGCATGACGTGCGCCGCGTCCCCGGCGAGCAGCAGACGTCCCGAGCGCCACTGCTCCGCCCACCGGGAGCGGAAGGTGTAGACGGCGTGCCGCAGCAGCGTGGCGTTGCCGGGAGTGACGTCGAAGAGCTTCAGCAACCGCCAGGCGCTGTCGGGGGTGTTGAGCTCCTCCACCGACTCGTCGGCGAGCCGCATGAACTCCCAGCGCCGGTGCCCGGGACCGGCCGAGGCCTCGGTGCGCGGCCGGGCCGGGTCGCAGATCTGCAGGTTGTTCGGGTCGAACGTGCGCTCCTCGTGCAGGACCACGTCGCAGATCAGGAAGTCGTGGGCGAAGTCCAGGTCCCGCATCGGGGTGCCGACGCGGTCCCGGACGAAGCTGTTCGCCCCGTCGCAGCCGACGAGCCAGCGTGCCGACAGCGTCCGCCGCCCGCCGTCCAGGCCGACGCAGGTGAGCTCGACGTGGTCGCCGAGGTCGGCCGCGTCGACCGCCTCGTGGCCGCGCAGCACCCGCAGCGTCGGCAGCTGCGCACCGCGTGCCGTGAGCGCGGCCTCCAGTCCCGGCTGGTACATGGAGGTCGAGTCGGGCCAGTGGCACCAGCCCCGCGCCGACCCCTCGATGTCCAGCAGGACCTTGCCGTCGCCGTTCTGCCAGACGTACCGGCCCGAGGGCTCGGTCTCGTCGGCGATGTAGCCGGTGAGGCCGAGCGCGGCCAGCACCCGGGCGGCCTCGCTGTCGAACGCCACCGCCCGCGACATCGTGTACGGCTGCGGCCACCGGTCGACCACGGTGACCGACCATCCCCGCCGGGCGAGCAGGATCGCCAGCGTCTGGCCCACCGGCCCGTCGCCGACGATCAGCACGTCCGCGTCCCACCCGGCGGCGCCGCGCCCCGGCCCGCCGGGGGTGTCGTCGTCCCTGTCCGTGCTCATCGTCATGCTCCTCAGGCGTCCTGGCGCAGTACGTGGCGTACGACGGACTCGTACTCGGCGGTCTTGGCCAGCACCCGCGCCTGGTCCGTGCCGTCCTCGGCGCGCAGGTAGCGGCGGCCGACCAGGAGCAGCTGCCCGGTCTCGTAGGCGCGGCCGTAGATGAGCGTGCCCGCGCGGATCATCTCGCCGGCCCAGTGCCAGTACGGGTCGTCGTTGTCGCCGCTGGCTATGGCCTTCCACTCGGACAGGTCGCGCTCCTGGAGGGTGAACCGGTACACCGCCTGCCAGTCGCGCCCGGCGGGCCGGCGCTGGAGCACCAGGCGCCCACCGTCCTCGACGACCCGGTAGTCGAAGCCGTTCTGGCGCTGCACGTCCTCGCTGACGCGCACCGGCTCGGTGAAGGACGGCCCGGCGAAGCCGACGTCGACCAGCCAGTCCTCGCCGTCCAGGCGCACCGCGGCCAGCATGTGCTCCAGGTCGGGGCCGAACTCGTCGCCCGCGCCCCGCACGCCGGAGGAGATGACCCGGACGTCGAAGCCGAGCTCGGCGAGCAGCGTGCGGAACAGCCCGCAGTGCTCGTGGCAGATGCCGCCCCGGCCCTCGGTGATCAGCGCCTGGAAGAAGTAGTCCGCCCCGGCGTCCACGTCGTCCCAGATCGCCAGGCCCTTGGCAGCGTTGCGTGAGTTGTCGAACGGCACGTACATCATGTGCCGTTTGTGCAGCTCGCGGAGGGTGCCGGGAGTGGGCTCCAGGGAGCCGGTGTACCCCAGGTGCTTCAGATACGTGTCCACGTCGAACATGGCTCGGTCCGCCTTTCGAAGGTGTCGGATCAGTGGGTGGGGGTGGTGAACAGCAGCTCTTCCAGGTGGTCCGCGAGCATGCCGGGGGTGGGGTGGTCGAAGAGCAGCATCGGGTTGGCGTCGGTGCCGCAGATCTCGTTGACCTTGTTGCGCACCTCGACCGCGGTCAGCGAGCTGAAGCCGAGGTCGAAGAAGCCGGTCTCCTCGTCGAACTCGTCGGTGGTGTCGTGGCCCAGGGCGGTGGCGGCGAGATCGACGATGAGCGCGATCAGCTCCTTGCGGCGCTCCTCGGCGGGGCGCTCCGCGAGCCGTTCGACGAACGTCCGTGTCTCTTCCGCCGGCCGGTCCGGCGCCGGGTCCTCGACAAGGGCGGCGGTGTCGTTCTGCGGCACGATGGTCCTCTCCAGCCAGTAACGCTTGTGTTCGAAGGGATAGGTGGGCAGGGGAACGTGGCGGGGGTGCGGTGCCACGGCGGGCGCCCGGCCGCGCACCTGGAGGGCGGCCAGCGCGGCCCGCACCGACAGGGACTCCTCGCGGTCACGGCGTACGGCGGGTACGGCCTCGGTGTCGCCGGAGACGTTCTCGTGGACCATCGCGGTGAGCGTGTCCCCGGGCCCGACCTCCAGGAAGGTGCGCACCCCCTCGGCCCGCAGGGTCCGCAGGGAGTCCCGGAACCGGACGGTGGCGCGCACGTGCCGCACCCAGTAGCCGGCGGTCACGAGGTCGTCGCCCTCGGCGAGCTTCCCGCTGACGTTGGACACCACGGGGATGCGCGGACGCTCGTACCGCAGACCGCGGGCGACCCGCTCGAACTCCGCGAGCATCGGCTCCATCAGCGGCGAGTGGAAGGCGTGGGAGACCTTGAGGCGCTTGGTGCGGTGGCCGACCGCGCGCAGTGCCCCCGTGATCTCCAGGACCCGCTCCTCGACGCCGGACAGCACCACCGCCTCGGGCCCGTTGACCGCGGCGATGCTCACCTCGTGCTCGTGGCCGGACAGCAGCGCGGTGACCTCGTCCTCCTCGGCCCGCACCGCGACCATCGCGCCCGGCGCGGACAGCGCCTGCATCAGTCCGGCCCGGGCCGTGACCAGGGCGGCGGCGTCGCCGAGGGAGAGCACCCCGGCGAGGTGCGCGGCGGCGATCTCGCCGACGGAGTGGCCCGCGACGACGTCCGGTTCGATGCCCCGGGAGGCCAGCAGCCGGGCGAGTGCCACCTCGAAGGCGAACAGCGCCGGCTGCGTGAACTCCGTACGGTCCAGCAGCCGGGCCTCCGCGGTGCCCGGCTCGGCGTCGAGGACCTGGCGCAGCGGGCGCGGCAGCCGGGCGTCCAGCTCCGCGCACACCGCGTCGAAGGCCTCGGCGAACTCCGGGTGCCGGGCGCGCAGTTCACGGCCCATGCCGAGACGCTGGCTGCCCTGGCCCGAGAACAGGAAGGCCAGCTGGCCGCCGGTCGCCCGGCCCGTCACCACCAGCGGCGAGGTCTCGCCGGCGGCCAGGGTCCGTGCCCCGTCGAGGAGCTGGTCACGGCCGACGCCGATCAGCACCGCCCGGTGCTCCATCGCCGCCCGCGTGGTCGCGAGGGCCCGGCCGAGCGCCGCGGTGTCCAGCTCCGGGTGCGCCTCGGCGTACACGGCCAGCTGGCGCGCCCGCTCCGCCAGCGCCGTCGGCGTGCGCGCCGACAGCACCCAGGGGACGTCGGAGTCCGCGGCCTCCGGGGGCTCGGCTTCCGGCAGGTCGGGGGCCTGCTCGATGACGACGTGCGCGTTCGTGCCGCTCACCCCGAACGCGGAGACGGCGGCCCGGCGCGGGCGGTCCACGACGGGCCACGGGCGGGCCTCGCCCAGCAGCCGGACGGTGCCCGCGGACCAGTCGACGTGCGGGGTCGGCTCGTCCACGTGCAGGGTCCGCGGCAGCACACCGTGCCCCAGCGCCAGGACGGCCTTGATGACGCCGGCGGCCCCGGCGGCGGCCTGGGCGTGCCCGATGTTGGACTTCAGCGAGCCCAGCCACAGCGGGTGTCCGGCGTCCCGGGACTTCCCGTACGTGTTGATCACGGCCTGCGCCTCGATCGGGTCGCCCAGCCGGGTACCGGTACCGTGCGCCTCGACCAGGTCCACCTCGGCCGGGGTCAGCCGGGCGGCGGCGAGGGCCTGCCGGATGACGCGTTCCTGGGAGGGGCCGTTGGGCGCGGTCAGGCCGTTGGAGGCGCCGTCGGAGTTCACCGCGCTGCCCCGTACGACGGCCAGCACCGGATGACCGGCTCGCCGGGCGTCGGACAGCCGCTCCAGGAGCAGCAGGGACATGCCCTCCGACCAGCCGGTGCCGTCCGCGCCGGCCGCGAACGCCTTGCACCGGCCGTCCGGGGACAGCCCGCGCTGCCGGGAGAACTCCACGAACGTGCTCGGCGTGGCCATCACCGCCACCCCGCCCGCCAGCGCCAGGTCGCACTCGCCCGCGCGCAGGGACTGGGCAGCCAGGTGCAGCGCCACCAGCGAGGACGAGCAGGCCGTGTCGACCGTCACGGACGGCCCCTCCAGGCCCAGGTGGTAGGAGACCCGGCCGGAGACCAGGCTGCCCGCGACGCCCGCGCCCTGGAAGCCCTCCAACTCCTCGGGCACCTCGGTGAGTCCGGTGCCGTAGTCGTGGTACATGACGCCCGCGAACACCCCGGTACGGCTGCCACGCAGGGCGCCCGCGTCGAGCCCGGCGCGCTCCAGCACCTCCCAGGCGGTCTCCAGGAACAGCCGCTGCTGCGGGTCCATGGACAGCGCCTCACGCGGTGAGATCCCGAAGAACCGGGCGTCGAACTCCCCGGCGTCGTGCAGGAATCCGCCCTCCCGGGTGTAGCTCCTGCCGTGCGCGTCGGGGTCGGGGTCGTAGAGCGCCTCGACGTCCCAGCCGCGGTCCTCGGGGAAGCCCGTGATCGCGTCGCGGCCCTCGTCGAGGAGCGTCCACAGGTCCTCGGGGGAGCGGACCCCGCCGGGCAGCCGGCAGGCCATTCCGACGATCGCCACGGGCTCCCGGAGACTGTCCGCGGTCGCCGCGAGCTCCCGCTTCAGCCGCTCGTTCTCCGTCAGGGAAGCGCGCAGGGCCTCGACGACGGCGTTGTCATCGGTGTTCATTGTCTTCTCCGCATCGTCATCCGGTCGGACGGCCGTCGCAGGCCGCGCCTCGTGATCCGCTCGCATCGCCGTCAACGCCCGCTCTCGCCCAGGGCCTTGGCGATGAGGCTCTGCACGCTCATCTCGGCGATCTGCTCGGTGATCTGCTCGGCGCCGGCCGGGTCCGCCGCCCGGGCCACCGTGGGGGCGCCGGCCCGCGGCCCCGCGTCGGCGTCGGCGAGTTCCAGCAGGGGCGTGAGGACCCCGAGGTCCCGCAGCCGTCGCAGCGACACGGACGCCAGCGTCCGGCGCAGTCGCTCCTCACGGTCGGTGTCGATCATGTCCACCTCCTGGTCCGTGATCCCGGCGGGTTCCGGGAAGAGCCGGTCGTGGAGCTCCCGGGCCGCCGCCTCGGGCGTCGGGTGGTCGAAGACGAGGGTGGCCGGGAGGCGTACGCCGGTCGCGCCGGCGATCCGGTTGCGCAGCTCGACCGCCGACAGCGAGTCGAAGCCCAGGTCCTTGAACGGCCGCTCCGGGTCGATCACTTCGGCGCTCTCGTGCCCCAGCGCCTGCGCCGCCAGCGACCGGACCAGGCCTCCCAGCCGGCGCAGCCGCTGGGCCGGGGGCAGCTGCCGCAGCTCGTCGGTGAGCGACCCGGCGGACGCCTGCTCCGCCCGCGCCCGGCGCCGGACCGGCGGGACGAGGCCGCGCAGCATCGCGGGCACCGTCTCCGCCCCGCGCAGCGCACCGAGGTCCAGTGCGGCCGGCACCAGCGCCGGCTGTTCGGCGGGCCCGGTGAGCGCCTGGTCGAACACGGCGAGCGCCCGGTCCGTCGGCAGCGGCAGGACGTAGCGTCCGCGGGTGTCCTGGCCGGTGCCGCGCAGCCCGCGGGTCATCCCGCTCGCGTGCTCCCACAGGCCCCAGGCCAGCGAGATGCCGGGCAGTCCGACGGCACGGCGGTGCGCGGCGAGACCGTCCAGGAAGGCGTTGGCGGCGGCGTAGTTGGCCTGCCCCGCACTGCCGAGCGTGCCGGCCGCCGAGGAGAACAGCACGAACGCCGCGAGGTCCGTGTCCCGGGTCAGCTCGTGCAGATGCCAGGCGCCGTCCGCCTTGGGCCGCAGCACGGTGTCGAACCGCTCCGGGGCAAGCGCCGTGAGCACGCCGTCGTCGAGGACACCGGCGGTGTGCACGACCGCGGTCAGCGGGTGCGCCGCGGTCACCCCCGCCAGCAGCCCGGCCACGGCGGCACGGTCGGCGACATCGCAGGCCGCAACGGTCACCGAGGCCCCGAGCCCGGTGAGTTCGGCCCGCAGCTCGGCGGCCCCGGGCGCCGCAGCCCCCTGACGGCTCGTCAGCAGCAGGTGCCGTACCCCGTGCCGACGGACCAGATGCCGGGCGATCAGCGCGCCGAGCGCACCGGTCCCGCCGGTCACGAGGACGGTGCCGTCGGGGTCCGGCGGACGCTGCCGCCCCGCCCCGGACCCCTCCGCCCCCGCGACCTCTTCGGCTGCGTCCGCCCGGACCCGCGCCAGCCGCGGCACCGACGCCGTGCCTGCCCGCAGGGCCAGTTGCGGCTCCCCGCTCGCGACCGCGGCCGGCAGCAGCGCACGCGAGGCCTCGTCGGCGTCCACCAGCACGAACTCGTCCGGGTGCTCGGCCTGTGCGGCCCGCACCAGCCCGTGCACGGCCCGCACGGCGGGATCCGTGTCGGCGCCTCGCGTCAGCACGACCAGCGGCCCGTCCCCGGCTGCGGCGAGATGCGCCCGTACGGCGTCCAGGGCGGCGGAGGTCAACGCCCGCGCCCGGTCCGGCGGCGCCGTTTCGGGGCCGCCGGTGAGGTCGAGTACCGCGTGCGGCTCGACGGCCGGAGCCTCCGGCAGCGGCACCGGCGTCCACTCCAGCCGGAACAGCGCGTCCTCGGCGGGGCGGGCGGCGGTGAGCCGCTCGGCGTGCAGCGGGCGGGTCGCCAGGGAGCCCACGGTGGCCACCGGGGCGCCCGTGGCGTCCGCAAGGTCCAGCCGCAGGGCGCCGGTGTCCGTGACGCCGAGCCGCACCCGCAGGGCGGTGGCACCGGTGGCGTGCACGGCCACCGACCGCCAGGCGAACGGCAGTTCCGGCTTCTGCCCGTCGCGTGCGGGATGCAGTCCCGCGGTCTGCAGCGCCGCGTCCAGCAGCGCCGGGTGCAGCACGAAGCCCTCGGCGTCCCCGCCGGGCAAGGAGACCTCGGCGAACACCTCGTCGCCGCGGGTCCACGCCGCGCGCAGGCCGCGGAAGAGCGGGCCGAGGACGAGGCCGCTGTCCTCCTGGCGGTCGTAGAAGCCGTCCAGGGCGACCGGTTCGGCGTCCGCGGGCGGCCAGGCGCCCAGGTCGGCGAGGGGGGACCCGGTGCCGGCGGGCTCGGTGGCGGACAGGAAACCCGTGGCGTGCAGGGTCCACCCGGTGCCCTGTGAGGTGCCGTCCGCACCGCGCGTGCCGCCCGAGGCCGGCTCGTCCGGCCGGGAGTGGATCGTCAGCCGCCGCAGCCCGCCGGCACCACCGGAGGCATCCGAGGCACCGGAGGCATCGGATGCGGCGAAGTCCTCCACAGCCACCCGCAGGTGCACTCCGCGGTTCTCGGGCAGCACCAGCGGCGCCTCGATCACCAGCTCGTCGAGGACGCCGGCCCCGACCTCGTCACCGGCCCGGACCGCCAGGTCCACCAGGGCGGTGCCGGCCAGCAGCACCGAGCCGCCGACGGCGTGGTCGGCGAGCCACGGCTGGTCGCGTACCGAGATCCGCTGCGCGAACACCACGCCCCCGGACCCCGGCAGCGCGACCGCCGCTCCGAGCAGCGGATGCCCGGTCGCACCGATCCCGAGCATCCCCGGATCCGCCGTGCGCACCGGCTCGACCCAGAAGTGCCGGTGCTCGAAGGGGTACGGCGGCAACGGCGCCGGCGCGCCGGCGGCCGGCACCAGGCAAGCCCAGTCGACGGCGTGCCCGCGGGTGTGCAGCCGGGCCGCCGCCCGGCCCACCGACCGGGTCTCCGGCTGCCGGCGTGCCAGCGACGCGACCGCCACCACGGTGTCGTCGGCGGTCTCCCGCACCAGCGCGGTCAGGGTGTCCCCGGGGCCGAGCTCCAGGACGGTCCCCACTCCCGTCTCCCGCAGCGTCGCCACGGCGGCGCCGAACCGGACGGCCGCCCGCGCATGCCGCACCCAGTAGTCGGGGGTGGCCAGTTCGGCGGGGTCGGCGAGGGCGCCGGTGACGTCCGAGACGATCGGGACGGCGGGCGCGTGATAGGCCACGCGGGCCGCGATCCGGCCGAACTCGTCGAGCATCGCGTCGATATGGGGCGAGTGGAAGGCGTGGCTGACCGCCAGCCGCTTGGTGCGCCTGCCCTGTTCCCGGAGCCGCTCGGCGAGGGCGAGCACCACGTCCTCGTCACCGGAGAGCACCACCGACTCCGGCCCGTTGACCGCGGCGATCGCCACGGCCGACTCGTGCCCCGCCAGCAGCGGCAGCACCGCCTCCTCGGGCGCGCCCACGGCGACCATCGCGCCGGTGGCGGGCAGCGCCTGCATCAGCCGGCCCCGGGCGGCGACCAGCAGGGCCGCGTCCGGCAGCGAGAACACCCCGGCGACATGCGCGGCGGCGAGTTCCCCGACCGAGTGGCCGACCAGGACGTCCGGCCGCACCCCCCACTGCCCGAGCACCCGGGCCAGCGCGACCTCCAGGGCGAACAGCGCCGGCTGGGTGTAGGCGGTGGTGTCGAGCAGCTCCGCCTCAGGGGTGCCGGGGTGCGCGAAGACGACCTCGCGCAGCGGCCGGTCCAGGTGCCGGTCGAGCTCCGCGCAGACCTCGTCGAAGGCCGCGGTGAAGGCGGGCAGTTCCCGGTACAGCTCCGCTCCCATGCCCGCGCGCTGGCTGCCCTGCCCGGCGAACGCGTAGGCCAGGCGACCGGCACCCGGCCCGGCCCGTCCGGTCACCACGTCCGCGTGTGGCGTGCCGTCGGCGAGAGCGGCCAGCCCGTCGAGGAGTTCGGTGCGGCCGGCACCGACGATCACCGCACGGTGGTCGAGACGGGCCCGCCGCAGCAGGGCGGCGGCGATCTCCGGGGCGCCGGACCGCTCGTCCTCCTGGGCGACATGGTCGTGGACCCGGCGGGCCAGGTCCGCCAGCGCGGTGGGGGTCTTCGCCGACAGGACCCAGGGCGTGAAAGCCGTGTCCGGTACGGCTTCCTGACGGCCCGTCTCCTCCACTTCGACCGGTGCCTGTTCGAGCACGACGTGGGCGTTCGTCCCGGTCGCGCCGAACGCGGAGACCGCGGCGCGCCGGGGGCGTCCGGTGTCCTGCCAGTCCCGCGGCTCGGTGAGGAGCCGGACGGTCCCCGCGGACCAGTCGACGTGGGGGGTGGGTGCGTCCACGTGGAGGGTGCGGGGCAGGGTGCCGTGGCGCAGTGCCAGGACAGACTTGATCACCCCGGTGACTCCGGCGGCGGCCTGGGTGTGCCCGATGTTCGACTTCAAGGAGCCGATCCACAGCGGCCGTTCGGGGGAGCGGTCCTTGCCGTAGGTGTTGATGAGGGCCTGCGCCTCGATCGGGTCGCCCAGCTTGGTCCCGGTGCCGTGCGCCTCGACGAGGTCCACGTCCGCCCCGGTCAGCCCGGCGTTGGCGAGGGCCTGGCGGATGACCCGCTGCTGGGAGGGGCCGTTGGGGGCGGTCAGGCCGTTGGAGGCGCCGTCCTGGTTGACGGCCGTACCGCGCACGGTGGCGAGGACGGTGTGGCCGTTGCGCCGGGCGTCCGACAGGCGCTCCACCAGGACGACGGCGACGCCCTCGGACCAGCCCGTGCCGTCCGCCGCCGCCGCGAAGGCCTTGCTGCGGCCGTTGGGCGAGAGGCCCCCCTGCCGGGCGAAGTGCACCATGGCGTCCGGCGTGCCCATGATGGCCGCGCCGCCCGCGAGCGCCAGATCGCACTCGCCCGAGCGCAGCGCCTGCACCGCCAGATGCAGCGCGACCAGGGAGGAGGAGCAGGCGGTCTCCACGGTGACCGCCGGCCCTTCCAGACCCAGGGTGTACGACACCCGGCCGGAGGCCGCGCTGCCGGAGTCGCCGATGCTCAGCAGCCCCTCCAGCTCGCGGGGCACCTCCCGCAGCGGTGGCGCGTAGTCGTGGTACATCACGCCGGTGAACACCCCGGTCCGGCTGCCGTGCAGGCTCGTCGGGTCGATGCCCGCCCGCTCGACGGCCTCCCAGGACAGCTCCAGCAGATGCCGCTGCTGCGGGTTGAGGGAGACCGCCTCGCGGGGCGAGATGCCGAAGAACTCGGCGTCGAAGCCGCCCGCGTCGCGCAGGAAGCCGCCCTCGCGGGTGTAGCTCGTACCCGGGTGGTCGGGGTCGGGGTGGTAGAGGGCCTCGACGTCCCAGCCGCGGTCCTCGGGCAGCGCGGACACCGCGTCCGTGCCGGAGTCCACCAGCCGCCACAGGTCCTCGGGGGAGGCGACACCGCCGGGCAGCCGGCAGGCCATGCCGACGATGGCGACGGGTTCCTGCCGCCGGGACTCGGCCTCCTCCAGCCGGGTGCGGGCCTGCCTGAGTTCGACAAGGGTCCGCTTCAGAACGTCGCGAAGCTTCTCATCAGTGGCCACGGAAAGGGTCCTTTACAGGTGGTCGGAGCTCAGGACAGGTCCAGTTCGGCCTCGGCCAGCCGGAGGATGTCGTCGTCGGACGCCGACTCCAGGTCGGCCGCGTCCGCGGCGGGGGAGCCCGGCAGCCGCGGGTCGTCGGGGGCGTGCCACTTGGCCGCGAGCCTGCGCAGCCCGGCCGCCAGCCGCGCCCGGTCCTCGGGGCCGGTGAGCAGTTCGCCGAGCGACTCCGTGAGCCGGCGCACCTCGTCGAGCGCCCGCTCGGCCGCCGCTTCCCCGGCGTCCTCGTCGCCCAGGCCCAGCTCACCGAGCAGGTACTCGGTCAGGGCGCCCGGGTTGGGGTAGTCGAACACCAGGGTGGCGGGGAGCCGCAGCCCGGTGCCGGCGGCGACCCGGTTGCGCAGGTCGACGGCGGCGAGCGAGTCGAAGCCGAGGTCCTTGAACGCCTGCCGCCCGTCGAGTGCCCCGGTCCCGGAGTGCCCCAGGGTCGCCGCGGTGTGCGCGAGGACGGCGTCCAGGAGCCGTGCGAACCGCTCCCGCGGCGCCAGCGCCCGCAACCGGTCGACCAGCGAGTCGCCCGTGACGGCCGCGTCGGCGGCCTGCCGCGCCGCCGGCCGCGACCGTGGCACCAGGTCCCGCAGGACGGCGGGCGGGTTGCCGGCCTCCGCCAGCGCGGCGGGGTTGAGCTTGATGGGCACGAGGACGGCGGGTGCGCTTCCCCCGGCTGTCGTCGTGAGTCCGTCGTCCGCGCCGGCCGTGAGGTCCGCGCGCCCGGTGCCGCGCAGGGCCGCGTCGAACAGGGCGAGGCCCTCCTCGTCGGTCATAGCGAGCACCTCCTGCTTGAGATGCCCCTGGGTGCCGGCCAGCAGCGCGCCGGTCATCTCGCTCGCGGTCTCCCACAGCCCCCAGGCCAGCGACAGGGCGGGCAGTCCACGTGCGGCGCGGTACTCGGCCAGGGCGTCCAGGAAGGCGTTGGCCGCCGCGTAGTTGCCCTGCCCGGCGTTGCCGACCGTGCCCGACGCGGAGGAGAACAGCACGAACGCCGCCAGGTCCAGATGCTCGGTCAGCCGGTGCAGCTGCCACGCGCCGTCGACCTTCGGCGCGAACACGGTGTCGACCCGTGCGGGGTCCAACGCCGTGACCACACCGTCGTCCAGGACGGCGGCGGAGTGGATCACCGCGGTCAGCGGGTGCTCCGCCGGCACCCCGGCGACCAGCCGCTCGGCCTCGTCCGGGTCGCCGATGTCGCACGCGGCGACGGTCACCGTGGCGCCCAGCGCGGTGAGTTCCGCCACCAGCTCCGGCGCGCCGGGCGCGTCGGCACCCCGCCTGCTGGTCAGCAGCAGCCGCCGCACACCGTGGTGTACGACCAGCCGCCGCGCGACCAGGGCACCCAGGGTGCCGGTGCCGCCGGTGATCAGGACGGTCCCTTCGGGATCGAGGGCCCGGGCGGTCCCGGACGGCACCTGACGTGTCAGGCGCGGCACGGACACCGACCCCGTGTGCAGGGCGAGTTGGGGCTCGCCCGAGGCGACCGCGGCGGCCAGCAGGCCCCGCGACTCGGCCGCATCGTCGAGATCGACCACGACGACCTGCCCCGGGTTCTCCGACTGCGTCACCCGGACCAGCCCCCACACGGCGGCCATCGCCGGGTCCCGCCGCGCCCCGCGGGTGAGCACCACGAGCGGCTCGTCCGGCACCGGATCCGCCAGATGCCGCTGGATCGCCTCCAACGCCCGCGCGACCAGGTCACGTGCCCGCCGAGGCGTGGCGACCGACTCCGCCACGGCCGTCCCCGCGTCCCGCGCTGTCAGGTCCAGCACGGCACTCGGCCGCGCCTGCGCACCGGCGGTCACCGCCAGCGGCCGCCACTCGGTCCGCAGCAGCATGTCACCGGTCGTCTCCCGCCCGGGCAGCAGCTTCAGGTCGGCGGGCCGCATCGTCAGCCCGCCGATCGAGGCGACCGGGGCGCCGGTGGCGTCGGCCAGTTCGACCGCGATGTCGTCGCCGCCGGACGGCCGCACCCGCACCCGCAGGGCGGTGGCCCCGGTCGCGTGGATCGTCACCGCGTCCCAGGCGAACGGCAGCCGCGCGGGCGCGTCCGGGCCGGAACGGCCGGGCAGGAACGCCGCCGCGTGCAGAGCCGCGTCGAGCAGCGCCGGGTGCAGCAGGAAGTCAGCGGCGCCCTCGGTGTCCGCGGGCAGGGCCACCTCCGCGAACACCTCGTCGCCGGCCGCCCAGACCCGGCGCAGCCCCTGGAACAACGGGCCGAACTCGAAGCCGGCCGCGCGCTGGGCGTCGTAGAAACCGTCGGTCGGCAGTTCCTCGGCCCCGGACGGGGGCCACTGGGCGGACACCGGGGTGGGGAGCGGCCGGGCGCCGCCGAGGAAGCCCGTCACGTGCCGGGTCCACGGCGCGTCGGGGCGGACGTCCTCCGTCCGGGAGTGCACGGCGACGGACCGCAGGCCCGCGCCGTCCCGTTCCCCGACGGTCACCCGCACCTGAACGCCGCCCGACTCCGGCAGCACCAGCGGTGCCTCCACGACGAGTTCCGACACCACCGACTCGCCCAGCTCGTCACCGGCGCGCACCACGAGTTCCAGCAGCGCGGTGCCGGGGACCAGGACCGTCCCGGCGACGGAGTGCTCCGCCAGCCAGGGCTGACTGCTCGGTGACAGCCGGTTGGTGAACACCGCCCCGTCCGAGTCCGGCAGCAGCACGACCGCGCCGAGCAGGGGGTGCCCGCTCTGGCCGAGACCGACCGCATTGATGTCCGTGGCCGCCTGAGTGCCCGGCTTCA
>NZ_JAJONF010000057.1 GCF_021462265.1 Streptomyces shenzhenensis | reverse complement strand
AGCCGTACGGGACCACGCCTACGCGTTGATGGTCCTGGGCCAGGCCGAGGCCGATCGCGGCGGCATCGGCACCGCCCGTGTCCAGCTCGGCAAGGCGCACGAACTCTTCACCGGTCTCGGTCTGCCCGATGCCAAAGATGTCAGCCGGATCCTCGATAATCTGCCGGGCGGCTCCGCACCGACGGACGAACAGTGACGGTACCGGTCGCCGGCCCATATCGGCACATCGCGTCACGTCGCTAAAATCGCCCTCGCGATGGAGCGGGAATACCGAAAAGGCGAGGCGCACGTCGAATATACCAGGGATGGACCACGCATATTCCCCGGCGTGCGAGGATAAGAGCCAGCGGTCGCAATAGGCGCACAAAAAGCCGTGGAGCAGTCATTGATTCAGCTCCGGGACAGCGCGGACCGAATTCGGCCCTTTCTTAGGAGGCGTTTGAATGCCCAAACCTCGCGAACAGAAGGACAACCACCTCATCTACGCCGACGCCGTGGGATCGCGCGGTAAGTCGGGCGTGTGGTTCGGCGAGCGCGAAGACTTCAAGGCCAAGCAGGTCAGCGTGATGGACGCCGTCAAGGAGCGGATCGAGTGGGTGCCGGTCGAGGACGCCGTCATGGCGATCAGCCTTGACCCGCCGGGCATCGTTCTCATGGCGCCCAACCCGTCGCTGCCCGGCATCATCGTCCTCGCCGACGGTGCGACGTCCGAGAACACCGAGCATCTCAAGAAGCACTACACCGAGATCGTTCAGGGTGTGCTGAAGGACGCGAACATCGCGCAAGAAGACTGATCGATCCATCCTGCTGCGGTGTCATCGGCAAGCGACGGTGGCACCGCAGTGGGCTTCTCGCTGTGCGGTTCGTTCCGACGCATGGCTGGTTCCGTTTCTTTAGGAGTTCACCGTGACGAACGATGCCGATCGACTCTGGAACAAGTATTTGCTGGTCGCTCAGGGGGCGGAGGGAATTGTTTTCGATCCCGTCTCCCTGGGGAGCGCGAGTCTCACCGCCGATGAGATGAAGCGGATCCGCGACAACGAGCCCCAGATCCTGGCGGAGATGAAACAGCTGGGCTTCACTTCCGAGCCGCCGGCCGCACCTCAGCGTGATCTCATCTTCGACCGGATCAACAAGCTGGGCATGACCGGAAAGCCGCCGCGGATCAGCGGATACCGCATCGTGGTGACCGACCGCTGCAACATGACCTGCACGTACTGCTTCGTGGACACCAACACCGGCGCCGACGACATCACCATCCCCGAGCTCCGCGAAGGACTCGAGTACCTCTTCGAGCAGAACGCCGGCCAGGAGGAGGTCACCATTCAGTGGTTCGGCGGTGAGCCGACCACCCGGTTCGACCTGATGCAGTACGGAGACGAGTACGCTCTCGAACTCGCCGAGAAGCACGGCGTGGGGCGTGTGCAGTTCACCGTCGTCACCAACGGTGTCCTGATCAAGGACCCCATGATCGAGCACTTCAAGAAGTTCAAGTACGGCGTGGGCGTCTCCTTCGACGGGGCTCCGGACGACAACAAGGTCGAGCGGTTCCTGCTGTCGGGCAAGCCCGCGGACCAACGGATCCACCGGAACATCCAGCGGCTGATCGATGCCGGGGTGCACGTGGGCTGCAACCTCACCCCCACGCCGCTCAATGTGAGCAACCTGCCGGACACCGTCGAGTACGTGCTGTCCCTCGGCATCAACTTCATCTACGTCAACACCCCCATTCCGATCTCCGGCCGCTGGCACGTCGACGGCGAGGCGCTGTGCCGCGCGGTGTTCCGTTCGCGGCTTCTGGCGCTGTCCCGCGGTGCCATGCTGTTCTCCTCGCTCGACCGCATCTATCAGGCCCTGGACACCCGCCTGCCGAAGATGTACGAGCACATCCAGCAGGACGGTGGCCTGAACGCGGCTCTGCTGTCCCGCGGGCGCATTTCCATCCTCGACCTGAACTGGCGCGACGACTCGTTCGTCTTCCCGATCAGCCGGCTTCGGGAGCAGCCTGAACTGCTGGCGGGAGCCGCCAAGAACCTCCTGCCGGCGAAGGAGTGCGCAGAGTGCCCCGCCGCTGCCGTCTGCGGTGGTCCGTCCCGCAACGACGTCTCGCTCCGGAACAACCCCGAGCCCGACCCGCAGATGTGCGACTTCTTCCAGGTGGGTCTCGAACTCGCCCTCACCGACCAGACGGGGTTGCAGTGACCGACAGCCTCGGAGCACTCCGCGGAGTGCTCGTCTCGACCGCCGACAACTGCGAAGTGAACTGCCGGTTCTGCTTCCGGGCCGATGTCGGACGCGACGTCCTGAGCCTCGACACCTACGCCCGGGCACTGTCGCGGCTCCACGAACTCGGCGTGGAGGAGCTGTGCCTGTCCGGCGGTGAGCCGACCGACCACCCGGAGTTCCGTCAGCTCGTGCGCGTCGGACTCCAATTCGGCTTTCGCACCTCGGTGGTCACCGCCGCCAGGACCGGCCCGCGACTCGATGCCCTCGCCGGTGTCGCCGGCATGCTCAGTCACGTCACCGTCTCCGCCGACAGTCGCAGAGCGGACGAAATCGGCCGCACCGGCCGGACGATCTCCTCGACGTCGAAGGTCTTCGAGGCGTTGGGACACCGTCGGGCGAGCCTGCATGTCACCGCATACGAGCTGGACGAAGACGACCTGAAGGCCATCGTCTCGGTGGTGGAGACGGCCGATGTCCCGGTGGAGGTCAGCCCGCTGCTGCCGTCGCCGACGTTCCGTTTCGAGAATCCCCACCTCAAGCGCGACCTGGCGTTGATCGACACGTTCTTCGGCATGTCGGAGCAGTTGAGGACAGTGGTGTCGGACTACCACGAGTGGCTGCGCGGCCCGGTCGTCCGGTCCTGCCAGTCCGCGCGGCTGTACCTGTCCGCGGACGGCTTCCTGCGCCGCTGCCCCTACGACAGCTCTCAGCAGGTGTCGGTCTTCGCGTCGCGGCAGGAGATCGGCGAAGCGCTCGAGCAGTCGTTCTGCGAACCACCGACCACCGGTCTGGCCTGCATGGCGATCTGCCGTTCGGAATCCCACGAAGGGTGAGTTGTCCATGAACACGATGCAGGATCAGCCGTCCGTGGTGGTCGGCACCATGCGCTGCTCGGGGTCCTTCAACGGCCTGATGGTGCTGGGCCGCGACGCGGACGAGGGCCGGGAGTTCGTCGAGGGCGCGATCGCCCGCGGCTTCACCACGTTCGACACCTCGCCCGTGTATGCCCGCGGGAGAGCGGAGGAGGACCTCGGCGCGCACCTTCCCGACGACGCGTCGGTCTGGACCAAGATCGGGATCGACACCACCACTCCCCTGCCCACCCTGGACTACAGCCTCGAAGGAATGGCCAAGTCGCTGCAGGGCAGCCTGAAGCGGCTCGGGCGCGACCACGTCGAGGTCGCCTTCGTGCACAATCCGGAGCCGAGGCGGGTGTCGGACATCGACTTCGCCGGGCTCGCCAGGCACTGCTCACAGACGGGGCAGGCGGATCTGGTGGGCGTCAGTGTGCTCCTGCCGGACGTGAGTCTGCCGCAGATCGCCGGCAGGCTGCCTGTCGGCAGCGTGGTCATGTGCGAGGCGGACCAGCTGGATCCGCAGGACACGAACGTGACGCGCCTCCTCGCCGACTACCGTCTCGTGGTCCGCAGTCTCTTCTCGGGCGGGTCTCGGCTGCGGGCGGTACCGCCCGAGCGCAGGGCGGAGGCGATCGCCGCCAGGATCTCCGAGATTCACGAGATCTACCGCCCCGAAGCCGTGGTCGTCGGCCCTCGGACCAAGGAGCAGCTGGACGACTACGAGGCGGGGCCGGCCTGGCTCACGTCCGCTGCTCGGCACTCCGCACCCGGAGGGTCCCATGTCACTCGATGAGGCGGAGGTCGCGCAGCAGCTGCGGGTGTTCGGATTCGCCCACCTCCGGGGGGCCGCCGCGGACACCGTGGAGGAACTGCAGCGTGCTTTCGGCCGGCTGATCGATCTGCCGGCGGACGGTACGCCGAACGAGAGGGTCACCAGGTTCGACGCCCTCAACGAGATGCCCGAGCTGGGGCTGATCTCCGGGTCGGCGTGGGTGGGCGCGATCTGCGGGGCATTCTTCGAACGCAACCACGAGGTCATCACCAGCGATGCCAACGCGCTCGTCGGCGACTCGTACTGGCACTCGGACGGTTTCTACACCACGCCGTTCCTGCGTTTCGTTCTGTACCTGGATGCCACCGCGCACGACACGGGTGCCCTGCGTTTCCTCCCCGGCTCGCATCGAGCCGACAACGGCTGGCTCGGGGAACCGACCCGGCACGTCATCAGGCATGGGGAGGACCTCGGTCTCGCCGGTGGCGACGTTCCCTCGGTGGTCGTCGAGTCCCAGCCCGGTGACGTCATCGTCTTCGACACGAACGTCCTGCACTCGGCATGGCACGGCGACATACGACGGCAACTGGCGTTCAACTGTGTCGGTGACCCGGTGACCGAGACCGAACAGCGCGACACGCGTCGTTACTTCCTCAACCGCTACGTCTCCGGATCGGTGCCCATCGGATGAGACTCTCCTCTTTGTCGGTGACCGACGCCGAGGTCACCCGCTTCAGGACGTTCGGGTTCCTCCACCTGCGCGGCGTGCAGAACGACGTGGTGCCGGCCGTCTCCGACGCCTTCGAAGACGTCTTCGAGAACTTCCCGCAGGTCGGCCGGCAGGGGCGGGCGGGCGTCGCCCGGATCGCCGAGCGGAGCGAGGTGCTCCAGAAGGTGCTCCTGGCCGACGACCGGTGTCCTCGGGTGGCCCGCGGGCTGCTGGGCACGGACGTCGTTTACGTCGGCGGCGACGGAGTCCGCTACGACGGTGCCACCTACTGGCACCGGGACGGCAACCACCGCGCTCTGCGGCTCCTCAAGATCGTCCAGTACCTGGAGCCGCTCGACGGCGACACCGGAGCGCTGCGGATCATTCCCGGCACCCACCGCAGAGGCGGGAGCTGGGACTTGTTCGCCGCGGAGATGGAGAACCCGCTGCGCCGCCTCGGGATGCGGCCCGCCGAGGTGCCGGCCTTCACCGTCGCCTCCTCCCCCGGTGACCTCATCGCCTTCGATCCGCACTCCTACCACGCGTCGTTCGGCGGTGCCGACAAGCGGCGGCAGATCACCACGACGTATGCGGCCGTGCCGGAGTCGGCAGAAGCGCGACAGGAGCTGACGAGCTATCTGCTCGCCGACCGATCTCTCCTGTGACCCCCTCCCCCGGTACTCGGGCAGCCTTATGAAGCGCGTGAATTGAACGGGTTGGTTTGTGATGGACAACGTAACGGCGGAGACCACGGTGCCGCAGATCCCGACGGACCGGGAAGCGGAACCGGTCAAGTGGTTCGACGAACTGCGTGAGTCGCACGGTGTGCGCTGGGACGAGAGCACGAACACGTGGTACGTGACGCGATACGACGATGTGTACGAACTTCTCCCTGATCCCCGGCTCGGCGCCCAGGTGGAAACCTATTGCCCGCCCTCGCTGACGGAAGAGCAGGAGAACACCTACTGGCGGGTGACGGAGTTCATCGACCGCTGGCCCGTGTTCTCCGATCCGCCGCGGCACACCGGTATGCGGCGGCTGCTCCTGCCGCTGTTCACGCCCGCCGCCGTCCGGCAGATGGTCGCCGCGATGGCGGATTCCGTCGCGGCGACCGGTTCCACGGTGACGCCTGACAGGCTGTTCGCCGATGTCGTCAGGCCGGCTCTGGCAGCCGGCCTGGGCGATCTCCTCGACGAGGAGCCGGACGGCCTGGCACAGCTCGCGGACTGCGCCACCCGGATCCTGGCCGTCGGGCCGATCGAGACGTACGACCCCGGCATCGGGCGGCTCGCGGAAGAGGCCCTGGACGAGCTGACCGGGCTCGTCGCGCAGCGCTGCGCGGCTCCCCTGGGGGTCCTCGCCTCGGCGCTGAGCCGCGGCCTGTCCGACGGGACGTTGGATCTTCTGGACGCGACCGCGATATACGCCCAGCTGGTGAGTGGCGCGCTGGAACCCACCGCGGCGGCTGTCGCACGCCTGTTGGAGGCGTTGACCGGCCCGGAGAGCGCCGCCGTCGACCTGAAGGAAGACATCGACGGGGCCGTGGACGAGGCGCTGCGGCTGGTCACGCCCTTCCACTTGGCCACCAGGCGCGCGCTGTCCGATCTGACCCTGCACGGTCACACCGTACGGGCCGAGTCGCGCGTGGTCCTCGTACTCGTGGCGGCCAACCGCGACCCTAGGCGGTTCGCCGACCCGGGCACCTTCCGTGCGGACCGGACCGGGGCTCGCCATGTCGCCTTCGGGCGGGGCCGGCACGCGTGTCTGGCCGCCGGACTCACGCGGCAGGTCATGAGGGAGATGATGCTGCAACTCGCGTCGACCGGCCTGTTGGAGGAGCTGCCCCGGCTGACCGCGGTGTGGAAGGGGGACTTCGGGGCGCGTTTCGCCGACGACCTCGTGGTCACGCGGGACGCCTGAGGCAGGCCGCGGGGGCGCGGGACCGGGCCGTCGCGGTCCCCTGTGCCCTGACGAGCGCCGGCAGGGCCGCGTGGACCGGCGACCGGCGCCCCCGGCCGGCCCGCTCCGCCGGCTCCTGAACCGCAGCGACGCGCGGCGGTCCGCGTTCCCGTCGATCCCCGCTTCCAGACAAGGCATCACGATGATGGTCGAACCGAACAGCCTGACAGCCCTGCGCCCGGACAGCTTTCAGCCTGATGCGGAAAGTTCGGAGGCCGGACACGCCAGAAGTTTCGA
The DNA here is from genome assembly GCF_021462265.1 of Streptomyces shenzhenensis. GTDB lineage: Bacteria > Actinomycetota > Actinomycetes > Streptomycetales > Streptomycetaceae > Streptomyces > Streptomyces shenzhenensis. The sequence goes on along the minus strand of NZ_JAJONF010000057.1, from coordinate 49,168 downwards.
GGAGACGTGGGACTCCCTGAAACCGCTGCTGCCTCGTGTCCCCGTCACGCGCGTGTACGACACCACCCCCCTGGATTACATCAGCTCCCCCGTGTGGTCGGCCGTGACCCCTCTCGCCAAAGACCTGACGGTGAGCGCGGGAAAGGGGGCGACGCCGATCGCGGCGAAGCTCAGCGCCGTCATGGAGGCGATCGAGCGAGTCTCGGCCGAGGAAATTCCGGCCCGCCGGATCGTCAGGGGTTCCTACAGGGAACTCGCTCCCGCCGCTGCGGTCGATCCGGAGGAGTTCAGCCTGCCGCAGGACACCACGTACCGGCCCGACGCCGTCTTCTCCTGGACGGGAGCGTACGACCTGGCGCAGGGGAGCCATCATCTGGTGCCGACCGACCTCGTCCTCAATCCCTCCACGGAAGGCATGACGGCTCGGATCGAGACCAACGGGCTCGCCTCCGGGAACACGTATTCAGAGGCGGTCCTCCACGCGGTCTGTGAGCTCGTCGAGCGCGACGCGGTGTCGGAGGAAGCGTTCTACTCCGCTCACCACGATCCGCTTTTCTCTCCTCGTCGGCCTTTGCGGGTCATATCACCGGAGTCGGTTCCGGCCGGAACCGCAAAAGAGCTCATCGACACGCTGAGCGGTCAGGGTCTGGTCGTCCGGATACAGGATCTGACCAACGTGATCGACGTTCCGGTCATCCGGGTCGTCCTTTTCGACGACGGATACTTCGGGCAGGAGGGCAAGGTGACCTACTTCCCCGGGTACGGGGCCGACCTCCAGCCCGAACGGGCGCTGCTTCGTGCTCTCACCGAGGCGTGCCAAGGTCACGCCAGCTTCGCCACGGGCGCGCGAGAGGTGTTCGAGACCGGGCGCGCCCGGCGCAGGCCGGCCGAGTTGAAGCGGATCGACTCTCTCTACCGGAACCCCGGCTCCCTGGCGTTCCCGCAGGCCAAGGACGGCAGCGGCAGCATCCTGCAGAACATACACACGGTCGTCGGCCGACTGCGGGACGCGGGACACGAAAAGTGCCTGGTGACAGAACTTACCCGCGGGGATCTCGGCGTGCCGGTGGTTCGTGTCCTGATTCCGGGCCTCGCGTCTCCCTACGGTGAGAGTTCGCGCACCCCTACCCTCCGCCTGCTGGAATCGGTGATCTGAGCCATGAAGACCACCATATTCACCGGGCCGTCCCTGCCGCCGGGCGAGGCACAGGCCCTTCTGCCGCAGGCGCAGGTCCTTCCCCCCGCGAAGCGCGGCGACGTCTACCGGGCCAGAGAAAGCGGGAGCTCACGGATCCTCATCATCGACGGATCGTTTTCGCAGGTGCTCCCGGTGTCACCACGAGAGGTCGTCGAGGTGGCTCGCGACGGCGCCCAGATCGTCGGGGCGTCCAGTATGGGGGCCATACGGGCCGCGGAATGCTGGCCCGTCGGCGTCCACGGTGTCGGAGCCGTCTACAGGATGTACCGGTCCGGCCTCTTCGATTCGGACGACCCCGTGGTGGTCGCGACGGATCCCGACGACGGCCACTCGGCGGTGAGCGTCGCCCTGGTCAATATCCGTGCGGCGATCAGAAAGCTGTACGGTCTCAAGCTGATCACCCGGTCCCAGGGTGTGGAGCTTCACCGGGTCGCCGCCGAATCGTACTATCCCGACCGGGTCTGGCGGCTTCTGTTCAAGAAGGCCGGGATCGACGACCCGAGTGGCGTGACAGGTGAAGTCGCGGCCTCCGTCGACATCAAGAGGGTGGACGCGCTGAGGGCTGTTCGCTTTCTGTCGCTCCTGCCCGACGGGGCACCTGCCGATGGAAACGGCCGCCGGTTCAGCCAAGGGCCGCGATACTCCTCGCACGACCCGCTTCTCGGCCACAGCCGTGAAGAACTCGATCTGTCACTTCCTCCGTTCGTCTTCGGAACCGGCCGGTATCAGAAATACATCCGGTTCCTGCTGGCCGAACAGCTCGACTTCGCAGGACTGACCACCGGAAGCGAGTCGAAGCTGTCCCGGAATTCCTCGGTCGAGCCGGCTCTCGCGCGCCTCTTCCTGGACATTCCGTCACTTTCCGCAAATCTGATGGACAAGATTCATCATTTCAGGCAGTTCGAGACGGAAGTGATGCTGTGGCATGCGGTTCACCGGCTGAAGGATCACAAGAGGAACCGCACGGAGGTGACACCTCCGCATGAGACCAGGGTCAGGGACTCGACAGCGAAGGCCCACGGCTATGACAACTGGGACGCGCTGACAGCCGACTTGCGTGCCGGCGCTCTGCCCAGCGGGGTCCCCCTCGGCTGGATCGAGGAAGCCTGTCACGGCTTGACTCTCGCCAGGTCCTGACTTCCCGGGGCCGCCGAGCGGCGACTCCGACGGAGGCCGGCGGCAGGAAAGCGCGGGCCTCCGACCTCGATCGTTCTTGAGGATCCGTCGCGGATCGGCCGGACAGCCGAACGGCGGCCCAGCCGGTGCGGGGACCGGGCCGCCGTGGTGACGGCCGAGTGCGTGAGCGGTCAGGCAGCCGGCGGGGGCAGGGCACTGCCGGCCTCGGCGCGTACCTTCTCGACCGCTTCCCACTCCTCGGTGCCGAGGTTGGCGAGCGCGGCCGGGAAGACGCCGTCCTGCTCCTTGAGGATGTGGTTGCGCAACATCGCCATCACCTCCATCAGGCGGTGCGGCCAGGCCGGATCCGAGGGCGTGGTGCCGTCGGCGGCCTCGGCCAGAACCGACTCGACGCTGCGGTGCTCGGCTTCCAGCGCGGCGATCTGCTCGGGGAAGTCGGCGGCCATCGCGGGGAACAGGCCGTGCTCCTCGACCTGCGTGTGGGGGGCGAGCACGGTCGCGATCTCGCGGGCGATCTCGGCCGTCCGGGCCACGTCACCGGCCTCGTGGGCGGGGCGGAGGTGGCTGATCAGACGGACGACCTCGTCGTGCTCACGGGTCAGCTCGTCGATGGACGCCAGGGACTGGCAGCCGCAGTACTCACACATCGAGGTCTCTCCTTGCCTGTGGGTTCCGTCGTCGTCGGTCGCGTGGTCTCACGTCGTGGGGTGTGCCCTGCGGTGCCGCTGTCCACGGCCGGTGCGTGGAGCCCGGTCGCCGCCCTGGACGGTGGAGCGGACACCGGTGAGGGTGAAGCCCAGCGCCGCGGCGGCCACGATCGCGAGCAGGACGAGGCCCGCCGCGTACGTCCTGTACTGCCCGTACAGCGAGCCCATCACCAGCGGCGGCACGAACCCGCCCAGGCCGCCCGCGGCGCCGACCACGCCGGTGACGGAGCCGACCTGGTTCGCCGGGGTCAGCAGGGCCACCAGGGCGAAGGTCGCCCCGCTGCCCGCGCCCAGCGCGCCGGCCATGGCCAGGAAGGCGATCGTGCCCACCGGTGCCAGCGACGGAGCGAGCGACTGCACCACCGCGCCGACGGCCACCACGGCCAGCGAGCCGGCCAGCACCCGCACCGGGCCGATACGGTCGGACAGCCAGCCGCCGACCGGCCGCATCGCCACCGCCAGCAGCACAAACCCGGCCATCCGGTTCGCGGCGTCCGCCTGAGTCAGGCCGTAGCCGGTCTTGAGGTAGGTCGGCAGGTAGACGGAGAAGGCCACATAGCCGCCGAAGGCCACCGCGTACAGGGCCGACGCCTGCCAGGTGATGCCCAGCCTGAAGGTGGCCGCCAGGCGGCGGGCCGGCGACTCGGTCGGCACCGTGCGGCCGGGGGCGTCGCGCAGCAGGAGCCCTGCGACCACGGCGTAGGCGGCGAGCACCGCCGCGGTGATCAGGAACGGGGTGGACATGCTGTGTGCGTCGACCAGCTTGACGGTGGTCAGGGCGCTGATCGCGGTGCCGCCCATGCCGACGCCGAAGACGCCGATGGCCAGGCCCCGCCGCTCGGGCGGGAACCAGGCGTTGACGAAGGGCACGCCGACGGCGAAGGCGGTGCCGCCGATTCCGAGGAAGAACCCGCCGGCCAGCAGGGCCGCGAGGGAGGAGTGCCCGGCCAGGCCGAGGTAGAGCACCGGCACGATGGTGGCCCCGGACACGATCGGGAACATGATCCGGCCGCCGAACCGGTCGGTCAGCGCGCCCACGGGGATACGGCCCAGGGAGCCGACCACGACCGGGACGGCCACCAGCAGCGACTGCTGGAACGAGGACAGGCCGAGGAAGTCCTTGAACCGCGGGCCGAGCGGGCTCAGCAGCGCCCAGGCCCAGAAGTTGACGGCGAAGCCGACGGTGGCCAGGGCCAGCATCAGCCAGGCCCGGCCGGCCACCGGGGCACCTGATGGGGAGCTGTCGCTCTTCGGCTTCAACGGCTGGACCATGTTGTTCGTCCCTTCCCTCTGCATGGTGGTACGGCGCCACCGGGAGCACTCGCGTACGGCGGGCCCCTGGCCTGCCCCAACGGCATCCCTCGACCACTGTCCGCATCCGGGCTCGCGGACGGCATGGGCCATCAGTCCCTGCCGGCGGACAGACCGGCCCAGGCCGCGCATCCGTACGGCCGTGTATCCGGCTTGTCCGCTGAGCCGATGTGAAGCGGCGGTCGCGATCGGCGGTGCGGGTGGCGGCGGCCGGCCGGGCGCCCGTGCCCGGTTTCCTCTGTCCGGCAACCGTCCTGGCGGCGGACCGGGGCGGCCGGCGTGTCCGCCGTGTTCCTTCGTACGGCGCCGCGAGAGGCCGCCTGCCCAGTTCGTTCCGGCAGCGGCGCGGGCGGTCCCGCGGGACGACCAGCGCAGTGCCCGGGTGCCCGCGGCGTGCGGCCGAAGCCGAATCTGATCAGCAGGTGCGGATGGCACCGTTTCTGTCGTGGGAGGGCCGCCGCCCGCGGGTCGGGCCGTGCCGGCGTGCGACGGCCTCGTAACGACCAGGGTCCGACGGCTGGCCGTCCGCGCCGAGCGGATCGGTCAGCCGATCAGGTGGCGGGCAGGGCGGTGGCCAGATGCCGACCGCGCAGGCCGGACGCCTTGAACCTGCTGGTGGGCGGACTCCGCCCACGGCCGGGTCATCGTTCTTGCCGTACACGGTGTCCCTTGCCGCCAGGGGCGGCGGCCTGACGGGGACGAACGGGCGATTCCTCGTCGCCGTCACCGGACAGCAGCCCGGCCAGCTCCCGCTGGTACGGGAAGGAACCGGGCTGGTAGCCGCACCAGGGCTCTTCGGCGAACGGGTCGCCGGTCACGCCGTAGGCCCGCGACCGCGAGCCGCCGCAGACCCGGCGGAACTCGCACGCCCCGCACCGGCCCTGGAGCATGCCGGGTGCCCGCAGCGCGGTGAACAGCGGTGAGGTGCGATAGATCGACGTCAGCGGCGACTCGCGCACGCTGCCGGCGCTCAGCGGCAGGAAGCCGCTGGGGTGCACGGTGCCGGTGTGCGAGACGAAGACGAAGCCGCGGCCCGCGTTGACGTCCAGCGGCGGGCGCCGCACCCGGCGCACTCGCGTGTCCAGGCCCGACTCGGCGGCCCGCTCGCGCAGTTCCCGGTAGAGCGGTCCGAGTCCGAGCACCGCCACGTGGTCGTCGCCGGCGTCGGCGAGGATCCGGCGCTGCAGGGCGACACGGCGGAAGTGGTGGGCCTCGGTGGTCTTGGCGGGCACGGTCAGGCCCACGTCGTAGACGAAGTTGAGCACGTCCTCCACCTCGGCCGGGGTCAGCGCGCCGAGACCGCGGCCGCGTCCGGTGGGCACCAGGAAGAACGCGCTCCACAGCATCGCGCCGTGGTCGGCGACCAGGCGGACGATGTCAGGGAGGTCGTGCAGGTTGTGCCGGGCGACCGTGGTGTTGATCTGCACCTTCATGCCCAGGGCGCGGGCGGTGTCCCAGGCGTCCAGGGTCCAGCGGAACACGCCGGGCACCCCGCGGAAGGTGTCGTGGACCTCCGCGGTGGAGCCGTCCAGGCTGAGCGAGATTCCCGACGCACCCGCGGCGCGCACGGCGCGCAGTCGCTCCTCGGTGAGCGTCGGGGTGCCCGAGGGGGAGACGGCGACCCGGACGCCGATCTGCCTGCCGTAGGCGATGAGGTCGGTCAGGTCCGGGCGCTGGAACGGGTCGCCGCCGGTGATCACGAACAGCGGGGCCGGCTGTCCGAAGGCGGCGACCTGGTCCAGCAGGTCCTTGGCGGCGGCGGTGTCCAGCTCGCGCGGGTCACGGTCGGGCACGGCCTCGGCCCGGCAGTGCAGACAGGCCAGCGGGCAGGCCCGGGTGGACTCCCAGATGACGATGAACGGCCGTTCCCCGGCATCGTGCCGCTGAAGGCGAACGGCACGGTCGGCAGCGTTCATCGAACCGCCCTGCCCAGTGCCCTGAGACTGCGTCCGGCCGCCCGGGAGTCAGGGCAGACGTGACGGGCGGCCGGACGGTGACCGGCCCGGACCGTGCGCAGCACCCCTGACGGAGGACGGCGGTGGAGACAGCCGCACTGATGCCGGTTGCAGTAGTACACGGGATACCTCCGGATCGGTCGCTGATCAGCATGCGCAGTCGGGACGGGCCGGCGCGGCGGCCGAACAGTCCCTCCCGTTGGGCCGACAGGCCCTTGATCCGGTCGGCGCGCCAGGACCGGGCGGTAGCGGTAGCGGTAGCGGTAGCGGTAGCGGGACAGGTGTGTGCCGCGCGCCAGGGCGGTCAAGGCCGGCGCGTATCCGTTCCCCAGGTGTTCGCGGTGCCCGCACCCCAGGCCCGCACCGAGGCCCGCCGTCGTACCGCCCGGCACCGCTGAGCACCATCTGCTCGCTTTCTTCGATTGGTCAGTGTCCCGCCGAGACTGGCCCACCGGCCCCCGCAATCGGGACCTTCGGCCCCCGCCCCGGACCCGCACTTCAAGTTAGGTTCACCTAATAGTTCCGATGTGGGCAGTCAGATGTGAGCAGTCCGCTGTGGGCAGAGAGCGAGGCAGGGGCATGGCATCGACGGACCAGCGAATTCCGCGGAACCGCATCTCCCCTCCCGGCGCCGGACTCGACGCCGCCCGCATGCCCGGCCACTGGCTGCTGGCCAGGCTGGGCAAGCGCGTGCTGCGCCCCGGCGGTGTGGAGCTGACCCGGTGGATGCTGGACGCCCTGGGCGTGGATCCGCAGGACCGGGTGGTGGAGCTGGCCGCGGGCCTGGGAGCCACCGCCCGGCTGACCCTCACCCGCCGTCCGGCCGCCTACACCGCCGTCGACCGCGACGCCGCCGCCGTCGCCGCGCTCAGCGCTCTCACCGCCCCCGGCCCGACCGAGGTGCGCGCGGTACGGGCGGACGCCACGGACACCGGGCTGCCGGACGGCGATGCCACCGTCGTGTACGGGGAGGCGATGCTGACGATGCAGCCCGAGCCTGCCAAGCGGCGCGTCGTACGCGAAGCACGCCGTCTCCTCGACGACGCCACCGGCCGCTACGCCATCCACGAGATGTGTCTGCTGCCCGACGGCCTCGACCCGGCGCTCGCCGACCGGATCACCGCGGACCTGCGGGGCGCCATCCACGTGGGCACCCGACCCCTCACCCCCGCCGCCTGGAGCGAACTCCTCACCTCGGAGGGATTCACCGTCACCGCTCGCAGGACGGCGCCGATGGCACTGCTCGAACCGCGCCGGCTGATCGACGACGAAGGGCTGGTCCCGGCCCTGGGCATCGCCGGCCGGGCGCTGCGGGACCCGGCCGCCCTGCGCCGTCTACTGCACATGCGCCGCGTGTTCCAACGCCACAGCACCCACCTCGGCGCGATCAGTCTGCTCGCCGTCCCCACCCCGACCCGAGCCTGAGGAGGCATCCCGTGCCCGCCACCGTGATCACCGATCTGGCCGCCGAACTCGCCGTGCCCGAGGACGGCACGCTCAGCCGCGTCCTGTACCGCGACGACCGCCTGCGCGTGGTCGGCTTCGCCTTCGCCGCGGGCCAGGAACTGACCGAGCACACCTCCGCCCTGCCCGTGGTCATCCAGGTCGTCCAGGGCCGCCTCGACCTCGTCCTGGGCGACGAGAAGACCGAGGCGACACCGGGGAGCTGGATCCACCTGCCCGCCCGGCTGCCGCACACCGTGCGTGCCATCGAGCCCAGCGTCATGCTGCTGACCATGTTGCCCGCCCCCGAGCCCACCGGATCAGCGAAGCCTTCCGCAGCCTGACCGGCCCCGGGCCCGGGCGAGCGGGCCCAGGCCACACGGACCACCGCCCGACGCCCGACCGTTGTGCGTGAGCCGGTCGTGCTGAGCCGTCGCCTTGGCCGGGGCCTGCACGCCGCCCTACGGTTTGACCATGAACAGACGACTACGCGAGCGAGTGGTTCTCGCTGCCGTCGGCGCGCTTGTCGCCGCAGCGGTGGCGAAGGAGCTGCGACAACCGCCGCAGGAGCGGACCTGGACCGGGCGCATCGCCGGGCTGCCGTACGACTTCCGGCGGCCCACCTTGCACAGGCTCGTCCGCGAGTTCTGGGATCCCGACAGCGATGCCTTCTTCACACCGCACGCGTTCGGCATCGGCTACGGAGTGAACCTGGCCCGCGTGGCCCGGGAGCTGCGCCGGTCTCCTTGACCGGGTTCCGGGACGAGCACGCCGCAGCCCCTGCCCGTCACCCGGGCGTGAGGGTGACGGAGAGCGAGCACGTGGCGTGACGGCGGTCTGCGGCGCGGCGGCAAGCCGGTCATGGCCGCTCTGCCCGCCCGCGGCACCATCCAGACACCGATCTTCGACGTCATCGGCTCGATCGCCGGACGCCGGTTCTCCGCCACCGGCGCCCCTAAGGCGCTTGCTGCCCGTCACCCGTACGGCGCGTCGGCGGTCACCGCTCTCTCCCATGGAGGCTTGTCACCATGCAGAAACTCTCACTGGACGCACTGGTCCGCGAGCACCTGGAACGCGCCACGGCCGCCTCCACCGGACGCAGCGCCGCCACCGTCTACGGCGGCCACGAACACGTCCTGCGCCAGACCCTCCTCGCGCTGACCGCCGACACCGTGCTCGCCGAGCACGAGAACCCCGGTGAGGCGACCCTGCTGGTGCTGCGCGGACGCGTCCGTCTCAGCAGCGGGGACACCTCCTGGGAGGGCCGCACCGGCGACCTGATCACCATCCCAGAAGCCCGGCACAGCCTGCAGGCGGTGGAGGACGCCGCGGTGCTGCTCACCGTCGCGAAGACCTGATATCCGACCGTCATCCCCAGGACCAGGCTGCGGCACGCGCCGGGGAAGCGCCGGCAGAGGCGATCCACGGTGTCGCGCCTCCCCTGTGCCCTTGGCCTCTCGGCCACCCGTCCCCTGGGCGGCGGGGCGGCTCGGTCCTGTGCTCAGGGCCGGTCGGCCCTGCCTCCTGCTGCCGTCCGCGAGGCAAGCTGACCAGACACCAGCAGTCGGCTCTCCGGGACGAGGTCCGAAGGGGCTGCTACCGCCGATCTGTGCCCGTGCGTTCCGGCATCCGATGCCCGCCGCGGGCCGCCACGGCCCACGCAGTCAGGCGGTCGGCCGCAGCACTACTCCGTCGCACCCCGGTCGTGGACGACGGACGGGGAAGGAAGGGGGCATGATGCCCGGCATCGTCGGTGAAGTGATGACCCGTGAGGTCGTCCGGGCCCGCCCGGAGACACCGTTCAAAGAGGTGGCGCGGCTGCTGGACCGGCACCGGATCAGCGGGCTGCCCGTGGTCGACCACGACGACAAGGTCGTCGGCGTGGTCTCCGAGACCGATCTGATCCGTCACCAGGCGGCCCCGTCCGCCGGCAGCCGCGCTCCTCGGCTGCCGAGGCCGGCAGCGGGGTACCCGGCCGGCGCGGGTGTGACCACCGCGGGCGATCTGATGTCCACTCCCGCGATCACGGTGCACCCCGAACAGCAGGTCGCGAATGCCGCACGTGTGATGGAACGCCACAGCGTCGGGCGTCTCCCGGTCGTGGACGAGGAGGACCGGCTGATCGGTATCACCACCCGCCGCGACCTGCTGCGGGTGTTCCTGCGTACCGATGAGGAGATCCGCCGGGATGTCGTCGCCGACGCGCTGAGCCGCGGCCTGGGCCCGGCTGCGAACGCCGTGACGGTGTCGGTCCGGGACGGCATGGTCACGCTGGAAGGGTGCCTGGAGCACCGCAGCGACATCCCCGTGGCGATCCAGATGACGTACCGGGTCGACGGGGTGGTGGGCGTCGTCGCCAGCCTGACCTGCCGCCGCGACGACGCCCGAGGGCCGAGCGGACCAGGAGAGGGGACCGCTCGGCCCTCCTAGTGCCGCGGCGCGAGGCGGTTGTATGAGGACCGGCGGAAAGGACCGGACACAGAGGCGGGGAAGCAGCGGCCGACACCGCGCACCGCGCAATCAGGATCCGCGAGAAGCGGATGGTCCTTCCCGCCCCTTTTCGTGATCAGGCAGCGCCCAACGCGGTGGGCAGGTCGGGGCGGACGTCGAGCAGGTGATCGGCGCCGGTGATGCGCAGCACCTTGCGGCTGATGCGGTGGCCGGCCGCGACCCGCAGCGTCCGGCCGCACCGCTCCGCCACTGCGTGGACGCGTTCGAGGAACACGACGCCGTCCGTGGTCAGCAGCGGGCAGTCGAAGTCCACGATCACCGTCCGCTCGTCGCAGTCCCGGATCAGGGCGGCGGCTTCCGTGGCGAGGTCATCGGCATTGGCGAGGTCGACGACCTCGTTCACCCGGATGATCCGGTAACCATCGATGGTGTAGCTCGGCAATGCCATGCTCGCCTCCGGAGCTCGGTGTCGTGCCTGGCGAGCGGCCCGCCCGGCCAGGCCGTTCTCGGCCGGTGACCGATGCCGCGAGCCGCCCGCCCGGCTTGCGGGTCGCCGGGCCCCGGTCGGCGCCCGAGGATGCCCCCGGAAGGGGCGTGTCCTCGCGTCTACCCCCTGCCTGGAGTTCATGCCTGTGGTGGTGGCGCGCTGTCGAGGTCCGCGCGGAAAGGGCCTGGGGCGCCGTCGTCTGTGCCTGAGGCCCTGGCGGGCAGTGGTGGCAGGCGCTCGTCGGTGAGTGGGCCGAGGAGGGAGGGCCACTGCGAGCGCGGCCAGTCGCCTCTCTAGGCTGCGGGGAATCGCCGGTTCTCCGCTCCTGCCCTCGGCAGGGCCGCGGGAATACCGGCACCGCTATGTGAGAGGCGCTGAGAATGGCCGTGCAGCAGCACAGTATGGACCGGCATCACCCGGCGGTGGTGGCGCATCGCAAGCACCGTACGGAGGACGTCCAGCTGCGCACGGCCGACGCCATCACCCGGTTCGCGGGCTCGATGCCGTTCGTCTACGTGCATGCGGTCGTCTTCGCGGTGTGGATGCTGTTCTTCGAGGCCAGTCCGTGGCCGTCGCTGACGCTGGTGGTGTCGCTGGAGGCGATCTTCCTGTCCACGTTCGTCATGATCGGCCAGAACCGGCAGGCGGCCTTCCAGCAGTTGAAAGCCGATCATGACTTCGTGGAGGAGGAGCTGGAGCTCAAGACCAACACCGAACTGACGCGCGCGATCCATGCCATGACCCAGGAGCTCCATCGCCGCCTGATCGAGGATGGCACCGCGCAGTAGGACCCTGCGCGTCCTCGGCCGGCCGCACCGCCGCGATGCGCGGCGGCGGTCACGTCACCGAAGCCGCGGGCGGGTTCGGTCTTCGGCGTGGGCCGTGGCACGGCGGAGCTCGCACAGACGCGCGTCCTCGGCGACCGCGCGCTTCCTGGGGGATGAGTTTCCGTTTCTTTCCTGCCCCGGTCGGTCGGACGAGCGGGCTCCCGCCGGCGAAGTGTGCCGGCCGGACGAGCGGCGGTCTGCCGCCGGGGTCACAGGCGCACGATGATCAGGGCGATGTCGTCGCGGGCGCCGCTGACCACGCCGAGGCGGGCCAGCAGGGCGTCGGCAAGGCGCTCAGTGCCGTACCGGCCATAGCCGGCCAGGGTGTCCGTCAGCCGGTGCAGGCCGGCGTCGATGTCCTCGCCGCGGCGTTCGATGAGCCCGTCGGTATACAGAACGAGGGTGTCACCGGTGCGGTAGGACAGGCTGGCCTGGAGCCGCGCGGCGTGCTGGGGGCGCGCGCCCAGCGGCGGATCGGTGGCCTGGTCCAGCAGGTCGCAGGTGCCGTCGGGGTGCAGCAGGACGGGCGGTGGGTGACCGGCGCTGCTGTACGTGATCCGCCGGTCGCGGGAGTCGATGACCGCCTGCAGGGCGGTGGTGGCCAGCGCTCCGTCGACGGAACGGGAGTACAGGCCGAGGACCTCCAGTGACCTGGCCGGCTCGCGCAGTGCCCGGACCACGGCGGACAGCGCGCTGCGGAGCATGCCCATGACGGCCGCGGCTTCCAGGCCGTGCCCGACAACGTCGCCGACCGCGACGGCGAAACCGTCACCGGGCAGGTCGACCACGTCGTACCAGTCACCGCAGACGTTCAAGGACCCGGCAGCGGGCAGGTAGCGCACCGCGATATCGGGATGCCGGGTCAGATCCGGGGAGTGGAGCATGGCCTCCTGCAGGGTGACGGCGACCTGGCGCTCGCGGGCGTGGGCCTGGCGCAGTTCTTCGTTCAGCCGCAGCAGTTCCCGCGCCCGCGCGTACAGCTCGGCCTCCATCGCCTTCCGCCCGCCGAGCGCCTCGCGCCCGCCGCCGGACGGGCGGCCGGTGTGGGTCAGCACGAACTCGGTCACGTCCTCCACCCGGTGGATGATCCACGCGACCTGTCCGTCCGGGCCCAGCACGGGGGTGTTGACCGGCGACCACCACCGCTCCTCGAAGACACCGGGCCTGCCGGGGACGGAGATGTCGTACTTCTGCACCGCCATCCTGTCGGGGTCTTTCGAGCGCAGTGCCCGGTGGAGCGAGGCCTCCAGGTTGCGCACCCCGTCCGCGCTCGGGTCCGCCGGATTGTCCGGGAAGACCTCGAAGAGGTAGTGCCCGACCAGGTCCTGCCGACTCCGGCCGGTCACGCGCAGGTACGCCTCGTTGACGTCGACGACCACCAGATCGGGGCCGAGCACCAGGTACGGGCTGGGCGTGGCCGTGAACAGCGCCTTGTAGTCGATCTCCGATGTCACGGGCTTTACGCCAGTCCTTTCCGGTCCCCGCAGGTCCCGCCAATCTAAGCCGGAAGCACGGGCGCGCTCTCGCCATGATCCGCCAGCCGGCGGACCGGGGGACGGCGCTCCCCGTCCGGGGCAGGGTCACGCTCGGGTCCTGTGTGAGTGCGCAAGAAGCGGAGGCCCGGCATCCGACACGGCGGGTCTGCTCGTCCGGCGGGCCGGACGGCGCGGCCGGCCCAGAGGCCGCTCTGCGGGAACTCAGGGGGCGGGCGGAGGGACGAGGGTGTTGTCGCCGGTGCGGCCGGCGAGGTAGTCCGCGACGTTGGCGACGGTGGTCTCGGCGATCTGGCTGACGGCGTCCCGGGTGAAGTACGCCTGGTGCGAGGTGACCAGGACGTTGCTGAAGGTCATCAGCCGTGCGAGGCGTTCGTCGGTCATCACCTCAAGCGACTTGTCGAGGAAGAACACCCCCGCCTCCTCCTCGTACACGTCCAGGCCGACCCCGCTGAGCCGGCCGGCGCGCAGGGTTTCCAGCAGGGCGCCGGTGTCGATCAGGCCGCCGCGGCTGGAGTTGATCAGGATCGCGTCGTCCTTCATCAGCCCCAGTGTCCTGGCGTCGAGCAGGTGGTGGGTGGCGGGCAGCAACGGCACGTGCAGACTGACCAGGTCCGCCTCGGCGAGCAGCTGCTCCCGCTCGACGTACTCCATGCCCAGGGCGACGCAGTCGGGGTTCTCGGCGATGTCCCAGCCGAGCAACCGCATTCCGAAGCCGCGCGCGATGGCCGCGAACGCGGCTCCGATCTTGCCGGTGCCCACCACCCCGGCGGTCCGGCCGCGCAGGTCGCGGCCCATCAGCCCGTCGAGCCGGAAGTCGAACTCCCGGGTGCGGTGCGCGGACCTGACGATACGGCGGTTGACGGCGAGAGCCAGCGTCCAGGCGAACTCGGCCACCGAGTAGGGCGAGTAGTACGACACCCGGGCCACCGTCAGCCCCAGTTCCTTGGCCGCGGTCAGGTCGATGTTGTTGTAGCCGGTGGCCCGCTGGGCGATCATCCGGGTGCCGCCCTCGGCCAGCGCGCGCAGCACCTCGGCGTCCAGCGTGTCGTTGACACTGCTGAGCACCACCTCGTGGCCGGCCGCCGTCGGGGCGGTGTCCCGGTTCAGGAACAGCCCCAGACAGCGCAGTTCGTGACGGTCGTCGATCGCGGTGTCGAACGCTGCGTGCAGCAGCGGCTGCTCGTCCACGAGAACTCCGTACGCAACGATCTCCACGTGCACTCCTTGGTAGCGGCGACGATCTCTCCCCCACCCTAGAAGGGCCGCACGCGCCGGCGGGCGGCACGTCGGCTTGCGGGCGCGGTCAGGAGGCGCGGAGCACGTCCAGGGACATCGCCGCCTTGGGCCGCCTCCGGACTGGGGGTGCGGCCGGCGGCCGGTGCGCAGGACGGACGACCCGGTCGCCGTCTCCATGTGCCCCTGGGGGACCACCTCGCGCAGGGGGCTGCCCGCCATGAGCCCCCGGTCCGTCCGCCCGGCCCGGGACGGCCGGATACAGTGCGCGCGACGGCAGCCCGGTTGCCCTAGGAGGGGAAAGCGTGACCGACACCAGCGAAACCCGATCCGCCGACAGTGCTGCGGCGCGCGCGACTGAGCGGAGCCGGCTGCGCCGCCTGCTGCGTTACCTCCCGCTGATCGCCCCCGTCCTGCTGTGGACCGTGCCCTGCTGGCTGCTGCTGTACACCGGCCAGCGCTGGCCGCTCCCTGTCACGCTCGCCGGCACCGCCCTGTTCACCCTCGGTCTGATCGGGATGCCGCTCGCGATGGCGCGCGGCCACGGCCGACGCCAGCAGGACTGGGCGGCGATCGTCGGAGACACCCTGCTGGGCGCCGTCTGGATCCTGTTCACCTGGTCCGTCGTGCTCGGTGTCCCGCTGCGGCTCGCCCTGACCGTGGCCGGCGCCGGCCAGGACCGGGCCCGGATCGTCACCTGGGCGGTCCTCGGCGCGGCCGCCGTGCTGCTCACCTGGGGGTACGCCGAGGCCCGCCGGGTACCACGGGTACGCCGCCTGGAGGTGCGACTTCCGCGCCTGGGGGCCGGGTTGGACGGCACGCGCGTCGTCCTCATCACCGACACCCACTACGGCCCGCTGGACCGTGCCCGTTGGTCGGCGCGGGTCTGCGAGACGGTCAACACGCTGAAGGCCGACGTGGTCTGCCACACCGGAGACATCGCGGACGGCACGGCCGAACGCCGCCGCGCCCAGGCCGCCCCGCTCGGCACCGTGCAGGCCACCCACGCCCGGGTCTACGTCACCGGCAACCACGAGTACTACAGCGAGGCCCAGGGCTGGGTCGACCTGATGGACGAGCTGGGCTGGGAGCCGCTGCGCAACCGCCATCTGCTGCTCGAACGCGGTGGCGACACCCTCGTGGTCGCCGGCGTGGACGACGTCACGGCCGAGTACTCCGGCCTCGCCGGCCACGGCGCCCACCTCGCCGGGGCCCTGCACGGCGCCGACCCCGACCACCCCGTCCTGCTCCTGGCCCACCAGCCCAAGTTCGTCGACCGGGCGGCAGCCGGCGGCGTCGACCTCCAGCTCTCCGGCCACACCCACGGCGGCCAGATATGGCCCTTCCACCACCTGGTCCGCATCGACCAGCCCGCCCTCGCCGGCCTCAGCCGCCACGGCACCCGCACCCTCCTCTACACCAGCCGTGGCACCGGCTTCTGGGGCCCGCCCTTCCGCGTCTTCGCCCCGAGCGAGATCACCCTGCTCGTGCTCCGCTCCCCGCAGCGGCCCCCCACGCCGTAGCGCTGGGCGGGCCGGCGGTTCCGCCTGGAGATGCTTCCACCAGGTATTCGGGACGCCGACCTCGGTCGGGTCGAGAGCGAGCCGAGGTGTAGGTGATGTCGATGCCCCTGGGCGTGCCGGAGGCGAGGGAGCCGCCGGGAGAGGCCGCCGGCGCGGGCGGTTCCCCGGCCGGTGCGAAGGCGACGGCGCACATGGAGCGCGCGGCTCCTGCGGGCGGGCCGTCGTGCAGGCGAAGCCGGTGCCCTGCGAACCGGCACAACGCGTCACTCCGAAGGAATGCGAAACTCGAATCTGGGTCGGTCCCACGGCACGGCGGGCGGGTTCGCGAGCGCGGTCCCGGTCCGCACCGCGCCGACGCGGTGGTAGAAGTCCTCGGCGGGAAGATGCGACACGACGTCGACGCGGTCGAGCCCGGCGGCGCGGGCCTCGGACCGCATGTGCGCGACGAGCAGCCGTCCGATACCGCGCCCCTGAGCTTCGTCGGCGACGAACAGCAGGTCGAGCTCCGGTGGAGCGAGGACGAGCGAGTAGAACCCGATGACCTGGCCTTCGTGATCGTCTGCGCCGACGGCTACGAAGGTGCGGTGGGCTTCGATGTAATCAGGACCGACCCGGTAGCCGGCCACTGCGGATGCGTACTCGCCCCGGTAGGCGCCTGAGCCGCGCACGAGCCGCGTGAGCCGTTTGGCATCCCGCGCGACCGCCCTCCGTATCGTGATCGGCCGGCTGGTCGGGGAAGTGCGTGAACTCACCAGGAGAGTATGTCGCACCGGGGAGTGCCTTCCCGCGGCGGGTCGGGGACTCGGACAGGTGTTCCCGCACCGCTCCCGGGAACCGCTCGTGCGAGCGCGACCGATGTCACGCCGGAGCCGTGCGCCGCAGCGCTCCGGCGCGGCGCGGCTCCGACGCAGCGCGGCTTCGGCGTCTCACGGCTCCGAGCGGAGGTCCCCGTCGGAACGGTTTCCGGCGGGCCTCGCCGCGTCAGCCGCCATTCGCGCCGGGCGAGGTGGTGCAGATGGACTCCATCCCGCGCACCGCCCACCGCGGCCGCGGCCGCGGCACAGCGACCGATCAGACTCCGGTGAGAACGCTCCACCTTCGCGACGACAGGTCGGTCGGCGGCAGACTCACCCGGGTCCGGTCTTCGCCGTCGGCGCGCGGCGCGTGGCGGTCAGCGCGGCTGGACCGGGAAGAGCATGCAGCTGCTGGTGGCGTGGGCCAGCAGCCGGTCCTCGGAGTCACGGAGCTCCGCCTGCGCGAGGGCGGTGCGGCGCCCGGCGTTGAGGACGGTGCCGATGGCGCGGACCTTCCCGGTGTCGACGGTGACCGGGCGCAGGAACTTCAGGGTCAGGTCGAGCGAGGTGTAACCCGTGCCCTGTGGAAGCACGGACTGCACCGCGCAGCCGGCCGCCGAGTCCAGGAGCGTCGCGTAGACGCCGCCGTGGACGCTGCCGATCGGGTTGTAGTGCTCCTCGCCCGGTACCAGTACGAAGACCGCCCGGCCGTGTTCGGCCTCCTCGAGGGTGAAGCCCAGGGTGGCGGCGATCGGCGGGGCGGGCAGCCGCCCGGCCATGATCTCGCGGAGGAAGTCGAGACCGCTGTGGTGGGGAACGGCGGCGGCGGAGACCGCGGGGTCTTCCCAGTCGAACGTCCGTGACCTGCTCATGTCCGGCCCCCACTGTTCTGGCTTCATATGCCGAAGCTAGATGGCCGGAGCTCTGGCTGTCAACGTCGAAGCCAGCCTAGAATGGGCGCATGAGCTGGCTGGAGACGAGCACCGAGAACTGCACGGTTCAGCGGACGCTGGACCTGGTCGGCGAGAAGTGGTCGTTGCTGCTGGTTCGGGACGCCATGAACGGCGTCCGGCGCTTCGACGACTTCCGGCGGCACGTCGGGCTCTCCGAGGCCGTACTGGCGGACCGGCTGCGCAAACTGGTGGCCGCCGGAATCCTGGAGACCGTCGCCTACCGCGAGCCGGGCAGCCGTACCCGGCGCGAGTACCGGCTCACCCGCAAGGGCTGGGACCTGTGGCCCGCGATGATCGCGCTGAAGCAGTGGGGCGACCGGTACACCGCGGACCCCGAGGGCCCGCCGCTGGAGGTTCACCATGCGGACTGCGGCGAACCGGTTCGGGCCGTGATCGTCTGCGGGCAGGACCACGGACCGCTGACGCCACCACAGGCCCGCACCCGCCCGGGCCCCTCGGCGCATCCCCAGGCCTGACCGACGCACCACCTCCCCCGGTCGAACAGTTGCTCTACTGAGTGGCGGGAGGGCGATCCGGCGCGATCCGGCGCGGGGCGCACCTCGCACCGACATCGAGGAACACGAACGCCATCGGGGTGCGCGGACGCCGCCGGGACACGCGAACGCCATCGGGTAGCCGCGGTTTGCCTCACGGGCAAATACCCCTAGGGGTATTTGACGCCCCTCCGCCGACGGCCATACCCTCGCCGGAGAGATACCCCCGGGGGTAATTGAGGAGGCAACCAAGTGGCTCGCGAAGTGACACAGGAAGTGTTCGCGGCGGCATGGGCCGACGGAGTGCTCGTGGTCGACGTCCGGGAGGCGGACGAGTACGCGGCCGGGCACATCCCCGGCGCGCGGCTGATGCCGCTGCGCACCGTGCCCACCCGCTACGCCGAACTGCCCGCCGGGCAGCCGGTGTACGTGGTCTGCGCCAGCGGCAACCGCAGCCGGACCGCGGCCGACTGGATGGACTCCCACGGCGTCGACGCCCACTCGGTCACCGGCGGCACCAGCGCCTGGGCTCGCGGCGGCCGCCCCGTCGCGATCGGTTCGCACGAGCACGCCGCCTGACCTCCGCCCGCACCCGCACACCGGCCAGCCGGAAAGGAGCCCTGCCTTGGCCGCTACGCCCACTCCCTCCGACGCCCCGATCTCCGGTCGTCACCGAATCGCCGTCGTCGGCGGTGGCAGCGCCGGTATCAGCGTCGCCGCCCGCCTGCGGCGCGCCGGCGTCACCGACATCACGCTGATCGAACCGTCCGACACCCACTGGTACCAGCCCCTGTGGACCCTGGTCGGCGGCGGCCAGGCCGCCCTCGGCACCACCCGCCGCCCCGAGGCCTCGGTCATACCGGACGGCGTGCGCTGGATCCGCCGCCGCGCCCTGGCGGTCGACCCCGAGGCCCGCACGGTGGCCCTGTCCGGCGGCGCCGAACTCACCTACGAGTACCTGGTCATGGCGCCCGGCCTCCAACTCGACTGGGACGGCGTACCGGGCCTCGCCGAAGCCGTCGGCCACGACCGGGTGAGCAGCAACTACGCACCCGAGTACGCCCCGCGCACCTGGGAACTGATCAAGCAGATGCGCTCGGGCACGGCCGTCTTCACGCACCCGGCCTCTCCGCTGAAGTGCGGCGGCGCCCCGCAGAAGATCGCCTACCTGGCCGCCGACTACTGGCGCAAGCAGAAGGTCCTCGACCGTATACGCGTCATCCTCGTCGTCCCCGACCCGGCTCTGTTCAAGGTGCCCGCCTGGTCACAGGTCCTGGAGAAGGTGGCCGACCGGTACGGCATCGAGGTGCGGCTGCGCTCGGAGATGACCGCCGTCGACGGCGACGGCCGCCAGGTCACGATCACCGACCACGCGAACGGCACGAAGGAGACCATCGGCTACGACCTCCTGCACGCCGTGCCGCCGCAGAGCGCCCCCGACTGGGTCAAGGCGAGCCCGCTCGCCGACCCGGCCAGTGCGCAGGGTTTCGTCGCCGCCGGCAAACACACCCTCCGGCACCCGTCGTACGGAGACGTCTTCGCCCTCGGCGACGTGGCGAACCTGCCGACCTCGAAGACCGGCGCGGCCGTGCGCAAGCAGGCGCCGGTGGTCGCGGCGAACCTGCTGGACGTGATGAACGGCCGCTCCCCGTCCAGGAGTTACGACGGCTACACGTCCTGTCCGCTGGTGACGGCCCGCGACCGGATGCTGCTCGCCGAGTTCGACTACGACCTCAACCCGACCCCCAGCTTCCCGCTGATCAGCCCGTTCCGGGAGCGGCGCGCGATGTGGGTGTTCAAGCGGTACGGCCTGCCGCCCGTGTACTGGCACGGCATGCTCACCGGCCGCCTCTGACCGCTCGGCCCGGTCGTCCCCGGCCCGCGCCGCCCCTCTCCCCCCCCACCCCAGCCCTTCGGCAAGGGCGGACCAGACCCCTACGCGTACCCCCCGGGGTAATGCGACCTTTCCGACATGGAGGTCATCCGACCATGTTCTTCGCCCAGTACTACCTCGACTGCCTCTCCCAGGCGTCGTACCTGATCGCCGACGAGACCACCGGCAGGGCCGTCGTCGTCGACCCGCGCCGCGACGTCTCCGAATACCTCAGCGACGCCGCCGCCCACGGCTTCACCATCGAGGCGGTCGTCAACACCCACTTCCATGCCGACTTCCTCGCCGGCCACCTGGAACTCGCCGACCGCACGGGCGCCTGGATCGGCTACGGGCAGCGTGCCGAGGCCGAGTACCCGATCCGCAAGCTGGCCGACGGCGAGCGCATCAGCCTCGGCGACGTCCAGCTCCAGATCCTCGAGACGCCGGGCCACACCCCGGAGTCGATCAGCGTCCTGGTGTACGAGCACGCCGACGACGCGGTCCCCTACGGCGTTCTCACCGGTGACGCGCTGTTCATCGGTGACGTCGGCCGCCCCGACCTGCTGGCCTCGATCGGCGTGACCGCGGACGAACTCGGCAAGATGCTCTACGACACCATCCAGCACAAACTGATGGCCCTCCCGGACGCCGTGCGGGTCTTCCCCGCCCACGGCGCCGGATCCGCCTGCGGCAAGAACCTCTCCACCCAGCGCCAGTCCACCATCGGCGAGCAGCGCGCCACCAACTACGCCTGCCGGCCGATGAGCGAGGAACGGTTCGTGGAGCTGGTGACGGCGGGCCAGCCGTCCGCGCCCGCCTACTTCGTCTACGACGCCATCCTCAACCGTAAGGAGCACGGCCTGTTCGACGCGGCCGCCGCGCCCCGGCCGCTGTCGGTGCAGGAGTTCATGGCGCGGCGCGCGGCGGGGGCGGTCGTGGTCGACGCCCGCTCGCCGCAGGACTTCGCGCCGGGCCATCTGCGCGGCTCGGTCAACGTGCCCGCGGACGGCCGCTTCGCCGAGCAGGCGGGCACCGTCGTCGCCCCCGAGCAGGAGGTCGTCGTCATCGCGCCGCAGGACCGCGAGGAGGAGATCGTCACCCGGCTCGCCCGGATCGGCTTCGACAAGGTCGGCGGTTATCTGCGCGAACCCGAGGGCGCCTTCCCCGCCCTGGCCGACGAGATGGGACAGGCCAGCCGCCTGACCGCCGACGAACTGCGCCGGCTGCTCGACGGTGCCGAACCCCCGCTGGTCCTGGACGTGCGCAACGCCGCCGAGCGCGAGGAGGGCTTCATCGAGGGGTCGTCGCACATCCCGCTGGCCGAACTGGCCCGCCGTATCGACGAGATACCGGCCGGCCGGCCCCTGGTCGTGCACTGCGCGGGCGGCCACCGTTCCTCCATCGCGGCCAGCCTGCTGCGCCACCACGGCCGCACCGACGTCTCCGACCTGCTCGGCGGCTACGGCGCCTGGCTCGCCCTGACGGCCGCGGCCGAGGTCTGATCCACCGCGGGCGGGCGGTGACCGGAGGCACCGGCCGCCGCCCGCCCCCTTCGAAGGCACCGAGGAACGTCCGTGGGCCGCGGCGGCGGGAGCCGGGGCCGGCAGGCCGCCCTGGTCTCCCTCGGACTGGGGCCGCTGCCCGGCGCCGCCGGACTCGGACCGGCCGGCTGCTACGCCGACCTCGCGGCCCCGCACGGCCGCCGGCACGTCCGGGTGTGCGACGCGACGGCGTGCTTCGCGGCGCAGGCCGGACGGCCACCTCGTCGACGTGGCGAACGAGCTCGGGGTCGCGCCCGGCACTTGCTCGCCGGACGGCGCCGTCCCGGTGCAGGAGGTCCGTTGTCTCGGCTGCTGCTGCACGGGGCCCGCAGCGCTCGACGGTGACGTACCGTGCGCAGGTCCCGGCCTCGCCGCTCAGCTCGCGGCGGGGACGGCGAGGCGGCGCATGGGGGGCGGTGCCCGAGATGGGCGGTTGTGCCTCGCACGGCCTATAATTGAAGAGTTCTTCAATTGGTTAGTTGCGCTGCTTGGCAGATGATCACGGAGTGGAGGTCGGGGTGGGAACAGTCGTCGAGGCGTTGCTGGCGCGGGTGCGGGCGGCCCGGTCCGCTCTGGCG
The DNA here is from genome assembly GCF_021462265.1 of Streptomyces shenzhenensis. Classification (GTDB taxonomy): domain Bacteria; phylum Actinomycetota; class Actinomycetes; order Streptomycetales; family Streptomycetaceae; genus Streptomyces; species Streptomyces shenzhenensis. The sequence goes on along the minus strand of NZ_JAJONF010000057.1, from coordinate 27,167 downwards.
GCCGCCCTGGAGGCCGAGGACCCCTACGCGGTCGCGGTCGCGCAGGACGAGCTGGACGACGCGGTGAGGTTCGCCCGCAGGCACGGGCTGGACGTCGAGGCGACAGAACCGGACGAGGGGTGATCGGGATGCCGGTTCCGCTGTACGAGGCGAAGGCGGAGTTCTTCCGGATGCTCGGGCACCCGGTGCGGATCAGGGTGCTGGAGCTGCTGCAGGACGGGCCGAAGCCCGTACGCGGCCTGCTCTCCGCCATCGAGGTCGAGCCGTCCAACCTGTCGCAGCAGCTGGCGGTGCTGCGCCGCTCCGGGATCGTCACCGCCACCCGGACCGGTTCCACCGTCGTGTACGAGCTGGCCGGCGGGGACGTGGCCGACCTGCTGGCGGCGGCACGCCGGATCCTGTCCGTGCTGCTGGCCGGCCGGCAGGAACTGCTGGAAGAGCTGCGGTCCGCGGACGCGGCCCGGTGAAATCGCAGGAGAGGGAGACGGCATCGTGAGTGAGGGAGCCGAGGCGGCCGGGCAGCCGGGGGACACGAAAGGCGGGGGGAAGGTCAGGGACCGCGAGTGGCGGATCGAGCGCGGTGTCGCGATCCGGGCGGGCTTCTACATTTTCGGCACCCATCTGTTCGCCGGGTTCGTGTGGCTGCTCTTCTATCTCGGCGAGCACGCGCACAAATAACCACGTCGCCGGGGTTCCGGCCGCCCCGGAGCAGAGCGTCGTCACCCCGGGCCTGGGGCCGAACGGCCCTGTTCAACCGCTGGGCCACCGGTGAAGCTGTGGAGGGGACCGGCCGGCGGACGGCCGTTCCTCTCCCGCGGGCGGCCGCCCAGGCGCTTCCTCCTGGGCGGACCAGCCTGGGCGCGGCGTGCGGACTCCTCGGCCGGCCAGGTGCGGTGAGTGGCGTGTGTGAGGGAGAAAGGACTGCCGAGGTTGATCGCTGTGGTGGGGCATGAGGATCTCGCGCCCTGGACCCTGGCCCTGCTGGAGGAAGAGCTGCGGGCGCGGCTGGCCCGGTGTGCCGAGGCCGGGTGGACGGGCATGGTCCGGGTCGGACAGGGGCTGCCGGTGGCGTTCGGACGAGCCGCGAAGCAGGCCGGGCTGGCGCTGGTGACCGTGGTGCCCACGCTGAACCGGGTGCCCGCGCTGCTGCGGGAGCGGGACTGGCGGGCGGCCGGGGAGTTGCTGCTGCTGTCCGAGCAGGTGCGGCTGCTGGAGTACGACCCGGCGGACCGGGACGCCTGTGTGGGCGCCGACGAGCGCCTGCTGCGGGCCTGCGCCCGGGTGCTGGCGATCTGGGACGGCACCGCGTCCAACGGCCGTGACCGCACCGCTCACCTGGTGGCGTACGCGCGCAGTCACGGCATCGACGTCGAGGTGCTGTGGCCCGCGGGCGCCGAGCGGGTGGGGGGTCCCGAGGTGGCGGAGGCGCCGTCATGACGGCCGGTACGCCGCCGTGGGTCCGCATGGCCGAGCTGGGCCGAGCCGGACCGGGTCGCTGAGACCGCCGGCCGCGGCGACGCCGGGAGGTGTGGTCACCGCTCGGCGTCGTGGACAGGGCCGGAGGTCGCCGCGATCCCGGTCTCGCGGCCGTTGCGGGAAACCTGCGTCCGCACCGCGCACCTGCACCGGGCTCCCCCGCGGCGGAGGACTGACGGTTCCCCCCTCGCGGCTCGGGCGGGGCGGACTCGGCCGCCCCGCCCGGTGTCGCGGGTCTCGGGGCGGCCACCGGTGCAGGGCCGTTGCTACGTCGGCGGTTTCGCCGGCGTCTGAGCGGCCCGCAGGTCGGCGAGAAGTTCGGCCTGCCCGGCGAGCACTCCGGACAGGATGGTGCGGGCTATCCGGAGCAGCTCGGCGATCTGCGGGCTGACCAGGGAGTAGTACACGGTGGAGCCCTCCTTGCGGGTGACCACCAGATTCGCGCGGCGCAACACCGCGAGCTGCTGCGACAGGTGAGCCGGCTCGATGCCCACCTCGGGCAGCATCTCCGCCACCGCGTGCTCGCGCTCGCTCAGCAGCTCCAGAACCCTGATACGTGCCGGATGCCCCAGCGTCTTGAAGAACTCGGCCTTCAGTTGGTACAGCGGCGTGCTCATCGTGCCGTCCCCTTCCCGGCTGAGCAGCACGGCCGTGCCGGCCGGTCCTCGCTGCATCGCATCCGCCCACTCGTCACACCCATGCGGCCCATCCTCGCCTGCGGCGTCGGCCAGGCCGAATCCGCGCACGGGCACCCGGACCGCCCGACAGCCGATATTACAACCTCGTCAATTGCCAAGATCGGAAACCTCGTAGGTGGTGCGGCAGGCTCGCGGTCGGAGCCTGCTCGGCGTCTGACGGGCGGTGCGGGCCGCGGCCGGCCACGTGGGCAGGGTGAGCACGTGCCGGTGGCGCAGGGCTTCGAGCCGGCTGCTCATCAGGTCTCCGCGCTGGCGAGGCGGAATCCGCTCACCGTCTTCGGGTGCAGGCGCAGCAGGGTGTCGTGCGGGCCGTGGCTCCAGCCGGCGAGGGTGCGCTGATAGTGAGCGGCCTCGTCGGGATCGGTGATCACGTCGACCGGCCCGGCGACGGTGACGCTCCAGCCGATGCCGGTCGCCGCGCGGACCTCGTCCACCTGGTAGGTCGCGGTGGCGGGAACCGCGGCGGCCGGAGCGGGCGCGCGTACCACCAGGCGGCCGTACTCCCACCGATGCCGGCCGGGCCGGACGACGGTGAGGTCCCGCCAGCTGTACACCAGCCGGCCCAGCGCACTGCCCTCCAGCAGCCACAGGGCCTCGGAACCGGAGACCTCGACCATGCGCAGCACGGCGGGCACAGTGCTCATCCGGCGGTCGCCTCCGGATCCTCGATGACGGACCGGGACGTCCGGGCCGGGAACGGCGGCACGACACCGGCGCTCTCCAGGTAGAAGCGGGCGCCCTTGATGGCCTCGGGCGTGGTGGCGTACTCGCGCCCCTCCAGACGCAGCAGCTCCAGCGCGCCGACGGAGTCGAGGACCTGCCGCTGGCCCGCACGTATGCCGGAGGTCATGACGACGACGCCGCGCCGGTGCAGTTTCGCCACCGCGTCCTTGAGGACCAGGGCCCCGGTGGCGTCGATGGTGGTCACCCGCGACATACGAAGGATGACCACGCGCACGTCGGCGACCTCGGTCAGTTCGAGGAGGAAGCGGTGGGCGCCGGCGAAGAACAGCGGGCCGTCGATCCGGTACGCCACGATGTGCTCCGCGAGCAGCGCGTGCTCCTCGGCACTGTGGTCGCCGCGGTCGAGCGGCACCTGATCGAGACGCGCCTGCTTGGCCACCGCGCGCAGTGCGAGCGCGCCCGCGACCACCAGGCCGATGATCACGGCGTACACGAGGTCGAGTGCGAGGGTGGCGACGGCGGTGAGCGCCAGAATCAGGGCGTCGGACCGGGTGGCCCTGGCCATGGCGCGCAGGGAGCCGACCTCGACCATGCGGACGGCGGTGGCCAGCAGCACACCGGCCAGCGCGGCGAGCGGGATCTTGGAGACGAGGGGGGCGGCGGCGAAGACGATCACGGCGAGGACCCCGGCATGGGTGAGCGCGGCCAGCCGGGAGCTCGCGCCGGTACGGACGTTGACCGCCGTACGCGCGATCGCGCCGGTCGCCGGTACCCCGCCGAACAGCGGGGCCGCGATGTTGGCCAGGCCCTGCCCGAACAGTTCGCGGTCGGGGTCGTGCTTCTGTCCCACCGTCATGCCGTCGGCGACCGAGGCCGACAGCAGTGACTCCAGTGCGGCCAGTGCCGCCACCGCGACGGCCGGGGCCAGCAGCGAGCCGAGCGCCCCGGGGTCGAGGAAGGACAGCGAGGGAGCCGCGAGCCCGGCCGGCAGATCACCGATCGGCTTGGCGGCACCCAGGCCCGCGACCTGCGCCACGACGGTGGCCCCGATCACCGCGAGGATGGAGAACGGCACGGTCGGGCGCAGGCGGGCGCCCACCAGCATGACCACGGCCACCGCGACCGCGAGGCCGACGGCGGTCCAGTTCGGGGACCCGGCGAACTCCTCCACCGCCCGCCAGGTCACCACCAGCACGCGATCGCCCTCGGGCTTGGGCACCCCGAGCGCGTTCGGAATCTGCTGCAGGCCGATCACGCAGGCGATGCCGAGCGTGAAGCCCTCCACGACCGGCGCGGGGATGTACTGCATGTACTTGCCGGCCTTGAGCAGGGCCAGCACGACGAGCATCACGCCGGCCATCAGGCCCACCGTGAGCACCCCGGACGGCCCGTACGCCGCGACGATCGGTACCAGCACCACGGTCATCGCACCGGTCGGCCCGGACACCTGCAGATTCGAACCGCCGAAGACCGCGGCGAGCGCGCCGGCGACCACCGCGGTCGCGAGCCCGGCCTCGGCGCCGAGCCCCGAGGAGACACCGAAACCAAGCGCGAGCGGCAGCGCGACGATGGCCACGGTCAGTCCCGCAAGGAGGTCCCGGCGCGGGTCACGGCCCATTTCCGTCAGGTCGGCACGGCCGGGCAGCAGAGCGGCGATCCGGCCCCGGACCCGGATGAACACGGACGTCATCGCGCGGCGACCTCGGCTTCCCGCAGTTCGGCCAGCAGCTTGTGCTGCCCGGCCAGCACCTCGGTCAGGATCCGCCGTGCGGCACCCAGCAGGCCGGCAACGTCCCCGCTCGCGAGCGCGTAGACCACCGTCGAGCCCTCGCGCCGGGCACTGACGATGCCCGAGCGGCGCAGCAGCGCCAGTTGCTGCGACAGCCCCGAAGGCTCCGCCTCGATGGCTGCGAGCAGGTTCCGGACCGGCATCGGCCCGTCCTGCAGAAGCTCCAGCACCCGGATCCGCATGGGGTGCCCCAGCATCCGGAAGAACTCGGCTTTGGCCTGGTACAGCGGAACGGACACGGCTCCTCGACTTCCCGACTACCTGCAGACACAGTAAACAAAGCATCTAACGAATTGCGAAATTTTGCAATTCGGCATCTGGTCGTCGCTCCGGGAGCCGATTCGAGGTCGGGAGCGGGTTGTCAGAAGGCGGCCGCGACCGCTGCGCTCCGCGCCTCCACGTGGGGCTCCTGCCGCGCTCGGCGTGCAGGATGAAGCCGGAGGCCGGGATCGCGCCGCGACCGGTGCGGGGGGAGCGACTCCGTCGCGGTCGTGGCGGTCCCCGCCACCGGTGACGACCCCGCGGCAGCGGCACTCGCCGAGGCGGCCGCCGAACTGGCCGACGAGCAGTCGGACCTCGTCGGTGACGCCCACCGCGTCCGACCGGGCCCTTCGCGATTCGGCGAACTGCGCCTGGCCGGCGGATCCACGATCCCGGGCAAGGCCCTCCTGGACCGCGGACGCCGGCCGGCTCCGAAAGCGCGGAGGGGGACCGGAGACCGGACTTGACGCTCTCTCAGGTCAGGGGCGTGAAGTGGACCAGGATCCGGCCCGTGTTCACCGTGTCGATCTCCACACGGTCGTAGAGCTTCCTGATGTGCCTCTGGCCGAGGAAGGCGAGGACGCGCCCCTTGAGCTGCCCGGTGCCCTTTCCGTGAATGATCTGCACGACGGGCTCCCCCGTGCGTTTCGCCTGGAAGACGATCTGCCGCAGCGAGAGTTCGATGTCGCGGTTGTTCCGGAAGACCGGGTGCAGATCCAATGTCAGCAAGGCGCTACCTCCCGCTGCCGCCGCCTGTGACGTCCTGACCCGAGTGTGTCATGCGACGCACGGCCAGGACCCCGACGGGTGCGCTCGCACGAGCTTGTCAGGCTGTGACGTCGCCTCCGCGGCAGCGTTGGTACCTGCGTCCCGCCCCGCACGGGCAAGGCCCCTTGCGGCGGTGCCGGTCGATCGACTCCGTTCCCGCGCCGGACCGCACCACACCGACGCTCCCTGGGACAGCCCAGGCCCGGAAACGCGGGCACAGGCCGAGAGTCCCGGCGCTCTCCGGTGTGACGAGCCCGCCGGCCTGCTGACGACGCAGCAGCTCGATGGCCTCCTGACACGGCCCCGGCCAAGGACAGCCGGCCGGGCCGGTCGGTGCGTCGGTGGACGGTGTCGGGACAATCGTGGCCATGAGCGACCGAATGTCCGATGCCGAGAACCGTCTGGCCAGGATCGAAGGGCTGCTGGAGAGCGGCGAGCGCGATGTGGTGCCGGCGTGGCGCCGGGCGACGCGGGGCGAGCCGCGGTGGGCGGTGACCGCTGTGATTCTCGTGGCGATCGCCCTCCAGCTGATACTGCCGCACCGGCTCGCCCCGCAGCCCTACTGGGCCCTGCCCGTCCTGGAGGTGGTGCTGCTGGCCGGCCTCATCGCCGGCAACCCCCGGCGTGTCGAGCCCCGCACCCGGTGGCTGCGGGTGCTGGGACTGATCCTGATGGGGGCGATCAGCCTGGCCAACGGCTGGGCGGCGGTCCGGCTGGTGGCGGGCCTCGTGAACGGCAGCGAGGGCATGGACGCCGGGCCGCTGCTGCTGACCGGTGGTGGCATCTGGCTGACGAACGTCATCGTGTTCGCCCTCTGGTACTGGGAGTGGGACCGGGGCGGGCCGATGGCACGGGCCCTCGGCCAGCACCAGTTCGCGGACTTCCTCTTCGTGCAGATGCAGAGTCCGGAAACGGCGCCGTCCGACTGGGAGCCGGGTTTTCTCGACTACCTGTACCTGTCCTTCACCAACTCCACCGCGTTCAGCCCGACCGACGTGATGCCGTTGTCCCGCTGGGCCAAGATGCTGATGATGCTGCAGTCCTCCGTCTCCCTGGTGACGGTGGTCCTGGTGGTGGCGCGGGCCGTGAACATCCTGCGCTGACGCCCGGGCTGCCTTAGGTTCACCGGTATGAGCGAAGAGGACTCCCTGCGGCTGGTCACGGTCGAGCGCACCGGCACCGGCCGCTTCACCGCGACGAACGCCCGCGGCGGCACGATCACCTTCGGTACCGGCGACGGCACCGAATTCACCCCGGTCGAGCTGCTGCTCGCCGCGATCGGGGGCTGTACGGCGGCGGACGTGGACGTGTCAACGAGCCGGCACGTCGAGCCGACCGCCTTCACCGTCACCGTCAGCGGCCACAAGGTGAGCGACGAGGACGGCAACCGGATGACGGATCTCGCGGTCGCCTTCTCCGTCGCCTTCCCGGACGGCGCGGCCGGCGACCGGGCCCGCGCGATCCTGCCCCGGGCGGTCGCCGTCTCCCACGACCGGCTGTGCACGGTCAGCCGCACGGTCGAGGCGGGCACCCCGGTCGCCGTGTCGGTCGAGGAGGTGTGAGGTGCTGTGCCGGGACGACCCGTGACGTGCGCCGGGTCTTCGGCGGCGCCGCGTGGCGGTGACAGGCGGGGCGGGGGGCCGTGTCGTTGTGGGCAGTGCCTGAGCGCCGCCGCTCGGCTGGCCCACGGTTCTGCCCCTACAGCTCGTCCACCGCCCCGAGGCCGGTCAGTGCGCCGACCGGGTCGAGGTCGGGGGTGCCTCTGGGCCACCAGTCGTCGCGGCCCGGCTCCGACTCGTAGGCGTACCACAGGCCGTCCCGGCCGAAGCGGAGCTGGAGGTGGCCGCCGGGGTGGGTGAGGTGGTTGCGCCACGGCCGGAAGGCCGGGAGGTCCGCGGCGAGCAGCAGCGGCCGGGCCCGGTCGAAGCGGCCGGCCGGCGGGTCCCAGGGCTCTTCCAGTACGGCCAGCCCCTCCGGTCCGCCCTGACGCCAGGCGGCGACCGCGCGCGCCAGGTCGCCGGGGGCGCGGCCGACGGCGTCCGCGAGCGTGGCGTAGAGGGCACGGGTGGACGCGGTGAGACCGGACCCCGGGCGGGCAGCGGCGAGCCGTACCGCGTCCTGCCAGAGGGTCAGTGCACCGACCGGGTCGCGGCCGGTGGCGAGCACGGCGTGGGCGCGGGCCGCCGCGTCGGTGGCCAGCTGGTCCAGCGCGAACGGGTCCGGGCCGCCGGGCACCCCCGGATAGACGGGGGGCTGCTCGGGATGTGCCGGTACCGGCAGCGGAGGGGGCAGCGGCGGGAGTCGACGCGGCACGAAAGCCTCGGTCGCCCGGACGCCCGGCAGGGAGACCGGCTGCCGCTCCCGGGCCGCGCGGGCTGCGTTGCGCCGGGACAGCGCGTCGAGCACCTCGCGCTCGCCGCGGCCGCGCAGCAGGAGCAGTACGAACGGGTCGGCATCCAGCAGCCGCGCGGTCTGGTAGCAGAGGGCTGCCGCGTGCTTGCAGGGGTGACCGAAGTCCGGGCAGCTGCACCGGGGTTCGAGCTCACCTGGCCCGGGCAGCAACGGCACCCCGGTGTCGACGAGGGTCTGCGGCAGCTCCTTGTCGAGCAGCGCGGCGATGTCGGCGGGCCGGTCGGCGGCCGCCTCCAGCAGCCGCTCCCACTCGTCCTCGCCGAAGGTCCGCAGGCGCACCTGCACGCGGTACGGCCGGGGCCGGCTGCCCTGCACGTACGCCAGGACCAGTCCCGGGGTCACGGTGATGGCGTCCACGTGCCCGCGCTCGGCGTAACCCCGCCCGCGCACAAGCCGCTTGACGTCCAACGCGCCTTCTTCCAGCGCCCGCACCCACGCGTTGCCCCACCAGGTCTCGGCGAAGCCGGAAGCGCCGGCGGGGTCGCGAGGCGTCAGGGAGGGGAGGGCCGCGAAGGTGCGGCGGAGCTCGCTGTCGCGGTGCGGGGTGGCCATGGTGCGCGGGAGGCGGGGCGTCGCGGAGGGGGCCGGGGCTGAAGCTGGGGCCGGAGCCGGGGAAGGGGTCGGGGACGAGGCCGGCGCTGGGGTCGGGGCCCAGGCCGGTGCCGGGGCCGGAGCCGGGGAAGGGGTCGGGGTCGGCGCCGGGGTCGGGGCCCAGGCCGGGGCGCTCGGCTCCGGAGGGTCCGTGAGGGCCGTGGCGGCCGTGGCTGGCCGGGGCTCGGGCTCGACGGCGTTCGGCTCGGCTGCGGGTTCGACGCCGTTCGGCTCGGCTTCCGGCTCGACGGCGTTCAGCCCCACCTCGGGCTCGACGGCGTTCAGCTCGGCAGCGTTCAGTCCCACGGCGGGCTCGGCAGCCTTCAGCTCGACGGCGTTCAGCCCCACCTCAGGCTCGGCAGCCTTCAGCTCGGCAGCGTTCAGCCGCGCGGCGGGCTCGACGGCGTTCGGCCCCGCCCCGGGCTCGGCAGCGTTCGGCTCGGCCTCGTCCCTCGGCATCTGGAACGCGGTCGCCAGGAACTGCCGCAGGTCGCGGGCGGTGCGACCGCTTGCCGCGGTCGCCGGTGCCGACGAGGGCAGTCGCCGTGCCGGACGGGCCGGTGACTGGTGCGAAGCCTGCGCCGCCGCCTCCTCGGCTCGCCTCGCCTCCGCGCGCGCCGCCCGCAGCGCCTCCCGCGCCAGGTCACCGGGACGACTGCCCGGCGGGACGGCGGCGCGGGCACCGGTGCCGGCCTGGTCCGCCCGTTCGGCGCCGGCGCGGGACTCGGGAGCCGCCTCGGGCCTGCCCCCGGGCTCGGTCTCGGCATCCCGCTGCTCCGCCTCCTTCGCGGCAGCAGCCGCCCGCAGCGCCAGCCGTGCGGCATCCCCCGGCCTGGGCGCCCGCTCCGGGCGCTCCCCCGCTCCCCCGCCCGGAGCCGCCCCGTCGCCCCCGGTCTCCGCCGCCCCGTGCTCCCGCGCGGCCCGCAGCGCACGTCGCGCCGCGTCCCCGGGCCGCTGCTCGCCCTCGCCGCTCATGACGTCCTCCGCAACGACACCAGGTCGGACAGCTCACGGTCCGTCAGCTCGGTCAGCGCGGACTCGCCGGAGCCGAGGATCGCGTCGGCGAGGGCCCGCTTCGACTCCAGCATCTCGGCGATACGGTCCTCGACGGTGCCCTCGGTCACCAGCCGGTGCACCTGGACCGGCTGGGTCTGGCCGATGCGGTACGCGCGGTCGGTGGCCTGTTCCTCCACCGCCGGATTCCACCAGCGGTCGAAGTGGACGACATGGCCGGCGCGGGTGAGGTTGAGGCCGGTGCCCGCGGCCTTCAGGGACAGCACGAGGACCGGGATCGCCCCGCTCTGGAAGCGGTCCACCATGCGCTCCCGCTCCGGCACCGGGGTGCCGCCGTGCAGGAGGTCGACCGGGACCGCGCGGGCCCGGAGGTGCGCGGTGATCATGCGGGCCATGCCGACGTACTGCGTGAAGACGAGCGCCGAGCCGTCCTCGGCGAGCACGGTGTCCAGTAGTTCGTCGAGCAGGGTGAGCTTGCCGGAGCGGGCGGCCAGGCCCTCGGCACCGGTCTCTTCCTTGAGGTAGAGCGCGGGGTGGTCGCAGAGCTGCTTGAGGGCGCCGAGCAGCTTGAGCACCAGGCCGCGGCGCGCCATGCCGTCCGCCGTCTCGATGGCGAGCATCGACTCACGCACCACCGCCTCGTACAGCGCGGCCTGCTCGCGGGTGAGCGGGACCGGGTGGTCGGTCTCCGTCTTCGGCGGGAGTTCGGGGACGATGCCCGGGTCGGACTTCTTGCGGCGCAGGAGGAAGGGGCGGACCAGGCGGGCCAGCCGGGCCACCGCCGCCCCGTTCTCGTCGGCCCCGCCGTTCTCGACGGCGCGCGCGTGCCGGGCGCGGAAGGACTTGAGCGGGCCGAGGAGTCCGGGGGTGGTCCAGTCGAGGAGGGCCCAGAGCTCGGAGAGGTTGTTCTCCACGGGGGTGCCGGTGAGGGCCACGCGCGCGCGGGTCGGGATGGTGCGCAGTGCCTTGGCGGTGGCCGAGTAGGGGTTCTTGACGTGCTGGGCCTCGTCGGCGACGACCATGCCCCAGGGCTGGTCGGCGAGTCTGGCGGCGGTGGCGCGCATGGTGCCGTACGTGGTGAGGACGAAGCCGCCGGTGAGGCCGTCCAGGGTGCGGTCGGGGCCGTGGAAGCGGCGGACCGGCACGCCGGGCGCGAACCGGGCGATCTCCCGCTGCCAGTTGCCGAGCAGTGAGGCCGGGCAGACCACGAGGGTCGGCTCCGTACGGTCCCGCTTCAGGTGCAGGGCGATGACGGTGATCGTCTTGCCGAGGCCCATGTCGTCGGCGAGGCAGCCGCCGAGGCCCAGGGAAGTCATCAGGTCGAGCCAGGCCAGGCCCCTCAGTTGGTAGTCGCGCAGAGTGGCGTGCAGACCGGCGGGCGGCTCGGCCGGCCGGATGCCGGCGGTGAGGCGGTCGCGCAGGGCCGCGAGGACGCCGACGGGGACGGCCTCGACCCGCTCGCCGTCCACCTCTGCCTCGCCGGTGAGCGCCACGGAGAGCGCGTCGACCGGGTCCAGCAGGCCCAGTTCGCGCTTGCGGGCCTTGCGGACGAGGGCGGGGTCGACGAGCACCCAGCGGTCCCGCAGCCGTACGACCGGGCGGTGGGCCTCCGCGAGGGCGTCCATCTCGGCTTCGCTGAGCGGATCGCCGCCGAGCGCCAGCTGCCAGCGGAACTGGAGCAGTTCCTCGCTCTCGAAGAAGCCGGTGCCGTCGGTGGCCGATCCGGGGGCGGGCCGGACCACGGCCGCGGCGGTCAGGTCCTGGGCCAGGTCCCGGGGCCAGTGCACGGCGACCCCGGCCGCCGCGAGCCTGGTCGCCGCCGTCCCGAGCAGTTGCCCGAGCTCCTCCTCGCTGAGCGCGAGCACGTCCGGCACGTCCTGCTCGGCGAGGCGGTCCAGCGGCGGCCACACCCGCGCGGCGCGGCGCACGGCCAGCGCCGCGTCCACCCGTGCGCGGGGACCGAAGGCCGCGTCGGACCGGCCGGCCCACAGCGCCGCCGCGTCGGTCACCAGGGTCGGGTCGGCCAGGCTGTGCACCTGGACGATCGCCGCTCCCGCGCGGTGCGCGCCCTCGCCGTCGTCGAAGAGGTCGGACGCCGACAGGTCCAGGCGCAGTGAGATCCGCACGCCCGCGTCCATGCCGGCGGCGACCTCCGCGGCCCATTCGTGGGCGTCGGGCAGCCGCTGGGGTTCGCGGGCGGCGAAGGGCCGGCCCGCGGTGTGCGGGGCGGCCGGGGTGCGGGGCAGGGTGTCGGCGACGGCGTCCAGGAAGGAACGGATCAGCGCTTCCGGCTGGGGCAGCAGGAGCGGGCCGGGGCCGGGCAGCGGGACGGCGTGCCCCTCGGCGGGCAGGGCGGCGGCCACCGCGCGCAGGTGGGCGATGTCGGCGGGTTCCAGGGGGCCGGCCCGCCAGGCGTCGTGGCCGGCCGGGGTGAGGCCGGGCAGCAGCCGGCCGCGGGCGGCGAGCCGCAGCGCGTGCAGGGCGGCCGCGCCCCAGCAGGCGGTGGCGGGATGGGCTGCCGGGTCGCGGCGGGCCCGGACGAGCAGCGGCAGTGCGTCGGCGAGCGGCAGGGTGAGTGCGGGCACCTGCCGGCGGCGGACTCCGGTGGCGCCGTGCCGTCGTACGACCGTCAGCTCCTCGGTCGCGGTGCCGGGCAGCGGGTCCCCCTCAGGGTCCCAGAACGCCATCCGGCCCTGGCGGGGGAGGTCGGCGGGCAGATAGACCGCCGCCAGGCGCACCGGGACGCCGGCGTCGGCCCCGGCCTCTGCCGTGGTGCCCCTCATACGTTCTGCCACCTCCCGCCCTCATGCCGGATCAGACGTCTTCGACTGTACGGGCGGGGTCTGACAGTCGGCCCCGGCGACCGGCCGGGGCGGCGGCTCACGGAACGGTGCGCGAGACGACGTAGATCATCGGGTAGTCCGGGTCGGCCGTGTTCACCACCACGTCCTGGGTGGGCGCCGGGTTCTTCTGCTTGCGGGTCAGGCCCCACCAGGGTCCGCGGCCGGTGAACTTCCAGCCGGAGATCTTCTGGTCGCGGGAGCTGATGCTGATGTCGTCCTTCCTGAGCGCGTCCCGGTTGATGCCCATGCCCTCGAGGAAGCTGTCCAGGCCCGCACTGTTGGTGCGGAACTGGACGTAGAGGCGGCTGGTCTTCCAGTTGTTCGTCTCGTAGTAGGCGATCGGGTCGGCCGGGTGCGGGACCGGTACCTGGTAGAGGCGCCGCTGCACCTTCGACGGCCAGCCCGCGGCGAGGCCGGTCGCCGAGTACTTCGACTCCTTTTCCTTGCCGCTGTCGCGGCTCTGGTTGGCGGAGATCACCAGATAGCCGGCCGGTACGCCGATGAGCAGCACGATGATGAGCAGGGTGAGCCCCCGGCGGCGGGCCTTGTGCCCCGGCGTCTCGGGCCGGCGCCGTCCTTCCTCCGGGGACGCGGCCTGGCGGGGCAGCGCAGCGGTCATACGGTGTCCCGGGTACGGCGGGCCTCCGCGAACCGCTCGTAGCGCTCGTACCGCTCGACCCGGCGGCGCTTGGCGCGGCGGAACCGGCGGGCGACCAGGCGGGCGAGATCGGCGGCCCCGACCATGCCCGCCTCGGGGCCCAGCTGGGCACGCGCGATACGGGCCTCGGGGCGGTAGCCGCGGCCGGTCAGCTGGCGCTTGAACGCGTCCCGCGCGGGGCCGATCAGCAGGTCGTCGGCGGCGGAGACCCCGCCGCCGATCACGAAGCAGGACGGGTCGAGGGCGGCGGCGAGGTTGGCGATGCCGACGCCCAGCCACTGGCCGATGTCCTGGAGCAGCTCGATGCACATCGCGTCGCCCTCGCGGGCCAGCTCGGTGATCATCGGGCCGGTGATCTCGTTGATGTTGCCCTTGACGTGCTCGATGATCCCGTACGCCACCGGGGAGTCGGCCGCGGCCAGCTCCCTGGCCTCGCGGACCAGCGCGTTGCCGGAGCTGTACTGCTCCCAGCAGCCGCGGTTGCCGCACGGGCAGCGGTGGCCGCCGGGCACCACCTGCATGTGGCCGAACTCGCCGGCGACGCCGTACTTGCCGCGCTTGACCTGGCCGTCCTCCAGGATGGCGCCGCCGATGCCGGTGCCGAGCGTGATCATGACCAGGTGGTCCTCGCCGCGGCCGGCGCCGAAGCGCCACTCCGCCCAGGCGGCGGTGTTGGCGTCGTTGTCGACGAGGACGGGGACCGAGAGCCGGCCGGAGAGGCGGTCGCGCAGCGGTTCGTTGCGCCAGGACAGGTGGGGGGCGAACAGCACGCGGTTGCGGTCGGCGTCCACCCACCCGGCGGCGCCGATGCCGACGGCGTGCACATCGTGCCGGTCGGACAGGTCCAGGACCAGTTCGACGATCGTGTCCTCGACGACCTTCGGGCTCTTGGACTTGTCCGGGGTCTCCGTGCGGAGCTTCTCCAGGATGTTGCCGTCGGCGTCCACGACGCCCGCCATGACCTTGGTGCCGCCGATGTCGATGCCGACGGTGGGGACGCGCGGGGCCGTCAGGTGGGACCGGCGCTCCCGGGTGCCGACGGTTCGCAGAACCGGGGCTCGGCGGGAGCCGATGGGGGCGGTGAGGTCGCGGTAGGTGCTCATCGGGCTCGATTGTGCCTCACCGCGGGAAAGGGTGCCGTTCGGGGGAGATAAGGAAGGGTGCGCGCCATTGCCGGGTGCCGGTGCATCGTGGCTGGTCGCGCCCACGCGGCGGAGCCGCACATGCACAGCCCCGCGCCCCTTTCGGGGCGTTGCAGCCGGTGGCGTCGATAGTCCGGGTCACCTCCGCCTTCAGCCTGCCGTCAGCACACGCATCGGTCATATTGTCCGGACATTACGACCGGGACGGCGGTGTCCTCAGGGCCGTACGAGCAGCTGGAACTCGAAGGAGTAGCGGGTGGGCCGGTAGATGTGGTCGCCGAACTCGACCGCGCGGCCGGTGTCGTCGTAGGTGGTGCGCTGCATGGTGAGCAGTGGGGCGCCTTCCGGCTCGTCGAGCCGCTCGGCCTCGGCGGCCGTGGCGCCGCGCGCGCCGATGGACTGGCGGGCGCTGTGCAGGGTGATCCCGGCGGTCCGCATGAGCCGGTACAGGCCGGTCGCCTCCAGCTGGGCGGTGTCCAGGTCGAGCAGACCGGACGGCAGGTGGTTGGTCAGGTACGCCATGGGCTCGCCGTGCGCCAGCCGCAGGCGCTCGATCCGGTGCACCTCGGTCTCCTCGGCGACCCCGAGCGCGGCCGCCACCTCGGCGGACGCCGGGACGACAGTGTTGACCAGCACGTTCGTCGCGGGACGCTGGCCGGCCGACTCCAGGTCGTCGTAGAGGCTGCTGAGTTCCAGCGGGCGTTTGACCTGGCTGTGCACGACCTGGGTGCCGACGCCCCGGCGGCGGACGAGCAGGCCCTTGTCGACCAGGGACTGGATGGCCTGGCGGACGGTCGGGCGGGACAGGCCGAGCCGTGCGGCGAGCTCGATCTCGTTGCCCAGCAGGCTGCCAGGGGTGAGCGAGCCGTGCTCGATGGCCGCTTCCAGCTGCTGGGCGAGCTGGAAGTACAACGGCACCGGGGAACTCCGGTCCACACGGAGGTCGAGCGTCACGGTCGGGTCCACGTCTGGTTTGGGCACGGGGCCGAGCGTATCCCCGTGACGGGTTGACGGGAAGTTGTGTAGTTCGATTGTCCGGACATACGGATTGACAGCGAACGGGGTGCACCAGCACCTTGTTCCCATGCGCATCGGGGTCATCGGGACGGGCCGCATCGGCACCATTCACGCGAACACGCTCAGCCGTAATCGCGAGGTCGGATCGCTGATCCTCACGGACGTGGATCCCCAGCGGGCCCAGGATCTGGCGCACCGGCTCGGGGAGACGGCGGCACCGGGCACGGACGAGATCTTCACGTGGGGCGTGGACGCGGTGGTGATCACCGCCGCCACCTCCGCCCATGCCGACCTGATCGGCCGGGCGGCGCGGTCCGGGCTGCCGGTCTTCTGCGAGAAGCCGATCGCCCTCGACCTGCCGGGCACGCTGAATGCCCTGGCGGAGGTGGAGAAGGCCCAGACGGTGCTTCAGATGGGTTTCCAGCGGCGCTTCGACAAGGGGTACGCCGGTGCGCGCGAGGCGGTGCGCTCGGGCCGGCTCGGGCGGCTGCACACCGTACGGGCGCTGACCTCCGACCAGTCGCCGCCGCCGCCGGAGTGGCTGCCGCTGTCCGGCGGGCTCTTCCGGGACACGTTGATCCACGACTTCGACGTGCTGCGCTGGGTGACCGGCCGCGAGGTCGTCGACGTGTACGCGACCGGCTCGGACGCGGGTCCCGCGATGTTCCGCGAGGCCGGCGACGTCGACACGGGAGCGGCGGTGCTCACCCTGGACGACGGCACGCTGTGCACGGCGACGGCGACCCGGCTGAACGGCGCCGGATACGACGTGCGGATGGAACTGGCCGGCGAGCTGGACACCGTGGTGGTCGGCCTGGACGACCGGACGCCGGTGGCCTCGACCGAGCCGACCGGGCCGCCGCCCGCGGACAAGCCGTGGCCCGGTTTCCTGGAGCGGTTCGGGCCGGCCTACGAGGCCGAGCTGTGCGCCTTCGTCGACGTGGTGCGCGGCGAGCTGGCCAACCCCTGCGACGGGCGCGAGGCGCTGCAGGCGCTGCGGATCGCGGAGGCCTGTGAGATCTCCCGGCGCGAGCGCAGACCGGTGACGCTCGCGGAGATCCCGGACCAGCCGGCCTGACCGCCTCCCCGGACCGGCCGGGTCGGCTGTGTCCGGCCGCGGACCACGGCTGCCGGCGCACCGAGGGGCTGCGCTCCCGAGGAGGTCGGCGCGGTCGCTCGATCGCACCCGTCTCGAGAGCGTCGAGCCGGCCACGCGCGCGTGCCTGCCGGGTGGCGGCGGCCTGCCGCGTCAGCCGCGGGGTGACGGCGGGCGACAGCGCGGGTTCGCCGTCCGCGACCGGCGCAACGCGGCGACGATCTCGGTGTCCCCCGCGCCGCCCCTCATGAGGCCGTTGAAGCCACCAGGCGTTCGGTTAACTCCGCGAAAACTCATCGGACTTGGCGGGAAATTCTGCGGAGTTGTCATTGACATGCCACACTCTACGCGCGTCATCATGGAGTCATGAGATTCCCCCCACGGATCACCCGCATCGGCGCCGCGGGCGCCCTTCTGTCCGCGCTCCTCGTCGGCGGCACCGTCGCCGTCTCCACGGCGGACGCGGCCGCCACCTCGGTCGGCAGCATCTGCTACAGCGCCCTGCCCTCGCAGGCGTACGACACGCTGGACCTGATCGCGTCGGACGGCCCCTTCCCGTACTCGCAGGACGGGACCGTCTTCCGCAACCAGGAAGGCCTCCTGCCCAGCGAACCGTCCGGCTACTACCACGAGTACACCGTGGTCACCCCCGGCTCCTCCACGCGCGGCGCACGCCGCGTCATCACCGGCGAGGCGAGCCAGGAGGACTACTACACCGCCGATCACTACGCCTCGTTCGACCTGATCGACTTCGGCTGCTGAGGCCCGGCGCCCGGCCCCTCGCCCCGCGCACCCCCCACAGCACGGAGTGAGGCCCGGCCGATCGGCCGACGACCGGTCGAGGACGGGCCCGTCGCACGCGTACCGGCACCGGCGGCCTGACCACCGGTGCCGGTCCGGCGTCTCGCCGGCCCGGATCACCCGCCCCGCGGGGCGGCGGCGCGGCGGCACGGTTCCCGGCGCCGTCACGGTGTGAGGATCACCTTTCCGGCGACCGTGCCGGACTCGGCGAGCCGCATCGCCTCCGCGACCCGGGCGAGCGGCATCCGGGCGGCGATCGGCGCGTCGATGTCGCCCCGCCGCAGGGCGTCGAGGACTTCGGTGAGGTCGGCGTGGAGCCGGGCCCGGAAGCCGTCCTTCCTCCTGGCCCCGGCCCACACGTTGAAGAAGTAGGCGTGGCGCCCGTTGGGCAGCGCGTTCCAGAGCATCACCCGGCCGACCGTCTTGAGCACCGGCCACATCTTGGAACCCCCGACGTCCCGGGTGGATGCGGACCCGTACGAGACGAGGGTGCCGCCGGGGGCCAGCAGCCGCCAGGAGTCGAGGACGCCGGGGCCGCCGACGTGGTCGAAGACGGCGTCCACACCATGGGGGGCGATCTCTCGCACGCGGGCCGGGACGTCCTCGGACCGGTAGTCGACCGGGGTCACGCCCCGCTCCCGCAGGGCCGCGTGATGGCGGGGGGAGGCCGTGCCGATCACCTTCACGCCGGCAAGCCGGGCGAACTGGACCAGGACGGAGCCGACACCGCCGTTGGCGCCGTGCACCAGCACGGTCTGGCCGGCCTTGACGCGCGCCATGTGGTGCAGCATCCGCCAGGCCGTGATCCCGTTGGTGACGAGGGCCTCCGCCTCGGCCGCGTCGACACCGTCGGGCACCGGCACCGCGTCCGCCGCGGCCACGGCGACGTGGCTGGCCCAGCCGCCGACCTTGACCAGTGCGGCAACCCGGGTTCCGGCCAGGTCCGGATCGACGCCGGGGCCCGTGGCGTGGACGGTGCCGACCAGGTCGTAGCCGGGCGAGAAGGGGAACGGCGGCTGGTCGAAGTACTTGCCGCGGCGCATCTGCTGTTCCGCGAAGGAGACGCCGGTCGCCTCCATCCGGATCACGACCTGGCCGGGTCCGGGTACCGGGACCGCTCCGTGACGGATCAGCAGCCCTTCCGGTTCGACCTTGCCCGGCAGAACGACCTGCGTGAGTTGCTCGGCGCCCATGGCGACCTCCCTGACATCCCGATGGGGTTGGCTGTTAGTTGCGATCGCTTCAGTGAGAAGCTCTAACAGAAATGAACCCTAGCAACCGCTAGTGAGGCACGCAATAGTTACTGGGTATAACCGACGTGACGAAACCATGGACAGCGCAGGCGCAGGGCCCGCCTCACCGCGACGGCAGAGGGGTGGGCGGTCGACTGTCGGCTGTCGGCCTCGTCGTCGACGTGGGGCCACGGAAAAGCCCTGCCGGCGGTTGCCGACAGGGCTGAAGGGTCCTCGTCAGAGCCGAAGTGCCGTACGGCCGTCAGCGGAGCTGGAAGGCGTCGGCCAGCATGGCGGTCTGCACGTCGAGCAGGGTGGCGGGGCTGTGGCCCATCCCCGTGAACTGGCCCGCGACCTCCAGGCCCACCGTGCCGTGCAACTGCGGCCAAGCCATCACCGCGCCGGTCAGCGCCACCGCCGCGGCCGGATCGGTGGCGGGCAGGCCCGTCCACTGCCGGACCCACGCGGCGACTTCCGGCTCGTCGCGCAGCCAGGCCTGCAACTGCGCCAGCAGCGGATCCAGACCGGCCAGCGGCCGGCCCTCGGCGAAGACCGACAGGAACGGCCCGAGGACCGAGCGGGCCTTCATCACGGTCTCCGGGGGCGCGGTGAAGCCCGCCACCGGGGTGCCCTGGATGAGCAGGTAGAGGTGCGGATGAGCCACCGACCACGCCCGGTAGGCCCTGGTCAGCGCGAGCAGCGCCGCGCGCCCTCCGCCGTCGGTGTCCACCGCGTGGACGGCCTCGGCCGCGGCCGTGTAGGCGTCCAGGACCAACTCGGCGAGCAGGTCGTCGCGGCCGGCGTAGTAGCGGTAGAGCGCCGGGCCCGACAGCCCGATCTCCTTGGCGATCCGCAGCAGCGCCACACCCTCGACGCCGCCGGCGGCAAGCTGGCGCACGGCCACTTCCTTGATCTCCGCGCGGGTCTGTTCCCGGTACCGCTCACGCGGACTGCGCGCCTGGGCTGCCATGACCGGTCCTCCTGCGGCTCCCCCGGGGGGTGCCCGGCACTCAGGCTCCGGCCCGCCCGGATCGTCATTCGTCCTTGCAGGTGTTGCACTCTATCGCTTTCGCGACACAGTGCAGTCCCGCAGGCGGGCTCAGCAGCGCCGCCGGACGCGCGCCTCGGCGAGGTACGACGAGTCCGGGCTCCGGCCGCGGCCTTCTTCCTGGAGGGTCGGCCGGCCTCCGGTGTGCGCTCATCCCGCGTTCGTCGAGAACAGTCCGCCCGTCGGGCCCTGCTTGTCGCCGCCCTGGGCCTTCTTCAGGGCGTTGGCGAGGCTCTCGATGGTCAGGGACTGCAGGATCACCCGGCCGTTGCCCTCCAGGGTGGCCAGGGAGAGGCCCTCGCCGCCGAAGACCGCGTTCATGATGCCCTGGCGGTTGAGGCCGCCGACACGCTGTACGCCGTATTGGATGCCCTCCTCGAAGGCGACGACGCAGCCCGTGTCGACCTCGATACGGCCGCCGAAGTCGGCGGGATTGAGGTCGATGAAGTTGCCCGCACCGGCGATGATCACCGTGCCGTGGCCGGTGAACTTCTCCAGGATGAAGCCCTCGCCGCCGCTCATGCCGGTGCGGCCGCCCCGGAAGGCGATACCGAACTCGACGGTGGACTCGGCCGCCACGAAGGCGTCCTTCTCGGCGAACCAGGCGCGTCCGCCGTCGAGCTCCAGGGCCCGCATCTCGCCGGGCAGCACACCGGCGAAGCCGACGGTGCCCTCGCCGCCCTGGGAGGTGAAGTACTGGAACGCCAGCGACTCGCCGGCGAGCATGCGCTGGCCGACCTGCATGGCGGTGCCCATGGCCTGGCGCAGCATGCCGCCCATGCCACCGGCGCCGCCCTGCGGCTGGCCGCCGTTGCCCGACGGTCCGCTCAGCCGGGTCTCCATGGTCACGTTCGTCGTCTTGAACAGGAACTTGCCGGCCTCGCAGTAGACGGTCTGGCCGGGGTGCAGGTTGACGACCGCCATCTGCATGGCGTTGCCGACGATTTCTTGCTGAAGAGTCACGGCAGAAGAACGTAGCCGACGATCCGGCGGTTCCCCTCGCCCGCCCGCCCGAACCGTGGGTGCGCGGGAGGGGAAGTCAGGACAGTTCGCGGTGGATCGTGGCCAGGGCCGCCGCTCCTGCCGCTGTCGGCGTTCCGAACAGGCGGAGGCGGGAGATGCCGCCGTCCGGGTAGATGTCCACGCGCGCGTGGGTGCCGACGGCCGGGCCGGGCAGGACGAAACGGTGGTTCGTGTCGGGCTGGAGGCGGGTGCGCGGGAGGATCTCGTGCCAGTCGGCGTCCCCGCCGTCCTCGCCGTCCCGGACCGACACCGACGCCCATCCCGCGCTGTTGCCCAGCAGGTACGCCGTGTCGATCTCGATCGCGCGGATCTGCGACTGGGCGGCGAGCCGGTAGCGGATCCAGTCGTTGCCCTGGTCGCGGCGGCGGCGTGTCTCCCAGCCGTCGTCCATCTTGCGGGAGCGGCCCGGCTGGATGGTGTTGGTGGCCGGCGAGTAGAAGAGGTCGGACGCGTCCTCGACCCGGCCGCCGTTCTCCAGGGCGACCACGTCGAAGGTGCCGAGCACGGCGAGCCACCCGGGGTCGGGGACGACCTCGCCGTGGACGCGCAGGCGCGCGATGCCGCCGTCGGGGTGCTGACGGACGCGGAGGTGGGTGAAGCGCTGCTCCAGGGAGACCGCGAAGCCGTTCGCCGCGTGGCCGCCGACGGGTGTGCGCGGGACGAGGGTCGTCCACTGCACGTCGTCGCCGAGCAGTTCTTCCGGGGACGGGGAGCCGGCGGCCGAGGTGCCCTCGACCGACACCGCCCGCGGGTGGTTGCCGCGGAAGTGGGCGGTGTCGACGACGATCCCGCGGACGACCCCGGGAGCGCCGAGGCGGACCAGTGCCCAGTCGTGGTCCTCGGCGGTGGGCCAGGGGTGGCCGGCCGAGGCTCCGCGGCGGCGGCGCGTCTCCCAGCCGTCCATGATCTTGCCCTTGTGCCCGAAGTGCTCGGGGTCGAACTCGGCCCGTCCCGGAGTCAGCAGGTTCTCCCGCTGGGCGAAGAACTCGTCGTTGGCGGCGACGACCCCGGCCCCGAGCCGCCGGTCGGCGAGGTCGGGGTACCGGGTGAAGGGGAAGTCGGCGGTGCGGTAGTCGGCGTACGGGTCGCCGCCGGAGTAGGGGGGCGCGGCGCCGGTGAAGGGCGGGATCGCCGTCAAAGAGGTTCTTCCTTCCGGGTGTCGGCCGTTGCGGGTGCGGGAGACCGGGAGGTCACGGGGTGCGGGTGAGCAGGCGGCCCCGCGGGGGCGTGAACTCGCCGTCCGCGAGGATGCGTTCGCCGCGCAGCCAGGTGGACTTCACGACGCCGTGCAGGGTCTTTCCGGCGTACGCGGTGACCCGGTTGCGGTGCTGGAGGCCGGCCGGGTCCACGGTGAAGGTCTCGTCGGGCGCGAGGACGGCGAAGTCGGCGTCCCGGCCCGCCGCGATGGCGCCCTTGCGGTCGTCGAGGCCCACGAGCGCGGCCGTGCGGGCCGACATCCAGCGGACCACGTCCTCGAGACCGTGGCCGCGCCTGCGGGCTTCCGTCCATACGGCGGCGAGGCTGAGCTGGAGGCCCGAGATGCCGCCCCAGGCGGTCGCGAAGTCGGCGGTCTTCAGGTCGGCCGTGGCGGGCGAGTGGTCGGTGACCACGCAGTCGACGGTGCCGTCGGCCAGCGCCTGCCAGAGCAGGTCCCGGTTGGCCGCCTCCCGGATGGGCGGGCAGCACTTGAACTCGCTGGCGCCGTCCGGGACTTCCTCGGCGGTGAGGGTGAGGTAGTGCGGGCAGGTCTCGACGGTGAGGCGGACGCCGTCCGCCTTGGCCGCCGCGATCAGCGGCAGCGCGTCGGACGAGGACAGGTGCAGGACGTGCACGCGCGCGTGCAGGCGCCTCGCCTGGGCGATCAGCTGGGCGATCGCCGTGTCCTCCGCGTCGCGCGGGCGGGAGGCGAGGAAGTCGGCGTACTTCGGGCCACCCCGCTGCGGGGCGGTCTCCAGGCGGTGCGGGTCCTCGGCGTGCACGATCAGCAGGCCGTCGAAGGACGCGATCTCCGCCAGCGACCGGGCCAGCTGTTCCTGGTCCAGAGGGGGGAACTCGTCCACGCCGGACGGCGACAGGAACGCCTTGAAGCCGAAGACACCGGCCTCCTGCAGCGGGCGCAGGTCCTTGACGTTTCCGGGCAGTGCGCCGCCCCAGAAGCCGACGTCGACGTGCGCCTTGCCGGCCGCGACCGCGCGCTTGACGCGGAGGCCGTCGACGGTCGTGGTCGGCGGGAGCGAGTTGAGCGGCATGTCGACCAGGGTGGTGATGCCGCCGGCCGCCGCCGCGCGGGTGGCGGTCCAGAAGCCCTCCCACTCGGTACGCCCCGGGTCGTTCACGTGGACGTGGGTGTCGACCAGGCCGGGCAGCAGGACGTCGTCGCCGAAGTCCGCCAGGCGGGCGCCGGCCGGGACGTGGGCGCCGTAGGGCAGTACGGCCGTGATCGTCCCGGCGGACACCGCGACCGAGGCGGCCCGCGTCCCCTCCGGGGTGATGACGCGCGTCGAGCGCAACACCAGTTCAGCGTCGGACACCCGGACCCCTCTCTCTGCGCCGTTTTACTTCCGGTTGCTTCCGGGAAACGGGATTTACACCCACGTAACAGAGTTCAACGTTCTGTTGAAGGAGTCTTCACTCCCGCTCTCGCGGCGTCAAGGGCACACTGCTTCCCGGCCCCCACAGGCACTCACCCTGGACGTTTCCACAAGGCGGAATTAGCATTCCGACAAACAGAACGAAGTGATGTGCGACCAGGGAGTCAACCGACTGCCGGGTAGGCTGCCGGCCTTCCCGCCAGTCCCGAAAGGAACGCGCCGTGCCGACGTCCGACGCCAGCGCCACCGGCTCCGCCAAGTCCGGCGGCGGGGTCCAGTCCCTTGAGCGCGCCTTCGATCTGCTGGAGCGGATGGCGGACGCGGGCGGCGAGGTGGGCCTCAGCGAGCTGTCCGCCAGCAGCGGACTGCCGTTGCCGACGATCCACCGGCTGATGCGCACGCTGGTCGCCTGCGGCTATGTGCGGCAGCAGCCGAACCGGCGGTACGCCCTCGGACCCCGGCTGATCCGGCTCGGCGAGTCGGCGGCCCGGCTGCTCGGCACCTGGGCGCGGCCGTATCTCGCGCGGCTGGTCGAGGAGACCGGGGAGACGGCGAACATGGCGCTGCTCGACGGGGACGAGATCGTGTACGTGGCGCAGGTGCCGTCCAAGCATTCGATGAGGATGTTCACCGAGGTGGGGCGGCGGGTGCTGCCGCATTCCACGGGCGTGGGGAAGGCGTTGCTGGCGGATGTGCCGGACGCCGAGGTGCGGGCGCTGCTGGGGCGGACCGGGATGCCGGCGGCGACCGAGAAGACCATCACCACTCCGGAGGGGTTCCTCGACGCCCTGGAGGAGGTGCGGCGGCTGGGGTACGCCGTGGACGACAACGAGCAGGAGATGGGGGTGCGGTGCCTGGCGGTGTCCGTGCCCGGTTCGCCGACCGCGGCCGCCATTTCGATCTCCGGTCCCGCGGGTCGGGTCACGGAGGCGGCGGTGGCGAAGATCGTGCCGGTGCTGCGGCAGGTGGCGGTCGAGTTGTCCCAGACGTTGGCGAGTTCGGGAGCCTGAGCGGCAGGGACCGCCCCGCCGTTGGGGAGTGCGGGGCGCGTCGCGGCTGGTCATGCCCGCGCCGCGGAGCCGCACCTCGATACGGCCCCGCGGCCCGTACGGCGCTCAGGGTCTCGGCGTCTCACCGAACAGGTCCACCGCCCGGCGTACGTCCGACAGACCTCGCGACAGCGCGCTCACCGAACCGATCGCGCCCGCGATCAGTAACAGCGACCGGCGCAGGCGGGGGACCTCCGGGATGCCGCCCGCGGCCATCGCGGCCAGGGCCGCCAGCTCCTCCTCGGCTATCGCCCGGTCCGGGAACTCAGCCGGATGCCCGGCCAGTTCGCGGCGCAGCCGGGAGACCGCCGTGCGCAGTTCCGTCACCCTCGAATCCTCGTCGCTGCCGGTCACTGGCCTCTGTCCCAAGCTCCGCAACACAGCTCTCCCCCCTCGCCGGGCGCCCCAGGACGGCGGCCGGGCGCCCGGGGACGCCGGTCAGTAAACGCCCTTCCGTACGGAAAGCGCTACCGCGCGGACCGAATTTCAGCCCTTCGGAGCCGGGCGTCCGCTCCGGCGTCGGGTATGCAGGACGCATGACGGACACGCGTGACCAGATCGCCGGGCTGCTGCTCGCCGCAGGCGGCGGCAGACGGCTCGGCGGGCGCCCCAAGGCGCTGCTGACGCACCGGGGGCGGCCGCTGGTGGAGTACGCGGTCGGGGTGCTGCGCGCCGGCGGCTGCGGGCCGGTGCACGTGGTTCTGGGGGCCCGTGCGGAGGACGTGCGGGAGCGGGCCGAGCTGGGCGGCTGCGTGGTCGTGGCGAACCCGGACTGGGCCGCGGGCATGGGGTCCTCGCTGCGGGTGGGGCTGGAGTCGCTCGCCGGGGCGGGGGTGCGGGCGGCCGTGGTGTCGCTGGTGGATCAGCCGGGGATCGGCACGGCGGCCGTCGCGCGGGTCGTCACCGGTTTCCGGGACGAGTCCTCACTGGTGTCGGCCACGTACGACGGGGTGCGCGGGCATCCCGTCCTCCTCGGCTCGGCCCACTGGGCGCAGATCGCCGCGAGCGCGACCGGGGACCGGGGCGCCCGCGCGTATCTCAAGGCCCACGAGGACGCGATCACGCTGGTCGAGTGCGGGGACGTGGCCGAGCCGTACGACATCGACACGGAAGCGGACCTGGGCCGCCTTGAGTGAACGGCGGCCCGGCTCAGAGCACCCGGACGTCAACAAACCATTGAACTTCCACGATGAGGAAAGTAGTATCCGTTTTTCAGAAGCGCCCGGAACGACTGGCACCCGGTGCCACCGCTGAAGGAAGTGACAGCTGATGTCCGCACCAGCGCCGTCCGCGCCGGCCATCGTCCACGCCGAGCCCCTGCCCCGGCAGGAGGAGGTCCTCACCGACGCGGCGCTCGCCTTCGTCGCCGAGCTGCACCGGCGGTTCTCGCCGCGCCGTGCCGAACTCCTCGCCCGCCGCGCCGAGCGCCGCGCCGAGATCGCCCGCACCTCGACCCTGGACTTCCTTCCGGAGACCGCCGCCGTCCGCGCGGACGACTCCTGGCGGGTCGCCCCCTGCCCCGCGGCCCTGGACGACCGGCGCGTCGAGATCACCGGTCCCACCGACCGCAAGATGACCGTCAACGCCCTCAACTCGGGCGCCCGGATCTGGCTGGCGGACTTCGAGGACGCCTCCGCGCCGACCTGGGAGAACGTCGTCCTGGGCCAGCTGAACCTGATCGACGCCTACACCAGGAACATCGACTTCACGGACCCGGCGAGCGGCAAGTCGTACGCCCTGCGCCCGAACGAGGAACTGGCGACGGTCGTCATGCGGCCGCGCGGCTGGCACCTGAACGAGCGGCACGTCGAGGTCGACGGCGAGCAGGTGCCCGGCGCCTTCGTCGACTTCGGTCTCTACTTCTTCCACAACGCGCGGCGGCTGCTCGACCTCGGCAAGGGACCGTACTTCTACCTCCCGAAGACCGAGTCGTATCTCGAGGCCCGGCTCTGGAACGACGTGTTCGTCTTCGCGCAGGACCACCTCGGCATCCCGCGGGGCACCATCCGCGCCACCGTGCTGATCGAGACGATCACCGCCGCGTACGAGATGGAGGAGATCCTCTACGAACTGCGCGACCACGCCTCGGGGCTGAACGCCGGGCGCTGGGACTACCTGTTCTCCATCGTGAAGAACTTCCGTGACGGCGGGCCCCGGTTCGTCCTCCCGGACCGCAACGCGGTCACCATGACAGCCCCGTTCATGCGGGCGTACACCGAACTCCTCGTCCGCACCTGCCACAAGCGCGGCGCGCACGCGATCGGCGGGATGGCGGCCTTCATCCCGTCCCGCCGGGACGCCGAGGTCAACAAGGTCGCCTTCGAGAAGGTCCGTGCCGACAAGGACCGCGAGGCGAACGACGGTTTCGACGGCTCCTGGGTCGCCCACCCCGACCTGGTCCCGATCGCCATGGAGTCCTTCGACCGGGTCCTCGGCGACAGGCCGAACCAGAAGGACCGGCTGCGCGAGGACGTGCACGTCGAGGCCGCCGACCTGATCGCGATCGACTCGCTGGAGGCGAAGCCGACCTACCCGGGTCTGGTCAACGCCGTCCAGGTGGGCATCCGTTACATCGAGGCGTGGCTGCGCGGGCTCGGCGCGGTGGCCATCTTCAACCTCATGGAGGACGCGGCCACCGCCGAGATCTCCCGCTCGCAGATCTGGCAGTGGATCAACGCGGGTGTCGAGTTCGAGAACGGCGAGAAGGCCACGCCGGAACTGGCCCGCAAGGTCGCCGCCGGGGAACTCGCCGCGATCCGCGCGGAGATCGGCGAGGAGGCCTTCGCGGCCGGCCACTGGCAGCAGGCCCACGACCTGCTGCTCACCGTCGCCCTAGACGAGAACTACGCGGACTTCCTGACGCTGCCCGCGTACCAGCAGCTCAGGGGCTAGGGCGTGTTGCGAAAGTCCCGTCGTCCGCCCGGAGGGCGGGCCGCGCGGCGTCAGGTGCGTGCTCTCGGCGTGCCGGGCGGAA
>NZ_JAJONF010000056.1 GCF_021462265.1 Streptomyces shenzhenensis | reverse complement strand
CCCGACATCCCGCTCGCCCTCGTCTTCGACAACCCCACCATCCACACCATGGCCGAAGCGGTCGGGCACCTCCTGCCCGCATCCGGTACGACCGACCGGAGGACGCCCTGATGACGACAAGTCCGATCGTGGAACGCGCGGTGGACACCGTGCGGCGGCAGACCGGCTCCGGTCCTGCCGGGGACGCGCCGCTGTCGGCGGCGCAGCGACGGGTGTGGCTGCTCGAACACCTCCGTCCCGATCTCGTCGAGTACAACATGGCGCAGGTCTTCGAGCTGTCCGGCCCGCTCGACGCGGACGCGCTCGACGCGGCGCTGCGGCTGGTCGTGGAGCGGCACACCATCCTGCGGTCCCGCGTGGTGCAGGACGCCGCCGGCGGCCCGAGGCTCCGGGTCGGCCCGGCATCGGCGGTCCGGCTGCGCCGCACCGACCTGCGCTACCTGGCCGTCGGGCCGGCGTACGAGGAGGCCTACCGGCTGCGCGACGCGGACATCAGCGGGCGGTTCGACCTCGCCGCCGGTCCGTGGCTGCGGGCGCGGCTGACCGAACTGCCCGAGCAGCGCTACCTGTTCACGGTGGTCGTGCACCACATCGCGGTCGACGCGGCCTCGATGCAGATCCTCTGGCAGGAACTGTCGCAAGGCTACGCGGCGTTGACCGCGGGCAGCCGTCCGGAGCTGCTCGAACTGCCGATCCAGTACGCGGACTACGCGGAGCGGGCCGCCCGGCAGCTGGCGACGCCCGAGGCGGCCGCCGAGGTGGAGCACTGGAAGCGGAGCATGGCCGGGGCAACCCCGACGGAGTTGCGCGGCGACCGGGCGCGGCCCGCGGTGCGCGGCGGCGCGGGCGCCCGGGTGTCCCATGTGATCGACCCGGCGGTGGCCGACGGGGTGCGGGAGCTCGCCCAGAGGTACCGCGTGACGCCGTTCATGGTGCTGTTCGCGGCGTTCGCCGCCCTGGTGTCCCGGCACACCGGCAGCCGGGACGTGACGGTCGGCGTCCCGATGTCCGGCCGTACGCTCCAGGAGACGGAGGGCCTGATCGGGTTCTTCGTCAACACGGTGCTGCTCCGCACCGACCTGGCGGGGAACCCGACGTTCGCCGAACTGCTCTCCCGGGTCCGGGGCACCACACTGGAGGCGTACGAGCACCAGGACGTGCCGTTCGACGTGCTGGTCGACGAGCTGCGGCCGGAGCGCGACCTGAGCCGCAACCCGCTGTTCCAGCTGCTGTTCAACCTGGTCGAGGAACAGACCTCGCAGCTGCGGCTGCCCCGGGTGTCGGTCAGGTCGCTGCCGGTCGAGGCCGACACCGCCCGCTTCGACCTCGATGTCACCGTGGTGACCCGGGGCCCGCGGATGGAGGTGCTGATCTCCTACGCGACCGAGCTGTTCGAGGCCGGGACCGTCGCCCGGTTCGCCGAGCACTACCGGCGGATCCTGGCGCACGCGGTAGCGCGGCCGGACACCCCGATCGGGGATCTGGACCTGCTCGCGCCGGAGGAGGAACGGCTGCTGCTCTCGGACTGGAACGACACCGCCGTCCCGGAGTCGCCGCTGCTCGTGCCGGACCTCGTGGACCGGCAGGCCGAGCGCACCCCGGACGCGGTCGCCGTCCGGGATCTCGACGGCAACGAGGTCACCTACGCCGAGCTGGTGCGGCGGGCCTCGGCGCTGGCCTCGGTTCTGCGGGCGGAGGGCGCGGGCCAGGACGCCCCGGTGGGTGTGCTGGTCGAGCGGTCCCCGGAGCTGGTGGTCGCGCTGCTCGCGATCCTCAAGGCCGGAGCGGCGTATCTCCCCCTGGAGCCCGACTATCCGGTGGACCGGCTGGCGTACGTGCTGGCCGACAGCGGGGCCCGGTTGCTGCTGGGGCGGCCGGAGCTGGTGGCGCGGCTGGGCCTGGACACGGACGTGCGGGTCATCGACATCGGGGCGCCGCCGCCGGTGCCCGCCGGCGCCGAGCGGACAGCGGCGCCGGCACGGCCGGACGACCTGGCGTACGTGATCTACACCTCCGGCTCGACCGGGCGTCCCAAGGGCGTGATGGTCCCCCATCGCGGCCTGGTGAACTTCGCCGAGGACATCGCCCGCGCGCTCGACGTCTCCGGTGACGACGTGCTGTGCACGGTGACCACCGTGGCGTTCGACGCGTCGGTGCTGGAACTGTTTGTTCCGCTGGTGCGCGGCGCCCGGCTGGTCGTCGTGGACCGCGAGACCGCCTCCGACGGCGCCGCGCTGGCCGAGGCCCTGTCGGCGGCCCGCGCCACAGTCATGGCGGCGACCCCGGCCACCTGGCACCTGCTGCTGCTCAGCGGCTGGCAGGGCGGCGGCCTCCAGGCGGTCACCGGCGGCGAGGCGCTCTCCCCGCAGCTGGCCCGGGAGCTGGCGCCGCGGGTGTCGCGGCTGTGGAACCTGTACGGACCGACCGAGACCACCGTCTACTCGACCCTGCACCGGATCGACCCGCACGGTTGTGCGGAGCGGGTCTCCATCGGCCTGCCGATCGCCAACACCCGGGTGCACGTGGTGGACGACCGGATGCGGCTGGTACCGATCGGCGCCGTCGGAGAACTGGTCATCGGCGGATCGGGCGTCACCCGCGGCTACGCGGGGCGGCCGGCACTCACCGCGGAACGGTTCGTACCGGACCCGTTCGGTGCCGGCGGCCGGCTCTACCGCACCGGGGACCTGGCCCGCCGGCGGAGCGACGGGACTCTGGAATACATCGGCCGGGAGGACAGCCAGGTCAAGATCCGCGGCCACCGGATCGAGCTCGGCGAGATCGAGGCGGTGCTGCAGCGGTACCCCGCGGTGGCCCGGGCCGCGGTGATCACGGCGGGCGAGGACATGGCACGGCGGATCGTCGGCTACGTCTCCTGGCGGGACGAGCCCGACGAGCCCGGACTGCGCGCCTTCCTGCGGGAACGGCTGCCGCAGTACATGATCCCGGCCGTACTGGTCGGCCTGGAGCGGATGCCGCTCACGCCGAACGGCAAGGTGAACCGCAAGCAGCTGCCCGAGCCCGCCGCGGAGGCGGGCGCCGAGCCCGTCGCGCCCCGGGACTCGCTGGAGCTGCGGGTCACCTCGATCTGCGAGCGGGTCCTCGGCCGGTCCCCGGTGGGCGTGCGGGACGACTTCTTCGCCGCCGGCGGCAACTCCCTGAGCGCGTTCGAACTGGTCGAGGCGGTACGGCGGGAGCTGGGCGTGAGCGTCCCGCTCAGCACGTTCTTCCGGACGCCGACGATCGAGGCGCTGTGCGGTGCGCTGCCCGAGGTGTCCGCCGTGTCCGAGCGGCTGCTGGTGCCCCTGGCGACGGTCTCGCCCGCCACCCGCTCGCCGCTGTTCCTGGTCCATCCGCACGGCGGCGGCGTCAGCTCCTACATGGGGCTGGCCCGGGAGCTGGAGGGCAGTGTCGACCTGTACGGCGTCGAGGCGGTCGGCTACAACACGGGCGCGGCCCCGCTGCGTACGGTCGAGGAGATCGCCGAGCGCTATCTGAGCGAGATCGCGGAACTGGCCCCCGAGGGGCCGGTACTGCTCGGCGGCTGGTCGTTCGGCGGTGTCGTGGCGTTCGAGATGGCGGTGCGACTGGAGCGGGCGGGCTGCGAGGTCGGCGCTCTGGTGCTGTTGGACTCCCCGGTGCCCGGGTCCGCGGACCTCGTCGGCGACGAGGACGTGCTCTCCCGGTTCGGGGCCGATGCCGGGATGTCCTCCCACGAGATGGACGCGCTCGACGACAACGCGCTCATCGCCGCCCTGGTCCGCCACTCCCACCAGGCCGGCCGGCTGCCCGACCGGATCGAGTCGACGGCCGTGCGCCGCATGGTCGAGGTGGCCCGCGCCAACGGGGAGGCCGCCGCGCGGTACCGGCCCGGCGCGGTCGTCGACGCGGACGTCCACCTGTTCACCGTCTCCGAGTCCCACCCGACCCTCAAGAGCCCCACCGTCGACCCGGACGCGTGGCGGGCGCTGACCCGCGGCCGGGTCGGCACCTTCCCGGTGCCGGGCAACCACCACGACATGGTGCACCCGCCGCACGTCGGTGAACTGGCCGCGCGGATCACCGAGATCGTCCGCCCCCACCAGGCCGCGGGGCGTGCCGCGCGGCCGTCCGCGGACACGTGAGAGCGAACGACGCCGGCAGGACGCGGGGCCCGCACGGCCCCGCTCCCCGGCCCCTGCCGCCCCGCGGGACGAGACACGTACATGTCACCCCCATTCCCAGACTCGAACGTTCGAGGAGGCGTAGGTGAAGATCGGCGTGCAGAGCCAGGACGTGCTGTCCGCACAGGACGCGCACGGCCAGGCTCAGATGGAACTGGTGCCCCCGCACCTGGAGCACGGCGTGCTCATGGGCACCGGAACCGCCCCCAGCCACCACGGTGAACTGCTCCAGGGGGTGTTCGAGGACGACGGCAGGCTCCGCCGCGGCCTGGTCACGCTGCCCTGCCCGTTGTTCGCCAGCAACGCGACGGTGCGGCTGAGCCGCTGGGAGCGGGAGCTGACGGTCACCCCGTCATGGAAGACGAAGGCCCTCGACGCCGCGCGCACCACGCTGGAGGTGCTCGGCATGGGCGCCTACGGCGGTGAGCTGGAGCTGCGCGGCGATGTCGCCGTGGGCCGCGGCCTGGGCTCGTCGACCAGTGACGTGACCGCGGCGATCCTGGCGGTGCTGGCGGCGGCCGGCCGTCACCTCGCGCCGGAGCGGATCGCGCGGATCGCGGTCGCCGCGGAGGCCGCCACCGACCCCCTGATCTACTTCGACCGGATGCTGCTGTTCGCGCACTGCGAGGGTGCGGTGATCGAGGACTTCCACCGGCCGGTGCCGCCGCTGGCGGTGCTCGGCTTCTCCGCCGCGGACAAGGAGATCGACACCCTGGCGCTGCCGAGAGCGCGGTACAACGCCTGGGAGATCGAGTGTTTCCGCGCGCTGCGCGGCCTGATGCGCCGGGCCGTGGCCCGCGGCGACCACCGGGAGCTCGGCCGGATCGCCACCGCGAGCGCCCGTATCAACCAGCGGTTCCTGCCGGTACCGCGCTTCGACCGCGTGCTGGAGATCGCCGAGGAGACCGAGGCGCTGGGCGTGCAGGTGGCCCACAGCGGCACGGTCGCCGCCCTGCTCTTCGCACCCCACCAGCCGGGGCTGGAGCAGCGCACGGCGCTGGCCGCCCGCCGGCTCGCCGAACTGCGTGTCACCGACCATTGGCGCTACATCGCCGGGAGCGACTCTCATGTCCCGTACGCACACCAGTCGTAGGGCCTTCGCGAGCGTGGTCGACGGCCACGTCCTGCCCAAGGTCATCCAGGTCGGACCCAATGTGTACGGGGCCGCCTTCCATCTGATGAAGCTGCTGCCCGCGCAGTTCATCCTCACCAGTGCCATCGAGACCGGTGAACTCACCGAGGGCACCACGGTCGTGGAGACCACGTCCGGCACTTTCGGGCTGGGGCTCGCGATGGTGTGCCGGCTCAAGGGCATCCCGCTGGTCCTCGTCGGCGACCCGGCGATCGAACCGCCGCTGCGCCGGCGGCTGGAGGCGCTCGGCGCCCGGGTGAGCATCGTCTCGGGGCCCGAACTGCGCGCCCGGGGCGTGCAGCAGGCCCGGCTGGACCGGGTCGCCCGTTTCCAGGCGCGGCTGGACTCGTACTACACACCCGGACAGTACGACAATCCGCTCAATCCGGTGTCGTACGGTGCCGTCGCCGAACTGCTGCTGGAGAGCATGGGCACGTTCGACGCGCTGGTCTGCCCGGTCGGCTCGGGCGGTTCGTCCTCCGGGATCGGCTCCTTCCTGCGGGCGCTGAACCCGGAGCTGAAGCTGATCGGCGTGGACACCCCGGGCAGTGTGCTGTTCGGCGCCCCGGCCGGGCCCCGGCGACTGCGCGGTCTGGGCAACGGCCTGGTGCCGCCCGTCCTGGAGCACACGCTGTTCGACGAGGTCCACTGGCTGGACGCCGGAACCGCGTTCACCGCGACCCGGCGGCTGCACGCCGAGCACGCCCTGTACATGGGGCCGACCAGCGGCGCCGCACACCATGTGGCCCAGTGGTACGCCGACCGCCACCCCGAGCTGCGGGTGATGGCGCTCTTCCCCGACGAGGGCCACCGCTACACCAACACCGTGCACAACGACGTGTGGCTGCGTCGCAACGGCTTCCTCCCCGCGCCGCCGCCCGGCGCGCCCCGCACGCTGGACCATCCCTCCCAGGTCGCCGGCAGCTGGTCCCGGTTCCCCTGGCACCGGCGCACCCGTGACGAGGTCGTCGCCCTCACGGAAGGAG
Organism: Streptomyces shenzhenensis; assembly: GCF_021462265.1. Classification (GTDB taxonomy): domain Bacteria; phylum Actinomycetota; class Actinomycetes; order Streptomycetales; family Streptomycetaceae; genus Streptomyces; species Streptomyces shenzhenensis. The sequence continues at coordinate 50,895 of NZ_JAJONF010000056.1, read as the reverse complement.
TGACCGTATGAACCGGGACGTCTTCGTCCTCGTCGAGAGCAACACCACCGGGACGGGGCGGCTGTTCCCCGCGGCGGCCCGCACGCTCGGCCTCCACCCGGTGCTGCTCACCGCCGATCCGTCCCGGTACGCCTCGGTGGGCGGTGCCGAGGTGGTCCGTGCCGACACCGACAGCGTCGAGGCGGTGGTCGACGCCTGCCGGCGGCTGGGCACCGCACGTCGGATCGCGGGCGTCGCCACCAGTTCCGACTACTACGTGGAGACCGCGGCCGCCGCGGCCACCGCCCTCGGCCTGCCGGCGAACGCCCCCGCCGACCTCGCGTCGGTCCGCGACAAGGGCGCGCAGCGTGCCCGGCTCGCCGCGGCCGGGGTCCGGGTGCCCCGGTTCACCGTGGCCGGCACGGTCGAGGAGGTCCTGACCGCGGCCGAGGAGACCGGCTACCCGGTGGTGATCAAGCCGGTCACAGGCAGCGGCAGCCTCGGGGTGCTGCTGTGCGCGGACCCGGCCGAGGCCGCCGGGCACGCCCGGGCCACGCTGGACCGCGCCTTCAACGAGCGCGGCCGGCCGGTGCCGCGCCGGGTCACGGTCGAGGAGTTCGTCAGCGGCCCGGAGTACTCGGCGGAGGTCCTCGACGGCACCGTGGTCGGGGTCACCGCCAAGCACCTCGGGGCACCGCCCCTGTTCGTCGAGACCGGGCACGACTTCCCCGCCCCCCTCGCGCCGAGAGACCAGGGCGCCGTCACCGAGGCGGCCGAGGCCGCCGTACGGGCGCTGGGGATCACCCTCGGCCCCGCGCACGTGGAACTGCGCGTCGGCCCCGACGGCCCGGTGCTGATCGAGGTCAACCCGCGGCTGGCGGGCGGCTGGATCCCCCGGCTGGTGCGGGAGGCGACCGGGACCGACCTGATCCTGGGGACGGTCGCGGCCTTCAGCGGCCGGCCGGCCCCGGTGGCCGCCACGGCCGCCCGGGGGGCCGCGATCCGGTTCGTCGTGGCCGCGGACAGCGGCCGGCTGCACTCCGTCGACGGGGTGGCACAAGCCTGTGCCGTCCCCGGCGTGGTCGACGTGGAGACCTACCGGGAGCCCGGCGCGGAGATCGTCGTGGCCGGTGACTTCCGGGACCGGATCGGGCACGTGCTGGCCCGGGGCGCGTCCGCGGCCGAGGCCGCGGTCGCCGCCGACGAGGGCCTGCGCCGCATCCGGCCGTCCCTGGCCGTCCGTCAGGAGGTCCCCGCATGACGGACTCCGGCCGCCTGCGCAGCGCCGCCTCCCCCGAGATACGCCGCATGCTCCTGGAGCGGCGCGACCCGCCGAGGCCCGCCTGGAAGAGCGAACTCGACCGCATCACCCATGTCGACCTCGCGCACGTCGTCATGCTGGCCGAGCGCCGGATCATCGGCGCACGGACCGCCTCGACCCTGCTGGCGGCGATCACGGAACTGCGCGAGCGGGACCACGAACCCCTGGAGACCCGGCCCGCCCCCCGCGGTCTCTATCTGGCCTACGAATCCCATCTGATCGACACCCTCGGCGACGAGACCGGCGGAGTCCTCCAGACCGGCCGCTCCCGCAACGACCTCGGCGTCACCTGCCTCCAGCTGGCGCTGCGCGAACCGTACCGCCGGCTGTCGGAGGAACTGGGCGAGCTGGGCCGGGTGCTGCTGGAACGCGCCCACGAGCACCGCGAGGTGCTGATGCCCGCCTACACCCACTTCCAGGCGGCCGTGCCCGTCACCTACGGCCACTACCTGCTGGGGCTGGCGCAGACCTTCGAGCGGGACGCCCGGGCCCTGGCCCAGGCCGGTGAGGGGCTGGACCGGTGCCCGCTGGGCGCCGGATCGATCGGCGGGACGACCGTCCCGATCGACCCCGCGCGCACGGCCGAGCTCCTCGGCTTCGGCGAGCCGGTGCGCAACTCGGTCGACGCCATCGCCACCCGCGACACCGCGCTGCGGATGCTGTCGGCGGCCGTGGTGCTGGGGGTCACCCTCGACCGGGCCGCCCTCGACCTGCTGATGTGGTCGAGCGCCGAGTTCGGGCTGGTGTCGATCCCCGACGGGCTGGTCGGGTCGAGCTCGATGATGCCCCAGAAGCGCAACGCGTTCGTCCTGGAACATGTGCAGGGCAAGTCCGCCGCCGCCCTCGGCGGTCTGACGGCCGCCGCGAGCGCGATGCGGGGCACGCCGTTCACCAACTCCATCGCGGTCGGCACCGAGGCGATGACCCATGTGATGCCGGCCCTGGACGCCACCGTCGACGCGGTGAAGATACTGCGTCTGGCCTACGACGGAGCCCGGCCGGTGCCCCGGGCCATGGCCGTCCGGGCGACCGAGGGGCTGACGCACGCCACCGCCACCGCGGAGTGGCTGGTACGGCAGGGGGTGCCGTTCCGGCGGGCCCACCACCAGGTCGGGGAGGCCGCCCTCGCCGTCGTGGAGGGGCGGGCCGGCTCACTGGGCGCGGCCCTCGACGCGCACGGCCACGCGCCGGCCGGCGAGTCGGCCGGTCTGCGGCCGCAGGCCGTGTGGCGGGCGGCCGAGTTCGGCGGCGGCCCCGGACCCGCCTCGTTCCGGCGCTGCCACGAACCGCTCACCCTGCGCTGGGAGGACCACCGCACCCGGCTCGCCAAGGAGACCGCCCGCTGGCACGACGCCGATGAGCGCCTGCGGGACGCCGTGGCCCTGGTGCACCGCGGGACCGGGAACACCGCCCCGGCCGCCGGACCCGAACCCGAGGAGGACTTCCATGAGGAGCACTGACCGCGACGCGTCCCCGGCGCCCGTCGTCGAACTGCGCAGCGACACCTTCACCCTGCCGACGGCCCGGATGCTGGAGGAGATGACGAGGGCACCGCTCGGCGACGACGTGTACGGCGAGGACCCGACCGCCCGTGAACTGGAGGAACTGGCCGCCGGTGTCCTCGGCATGGAGGACGCCTGTTTCATGCCGAGCGGCACCATGGGCAACCTGGCGGCCCTGCTCGCCCACTGCCCGCGCGGCACCAAGGCCCTCGCGGGCGCCGAGTCCGACATCTACGTCTACGAGGCCGGCGGGGCCTCCTACTGCGGCGGCGTGATCGTCGAACCGGTGGCCAACCGGGCCGACGGCACGATGGCGCTCGCCGACATCGAGGCCGCCTTCCCCGAGGACCCCGAGGACCCGCAGTTCGCGCTGCCCGCCCTGCTGTGCGTGGAGAACCCGCAGAACCGCTGCGGCGGGCGGGTACTGCCGCTGGAGTACCTGGCCGAGGTCCGCGCACTGGCCCGCGCCCGCGGGGTGGCGGTGCATCTGGACGGGGCCCGCATCTTCAACGCGGCGCTCGTCCTCGGCGTCCCCGTGCGTGTCATCGCCGGTTATGCGGACTCGGTGCAGTTCTGCCTGTCGAAGGGGCTGTCCGCGCCCGTCGGCTCCATGGTCGCGGGCGGCGCCGAGTTCGTCCGGTCCGTGCGCCGGATCCGCAAGATGCTGGGCGGCGGCATGCGGCAGGCCGGGGTGCTCGCCGCCGCCGGACTGGTCGCGCTGCGGGAGATGACGGCCCGGCTCGAGGAGGACCACGCCACGGCGCGCCGGCTGGCCGCAGGGCTCACCGCACTGCCCGGGGTCGTCGTGGAGCCGGTCGAGACCAACATGGTCTTCTTCCGGGTCGACACGGCCGGCCTGACGCAGGCCCGGTTCATCGAGCTGGCCTGGGAGCAGGGCGTGCGCCTCGCCGAGCTGGGCCACGGCCGGATCCGGGCGGTCACCCACGCCGGGGTGGACGACGCCGGCGTCGACCGCGCCCTGGCGGTCTTCCACGGCCTCCTGGTACCGCAGACCACCGCCGCCTGAGCCGTACCCCGCGACCGGCCCGCGCGCCGCCACCGGCCACCTGGTCCTACGGACCCTTTCCACGACCCATCGGCACCACCCGCGTCACACCCGTCCTGAAACGCCCTCAGAACACGATCGGAGAATCGTCATGCAGCAGAACTCCCAGCAGTGGCTCGTCGTCGTCAACGACGAGGAGCAGTACTCGGTCTGGGCGGCCGACCGCAGCATCCCGCAGGGCTGGCGCGCGGTCGGCGTCAGCGGTCCGAAGGAGGACTGCCTCGACCACATCGAGCGCGTCTGGACCGACATGCGCCCGCTGAGCCTGCGCACCGCGACCGCCGCGGCGTAGTGCTGGACGCGGGGTGCCGGCGGGCCCGGTCCGCCGGCACCCCCGTACGGCCGACGCGTCGGAGTCGCCTTCTGCTCGGCCGCCGCACCGCGGGGCTGCCGCGGGACACGTTCCACGGGATCTGCGAACGCGACGACCGTGCTCAGGCCGGCGGCCCGCCTCACGGGGGCGGGCCGCGCGTCCTCGTCAGCCTTCGCCGACCGCCACCTTCCGGCCGCGGTCCTCGGGGCCGGTCCGGTGCATCACGGCCGCCCCGCAGCGCCGGGTTTCGCGGCGTGCCTCGGCGTACAGGTGCCGCACGTGGTTGAGCACCGAGAAACGGGGTTCGTCGCCGCCGAGGCCCTCGGGCCGCACCAGGCCGTACGTCAGCAGGGTGAAGACGATGACGGCGGCGTCGGCGCCGGACGTCCCGACGGCGGTCGCCGCCTCGGCCACCGACCAGCTGCGGTGGTCGCGGGCCACGGCGGCGAGAAAGGACACGCCGGCCGGGCTGAGCCGGCCCAGGGTGCGGCGCAGCCGGACCACGAGATCGCGTGAGGTGTCCGAGGTCATCGGCGGGGCGGTCAGACCGAACGGGCTGCGTTCCACCTCGGCCAAGAGCTCCGGCAGGGAGCGTACGAGGGTCCAGCGGCCGGCGAACTCCAGGGCCCTCGGCAGTCCGTCGAGGCGACGGCACAGCTCGGCGACGACCGGGGCGTCGGTGTCGTCCAGCCGGAACAGGGGGTTGCCGGCGCGGATGTGCGCGCTCAGCAACCGTACGGACGGCACCTCGGCCAGCCGCGCGGGGTCCGTCTCGGCGCCGGGTCCGGGCACCGGCAGGGGGGCGAGCCGAAGGATCTGCTCGCCGGGGACGCCGCAGGGCCCGCACCCGGTGAGCAGGATCCGCAGCCGGGGGTTGGCGCGCATCAGGGCGACCAGCCGGCCGGTGCCGGCCGAGAGGTCGGCGTCGTCCAGCACCAGCACGGCCCGCTCCCCCGGTCTGTGGTGGGCGAGTTCACCGGCGGGGATGTCCTCGCCGCGATCCCGCCACAGGACCCGAGTGCCGTCGGCGGCGGCGCGGCGCACGGCCTCGGCGGCCAGATGTGACTTGCCGACCCCTCCTATGCCGACGACGGTCACCAGCCGTCCGTCGGGCTGCCTCAGCAGGTCGGTGAGGGCCGCCGTTTCGGTGTCGCGGCCGATCAGTGGGCCCCGGACGAGCCAGGGCGTCGGGGCACCGCTCCCGTCCTCGGGGTGCCGGCCGCCGGCGCCCGGGCGGCGCCGTGCCGCGTCCAGCAACGTCTCGCGCTGGCCGGCGCCGAGCCGCAGCCCGTCCGCCAGCAGCCGGACCGTGTCCAGTCGTGGGGAGAGGACCTTGCCCTGCTCCAGGTTGCGTATGGCGCGCACGCTGACGGTGGTGAGGTCCGCGAGGTGCCGCTGGGTGAGTCCGGCGCGCCGGCGGTGGTCTCTCAGCAGGACACCGAGGTCCGGCTGGGTTCGGATGTCGTTCATGACGTGCTCCGGTGGGCCGTTCCGAGGTGCTGGTGGGACCGGTGGGCGGGACGCCGTCCGAGTGGGTCGCCCGGTGCCGTTCCCCGGTGTCGTTCCTGGGCATCGCCGGTGGATGCCGGGTGCCGACGCGGCCCGGGGCCGGGGGCCGGGGCCGTCGGCCCGGCCGCGTCGGCGCCCGACCCGGGCGGCGCGTCGTCAGCTCCAGGGGTTCGTGTCGTCCGTGGAGCCGCCGTCGGCCCGCACGGTGGGCGCCTGCTGCGGGTGCGTCGCGGCCTCGGCCGTCGCCGCGCCCATGAGGGCTGCGGCAGCCGCGATCACGACGACGGCGGTCCTCACGGACTTCATGACCGGTGCGAAGGTGCTGTTCATGGTGGCTTCCTTCCTCTCCGTCGGCTCTTGCCGGGCTTGCGGAAGGAAAGTTAGGAGTCGCTGCAATCACGCCGCTTTGACGCCGCTATCCCCCTTGGATAGCCGCCGTGACCTGCATGTTCGCCGCGTGGCCCCGACCATGCGGACGTGCTCGGGGGCAGCCGTGAACCCGGGCGGATGCCAGCACACCTGTTCCAGACCGCGTTTCAGAAAGCGGCGGGAGGCGGTGCTGGACGACAGCGTGCGCTCCCGAACCACCGCCTGCCGGGTGGTGCGCCCGGCGACGAAGGGGGCGTGCGGCGGGTCGACGGCCGGCCGCCGGAGCGCGGTGCGGACTCACCGGGGGGACCGGTACCTCTGGCAGGTGCGCGCTCCCTGGCACGTGCCCGGCTGCGGCGTCGGCGTCACCGGTCCTCGGCGGTGCCGTCGGCCGTCACCCGTGCGAGCAGGTGGGCGGCGCGTTCCTGTTCCTCGGCCATGCCGAGCCTGCCGAACACCTCCAGGGCGTCGGCGAGCAGTCCTCCGGCCTCGGCGGTGTCGTCGGCGCGCAGGGACAGGTCGGCGAGGTCGACGCGGACGGAGGCTGCGCCCGCCTGGTCGAGGATGTCCTCGCGCGCGGACAGCGCCCGGGCGAAGTACGAGGCGGCCTCGGTGAGTTCGCCCAGGCGGGCGTGGACCCGGCCGAGGTCGTGAAGGATGTACCCCTCGCCGATCACGTCGCCGTCGTCCCGGACCATGCTGAGGCATTCGGACAGCACCTGGCGGGCGTCGTCGTACTGCTCGCGGTACAGGTGCAACTGGCCCGCGCGCTGGAGCACCCGGGCCTGCCCGCCGAGGTAGCCGAGGTCACGCCAGATCTCCAGCGCCTCGTCGAGTTCGGTCTCCACCCGGCGGACGTCGCCGCGCCGCAGCAGGATGGCCGCGCGCTGGACGAGGACGGAGGCGCGTGACCAGTGGTTCCCGACGCGGCCGAAGTCCTGTTCGGCCTCGTCGAAGAGCCGCATCGCAGCGGTGTCGTCGCCCGCGAGCCGTTCCAGGAGGCCGAGGTCGCGGCGGCACAGCCCCAGGCCCTTGGTGTGTCCGAGCGCCTCGAAAAGGCCGGCCGCGGCCGTCAGCGTCCGGCGGGCCTCGGGCAGGTTGCGGCGGTTGAGGTGCATGGATCCGAGGGAGGCCAGCAGGGCGGCCTGACCGAGCCGGTTGTCGCTGCGGCGCACGGCGGTCAGCGCCTTGCGGTGGGTTCGGGCCCAGTGGTCGAGATAGCCGCGTGCCTCGTAGAACGGGGCCAGGCTGACGGCGAGTTCCCAGGCGTACTCGTCCTCGTCCTCCTGGGCGAGGCTCTCCACGGTCAGGCTGAGGTTCTCGCGTTCGGTGTCCAGCCATTCCAGGGGGCGGGCCAGGATGGTCCTGACGTGGCCGGCGGGCGGGTTCCAACGGACGGCCGGCCCGCTGATGTACTGAGTACCGAGGACGCGCTGCTGGGCCTCGCCGACGAGGGCGATCCAGGCGCCGCCCACCCGGCGGATCGCGGCCCGCCGTTCGGTCGCGTCCGACTCGGCGGCCAGCCGGTCCCGGGCGAACAGCCGGATGATGTCGTGGAAGCCGTACCGCAGTTCGCCGGTGGCGTCGACGCCGGCGACGTCGAGCATCTGCACGTCGACCAGGGGCTCCATGAGGTCGGACGGGTACGGGCCGGAGTGCGGGGCGTCAAGCAGGGCGCCGCCGATCCAGCTGGGGAACGTGGACCCCTTGGTGAGGCTGAGGAGGCGCAGCAGTTTGCGGTCGGTGCCGGCCAGCCCGTCGTAGGTCAGGGAGAGACCGGCGCGGACGGTCATCTCGCCGTGGGCCAGTTCGTCGAGGCGGTGGCGTTCGTCGGCGAGGCGCTGCACCATCGAGGCGAGCGGCCAGTGCGGACGGGCCGCCAGCCGGGCGGCGACGATGCGCAGGGCGAGCGGCAGCCCTCCCACAGCGGCGGCGAGCGCCTTCGCGGCCTCCGGTTCGCCCCGTACGCGGTCGGCACCGACAACGTTGCCGATGAGTTCCAGTGAGCCCTGCTCGTCGAGGATGTCCAGAGTCAGCCGATGGGCCCCGGGCAGTGCGGTGAGCCGTACCCGGCTGGTGACGAGCACCCCGCAGGAGCGGCCGCCGGGCAGCAGCGGGAAGACCTGCTCCTCGCCGGCGGCGTCGTCGAGGACGACCAGGATCCGCCGGGCGGCGAGCATGCTGCGGTAGATCTCGCCTCGTTCCTCCAGGGAGTCGGGTATGGCGGGCCCGGGCAGGCCCAGTGCGCGCAGGAACCGGCCGAGGACCTCGCGGGGGTCGACCGGATCCGCCCGTCCGCCGCGCAGTTGGCAATAGAGCTGGCCGTCGGGGAAGTGGGACTCGGCGAGGCGGTGGGCGACCCGGGCGGCGAAGGTGCTCTTGCCGATGCCGGAGCGGCCGGTGATGACAACGATGCCCGTGGCCCGGTCGGGCGAGGCGTTCGTGAGGACGCCCTCCGCCTCCGCGACGAGCTGCTGGTGGCCGACGAAGTCGGCCGTGTCCACGGGGAGTTGGCGGGGGACGGCGGTGCGGGCGGCGGCGCCGCGGCCGTCCTCGGCGGGGACCGGGTCCGGTTCCGTGCCGGTGGCGGGCGGGGCCGGCGACGGCTCGGCGGCCCGCAGGTCCGTGCCGGGTGGGCGCTCGAGCCGGAGGGACGCGTCCTCGGTCAGGATGGCCTGCTCCAGCCGGCGCAGGTCCTCTCCGGGCTGGAGGCCCAGTTCGTCCATGAGCAGGGTGCGGCCCTGCCGGTAGATCTCCAGGGCCTCGGCCTGGCGGCCGGAGCGGTGCAGGGCGAGCATCAACTGCCCGCGGAATCTTTCCCGTAAGGGGTTCTCGCCCACCAGCCGGGCTATTTCGGCGGTCAGTTGGTGGTGACGACCCAGCGCGAGCTCCAGCTCGATGAACGACTCGGTGGCCGCGAGGCGTTCCTCGTCGATGTGCTCGGCGACCCTCGCGAGCGCCTCGCTGGGAATGCCGTTCAGGCAGGGGCCGCGCCAGAGACCGACCGCCGCGCGCAGCAGGGCCGCGGCCTCGGCGGTCCGCCCCTGGCCGCCGAGCGCGGCGGCCTCGGCCACCGTCCGCCGGAAGACGTTCAGGTCGAGCGCGGAGTCCTCGATCTGGAGCACGTAGCCGGGGGGACGGGTCTCTATGGCGGCCCCGACGGCGGCGGCGGCCAGGGTCTTGCGCATCCGCGACACGCATATCTGCACCTGGGTGCGGGCGGTGTCGGGTGGGGCCTCGGCCCACAGCAGCCGGATGAGGTGGTCGCGGTTCTGGAGTCTTCCGTTCTCCAGGAGCAGGGCGGCGAGGACGACCTGCTGCCTGCCCGCGGTGATCGGCACGGCGCCCTGGTCACTGAACACCTTCAGCTCGCCCAGCACTTGAAAGGTGAATCCCACTGCCCGATCACGCGACTCGAGGTGCACTCCGGCCATGAACCCCTCCCCATCAGACACAGCAGGCCACAGCGCGCCTGACCGCCAAGTCTACGGCCCGGACGCGGCTGTCCACCGGCGTGCGCACCAGCTGAACGGCGACGGCCCCAAGGTGCACCGGGGCCCGGATCGCCGCTGTGACGTGACACGCCCGCCGGCCGCGAGCGCGCGGCCCTCCCGGGCGGCCGGCTGTGACCAGCGGCGGAGCAGCGCAAGGCGATGGCACGCGGATGGGATAGCGAGGTGATAGCGGCAGGTTAGCGGCCCGCCGGACGATCCCCCGGTGGGAGCCGTCGGCGCCACCGCGTCCGTCCACCGAGAGCGAGAGGTCGGTCATCCAGCCATGGACAGCGACAACCCCCGTATGTACCCAGCCGGTTCGTTGATCACGGCGGCCGGCGTGAAGCATGTGCTGCTCACCTACCACTACTTGGACATCGGGGACATCGACGGGTATGCCTCCCTGACGGAGCAGGACGTGACGCTCGACCACCCCGATGCTCCGCCGCGCCGGGGCCGCGACGCGGTGCTCAGTGCCCTCGCGGGGCAAGCGACGCTGCTCAGGCGGCACGAACTGGACACCGTGATCGCCGACGAGGAGCGCGTGGTGGTGCTCGGCCGGGTGGCGCGTCAGGCCGGGGAGGCCGGGCAACCGGTGTCTCATAGCGTGGAATTCGCGGACGTGTTCTCCCTGTCCGGGCAGAGCCTGGTACGGGGGTGCCGCCGCTACTACTACACCCGCCCGCCCGACGGGCTGCCGCCGCACCGGGAGACGTCCGCCTCGAAGTGAGCCGCCGCACGGCACCCGTCCCGGCGGTGTCCGCGCCGACGGCACGGCTTCCGGCGGCGGCCCGGGACGGCGGAGGTCCGGTGACCGGTCCGCTGTCGCCGCCGCGGCCGGCGTGTTCGTGATCCCGCCACGGCCCCGCCTCCGGCACGGCCGGGAACCCGAAGTCGATCTCCCGTCATACGTAATCGGCTCCGTCCGCGGTCGCCAGAGGCCGGGCTTCTTCCAGACGTCTACAGAAGGGCGCCTGACCTGGACTTTCGCCCGTCAGACACCTTTCGCTCAGCCCGCTCTCGATCGAGCCCGCCTTGCACGCCGGCTCTCGGCCGGGCAGCCCGCACCCCTTTGCCGACCTGGCCCTTTCCGGGTCGCCGCGAGCCGGAGGACCCGGCAGGCCGAGTGTGGCGCGCGTACCGGTCAGGATCCTGCGCGGATCGACCGACAGTGGGCTGAACCACGCGCTCGGTGGCCGCCGCACCGGTTGCCGAAGGTTCTGATGCGACCAGGTCCATGCGTGCGGATTGACAACGACCCGAATATGACATATGGAGCAACTGTGACAAAATGGCATATGTGCCATTGAGCGCCCGGTGGGAACTTCTTGCTGAACGCTCGACCGGGAGATTTCAGACAGGCGAGAGGAGTGCATCATGATCGCCAAGTTGCTCCGCAGACTGTCCTTCGCCCGCCACTACGGTGCGTACGGGGCCCACGAATGGGATGCGTACGCCGGCGACGACTCGGTCTGACCGCACTGTCGGCGAGCGCCTCCGCGCGCCCGCCGGCTCCCGGCCACGCTGCCGACGACATCGACCTGGAAAGGCACGAGAGTCAGGCACGATCTCATGGGCCGAACAAATGAGCCGCCGCGATTGCCCGAAGGCAGCTTCGCGGCCTGGAGCCGCGACCGGCTGGCGACGGCACGTCGTGGCGCTGACGAGTGCGGCGACGTCTGGCAGCTGGAGCCGGGTGTCTACGTAGCCGCTACGGCCGGGCCGTGTGAAGCGGTACTGCGCCGCGCGCAGGACTTCCCGAAGGCGTCTTCACCCCTCTTCCCGCCGTTGAAGCGGTCGACCGGAGCACCGACGTCCGAGGAGCGTGCGCGCGCTCACGCCGCCCGCATGCGCGGACTGCGCCCGCAGGCGGTCGCAGCCCGGATCGGTGAGATCGCGCCCGGTGCCGCTCGGTTCGCTGACCAGTGGCCCACGGGCCAGGACGTCGAGATTCTCCCCCCGGTCCGGCACGCCCTGGCAGAGATCGGCGTGCGCTACCTCTTCTCCGAAGACGCTCCCACCCTGCTGCCCTTCGCCTCACAGCTCTTCCTGGCCCGCGAGGTGCTCGTACGCCCCTCGCACTGGGAATGGCCGCCCTGGATCCCCACACCGGCACGGCGGTTCCGCACACGGCAGCAAACGGCCTTCACCAACGCTTTGCGGCCCATCGTCCAACGGCGCCGTTCATCGGGCCGGCTCGGTGACGACATGCTGGGACAGATGCTCCGGCCCTCCGCCCGCTACGGCCTGCTGCCGGAAGAGGCCGTTCTCGACACTCTTCCCGGGATCACCGTCGCCACCTTCGAGACGCCTTCCCGGGCAGCCGGATGGATCCTGCTCCACCTGGCCCGATACCCCCAGGCAGCGGGACGCGTCGCGGCCGAGGCCGCCTTGCTGCCCGCGGACCCGGCCGCGACGACCAGCACCCACCTCGACCGCCTGCAATACACCCAGGCGCTGGTACGCGAGGTGCTGCGACTGCACCCCCCGAGCTGGCTGCTGACCCGGCGCGTCACTCGGCCGACCGAGCTCGCCGGCTACACCGTCGACGCCGGATCCACCGTTCTCGTCTGCCCGTACACCGCCCAACGCGACGCACGGGAGCACACCGATCCGGACCAGTTCCAGCCCGAGCGCTGGCTCGATGATTCGGGCTCGCCGGCAAAACCCGGGGTCTTCCTCTCCTTCGGCACCGGGCCGCACGCCTGCGAGGGCGCCGCCCTGGCCATGGCGATGCTGACGCTCCTGACTGCGCAGACCGCCCGCCGCTGCCACCTGAGCGAGCCGCGCGGACCGGAACCCGGCTACCAGGTCACCACCTTGGAAGGTCTCGCAACGGTCGGCTTGCGCCTGCGTGCCACTTTGCGCGGCTGAGAGCAGTCCTGCCTGCGGTGACAGGCAGGCCGCCTCCCACCCGCGAACCGCGAACGTTGACCGAGTTCGAGTGCTGTTCCGCACCCGCTTGGATGACCGGCTCATGGTTCGCTCATCGCGTGTCGCTCGTCGAACTCGTCGGCGAGCATGCCCATCATGACGAGTTCGTGGTACCGGCCGGCGGAGTAGACGTGTTCCCGCAAGCGCCCCTCCTCGGTGAAGCCGAGCCGACGGGTAAGTGCCAGCGATGCCTCGTTGTGGGCGAAGACCGCGCCCAGGCATTTGTGATAGCGCCGCTCGGCGAACATGAAGCGCATCAGCAACACCACGGCTTCTGCCGCGTAGCCCTTGCGCCGGTGGTCGGTGCCGATCGAGACGTCGAACTCGAACCACCCTGACCGAGGGCCGGTGCGATGTGAGCCGACGGTGCCGACCAGCTCTCCCCTGGCCGTCGTTTCGACTGCCAACCGGAAGCGGTCGTCATCGCACGTGGCAACGGCCTGCTCCGTCGTCCAGGCACGGTAGCTCTCGGCGGACCGCGGTAGATCCAGCCGGCTTCCTCGCCGCCCGTCACCGTCGGCGAAGCGCGTGAACGCTGTCCAGTCGTCGGGCTCGATGGCGCGTAGACGTACCCGTTCACCAGTCCAGGACGATGCCATGCCGTATTTGATCACACTGCGGTGTGCGCGAGGCCGAGAGGCACGCCGAGGCAGATGTTGCCCGCGGTGCTCTGACTCACCGCTGATCGGCGTCGTCGTCCGGAGCGGCGGGGTCGCGCGGCGGGCGCAGGTCCCGTCAGCCGGGGACAGCGGCGCGGAAGCCGTAGCGGCCCAGGCGGTTGAAGGTTCGCGTACTGGCGGGGAGACAGGCGGGCGACGTCCCCGTACTGGACCTCGTGCCGGCGCTGGCCGGCGGGCCGTGCCCGCGAAGCGGTGACAGCGGCACCGGACAGCGGGGCGTCCACAGCACCGCGGCCTTCAGGACCAGGCCGAGCGCACGGAGCTGGTCCTCCTGCCCCTCGCGGTACGCCTGCATGATCTGCCTGCGCTTGCCGTGGCAGACCTCCCGGGCCGGCTTGTGACGGAACTCCTGCACCGTGAGCTGTCGGCTCACCAGAGGCCGGGGGCGGAGCCGGTGAAGAACCACAAGGCGGCTGTGTACCACATCAGTGCAACGGCGGCGACCAGGGCGCCGCCCGCGGCCGGAAGCGCCCAACCGGGCAGTCGGCGGCTGTGTACCACCAGCACCTTGGCGACGAACGCGCCGTACAGGACGCAGCCCGTGATGGAGTGCACCGCCACTCGGCTGCTCGTGAACTCGACTCCGTAGGCGGTGATGCAGTGGTAGGAGATGGGCAGCGAGAGCAGAAAGGCAAGAAGGCCGATGAGCCGGTGTGCGGGGTGCACCCGGTGCGGCGCGGCCCCCGCTCCCGGTAGGCGCCGGTACATCCACAGCCCGAGCAGCAGCTGGACGACCGCGAGGGCCATCAGAGCGCTGCCCAGGCGCGCCTTGAGTTCGTAGACGCCGACGCCGTGCTGCCCGAACAGGCCGCTGGTGTAGTCGGGTGTGTGCGTGCGGCCGAACGCGTACACCCCCACCGCGACCGCGACCGGCAGCAGAGCAGCCAGAAAGCCGGCGCTCTTTCGTGTGGGACGCCGCATCCGCGCGCCCGGGTGCCCGGTCATCAGTCCCCGATCAATCGGGGTCGACCTTGCTGCCGGACGCGTTGACCACGTACCGCTGTGGCGCCGGTCGCGCTGGATTCCTCGCCATGGGTGTCACCGGCCGTCGTGTCACCCGCGAAGCAGTGCAGCGGGTGCCCGATGCAGGCCACTCGAGTGATGCCGTCGGAGCGTTCCGAGGTACTGATCAGATCGCTCCTGGCGAACGGGGTCGCCTTGGGCGTGCCGGAGGTGAGCGGCGGCCGGGCAGCCGCACACGCTCCGCCGTCGGCCGGCGTGGTCGACCTGACGGCTTCGGGGAGGTGGAGCGTCCGCCCCTTGGCGTGGTCCAGGACGGGGCCGGGCTTGCTGAAGTGCACCGTGGCCGCGCCTGGGGCGGGGGCCGCGCTGCCGGCTGCGGCCGAGCCGATGTACCAGGGGATGCCCGCTGACAGCGCTCCAGATGTGGGCCCGGCGCAGGCGGACGAGACCGTCCGGCCGGGACAGCCGCTTGCAGCAGCAGACGGCGGCATGGCGGAAACCGCCGGCACCGTCGCCGCGGCCATTCCTTTCATGAGCGCTCCATGGTCTCGGACGGCGCATCCGGGCAGCCGCGGGAAACGACCCCAGCGGACCTCTTCTCCCAGTTGGCCCCGGGTGCTTGGATCCTGTCCACTCCAACTGGTCCGCCCGGGCAGTCGCGCTTTGCCATCGAGCTGACCTGGGACTTCGACAGCTGGGTGACGCCCAGAACGCCAGCTCGCCGTTGGAGACCTCGTCGTGCAGGGTCAGGTGGACGTCGGCCGTGGCCAGGACAGATCAGCCATGCGCCGTAGTCTTGTCGCGGGGCGGCGCCGTCGAGGCGCGTACCACGAGCTGGGTGGCGAGTTCGATGTGGTGGGACTCGACCTTCCCGCCGTTGACCAGCCGGAGGGCGGTGCGCAGGGCCGCACCGCCCATCTCCCGTAGAGGCTGGCGCACGGTGGTCAGTGGCGGTGAGGCCATCTGGGCGAGGCTGGTGTCGTCGAAGCCGACCACGCTCAGGTCTTCGGGGATGCGCAGGCCTCGGGCGCGGGCGGTCTCGATGACACCGAGGGCGATCTCGTCGTTGCCTGCGAAGATCGCCGTCGGTGGCTCTTGCAGGCCCAGCAGCGCCGCGGCGCCGAGCAACCCGCTCTCGTACGTGAACTCTCCGGGCCGGACGTAGGCGTCGGGTACCTGCGCTCCTTGCGCCTCCATGGCGGCGCGGTAGCCGTGCATGCGCGCCTGGTTGCACACGGCCATGGCCGGTCCGCCGAGATAGGCGACGCGGCGGTGGCCCAGGGAGAGCAGGTGCTGGGTCGCGGCCAGGCCGCCGGCGAAGTTGGTCGCCCCCACACTGTTGACCCGGCTGTCGGGCAGGTGCAGGGGGTCCAGCACGACCAGCGGCAGCCCGGACCGGGCCAGTTCGTTCAGGTGCGCTGTGGTGTACACGCTGGTGACCGCGATGACGGCGCGGCGCCCGGCCGAGACCAGGTCCCGGGCCCAGTGCGGGGCATGGGACGCCTTGCTGATCACCACCGAGGCCCCCAGTTCGGCGGCGGAGTCGATGATGCCTTCCAGGGTCTCGGCCACGTACGACTTGAGGCCGCCCTGGAACTGCACCTCGATGGTGGGGCTTTCGGCGGCCTCGGTGTGGCGGAACACGGGCGCGAGGTAGTGGTGCTGGTGCAGCAGTTCCTCCACCCGGGTGCGGGTGTGCGGCGCGACGTCGCCGCGGCCGTTGACCACTTTGGACACGGTCGCGACGGAGACCCCAGCCGCTTGGGCGATGTCCGCCAAGGTGGTGCGCCTGGCGTTCGGTCGCATCGGTTCCTCCCAGCTGTACGTCCACCGGTGTGGTGAGCCGCCGGTCGGGCCGGCAACGCGGGTGGAACCGGTCAACCTTACGGCAACCCGGCACCGAGCTCGTCCCGGGAGGTGCCGACGGGCCCTTCGGCCCCGGCACCCCTGACGGTTCGCGTGAGATACCGGGGCCCGCGAACACCTGCCGCACAGGCGCCGCTTGCGGACTCCCCGCCTGTCCGTCGCCGCCTTCGGCCGCGCCGCACGGCGTTGCCCACCACCGTCATCTCAGCCGGCCGGGCAGCGCCCCGGTCCGGCACGGGCGGCACCCGGCCCTGCCGGCGCGGCATGACCTGCACCGACAGTGTGTCAGCCGCGGCCATCGCATCGCCCTCGCTCCCACCCGGTCGATTTCGAAATGTTTCGGTCCCTGACAAGATTTTTCGAGGGTCGTTCCAGCCCGATATTACGCAGCTGGCGGCAGTCCTACAACGCACGTGCACATGTCTTGACACCGCGTCAGCCCGAAACCTAATTTGCACGAACACAGCTCGAAGAACGCTATTTCGAAAACCTTTCACCCTGACTCACGAGAAGCCGGTGGCTCTCGAGTGCGGAGAAGAACATGGCGCTCTCCCGACGTACCCTCCTCGGCCTGGCCGCCGGCGTGCCGGTCTCCGCGGCACTGGCGGCCTGCGGCTCGTCCGGCCCCAGCAAGAGCGGCGACGAGGCGACGTACTGGTACCTGAACGGCCAGCCGCAGGAAGGCGTCAGAGCCGGCGCGGTGGACGCGTTCAACAAGGCCCACCCCAAGGAGCAGATCAAAGACACCACCTTCCAGAACGACGCGTACAAGACGAAGATCAAGACCGCCATCGGTGCCGGGCAGGCGCCCACCATCATCTGGGGCTGGGGCGGCGGGACGCTGCGCACCTACGTGGAAGCGGGCCAGGTCGAGGACCTCACCTCGTGGTTCGGCGAGCACTCCGAGGTCAAGAAGCGGCTGTTCCCGTCCTCGTTCGGCGCGGCGACCGTCGACGGCAAGATCTACGCGATGCCGTGCGAGGCCGTGCAGCCGATCATCCTCTACTACAACAGGAAGGTCTTCGACCAGGTCGGCGTGGAACCGCCGAAGTCCTGGGGCGACATCATGGCGCTGGTGCCCAAGTTCAACGCGAAGGGCATAGCACCGTTCTCCCTCGGTGGTCAGTCCCGGTGGACGAACATGATGTGGCTGGAGTTCCTGTTCGACCGCATCGGCGGTCCCCAGCTGTTCCAGGCCATCATCGAGGGCGAGAAGAACGCCTGGTCCAACCCGGACGCCATCACCGCGCTGACCAAGATGCAGGAGCTGGTCAAAGCCCACGGGTTCGTCAAGGGCTTCTCGTCGATCACCGCGGACTCCAACGCCGACCAGGCGCTGCTGTACACCGGCAGGGCCGCGATGATGCTGCACGGCGCGTGGTCGTACGGCATCCAGAAGTCCGACGGCGGGGACTTCGTGTCCAGCGGCGCGCTGGGCTACATGACCTTCCCGCCCGTCGAAGGCGGCAAGGGCGATCCGAGCGACACCGTCGGCAACCCCGCCCAGTACCTGTCCATCTCCTCGAAGGCGAGCGCCGAGCAGAAGAAGATCGCCAAGGACTTCTTCGCCACGGGCGTCCTCCAGGACGAGGAGGTGAAGAAGTGGATCGACACCGGGTCGGTCCCGATCCGGCTCGGCACGGAGAAGCTGCTGGCCGCCTCCA
The DNA here is from genome assembly GCF_021462265.1 of Streptomyces shenzhenensis. Lineage (GTDB taxonomy): Bacteria > Actinomycetota > Actinomycetes > Streptomycetales > Streptomycetaceae > Streptomyces > Streptomyces shenzhenensis. The sequence goes on along the minus strand of NZ_JAJONF010000056.1, from coordinate 33,235 downwards.
AGAGCGCCGACTTCCTGCAGTTCACCTACGACATCGCCAGCAAGGCCAAGGTGTTCGGCCAGTCCTGGGACCAGGCGCTCAGTCCGACGGCCGCCGAGAGCCTGCTGGACAACATCGCCAAGTTGTTCCAGCTGTCCATCTCACCGCAGCAGTTCGCCAGCAACCTGAACGCGGTCACCGGCAAATGAGCGCACTCACCGGCCATCCGCCGCGTCGCGAACCGCGCGGCATCCTGCCGTGGCTGGCAGCGCCGGCGCTGGTGGTCTTCGTCGGCTTCGCCGTGATTCCGCTCGTCGGTGTCTTCGCGCTGAGCTTCACCACGTGGGACGGGATCGGCGCCATCCACCCGTCGGGGCTGACCAGTTGGCGTGCGGTGCTCACCGATCCCGGGCTGCCGCACGCCCTCTGGGTGACTTTTCTGGTGATGGCCGTGTCCTGGGCCGTCCAGACGCCGCTGAGCATTCTGCTCGGCACGTTCCTGGCAGGCCGCCAGCGCTACCGTGCGGTGCTGGGCGTGGTGTACTTCGTCCCGCTGACGCTCAGCTCCGCGGCGATCGCGATCGCGTACAAGGCCCTGCTGGACCCCAACTTCGGGCTCGGTGCCGGACTCAAGATCCGGGTGCTCAGCCAGGACTGGCTGGGGCGGCCCGGGCTCGCGTTCGGAGTCGTCATCTTCGTCGTCTCCTGGCAGTTCGTCCCGTTCCACTCCCTGATCTACCAGGGTGGCGTCCAGCAGATCCCGAAGTCCCTGTACGAGGCGGCGCAGTTGGACGGAGCCGGCCGGATCCGGCAGTTCTTCAGCATCACGCTGCCCCAGCTGAAATACACCGTCATCACCTCGTCCACGCTGATGGTGGTCGGGTCGCTGACCTTCTTCGACCTCATCTTCGTCCTGACCGAGGGCGGCCCCGGCGACGCCACCCGGGTCCTCGCCCTGGACATGTACAAGCAGGGATTCCAGGCCAGCCTGATGGGACCGGCCAGCGCCATCGCGGTCATCCTGGTCCTGGTAGGACTGGCCCTCGCCCTGCTGCTGCGCCGGCTGGGGGGCCGGGACGCCGGCGCGAGCCAACTCGAGGGGGCCTGACGTGACCACCACGCCGACCGCGCCACGACGACCGCAGCGGGCCACCGACCGCGAGCCGCAACGCCACTTCCGTCAGGGGGACCGCCGGCGCAACTGGGCCGGCGGCCTGGCCGGATGGATCTGGCTCGTCGTCGTCGCCGTACCCCTCTACTGGGCCCTCATCACCAGCCTCAAGGCCCAGAGCCGCTACTACGCGAGCAACCCGCTGGTGCCTTCGGGCGACCCGACGCTGGACAACTACCGGCTGGTCATCGAGTCCGACTTCCTCCGCTACTTCGTGAACAGCGTCGTGGTCACCGCCGGCGCCGTGGTCCCGGCGGTCGTGTTCTCCTTCATGGCGGCCTACGCGATCGTTCGCGGTTGGCGCATGCGGGTGCTTCGCGCGGTGAACGGGCTGTTCCTCATGGGCCTGGCCATCCCGCTGCAGGCGACGGTGATCCCGATCTACCTGATCATCATCAGACTGCGTCTGTACGACAGTCTGCTGGCGCTGATCCTCCCGTCGATCGCCTTCGCCATCCCGCTGTCCGTGCTGGTGCTCGCCAACTTCGTCCGCGACGTGCCCAAAGAGCTGTTCGACTCGATGCGGGTCGACGGCGCAACCGAATGGACGACGCTGTGGCGGCTGGCGGCACCGCTCACCCGGCCGGCCATCCTCACCGTGACCATCTTCAACGCACTGACCATCTGGAACGGATTCCTGCTGCCGCTGGTCCTCACCCAGAGCCCTGCCCGCCGGACCCTGCCGCTCGCGCTGTGGACCTTCCAGGGCCAGTACGGGGTCAATGTCCCTGCCGTTCTCGCCGCCGTCGTCCTCACCACACTGCCCGTCCTCGTTCTGTACGCGTTCGGCCGCCGCCAGCTGCTGAGCGGTCTGACCGCCGGGTTCAGCCGCTGACCGACGCAGCCGCTGACGCTGTGGCCGGTGGCCGGCCTGCGGTCCGAGACGTTCTGTGCGCTCCAGGATCGCATTCCGGCCGGACGCGGTGAGCCGCGGCAAGCCGGCTCGGCCCGCGGCAGCCCTGGAAGCATCGGCAGCCTCGTCCCCCGATCGGCGGGCCAAGCGGATCCGGGCCGATGCCGGAGCCCGGACGCGATCCGCCCCGCCTTGTGTCCCGCTCGTCTACCTGTTCGCCCGTCGCGCCCCGGTCAGGGGCCGGACGGGCGTGGGAGGAAAGTGAACGCCAACGTGGCCGAAGAGAACACCGCCGGAATCTCCCTCTGGAACGACCCCGCCCTTTCCGTCACCGCGAGAATCGACGCCCTGATCGGCGCGATGACCCTTCAGGAGAAGACCGCCCAGCTGTACGGCGTGTGGGTGGGCGCCTCCGACCAGGGCGGTGAGGTGGCCCCCCATCAGCACGAGATGGAGGAGGCCGTCGATCTCGACGCACTCCTGCCCACCGGACTGGGCCAGCTGACCCGGCCCTTCGGCACGGTCCCGGTCGACCCCGCCCTGGGCGCGCTCTCCCTGGCCCGCACCCAGGCCCGGATCGCCGCCACCAACCGGTTCGGCATCCCCGCCCTCGCGCATGACGAGTGTCTGGCCGGCTTCGCCGCCTGGGGGGCGACGGCCTATCCCGTTCCGCTGTCCTGGGGCGCCACCTTCGATCCGGACACGGTGCGGCGCATGGCCGCCGCCATCGGCCGCGACATGCGTGCCGTCGGCGTCCACCAGGGACTCGCGCCCGTCCTGGACGTGGTGCGCGACGCCCGCTGGGGCCGGGTCGAGGAGACCATCGGCGAGGACCCCTACCTCGTCGGCACCATCGGGACGGCATACGTGCGGGGCCTGGAGTCCGCCGGGATCGTCGCCACCCTCAAGCACTTCGCCGGCTACTCGGCCTCGCGCGCCGGCCGTAACCTCGCTCCCTCCTCCGTGGGCCCGCGTGAGCGCGCCGACGTTCTGCTGCCTCCCTTCGAGATGGCGATCCGGGAAGGCGGCACCCGGTCGGTGATGAACGCCTACACCGACACCGACGGCATGCCCTCCGCGGCCGACGAGGACCTGCTCACCGGGCTGCTGCGCGACACGTGGGGCTTCGACGGCACTGTCGTCGCCGACTACTTCGCCATCGGCTTCCTCAAGACCCTGCACGGCATCGCGGCCGACTGGGCCGACGCCGCCGGCGCGGCGCTGCGCGCGGGCATCGACGTCGAACTGCCCAATGTCAAGACGTACGGCGCGCCGCTGGCCGAGGCCGTCGCCGACGGCCGCGTACCGGAGGCGCTGGTCGATCGCGCCCTGCGCCGGGTACTCACCCAGAAGGCGACGCTCGGTCTGCTCGACCCGGACTGGAACCCCGTGCCGGCCGCGCTCGACGGGGCCGACCTGGACGACCCGGCCGCCCTGCGCGGCAAGGTCGACCTGGACACGCCCGAGAACCGTCGACTGGCCCGCGAGATCGCCGAGAAGGCGGTCGTCCTGCTCAGCAACGACGGCACCCTGCCGCTGGCCCGGCCGCGTCGCATCGCCCTGCTCGGTCCCAACGCCGACGACCCCGTCGCCGTACTGGGCTGCTACTCCTTCCCCCAGCACATCGGCGTCCGCCACCCCGGGACCCCACTCGGCATCGAACTGCCCACGCTGCGCGACACTCTCGCCGCCGAGTTCCCCGACGCCGAGATCACGGTCGCCCGCGGCACCGGAATCGACGACGGAGATCTCTCCGGCATCCCCGAGGCCGTCCAGGCGGCACGCGAGGCCGACGTCGCGCTGGTGGTGCTCGGCGACCGTGCCGGGCTCTTCGGGCGGGGCACCAGCGGCGAGGGGTGCGACGCGGACGCGCTGGTGCTGCCCGGCGCGCAGCAGCAGCTGCTCGACACCCTGCTGGACCTGGAGACACCGGTGGTCACCGTGCTGCTCGCGGGGCGACCGTACGCCCTCGGCCGCGCCGTGCGGGAGTCCGCCGCGATCGTGCAGTCCTTCTTCCCCGGTGAGGAGGGCACGCACGCGATCGCCGGGGTGCTCAGCGGCCGAACCAATCCCTCCGGGCGTCTCCCGGTGAGCGTGCCGCGCGCTCCGGGCTCCCAGCCGGCCACGTACCTCGGGGCGCGGCTCGCCCACGCCAGCGAGGTGTCCAGCATCGACCCGACCCCCGCGTTCGCCTTCGGTCATGGCCTGTCCTATACGCGGTTCGACTGGACAGACCTGACCGTGGACGTCCAGGAGGCTCCGACGGACGGCGAGTTCGCCCTCTCCTTCACCGTCCGCAACACCGGCGGGCGGTCCGGAACCGAGGTCGTCCAGCTCTATCTGCACGACCCCGTGGCCTCCGTCGTCCAGCCGGTGCAGCGCCTCGTCGGCTACGCCCGGGTCGGCCTCGGGCCGGGTGAGGCCCGGCGCCTGCGTGTCACGCTCCCGGCCGACCTCGCCTCCTTCACCGGACGCGACGGCCGGCGCGTCGTCGAACCGGGCGAGCTGGAAGTGCGGTTGGCCGCCTCCAGCGCGGATCCGCGCCTGACGGCCAGGGTCACGCTGACCGGAGCCGAGCGCCACGTGGACCACACGCGGCGCCTGCACGCCACGATCGGGCAGGAGCCGGTCGCTCGGGCATGAACCGGAGGTGCGCAGCGCACGCCGCGGCAGCGGCGGCGCTGCGCACACCGGACCGCGAGACCGGGCGCGTGGTCAGCTCACACCGGACCACGAGACCGGGCGCGCGGTCAGCTCACAGCGCGCCGCGCCGGGCGAGGCTGCGCATCAGCGCTCGTACGCCGGACGTCCACGGCGCGGCCTGCTCGCTGGGGACGACGGTGTTGACCAGAGCGCCGAGTCGCGGGCTGGAGATCCGCACGATGTCGCCGTACCGGTGGGTGAAGCCCGCGCCGGGTGCCTGCCGGTCCTCGGTGGGGGCGAACAGCGTTCCGGTGAACAACACGAACCCGTCCGGGTATTGATGGTGCGGACCGTGGGTGGCGGCCACCAGGTCCAGTACGTCGCGGCTGATCTCGCGCATGGAACTGCTGCCGTGCAGCACGTAGCCGTCCGTGCCGTCGATCCGCAGGCCGATGTCGAGCCCGCGTACGGTGTCGAGGCCGAAGTCCTCGTCGAGCAGACGGACGAACGGGCCGATCGCGCAGGAGGCGTTGTTGTCCTTGGCACGGGACAGCAGCAGGGCGCTGCGTCCCTCGATGTCGCGGAGGTTGACGTCGTTGCCGAGCGTCGCGCCGCGCACCCGGCCGCGCGAGTCCACGACGAGGACGACCTCGGGCTCGGGGTTGTTCCACACCGAGGCACCGAGCACTCCGATGTCCGCGCCGGTGCCGACCGCGGACAGTACCGGGGCCTTGGTGAACACTTCCGGGTCCGGCCCGATCCCGACCTCCAGGTACTGCGACCACAGTCCTTCGGAGACGAGCAGTTCCTTGGCCCGGTCCGCTTGCGGCGATCCGGGTCGGATGCCGTCGAGCGCGCCGCCCACCACCTGCCGCACGCGGGCCCGCACCCGTGCCGCCTGCGCCGGATCGCCGCCCGAGCGCTCCTCGATGACGCGTTCCAGCAGGCTCCGGGCGAAGGTGACACCCGCGGCCTTGATCACCTGCAGGTCGACGGGGGACAGCAGATGCGCGACGTCACGGCGGCCGGCCGGTGCTTCCAGGAGTTCGTCCAGGCGCCAGGTCTGTCCGCCCTCGGCCTCGCGGACGACCGTCGCCGCGTCGTCGCGTTCCATCAGGTCGGAGACGGTGGGTGCGACGGCCGTCAGGTCGACGACGTGCTCACCGCGGACCGCGGCCACACACGGTCCGTCCCATTCCGGGTGGTGGACGCGCGCGACGAGGGCGGCCCGGCCGGCGTCCTCGGGCAGGACGGAGCCGGGCGTGAGGACCGGACGGGGGCGCGCTGCTGCCGATTCCACGATCGATGCTCTCCTGGATCCGAGGGGGCGGTCGCCTGGGGCGGACTCAGTGGGAGTCGCGGGGGACCTCGTGACCACGGCTTCCGCGCAGGAACCCGAAGTCGGCGCCCTGGTGGGCCTGTTCCACGTTCTGGGTGTAGAGCCAGGTGTAGCCGCCGGTGTACCGCTCAGCGGGTGCCCGCCACGCGTCCCGGCGCCGGGTGAGCTCGGCGTCGTCCACGTCCAGGCGCAGGGTGCGGTTCGGGACGTCGAGGACGACGGGGTCCCCGTCGCGCACCAGGGCGAGAGGTCCGCCGACGGCGGCCTCGGGCGCCACGTGCAGGACCACCGTCCCGTACCCGGTGCCGCTCATCCGGCCGTCGCAGACCCGCACCATGTCCCTGACACCGGCCTTCAGCAGTTTGGCGGGCAGCGGCACGTTGGAGACCTCGGGCATGCCGGGGTAGCCCTTGGGGCCGGCGTTGCGGATGACGATGACGGTGTCCTCGTCGATGTCGAGGTCCGGGTCGTCGGCCACCTCGTGATAGGCCTCGGGGGAGTCGAAGACGCGCGCGGGGCCGCGGTGGGTGAGCAGGTGCGGTGAGGCGGCGGACTGCTTGATCACGGCCCCGTCGGGGCACAGGTTGCCGCTCAGGACGGCGATACCGGTGCCGGCCGGCTGGAAGGGGGCGTCGAGGGCGGTGATGACGTCGGAGTCGACGCGTTCGGTGTTCTCGGTGGTCCCGGTGTTCTCGGCGACGGTGCGTCCGGTGACCGTGATCTGCTCGCCGTGCAGCAGCTCGCCGCGGAGCAGCTCGGCCATGACGGCGGGCAGGCCGCCCGCGTAGCAGAAGTCCTCCATGAGGTACTTGCCGCTGGGCATCAGGTTGACCAGGGTCGGCACCGCGCGGACCAGGTCGTCGAAGTCCCGCAGGCTCAACTCGACGCCGACGCGTCCGGCGATGGCGGTGAGGTGGATGACGGCGTTCGTGGAGCCGCCGATGGCCGCGTTGACCCGGATGGCGTTCTCGAACGCCTCCCGGGTCAGGATCCGCGAGGGGCGCAGCTCCTCCTCCACCATCCTCACGATGCGCTGCCCGGCCGCCTGCGCGGTCTCCATCCGCCGGGAGTCGACCGCGGGCCAGGCTGCCGAGCCCGGCAACTGCATGCCGAGCGCCTCGGCCATGCAGGCCATCGTCGAGGCGGTCCCCATCGTCATGCAGTGGCCGTTGGAGCGGGCCATGCACCCCTCCGCGAAGAAGCACTCCTCCTCGGTCATCCGGCCGGTCTTCAGGTCCTCCTCGAACTTCCAGACGTGGGTGCCGGATCCCACGTCCTGGCCCCGGTACTTGCCGTTGAGCATCGGCCCGCCGGTGACCATGACGGCGGGCAGGTCGACGCTGGCGGCGCCCATGAGCATGGCGGGGGTCGTCTTGTCGCAGCCGGACAGCAGCACGACACCGTCGAGCGGATTGGCCCGGATCAGCTCCTCGACCTCCATGGCCATGAGGTTGCGGTACAGCATGGCGGTGGGGCGCATCAGGGTCTCGCCGGTGGCCATGGTGGGGAACACCAGCGGCAGGCCGCCCGCCTGCCACACACCGCGCCTGACGGCTTCGGCGACGCGTGTCAGATGGGTGTTGCACGGGGCGAGTTCGGAGGCGCTGGTCGCGATGCCGATGACGGGACGCCCGTCGAACACCTCGTGCCCGAGTCCCTGGTTGCGCATCCAGGAGCGGTACAGCATCCCGCTGCGGCCCTGTGCGCCGAACCATGCCTGGCTGCGGCGGCTCGTCTTCTGACCGTCGGTCATGTGGGCACTCCCGTGGCTCCGGCGTCGTCCGCTTCGCGATGGGGCGTTTCCGGGTGCGGACCCGTGGGCCGTACCCTGTGACGCAATCATTAAATGATTCGATGAATGGCGTCCAGGGGGTGGGCAGAGATCGTGGTGCACTTCCTGACCATGCACCAGCGCGTGGTCGACGAACTCGGGCGGCGCATCGTGAACGGCGAGTGGGCGCCGGGGGATGCGTTGCCGGTCGAGGACGCGCTCGCGGCCGGGACCGGCGTCAGCCGAGGGGTGGTGCGGGAAGCGGTCAAGGCGCTGGTGGCCAAGGGGATGCTGCACGTACGCCCGCGCACCGGGACGCGCGTGCTGCCCCCGGAGCACTGGAACCACCTGGACCGTGACGTGCTGCGCTGGAAGCAGGCCGGGGACGCCACGGCTCTGCTGCGTGACACGGGTGAACTGCGCCGGATCGTCGAGCCCGAGGCGGCCCGGCTCGCCGCCGGCCGGGCCGGCCCCGACGACGTACGGGTCCTGTACGACTGCCTGGCGGCCATGGAGGCCGCGGCGGCGGAACCCGGCCGCGGCGGCTACGTCGAGGCCGACATCGCCTTCCACCGGGCCCTGCTCGACGCCAGCGGCAACCGTCTCCTCGGCTCGCTGGGCCGCGCCGTCGACATCGCGCTGGAACACAGCTTCCTCATCAGCACCCGGACCCCCGGCGCGGCGGAGGCCTCGCTGCCGGGTCACCGCGCCGTCGTGCGGGCCGTCGAGGCCCGCGATCCCGCGGCCGCGGCGGCCGCGGTCCTGGCCATCATCGAAGCCGCGGAACAGGAGATCGCCCGCTCCCCCGGAATGCCGAGCCGGTCGTGAACGGCAGCACGAGCCGGGAGGGGTGCGCGGCGTCGCGGTAGATCTTGTGGGTGACGGGGCGGCCGACCGGCAGGTGGAAGGCGTCCGGCGGGAGCAGGGAGTTGTGCTCGTCGGCCGGCGGCTCGGCGTTGGACAGCTCCGCCACCAGCTTGTGGCCCGGCAGGAACGTCGCCGCGAACGGGTAGACCCGGAGCACGTACTCCTCGGTCTTCCCCGGCTCGACCGGCACCGCTCGGGTGTGCGGGTGGTACGGGTCGCCCTCGGTGGTGCGCTCCTCGTCCAGCTCGCGGTGCGAGGCCTTGAGGTAGGCGGTCGTGACGAGCCGGCGCCTGCCGTCCGGGGCCTCGTCCCACATGCGCAGGACGAAGTTCGTGTCGGGCTGGTCGATCTCCACGAAGAGGTGTGCCGCGCCCTGCCCGATCATCTCGGTGGGCTCGGTGAACGGCCCGGTGGACCAGCTGAGGATCTCCACCTTGTCGGTCACCGTCAGCGGCGCCTGGTAGAAGCCGTCGGGGGCGGCGTACTCGGCGCCCATCGGCTCGGGCTCGCAGGAGAGCTTGCGGCGCGGACGGAAGTACAGCGACCTGTACTCGACGTCCTTCGGCGGCCACTGCGCGGCGGTGACGGTCTCGCGGGAGCCCTCCACGTGGACGGTGACGGCGGGCTCGTCCATGATCCCGTTGTCGACGCCCTTGAGCCAGTACTCGTACCAGCGGAACATCTTGTCGTGCTCTTCGACGAAGGGGCGCGACTGCATGGGCGGGTAGGGGCCGATGTCGAGCTTCTTCGGGCCCTTCAGCGCGTGGAAGACCTCGATGGTGCCGTCCATCGTCCAGCCGCGGCCCTGGTCGATCTGGAGCCAGACGGGAATGTCGATCCTGGGCGCGAGGGTGACCGGGTTGCGCTCCTCGTACCACTCGCCGTCGACCTCGTTCATCACGATGTCGAACCAGGCCTCGTGGTTCTTCGGGTAGTTCAGCACATGGACCAGGTTGGGCCAGGCGGCCACGTCCGGGTCCTGGAGCCGCTTGGCGACCCTCTCCTTGATCTCCTCGGGGGAGAACGTCTCCAGCATGCGGGACTTGACGCCGTCGGTGAAGGCCCAGCCGGAGTCGCCGCCGCGGCCCTCGCGTGCGGCGCGCGGCATGAACCACATGACGCCGCCGTGGTACGTCGTCTCGTAGAAGTCGTAGTGGCCGCCGCTGACGAAGATCGCCTTGAGGCTCGGCGGGCGCTCGGCCGCGGCCAGCACCTGCATCGAGCCGAAGTAGGAGATGCCGATCATGCCGACGTTGCCGTCGCACCACGGCTGCGCGGCGACCCACTCGATGAAATCGTAGGCGTCCTGGCCGAGGGAGACGCCGCCGGCGTTGTAGTTGCCGATGTGCTCGCCCTCGGAGGCGCCGGATCCGCGCAGGTCGCCGATGACGTGGACGTAGCCCTCCCGCACGACGCGCGCGATGTCGCCCGCCTCGATGCAGCCGTCCCACATCGGGCTGGGCCGGCGCTGCGGAGGCGTGGTGAGGGCCAGGGCCTGGAGCTCCTTGCCGTACGGGCTCAGGGCCACCAGCGCGGGACGCGGGGTGTCGGCCACACCGCTGTAGGTGTCGGCCGCGAGGGTGACGCCGTCGCGCATCGGGACCCGGAGGTCCTTGCGGACGGCGATCGTCTCCAGGCCCGCCCGGATGGTTTGCAGGTCAGTCATGGGTGCGAAGCTCCTGTGTCACACGTTCTGGTTGCGCGTGCGGTAGCCGTGCATCGAGGTGAAGAACGGCGACGGCTCGAGGGTGGGGTCGCCGGTGTAGCCGAGGTCCTCGGCGACGGGGGCGAACGGGGAGTAGGGCGAGTCCGTCTCCTTCAGGCCGGCCTCCAGGCAGCCGCAGGCGGCGGCGGTGACCCGGCCCTCGACGGCGAGGCTCTGGTCGATGGCCTCCCGGGCCTGCGCCGCGTCCAGCTCGACGCCGTACGGCGTGCCGTCGGCGCGGCGGTAGGGGTGCCCGAGGTAGAGGTGCTCGGGCCGGACCTCGTCGCGCAGGTACTCCAGGCTGGTGCGGTAGGCGGCCGGGTCGGTGTAGCCGGGGAACCCGTTGGCGGCGCCGTGGACCTGGACGGCGTCGCCGACGAACACCGACCGCTGTCCGTCGACGACGTAGGCGACCGATCCCGGGGTGTGGCCCGGGACCGCGTGCACCGACACGGTGACGTCCCCGCCGAGGAAGAGTGTCTCCCCGCCTCTGACCAGCAGGGTGGGCTCCATCTCGCCGGAGATGACGGCGTTCGCGGCCGCCGTCACCTTCGCCTCGCCCGCCGGGTCGCCCAGGTAGCGGCCCCGGCCGGCGAGGTACTCCGCCGCGTGCTCGCGCCGCGAGCGGAGCAGGGGGGCGTCGGCCTCGTGGATCACGACCTGGGCCCGCCGGCCGGTCAGCTCCCACAGGGCGTACGCCCCGCCGACGTGGTCGATGTGGCCGTGGGTCAGCAGGATCCAGCGCACGTCCTGGATACGGCGCCCGATCGCCTTGAGCGCGGGAGCCATCCCCTCGGCGGGCGAGGAGGCGATCCCGGTGTCGACGACGGCCGGCTCGGGTGCGTCGATGAAGAAGCTGTACAGACCGAACCGGCCCCACGGTGAGACCAGGGGGTGGACGTTGACTGCGTCAGTCATGGCTCTCTCTTCGAGGTCGTGCGCGGGGCGGGGTGGTGCGCGGCGGGTCAGCGCCGCAGGAAGTCCCGCGTCTCGGCGAAGACCGCGTGGTACTCCGGGATCCAGGAGAAGTGCTGGACGAATCCGTGGCCCGCTCCGTCGTAGCGGCTGACCGTGGCCTCGGCCCCGGCCTCCCGCAGCCGCCGGCCGTAGAGTTCGCCCTCGTCGCGCAGGGGGTCGAACTCGGCGGTCACGACGAGGGCGGGCGGCAGCCCGCTGAGGTCCTCGCGCTTGATGGGCGAGACGCGCGGGTCGGCGGGGTCGGCGCCGCTGTCGAGGTAGAAGGCGTTGAAGGGCTTGAGCCCCGCCGTCTCCAGCCCGTAGCCCCTGGCGTTCTCCCGCAGGGAGGCGTAGCGGTCGACGTCGAAGTCCAGGTCGAGCGAGGGGTAGTAGAGGATCTGGTGGGTGATCTTCTCGAAGCCCTCGTCGTGGGCGCGGGCCGCGACGGCGGCGGCGAAGTTGCCGCCGGAGCTGTCGCCGGCGACGGCAAGGGTGATGCCGTCCCAGGCGAGGCTCTCGCCCTCCTCGGCGACCCAGCGCACGACGGCGTGGCAGTCGTCGAGGCCGGCGGGGAAGGCTGCCTCGGGCGCGAGGCGGTAGCCGACGGAGACCACCTTCAGCCCGGTCTCCCTGGCCAGTGAGCGGGCGACGTGGTCGTGCGTCTCCAGGCTGCCGAGGAAGAAGGCGCCGCCGTGGAAGTAGACGATCAAGCCGTACCGGTCCGCCTCGGCAGAGGTGTAGATCCGCACCGGGACCTCGCCGGACGCGATGCGCGCCGCCACGTCCTCCACGGAGTGCAGCGGCAGGCGCTCGGCGAGGGGCGCGACGTGCGCCTCGTCGCCGGCGCGCAGGGCGGCCGGGTCGAGCGGGCCCTGGGGCGGAGCGGGCAGGGCGGCGAGGAACTTCGCGATCTCGGGGTGCAGGGGCATCGGCGTCACTCCGCCGACGCGGCGGCCGCGGGCTTCTGGCCGGGGAAGACGTCGTTGATCTCGTCCTCGGACCAGCCCTGGCGGGAGATCGCCTGGAGCTTGTCGGTGACCGGCTTGCGGGTGGCCTGGTAGCGGGCGAGCGCCTCCTTGACGGAGTCCGCCTCGCGCAGGGCGTCGGCGAGCGCGCCGGCGTCCTCGATGGCGGAGTTCGCGCCCTGGCCCTGGTGGTGCAGCATCGAGTGGGCCGCGTCGCCGACGAGGACGACGGAGTCGGAGTGCCAGGTGTCGACGGAGTCGATGTCGTATACGGCGCGGACGTTCACGGTGGACATGTCCAGGTTCCGGGTGATCTCGACGAGCCGCTCGTCGAAGCCGGTCACGGTCGCCAGCATGTCGTCCTTGGTGACCTGGGGCGACCAGGTGCTGTCCGGGCACAGGGCGGTGATGTCGAAGGACACCTGGCCGCGGTGGCGCAGCGGCAGCAGGTAGATCTTGGTGCCGCGGCCGATGTACATGCGGAGGTTGTCGTCGACGACCATGCCCTGGGCGTCGTCGACGGAGATGACGGCGCGGTAGGCGTGCTCGCCGGAGAAGACCGGACCGGCCTGGCTGAACAGCTGGTGGCGTACGACGGACCTGATGCCGTCGGCGCCGACGACGAGGTCGGCCTCGACGGTCTTGCCGCCCACGAACGTGAGGACCGAGCGGTCGCCGTTGTCCTGGACGCTCTCCAGTTTGTGGCCGAGGTGGACCATGCCCTCGGGCAGCACGCCGAGGAGGGCGTCGATGAAGTCGCCGCGGTGGACCAGGTGGGTGTGGGTCTGCTCGCCGTCGGCCGGCCAGGTCTCCTTCATGATCGGAGCGCCGTCGGCGGTGAGGATCTCGAAGAACTCGCTGGGTGAGGTGACCTTCGCGATGGCGTCGAAGATGCCCCACTCGCGGAAGCGGTTCATGGTCGAGGGACGCAGACCGATGCCGGCGCCGACCTCGCGGATCTGGGAGGCCTGCTCGTACACGTCGACGTCGGCGCCCAGGAGGCTGAGTGCCTTCGCCGCCGCCGCGCCGCCGTAGCCCGCGCCGACGACGGCGATCTTCAGGTTCTTCAGGTCCGAGGACTGCATGGTCGTTCTCTCTTACTTGTGGAGGGTCAGGAAGCCGGCCGGGTTGTCGACGAAGACCGTCTTGATCGCGGCCTCGTCGAGGCCGGCGGCGCGGAGGTCCGGGACGAGGTCCTCGAAGATGTAGTTGACGGTGTGTCCCTTGACGCCGGGCCAGCCCAGCGGGCTGCAGTTGGCGTCGGCGGAGGCGAGGACCTGTCCGAGGCGGCCCTCGCCGACGAACCGCAGGAAGTGGTCCAGGCGCTCCTTGCGCGGACGGGCCCAGAACGGCGGGTCGGGCAGCTCGGTCTCGTACCCGAAGGTGTCGAAGCCGATGCGGCCGCCCTGCTCGGCGATCCAGACGTCGCGCGTCTTGCCGGCGTTCACCCCGTCGTCGACGTGCCCGAACAGCACGCGGTCCAGCGGCAGTCCCTCCTCGTTGAAGATCGCGACGGCGTTCTCGGCGTCGATGGCGAGGTGGGTCAGGACCGGCACGCCCGTGGTGAGGGCGGCGCGCGCGGCGGCACGGTAGATGCGCTTGTCCAGGTCGGTCATACGGCCGCCCCGGCTCACGCCGACCTTGATGACGCCGGCGAGGCTGCCGGTGCCGCCGATGCCCACGGTGATCTCGTGGACGAACTGCCGCGTCAGGTAGTCGACCCCGGCGCGGGCGAAGTGCGGCAGCGCCGTGTCGCCACCGACGAAACCGGTGCAGGCGACGATGTGGACGCCGGTCTTCGCGGACAGCGACCTGTAGTAGTCGACGTCGCGGCCGTTGCATATGCCGGTCACGTCGACGAAGGTGCCGCCGCCCAGCTCGTGGAAGCGGCGCAGCTTCGGGACGGTCTCCTCGTAGCGCTGCTCGGGGGTCTTCCACCACTGCGTGTCCAGCTCGGAGCCTGGCATGCCGTAGCCGATGTGCTCGTGGATCGCCACGAAGCCCAGCTCCTCGGCGGGGATCGGCCCCAGCACGGTGTTCACTCGCGACACAACACTCACCTTCGAGAAAAGATCTTGACGGTCGTTCGGGCCGGCGCGTTCAGCGCACCGCGAGCAGGTGGCGCGGGTTGGCCTCGATGATGCGCCGCACGTCGTCCTCGCCGACGCCGTGCGCCTTCAGCAGGGGTACGAAGGCGGTCAGGAGGTGGCTGTACGGCAGGTCGTTCGCGGGATGCCCCTTGGCCACCCCGGTCGCGCCGACGGAGAGCAGGATCCGGTCGGCGTGTCCGGCCCGCACGAGGCCGGCGACGAGGACGGCGCGCTCGGTGTCGGCGAGGTGCTCCGCGTCGTCGGTGCCCACGTGGTCGAGCACGGCGTAGGCGCCACGGGCGGCGATCCTCTCCGGTGCTCCGGCGGCGACGGCGTCCTTGCGGTCCAGTCCGCCGACGGCGACCCGGTCGGCCGGCAGGTTCTCGTCGAGCACGACGTCGAGTTCCCGTACGGCGTCGGCGCCGAACCGGAAGGAGACGGCCGTACCGGTGGCGAGGGCGGTACGGGCCGCGCCCCGCAGGAGGCTCTCGTCGGTCGCGGTCATGCCCGCGCGGGACACCGCGGCGGTGACCAGTCCGGCGGGGCCGCGGCGCTCCACCCGCGGGACCACCATGCCCTCGGTGATCTCCTTGGTGAAGAGGCCGGCGAACTTCTCGGCCGGCCAGGGCGTCGGCGGGTTGGTCTGCGGGGTCAGGAAGTAGCCCCCGAGCAGTTCCTCGGGTCCCTGCCCGGTCGAGGCGACGATGTGCACCCCGGTGGAGCGGGACAGGGCCTCGTACAGCCTGACGTCCCGGCCGTGGAACATGCCGGTGCTGTCGACGACCGTGCCACCGCCGTGGGCTCGGAACTCCCGCAGCTTGCCGGCGAGCGTCTCGAAGATCTCGGCGCGGTCGAGGGTGATGTCGAAGGCGTGCTCGGCGCCCGGGAGCACCGACAGCAGCGCTTCGTGGACCGAGACGACACCCAACTCCCCGGCTGGTACCGGGCCCAGGACGGTGTTGACGGTGTTGCTGTTCACGCTCATGACTGCCTCACGTCTGCGGTGCGGGTGCGGCGGCGCACCCTCGGGCTTCCCTCACGGTAGTCATTCGGTTTACATCGCGTCAATGAAACGAACACCACGAAAAAATATTGAGCTGCTAGTAGCGCTGGGGCGGGATTCCCGGACCGCCGCAGCCACAGACGCGGCCCTTATGCATCTCGCGCATGAAAGCTCATGCGAATCATTCATTTGATGGATGCGACATGGGCCACTTTCATCAAGGCATGAGCACACCGCACACCTCCGACGTCGACCTCTTCGCCGACGACGTCGTCCTCGACCCCCACCCCGTCCACGCAGAGCTGCGGGACCTGGGTCCCGTGGTCCACCTGCCGAAGAACGACGTCTACGCACTGACGCGGTACGACGTCATCCGGGACGCCCTCGCCGACTGGGAGTCGTTCTCCTCGACGTCCATCGCGTTCAACCCGGCGGCCAACCAGGCCCTGACCGGCACCTCACTGGCGTCCGACCCGCCGGTGCACACCCAGCTGCGCGCCGCCCTCACCGAGAACCTCTCGCCCCGCGCCCTGCGCGGCCTGAAGGGCCGGATCGAGGCGAAGGCCGACACCCTGGTCGCCGAACTCGTCGAACGGGGCTCCTTCGAGGCCGTCGACGCCCTCGCCCGCGCCTTCCCCCTGGAGGTCGTCGCGGACCTCATCGGCTTCACCGGCCATGCGCGCGACAACATGCTGCGCTGGGGCCAGGCAGCCATGCAGGTGCTGGGGCCGATGAACCAGCGCACGGCCGAGAACTTCCCCGTCGCCGGCGAACTGTACGCCTGGTGCTCCGAGGTCACGGCCGACGACCTGGCGGAGGGGTCCGTGGGCCGCGGCATCTTCGACGCCGAGACGCGCGGCGCCATCCCCGCGGGGACCGCCGGCCACATCATCCACCAGTACCTCGGCGCCGGCGTCGACACGACGGTCGCGGCGATCGGCAACGTCGTCGCCCTGTTCGCCGCGCACCCCGACCAGTTGGACAAGGTGCGCGCCGAACCGTCCCTGACACCAGGAGCGTTCAACGAGGTGCTGCGGTACTGGCCCCCCGTCAACGTCTGGGGCCGCACCACCACGCGGGACGTCGCGATCGAGGGCACCGTCGTCCCGGCGGGCGCGCAGATCGCGGTGCTGCTCGGCGCCGGCAACCGTGACCCGCGGCACTACGAGAACCCCGACTCCTTCCTGGTCGAACGCAACCCGGCCGACCACCTGTCCTTCGGCTACGGCCCGCACGGCTGCGCGGGCCAGGGGCTCGCCCGCCTGGAGGCCCACGCCGTCATCGAGGCGCTCTCCCGGCGCGTCAAGCGCCTCGTCGTCGGGCCCGAGGTCCGCGTTCCCGGCAACATCACCCGGAGCATCGAGGAGCTCCCCGTCCTGGAGGTGATCCCCGCATGAAGATCGTTCTCGACCGCCCCCGCTGCGAGGGCCACGGCCTGTGCGAGGAGGCTGCCCCGCAGCTCATGCACCTCGACGACGACGGCGAGCTGGTGCTCGACCTCGAGGAGATCGACGGAGGCGACGTCGCGCTCGCCAAGGCCGCCGCGCGGGTGTGTCCCGTCGCCGCGCTGAGGGTCCAATGAGCACCGTCGCCCTGAAGCGTGTCGTCGTCGTGGGCAACGGCATCGCCGGGCTCACCGCCGCCGACACGCTCCGCGAGGAGGGGTTCGACGGCGAGCTGACCATCGTCGGCGACGAGATCCACCCGGCGTACAGCCGGCCCGCCCTGTCGAAGGCGCTGCTGCTCGACGGCGACACCCTGTCCTCGCACACGCTGCCCCCGGCCTCGCACGGGGCGAGGGAACTGCTCGGCGTGCGCGCGACAGGGCTCGACCCCGACCGGCGGCTCGTCACGCTCGACGACGGCACCAGCCTGCCGTACGACGGCGTCGTCCTCGCCACCGGCTCCCGGGCCCGCAGGCTGTCCGGACTGCCCGACGAGGTCACCCTGCGCGGGCTCGACGACGCGCTGGCGCTGCGCCGCCGGCTGGCCGGCCGGCCCTCCGTCCTCGTCGTCGGGGGCGGTCCGCTCGGCATGGAGATCGCCTCGGGGTGCCTGGCCGCCGGCTGTCCGGTCACCCTCGTCTCGCAGGGGGAGCCGCTGACCGCCCAGCTCGGTCCGCACCTCGCCGGCGTCTTCACCACCGCCGCCCGCGAGCGGGGGCTCACCGTGGTCCGAACCGGTCCGGCGCGGGTCGCGGGGCGGGCCGGCGACGTCCACGTCGCGCTGGACGACGGCACGGTGCTGCGGGCGGAGGTCCTGCTCACCGCCGTCGGTGACATCCCCAACACCGAATGGCTCGCCGGCACCGGGCTCGTCGTGAACGGCGCCGTCCCGGTCGACACGCGCGGGCTCGCCCGGCCCGGTGTCGCGGCCGTCGGCGACCTCGCGGCCTTCCCCACCCCGCGGGGCCGGCGCCGCGTCCCCCTGTGGAGCAGCGCCATCGACCAGGGGAAGTCGGCCGCCCGGGCGCTCGTCCACGGCGACGACGCCCCGCCGATGTCGTTCCAGCCGTACTTCTGGACCGAGCAGTTCGGCCGGACCCTCAAGGCGGTCGGGCCGCTGCCTGCGGCCGGCGAACCGGTGTACGTGGACGGGGAACCCGGCAGCGGTCCGGCGCTGATGGCCTGGCAGCAGGAGGACGGCAGCACCACGGCTGTCGCGCTGGACTACCGCATCCCCGTCCCCCGGCTGCGCCGCATGACCCGGACGCCCGCATAGGGTGTGCGCCATGAGCGGCGAGGAGGACACCACGGCGTCGGGACTGGACCGGCTGGCGTCGGTCAATCTCAACCTGCTGGTGCCCCTCCTCGCGCTGCTGGAGGAACAGTCGGTGACCCGGGCGGCGGAGCGGGTCGGGCTGTCGCAGCCGGCCATGAGCCACGCCCTGACCCGGATGCGGCGCCTGCTGGGCGATGAGCTCGTCGTCCGGCACGGCAGCGGCGTCACGCTCACCCCACGGGCGCTGGAGCTGATCGCGCCACTGCGCGGCGCGCTGCAACAGGCCGCGCAGATCGTCGACTTCCCCTCCTTCGACCCCGCCACGGACGAGCGGGTCATCACGGTCGCCATGACGAACAGCACGGCGTTCGTCGTCGGCCCCCGGCTGACCCGGCTCGTCGCCGAGCGCGCGCCGCACGCCACGCTGCGGGTGCGGACGATCACCGTGCCGACCGAGGCCACCTTCACCGAAGGCGGCGTCGACGTCGTGCTGATCTCCGAGGCGCACGTCTCGCCGTATCCGCGCGAGCGGCTGTACGACGACCGTTGTGTGGTGGTGGCCGCGCCGGACACCCCGCCGCAGGCGAGCGCGCTCGACCTGCTCACCACCGAACCGCATGTCGTCGTCGACACCGACCGGCGGGTCTTCCCGTACTCGGTGCTGGAGGACGAAGGCATCCCCTACCGCGTCGGGCTGTGGATCTCCGACTTCCTGCTGGTGCCGTTCCACGTGGCCCGCGCCGGCGGAGTCGCCCTGATGAGGTACCGGGTGGCCGCCACCATGCGCACCCTCGCCGACCTGCGGATCGAGGAGTTCCCGTTCCCGCTGCCCGGGCTCGGCATCGACATGGTGTGGAACCCGCGGCTGGCCGACCGCCACTTCGTCGCCTGGCTGCGGGCGCTGCTGTGCGACGCCGCGGCCGAACGGTGAGACGGCCGGTCCCGCCGGTGGCGGTCAGGACAGCAGCCGCACCCAGCTGGCGCTGAGCTCGTCGAGCATCTGCTCGCGGGTGAGCTTCCAGTCGGCATCGCCCCAGTGCTGGGCGACGTAGTCCAGCTCGGCCATCGCCAGCACTCCCCGGAAGCGGCGCTGATGGGGGGCGAAGCGCCCGGCCGCCGTCAGGCCGTCCTCGATGTCGCTGATGGCTTCCTCCAGCCATCGTTCCACCAGGTCGCGCAGCTCCGGATCGACCGCCGCGGCGTCCCGGCCCACGCGGATGATCGGCCGGATCTCCGGCCAGCTGGCGGCGGTGCGTCGCAGCCAGGTGCTGATCGCCGCCGGGGTCCCCGCGGCCACGGTGGCGACCAGGTCCTGGGCCGTGGAACCGTGCTCGGGAGAACGGACGCGCTGCAGCGCCTCGTTGAGCCGCTCGTCGATGAGCGCCTTCATCAGGTCGCTGCGGGAGGGGAAGTAGGCGTAGAAGGTCACCCGGGTGGTGCCCGCGGCGGTCGCGATGTCGTCGACCTTGGTGGCGGCGTATCCCTTCGTGGTGAACAGTTCGAGCCCCGACTCCAGCAGCAGGCGGCGCGTCATCTGCTTCTGCGCCTGTCGAAGGTTCGCCATGACGGAGATCCTAACGCGCCGGCCGTACACACCGGTCTGCGGCCGCACACCCCGCATGGATCACTGCCGGACTGTAAAGCTGCGCGAGGCGGTGATCGCCGCGCCGGGGCCGGAGCCGCACCGCCGCTTCACGGTGGTGGCGGGCACGCTCACCGGCGCTCCGGCGAGCGGCGCGGCCTGCCGCTGAAGTGACGGGGTGAAGTGGCGCACCGGCGCACCTGGCGAGCCGCTTCGCCTCGTACGGCCTCGTGTCATGTGGCCGACGTCGCGGCCGTCCTCGCCGGCGCCGTCGGCGACAGCCAGGCGTCGCTCACGCCGCGCTGCCTTCCACGGCCGTCAGCGGGGCCGCGGAGGACAGTGGGACCGGCTCGAACATGGGCGGCTCCTGGTCCGGCGTCAGCGCGGTCGGACCGTACAGCCAGTCCACGAACGAGTAGTCGTAGGTGTCCCGGGCGCGCAGCAGCATGTTGCGCTGCTCGCGGCGCAGGCCGTCGAGGTGCCACAGCTCGCCCCACTTGCGGGAGGTGCTCAGCACACGGCGGCAGTGCTCCGGGCGGACCGCCTGGTAGGCGGCGAGAGCGGCGTCCCAGTCGACCGTGCCGTCCTCGGCGCGGTGGCGGGCGACGTGCTCGCTCAGGACCCAGCCGTCCTCGATGGCCATGATCGCGCCCTGCGCGATGTACTGCAGCGGCGGGTGCGCGGAGTCGCCGAGCAGGGCGATCCGGCCGTGGACCCAGTTCATGACCGGGTCGCGGTCGAACATCCGCCACCACTTGTCGCGCCACATGAACGGCAGGCCGTCCCGCACGAAACCGCAGGTCCTGGCGAAGGCGGCGTCGAGCTCGTCCGGGGTGCCCCAGTCCTCCTGGCCGGCCAGCGCCTTGGGCGACTCGAAGACCGCGACCTGGTTGAGCATCTCGCCACCGCGCAGGCCGTAGTGGACGAAGTGGCAGCCGGGGCCGACGTAGACCACGACCTCGCCGAGGTCCACGGACTTCACCCGCTCCAGCTCGGCGGGAACGGTGCCGCGGTAGGCGACGTACGCCGAGGAGACGGGCTGGTCGTCGACGAGCAGCTTGCGGGCGACGGAGTGCAGGCCGTCGGCCGCGATCACGACACCGGCCTCGTGCGTCCCGCCGGCGGCCAGGGTCACCCGGGCGCCGCCGTCGGTGTTCTCGTACGAGGTCACGTGCGCGTCGTTGATCAGCTCGACACCGGCGCGCTCGCAGGCGCGCAACAGCAGGCCGTGCAGGTCGCTGCGGTGGATGACCAGGTACGGGTAGCCGTAGCGCTTCTCCAGGTCCCGCAGGTCGAGCCGGGTCAGTTCGCCGCCGTCGACGGCGTCGCGCATGACCATCGTGTCCGGGACGACGCCCAGGCTCTTGGCCTCCTCGAGGAGTCCGTAGTCGTCGAGGATGCGGGTGCAGTTGGGGGCGAGCTGGATGCCGGCGCCGACCTCGCCGAAGGCGGGGGCACTCTCCAGCAGGCGGACGCCGAGGCCCCGGCGGGTCAGCGAGAACGCCGCTCCGAGGCCGCCGATGCCGCCGCCGACGACGATCACATCAGGCACATCAGGTACATCAGGCACATCAGGATGGGACATGGGACTCACTCCTCAGAGCCACGGGCCGAGCTCAGGGGCGTCGGCGAGCGAGTGGGGGCGGCCGGCCAGCCAGGCGGCGACCGCGGGCAGGGGACCTTCGGGCAGCCCGGTCAGACCGCGCTTGGCGCGGATCTCGTCGACCAGGGCGACCAGGAAGCCCCTGGGCAGGTCGGCGAAGGTGACGACGCCGGTGCCGAGGTCGACGGCGTGGACACATACCTCGCGGGCGCGCATCCAGGGCAACTCGGTGGCGGGGACGGTGCGCCCCTGGGCGGTGACGACCCGGTGCCGCCACTGCTCGTCGGTGAGCCGGCCGAGCCCTGCGGCGAGCCGGTGCGCGGACGCGGTCAGCCAGGAGCGCAGTTCGTCGGCCGACAGGGCCGGCCCCTTGTCGATGCCGGCGGCGCGCTCCTCGGCAGAGGCGTACATCGGCGTCTCCTCACCGGTGGCCGCCCAGTGGACGAGGTTGCCCAGGGCGTCGGCGTTGGCGGCGACGTGCGCGACGAGGTGCTTGCGGGTCCAGCCCGGCAGCACGCTGGGGGCCGAGAAACCGGCCTCGTCCAGGCCCGCGACGGCGTCGAGCAGCAACTCGGTGCCGGCGCCGGCCCAGGCGCGCGCGTCGGTGAGGGTCCGCGTGGCGGTGGTCATGCCTCGACGACCTTGTTGGTGCAGGCGCCCAGGCCGGCGATCTCGGTGACCACGGTCTGGCCGGGAAGCAGGAAGACCTTGGGGTCGCGGGCGTTGCCCACGCCGGCCGGGGTGCCGGTGGCGATGATGTCGCCCGGGCGCAGGGTGATGACGGTGGAGATGTACTGGACCAGGAAGACCGGGTCGAACAGCAGCGTGCCGGTGTCGTCCTGCTGCATGACCTGGCCGTCGACGGTCGTCCTCACCTGGAGCGCGGGGCGGACGCCGCCGATCTCGTCGGGGGTGACGACGTAGGGGCCGACCGGGGTGGTGGCCTCCCAGATCTTGCCCTGGGTCCACTCGATGGTGCGGAACTGCCAGTCGCGCACCGAGATGTCGTTCATGACGGTGAAACCGGCGATGGCGTCGGCGGCCTGCCGCTCGTCGGCGCGGCGCACCGCCTTGCCGATCACGACGGCCAGTTCGACCTCCCAGTCCAGCGCGCCGGTCTCGGCCGGCTTGACGATGTCGTCGCCGGCGCCGAGAAGGGTGTCGGTGAACTTCGGGAAGAGCGTCGGGTAGTCCGGCAGCCCGCGGCCCATCTCCTTGATGTGGTTGGTGTAGTTGTGGCCGACGCAGACGACCTTGGAGGGGTTCGGGACGACCGGCGCGAAGTCCGCGCCCTCGACCGGGTAGGCGGTGCCGGACGCGGCGGCGGCCCTGTCCTGCCAGTCGTCCTCGGCGAACAACTCCCCCAGGTCGGCGTAGCCGAGGTCGACCAGGAGGTCGCCGTCGAGGCGGACCGCCCGGGTGCCGTCGGCGGTGCGGAGGGTGGCGAGCTTCATCGTCAGGCGTCCTTCTGGGTGCGGTGGAGGTGGAGCGCCTCGAAGACGGGCGCGTCGGAGAAGCGGAAGAGGTCGAGGGCGGCCTCGTCGGAGTCGGTCGTACCGGCCTCGGACCTGGCGGCGAACGGCTCCCAGGAGGGGACGACGAACAGGTCGCCGCGCGTCACCGACCACGACCTGTCGCCGACGGTGACGACGCCTGAGCCGTCGAAGACCTGGTAGACCGAGGAGCCGGTCTCGCGCACCGGCGCGGTCTCGGTGCCACGGGCGATGCGGTGGAACTCGGCGCGGACGGTCGGCAGGACGTCGGAGCCGTCGTGCGGGTTGGAGTAGCGCACCGCGGCATGGCCTGGCTCGACGGTGCCGCCGAAGCCCGCCTTCTCCAGCGCGAGCTGGTCGCGCAGGGCGGCGTCGGTGTGCTCCCACTTGTACGACAGCAGCGGGCTGCCCGGTGCGGCCGGGGCGGCCGACAGCGGGCGCAGGCCCGGGTGGCCCCACAGCCTCTCGGAACGGGACCGCTGCGGGGTGGTCCGCTCGGCGTCGCTGATCTCGTCCCGGCCGAACTCGAAGAACTGCGCCTCGGTGAGGTACTGGAAGGGGATGTCCAGGCCGTCGATCCAGGCCATCGGCTCGCTGCTGGCGTTGTGGTGGGCGTGCCAGTTCCAGCCGGCCTGCGGCAGGAAGTCACCACGGTTCATGGGCACGGGGTCTCCCCCGACGACCGTCCACACCCCTGAGCCCTCGACGACGAAGCGGAAGGCGTGCTGGGTGTGCCGGTGCTCCGGGGCGTCCTCTCCGGGCATGAGGTACTGGATGGCCGCCCACAGCGTCGGCGTGGCGAAGGGCCTGCCGCCGAGCGAGGGGTTGGCCAGCGCGATGGCCCGGCGCTCGCCGCCGCGGCCGACCGGGACCAGGTCGCCGGCGCGCGCGGCCAGTTCCCGCAGCCGCTCCCAGCGCCACAGGTGCGGCACGGCGCGCGAGCGCGGGTGGGCCGGCATCAGGTCACCGATCTCGGTCCACAGCGGGACGAGCAGTTCCTGTTCGAAGCCCCGGTACAGCGCTTCGAGGGCGGGGGTGACCTCGGGCTGTCCGTCCGTGCCGACGGCCTGCAGCCGGACCGGGGAACCCGCGGCGGTGTCTTGGGTGAGGGAGGACTCAGTCACGGACTCAGCGTGCCGCGCGTCTGCTGAGGGAGCATGGAGATTCTGGAGAGCAGAACGGAGCCACCATGGACAAGCCGCTGAAGACGCCGCCGCCCTATCCCATCGCCAGCGTGGACCACGCACTGCGGGCGGCGACCATCCTGCAGATGGAAGGCGACGCGACCGTGGCGCAGCTCGCCGAGCGCCTGGGGGTCGCCCGGTCGACGGCCCACCGCGTCCTGGCGATGCTCGTCTACCGGGACTTCGCCGTGCAGGGCGAGGACCGCGTCTACCGGGCGGGCCCGGTACTGGAACTGGCCGCGCACTCCCGGTCTCTCGTGTCACGGCTGCGCGCGGCAGCCCTCCCGCATCTCCACCGGATCGTCGATCTCTTCGACGAGACCACGAACCTGATCGTGCGGACCGGGGAGACCGCCCGGTTCATCGCCAGCGTCGAGTCCCGGCAGGCCCTGCGGGTGGGCTCCCGGGAGGGCATGGTGTTCCCGGCGCACCGCACCACAGCCGGCCTGCTCCTCCTCGCCGACCTTCCCGACGAGGAACTGGAGGAGGTCTACGCCCCCGAGCGCTACCGCGACCGCCCGGCAGACCGTCCCGACCTCGCTCGGCTGCGGACGGAGCTGAAGCGACTGCGGCGCAACGGCTTCGCCGTCAACAGGGAGCGGTCCGAACGCGGTCTGGTCGCCGTCGGTGTCCCCGTGCGCGACCGGGACGGCACCGCGGTGGCCGGCCTCTCCGTCTCGATGCCCAGCGTGCGCTACGACCCGCACCAGCTCCAGCCCCTGGTCACGGCCCTGGAGGCCGCCGCACACGCGCTGGAGCGGGACCTGCCGCGACACCAGTGAACAACTCACTCATTCAGCTTTCAGTGACTCTGCTTTCTTTCTAGATCGCATATATCATTGACGTGACGTAAAGCGAGTGTCATTCTCCACGGCATCGCGCCCGACTCGCGCCGCGCCCCCGCTCCCCCCACCGCGTACGCAGAGCCGAGCCCTTGAACGCTCTCGTGGCTCCCGTCCCGGGACGCCCTACTTCCCCAGCCAGAAAGAACAGCGATGACGCTCAACAACGGGACAGTCGTGTCCCCCGGCCCAACCGCGGGGGCCGCCCGGACGCCGGGCTACGCGGCAACACTGGCTGCCGCCTGCGGCGCCGTCTTCGTGGCCCAGGTCGCGAACGCGCTGCCGGCCTCACTGAACGGGCTCTTCCAGGAGGACCTGCACACCCACGGATCCCAGCTGACCTGGATCACCGCGGCGTTCATGATCGCCGTGGTCTGCTTCGAGTTCACCTTCGGTGTCCTCGGTGACCTGTTCGGGCGGCGCAGGCTCGTCGTGGCCGGCACGGCCCTGGTCGCCGTGGGCAGCACCGTCGCCGCACTCGCACCCACCGTCCAGGTGCTGTGGATCGGCGCCGGTCTGAACGGCCTCGGCGCCGGCGCCATGTTCCCCGGCTCGCTCACCGCGATCACCGCCCTGTCCCGCGGCATGCGGCAGCGGGCGCACGCGGTGGCGCTCTGGAGCGGCTTCCTGTCCGCCGGCGCCGCCGTCTCGCCCCTGGTCGGCGGCATGTTCGCCAAGATCGGGTCGTGGCGGGGCTCCTTCTGGGTGCTCGTCGGACTCGCCCTGGTCAGCATGGTGCTCACCATGGTGCTGGCCACGGAGTCGAAGGCGCCGCAGAGCCGCAGGTTCGACGTGTCCGGTCAGATCACCTTCGCCGTCGGTCTCGTCCTGGTGCTGTTCGGCGCCGTCGAAGGGCCCGAGTCGGGCTGGGGCACCCTGCCCGTCATGCTCTCCTTCGCGCTCGGCGTCTGCTTCCTCGCCGGGTTCGTCGTGGTGGAACTGGGAGCCGACTCCCCGATCTTCGACCTGAAGCTGTTCCGCAACCGGGCGTTCACCGTGTCGTCCGCCGCCGCGGTCATCGGGATGCTCGCCTTCCTCGGCGCCTGCTTCGCGACGAGCATGTGGATGGGTCCCGTACAGCACCAGGACCCGATGCGCGTCGGCATCCTCTTCCTGCTCCTGCAGGGGCCGGCCTTCGTGCTCATCCCGGTCGTCTCGCGTCTCCTGCACCAGGTCGCCCCGGCCTGGCTGCTGACCTCCGGATTCGTTCTGATGGCGGCCGGCTGCCTGCTGTTCACCCGCCTGGACGTCAACGACCCGGGGCTCGGCGCCTTCATCGCTCCCGCCCTGCTGATCGGCATCGGTTTCGCCCTGAGCATCAGCTCGGTGACGGCGGTGGCGCTGAACAGCGTGCCCCCGAACCTGGCGGGCATGGCCAGCGCCACCACCAACATGCTGCGCGACCTCGGCTTCGTCCTCGGCCCGGTCGTCGTCGGCGCTGTCGCCCTCAGCAATGCCGGATCGACGTTCGCCACGAACCTCTCCGGCGCCGGCCTGCCGACCGCCCAGCGGGCGGCGGCACGCGAGATCGCCGCGACCGACGGACCCCTCGCCGTGAACAGTCTGCCGCCCACCGCCCCGGGCTCCGCTGCCCACGGCCTTGCCCTCGACGCCCTGGGCAGCGGTTTCTCCACCGCGTACCTGGTGTGCGGGGTGGCAGCCGCCGTCGCCGCGGCACTCACCGCCTTCGGCATGATCGGCCTCCACCCCCACGGCGGAGCCGGGCACGAGGTGACCGGCCACGAGGACAGCCCCGAACCCGTTGCCGGCACCGCCCGTCCCTGATCCCGGCATGGCCCGGCCACCGCATCAGGACGCGACCGGGAGGCAACGGGCCCGTCCGCCACGCGCAAGGGGGCGGACGGGCCGGTACGGGGAAGAGGCCTGCTCTCACGCCTTGACGGCGCCGGACAGCATGCCGGAGATGAAGTGCCGCTGCAGGAAGACGTACAGCGCGACGACCGGCAGGGCGACGATGATCGAGGCCGCTGCCAGGAGGGAGTACTGGGTGGTGTGCTCGCTCTGGAAGAAGGCCAGTCCCAGGGGCGCGGTGCGCTTGCTCTCGTCGGTGATCATGACCAGCGGGAGCAGGAACTCGTTCCAGGTCCACATGAAGACCAGCATGGCCATGGTCAGGAGGGCGGGGCGGCTGGTGGGGACCAGGATCCGCCACAGCAGCCGCCAGTCCGTCGCGCCGTCGAGCCGTGCCGCCTCGATGACGCTGACCGGTACCGAGCGGAAGAAGTTGCGCATCCAGAAGACGCCGAAAGCGAGGGACTGGGCGGTCTGCGGCAGGATCAGCGCCCAGTAGGAGTCGGCGAGCCCGGCGTCCCGCAGGTTGAAGTAGAGCGGGATGACGAACGCCTCGGGCGGCACCATCAGGCCGATCAGCGTGACGTAGAAGAGGAACGACCGGCCGGGGTAGTCGAAGTGCGCGAAGGAGAAACCGGCCAGGATCGCCAGCACCGCGGTGAGCACGACGACGGACACCGCCACCAGCACGCTGGAGCCCAGATACGTGGCGAAGTGGCCCTGTCGCCAGGCGGCGGCGAAGTTGCCGAAGTCGAGGTGGTGCGGCCAGGTGAAGGACGGGGACGCCTGGGCGGCCGGGCTCAGCGCGGACGCCACCACGCCGATCAGCGGGATCAGGGCGAGCCCGGCGAAGACGGTCAGAACCACGTAGTTGAGCACGCGTTCACGTGCGGAGATCATGTCCCGTCCTCCTCGGGCTGGAGCTTGGTGATCAGGAAGGTGATGAGCAGGATCACCGCGGTCAGCACCACGGCGATGGCACAGGCCGACCCGACCTGGCCGGTGCCGAAGGCCCGGTTGTACACCTCGAAGGCGGGCAGGCTGGTCGCGTTGCCGGGACCGCCGTGCGTGGCGACGTACACCAGGTCGAAGGTCTTCAGCGCGGCGATGACGGTGAGGGTGAGTGCCACGGTGATCTGCCCGCGCAGGCCGGGGAGCGTCACGGCGAGGAACTCCCGTACGAGACCCGCGCCGTCCAGCTTGGCCGCCTCGTACAACTCCCCCGGGATCTGGCCGATGCCGGCGATGAACAGCACCAGGCACAGGCCGATCTCCAGCCAGGTGCCGACGAGTCCGACGGACGGCAGGGCGGTGGAGAAGTCGCCGAGCCAGGGACGGGCCACCGCGTCGAGGCCGATCGCGCGCAGGGCGGTGTTGAGGACGCCGTCGGGTGCGTAGATGGCCGTCCAGGCGGTCGCGGTGACGACCATGGCGACGACCTGCGGCAGGAAGATCAGCGCGCGGAAGACGGAGACCCCGCGCAGCCGTGCGGCGCGGGTGGTGATCGCCGCCAGCGCCAGGGCGAGCGCGATCGGCAGGACCGAGAAGAAGAGGATCAGCACCAGGGAGTGCAGGAAGCCGGCGCGCAACCGCGGGTCGCGCGCGATCTCGGTGTAGTTGGACAACCCGGCCCAGGTGGAGGCGGAGATGCCGTCCCAGTGGAAGAGGGAGATCTGGACCAACTGGCCGAGCGGGATCAGAAGGAAGACGGTGAGGACCGCCAGGGCGGGAAGGGCGTAGAGGTAGCCCTTCCACTGGACTCGGCCGCGGCGCCGGGCCGGACGCCCGCTGGGGGTGTCGGCCTGGCGCTTGCGTGCCGTCGGGCGGTGCGCGGTGACAGCCATGAGGTCTGCGGCCTTACCTGCTCTGCTGGAACGAGGCGTAGTCGGACTGGAGTTGGGCCCCGAAGGCCTGGGGCGAGAGCTGTCCGGCGGTCAGTTCCTGGACGGCCGCGGTGAGGGTGTCGTAGAAGGTCGGCGTGGTGTAGTCGAGGTACGGCAGCAGGCCGTCCTTCTCGCTGACCGCCTTCCACTCGTCGAGGATGTCGGCGTCGACGGTGCCCGCGGCGGGCTGGTAGCCGGCCTGCGGGAGGGCGGGCAGGTTGCCCTTGTCGGCGAGGACCTTCATGCCGTTGCCGTCCACGAGGAAGTTGATGTACGCGGCCGCCACGTCGGGGTGCTTGGACTTGGCGGTCATGGACCAGGCGAGGCCCTCGCCGCCCTGGGTGAGCGGGGGTTGGCCGGCGGCGGGGCTGAGCGCGGTGAAGCCGACGTTCGTCTTCATCTTGGGCTCGAGTACGGCGGCCTGCCAGGTGCCGTCGACGAGGAAGAGCGACTTGCCGGCGGCGAAGTCGGCGACCGCCTGGTCCTTGCTCTCACCGTTGAAGCCGGAGCCCAGGTAGCCCTTGTCGGCCCAACCGCGCAGGGTGGTGGCCGCCTTCAGGCTTCCGGCGTCGGTCCACTTGGCGCCGCCCCCGTCGAAGACGAGCTTGCGGACCTCCGCCTTGCCCGCGGTGGCCGCCTGCACGACGCCGAAGATGTGGATGCCGGGGCTTTTGTCCGCGTCGCCGTAGGAGATGGGCCGCAGTCCGGACGACTTGGCCTTGGCGAGGGCGGTCTCGAAACCTGCGAGGGTGGTGGGGACGGGCAGCCCGAGGGACTTGAGCTTGGCCTTGTTGTAGTAGATGCCGACGATTTCGCCGGTCTGTGACACGCCGTACAGGTTGCCGGTCTTCCAGGTCTTGCCGTCGGAGGAGAAGCGGTTGAGGTCGAGCAGCTGGGACGGGAAGGAGGTGTCCCAGCCGTAGACCTTGGCATAGCTGTCCTCGGGCTGGAGGAGGCCGGCCTTCACGAATGCGCCCATGTCGGGGTAGCCCTGGTTGGCCTGGACGACGTCCGGGGGGTTCGACGAGGACAGGGCGAGCTTGAGCGTCGTCTTGAGGTCGGAGAAGGACCGGGACACCCGCTTGATCGTGACGTTGGGGTACTTCTCCATGAACGCCTTGTTGAGTGCTTCGGTGGAGGCGTCGGTGCCCGGGTCGGTGTTCTGGTCCCACTCGGTGAGAGTGACCTTGCCCGCCTTGGCGACGTCCGTGGACACCGGGCCGGCGGTCTTGTTCGCCCCGCCGGCGGACGAGGTGCCGCTGGGGCCGGGTGAGCAGGCCGCGACAGCCGTCAGCAGGCCGGTGGCGAGGGCGGTCGCGGCGACAACGCGCCGGGCGGAACGGCCCTGGGTTCTCTCAATCATGGAGTGGTCCTCCTGGTACTGGTGGAGCGGCGGGCGGTGCGGTGTTCCCGGAGAGGCGGGAACCAGGTGGCCGCCAGGCGGCGGCCGGTGGGGTTTCGGGGGCAGTCCCGGCGTGGCGCCGGCTGCCGGGGCACCGGACAGCGGATCCGGCGCACGTCAGCGCAGGATCGCCCGTATCCGGGCGATGTCGTCGTCGGGGATGCCGGAGATCTCGGCGAGGAACGCGTCGACGGCCGCCCGGTGCGGCGCGCTGCCCGCGCCGCCGAGGCTCTGCACCGACAGGGCGGCGCACAGTCCGGCGAAGCGGAGGCGGGTGGGCAGCGGCCAGCCGTGACTCAGGCCGGTGATGAGGGCGGCGGTGAACACGTCGCCGGCACCGGTGGGGTCGACGGCGGGCACCTGGGGAGCGGGGATCCGGACGAGTTCACCGGTGTCACCGGCCACCGCGACCGCGCCGCGCGGTCCGTCCGTCACGACGACGTCGGCCACCAGGCCGTCCAGGACCTTGACGGCCTCCTCGACCGTGTCCGTGCGGGTGTAGCTGGTGGCCTCGACCGCGTTGCAGACGAATACGTCGACCTCGCCCAGGCGGGTGAGCACGTCGGGCGACCAGCGGCCGGTGGGATCCCAGCCGACACCGCCGACGACCCGGGTGCCGCGGCCGCGCAGCCGGGCCACCCAGCCGGGCAACGGCTTGCCGAGGGTGAGCTGTACGAAGCGGGTGTCGGGCAGCTCGCCGTCCCACACCTCCGGGCGCCGGGCGCCCTCCTCCTCGTAGGTGATGAAGGTGCGGTCGTGCTCGTTGGCCGCCGCGACCGTGACGGGGGTCTGTACGGCCGGATCACGGCGCAGCCAGGCGAGGCGCAGGTTCTCCTCGCGGGCGAGTTCGGCGACGATGTGGTCGCCGAGGAAGTCGGTGCCGATCACGGCACACAGGCCGGTCCGCAGCCCCAGCCGGGCGGCGGCCACACCGCGGGTGGCGGTGCCGCCGGGGACCACGGCGAACCGGTCCGCGAACACCTCGCCGCCCTGGGTGGGCAGGTGCGGGATACCGGCGAATACGAGGTCGCAGAAGACTTCGCCGGCGAAGAGCACATCGAGCACGGTCACTGCCTCCGTCTGGTGCCGCCACAGGAAGTGCTCAACTATGAGCACCGCTTGGCCAAGATGACAAGAGTCAGTCAGTTACGAGAAAGTTTCCCCTCCCGGATGACTGAAGTCAGTCATCCGGTGCTATCTTCGCTGCGTGACTTCACGCAATCGACACGCGAAGATCGTGGAATCCCTGCGCACGACGGGGGTGGCCTCGGTGCGCGAGCTCGCCGAGCGGCTCCAGGTGAGCGAGTCCACGATCCGCCGGGACCTGATCGAACTGGACCGCAACGGCGAGTTGGTGCGCACCTACGGGGGCGCCGCCCTGTCCCCGCACGCCACGGTGGACGCCACCGGGCGGGGGCCCGTGGACGAGATTCCCTTCGACGTCGTCGCCACCGTCGACCAGGCGCTGAAGGAGGCCATCGCGGAGGAGGCCGTGAAGCTCGTCGAGGACGACAGCGTGGTCGTTCTGGACATCGGAACCACACCCCAGGCGATCGCGCGACGGCTGCGCGGTCGTCCGGTCACCGTCATCACCAGCAGCCTGGCCGTGCTCGACGAACTCCGTCACGACGAGGCAGTACGCCTGGTGATGCTCGGCGGTGTGCTGCGCCGCAACTACCAGTCCCTGGTCGGTTCGCTGACCGAACAGGCACTGCGCCAGGTCAGCGCCGACCTGCTCTTCCTCAGCTGCACCGGGGTCCGCCCGAGCGGTCACGTGGTCGACAACATGGCGGTCGAGGCACCCCTGAAGCAGGCCATGATCGAGACGGCCGGCAAGGTCGTCCTGGTCGCCGCGGAGACCAAGTTCCCGGGCACCGGGTCGCTGCGGGTGTGCCCGCTGTCGGACATCGACGTCCTGATCACCACCGGCGGTGCCGATCCCGACACTCTCCAGCTCTGCCGCGAGGCGGGTGGAAAGGTGATACTCGCATGAAGTTGACGGTCCTCGGCGGCGGCGGATTCCGCGTGCCGTACGTCTACCAGGCCCTGCTGCACGACCAGGGCACCCCTCGCATCGACGACGTCTGGCTGTACGACACCGATCCCGCCCGCCTCAAGGCGATGGCCGAGGTCCTCGCCCGGTTCGCCGACGGCCGGCCCGACGCCCCCAGGGTGACGGTCAGCACATCGCTCGACGACGCCCTGGAAGGCAGCGACTTCGTGTTCGCGGCGATCCGGGTGGGCGGACTGACGGGCCGGATGTGCGACGAACGGGTCGCCCTTGACCTGAACGTCCTCGGCCAGGAGACCACCGGCCCCGGCGGCCTCGCCTACGGTCTGCGCACGATCCCGGTGATGCTCGACATCGCGCACCGCGTACGCCGGCTCGCGCCCCAGGCGTACGTCATCAACTTCACCAACCCGGCCGGGATGATCACCGAGGCGATGCAGAGTGTCCTCGGCGACCGCGTCCTCGGCATCTGCGACACCCCCTCGGGCCTCGGCCGCCGTATCGCCACGACGCTCGGGCTGGACCCGTCCCGGGCCCAGTTCGACTACGTCGGCCTCAACCACCTGGGCTGGATGCGCCGGGTGCTGCACGACGGCGAGGACGTACTGCCCCGCCTGCTCGCCGACGACGAGCGGCTCGGCGGCCTGGAGGAGGGGGTCGTCTTCGGCAAGGAGTGGCTGCGCGACCTCGGACTGATCCCCAACGAGTACCTGTACTACTACTACTTCAACCGGGACGCCGTACGCTCCATCCTCGACGCCCCGCAGACCCGGGGTGAGTTCCTCGCCCGTCAGCAGCGGGAGTTCTACGCGCGGGTGACCGAGGCGGCCGGGGGGTCGGCGGTGCAGTTGTGGCGGGAGACCGTGGCCAACCGCAGCGCCAACTACATGGCCGAGGCCAAGGGAGCCGTGCAGGGCGAGGCCGAGGCCGACGCGGACTTCCGGCCCGATCCCGCGCACCAGGGCTACGCCGGTGTCGCCCTCGCCGTGATGGCCGCGGTCAGCCGCAACGAGCGCGCGACGATGATCCTCAACGTGCGCAACGGCACGACCGTGTCCGCGCTTCCCGAGGACGCGGTCGTCGAGGTCCCCGTCACGGTCGACGCCAACGGCGTGCACCCGCTCACCGTCACCCAGCCCGACCTCCACCAGGCCGGTCTGATGCAGCAGGTCAAGGCGGTCGAGCGGCTCACGATCAGCGCGGCCGTGACCGGCTCCCGCACGGATGCGCTCAAGGCGTTCTCGCTGCACCCCCTGGTCGACTCGGTCAACGTCGGCCGTCAGCTCCTCGACGGCTATGTCGACCGCATCCCCGAGGTGGCGGCCGTGTTCGCGGGCGGGCGGGACTAGCGTGGAGGTC